>CAXXPA010000037.1:0-296473 GCA_963662365.2 Bacteroidales bacterium
AATCCATTGTCGCAATATCACATCCCATTCGAGATGCATTGGCAGCAAAGAGCCGTGAAGCGCCCATATCCAGTAACCATCGTTGCTGACCGACTTCGAAACAGATACTTAGACCATGCTCCGTGGCATAAGGGTGCACTGGATGTGGTGTGTTGTCTATCAATACCTTTATTTGCATAAAACTTTTACCTATCAATGCGAGCACACGTGATCGGCTCCATGACTATGATCGTGATCGCAACCTATGCCCGAATCATCAACCCCTCCATGCAGATAGGATTCGATCAGCCCATTTACATCTCCTTTACACCCCCTCACTACCTCAATCTGACGCATGATTAGGTTCTTCATCGCGCCATCGCCCATATTACCGGCCAGCATTACTTTTACGCCTTTTTCTTTCAATACTGAAGCAATGTTTGACTTACAACCACATCCTTCAGGTGAAGAAGAGTCTCGCTGCTTTCAATACTATTATCCGCACCAATTGTAAAAATGGTGTATTTCTCGCAGTGGCCAAAGTGGTCATCAACCACCGTACCCCGTGTCGGAATCGCTACTTTCATGTGTCTTATCTCCTTTTTTTTTGTAAGTATAATTGATGATGATATCCGTTTTCGCGCATCATGGATTTACCACAATTCGGGCAATTGGTTTCACGACAGGGAATGCCTTTGACGTGAGGCAACCGGGTACCACAGTGTACACAGATGCAGAAACCGTTGTAAAGGCTTTCTTCATTACATTTATCCATGAGCATTCAATTTTCTGAGTTCAGGTGAGTGACAATAGCTGCACAGTTCAACTTCATGAGCTTCAATCACCAGTTTCTTACACGCTTCGCAACGGTACCAGTAATCATCCGTATGATAATTACCCCCTTCAATGAATATGGCTTTCCCTTCCACAAAGGCTTGCGCTATGGAACGACGCGCTTTTTCGTAGATCCGGGTAAAGGTAGGTCTGGAAACCTCCATCTTTTCCGCAGCCTGTTCCTGTGTCAGGCCTTCATAGTCACACAAACGCATGGATTCGTACTCTTCATACAGCAGAATCACAGGTTCAAGTGTACTCATCGGTATCCCAAACGGCTTGAATCCATCCATCATGGGAGGTGATGCTATTCTTCTTTTTTGTGGAGTTCTGGCCATTTGTTTCGTATTATTGAAATGCAAAAATAGAACTTTAATTGAACATATGTTCATATAAAGAATTATTTTTGCAGCGTCAAAATCAATCTTATTATGGAAAAACGAATCCAATCCAGCGAAACCCGCCAGTTCAAGGCTATATTTCCGAGTACATTAAATGCAAATGAAACTCTCTTTGGCGGACAGGCCATGCAGTGGATGGACGAGGTGGCCTATATCACCGCCACACGCTTTACCCGACAGCGCATGTTCACAGTCAATACCGAAAATATCCGTTTTCTGAAAACGATATCCCCGGGCTCTTTTGCTGAGGTTGTGGGACGTGTGGAGAAAGCCGGTTCTGTAAAACTAATCGTTCAGGTAGAGATATTTGTAGAAGAGATGTATGGCGAGAAGCGCGAGAAAGCAGTAGAAGGTGTCTTTGTATTCGCTGCACTCGACTATGAAAACCGCCCCCGCCGTATCTCCTACCCGGTTGGGCTAGCGCTCGATTAAATGGAAACGGACTCCCTGTAAGAGATTCGTTCACTCATTGTCCTCACTCCACCGTATGTACCGTTCGGTATGCGGTGGTTTATTATACATGACATGATTGATATATGTGAGAACAAGTTGAAAACCTATCTTCTCAAGGGAGTCGTTAATCAGTGTACGTTTAAAATATCCAATTCTACCTCTCTATGCCAGATCAAAGCGATCCAGATTCATGACTTTATTCCATACCGCCACAAAGTCCCTTACAAACTTCGCCTGACCATCGGCACACGCATAAACTTCGGCAATAGCCCTGAGTTCCGCATGGGAGCCGAAGATCAGATCGACGCGCGTTCCAGTCCATTTGAGCTCTCCGGTTGCACGGTCACGTCCTTCAAACTCGTCTTCAGATTCGGAAGTTGGGTTCCATGCCGTACTCATGTCCAGTAAATTGACAAAGAAATCATTGGTCAGCACTTCCGGGCGTTGGGTGAAAACGCCGTGTTTCGTGTTGCCGTAATTGGTATTCAGAACACGCAGACCTCCTACAAGAACGGTCATTTCAGGTGCGGTAAGTGTCAGCAGTTGGGCTTTATCAACCAACAGCTCTTCGGTGCGGATAGCGTATTTCTTTTTCAGATAATTGCGGAATCCGTCTGCCGCAGGCTCCATGACGGTGAAAGAGGTCACATCGGTTTGCTCTTGCGAAGCATCCATACGACCGGGAGTAAAAGGAACATTAATCTCATACCCGGCAGATTTTGCAGCTTTATCTACACCCGCGCAACCTGCTAATACAATCAGGTCGGCCAGAGAAACCTTTTTACCATCAACCTGAGCATCATTGAAATCCTTTTGAATGCCCTCTAGGATGTTCAACACCAGAGCCAATTGTGCCGGTTGATTTACTTCCCAGTCTTTTTGAGGAGCCAGGCGGATGCGGGCCCCGTTGGCACCGCCCCGTTTGTCAGATCCACGGAAGGTGGAGGCAGAAGCCCATGCGGTAGAAACCAACTGCGAAACAGTCAGTCCGGAATCCAATATATTAACTTTCAATGCAGCGATGTCATTTTCATCAATCAGTTTGTGATTGACAGCCGGAATCGGATCTTGCCAGATCAGCTCCTCAGCCGGTACTTCCGGTCCGAGGTAACGGGCACGTGAACCCATATCCCGGTGCGTTAGTTTGAACCACGCGCGTGCAAATGCATCTGCAAACTGATCCGGATTTTCGTAGAAGCGCCTCGATATTTTTTCATAGATGGGATCAAACCTCAAAGCCAGGTCAGTGGTAAGCATAGATGGGGCATGTCTTTTGGACGGATCGTGTGCATCAGGAACAGAATCCGCTCCTGCACCGTTTTTGGGTGTCCATTGATAAGCTCCCGCCGGACTCTTGGTTAATTCCCAGTCGTAACCAAACAGGTTCCAGAAGAAATTGCTGCTCCATTTGATCGGGGTACTGGTCCAGATGACTTCCGGACCGCCGGTGATGGTATCTCCTCCTTTTCCCGTACCAAATTTACTGATCCAGCCCAGGCCTTGTTGTTCGATGCCGGCAGCCTCCGGCTCAGGTCCCACAAGCTTAGGATCCCCGGCTCCGTGGGTTTTGCCAAAAGTGTGACCACCTGCAATCAGAGCAACAGTCTCTTCATCATTCATGGCCATACGGGCAAATGTTTCCCGGATATCTTTAGCCGCTGCTACCGGATCGGGTACACCGTTAGGCCCTTCCGGATTCACATAAATCAGGCCCATCTGAACTGCTGCAAGCGGATTTTCCAGGTCTCTTTCCCCGGAATAGCGTTTATCTCCTTCCAGCCAGGTGGTTTCAGTACCCCAATAAACACTCTCATCGGGTTCCCACACATCTGCACGTCCACCGCCAAAGCCGAAGGTCCTGAATCCCATTGATTCCAGCGCTACATTACCGGCCAGAATCATCAGGTCTGCCCAGGATATTTTTTTACCATATTTTTGTTTGATCGGCCAGAGCAGCCTTCGCGCCTTGTCCAGGTTGGCATTATCGGGCCAGCTGTTGAGCGGTGGGAAGCGTTGTTGTCCTGCTCCTGCACCACCACGTCCGTCACCCAAGCGGTAGGTTCCCGCACTGTGCCAGGCCATACGGATAAACAACGGACCATAGTGTCCGAAATCTGCCGGCCACCACTCTTGCGAGTCAGTCATCAGCGCACGCAGGTCTTTCTTTAATGCGTCAAAATCAAGGCTTTTAAACTCCTTTGCATAATTGAAGTCTTCTCCCATTGGATTGGACAAAGCAGAGTTCTGCCGCAAAACACTAATTTTTAGACGTTTGGGCCACCAATCGCGGTTTGTGGTTCCGCCACCGCCATGTCCGGTTACCGGGCACTTACTGTTGTGATTTGTGTTGTTTTCCATACCAGATAATTTGAGTTGTATGATAATCTAACACACCTCGTTACCCATTGGTTTACAAACCAAAGTGAGTAAGAGAAACTATTTTTTCATTTGTATGTTGTAGGGCTATCTTTATCTTTGCAACCTTAAAAACCAAACATTGCTATCCATGCTATCACAACGCCAGATCGACTACTATAAATCCCTTCGTCCCGAAGAACAACATGTCCTGAAAATAGCCGCATTATGGGCTTGCTCATTTTCTGTAACCGAACTACAGTCGTTAGTAAAGTTAAGGCATAAGATGCTGTCCAAAGAGATACAAACCGTTTTGGATCGGGGGGTACAGCACGGGATAATTCGCTTTGACGGAGGTTATTATAAGAGTTTTTCGGCTGAGGTATCGTTTATGATATATGTTTACCCCCAGCTTCAGGGGTATGATAAAGAATGGAATCTGATCCAAACGACCAGTAATTACAGCAGTAATCCGTTTCGGGATTTCAGAAATATGCTTTATACGCTTCTGTTTGACCACAAAAAATTCGAGAAGCTACAGGCTGATCAGATCCGGTTCTTTTTTAGCCGGAATATCTTTCACCTGTTCACCGAAATCTTTGATTATGAAGAATATTACCCTTTTATTCCATTGCTTCACAATGTGGCATTAAAAGAAATTATCGGGAATAACATCACCAAAACACTCCAGAATCTGGATTCTGTTTCCGGACTGGATTCTGCCTTAAAGAAACTGGCAGCAAAGTTGTCTCCTGAACAACTTCGCGAGTTTCCGACGTTAAGCACATATGCTGATTTACATAAGGGAGATTTTGAAAAATGCATTCAGGCCGAACTTCAGGCAGGTCTTTCCAATCCAAATTCCATAGCCATTCACCAGCTAACCAGAGGGGATATCGAAGGAGCATTAGCCAATTTCGAGAAGGGTCTGAAAGAGCAGCGTAAAACACAGGAATACAAAGGATCTCAACTCCCCATCGTTCCACATACTGCCTTTTATTACCTGACCGCATTATTGTGTCTGCCGGCGGAAAGATTTACCCCGGTATTCAGTAAAATTGAGGCTGCCCTGGAGAAAAAGTCATTTACTCCGTTTGATTACGGTTTTAAGGCGGTACCCTATTTTGCTTTGAATGAAAAAAAGCACGCGGAATCAATTCTCAAATATCTATCTGACAACATCCGTTCACAGAATCATAATCTGCAGGAACTGATCGGCATCCTGATCATCTATCTCATAAACAGGATTCCCGATGCAATACTCCATAAATCCATTGTCCAGACAATAGAAAAGGCGAAAGAGAACGGATACTATATCCTGGCCTATGAAGCGGCTTACGCGATGACGCAATGGACGAATCATGATGATATTGAATCCATTTTCAAAGAGTTAGCCGCAATATTAAAATACCCACCCGTACTCTCCCTGATCTCCCGACAGGAAGAGTGGGAAATTTCGCTCAACAAACTACTGGGTATTGGTCTGGGTAAGTCAAAATCGACAGCCACAGATGGGGATAGCAAAGCCCGGGTGATCTATTTTGTGAATCTGCAACACTATTACATCCAGCCGGTATTACAGACCCGCACTGCCAAAGGCGCATGGACAAAAGGGCGTAATATTGCTTTAAAAAACTTTTTTGCAGGTACTGTTGACGGCATGACCGAGCAGGATTTACGGGTAGCCAAAACGATCCGGCGCATTAATACCTGGCGCGGGGATGATTATGAATTTACCTATAAAGGCATCAAGGAGTTGATCGGTCATCCTTATGTTTACCTCAACGGATATCCCGATATTCCGGTTGAACTGGTACCGGCTCAACCATCATTGCAGGTTTCCAAAACATCGAAAGGTTATACCCTCAAGACGGATATTAAGGATGTCTCCCAAAGCTTTTTTGTGGAGAAAGAGACCAATACACGCTACCGGGTGTATGACCTGACACCTCAACAGAAACAGATCCTGCAAATCATCAAAGAGGAAAAGGTCGTCGTTCCGGAGAAAGGGAAAGAGAAGCTGGCGCAACTGTTGGGCGGATTCAGTTCGCACCTGACCGTCCACTCCGACCTGGTGGCCAATGAGGGAGAACGTTCCAATGTGAAAGAGGTGGAAGCCGACAATCGCATCCGGGTGCAACTCCTGCCACTGGGTGACGGGCTCAAAGCCGAACTCTTTGCCAAACCTTTCGGCTCGCATCCCCCCTATTGTAAACCGGGTAAAGGTGGTAAGGTCCTCTTTGCCAACGAACACGGCGAACAGCTTCAGGTGAAGCGCGATCTTAAACAGGAAACCGAACTTGCCAATGCCCTGATGAACGATATCCAGTCACTCGAAAGCCTGGATATTAACGATGAGCTGATCTCCTTCGACGAACCGATGGATTCGCTCCATCTGCTCGACATACTGGCGGCCCATCAGGATAAATGCGTGGTGGAATGGCCCGAAGGCGAACGTTATAAGATACGCGGTACGGTCAACTTCGCCAACCTGAAACTGAAGGTCAAGAGCAAAAGCAACTGGTTTGAACTACAAGGCGAACTTAAGGTCGATGAAAATACCGTGATCACCATTCAGCAACTGCTGGAATATACGGCCAAAGGACACGACCGCTTTGTTGAACTGGGCCAGGGCGAGTTCCTTGCCCTGAGCGACAAACTGAAAAAGCAGTTGGAAGAGCTGCGTTCATTCTCAACTGTCGGAAAGGACGGATTGAAAATCAACAAATTCGCCTCCATGGCTTTAGGGGAATTCTTTGAAGAAGTTGAAGACCTGAAAACAGATAAGGCATGGAAAGAGTTTCGCCAACGGGTAGAAAAGGTACAAACGTCCGATGTGCCCGTTCCGGTCTCCTTACAAGCCGACCTGCGTCCCTATCAGGAAGAAGGATTCCGCTGGTTGGCGAGACTGGCCGAATGGGAAGGGGGAGCCTGTCTGGCAGACGATATGGGTCTGGGTAAAACCGTACAGACGCTCTCCGTCCTGTTACACCGTGCCAATCTGGGTCCGGCGTTGGTAATATGTCCCGTTTCCGTATTGGGTAACTGGGCCAACGAAGCCACCCGTTTTGCCCCTTCGTTAAACGTCAAAACATTAAACAGCGGAAGCCGCGAAGAGACGCTTAAAAGCCTCGAAGCCGGCGATCTGCTGATTACGTCATACGGACTGCTTCAATCGGAAGAGAAGGCATTATCGGAAATCACCTTTGCCACCGCCGTGCTCGATGAGGCGCATACCATCAAGAACTTCGCCACCAAAACCTCGAAAGCAGCCATGCAGTTACAGGCCAGTTTCCGCATGGCGCTGACCGGTACGCCCTTGCAAAATCACCTGGGAGAAGTGTGGAACCTCTTCAACTTCATCAATCCCGGATTGCTGGGAACAATGCCCCATTTCACCGAAATGTTTATCAAACCGGATAATGATTACGCACGGAAGCACCTGAAGAAGCTAATCACGCCCTTTATCCTGCGCCGTACCAAATCGGCGGTTCTGGATGAATTGCCACCTAAAACCGAGATCGTCAAGAAGATTCAGCTCAGCGACGAAGAGATTGCTTTTTACGAGGCTTTACGTCGTCAGGCCATTGAAAATCTGGAGAGTGACGACAGCGCTCAGGGCACTAAGCATTTGAGAGCGTTGGCCGAAATCACCCGCCTGCGTCAGGCTTGCTGCAATCCTGCGCTGGTGGATCCTAAAGTGAAGATCGGTTCGTCAAAACTGGCCACTTTCCTCGAAATCATCACCGAACTGATTGAGAATAAACACCGTGCGCTGGTATTCAGCCAGTTTGTCTCCCACCTGGCTATCGTGCGCAAAGCGCTCGATAAGCAGGGTGTCAAATACCAATATCTTGATGGCTCTACACCGATAACAGAACGCGAAAAAAGCGTGAAAGCCTTCCAGAGCGGTGAAGGCGAACTCTTCCTCATTAGTCTCAAAGCGGGTGGATTGGGACTGAACCTGACTGCCGCCGATTACGTGATTCACCTCGATCCGTGGTGGAATCCCGCTATCGAAGACCAGGCCTCCGACCGTGCACACCGTTTCGGCCAGAACCGTCCGGTAACGATCTATCGTCTCGTGGCCGAAAATACGATCGAAGAGAAGATCATCCAACTGCACAATACCAAGCGCGACCTGGCCGACTCCCTGCTCGAAGGCAGTGATCAGTCAGCCAAACTGTCAGTTAGCGAGTTGATGTCGCTGATTAAGAATCAGGGTTGAGGTCATTTTATCAAGCTTTTCGGACAAAAACACAGGGTGATTTTAATGAATTAGTCTTACTTTCGTATTTTATAAATCAACTTTAAAGATCATGCAGAAACCCAACCTAACCCTCCAAACCATTACCCTTGGAGCCGGTATTATCTCAACCGCATTATCGCCAACGGCAACTGCCGCTAATAAAAAACACAAAACCGAAAAACCCAATATTATCTTTATTATTGCCGACGATATGGGTTATGGTGATCTTGCCTGTTACGGCAATCCAGTAGTTAAGACACCTAATATCGACCAACTCGCTCAGGACGGCATTCGTTTTACCCAGGCTTATGCCGGATCAGCTATCAGTTCACCATCCCGCTGTTGTCTGCTCACCGGAAAAAACACCGGTCATAGCCGTATTCGCGATAATTTCTGTAAAGCGGGAGGAATAGAAGGTGATAAAAACGGGCAGAAAATCCGCCGGATGCACCTGTTGGAGACTGATACTACATTAGCCCTGATGCTTCACGGTGCTGGTTATCACTCTATGCTGGTCAATAAATGGCATCAGGATGGATTTAATCCGGATGCTGGTCCGCTTGACCGTGGATTCGATGAATTTAAAGGCTGGCTCATCACTAGTCCGGAATCGAATGCACCCTATTACTATCCTGCTAAACGCTACAACAACAGGCTATTGGTTGATGTTCCTGAAAATCAGAACGGAGTACAAGGTAAGCACAACAACGACATATCAACCGATGAAGCCATCCAATTTATCGGAGAGAATAAAGAACGTCCGTTTTTCCTCTACCTGGCCTACGATACCCCGCACGAACCCTATGTTATCAAAGACCGGGGCATTTACGAAAATATGAAACTGAGTGAAACGGCCAAAACATACGCAGCGTTGGTAACGCACATGGATAATAATGTAGGTCGTGTGTTGCAGGCATTGGATAAAAACGGTCTGAAAGATAATACAATCGTCATTTTCATTTCCGATAACGGAGGCGCTGTAATGGCACCCCACAAAGAGCTGATGTGCAACAGTAATTTACGCGGACTTAAAGGCAATCTTTATGAGGGAGGAATCCGAATTCCGATGATAGTCCGCTGGCCTGAACATTGCTCTAAAGGAAAGATCAGTAATGCTATCACCTATTTCCCCGATTTCATGCCGACCCTGGCAGATATCACCGGTGCAAAAACACCTCAACAGATTGATGGCATCAGCATTCTGCCAACGTTGAAAGGTAAAAATCAACAGACAGAAAAAAGGTTTCTCTATTGGGAGTTCCCCAATCAGTCGCAGGCAGTTCGCTGGGGTAAATGGAAAGCTATCCGTACAGCTCCCGGTAAAAAACTGGAGCTTTATGATTTAAGCAACGATACCATGGAAAAAAACGATCTATCCTCCCACAATCCGGTTGTTGTGGATACGATTGAGAAATACATCAAAACTGCTCGTGTTGAATCTGAAAACTGGCCCGACCTGAGATAATTAAAAATCGAAAAGATCCACTCCCTAAATAGTAAAAATAATTCAAAACCCCGATTACGGAATGTAAAAACCGTAATCGGGGTATTTTATTTTATAAATAAAAAGAAGATATTTGCATAAGTAAAAAACAGAGCATTCTCAAAGCTTTTTTCAACCTGCCACAACAATGACAATCGCCTATATCCCGGTATATCGGCACATTAAAATATTATATGAAGAAAACCATCCAGTTTAATCCTCTCAAACACCCCATCTATGTAATGGCCAAACCCATCGGGGCTGCCTGTAACCTGCGCTGCAACTATTGTTATTATTTAGATAAAGAAAAGCTTCGTCCGAAAAACAGTCCTCCCCGCATGAGCGATTTAATACTGGAAGAGTTTACCCAACAATACATCAATGCGCAACCGGGTGAACAGGTTTTATTCACCTGGCACGGAGGTGAACCGTTACTGCTGGGTATCGATTATTTCCGAAAGGCATTGCGTTATCAGCAAATGTATGGTAAGCGCCGCAAAATTGATAACGTACTGCAAACCAACGGCACACTACTTACCGATGACTGGTGCCGCTTCTTCAAAGCAAACAACTTCCTGATCGGGATTTCGTTAGACGGACCGGAGCATTGCCATGACCATTATCGCAAAAATATAGCCGGTAAAGGTTCATTCACTGAAGTAATGCGGGGTGTGGAATTGTTGCTAAAACACGGTGTGGAGTTCAATATCTTGTCGGTGGTAAACGATTATAACGTGAAATATCCGCTTGAAGTCTACCATTTCTTCAAATCCATCGGAGCTCAGTATATTCAGTTCTCTCCGGTAGTTGAACGGTTGGATCCGACTTCTAACCTACTGGCGTCTGCGCAACAGACAGTAGGCGAACTAACCTCATGGTCGGTACCTGCACTGGAATATGGTAAATTCCTGACCGCAATATTTGATGAATGGGTACGCTACGATGTGGGGCGGATTTATGTCACAACCTTCGACAACACGCTGGCCGGATACGTTAACACGCCACCCGGCACCTGTATTTATGCCCGTACATGTGGTCACGCCGCTGCCATAGATGCCAATGGAGACCTCTACGCTTGCGACCATTTCGTTTTTCCGGAATACAAACGGGGAAATATCCGTGAGAAGACGATTACCGAGATGATGCTTTCAGAAGAACAAATCCGCTTTGGGAATGATAAACGCAGCACCCTGACCGATATCTGTTTACAATGTAAATATTTGTCATTGTGTAACGGAGAATGCCCCAAAAACCGCATCATCCGGTACCCCGATGAACAACACCCGCACAATTACCTCTGTGCCGGATTTCAATATTACTTTAAACACACTGAACCCTATATGCGTTTTATGGCTAATGAACTGGCCTTCCAACGCCCACCTGCAAATGTGATGCGACAGTTTCGCGAATAGATCATATCATATACCGGACACCAGGTCTATGCATACCTGGTGTGGTAAAGGTGAAATAATACAAAAAAAGGCTCCGGATCTGAAAAGCGCCCCAAATGTCAGATATAACATTTGAGGCACTTCAATCCGAAGCCTTTTCTTATTTTATCTAAATGAGCACTTAACTCATAATCAATTGTTTGTATGGCTGTCTTTTACCACTACATCGTGTGCACCACCTTCGATGATACTGGTAGAAGATACAAGCGTGATCTTAGCATTTTGTTTCAAATCATCCAGAGACATCACACCACAGCTGCTCATAGTCGATTTGATTTTACCCAGCGTGATCGCTAAGTTGTCTTTTAGTTTACCGGCATAAGGCACGAAGCTGTCAACTCCTTCTTCGAATTTAAGGCCTTCACTGCCACCCGCATCGTAACGTTGCCAGTTGCGGGCACGATTGGAACCTTCGCCCCAGTATTCCTTCATATAATTACCGTTAACCATCAGTTTGCGGGTAGGACTTTCGTCAAAGCGGGCAAAATAACGGCCCATCATGATAAAGTCAGCACCCATTGCCAATGCCAAAACCATGTGATAATCCTGTACGATACCACCATCAGAACAGATAGGAATATATACACCTGTTTTCTTGAAATATTCGTCACGGGCCTCAGCTACTTCAATGATTGCTGTAGCCTGACCACGTCCGATACCTTTCTGCTCACGGGTGATACAGATAGATCCGCCACCTACACCAACTTTAATAAAGTCAGCTCCGGCTTCTGCCAGGTAAAGAAATCCGTCACGGTCAACTACGTTACCGGCACCCACTCTTACCTGATCGCCAAAGGTAGATTTGATGTACTCAAGTGTCTCTTTCTGGTATTCGGAGAAACCATCCGATGAGTCAATGCACATAACATCAACACCGGCTTCAACCAATCTCGGCACACGTTCTTTGTAGTCACGGGTATTAATACCGGCACCCACAAGTAATTTCATGTTGTCATCTGACAATTCGTTTGGATTCGCCTTGTGGTTTTCATAATCTTTACGGAAAACCAGGTATTTGAGGTTTTGGTCTTTGTCAATAATAGGAAGGCAATTGAGCTTGTGATCCCAGATAATGTCGTTTGCGTCAGTAATTGAAATACCCAGTTCACCGGTCACAAGTTTAGAGAACGGAGTCATAAACTCTTTTACCTTCTTATCCATGCTATCGCGGGTAATGCGGTAATCACGTCCGGTTACGATACCAAGCAATTTACCTTCAGAAGTACCATCTTCGGTAATACCGATGGTGCCATGACCTGATGCGTTTTTCAAAGCAATCACATCGCGCAAGGTATGTTCAGGGGTAAGGTTGGCATTGCTCACCACAAATCCGGCTTTGTAGGTTTTCACCCTACGCACCATTTCTGCCTGAGATTCGATGCTTTGTGATCCGAAGATAAAAGAAAGTCCTCCGTTACGAGCCAGGGCAATAGCCATCTTGTGATCCGATACCGACTGCATGATAGCCGATACAAACGGAATATTGAGGGATATCGACGGATTTTCATCTTTTCTGAATTTGACAAGCGGAGTCTTCAGTGAAATATTTTCGAGCGTACAATCTTTGGTTGTTAGTCCCGGAATCAATAAATATTCGCTGAAAGTTCTGGAGATATCATTCAAATATATTGCCATACTGTTTAAGTTTTTGCGGTAAAAATTGCGCAAAGATACCCAGATTAATGATAAAGACCAAAAATAGAGGTTTGCGATATGCATTTTCTTCAACATTTCATGGATAATTGATTATTTTTTTGTTTTGGTGACGCATATAACTTGCGAGTTTAGTACTTTAAATAGTTTTTAATATAGGTTTAAACACATCTAAAAGGATAATCTCAAAATTGAAATACAGTAGTATCACAGAGATATCACAGTCCTATATAATACTGTAATATCACTGTGATACTACTGTGATACCACTGTGATATTACTGTGATATCTCCTTTTCAACCCCATTAATACCCCGTTAATACCACATGAATGAACAGACACTTGGTTAATATCAGTACCAGGTAAATTTCTGAATATCGATAAAACTCAATTTAGTAATTCCGTAACAAATGAAAGTGATCTTATTTCAATCTACACAAATATTTATCTGACAAAAAAAGCTGCATTCCGACCAAAGTCGAAATACAGCTTCATATTTAAATTGCACTTGAACCAAATTACTTTGCAGATGACGGTTCTTTTACCTCACCACCGATACTAACATCACTCATCACGATATTTTCAGTATTGGTAAAACTAACACCAATGGGAGCTTTTTCAATAATAACATTTCTGAAATAAACATCTTTCACCTTTTTCTCCGGAAATCCCTGCACCACCAGTCCGGCATTCGAAGCCTCTTTACATTTCAGACCATCTACAAAAACGTCGTGAATATCGGTTGCAAAACCCTTACCTTCACCATGGTAGTAGGAGGTTATAAAAAAGCAGTCTTCAACTTTATCAAATGCCACATTATTTACATAAATATCGGAAATAAATCCACCCCGATCAGGATTTGACTTTAAATATATCCCCCGTTTACAATAGCCACCGCAGGTACAGTTTTCGATAAATACGTTGCGCACACCGGCAGACATTTCGCTGCCAATCACCACTCCATGAAGTCCCCTGAAACGACAGTTACGGATAATGATATTTTCTGATGGCATAGCCATAGTCCGTCCCTCATGGTCACGTCCCGCTTTGATGGCCACATTATCGTCACCATTATTAAATTCCACATTCTCAATCAGGATATTCCTTGAATATTCGGGATCAATGCCATCATTGTTGATATTTTTGGCATCATAACGCACTCCCCGAACAGTGATATTTTCAGACTTCAGCAAATGGACACACCAAAACGGGGAGTTGGTAATCTTCACTCCTTCGATCAGGATATTCTTACACTCTAAGAGTTGTATAAGCTGCGGACGCAGAAAATGACCGGCTCCGAAAACACGATCCTTTAATGGTGAAGCATTGTGATTCATATCACGACTCTGCATCTGATCTTTCTCCTGCTTGCCTCTCCAGGTATTAAATGTTTTGGAGGCATTTCCATCAATAGTCCCCTCCCCGATGATCGAAATATTCTCGAGCTGATAGCCATAGATAAACGGACTGTAGTTATATACCAATGTCCCCTCCCAACTGGTAAGCACAACAGGTAAATATCGTGACGGATCGGAAGCAAACTTCAACCTTGCTCCTTTTTGCAGCTCAATACAAACATTACTAACCAAATGTATCGGTCCATTTATAAAATAAGTTCCGGAAGGAACTATGATTTTAATTCCGTTATGCTTTTTTGCCACCTTCATCGCTTTATCAAATGCAGGCTTGCAATCGGTAAGAGAATCACCTTTTGCCCCCAATGACCGTATCGATACAGCATAGGTAGAAATAGCAGGCGGATTAATATTTTTCAGTATCGCATCACGTTTTACAATTCTAGCCCCGTCAGGATTGGTATCAGCAAACACCGGTAAGGATAATAACAGCGCAAAAGCAATAATAGCCGATAAAAACAAATAATTTTTCTTTCGCATAAATGATCGGTTTTAAAGGTGTGGGTTAAAAGTACTACCGTTTTTTATCCCGAACAAATATTGGCCACATAATGATGCTTACTTAACATCAAAGTATCCACTAAAAGAAACGAATTGCCACAAACAAGGCATCTGATGGAATCTTTACTTTTCACATACAAAAGAAGAAGTACGAAAAAAGTTGCAGACAGACAACAATAATGAAAGAACTTTTCCTGTTATAAACCTGTTAAACTTTCAATGATGAACACCCCATTATTAAACTATACCGAAATACGGAGCTAAAAAAATGCATCATGAAGCAAAAAAAAACAAAATCAATATGAACACAACTTCAATAAAAGCAGCAGTGATATTAAGCCTTATAGCTATGTTATCCTGTAGTAAGAAAGAATCCATAAATTTAAAAAGCAGGCAAACCAGCCCGGAATTTAACGCTAACTCTTTAATTATTAAAGAAGATAACCATACCAGGAAAATCCGTGGACAATTATTATACATACCGGTATACTCAAATGTACCTTATCATAAATCAAACAAAAAGTTTAATTTAAGCGCATTTGTCGCTATACATAACACGGATTTAAACCATCCGATCAGGTTAACCAAAGTTTTGTTTTTCAATAATGAAGGCAAGTTAGTTTCTAACTTCCTGAGCAAGGATACTATAATACAACCATTAGGGGCTACAAATTATTTTATTCCTGAACACGATCAAAATGGAACAGGTGCCAATTTTTTGGTTGAATGGATTTCTGACACCCTGGTAAATGAGCCATTAATTGAATCAGTAATGCTGGGGACTACAAGCGGACAAGGAGTCTCTTTTTCCAGTACCGGAAAAGTAATACGAGAATTAAAATAGGAGTACTCTACATAAATAAATTGTATTCAACATTTTAAAGTATCAGTTTATGATAAAAAGCAGTCATTATACAGACTGCTTTTTGATTTCCATACGCTTAACTTAAATACGTTAATCGGTTTATTAATTAATGTTTCCATTGTAGCTGAGACACAACATTTTTTTCATTGACAACAAAAAAATAGAAGTTTTCAAACTATATTTGCGTATTAATTGTTTGTCTGAACAAAACTAATGACATTATATGGATGAAACACAGGACCTGCTTGAAAAAGTAATCGAAGGAATCCAGGATAAAAAGGGAAGTAAAATCACTATAGTGGATTTGACGAAAATCACGGATGCAATCTGCAGTTATCTGGTTGTGTGCGAAGGCGGATCCACAACTCAGGTAGGAGCTATTGCCAATAACGTAGTAGATTATGTACGCACACACAACGGTGATAAGCCGATTGGTGATGACGGCAAAAAGAATATGGAGTGGGTAGCAATCGACTATGGAAGTGTAATAACACACATCTTTTTACCGGAAACACGCGAATATTACAGATTGGAACAACTCTGGGATGACGCAAAACTCACCCACATTAAAGACTTATACTAAAAACAAATAATACATTATGGAACAACCTCAGAATTCCAATAATAAAAAACCCAATTTTAAGATAAACCTTTACTGGATTTATACGATCATTGCATTTACACTCATTGGATTGTACTACTTCAACAATGTACAAACAACAAATGAAGTAAGTTGGTCCAAATTCCAGCAATTAGCCAAAGATGGCGCAATCAAAAAAATCACTGTTTACCAAGGGAAAAATACACTGGAAGCTACTATACAGGACAGCTCCATACAAC
Source organism: Bacteroidales bacterium (assembly GCA_963662365.2). Classification (GTDB taxonomy): domain Bacteria; phylum Bacteroidota; class Bacteroidia; order Bacteroidales; family UBA7332; genus CAXXIC01. The sequence continues at coordinate 16,480 of CAXXPA010000037.1, forward strand.
GTGTTTTTGGCAAATCGGCTCAGAATGTGGGCAAAAATCCTGTAATTGTAGTAAACATTCCGTCTAACGATAAAATCAGTGACCTGCAAATCCAATGGCAAAAAGAAAACAAGTTGAATATTCCTTTGGAATACAAACCCAGCAATGATTTCTTCACCCAGTTTCTCTGGACCTTTGGTCCGCTTATCCTTCTGGCTTTTGTCTGGATATACTTTATGCGTCGTATGTCCGGCCAGGGTGGCACTGGCGGTGGTGTCTTCAACGTAGGCAAAGCCAAAGCCCAGATTTTCGATAAATCAGCGATCAACAAAGTCACTTTCAAAGATGTTGCCGGACTTTCAGAAGCGAAACAAGAAGTAGAAGAGATTGTTGAATTCCTTCGCAATCCCTCAAAATTCACCGAACTGGGAGGTAAAATACCCAAAGGCGCCTTGCTTATTGGCCCTCCGGGTACAGGTAAAACCCTTCTGGCAAAAGCCGTCGCCGGAGAAGCAGATGTACCTTTCTTCTCGTTATCAGGTTCCGACTTTGTGGAAATGTTCGTGGGTGTGGGAGCTTCCCGTGTAAGAGACTTATTTCGCCAGGCTAAAGAAAAAGCACCCTGTATCATCTTCATTGATGAAATTGATGCTGTGGGTCGCGCACGTGGAAAGAATCCCAGCATGGGAGGAAACGACGAACGTGAAAATACGCTAAACCAATTACTGACCGAGATGGACGGCTTCGGTACCAACAGCGGTATTATTGTAATGGCTGCTACCAACCGGGTAGATATCCTGGATAAAGCCTTGCTCCGTGCCGGACGTTTCGACCGACAAATTAATGTAGATCTGCCCGACCTGAACGACCGTAAAGAGATTTTCAGCGTTCACCTACGTCCGATCAAGATCGATGAATCAGTTAACATAGAATTCTTATCCCGTCAGACCCCGGGCTTCTCGGGAGCCGACATTGCAAACGTATGTAATGAAGCAGCATTGATTGCTGCCCGTAACGGAAAGACCTATGTACAAAAACAAGACTTCACCAATGCTGTTGACCGTATTATCGGTGGTTTGGAGAAGAAAACAAAAATAACTACCCGCGAAGAACGTGAAGCTATTTCTATTCATGAATCGGGACACGCAACGCTGAGCTGGTTCCTCGAGCATGCCAGCCCGTTGGTAAAAGTAACCATCGTTCCCCGCGGACGTGCACTGGGAGCAGCCTGGTACCTACCCGAAGAGAGACAAATCACCACTAAAGAACAGATGTTGGATGAAATGTGCGCTACCTTAGGTGGGCGTGCTGCTGAAGAACTGTTCCTGGGCAGAATTTCAACAGGAGCCATAAACGACCTCGAGCGGGTAAACAAACAAGCTTACGCTATGATTGCCTATTACGGCATGAGTGATAAATTAGCAAATATTTGCTATTATGATTCAACCGGACAAGAGTATGGATTTACCAAACCATACAGCGAAGCTACAGCCCTGATGATAGACCAGGAAGTAAATAAGATGATCAACGAACAATATGATCGTGCAAAACGCATGTTGCTCGATCATAAAGAAGGACATCAATCCCTGACCGAAAAACTACTCGAAACCGAAGTAATCTACAAAGAAGATCTGGAACATATCTTCGGCGAAAGAAAATGGAAGTCCCGCACAGAGGAAGTTCTTGCAAATATCGAAGCAAAACCCGAAGAGTCTAAAAAAGAGGTATCACTTGAAGAATCAGATAGCGCATCAGACTCTCTGACTTTGTAAATAAGGAAGAACCTATAATCCATAAAAAACGGAGAAGCCGGCTTTGGCTTCTCCATTTTTTTAGAATCGAGTAGAATCCTGTATCCATAAAACTACACTATGACACCATAACTCTCCCGATTTCACGCTGAACTATCTTCCTGATACAACTTTATATCAGGGCAATTTATCAGCCTAAAAAACTTTTTGTATCTTTGCGCCACAAAAATAAAATTGAACTAATGCCTGAACTTTTAAAAAGATCACTGACAGGCTTTGTACTTGTAGCAGTGATTATTACAGCGATACTTTTTCATCCGGTTTCAGCTCTTCTTATATTTCTTTTAATTGCTTTTTCAGCTCAGTTTGAGTTCTATGGCTTAATGAACCGGCTTGAATTAGTCAAAAGCAAAAAAGCCCTCCACTCTATTGCCGGTTCATATCTGATACTGGTCTCTTATATGGGTGCTACCGGATCTTTTCACAAATGGCTGTTATTACCATATCTGGCATATTTCTTTTACCTCTTTATCTCGGAACTTTATACTGAAAAAGACGCATCTGTTTTGAATATCGCATTAGCACTGTTCGGGCATCTTTATATTTCAGCTCCTTTTGCAATACTGATCTGGTTTGGATTTTTACACAGTGAAATTTATTCACCGATATTAATTCTGGCGCTATTTGCATGCATTTGGATCAACGATTCAGGAGCTTATCTGGTTGGAGTTAAACTGGGACGTCACCGGCTCTTTGAGCGTATTTCACCTAAAAAATCATGGGAAGGATTCTTTGGAGGTGTAATTTTTGCCATGTTAGGCTCATTGATATTTGCCAGCTTTAGTGATAGCCTGAATGTATGGCAATGGATAGGATTTGCATTTGTGATTTCAATTTCCGCAACCTATGGTGATCTTTTCGAGTCAATGCTTAAACGATCATTAAAGATCAAAGACTCCGGAAATATCCTTCCGGGACACGGTGGTATCCTCGATCGTTTTGATGCTCCTTTGCTTGCTATTCCCGCAGCTGCAGCTTATCTGATTTTATTTACCTGAAACTCTTTTTAAATTCCATAAATTCCGAAAGGCGAAATGAGGAAGTTCCTCATTTTTGCCTTTTTTTATTTTGCCATAATCCCCACTTATTCCTACCTTTACAAGTCAGCAGCCCAAACGTTATCAATACGTAAATCTGTTTTTAACTACAAATTTAAATCCATTTTTCGTGTACCAATTTAAATTTTTACTACTTTTGCGCAATCGGTTGCACAAATACACAAAAACAGCCTGATTTTATCAAATTCTACATATACACAAAATAATTTTTTATGAAAACAAACTATGAAATTCGTTATGCATCACACCCGCAGGATGCTAAAAATTACGACACAGCTCGTTTGCGTAAAGAACACCTGATTGAAAACTTATTTACTGCAAATGAAGTAAACATGGTTTACAGTCTATACGACCGTATGGTAGTAGGTGGAGCCCTTCCCGCTGGTGAAGTATTACCCATCGAAGCTATCGACCCGTTGAAAGCTCCCCACTTCCTGCATCGTCGCGAATTGGGTATCTTTAACGTTGGTGGCGGTAAAGGTATCGTAAAAGTGGGTGACGTTACATACGAACTTGACTATAAAGAAGCGCTTTACTTAGGAGCCGGTGACAGAGAAGTCAGCTTTGCAAGTGCAGATGCTTCAAATCCCGCAAAACTATACTTCAATTCATGTCCCGCTCACAAAACCTGTCCTGACAAGAAAATTACAAAAGCCGATGCTTTAGTAATGGAACTGGGTTCTTTGGAAACTGCAAACCACAGAAATATCAACAAAATGCTCGTTCGCGAAGTTGTTGAAACCTGCCAGCTTCAGATGGGTATGACCGAACTGAAACCGGGCAGCATCTGGAACACTATGCCGGCTCACACGCACAGCCGTCGTATGGAGGCTTACTTCTATTTTGAAGTACCCGAAGGTCAGGCTGTTTGCCACTTCATGGGCGAACCGACAGAAACCCGCCACATCTGGATGACAGGCGATCAGGCTGTATTGTCACCCGAATGGTCAATCCACTCAGCAGCTGCAACCTACAACTATACATTCATCTGGGGTATGGGAGGTGAAAACCTGGACTACGGCGATCAGGATTTCTACAAACATACAGAATTAAGATAATACGTCTGAATCATATATTCCGGGCCATTAATACTTTCATCAGGGTAGGCCCGGAATATTATTGATTCTTCGTTTACAGAAAACTCTACTCATCACATAATAAAATCATCAATGGTAAACTTTTCATTAGAAGGTAAAATTGCTTTGATCACCGGAGCATCTTACGGAATCGGTTATGCTATTGCCTCAGGATTGGCAAAAGCAGGTGCAACAATTGTTTTCAACGACATCAATCAGGATGCTGTTAACAGAGGTCTGGCTTCTTATACAGCTGACGGCATCAAAGCTCATGGCTATGTAGCTGACGTAACCAATGAAGATCAGATTCAGGCAATGGTTGCTCAAATCGAGAAAGAAGTTGGTACAATCGACATCCTTGTAAATAACGCAGGTATCATTAAACGTGTTCCTATGCACGAAATGTCAGCTGCAGAATTCCGTCAGGTAATCGATATCGACCTGAATGGTCCGTTTATCTGCTCTAAAGCTGTTATCCCTGCAATGATGAAAAAAGGTAGCGGTAAAATCATCAACATCTGCTCTATGATGAGCGAGCTGGGCCGCGAAACTGTATCGGCTTACGCTGCTGCTAAAGGTGGTTTGAAAATGTTGACTAAAAACATCGCTTCAGAGTACGGTGAATACAACATTCAGTGTAACGGTATCGGTCCGGGATACATTGCAACTCCTCAGACTGCACCTTTGCGCGAACTTCAGGCTGATGGCTCACGTCATCCGTTCGACCAGTTCATTATTGCTAAAACACCGGCTGCACGTTGGGGAAATCCGGCTGACTTGGTTGGACCGGCTGTATTCCTTTCATCAAGCGCTTCTGACTTCGTAAACGGACACGTTCTTTACGTAGACGGTGGTATCCTGGCTTATATCGGTAAACAGCCTAAATAATTAAAATAAGACTTTATGACAAGCTACGAATGACGAGTATTTCGATGTTCGTAGCTTGTCTTTTTTAATTAACTTCTAACCTCTGATAAACAATGAAAAAGCTATCATTTCTTTTCATTTTAGCCTTGCTGGCAATAATTTCGCCTTTAAATGCAGAGATTATTGTAAGCAATCCTTCATCACTACAACGCACCAATGAAACCATTGAACTACAATGGGCCATTGTGAAATCTCAAACCAATCTGAAAGAAGGCCAACAAGTAATTGTACTGGATGCTGCCGGAAAAGAGATTCCCAGCCAGGTGGTTTTCGAAGGGAAAAAGACGCCTCAGAAACTAATCTTCCAGGTAACACTGGCTCCTAAAAAATCAACCAGCTTCAAACTGAAAGTCGGAACTCCGCAAGTTTACACTCAAAAGGCTTATGGTCGCTTTGTACCCGAGCGTAAAGACGACTATGCCTGGGAAAACGACCGCGTGGCATACAGAGCCTACGGCCCTGCATTAGAGCCTACCGACGGACCAAGTAACGGTTTTGACTTCTGGTGCAAGCGTGCAGAAAAAATGGTAATCGATGACCGTTACAAAAATGACATTGCCGGAACAGCTTCATACCATGAAGATCATGGCGATGGCCTTGACTGCTACAAAGTTGGACGCACATTGGGTGCCGGCGCTATGGCTCCGTACAACAATAATACTTTATGGCTGGCCAGAAACTTTGTAAAACAAGAAAGATTGGACAACGGACCACTTCGCACAACCGTACGTCTGACATACGCAGCATTCAATGTAAATGGTGACACTACTATTACTGAAGCCAGAATCATCTCCCTGGATGCAGGTTCACAACTCAACAAAATAACCGAAATATACGGCAATGTGAAAGCACCAATGCCGGTAGTTGCGGGAATTGTAAAACGTGAAGGGGCTGACTCTGTAGCATATAATGCTCAGAAAGGTTATGCCGCTTACATGGAACCAACAACAAAAGACGGAACGATTTATATGGGATTGGTTTTGCCGAGAGCATGGAAATCAGTTAAAATTGAAAAAGGACATGTACTTGCCGAAACTATTTACCCTCCAAAAACCAAACTGGTATATTACTCAGGTGCCGGCTGGAACAAATGGGGATTCCCGACACGTAAATCCTGGGTTAAATATGTACAGGAATTCGCTCAAAAATTGCGTGAGCCACTGAACATCATTGTTAAGTAAGATCTGATTTTACATAACTATTTTTATAGCAAACGAGGTAAACTGTTGTGTACACAGATTACCTCGTTTTTTTGTTTCAGATCACACACGGTAAATCAACAACTTATAGACGGAGTCTCATCTATATCCAATTACCCAACTGATATTAAACACAATACTATTTATGCATTCAGACATTGGTAATTATTCCCTGAAATAAATACTACCTCCAATAAATTCTCTGAGAATCGAGTTGAATGGGATTTTAACTGCTTCCGGGGGCCTGAAGAATGACAATAAATTAAGTAATCGCTCTTTTGTATCAAAATAGGGACTGTCATCACTGATTTTCCCTAACACTTCCTCAGCATAAGGACGCATTGCATTCATCTCATATAACAGACTGGAATTGAACATTGCGTCGGATTCTTCCTCATATTTGAATATATGAGTATATTCCCCCTTACGTACATTATTCCATTGATCCAGTGTTTCATCAGGAGAAGTACCTCTGAATTTGTATCCTCGAACCATCCTGCGAATGAGTCTTACCTCTGTTGTAGGAATCCTATTCATTAAGTCAACATTTAGCTCAAACAACGCGCTTATATAAATCTTAAACAGGCTGTTTCTGTTAATACCGGGCAACAGGTCGGGATTTAAGGCATGAATTCCTTCAATAACAAGGACATCTGATGGCCCTAAATTTATAGTAATTGTTTCGTTCGAACGGCAACCCGTCACAAAATCAAAAACCGGTGTCTCTACGGTTTCCCCATTAATCAATTGCGCAACCTGCTTTTGTAACAGTTCCAGATCAAGCGCATTCAGGCTTTCAAAATCATAATTACCTTCATCGTCACGTGGGGTTTGTGCCCGGTTAACAAAGTAGTTATCCAGAGAAAGCGGTGTTGGTTTTAATCCGTTTACCCGAAGTTGAGTAGAGATTCTTTGCGCAAAAGTTGTTTTACCGGATGAGGAAGGTCCCGAGATGAGTACGACACGTACAGCCCTGTGTTCTTTAATTACCATATCAGCAATATCTGAGATTTCCTTCTCCTGTAACGCCTCTGCCAGGCAAATCAGTTGCTGGCTGTGACCTGAACTAATCAGAGCGTTCAGATCCGGTACTAATTCAAGTCCAATATTTCCAAGCCATTGTTGAGTCTTATCGTATGTCGCAGATAATTTATCCGGTAAAATCAAGGTCTCATTTTCATTCAACTGACCGATAGAAAAGTCAACTATAAATCCCGTGGAATATGGTATGATTCTGAAAGGCTCAACCATAGAGGCAAAAGTATTTGCCGGATAAATCGTTTTGACAATAGTATTTCCAAGTTTATACTGGTAGTATCCGTCCTTTTTAAAAAGGAACTGAATCGGACTGTTATTTTTAACCCATTCATGTAATCTGAAGCTAATCTGCTTAACTTCTCTGACTGAAAGTAACGACCCTGAAAGCTTGCAGAATACACCATCCTGAATTGAATAGGCGGTTTTCAGAGTCTCTTCGGGAAACAGATCCTGTATAACTTTGATCAGCCCCAGTTTTACAGTCTGGCGTCTTTGGCGCAAATGTGTTTCTTCCATTTTGAATTCCTTTCCTTAATTTAATTACGGAAAATGCGTAGATTACTAAGATTATCCTTGATTTAGCCCGCTAAATCTGCGGGAAGAAAGCAAAAAATCTACCTCAAATTAGTACTAAAAAAGTTTAGCTATAAAATTCAAACAGGCTCTAAAAAGAAAACAGAAGAGAGTGCTCTTTGTTCGTTATTCCCAACAAGTAGGCATATAACAAAAAGGCCGGGCATTTAAAACTACCCGGCCTTTCCATTCTATAATCAAATACTTTACAACAATATCAATCCCACAATAAACAACAGAGCAAACAACATGAAATTGCGGGAAGACAGACCAAGAATTTTATTCAACTCCTTGCCGTTATCAATTCGGGTCATTTCGCGCAATGTCAGAAAATGAGGAATCAGGAAAGGAAAGGTTATCAATCCAAGATAAAAATTACCCAGTTCATTGAAACAAAAGACCGATAACAAGCAGGCTGCAACCCCTGTAAAACCATAAAACACTTTTCCAAAACCTTTTCCAAAAAGAACAATCGTAGTGTATTTATTGGTTTCCCTGTCGGTATCCACATCGCGAAAATTATTACTAATGAGAATATTAATAGAAAGTAATCCCATCATACCTCCGGTAAGCCACGCTTCATATGTAAAGTGCCCGGCCTGTACATAATAGGTAAAAAGTACAGGAACAAAGCCGAAAAAGATCAGGACAAAAAGGTCTCCCATTCCATAACGGGAAAGAGGATAGGGTCCTGTACTGTAGAGACAGGCAAATACAACACAGGCTAATCCCACGAATACCATATTCCATCCGCCGTAACTAATAAGCCCAAGTCCAAACAGGGAAGCCAGGGTTAGAGCAATAAATGTGGCCCGTAACATCACCTCCGGTTTTACCCAACCTGAGGCTACCGCCCGTGCAGGACCAAGACGTTCTTCGGTATCCACGCCTCCCTTGTAGTCGAAATAGTCATTGGCAAAATTGGCTGCAATTTGAGCCAACAAAGCAAACATCACACAGTAAAATGCAGCCAGAGGTTTGAATTCATCAGACTTCCATGCTAATGCAGTGGCAGTTAAGACCGGCATGAGTGCAGCCGGCAATGTTTTAGGTCGTGCGGCTAACAGCCAGATTTTCAATTTAGTCATATATATTTTTTGTCTTATTTCAGAAGTAATCAAATTACCTTTTTCTTCCACGTACCCCGTCTCATATATCCGTAGCAAAGTGCCAGCAAAACAATCCAGTACATATGCTCTGTAGTCCAACACCAGGCAACAGAAGCACGTTGAATCATAATCAGCCACCACATGTATGATACGTAAATGATAATACAAAGTATCTCTACCCACATGGCAACGTGTGTACTTCCCGTACCACTCATTGCATTGAAGAATATGCTGCTTATAGCAGCCAGAAACAACGATGAGGTTAGTACCATTAAAGGATATACTGTATCTGAAAGCAGCGACGCATTATCTGTATAAATCCGTATAAAAGGTTTTGGAAAAATCAATATAGCAAGTACAACCGGCAGCAATACCCATAATGCCAGACGAATGATCCGCCATGTAAGCTGCATTACCTTTTCTTCCCCTCCAGCCCCTATTTGATTGCTTACAAGCGTATTTGCCGTCGTCCCCAACGAGAGAACCGGCATCATCATAATCATATAAAGACTTCGCACAATATTGGAAACAGCAAGTGAACGTTCACCCAGATGTTCTATTCCTATGAAGAAGATAAACCAGGTCGCAATTGCCAAGAAAGACTGAACCATGGTATAAACCGATACCGAAAGTATACGCCGGATAACCGGAATATGAACATGCAAAGAAAAACGGAGGTTGTATTTATCAGCATCTATGGTCTTTACTGTATAAATAACCATAAAGAGTAATGCGATCCCCTCAGCAATTACCGAAGCCAGAGCTGCGCCTTCAATACCCATACGGGGAAATCCCCAATGACCAAATATCAGGACATAATTAAAAAAAACATTTACAGTTGCCATCGTAACTGCATTCCATATCAGAATGCGTGTCTGAGTAATGCCAATATACAATGCTCTGAACAGACTATTCAGAAATATAAAAGCCAAACCAAATACACGAATGTCAAGAAAAGAAGATGCAGCAACAAATACCTTTGGAGATTTCAACACCAAATGCAACAACGACGATGAAGCCGATTGCACCAGTAAAATCATCGCCAAAGCCAGAAATACCAAAAAGACGAGACCATGATTGAATATCTCTCCTATCTTTTGATAATTCTTTTCTCCGTTGCGACGCGCAATCAGAATTTGCGATCCGATACTAAATCCAAGCCCTATCATAAAAAGAGACATATAGAATACACCACCCAGAGCTGATGCTCCAAGCTCCACCTCTCCCACCCGACCCAGAAAGGCTGTATCGGTGACATTCACCACATTCTGTGCCAAATAACTCAGAAAGATAGGATAGGCAACTTGTACAATCTCTTTATTTGAATACATGGAAGATTATTTTGCAATACGAATTCTCATACGAAACTATCCGGCACAAAGGGTTGAGTAACTGAATACGTCCTTTATGGCGAATACCATGTGTAGTTAAAACAAATAACACCTGGTCTCTCCGTCTCTTAGCGTTAAAATATAGTGCAAAAAAAAAGCCTGACTAAGCAGGCTTCCTTATTTATTTTACAAGTTTATTTCCGGAATCTGGGAAAATGATGCTGGGCTGAAAAGTCTTTGCCTCTTCAAAATCCATTTGTGCATACGAGACAATGATTACAATATCTCCGGTTTGCGCCTTACGGGCAGCTGCACCATTCAGACAAACAGTTCCCGTTCCCCGTTCTCCCTTAATAATGTAGGTTTCGAGTCGTTCCCCATTGTTGTTGTTGACTACCTGAACTTTTTCTCCTGCGATCAGATTAGCGGCATCCATTAAATCTTCATCAATGGTGATGCTTCCGATGTAGTTCAGATTGGCATCCGTGATAGTCGCTCTGTGGATTTTTGATTTTAATACCTCAATTAGCATGTTAAAATCGGATTTTCGTTTTTTCTATAAAGTAATACACTCAAATGCTTCCTCACGAAGTCACTTTACCGTAATAAATATTATCAATCAGACGAACATCTCCGCAAAATACAGCAACACATCCGATAGCCTCAGCTGAATCTTTCCAGTTGGAAATCGACTGTAGAGTGCGTGCATCTACTATATTATAATATTCTACGCGAAGATCTGGAACATTGTCAAGAGTGGTAACTACGTCACTAATCACCTCCTGAACACTTTTTCCGGCCGCAAAGGTACGACTTTTAAATAAAGCTTGCGAAATTTCCACAGCATTTTTTCGTTGTTCATTCGAGAGTCTTGCATTTCGACTACTCAATGCTAATCCATCAGCTTCCCGCACAATAGGACAAGGAACAATTTCAATATTGCATTTCAACTGACGCACCATCTCCCGGATTATTGCCAATTGCTGAAAGTCTTTTTCCCCGAAATAAGCCCGGTCAGGCATAACAGCATCAAATAACTTACTCACAATTTGCGCTACACCATTGAAATGCCCCGGACGACAAGCTCCTTCCATTACTTCCTCCAACGGCCCGAAAGCAAACACCCGTGTATCCGGTTCGGGATACATTTCCTCTTCAGATGGGGCAAAAACAATATTACAGCCGGCATCTCCCACCAGTTGAGCATCCTTTTCCAACGTGCGCGGATATTTAATGAGATCGTTCTTATCATTAAACTGGGTGGGATTGACAAATACGCTCACCACACAAAAATCATTTTCACTGACACAACGTTTCACCAATTGCAGGTGACCATTGTGCAAGGCTCCCATAGTAGGTACAAATCCTACTTTTTTACCCTGATTTTTTTGCAACTGAATTTCTTGTTGTAACTCAGTTATTGTTTTTATTAATTTCATGTGTCTTTTTATTTCTCACATTTTTCAAAAATACATAACCTGTAACTCACTTATAATCAGCCAACACAGTTGAAATATATTTATTTCACTGCCTTCAGATAATTAAGCGCACAAAATAAGTAATAAAATATCAAACCGTAAAACATTTAAACGTCTTAAATCTCATCCTATTCATCAGCCCCCTTAATGTGATATAACAAATCCATAACACATCAGAGGTCCACAAAAAAATATTCAATCCGACAAAGAAGTGATTTTAGTAACTGCTAACAGCTTCCGGTAAAATATTTGATTATCTTTGCCAGCTGAAAACAAAGCAGCAAACATGGTAAAGAAAGGCATCCTGGTAATTATTAATCCGATTTCGGGAGCAAGAATCAAACCCAACATCCCCAGACTTACCCGTTCTATCCTGGATGACGAGAAATTCGACATTGAGATAAAACAAACAGAATACGCAGGCCATGCTACACTTTTGGCTAAACAAGCTATAGAAGAGCAAAAAAGTTATGTTTTGGCAGTAGGAGGCGACGGAACTATCAATGAAGTTGCCAAAGCGTTAATCCATTCACCTGTTGCACTCGGTATAATCCCTATGGGTTCAGGCAACGGATTAGCCCGGCATTTGGGTATTCCATTAATCATACGCCAGGCACTTCAGATAATAAATCAGGAAAAAGTAGAAACGATAGATTATTGCGAAGCTAACGGGCAACTTTTTTTCACTACTTGCGGAGTCGGATTCGATGCTCGTGTCAGCTACAAATTCTCAAAGGGTAAACATCGCGGTGGCCTCAACTACCTACGCAGCATGATGACCGAATATCTCAGCTACAAACCTGAAACATACGATATTTACTTCGATGGTGAAAAGAGGACAGAAAAAGCTTTTCTTATCACTTGCGCTAATGCATCTCAATACGGAAACAACGCTTTCATTGCACCTCAGGCTAACTTAACAGACGGGAAAATGGATGTGGCAATCCTAAAACCTTTCACGCCACTCGATGTGGTACCTATTTCGCTACAACTATTTTCCAAACAGATCGACAAAAACAGCAAATTTGAAATCGTTGAGACCGATAAAATTGTTATTCGACGTGAAAAAGCGGGAGAAATTCATCTCGACGGCGAACCAATGTGGATGGACAATACGATTGAAATCCGCACAATTGCCAGAGGCCTCAAAGTATTGATACCGGAAGAAATAAAAGTAATAGACAATCCCTTACAATTGTTGTTCGGACTTCTATTTCAACAAATCAAAACCGTTAGAAATTTTGTAGAATTACCAATTTGAAAAGAAACGCTCAGATAAAAAGCATTGATCGAATAATTACCACTCTACACTATAGATTTTAACTATCATTAAATTCACAACGTACCGGAGTTGAAAACCCAGGACTACATCTTCAGGTAAAAGTCCTTTGTCAGACTTATATATTCGTCGCTATAACAATGACGGCTAAGTTCAACAACGAGTTGATCCTTCTTAAACGAGCCCTCTACATTCGAAAATGAAACCAGCAAACGTTTGGGTGCTGCATCGGGCTTGGGGAATACAAAAGTTTTACGGACAGCAAACAAACCATTTACTTCTGCTAATTCATCTAGTTTCTGCTCCATCTCCACAGGTACGACCAAAGAAATAATCCCTCCTTTAGCCAATAACTGAGCTGATTTCTCAATCAGAGCATCATAAGATAATGTATCCGTATGCCGTGCTAATGTTCGTTTCCGGTCAGGGGATTGTAACGATAAATGAAAGAAGGGCGGATTGGAGACTATCAAATCAAACCGCTCTAATGATGAAAAGTGCAAGATATCCGACTGAACCACTTTAATACGGTCGGCAAAAGGAGAACCAGCTACATTCTCCTTTGCCTGTTCGGCTGCATGCTCATCCAACTCAACAGCAATCAATGATACAGCGCCCCGTTGTGCCAGCATCAACGCTACTAATCCGCTACCAGTACCAATATCCAGTACATTCATCCCCAACTTCACTGGACTCCAGGCTCCTAAAAGTACGCCATCTGTGCCGACTTTCATGCCACAACGATCATGTCTGACAGTAAACTTTTTAAATTGAAAGTATGGATTTGCCATTTTATTGCTTTTAAAGGAATAGTTTCTGGCAAAATTAATAAAAAAGAGAAAAAGCTCAGCCCTTATAGGTAGATCAGTATAGTTTTCATATTTTTGGCACGAATATTGAAGGAACATTTCTTATAAAAAAAATTCTTGACAAACCCCCATTTATGAACATTTATAAAAACATATTTTCTCAGGACGGCGAAGAAAACGACGAACAAATGATCCCTATTTTCACTGAAATAGAGATTAAAAACGACGACGAAAGCATAAAAGTGCCAACAGAGGGATTACCGATCCTTACATTACGTAATATGGTAATGTTTCCAACAATTGCATTACCCGTAACTGTAGGAAGATCGAAATCTTTGCGCTTGATCAAAGAAGCAAATTCCAAAAAAAAATATATTGGCGTAGTTTGTCAAATTGACGAATCGGTTGAAGAGCCGGAAGAAAAAGATCTCTTCCGCGTTGGGGTAATTGCCGAAATCCTCCGCATAATCGAATTACCGGACAAAACTACAACAGTTATCTTGCAAGGAAAACGTCGTTTTGAGCTTGAAGCCATCACCCAAACTGAGCCATATTACAAAGGTTCAATCCGGCTGTTAGACGAGATCAACCCGGTTGATGACGACAAAGAGTTCGAAGCGCTCACCTCTACGGTTAAAGAAATGACGCTTAAATACATGCGTCTCCAAAACGAGATTCCACGTGAAGCTATGATGTTGATCAAGAATATGGTTCACCCTAAATTTCTGATCCACTTTATTTGCTCCAATCTGCCTATTTCATTAGATGAAAAGCAGGCTTTACTCGAAATGAATGATCTGAAAGAGCGCGCTTACCAGCTTATCCGTATCCTGTCACGTGAAACCCAATTAGAGGAAATCAAGAGCAGCATCCAAACAAAAGCCCGCGAAGATCTTAGTCAGCAACAAAAAGAGTACTTCCTGCAACAACAGATAAAAACTATCCAGGAAGAACTGGGTGGCACAACCAATGACAACGAAATCAACGAATTCCGCTTAAAAGCAGCCAAAAAGAAATGGCCGGCTGCCGCAGGTGAAACTTTTGAAAAAGAGTTAAAGAAATTGGAGCGTACCCATCCGCAATCACCCGATTACTCAATGCAGCTCAACTACCTGCAAACTTTCATTGGTCTGCCCTGGGGTGAATTTACAAAAGATCACTTCAATATTAAAAGTGCGCAAAAGCTGCTGGATAAAGAACACTTTGGCATGGAGAAGGTAAAGGAACGTATCCTCGAACATTTAGCCGTGCTTCAGCTTAAAGGTGATATGAAATCACCAATTATCTGCCTCTACGGCCCTCCGGGAGTGGGTAAAACCTCTTTGGGCAAATCAATCGCTGCAGCATTAAAACGTAAATATGTGCGTATGTCATTGGGGGGGCTTCACGATGAAGCTGAAATCCGGGGACACCGCCGCACCTATATCGGGGCAATGCCGGGGCGAATCATACAAGGTATCCAGAAAGCAGGGTCATCGAATCCGGTATTCGTACTCGATGAGGTGGATAAACTGGGAAAAGACTATAAAGGTGATCCTTCGGCAGCACTACTTGAAGTACTTGACCCGGAACAAAACAATGCCTTCCACGATAACTTCCTCGACGTAGATTACGACCTGTCAAAAGTATTATTTGTGGCTACAGCAAACAACATCGGCGATATTCCACGCCCGCTGCTCGACCGTATGGAGCTGATTGAAATCAGCGGTTACATCCAGGAGGAAAAACTTGAGATTGCCCGTAAACACCTTATCCCGAAAGAGATTGCCAACCACGGTCTCAAAAAAGATCAGGTGAAGCTGCCTAAACCATCAATCGAGGCGCTTATTGACGGCTATACCCGCGAATCGGGTGTGCGCGAACTGGACAAAAAGATAGCCAAAGTAATGCGTAAAGTAGCCATTAAGATACTGAACGACCAGATGGGCGACGGCACCATCTACCCGGCAGAATTACCCGATTACTTAGGTATGGTGGAATACACCCGGGAGAAATATCAGACTAATGAATATCCTGGTGTTGTAACCGGATTAGCCTGGACAGCTGTAGGTGGTGAAATTCTCTTTGTAGAGTCAAGCCTGAGCAAAGGCAAGGGAAGCAAGTTAACTTTGACAGGAAACCTGGGTGATGTCATGAAAGAGTCTGCCATTTTGGCACTCGAATACATAAAAGCTCATGCAGAGAAATTAAATATCAAGGAATCAGCATTTGAAAACTGGAATGTACATGTTCATGTACCCGAAGGTGCAATACCGAAAGATGGCCCTTCTGCCGGTATCACAATGGTAACGTCGCTGGTTTCATCCTTTACTCAACGTAAAGTGAAAAGCAACCTCGCCATGACAGGTGAAATCACCCTGCGAGGATTGGTGCTTCCCGTTGGTGGTATCAAAGAAAAAATACTCGCTGCGAAACGTGCCGGTATCAGGGAAATTATCCTTTCGAAGGAAAACGAGAAAGACATCAGGGATATCAACCAGATATATCTCGAAGGTCTCAACTTCTACTTCGTAAAGGATATTCGCGAAGTGCTGCAAATAGCATTGCTTGATGAAAAAGTGGATGATGCGTTGACCATAGAATAGTCAATTTCTATATTATACCAAACACCCCATATGTTGACCGTAACATATGGGGTGTTTTTATTATTTGCAAGCAGATAGCCTGCCTGGAAAATGATTATCAAACCGTAAACCAGGCCTGCAATCCACACATCACCGCAAAAACCATTCACTGCTCTACCGATTAGTCAGACTATCTATGCCTCTATATTTTAAAAATGACTATCTTTGCGGCCTACAAGTAAATAGATTTACAGTTATGATAGACTTTAATAAAATGGGAGGACTGGTTCCTGCCATTATTCAGGATGAACAGACAGGTAAAGTGCTGATGCTCGGCTTCATGAACGAAGACGCTTACAAAAAAACAGTAGAAATCGGCAAAGTAACGTTTTTCAGCCGTACAAAAAATCGTCTTTGGACAAAAGGTGAAGAAAGCGGAAACTTCCTGTTGGTAAAAAATATTGCTGAAGATTGTGATCAGGATACTTTGCTTATCAAAGTAACCCCCGTTGGCCCTGTTTGCCATACCGGAGCAGACACATGCTTTAACGAAATCAACAACGATCCTATTCAATTCCTGAAATATCTGCAAGACTTCATTGACCGTCGTCACAAAGAAATGCCCGAAGGCTCATATACGACCTCTTTATTCAAGAAAGGTGTAAACCGTATGGCTCAGAAAGTTGGCGAAGAAGCGGTGGAAACTGTTATCGAAGCAACTAACGGTACTGACGAAGGATTCCTCTACGAAGCTTCGGATCTGATCTATCACCTGATTGTATTGCTTACCAGCAAAGGGCATCGCATCGAAGATCTGGCTACAGAGCTTAAAAAACGCCACAAAGAATAATCCGGCTTCACAAAAGAGATAATCATCCGTTATTGGAACATCAGACTGATCCCCATGGAAGTACTGGTACACTATCAGGGAGTAGACATCTCCCGACAAGAAAATATAATCCTTAAGAATGTAGAACTGGAACTCCGCAAAGGAGAGTTCCTGTATATTATAGGCAAAGTAGGCTCCGGAAAAAGCAGCCTGCTCAAAACTATGTATGCCGATGTTGCTATTGACAAAGGGTTAGCCAACGTTTTAGGTTACGATCTGAATCACCTTAAACGGAAACAAATCCCCATGCTTCGCCGTAAAATGGGGATTGTCTTTCAGGATTTCCAACTATTGACTGACCGGTCAGTCTATGAAAACCTCCACTTTGTACTCAAAGCTACAGGCTGGAAAAACAAAGAGGATATCCGCCATCGCATAGAAGAAGTTCTGCAACAGGTAGGCATGAAGTTCATGGACAATAAAATGCCTCATGAACTCTCCGGAGGAGAACAACAACGGGTGGTAATAGCACGGGCGCTGCTCAACTCCCCCGAGATCATACTGGCAGATGAACCAACCGGAAACCTCGACCCTCAGACCGGTGATCAGATCGTGCAACTGCTGCAAAGCATCTGTGAAACGGGAACGGCAGTTATTATGAGCACTCACAACCACCGGTTTGTCAAAGAATTTCCCGGAAAAGTGATGATTTGCGAAAACGAACAACTGATTATCTCAGAGCACTCATCATTGTAAATCAATTATTTGTTATAAATTTGCACGATTTTTTCCTGAAAGAATATTTTTTAAACCGCAAGCGCAAAATAGTAGAGTTTGACTCACCCGCGCTAATCAACAACAGGCAACTGTTTGGCTAACGCGGTATATGTATAATCACTCAATCCTCTAAATTTACAACGAAAAATGAAAATTTTAAAGTTTGGTGGCACTTCTGTAGGTTCCGCGCAAAGAATGAAAGATGTTGCCAAATTGATTTGCGACGGCGAGCAGAAAATCGTTGTCCTTTCAGCTATGTCGGGTACTACCAACACCCTCGTTGAAATTTCCGATTATCTTTACAAAAAGAATCCGGATGCTGCAAACGAGATCATTATCAACCTGGAAAAGAAGTACGCTTCAGTAGTTAATGAATTGTTTACAACAGAGGAATATAAGAAAAAGACACTCGAGGTATTAAAAGCGATATTCAATGACATTCGTGCATTAAGCCAGGATCTCTTCACTCTATTTGAAGAAAAAATTGTTTTGGCTCAGGGTGAATTGATGTCTACCGTGATGGCCACAAATTACCTGAACGAAAACGGAGTAAAGGCATCCCTTCTTCCGGCACTCGACTTTATGCGCATTGATAAAAACCAGGAACCTGACCTGGCCTACATCAAAGAGAAAATAGCAAAACAACTTCAGGATACTCCCGATTCAGAAATCTACATTACCCAGGGATTCATTTGCCGCAACGCTTATGGCGAAGTGGACAACCTGCAACGTGGTGGGAGCGACTACACTGCCTCTTTGATTGGTGCTGCTGTTTTAGCCGATGAAGTTCAGATCTGGACAGACATCGACGGAATGCACAACAACGACCCTCGCTTTGTTGACAAAACAACTCCGGTGCGTGTACTCAATTTTGACGAAGCTGCTGAATTAGCATATTTCGGAGCAAAAATCCTGCACCCAACCTGCATATTGCCTACCAAACTGGCCAATATCCCTGTTCGCCTGCTTAACACAATGGAACCGAAAGCTCCCGGAACGTTGATCTGCAACGAATCTGAACACAATAAAATCAAAGCAGTTGCTGCAAAAGATGGTATAACTGCTATCAAGATCAAATCGGGACGCATGTTGTTGGCCTACGGTTTCCTGCGCAAAGTATTTGAGATCTTCGAATGCTACCAGACTCCTATTGACATGGTAACCACCTCTGAAGTTGGTGTATCAGTATCTATCGACAACACCAAACATTTAACTGAGATTGTTGATGATTTGAAAAAATTCGGTTCTGTCACTGTTGACAATGACATGGTAATTATCTGTGTGACCGGAGACCTCCAATGGACCAACCTCGGTTTCGAGGCTAAAGTTGTGAATGCACTGAAAGGCATCCCTGTCCGCATGATCTCTTACGGTGGTAGCGATTACAACATTTCATTCCTGGTAAAAGCAGAAGATAAAAAACGTGCGCTTCAGGCCCTGAGCGATAATTTGTTTAACTCAGAAGAAAACTAAATAACCGCCTCTACCCCTTCCCTTAAGAAGGGGTATTTTTCAAAAAATAAAATAGAAATACAGGTAATACCGAAACGTATTTCTTCATATGTATATCTCCAATGGTGATTTAATTGTATAAAATAAAAAACCAACCAATGAATACTAAAGGAAATTTCCCCGTTGAAAAGTTTCAAAAGTTACAGACTCCGTTTTATTTCTACAATACGGACTTGCTTCGTGAAACGCTTGATGTTGTAAATCAGGAAAGCAATAAATACGAGAACTTCCATGTTCACTACGCTATTAAAGCAAATGCAAATCCTAAATTACTAAAAGTTATCCGTGAACAAGGATTAGGTGTTGACTGTGTTAGTGGTGGTGAAATTCTTGCCGCATTAAGAGCCGGATTTCCTGCTAACAAAATCGTTTTCGCAGGTGTAGGAAAGGCTGATTGGGAGATCAACCTGGGTCTTGACCACGACATTTTCTGTTTTAATGCAGAATCTATTCCAGAATTGGAAGTAATCAATGAGCTCGCGTCAGCAAAAGGCAAAGTTGCTGCTGTTGCATTACGTATAAATCCTGATGTTGCTGCCGATACACATCACTATATTACAACCGGTCTGAAAGAAAATAAATTCGGTATTAGCTTATCACACCTCGACCATGTAATCGATGTGGTAACTTCTCTGAAAAATCTGAAACTAATCGGACTTCACTTCCATATCGGATCCCAAATCCTTGACATGGGCAATTTCAAAAATCTGTGTGTTCGTATCAATGAACTACAGGATAAACTGGAAGCACGCCATATTAAACTTAAACTGATCAATGTAGGTGGTGGTTTAGGCATCGATTATCAATACCCGGACAAACAACCAATCCCGGGTTTCGCAGCATACTTCGAAACATTCCACAAACATCTGAAACTACGCACCGGCCAGGGAGTACACTTCGAATTGGGTCGTTCTATTGTTTGCCAGTGCGGCAGTCTGATCACCCGTGTACTGTATGTTAAAGAAGGTGTAAACAAGAAATTCGCAATTGTTGATGCAGGTATGACCGACCTGATCCGTCCGGCTTTATATCAGGCTTACCACAAAATCGAAAATATCTCTTCTAATGAAGACAAGGAAGCATATGATGTTGTAGGTCCGATCTGCGAATCGTCAGACACTTTTGCTAAAGCTTTGGATCTGAATAAAACTAAACGTGGCGATTTGATCGCTATGCGTTCAGCCGGAGCTTATGGTGAAATCATGGCATCTCAATACAACTGTCGCCTGTTACCATCTTCTTATCTCACTGAAGACTTCATCATCGTTGAAGAAGAAGAATTATAATCCATCCCACAAATAAAAAGAGCGGATTTCCCCAAAAAGGAGATCCGCTCTTTTTATTTCCACCTCGATATTCTATCAAAATTTTCTACTTTACTATAATCTCATAACCTTCAAAACTGATACGGTCTCCGGATCGTAGCTTTTTTCTTTTTTGAAATTCAACTTTGTTATTCACTTTCACGTAACCTTCGGCAATTACAGTGTTAGCCTCACCACCACTACCTACCAGTTTTAGTATCTTCAGCAATTTATTCAGTTCAATAAATTCACAGCCCTCTAAAACAAATTCTGTCATTTGTGTATTATTTATTCGTTTGATCTGTCTCGCTCTAACTAAATTTATACATAATCCCCTCCCTGCAGGATAATCTGCCGGAAATTGGAAATATTTTTTATGCTCTGATATGAATTTTACATTACACTCCAAAAGCAAAAAAGTCTTGCATGTTTTTGCAAGACTTTTTTAATTTCCGTGGGTCCAATAGGATTCGAACCTATGACCCTCTGCTTGTAAGGCAGATGCTCTGAACCAGCTGAGCTATGAACCCGGTTTTTAAAATACTTTAATAAACGGACAGAGAACAAATCTCCTGAAAATCGTGGGTCCAATAGGATTCGAACCTATGACCCTCTGCTTGTAAGGCAGATGCTCTGAACCAGCTGAGCTATGAACCCGATTTTTAAAATACTTTGATAAACAGACAGAGAACAAATCTCCTGAAAATCGTGGGTCCAATAGGATTCGAACCTATGACCCTCTGCTTGTAAGGCAGATGCTCTGAACCAGCTGAGCTATGAACCCGATTTTTGAAATACTTTGATGAACGACAGAGAATAAATCTCCTGAAAACCGTGGGTCCAATAGGATTCGAACCTATGACCCTCTGCTTGTAAGGCAGATGCTCTGAACCAGCTGAGCTATGAACCCGATTTTTGAAATACTTTGATGAACGACAGAGAATAAATCTCCTGAAAATCGTGGGTCCAATAGGATTCGAACCTATGACCCTCTGCTTGTAAGGCAGATGCTCTGAACCAGCTGAGCTATGAACCCGATTTTTGTTTGCTTGATTTCTCAAAAGCGATGCAAAGGTACGACAATTCCTCAAACATCCAAACTTTTCACATATTTTTCTGCAAAAAATCTCCCTGGATATCGTATTTTCCCGCAAATTAGCATTAAATTTGCAGAGTATTAGAACAATATATATGAGATTAAATTCACTAACAGCCATTTCACCCGTTGATGGGAGATACAGAGATAAAGCAGAAGCTTTAGACAATTATTTTTCGGAGTATGCACTAATCCGTTACCGCGTATTAGTTGAAGTAGAATACTTTATCGCACTGTGTGAAATGCCTTTACCCGAACTGAAAGGTATTTCTACCGATAAGTTCGAGCCATTGCGCGAAATCTACCGCTCTTTCACCGAAGAAGATGCTTTAAAAATAAAATCAATTGAATCGGTAACCAACCACGATGTAAAAGCCGTTGAATATTTCATCAAAGAAAAATTTGACCTATTGAACCTTCAGGAATACAAAGAGTTTATCCATTTCGGATTGACTTCCCAGGATATCAATAACACATCCATTCCTGTTTCGATCAAAGAAGCCGTTGAAAACGTCTACTTACCTTTATTGGAAAAACTGATCGATATATTAAAAAATTACGCCGAAGAGTGGAAAGCAATTCCCATGCTGGCTAAAACACACGGCCAACCGGCCTCTCCCACCCGCCTGGGAAAAGAAATCATGGTATTTGTTTACCGACTCGAGAAACAGCTTGAACAACTGAAAGCGATTCCACACAGCGGCAAATTCGGAGGTGCAACCGGAAACTTCAATGCTCATCGGGTTGCATACCCTAATTACGACTGGAAAGCTTTCGGCCAAAAATTCCTGTCTGAAAAATTAGGAATTACCCGTGAAGATTTTACCACCCAAATTTCAAACTACGACAATCTGGCAGCTCTGTTTGATGCATTAAAACGCATCAATACCATTATTATCGATATGAACCGCGACTTCTGGCAATATATTTCAATGGAATATTTCAAACAGAAGATCAAGGCCGGAGAAGTAGGTTCATCAGCCATGCCTCACAAGGTTAATCCGATTGACTTCGAAAACTCGGAAGGCAACCTGGGTATTGCTAATGCTATCTTCGAACATCTAGCTGTAAAATTACCGATCTCCCGTTTACAGCGCGACTTAACAGACTCAACTGTATTACGCAATGTAGGAGTACCTTTCGCTCACACATTGATCGCTTTCCACAGCTCTTTGAAAGGTTTAGGCAAACTGTTACTAAACGAAAAAGCACTGAAAGCCGATCTTGACGGCTGCTGGAATGTGGTTGCCGAAGGTATTCAGACAATCTTACGTCGCGAAGGCTATCCTCAACCCTATGAAGCACTGAAAGGCCTGACCCGTACCAACGAAGAGGTAAACGAAGCATCAATACATCGCTTTATCGACACACTGAATATCAGCGACGAGATTAAAAACGAACTTAAAAAAATATCTCCGCTCAATTATACCGGAATTTAATCTAAAAACAATAGAGAAAAAAAGCCGAGAGGCCCACTAATACATTAATTAAATTACAAATGAAGACAGAAAGAGAACACAAACGTCCGAGAATTGGCGCAGCCAACAGAGAAGGAAACCGTGACGGCAACAACTTCGAACGAAGAGATTCATTCAACCAGGGAGGACGACCATTCGAAAGAAGAAACGATAGCGGATTTGAACGCAGAAATGATCGTTTTGACCGTAACAGCGGAGAAAGAAGCGGAAACCGCTTCGACAGACCCTCACAGGGAGGCTTTGAGCAAAGACAAGGCGGTTTTAACCGCGACAACAATAGAAACTTCAACAGAAGCAGCGAAGGCGGATTCAGACGTGAAGGCGGAAATCGTGAAGGCGGATTCAACCGCGAAGGTGGAAATCGTGAAGGCGGCTTCAGACGCGAAGGTGGATTCAACCGCGAGGGCGGAAATCGCGAAGGCGGATTCAGACGCGAAGGTGGATTTAACCGTGAAGGTGGAAATCGCGAAGGTGGTTTCAGACGTGAGGGTGGATTCAACCGCGAAGGCGGTAATCGCGAAGGCGGTTTCAGACGCGAAGGCGGATTCAACCGCGAAGGCGGTAATCGCGAAGGTGGTTTCAACCGCAACAACGAAGGATTCGAAAGACCCCGCAAACCATTCAACCGCGAAGGCTATAACAACAGAGACGGAAGAAGCTCTGACCGTCCTTACAACCGTGACCACAACGCTGGCGGATTCAGAGGCAACCGTCCCGGTGGCGGCAGACCCTTTCAGAAAAATGACCGTTTCAATCCAAGAGATCGCTACGTACAACCCAAAGAACAGGTTGACTATAAAGATACCATCACAGATCCGAACGAACCGATTCGTCTGAACAAATTCCTGGCAAATGCAGGTATCTGCTCACGTCGCGAGGCTGACGAATTTATCCAGGCCGGAGTTGTAAAGGTAAATGGTGAAGTTGTAACCGAATTAGGCACTAAAGTTCACCGTTACGATCAAATTCAATTTCACGATGATGCTGTAAAGCTGGAACGCAAAATCTATGTTTTATTAAATAAACCGAAAGACTGCGTTACGACAGCCGACGACCCTCAGGCTCGTACTACAGTGATGGATCTGGTAAAAGAAGCTTGTCATGAGCGTATATACCCGGTAGGCCGACTGGACAAAAATACCACAGGTGTTTTGTTACTTACAAACGATGGCGATTTAGCGTCAAAACTGATGCACCCTAAATTCCTGAAGAAAAAAATCTACCACGTTTGGTTGGATAAAGATATCCCCATGGAAGATTTGCAGAAAATCGCCGACGGAGTTGAACTGGAAGACGGAGAGATTCATGCTGATGCCATCAGCTACGCAAGCGACGATTCCCGCAGCGAAGTAGGAATAGAAATCCACTCAGGCAGAAACCGCATTGTTCGTCGTATCTTCGAACACCTCGGTTATCGCGTAGTGAAACTGGATCGCGTTTATTTTGCAGGTTTGACCAAAAAGAACCTTCCGCGCGGACGCTGGCGTTATTTATCACAACAGGAAGTAAACATGCTTCGCATGGGTGCTTTTGAATAAGCTTTAATTTTCAATCTATACATACCGCAAAGAGCGCCGGGTGGTGCGCAAAGAGCGCATATTGTTTCAAAAAAAGAACAAATTACGCTCATTGCAATGCCACTTAGTGATCTTTGCGGTTATTTTTTTTTCTTTTCTGTCGGTTTTTCTTTAATTTCGCCAACGATTTGAGCCAAATAGCCTGAATTCATTGACAATTATAATCAAAACAAACATATTTCAATCGTAATCATTATGGAGAGTATCAGTAGAACTAGAATAGTTGACCTGTTGCAACGCGAAGATTTCGGTGCCAAGGTAAACGTGAAAGGTTGGGTTCGTACCCGACGAGGTAGCAAACAGGTGAGCTTTATCGCCCTGAATGATGGTTCTACAATTAATAATGTTCAGATCGTAGTAGACAACGAGCATTATGATGAAGAACTGCTCAAAGCGATCACTACCGGTGCCTGCATCAGTATAAACGGAGTTCTGACCGAATCACACGGAAAAGGACAAAAAGTAGAAATTCACGCTAATGGCATCGAAGTGTACGGAACAGCAGATGCAACTACTTTCCCACTTCAGAAGAAAGGACACTCACTCGAGTTCCTGCGCGAAATTGCTCACTTACGTCCCCGTACCAACACCTTCGGAGCTGTTTTGCGTATTCGCCACCACATGGCATATGCCATCCATAAGTTTTTCAACGACAGAGGATATTTCTATCTTCACACGCCAATCGTTACAGCCTCCGACTGTGAAGGTGCAGGCTCTATGTTCCAGGTAACAACTCTGGATGTAAACAATCCAGCCCGCAACGAAGAAGGAGCTGTTGATTACACTCAGGACTTTTTCGGCAAAAGCGCAAATCTCACTGTATCAGGTCAGCTCGAAGGCGAATTAGGCGCTATGGCCCTGGGAGCTATTTATACTTTCGGACCTACTTTCCGTGCCGAAAACTCAAATACCCCCCGTCACTTAGCTGAGTTCTGGATGATCGAGCCGGAAGTAGCATTCAACGAACTGAAAGAAAATATGGATTTGGCGGAAGATTTCCTCAAATACCTGATCCAATATGCATTGGATAATTGCACAGACGACCTGAACTTCCTGTCTGAGATGTACGACAAAGAGCTCATCGAGCGCCTGAAATTTGTCATTGAATACGATTTCGTTCGTCTGCCATACACCGAAGGCATCAAAATCCTGGAAGAAAGCGGTGAGAAATTTGAATTCCCCGTTTACTGGGGAGCAGACCTTCAATCAGAACATGAACGCTATCTGGTAGAAAAGCATTTCAAAAAACCGGTTATCCTCATCGACTACCCCAAAGAAATCAAGGCTTTCTACATGAAACAAAACGAAGACGGAAAAACTGTTCGTGCAATGGACGTTCTTTTCCCGAAAATCGGGGAGATTATCGGTGGTTCACAACGTGAGGAAAACTACGATAAACTTTACAATCGTATTGTTGAAATGGAAATCCCGATGAAAGATATGTGGTGGTACCTCGATACCCGTCGCTTTGGTAGCGCTCCTCACTCAGGATTCGGATTAGGATTTGAGCGTTTACTACTGTTTGTTACCGGCATGTCAAACATCCGTGACGTAATTCCTTTCCCGAGAACTCCGAAAAACTGCGAGTTTTAATCCCTATCACACTATAATGAAAAGGCTTTCCAAATACGGGAAGCCTTTTTTTGATTATATATGGCGGCAATCCGGAGGAATTTATTCCCGATCAACGATCTTTAAAACTTCACTATCCGTTTAGCAGAAATAATTAGCTAACTTTGCACCCGTTATTCATAATAGTAGCTCATTACAAAGCCTGATATCCTCCGGATATAACCCTAAAATGGATTTTTTCAAAAAACAATTATACAAATTCCTTCCTGCAATAATCACAATTGCATTCCACGCTTTGCTGATTATACTCTTAAGCATTAAATTAGGTCATTCTCTTTCCGATGATTCGAGAGAAAGAAATGAACAGGAATTTGCCCTTCAGCTCCCAAACGAACAATTAGAAGACACACCTCCCCCTCCGCCCTCTGCTCAACCGCAAACGGAAGAGGTAAAAAAGATCACCGAAGAACCTATCAGGGAGCTTATTACCAATGAAGCCATAGAGAAAGCTGAAGAAACACCTCCCAGCTCTCAAGATCTTGGAGAAATCCCATTGGCTGAAAAAGAAGATACAGTAATCATCGCCGAAATCCAAAAGTTACTGGAAGCAATCCAAACACCCCAACCGGATGACAGTATTAAACTCGAAGAGCAACCTTTGGACAATAAACAAAGAGCTCAACAAGCCTTAACGGATAATAGCCGACGTTATGATGACCGTAAATTTTACGCTGATAACTACCGCACAATCCGGAATTTCAAAAAAGTTTACCCCTACGCTGCCAAAACCAAACTACTCATTGATGAACTCAACGCTCAGTTAAGTCAAATCACGGATGAGAAGGAAAAGCGCAGATTAATCAAAAAGACAGAACAGGAACTATTCGGAAAATTTGAGAAAGATGTCCGTAACATGTCCTTTTCACAAGGAAAGCTATTACTCAAACTGATTGCACGCGAAACCGACCAAAGCGCATACAATCTGATCAAAAAATACAAAGGTAAAATCCCTGCTACCTTTTGGTATGGAATAGGATTACTTTTTCATGAAAATCTGAAGGTGAAATACGATT
This sequence comes from Bacteroidales bacterium, assembly GCA_963662365.2. Taxonomy (GTDB): domain Bacteria; phylum Bacteroidota; class Bacteroidia; order Bacteroidales; family UBA7332; genus CAXXIC01. The sequence goes on from CAXXPA010000037.1 coordinate 43,929, forward strand.
CTCTCGGTGAAGATGCAATCCTTGAGAAAATAGTCCTGAAATACAAGCAGGGAAAACTATAACAAGTCACAAAAAACAACTTTATTCGCCCGGCTCACTTGCAGATTAATTAATAAGTATTACCTTTGCACCATATATATCGCGGGGTGGAGCAGTTGGTAGCTCGTTGGGCTCATAACCCAAAGGTCGTCAGTTCGAGTCTGGCCTCCGCAACTAAAAAAGAGAGTGTAATTATTGATTACACTCTCTTTTTTTTATTTCTTATCCTCAAACCGTCCGTCTGATAAAAATCCTTCAAGACTTTCCCAATCCGGCATCTTAGAACCCGTTAAATTCACACCAATAAAAAAGCCGCAAACAAATACTGTTTGCGGCTTTTGAGCCTTCAGAGGGATTCGAACCCACGACCCCGAGATTACAAATCACGTGCTCTGGCCAACTGAGCTATGAAGGCAGGTGGGTAAGCTACCTACATCGCGCCGCTACAACCAACGACCCTTGCTGCGATCAAGCCCTGGGGGATTAGAAGGGAGCATGCCGTGTAGGACTTACCCGGGCACAAAGGTAGATATATTTCTTAAACCTGCAATACCTTCGACAAAAAAAAATCAGCCAAATACCCTGCCAATCGGACTTCCGGCAACTAAATGCTTTCAGTTTGAATAAGTTACAACCAAAAAAAAAGTGAAAGATTTTTACTTAACAAAAAGGATATTAATTAACCGAAAAGCCCTATTTTTGCAAAACAAATTGATTTCTGATGACTGAACTGAAAATTACCCCTGTTTACTTTGCCATGCAAGCGGGCCTTTACCTGGGTTTACTCGGCATTGCGAAGTTCTTACTTCTCTCCTTTTCGCTGGACTACAACTTCCTTGGTCTCTTTTATATGATGGTAGCGCTGCTTTACCATATTGTGGTTTATTTCTATGCCCGTAAATTCAAATACACCATAATGAAAGGAGAGATCTCCTTTTTTCAGGTTTGGAACGTAAGTGTCCTGATGTATTTCTTCGCATCATTGGTCAGCGGTGCTGCTGAATTCATCTATGACTCCTACATCAATACAAACTTTGTATTGACAATCTACCCCAAACTGGCTGAAGCCATGCAGGAAACATCCGGACAAATGCAAAACACGTCTGTCAAAAGTTTTATGCTCCAAACTATAAAACTATTACAGGAAACCCCGACTCCTACTCCCATCCAATGGGTATTCGGGCAAATTCAGAATACTATTTCATACGGTCTGATAGCGGCATTAATATTCGGCATAATGTTATCGCGCAAGAAAATAAAAGCAGACAGTGTAACGCCACCGGATAACGATACCTTTTAATTTGGAAGCACCATAACTAAAATATAATGTCACATGAAATATACTAAAGATATATCAGTCGTTGTACCTCTTTACAATGAAGAGGAATCGTTACCAGAGTTATTCGACTGGATCCGTAAGGTGATGGCAGCAAATGGATTCTCTTTCGAGGTCATTTTTGTCAATGATGGTAGCACAGACCGCTCCTGGGATGTAATCCGCTCTCTTTGTGAAAAATACCCCAATGAAGCCAGAGGGATCAAATTTCGTCGTAATTATGGCAAATCACCTGCCCTGCATAGCGGATTCGATCGTGTGGAAGGCCGCGTGGTAATCACGATGGATGCCGACCTACAGGATAGCCCCGATGAAATCCCCGAACTCTACCGCATGATTACGGAAGAGGGCTACGATGTCGTTTCCGGTTGGAAAAAGAAACGCTACGATCCGCTTTCCAAAACAATCCCGACAAGATTATTCAATGCTACCGCCCGCAAAGTTTCGGGTATTGTACTGCACGATTTCAACTGCGGCCTTAAGGCATACAAAAACGAGGTGGTGAAAAATATCGAGGTATATGGCGACATGCACCGTTACATGCCTTATCTGGCAAAAAATGCCGGGTTCAAAAAGATCGGTGAAAAGGTCGTACAGCACCAGGCCCGTAAATACGGAACCACCAAGTTCGGTCTGGACCGGTTTGTAAACGGTTATCTCGACCTGATTACACTTTGGTTCTCTTCCAAATTCGGAAAAAAACCCATGCACTTCTTTGGCCTGGCAGGTTCATTGATGTTTTTCCTGGGATTAATCTCTGTAATTATTATCGGAGCCTTAAAACTGCATGCCTTAGCCACTGGACTCACCTACCATTTGATCACCGAGTCACCCTACTTCTACATTGCGCTCACAGCGATGATCCTGGGAACTCAACTCTTCCTGGCCGGATTCCTGGGTGAGCTTATCACCCGCAACTCTCCGGAAAGAAACATTTACAAAATTGAAGAAGAAATATAAATCATGAAACGGGCATACACTGTCGCTCACTCAAGAGTACGATAGTGTATGCAGGTTCCATGCATCCCAAAACAAAATAAAAAAAAGGTCTTATGAATTTTCTCGATCTTTGTCTGAAACGCTGCTCCGTCAGGAGTTATATGAATAAGCCGGTAGCTTCCGACGATCTGGAGTACATACTTGAAGCTGCCCGAGTAGCTCCTTCAGCCGTAAACTTCCAGCCCTGGTACTTTATCGTGGTACAGGAAGAGGCAAACCGCCAGAATGTACAGGCGTGCTATAACCGCGAATGGTTTAAAACCGCGCCACTTTATATCGTAATTTGCGGAGATCACTCTCAGGCCTGGAAGCGTAAGCCCGATGGCAAAGACCATTGCGACATCGATATCTCCATTGCCGTGGAACATATCTGTCTGGCTGCTACAGAGAGAGGAATGGGTACCTGCTGGGTATGCAACTTCGACGCCGGATTACTCAGTACTCAATTGGAATTACCCGGTCATATTGAACCGATTGCCATTCTTCCGGTGGGTTATCCTAACCCGGAAAACCTTTGCCTCCAATCTCCCAAAACCAGAAAACCTCTACAGGAAATTATTCGATGGGAAAAATTCTAAGCTCTCTGTCCGTTTGTTTTATCGCTTTGGCCCTGCTCACCTCCTGCAATGATCAGAAGTGCACGGAATCGACTGTAACGAATGCAAGAGCCTCCTTTTACACCAAATCAGGTTTGACTGCTTTAACCTTTGACTCCGTTTCCATCAAAGGAATCGGACAAGTGAAAGACTCTATACTCTACAGCAAAGTCAGGAAAACAAAAAGCGTATTGCTTCCGCTTCGCATTCAGGCTGAAAATACCGCTTTTCAGATACAATTTTACCGGAGCAATTCCGCTACAAAAAATCAGACAGATACGATACGGTTTTATCACAAAAATAAGCCACAGTACATATCTCCCGATTGCGGATGCTCTGTTTTCTATCACATCGATTCGGTAAAATATACCCGACACCGGATTGATACTGTCAAAATTACCCAACCCGAAATAACCAATCAAGATGAAGAGCATATTCAGATTCTGTTTTAGTCTGCTCCTGCTGTTGGCTGTTTCACCGGTAATAGTTCGTGCACAGAAAACTGTTCAACCGACAAAAGCAGATACAGCCAGGCTGTACAATGGTATCCTGATCGGTACCGACCTTTGGAATCCCATTGCCGGAGCACTGGGCAATGCCTATACATCCTACGAACTGGACCTGGAAGCAGGATTTAAATCCAGATACTTTCCGGTTTTAGAACTGGGAGCAGGAAAATCCAAACTAACTGATGATTTTGGCGTTACCTTTCGCAGCAAACTGTCTCCCTACGGACGCATCGGAATCAACTATGCATTTATGCGGTCTGTGGGTAGCTTTGCCTATATCGGTGCGCGTCTGGGATACAGTAATTTTCAATACGATGTCTCAGGTATGCAAGTCAGCAATAGCTACTGGAATGAAAAAACAAGCGACATCGGGCTGACGAATGAAAAATCCAATGCAACCTGGAGTGAATTCGTTGGCGGTTTGCGGGTCAACCTGACCGGTAAGTTCTATATGGGATGGAGTGTCCGCGTTAAGTTTCTCTCAAAGGTAAAACGAACCGACTACAGCTCACCGGCCTATATCCCCGGATACGGTAAAAACAATAGCAACACCTACGGTATCCAGTACACTGCCTATTATAAATTTTAAAGGGGAAAAGGTTCGCCTCCCCCTAATTCCCTAAATCCCTCATTTCCTCATCCCCTGAATGATCATGTCTTTACCCGAAATTATTCTTATTGCCCTGGGCCTCTCAATGGACAGTCTCGCCGTATCCATCACCTGCGGAATGATCCTCAAAAGATTCCGTATCAGACAAATATTCCGTATAGCTCTCTTCATGGGAGTATTCCAGGGAATCATGCCATTAATCGGCTGGCTGGCCGGTATCAGTTTCCAGAAATACATCAGCAACTTTGATCACTGGATAGCATTCGGCTTACTCACCTATCTGGGAGGGAAGATGCTCTATGAAGGAATCTGGTCGAAAGATGATGAAAGTAAATGTTTCGACCCGACTAAAATAGTCACCCTGCTGGGACTAGCCATAGCCACCAGCATCGATGCATTAGCCGTTGGCCTGTCATTTGCCCTGTTAAAAATAGAGGTTATCGAGCCGGTCATTATCATTGGATTCACCACGTTTATCCTAAGCTTTATCGGAGCAGCCTTCAGTACAAAATTCGGTCATCGCATCAACCTGAAGATGGAGATCATCGGTGGAATTATCCTCATCGGAATCGGCATCAAGATCCTGTCCGAACATCTGATTTGCCGCTAATCTTAAGCAACCCGGCAAACAAATCGGAACTCTGTAAGAGTTCCATGTGCATAACCTGCGGATTTATCCGGGGGAAAAAGCAAATGATGAATGCCCAACTCTGTAGGAGTAGTTGACTATCAACCTGTAATCGAAAACAACTTTTTTTCGGATGAACTCTAAAAGAATAATCTCCATTACCCTGTTTACAGGACTGCTCGTTTTTCTTCTTGTAAAAACAGTCAGGAAAGAGCAACCTGCACCCTTTCAGTACAATGAGGGGGAGATCTTCAAAACCACCTATCACATCAAGTATCAGTACACCGAAGACCTGCAAACAGCAATCGATGCGGAGCTAAATAAATTCGATCTTTCCCTGTCCGGATTCAATCCGAAATCAATCGTCTCCCGCATAAACAATAACGATCCTGCCGTCATTCCCGATGACTGGTTTAAGACCGTATTTCGCGAAGCTATGAAAGTATCGGAAGCAACAGACGGAGCATTCGACATTACGGTTGCACCATTGGTAAATGCCTGGGGATTCGGTTTCAGAAAGAGTAAAGGAGTTACCCCTCAGATCATCGACAGCCTCAGGCAACTGGTCGGTTACAAAAGAGTCCGTCTGGTAAATGGCCGTGTCATTAAAGACGATCCCCGCATATTACTCGATTGCGCCTCCCTCTCCGATGGCTTTGCCAGCGATGTGATAGCGAAACTGTTTAATCGTAAAGGTATTCGGAATTATATGATTGAGATTGGTGGTGAGATCATTTTAAAAGGAAAAAATTCGAATGGAAAGATCTGGACCATCGGGGTAGACAAACCCATTGACAATCCGGCCCCTACCTCTTCCGATCTGCAGGAAAAAGTGGCACTGACCGATGCCGCCCTTTCCACCAGTGGCAACTACCGTAATTTTTACTACAAAGGGGGTAAAAAATATGCCCACACCATCGATCCTGAAACCGGATATCCCGTCCGGCACAATCTCCTCAGTGCAACCATTGTAGCACCCACCTGCATCGAAGCCGACGCTTACTCTACCGCCTGCATGGTGATTGGTCTGGAGAAAAGCCTTAAGCTGGTAGAAAAACATCCCGGGCTTGAAGGCTATTTTATCTATTCCGACAAAAAGGGCAATATGGCAGTTGCATACAGCAAGGGATTTGAAAAGTTAATTGTTCGGTAAAAAAAAAGCACAAAAGCGAAAAGCAATATCTGCATTTTCTTCGCATTTGTGCACTCAGACTCAGTTCAAACTTGTGGGTAAACTCTAATAGGCTAATTTCTCACCATCCAAAAAGTTACGTACGGTTCTGTAAATTATTTTGAGGTCCAATCCGGGTTTCCAGTTCTGGATATACCACACATCCAGACGCACACGGCCTGCCATTTGATGCAGTTCTTTAGTCTCTCCGCGGAAACCCCTCACCTGTGCCAGTCCGGTAATGCCCGGCTTCACCTGATGACGATCCATATAATTGTCAATCAATTCGGAGTAATCCTCTGTATGCTTAAGCATATGCGGCCGGGGACCAACCACCGACATATCCCCCATCAACACATTGATAAACTGAGGAATTTCGTCTATGTTGGTTTTGCGCAGAAAATCACCCACTCTCGTTTTACGCGGATCATTTTTCCTGGCCTGAAGCAAATCCGAAGCTGCATTAACACGCATAGACCGAAACTTGTAACAATAAAAATCCCTGCCATTTAATCCGGTACGCAATTGTTTAAAGAAAACAGGTCCGGGAGAAGATAGCTTTATCGCTATTGCCACCACAACATAGATAAACGGAAAAAAAATCAGCAGGACAACCAGGGCAAACAATACATCAAAACTTCGCTTTAAAAGTTTGTTCACCGGCTTACACAATGGCTCCTGCATTTCTCTGTCAAACAAAACACTTCCTTCAGCTTCCATAACAAATTTATTCAACATAAAACATTCTTAAAAATAACAGTTATCCGTTTTTAAACCGGAGCTACTGCTACTTTATATCTGCAATACCCAATTTCTAAATACCCTAATCCGACAAATCAGATTCTTTAAATACGAGTTGTTAAATACCAAATATTAAAAACCCACAGTATTTAACATATTAAAACTCAGATCACTGCAAAGATAACAAAAAAATCAAAAATTCACATAAATCTTTATGGGCAACTCTAACAATATGCTTATTTTATCACTTATTAAGTAAAACACCCGGACAGATTGCTGAAAGAAATACAAGCAGAATATTTTGATTTATTGTCAGTTGAATGTTGACATCCTTTTTTACTTTCTTACAAATGCTTCAAAAGCCCTGTAATTATTTAACAGAAATATACAATTAAATATTTTAGTTAATCCGAGCAGCTACTCTAAGCAGCTTGCCGGATTAACTTAACGACATATACACCGGTTAATCTTTCTGAAACTCCTTAATCCGTTGCTCCTCGTCTTTATTGCAAATCAACAACGCATCACCGGTATCTACGACTATAAAGTTGGCCAATCCCTGCACAACCACTTTCTTATCACCTTCCACCCGGATAATCGAATCCGTAGTCTCGAAAGTCCGGATATTTCCTTTCACCACGTTTCCGGCATCCGCCTTAGCCGACAGCTCGTGCAGTGAACCCCAGGTACCCAGGTCCGACCACCCGAAATCGGCTGATTTCACGTAAATATTTCCGGCTTTTTCCAGGATACCATAATCCACAGAGATATTGGTGCAATCCGGGAACTTCCGGTCTATAAACGACTGCTCCTCCTCCGTGTCATAGAGAGCCACTCCCTGGTCAAAGATAGCTGCAATCTCAGGCAGATAACTGCGAATCGCCTTTTCAATGCTTTGCACCGACCACAAAAATATCCCCGAATTCCAGAAGAAATCACCCGATGCCAGATATTTAGCAGCCGTCTCCTTATTGGGTTTCTCGGCAAACCGGGCTACCGGATAAAGTTGTTGATAACCGGTCAACGCCTCTTGTAGCCCTGCCTGGATATAACCATATCCGGTTTCGGGTCTGTGAGGCCTCATCCCAAGCGTCAGCAAAGCATCATTCGAAGCTACAAATTTCAGCCCTTCATGGATGACAGCCTTAAATTCATCCTCCTGCAGAATCAGGTGATCGCTGGGCGCAACGATAATATTAGCCTCTTTCGAACGTTGACGAATCTTCCAGACAGCATACGCGATACAAGGCGCCGTATTGCGCATACAAGGTTCCTGCAGGATCTGACTATCCGATAAATCCGGCAGTTGCTCCTGTATATGGGTCTTATATTTCTTTGAAGTGACTACATAAATATTCTCACGGGGCACAATTCCGCGAAAGCGATCTGCAGTCTGCTGAATCAGCGTACGGCCGATATTCATCACATCCAGAAATTGCTTGGGCTTCTCAGTGGTGCTCATTGGCCAGAAACGGCTACCTACCCCACCGGCCATAATAATCAGATAGTTCATGATTTCTTTTTATTTATATATTTGTTGATACAACGAGTTGTATATTTTTCCTCACCCCCTGTCAATACGTCAATCTCTCTCCTTTTATCACATTCTGCACCGCACAGCGAACGATGCCCCACGATAATCTTTTGTTTCCATAACATCATTCTGTGGTTCTGGCGTCAACTATCTGACATATCTTATCTTCAATGCAAAACCGCTATTATTTCCGTACAAATCCCCCCGGTCCATTGCACCCGACAAGGTAAACTGCCACTGCTTCAAATACCGGGGAGCATAACACACCTCCAGCAATGAGACATAATCCCTCGAAATCTCCGGGAAAGGACTACCGTAGGTACCCCATCCCCGTGTGTAGGTTGTCAGGATCCGGCCACTCCAGTCCCGGCTCAACTCCCCCGAAACACCCAGGTGTAAAGCCTTCACACGGCTATTAAAGATTCCGGTCACTCCATTCTTGCCATAAATCGGGGAAGAGAGCAACGGATTGCCGTTTACCATCCCCCAATGCGTCCAGCCACTGTTGTAAGCGCCATTGTAATAATTATCACAACCGGTGGGCGCCTCTATTTTCAGATCCGTACCGGGATGATCGTGTAGCACCCAATTTACAGGACCACTCTGATTCGTGGTTTGCAGATACTCCAGCACCACTCCGGTTATACCCTTTTGCAGACCGGTGCGGCGATATTCGAGACCCCACAACCCATCGAATCCATTTTGCTTAACCACACCCGAAAAGTCATCAAAAAAATTCTCCAGATAAGCCTTCCATTCGTACCCTTTGGGGTGATAGGAGATATTCAGATGCCAGCTGCCACGCGAACTGCCAAACATATACAACTGATCTCCGGCAGAGCTATTACCATCTCCCTGACTGGGAATCAGCACCATAAAATATTGTCTCAGATCCTTCCGCTCCCCGCCAAACTGAGCGTGAGACTCCATCCCCAGGGTTGCCGACCACGGTTTTTCCGGAATATCATATTGCAGAATCAGCGATTTCCCGTGATAGAGCACATTATCCGTACTGCTTCCCAGTTTTCGCCGGATAAAAGCCTCATCGGTAAACCAGCCGTAGCTGATCGAGCCGTTCACCTTCAATTGCCGGTGCAGCAACCAGGGGAAGGTCACAAAACCATCTGTTTCGAGTCTTACCTGCGGGATCGGCCGTGCATTACCCGACCACGACATCCCGCCGCTGCTCAGCTCATGATTCTTCAGCATCCCCCACCGCTCTTTGCTGCCTACGGACAAAACAGCCTTCTTATAACGTACATCGCCATACATTTGCTGCACGATAAACCGCGACGGGTAGCCGTATCCTTCTGCCACATCCAGTCCGAAGCGATAATCCCACAACGAGGAATCCCTCATCTCCCGGAACACGCCGGCCCGTAAGTATGCATTCTCCTTCTCCAGTGTAGCCAGCCCCTGCCGGTTATTCACCAGCCAGAAAGGCGTTTGCCCCGTTCCGCTCACTTTCCCCTCGGTCTCTATCTGATAATTGAGCTGTGCCCGCAAATTCTCCGGAAGTATAACTGACGAAAACAGCGCAATCAATCCGCACAACAGATTTTTTCGCCTATATATATATCGCATAATTCTATTCCGGTAATATATTTAGTAACAACACTTCGTTAAACTTTGAGTTATTTGTTTGATTTACAGCAAAATAACCTGTTTTGAAATTTGCTTAATCCCCTGAAAATCAGTATCTTTAAGGATTGTACCACCAATACTTAAAGTCGTGATCTTTCAGGTTCATAAGCAATATTTTTCAATAATATCAGGCGTTATAAACAAATCTCTTAAGCTCAATAAATGGAGAAGTGATTTTATGATAGAAGTCCTTATGCTTTATTTAGTAATACCGCAACGCATCAATTTCCTTCAGATGGAACGGTATAGCCAATACGGAGAACAACGATTTCGTCAGCAATTTGAACAGAAGTTTGATTTTATGAACTTCAACAAAGAACTAGTTTCAACATTTTTCGGCAAACGAACAGCCATTGCCTTTGATCCAAGCTATATCTCTAAATCGGGGAAGAAAACACCTTATTTAGGTCGCTTCTGGTCTGGTTGTGCTGGTGCCGTTAAAAAAGGACTTGAAATTTCCGGAATCGGAGCAATCGATATAGACCTGAATCAATGTTTACATCTGGAAGCTGTACAAACTGTACCGACAAAAACACTCGACATCGCCACAATGACTCTTATAGAATGGTATGCCCATGTCTTGTGTAAACGAAAAAAAGAGCTTCAGCAAATATCCAATATCGTTGTTGCCGATGCCTATTTCTCTAAATTTGAGTTTATTGAAAAACTATTCAATGCCGGATTTCATTTGGTTAGCAGGCTCAGAGACGACGCTGATTTAAAATACAAATACCTCGGTGAAAGAACCGGCAAAAGAGGTGCACCCAAAAAGTATGATGGAAAAGTCAATCTCAAAGAATTGGATTTATCCCGTTTCACCCGATTCGCTTACAAAAACGATATTGAGGCTTTCTTTGCGGTTGTCTACTCCAAATCACTTAAACGAGACATTTTATTAGTTGTCGAAAGATTTACCGGAAAAAACAAAGCCAAACAAAGACTCATCTTTTCAACCGATGTAAATGCAAATGCAATCGACGTCCTGGATTACTATCATTGCCGTTTTCAGATTGAATTCTGTTATCGGGATGCAAAACAAGCAACCGGGCTAAATCATTCTCAAGCCAGAAGTTTAAACAAACTCGATTTTCACTTCAATGCATCGCTCACGGCGGTCAACATTGCCAAAGCTGTGCATTGGAGCAACGAAGAGAATAGACACAAGCCTTTTTCCATTGCTGATGCTAAAACGCTATGTCACAATGCATTTATGCTAAACCGATTTATTGAGCTGTTCGGCATTAAAACGAACTCTATCAAAAATCACCAATACATCAATGAACTACTGTATCACGGCACTATTGCCGCATAATGTTAAAGATTTATCTAACGAACTATTGTAGTAAGTAATGAGAATGAAATAACACCGTATTTTACTCTCTTTTTATCACATTGATTACACAGAAGCTCACAGAGTATTCCTCAGAGAACTATGAAATAGACAGTTTTATAAAAACCTCCCCATAACTCCATGTAACTCCCTATAACGCCCTATAACTTTCTATAACTTCCTATAACTCCATGTAACTCCCCATAACGCAACTCCCCACAAAATCAATATCGCCTGAATACCATTTCTCCCTGCGCATCCTTCAGCCGCAATCTCATGAAATTCAGTTCCGTCACACGGAACGAACGTTTTGTCGATCGCCAGCCCCAAAACCGGTTTGCCTGCAGAGATTTAATCTGCGTCGAATCTTCAAACAAAATATACAGGGAATCTCCCTCCTGCCTGAATTCAGCATAAGCAGTCCCGTTACTTTTGATCTGAAACACATGACTGTCAAAACTATAATATACCGGATTCGCCTGACTAACCTCACCTTCCGACGTTATAATATTCCGTAGCTGCCATTGTCCCCGCAACCGGGTATTGTAATCCTCGCTACAGGACATACATAGCAGAAATAATGCTGTAAAGTATAACCCTCTTCTCATTATTTATATATTTTATCAACTGTCGAAACATGTCAAACAATATGTAAAAAGGTCAACCCCTTGAAATCCGCACACCCAACACGAAATACCACAAAGAACCAACGCTTCGGCGCTACCATTTCCGGAAGTTTGACCTTTAGTTACATTGTAAACCGCAAAGATCACTCAGAATACCCAACCCTTCAGTTACTCAACTTCCATCATCTTCTCCAGCACCTCCATAGTGAAACACTTCACCGAAGCCAGACCCGGATGCTTCATATCTTTTTCCGACAGCAGCAACTCTTTTTCCGGTAGCAACCAGTCGATCGCAATGGCCGGATCATTCCACGCAATACCGCCGTCGTAAGCCGGAGCATAATAGTTATCGCATTTGTAGCTGAACAGGGCCGTTTCGCTCAGCACCACAAAACCATGTGCAAATCCCCGCGGCACCCAGAACTGGCGTTTATTCTCCGCTGATAGTATTACATTGACATGCTCTCCATAGGTAGGTGAGTCGAGTCGCAGATCGACGGCTACGTCCAGCACCTCGCCCTGCAATACCCGCACTAATTTACCCTGTGTATAGGGCGGTCGTTGAAAATGCAATCCGCGCAACACTCCCCGTTGCGAATAAGATTCATTATCCTGAACAAAACGGACATCACCGATATGTTCATCGATTACATCCTGACGAAATGATTCCAGAAAATACCCCCGTGCATCACCAAATACTTTCGGCTCGAATATCAACACATCGGGTATTGAAGTTTTAATAACTTTCATTTTTATCTTATTTAATCGGTTAATCCCTAATAATAATTACACAGAGCCCCAACAGAGCCCCACAGAATATTTCAATCTCTTTCAGAGACATTATCACATTGCATATATTTTTCCACAAACATTTTCATGCCACGAAGTGGCTAAACCTGAACCAACAGCCCTATCCCTGGCAATCAGCAAATCGTAAATGGCAAATGAATAAATAGTAAATATCACTCACCCCGCGTTATCATACGCCTTACTCCCGAAAAGAGTCAGATACACAATCTTCAGATCCAGCCAAAACGACCACTGATCGATGTACTTCATATCATACTCCACCCGTTTCTCCATCTTCCACAGCTCATCCGTTTCGCCACGGAAACCACTCACCTGAGCCAGTCCGGTAATGCCGGGCTTCACATAATGCCGGGTCATGTAAGTATCAATCAACTGCGAATACTCATCCGTGTGCCTGAGCATATGCGGACGCGGCCCCACAACAGACATCTGCCCCAGCAGTACATTGAAGAATTGCGGTAGTTCGTCGATGTTGGTTTTCCGCATAAACCGGCCAATCGGTGTGATCCGGCTATCACCGGCAGTAGCCTGCTGGGTATCCGCATCCCGGTTCACCTTCATACTCCGGAATTTAAAACAGTTGAAAGTCACGTTATTGACACCGGTCCGCTTCTGGACAAACAGCACCGGCCCCTTTGAGGTAAACTTCACAATCAGGGAAACGATCAGGAATAACCAGCTCAAAGCCAGGATAACCGACAGTGAAAACACGATATCAAACACCCGCTTTACCAATCTGTTTTCAATATCATCCAGGGGAATATGCTGCGGATTGATAACGGCCAGATTGCCCAACATATCTTTCTGGCTTCGAATCCGGAATATCTGCTGATCATCGGGAACCAACCTGACCCTCACCCCCATCCTGCTGCAGGTAGCCAGCCACTCTTTGGCCATCGGCGCTTCACTAAACAGGGGCAGTGTAAGGTAGATAACCTGGATCTCATGCTCCGCGATCAACTCCTTCAGATCATCGGGGTGACCAATGACATCCTGACCCTGATCGGTATGCTTTGAGATGAATCCGACAAATTTGAAACCCAGCATCGGATTACTTTGAATCAGGGTCTGAATGACCTGGCTCGTCCGGTTCAGTCCGATAATGGCAGTCCGCTGCACATCATTCCCCTTTGCCCTCTGGTATCTCAGGAGTTGGTACAAAAACCAGTAAAACACGATTTTACCGCTATAGAAAAAAAGATTGTAAAGGACAAATAGCCTGCTGGCATGCAGATTCGGGAACAGCATGATACCCAACAGTGCCGATACGACCAGGAAAATGGAAGTCCGCTGGGTAATCCGTTTCACCCGGTTGGTGAAATCATCTTTGAGATAAAGATTCTTCTTGGTAAAAACAAAATAGGTGATCACCCATGAAAAATTGGCATGCAGCAAATAAATCCGGTATTGATCCTGTATGTAAAAATCATGCTGAAAAAACAACAGCGCAGCCAGAAATATAGATATATTTAAGACTGCCAGATCAAAAATCAGATAAATAATCAAAAGTTCAGATTCACGTAATCTCATATTCATTCATAATATTAAAAGCGATCAAACAGATCAAAAAACCGGCCCGATCCAAAGTTATTCTTTCTCGCACTCCTGAAATCGAATCATATCGACTAACTTTCAGTCAACTCCCCAATCACTCCCCTCAGGCTCTCTTTCCAGTGAGGAATCGATAATCCGAATCACCCGCCCAGGTAGGCGTTCCCGCCTGATCAAAGATCACCTGCTCCGGATCCGTGATATCCAGCTCCGGCAGATCAGCATATACAAATGACCATCCGGAATATTTATTTTCTCTTTTTAGGATCTCCGTACCCAACTGGCCATTTGATCCTGTAACCAATATTTTCATCTCTCAGTTATATTATTTTCAGTTAATCAATTATAACCCTGAGGCTATTTAATATTTTGTTTTTTATAAAATACAAAAATAACACCTTTTTATATTCTACAAAACACAATTTTTACCATATTTCCTAAAATGTACCCAACAAACCATAAAATCATCATATATAGAGTTTTTATTTTAACGCTGACAGGTGCTGCGCACGCTCACTCCTGAAATCGTATCATATCGACTAACTGTGTAAAATATTCCGTTGACCAAATATCCAATTCGTTATGATTTTTCAGAAAAGGGCTTACATCCCCTTTTACGAGATTAATATTCGTTTTTGCTATCTTCTCTTTCAGCAAATGCTTAAAACTGTCAAAAGTCAGCTCTTCATGCCCTGGTGATTCAAACTGGCTTGCACGCTGACACAAATGATTAAAATTTAATGGTATATTATTTCGGACATACCATTCAAAGTCATACCAGTCCCTTCCTTTCACCCTGTTCTTCCATTGGCGAAACAGCAGAGCATGCATTTTACCTGCATATAAATCAGATGGGGTATAGCATCTACACATAAATGAGAATGGCAAAAGCAATAATTTATTCTCAGTAGAAAATCCTGATGGCGGATTTATATCCACTTCAATCTTTATTTTTACATTTCGGTCTGTCTTAAATTGCAAATTATAGACAGCCGTATCATCTTTCAGGAATGCAGATTCTATATTCGTCTGTTTCGTTTTCTCTTTCCTGTTGATCACAACATCCCGACCTAATGCTTTAAACTCTTCTATGACGGAGTCAAAATACAGATTTAATGTAAATGACTTATCTGCTTCCAACAAAGAAAAATCCAGATCTTCCGAAAAACGCTGCAACCCGTAGAAAATACGCAAACAGGTACCTCCATAAAAGGCCGCTTTGCTAAAAAAACCACTTCTATACAATCCGGCCAATGCTATTTGCTGCATGACTTCATGCAATGCATTGGTATAATCATCATTCGTTTGTATCTCGTAACGAGACATCATCTGATCAAATACGTTCATCGACTCAGAAATTTGTATAATTGTGTCAATTCTGTTTTCTTCATGCCGGTTTCCATACATTGGCGGATGATATCGGTATCTATTGCTTTTAATCCTGCAAAATCCAGTCTTAAATCCTCCTCCAGATAGGCTTGCACTGCTTTCTCCGACTGCAGCCTGAGACAAGGGGTTGTAATGATCAAATCACAGATCGCCTTCTCCGGTGTGGCTATCAGGTAAGCATATCGGTTATCGACAACCTCCTGACGAATCCCAATCTCATAATATGCCTCTGAAACTTTGACATAATCAAAATTCCCGATCGGGGTGGAATACCTCTTAGCCCGTTTCATCGTTATCGACCGGGTGGTGTGTACCCGTTCCGGTATCAATCCGTAAAAAGACAGCGCACTCTCAAGCGAAACATAAGAAGGTCCATACAAATGATTGGCAATTAACTCTTTTGACAGCGTCATTCCCTGCAACTGTGGCGACACCACATACAACCCTTTCTTTATCCTGATCAGGTATCCCTGCTTTTCCAAGCCTGCCACCTTATCTTTTGGTGATCGATACTCCTCCAGCGCTACCTCTATCGCTGCATAGTCAGCTGGTATATTTCCAAATTGTTCCAGTATCTTCATTTCCATTTTTTAGAATGCCACTGTAAATATAGTGTTTTCTGCATAGATAATCGGAAATTACTCGATTATCTGCGCAATATTTACTATATTTTTTTTTACAAACCTTGGAAAATTATTCTCAAATGTTACACAGAGCGCTACAGTGTTTTTATTTATTTCGGCAACATCATCTACGACATTATCTACGACATTATCTACGACATTATCTACGACATTATCTACGACATTATCTACGACATTATCTACGACATTATCTACGACATTATCTACGACATTATCTACGACATTATCTACGACATCATCTACGACATCATCTACGACATTTCCTACGACAGCTTCTACGACATTATCAGCGTTCACAGTCTCCAATGGTACCTTCACCACATCAAATAAATCCACAATGCGATTTCTTGGGTAGTTTCTTGGGTAGTCCACAGCTCCGGGTTGCATACTAATTTCCGGTATAGTATAACTGAACTCAGAATAATTACACAGAGAACCACGAAGGTAACACAGAGTGCCACATTTTTTCTTTTAACGCTGCCAGGTGCTGCGCACGCTGTCAGCGTTAAATCTACGAGACACCAGGCATGGCGTCATCTACCGTTCACTATATTGTTCTTCGTAAAATTTCTGGTACTCCCCGGATGTGATCTGATCCATCCACTCCTGGTTATCCAGATACCAGCGGACAGTCTTTTCGATACCCTCCTCAAACTGCAGGCTGGGCTCCCAACCCAATTCATTCTTCAATTTGCGGGAATCGATCGCATAGCGCAAATCATGTCCGGCCCGGTCGGTTACGTAAGTGATCAGGTGATCGCTCGCACCTTCGGCATTACCCAGCAGTTTATCCACCGTTTTGATAATCACCCTGATCAGGTCGATATTCTTCCATTCGTTAAAACCGCCGATATTATAAGTATCCCCGTTCCTGCCTTCATGGTAAATCAGATCAATCGCCCGCGCATGATCCACCACGTACAGCCAGTCACGAACGTTTTCACCTTTACCATATACAGGCAGCGGCTTACCGTGACGGATATTATTGATAAACAGCGGAATCAGTTTTTCCGGAAACTGGTAGGGTCCGTAGTTGTTACTACAGTTGGTGACCACCACCGGCATACCGTAGGTATCGTGAAATGCCCGTACAAAGTGGTCACTCGACGCCTTACTGGCTGAGTACGGACTATGCGGATCATATTTGGTCGTTTCGGTAAACAGCGTGTCGTCAAATGGCAAGGCGCCATACACCTCATCGGTTGAGATGTGGTAGAAACGCTTTCCCTCATATTTCTCAGGGAGTGATTCCCAGTACGATTTCGCAGCCTGCAGCAATGACAATGTCCCCATCACGTTGGTACGTGCAAAAGTAAAAGGATCTTTGATACTGCGGTCCACATGGCTCTCTGCCGCCAGGTGAATCACCCCGTCAATAGCATAGGTAGAGAACAAAGCCTGCATCGCCTCAAAGTCGCAAATATCTTCTTTTACGAAAACATAGTTTTCCTTCTCTTCAATATCTTTCAGATTCGCCAGATTCCCGGCATAGGTCAGTTTATCCAGGTTGATAATCCGGTATTCCGGATATTTATTCACAAACAAGCGGACCACATGCGATCCGATAAAGCCGGCTCCGCCGGTAATAAGGATTGTCTTCATATCTTTTATTTTGAAACGCGGATTTCCACGAAATATATTCTTAGTAAATTGTAATTCTGTAAATTGCAAATCAGAAATTCCTTTCGTTTTTTTACAACCGGGCCAATTCCTCAATCACAACCTTCAGACTCTCCTTCCAGTGAGGAATCTCTAGTCCGAAGCCGTTTTTGATTTTTGATTTATTCATCACGCTGTATGAAGGTCTGGCAGCCGGGGTAGGATATTCCTTTGTTTCAATGGGAAGCACCTTGCAGGAAATTCCGGATAAATCCATGATCTCTGAGGCAAAGTCATACCAGGAGACAACTCCTTCATTCGAATAGTGGTAAATGCCTCTCTTCGTTTTTCCGGTTTCCGGATCGGATAGGATAGTAAGGATAGCATCTGCAAGATCTCCGGCCCAGGTAGGCGTACCCGCCTGATCAAAGATGACCTTTAACTCCGCCCGTTCATTGCCCAAGCGCTGCATGGTCTTTACAAAGTTATTCCCATGGGCCGAATAGAGCCATGAAGTACGCAAGATCACACTATTGGGTGCGGCTTTCAACACCAGCTCCTCCCCTTCCAGCTTAGTCCGTCCATACACGCTCAGCGGATCGGGTTGCTGATCTTCGGTATAGGGAGTACATCCCTTACCGTTAAAGACGAAATCTGTCGATACATGAATCAGCTGCAAACCCAGTTTTGTAGCTAATTTAGCCAAAATTCCAGGGCCTGTCGCATTTACTTTACGGGCAGTATCTACATCACTTTCAGCCCGATCCACTGCGGTATAGGCTGCACAGTTTATTATTGTAGTAATTTTCTCCTGCAATAATAAGGCTTCTGTTTGTGCCGCTTCAGTGATGTCTAAGTCGGGTAGATCGGCATACACAAAATTCCAACCGGGATAATTATTTTCTCGTTTTCGGATTTCGGTTCCTAACTGACCGTTCGATCCGGTGACTAATATTTTCATTGTTATTGGTTATTTTTCATACCAATTGGCTAAGCCAATTCACAAATACGAATCTATGAATGATTGTTTTGTTAATTCTGCAAATTCTGAAATTCTGTCAAAAACAAATTTGTCATATAAGACGCCAGCATGGCGTCTCTACAAGATCAACCGCATCAGATATTCCCCATATTTATTCTTCTTCAACGGCTCAGCCAGCACCCCCAACTGTTCATCGCTGATCCAGCCGTTACGCCACGCTATCTCCTCCGGACATGCCACCATCAGTCCCTGACGGTTTTGAATGGTTTCTATATAGTTGGCTGCCTCCAGCAGGGAACTGTGTGTACCCGTATCCAGCCACGCAAATCCCCGTCCCATATTGGAAAGTGTTAATTGTGCCTGCTCCAGGTAATGTTGGTTTACTGAAGTGATTTCCAGTTCTCCGCGAGCAGATGGTTTTACATTCTTTGCCACTTCCACCACCGAATTCGGATAAAAATAGAGTCCCACTACCGCGTAATTTGATTTCGGTTTTACCGGCTTCTCTTCGATAGATACCACATTCCCCGTTGCATCAAACTCTGCCACACCGTAACGCTCGGGATCAGTCACGTAATAGCCGAATATCCGGGCTTTACTCTCTTCTTCTACGGTCAGACAGGCCTCTCTCAGCAGACCGCTGAAGTTATGTCCGTAAAAGAGATTATCCCCCAATACCAGACAGACACTATCTTCGCCGATAAACTCTTCGCCCAACAAAAAAGCCTGCGCCAGACCATCCGGCGAAGGCTGCACTTTATAGCTGAGCTTCATGCCCCATTTCTCTCCTGTCCCCAACAGTTTCTCAAACAGGGGGGTATCTTCCGGGGTGGAGATTACCAACACTTCACTGATTCCTGCCAGCATCAGCGTGGATAGCGGATAGTAGATCATCGGCTTGTCAAATACCGGCAAGAGTTGTTTGGATACCCCCTGGGTGATGGGGTATAGTCGTGTGCCGGAGCCTCCGGCGAGAATAATTCCTTTCATAATTGATCACTCTTAAAATGAACATTTTATAATCAGGACACAAATATCTATTTATGTCTTTTTTCAATTTACTCTATTAATCCGAGCATACAACTTCATGTGAATTAGTGAAATTCGTGGATTATATATCTTCGTGGACAACAATTCACGGATTATCCCCCTTCACACATAAAAAAGAGAGACGACTTATCAGAATCCGCACCAAAACAATGTCAATACCACAAAGAAGCATGCTTTGGCTACCATCCATATAAGATATATCTCCCTTATTTTGTTACTCAGTCTTTCTTTTATCAGGCTTAAACGACTCTTCAATTACATGACTGAAAAACAAAGCATTACCAACTAAATATCTTTTCCATAACCGCTTTGGTTCAGAACTAAACCGGTGAAACCACTCTAGGCCAGACTCTTGCATCCACTTCGGTGCCCGATTAATATTTCCTGCATAAAAATCAAACACAGCACCAATACATCCGATATGTTTTGCATCCAACTGATCCATATAATTCAAAGCCCATTTCTCCTGTTTCGGTGCAGTCATTCCGATAAAAAGGACGTCCGGTTTAACAGCATTTACAGCTTCAATCATTTTACGGTTATCTTCATCTGAAAACTTTGGTTTGTAAGGTGGTGAATATGTTTCAATCCTTACATTTGGAAATTCAATAGCTGCTCTCTTGTGTATTTTCTTTAATGTAGACTCACTGCTACCAAGAAAAAAACAAGTCCCTCCAATATTATTGAGCCGCTTCATCTCAAACTTAAACAAATCAGCTCCGGCTATACGCTGCACCTGTCGCCCCTGAAGAAAACGAATAGACCACACCACACCGATTCCATCAGCTATTAACACATCCGACTTTGCTAATGCTTTAGCAAAATCAGCGTCTTTACGACTGACATTGTAAGAGTGGGCATTGATCGTAGTGATCAATAACTTTTTATTTGGTAAATGTCTCAAACTCATACGATGCTTGAGAGGTTTAATTTTTTTGAGTCGCATAACCTTATTCCATTTATAATACTAACAACATTCCGTAAAATTCAAATCTTCACGTAAAAAACAGGTTACTTAAGAATCGCCGATTTATAAATAAAGTTCAATTTTTTCACGTATTCTTTGATATCATATTCCTTCTGTATCGTCAAACTAGCCGCTTGAGAAACAGACCTATACAACTCCTTGTTTGTACAAATCTGGTACAACTTCTCATACATATCTTTGGGGTTCCTTTTATCTACCCTAATTCCGTTTTGCTTATGATGTACTACATATTTCATGGATGCATCATCTGTAACACAGGGCACTACACCTGCGGCCATTGTCTCAAGCATGGCCATTGGTAATCCTTCTCCGTAACGTGAGGGCAGTAAAAAAATATCACTCTCCTGAATTACTTTCAATTTATCTGCTCCGGATACTATACCACGATATTCAAAATCATCATTCAATAAATGCTGACACTTTTGAATCATATAATCTTTCAATGGACCTGTGCCACACAACAGTAAACGAAATTGCATTTTTTCACGTAGTAATACTAATGCTTCGCATATATCTTCAACTCCTTTACTTTCATGAATTCTACCCAAAAATAGCAAAGTCATTTTGTCTGTATCTTCCGTTGGTTTAGTCGTTTTATACATACTTGAATCGATGCTGTTACTGAGTATCTTTGCTTTCTTGAAGTTGAAATTAATTGATAGGGCTTCTTTTTCCAGCTCACTCAGCACTAAAACCTCTTTACTAGAGGTGAATAAAAACTTTGCGAGCAATGTGAAAAGAAAGGGAATTTTATTTTTCATCAAAAATTCTCCTCCATGTACATGTAAAACTACTGGTGTATGAAGTAAATAACACCAAAGGTTAATAATGAATTCTCGTAAAAGCCCTTTAGGATCAAATGGCAAATTCTGGTGCACTATCTCGATCTTATTTTTACGAACATAAACCGGAAAGTAAAGCAACTGCTTTACTTGTAAACACAACCAATCAATTTTACTCACCGAGTTATCTGCTCTTCCTAGCAAATAGTGAAAGTAAACATTAGTAAAATTGTTATCTATTATTGTATTGACAATTGTTGAAATTCCACTTACGTTTTGGGAGGTATCTAAACTAGGGGCTGTAATTAATATCTGCATCTTCTTTTAGTTACTGAATTTTTCTTGTTATTATGGGTCTCAAATAATAAGAAAATAATAATCGATTTATCTATAATAGTAAGATTAACCATGTCTGATTTAGATATTTTTACAATGATATCTATCTGCAACAGGTCTTGAATTTATAATAACTAAGTTAGGCGATCCTTCATTGTTGTAGTTTAAAAAATATATCTAACTACTATTTTTCTTTTACATTTATTATTTTAGCTGGGATCCCAGCTAAAACAGCTCCATCCACATCGCAAGATTTTGTTACAACAGCATTTGCAGCAACCATTATATTGTTTGCTAATTTAATTCCACCAATCACTCTCGCTCCAGAGAATATTATAACATTATCTCCAATTACAGGAGCCTCTTCATTATTATTGGTTCCAATAGAGACAAAAGGGTGAATCTTAAAGTTTTTTCCTATTTTTGCTTGAGATGCTACTCTTGTTTGAGCTAAATGCCTTATGTTTAACCCAATATCAAAAACATTAATTGGAATACTTAGCCCATGCTTATACCCACTTCTTCTTAGCATGAATTTAAATAAATTTCCTCTAAGTCTATGATTGTTATTTAAATGATATTCTGTTTTTCTTAACAACCGAATATATTTGTACAAAATAGCATTTTCATAAATATCTAGTGGGAGAATTTTGAATATAATCCAAGAATAATGACTTGTTGAAGATTTGTATATTTTCTCTTCGAATGCCAAGTATTCTTTTAACTCTTTACGTGTTTTTATCATTTTATGACAATTGTTTATTATTGATATTTTAAATGTATTTTAACAATATACACAGATACTGTTTTACACTATAAAAGAGATGTCTATTGTTACTGTTTGCAAATTATTAATTTTATTTAAGCAACTGTATTTTTTCATTTACACTTATTATCTTATCGAAGTATTTTTTGTAGTTCAGAGCAATATTTTTTTCTGAATACTGTTCTTTTAAAGCACTACTTTCTCTTAACATTTTCCTGTATGACTCTTTGTCCATTTTCAGAGCGCCTAAAAGAGCCTTCTCTAAGCCTCTACAATCATTTTTATTGTATAAAATACTATCATTACCGTGTGTTAGTGTTTCTGTGAAAATGCCAAAATCTGGAGCTATAACAGGTAATGTATAGTTGATCGCTGTCATAAGCGGTCCTGACTGAGTTGCATCTCTATAGGGCATAACGAAAAAATGATGATTTTCCATTAAATCTGGAATTTCTCCATTTTCGATGAATCGAAATTGTAAATTATATAGTTCGTTTGTCTTAATTTTTGATTTACATAGTTCTGGATAGTTCTTATCAACCGAATTTTCAATTCTAAACTTTCCATAAATAGATACTTCAAAATTATCATAACCTTCTTTGTTTAGGTTTTCTATGGCATCAATCAATAAATCGACACCTTTATATGGTTGTATCGAGCCCCAAAATATAAATTTTACTTTTTTCTCTATATCTGGTTTAGTTATTGTTGGTTTTCCAAAATCTTTCGAACTCATAAAAACCAAGAAACTGTCTTTTGCATATTTTTTATCAAAAATATCTTTCTGGTTTTGGGAGTGTAGAACAAAATACTTAGGCCATTTAAACATATATGATCTACATAGTTTCAATAATAGAGGAATTTCCCAGTCTGAGTGATATTCTACATCATGAATTCCTTTTACCAAACGGCTTCTTTTGATAAACAAAGTAACCCAAAAGCTCCAGAATAAGTCGTAATTACATGTGTAAATTATTTTTGATTTTGTTTTTATGATTAGATACACTATTTGTAGATATATCCACAATAACTTAATGTCACTTTGTCTGCTAAACGTATATAGATGTAAATTAATACCAGTATTCTTGACGTAATTATAAAAAAACTGGTTGCTATATTGATTGCCTTTATTAAGAACAAACCATTCAACTTGATAGTGTTTTTGCAGTTCTTTTACAACAGTAATGTCTGTATCAAAAAAACCAGAGTTCATGTATGCTATAGTTTTTTTCATGATATTTAGACCAATATTGATTTCATACCTAAATTAGCTCCAAATTGCATATCAGTATCACTATCTCCAACCATCAATGAACGTGAAAAATCAATTTCTGGAAAATCTATCTTTGCCTGTAATCCCATGCCTGGATTGGGTTTTCGGTAGGGGCTACAGTCGTCTACATCTATGCAATAATATATCTTATCAATTCGCCCTCCAATTTTGTTTATTTCAACTATCATTTTTTCATGTATTTCAATTAATGTAGATTCTAGCATAATGCCTTTGCCTACCCCCCTTTGATTTGTGACCACAATAATTTTTTTAAACCGTTGGGCAAATAGAGGAAAGATGTCCAGGATCCCGGGCATAAACTTAAATTCAGCCCAACTTTTTACATAATCATTTGGACGATGTACATTTATAACACCATCACGATCTAGAAAGAGCGTGTCATAATCTGAAAGCTTAAGAATTTCTTCCATTAAAATATGTCTTTTAATTCAACATTGGCCTTCTTGAAATCTACTGGGATTCCGATATCGATAAAATAACCGTTGCTTACGTATCCGGAAAAAAAATTCTTTTCGACGGAAGGTTGCATTATGTCAGTCTCAAACGAGAATTTTTTATTTTGCAAATCGAGCAATGAACTTTTTTTATTAAGTAAATAGATTCCACCATTAATAAAGCCCTCTTTACAGTATTCTTTTTCCTTAAAGGCTAGAATCCTGTTGTCGGAATTAATCTTTACGGTACCGTAACGGTCAAATTCTGTCATATGTCGCAGTGCAATAGTCAAATCCGCAACAGACTTCGTGTGTGTGTGATACATTGCCTGTAGGTCTACATTGAAATAAGTATCACCATTTATAATGAACAGGTGATTTTCTTCAGTTACAGAAACGGCTAGTTTTATAGCTCCGCCTGTACCTAACGGTTCATCTTCTACGACAAATGATATCCTGAACCGCCATGGGGTCTCTTTGACCCATTTTTCAATCTCCTCGTGCATATACCCAAGTGACAAAATCACATGATCGCAGCCGTTGTTTTGGAGATAATGCAACAAGTAGTAGAGAAACGGTTTTCCTGCAATGGGAGCCATGCACTTGGGTAGGTTGCTGACAAGACTACGTAATCTAGTCCCAAGACCTCCGGCTAAGACAATACATTCCATAAACTATGCTTTGATTGATCCGAAAATTTCTTCTTCGACTAGGCAGCAGATGATGTGCCCGATTAATATGTGACACTCTTGGATTCTTGGCGTCTCTTTGGACGGTACTTTAATACAAATATCACATAGAGAATCCATGTCCCCTGTTTTTTCACCAGTGAGTCCAATGGTAATGATTCCTTTTTCCCGACACTTTTTTAGAGCCTCAACAATATTTTGGGAATTTCCAGAGGTGGATATACCGATAAATACGTCCCCAGCCTGACCATTAGCCTGTACTTGGCGTGAGAAAAGTTTATCATAACCGTAATCGTTCCCAATGGCCGTAATAATAGAAGTGTCCGTTGTAAGAGCTATAGAGGGTAGGCCTGGCCTATCAAAATAGAACCGACTTACAAATTCACCAGCAATATGCTGCGCATCGGCAGCACTACCTCCATTGCCTGCAAGTAAGGTTTTGTTTTTATTCTTATATGCTTTTATAATAACCTGAGCAGCTTCTTCAATCTGAAATAAAAGTTCTTCATTGTTCAGAATCGAAGTCTTTACGCTAATTGATTCTGATAGTTGAATTGTTATGTTTTTCTTCATATTGTACTTTGTTTTTGTGTTTTACATTATCTTCCATCCATGGCACCCGCCTTCGCTAAATTTAAAATCGACAACACGTCCATCAAGTTCATTTAAGGCTCTTACCAATCTCATTTTATTTACAGGGTTTACCACAAACATAATAAAACCGCCTCCTCCTGCTCCAGATACTTTTCCTGCAATCGCCCCTGCTTTTTCAGCAACGTCAAAAACGCTATTGATCATCTGATTGGTTATAGACGTTGCCATCTTTTTTTTGTTTTCCCATGCAGAGCCCAAAATAGCTGCAAATTTAGCAATATCGCCCTTGAGTACAGATTCTTTCATATCAATGGAGCTTTGTTTTATTAAATGCATAGCTTCAATCGCTATCTGGTTGCCCGATGAAGTATTTTTTTTCTGCTCTTCAATAATAGCAGCAGAGGATCTAGAAGCACCTGTGTAATACAATACCATAGAAGATTCCAGTTCATCAACTATCCATCTTTTTATTCGCAATGGATTAACAATTACTCGGTCATCTCCTAGAAATTCCATAAAGTTAAATCCTCCAAAAGCAGCTGCGTATTGATCTTGTTTACCTCCACTGAGTCCAAGATCTTCTCTTTCTATTTCATAAGCTAATCGGGCAATATCATACTCTCCTAAAGGTAGGTTAAGCCACTCGGTAAATGCTTTAACAATAGCCACTACCATTGTAGATGAAGATCCAAGTCCACTTCCAGGAGGGGCATCCGAATAGGTCGTCATGTTAAAACCTATGGGATCAATGTTAAAATCCTGAACAATTCGATTGTAAACTCCTTTGTGGAGATCTAACTTGCAGTCTATTGGCAATTTCTTTTTTAGGTCATAAATGCATTCTTGGTTTATGTCTGCGGCTACAAGTTTTATTCTTTTATCCAATCTTTCTTCTATGGTACAATAAGCATACAAATTAATAGTGGCATTTAAAATGTATCCACCATAAGTGTCACTATATGGTGATACATCGCTACCGCCACCAGCTAGCCCTAACCGAAGCGGAGCTTTACTGCGTATTATTAAGTTTTTCATCCACTTGCCTTTTAAAATTATATTATACATATGGGGAATCAAAGAGTTAATCGGCGATGCTTCTGCATCGTATTTTCCTTTGGTATTTCAATAGCTTCTGAATTTATTTAGTTATAAATGAAGAATACGAACTAATTGGTTAAACTAAGAAACTTATTGATAGTCTTCAATAGCTCGTTTTAGCGCATTTATAAAACCTAATCCATTTCTTAAATCCGGTTCCATGTAATTTCCTTCTCCCCACTCATTCCATGATTTAAGTAATATAATCTTTTCCTCTTCAGGTTTTTCATTTACTGCATCCAAAGCATCATTCACATGTTTATAAAAAACATCTGGAGTCGAATTGATGAAAAGCGAACCATTCCAGCCACTACGAGGTGTATGATCCCATTGTGGGATTATTGAAGGTAGTACATCTCGCTCTTTATCTTCTTCTGTAATCAATAAATTATATTTTCTTTTGTAGTCAAATATTTTTGGAGGCCTATTAAGAACAAAACCTTTTAATCCTTTATAAATACGATTGGCCCCTCGCCCTATACGACCCATATTATTCAAATATGAATTTATTGTATTCAATCTTTGATAAGTAACGGCATCGTACCCTCGATTTAATAAGTCTTCTTTTTTAATTTTACTATGAGTAATGTTAGCAACAAGATATATTCCATTTTGAAATCCGGCCTCAATTGCCCATGTTCTAAAATGATCAATATAGATTTGTGGTAGTGTTACAGGATCAAAGATTAAAAGAAAAGGTTTATCATTGACTTTTAAATATCTATTGTCCTTAAATGCTGCAATAAGAAAATCAAAATGTTGTTTTGCGTCTTCTAATCCTGGATAAGTTTGCTCAATAAGCAATTTTTGAGATACACTTCCATCACTATTCCAGTTTTTTGAATACCAAGAATGATTTGCCCACGCAAGACAAAAAGGGAAATTAGGTTTTCCTGAATCTAATACATCTTGAAAAACATCAGCAATAAGGCGTTTTCCATTACCGAACCAATAATGCCAATAACAAAATCCTTCGATTCCTGCTTCTTTAGCGAGCTCTGCTTGTTGTTCTCGTACTATTGGTAAACGTAAATCATAATAACCTAGATCCGCAGGTACTCTTGGTTGGTAGTGACCTCTAAATAATGGCTTCGCTTTGCCTACATTTGTCCATTCTGTGAATCCCCTGCCCCACCAGTCATTGTTCTCTGGAAAAGGATGGTACTGTGGTAAATAAAAGGCGATTACTCTTGCATTTTTACTCATAAACTGAATATATTAGCGTTTTTGTAATATTGATTGTATAGATATGGTTTATGTTAATTGTTTGATCAAATAATACAATTATTATATAACTTCGCTTTTTTTATGCACTTTTATATTGTAATTTTTTTCTTGTATTTTAATCAATACTTCGTTAAACTTTGAGTTATTTGTTTGATTTACAGCAAAATAACCTGTTTTGAAATTTGCTTATTCCTCTGAAAATCAGTATCTTTAAGGATTGTACCACCAATACTTAAAGTCGTGATCTTTCAGGTTCATAAGCAATATTTTTCAATAATATCAGGCGTTATAAACAAATCTCTTAAGCTCAATAAATGGAGAAGTGATTTTATGATAGAAGTCCTTATGCTTTATTTAGTAATACCGCAACGCATCAATTTCCTTCAGATGGAACGGTATAGCCAATACGGAGAACAACGATTTCGTCAGCAATTTGAACAGAAGTTTGATTTTATGAACTTCAACAAAGAACTGGTTTCAACATTTTTCGGCAAACGAACAGCCATTGCCTTTGATCCAAGCTATATCTCTAAATCGGGGAAGAAAACACCTTATTTAGGTCGCTTCTGGTCTGGTTGTGCTGGTGCCGTTAAAAAAGGACTTGAAATTTCCGGAATCGGAGCAATCGATATAGACCTGAATCAATGTTTACATCTGGAAGCTGTACAAACTGTACCGACAAAAACACTCGACATCGCCACAATGACTCTTATAGACTGGTATGCCCATGTCTTGTGTAAACGAAAAAAAGAGCTTCAGCAAATATCCAATATTGTTGTTGCCGATGCCTATTTCTCTAAATTTGAGTTTATTGAAAAACTATTCAATGCCGGATTTCATTTGGTTAGCAGGCTCAGAGATGACGCTGATTTAAAATACAAATACCTCGGTGAAAGAACCGGCAAAAGAGGTGCACCCAAAAAGTATGATGGAAAAGTCAATCTCAAAGAATTGGATTTATCCCGTTTTACCCGATTCGCTTACAAAAACGATATTGAGGCTTTCTTTGCGGTTGTCTACTCCAAATCACTTAAACGAGACATTTTATTAGTTGTCGAAAGATTTACCGGAAAAAACAAAGCCAAACAAAGACTTATCTTTTCAACCGATGTAAATGCAAATGCAATCGACGTCCTGGATTACTATCATTGCCGTTTTCAGATCGAATTCTGTTATCGGGATGCAAAACAAGCAACCGGGCTTAATCATTCTCAAGCCAGAAGTTTAAACAAACTCGATTTTCACTTCAATGCATCGCTCACGGCGGTCAACATTGCCAAAGCAGCACATTGGAGCAAAGACGGGAATAAAGACAAGCCATTTTCCATCGCTGACGCTAAAACGCTATCTCACAACGCTTTTATGTTAAACCAATTTATTGAGCTGTTCGGCATTAAAACGAACACTATCAAAAATCACCAATACATCAATGAACTACTGTATCACGGCACTATTGCCGCATAATGTTAAAGATTTATCTAACGAACTATTGTTAATGAGAAATAGAACTAATTATTGGAAGTATAAGCATTTTGTATATATTTATTTTTACTCGATGCCACATGTAGTATTCTTAATGTGAAATAGAATAGAAGTGAAGTTAGTAAGATTACCTGTTCGAAACGAACTTGAAAAGTATAATAGGTAAATCCAAACATAAAGATCTTCATAAATACGCCAATTAAAAAAATATTATATATTTTGATTTCGCCGTCCCTCATCTTAGTTAATTTACTAAAAACAAGATAGACAAAAAGTGATAACAGAATAGTTCCATATGGCCCAAAATCAACAAACCAATCTCCAATATATGTATAAAAAACATTAAGCATAAGACCTGTCTTAGATTCTAGGCTACTTAGCTTTAATTGATATGTGCTATAAGTCTCTAAGCCCAAGGCGTCTCTGAATGTTTCAAAGCTAAACTTTCCATATGTAAAATCTGTTAAATTCCACATTTCGGTATTAAATCGCAAAGGGCCCTCTCCTGTATAAAGAGTGATCCAACTTGATATGGTTGAATCTGAATTTAAATTACCAAATCTGGATGTGGTTATAAGTGCTAGGGCTATGATAAAAATAGAAAGAAATAATATCGATGAGATTTTTATGTAGTTATTAGTTTTTGCTGATAAGTATTTCTTAAACAAAAGATAATACACTGACATGTTAAGGAATTGTCTTACTAAAATTACTCTTTCGGCATTTGCGTAGCCATTTAGTATTGAAGAAAACAAGCCTACTCCCAATCCAATAATTACATATTTATTTTTATTATTTTGTGTCAAGTAATAAAAAAATAGAAAAGGGATGATGTCATTGGATATTTTTGTTATGTAATTAATCTTTTTTCCAATATAACTTAGACCCGAATCCATTGAAGTGCTTGAATCATAAATCTGATTTAAAGAAATAGATGAACTCTTTATGGCTAAAAAAAAGTTTTCCAGAGTTCCTTCCCATACGAATAACGAGTAAAATACCGATAGGAACACTAAGAAAGACCCCACTCCATTTGTGTTGATTTTGGCTATATTCCTTTCGTCAAATTTCAATATTGGATACATTCCAATATACATTAGGATAAATAAATATAGATATGGAGCTAGCTCTAGATGGCTGTAATCTTTTGAGGTATTGTAATAATAATATATAGATGATAATGAAGTGATTGTGTAAATCATCAACATGTATGTAGATAAGATGATTTTACG
This sequence comes from Bacteroidales bacterium, assembly GCA_963662365.2. Lineage (GTDB taxonomy): Bacteria > Bacteroidota > Bacteroidia > Bacteroidales > UBA7332 > CAXXIC01. Next base: position 74,639 of record CAXXPA010000037.1, read on the forward strand.
ACGCTTAAAAATGTATATTATAAAAGTAATAACAAATAATCCAGGGTATACAAATAAATTAAAATTGAACTGATTCATAATGTCTGATTTATACGCGCTATTTATTTAAGAGGGAATATGTATTTAGTCAGACTAAATTTAGACACAAACTTTATAAGCGTACTATTTTTGACGAAATATACCTGTCCATATAATACATATATAAATGTTATAATTACGGCTAAAGACAAACCTGAGAATTTGCTTATATTTAAATAATAATAAATTCCAACTAATAAAAGAAGAACAGGTAATATTGCAACTATGTTTTTAAATAGAATTTTGAAAGGGAAGCTTATTTCTGTATGTTTACTGACGAAATATTGAGAAAGTATAAGAACTGTAACTTCAGATGAGAACCACACTAAAGCTGAGCCTACGCTTTTCAATGATGGAACAAGTAGTATGTTCAATGCGATGCCAATTATAGCTCCAGCGCAAGAATTTAAAAATACACTTTTGTCTTTCCCCAGTGGCATTAGGATTTGCATTACTAAAACTTGTTCAATGCCAATGATTATTAAAAGAGGTAGTATAATTCTAAGTAAAGATACACTGCCCTCAAACCCATTCCCCGCTAGTAGATATATTATCTCGGAGGCAAAAACAACACAAATAGCAATTATAGGCAAGCTAAATGCAAAAAGAACCTCATAGGCCTTATTAATGTAATTTCTAAATTCCTCAATTTTATTCTCAGATAATAGATAACTCATTTTCGGCATCATAACTCCAGTGAAGGCTGTAAAAAGTGATATTAAAATAGTATATAGCTTTGTTACTGTTGTGTAATATCCAACTTCTACGTTATTTGTAATAAATCCAAGGTATGCAACATTAAATGTAGTGTACATTGATGTGAGCAGAGTGTATAAGCCTAAGACAAAAAATGGTTTTACGTAAAGCCTTAAATTTATATTTTTCAGTTTAATGGTTACATTTTCTTTTGAATAGTATATGTTTATAATCGCGTTTACTACGACCATTAATGTTGTCAATAGATAATACAATTCATAATCACTGGATTTATTTACAAGAATAAATACAGACAACACATATATAATCTTAACAATAATAGTTCTATTCGTTACAAATTTAAAATTTTCAGTACCCTTAAAGAACCATTCTATTTGTAAATAATTAAATAACACCCTAATCAACCCTATAAAAAATAGATCTTTAAAATCACTAAATTTGGGAACAAAAAAGATTGAAATAGCTAAAATCAATATTATAACAAATGTTGATATTGTATTTAATAGGAATAAACTTGAGAAAACTTCATTTAGTTTAGATCTGTTATTTTTATTCTTTGCAATCTCACGTATACCAATAACGTTTATTCCCATCATTGAAAATAATAGGTAATAACTTATTACACTATCAACAAAATTACATGTTCCTATTAGCTCAACTCCAAGAATTCTTGTAATATATGGGTATGTGAATAGTGGAAATAAATAATTAGATACCGTTAAAATAGTGCTGTATAATATATTTTTCTTTAAACTCATCTGTATTTGTTCGATTATATATTGAGGGTATTCATTAAACCTAATTTATTTCTATGTTTATCTGACTTTTTATGTAAATATAAATATATTGAAAAGTGTTACTATAATTGTTAGGTTTTTTATATTCCGATACAATATATGAGATTGCATTTATAAGATTGATCTTGCCTAGTAAATACGTTAGCTATAAATTATTTGCTCTACAGATAAATTATATAACAAATCATTTAAACCTAATTACTTTTTTACTTTTACCATTATTAGTCTTATAAATATAAATAGCCCCAACTATCAGATCCTCAATTAGAGGATTCTCTTTTACTTTCTCTCCAGAAATTGAATATAAACATCCTTTATTTATTAGAAAATTACTGTCGACTACAGTCGGGTTAATTGAGATTGCGGTGTTACCTTCTGCCGATTCAAATATAGAACCGTCTTTAAGTAGAGTTATAAATTTCACTCTTGAAACAGAATCCATAGAGGAATGATTTTCACCAGCAAATTCCCAATAATGTACTTTCACGCCTAAACTATCTAATATTCGATACATTTCTTTATTTTGCTGATACCTCCCAGCCATATCAAGATTTCGATCACCTATAGCCAATACAACATTTGATTTCACTCTCCTTTTGTAATACAACGGAGCATATTTGTCAATAAATGAATTATCTGACCCAACAGTTATCCCTCTTTCACTCATCACTGTAAAATGAGTCGTCATTTGCGCTGATTCAGAAAAAAACACCCATATACTATCAGGGTTTATGCCATATTTCTGCAAATAAGTTGTATCCATTGCTAACATAGATGTTATGTATGCACCCGCAGAGTGACCTGAAACAATAATTTTTCTTTTATCCCCCCCGTATTTCTCAATATTCCGCCATACCCACGCTACAGCTTCTGCTGCATCATTGATATATGCCGGACATTTAGCATTTTGAGAAAATCTATATTCAGGAGCAACCTCAATATATCCAGCATCTCTGTATAACCCAGGCAAATACTTAGATCCGGTTGTTAAACCCCCACCGTGAAAAAATATCACAACAGGTTTTTTGTTTTGATTATTAAAATAACAAATATCTAGTTTGCATTTTTCCTTTTTACACACATCCGTATCATTAGCTGAAATATATGAAATATTTGAAACAATCACCTGAGAAAAACTATTCAAAACCACACTAAACAATAATAATAAAATACAAATATACTTTACCCTCATAATGTTTAACATCTATTATTTTAACCAATAAAAGTATTATTCAGACCCAAATATATAAGGACAGTTATAAAATTCACACATCTAACTCATTCCTGCATTAATAGATTTTAGTCCCCTTTTTCGTTGTTAAATTCTGATCACTATAACAAATCAACAACATCTATTCACTATAACCAGCTATTCTTCTCTTTGTCGTTAACTACAGTACCATTCAACGAATTACTTCCAACTTAGTCGATAAATAATCAGGTTATTTGTTTTCCAAAATAAAAAGATCATTATGACAATTCAGTCATTTAAAAACTCTATCATGATTCAAAAACATTCAGATTTCCGATGCAACATATGCTTTATTATCTTATATTTTTATCATGAACCACAATATCTGCCACGTCATTCCTGCCGTTCCGCACGATAACCGTTGACTGTGTTATCTATTCTTTTATTCTATTTTCAAGAGCACAAAGGTTGAAATAATATCCTTAGGACTGGTTAAGATGGTGTGACATTATTTACATTGACAGCAACCACAAGGGTGCCCCTACCTGGTTCTTCCCCGGTTCTCCGTAGTCTGTCTATCATTCCAACAAACCTAAAGAAAACGCACTCTGCCGTTCGGCGTATGGCTCTGCCTACGTCGTGAGAAAACCAAGACCTCCGACCTTACCTATCCGGAAAAATTCTATCCTGCGCATATTCCTTTAACCGAATCCAGATAGAAGATAGTCGCTCCACATCGTCCGTTAGAAGATTAAGCTCTTCCACCTGCAATTCCACATCAAAAGGATACTCATGCGCCAAAACATTACGGGTTTGACGCAACTCTATCCAATCCTGTGCCCGATCAATCAACAATAGTTTTACCATCTTATTCAGAAGAATTGACTGATAAACTCATAGCTGTATACCTGTTTTATATATTGTCCGAATAAACATTGATTCGTTTTTATCATTATTATCCAATACGACATCTATTTTCTGATCCCCTAAACGGGTTACCAACTCAGTCATAAAATTAATCTTCGATCGCATAGGAAAGCGTACCTCCGTTTTATTTTTGACACACAAATCAATATCTCCTCCTCTTTCCTGATCATTAGTTCTCGATCCGAACAGATAAAGTTCAATATCCGCACCAAAGCATCGGAATGCAGAGGCCTTTATTGTTTCTATTTCAAAAGAAGTGAGTCTCATATATCAATTATTATCCGTTTGGCACACTGATGACACTGATTTGAATCGATTTACACAGAAAAGATCTGTGAGTATCAGTGTTGCGTGCATCTGTGTCATCTGTGTGCCTAATGCACTAGTCAATGACCTCCCAGTAGCCCCCTTTATCGGGGCCAATACGCCGGAGGAGCCCTTTCGATTTAAGTTTTTCAATATCGCGATAAATAGTCATTCTTGCCACATTCAATTGTATGCTCAGTTCATCAAAAGAAATTGTTGGTTTTTTCTTTATTTCTCTTATTAGCAATTCCAGTCTGTTTTCAGTAACATTTTCAGTAACATTTTCAGTAACATTTTCAGTAACATTTACTGGCTGCTCCTCCATCGTTACCCGTTGTTGTTCATAATCCAATTCCACCAGATAGCCATTTGCTATTTCGCGATAAGCAAAATTCATCGTCGGATATTCTTTAATTTCCTTACGAATACGAATATATCCTGTTCCGTATTTTTCAATATCCTTGGTCAGGTAAAAAGCTTCGACCAACAACTTGTTACGGGCGCTCGACTGATAAGCATCTGTTTTAAGATCATCAATAGTCAGGTTTCCATACAATCTGCCGGGGCTAAATATAGAAAGACTATTATCAAAGATCTTAATCTGCACATCAATCGGGCTGGTATAATCGCGATGAATCAGCGCATTCAATACCAACTCGCGCAATGCCGGAATGGGATACTCAAAGATCTCTGTCCGGGCCAATGGCCCATTTATCTCAAAAGCGACTTTAATGTGGGAGATGATGTATTTCATAGTCTCTTCCACCACATCGTACAAATTGCCGTTGAGCATTTTGTCATCGATAATCATCGACGGGGTCTTAAGCCGACCGACATGGACATTATATAACAAGTTTTCTTTCGAAAAAAGAATCATTGCCGCATTGGTAGGATGACCATTCCGAAGCAAACGAAGTTTAGTCAGCGCCTGAACAGGATCGGTATCCACAAAAAAACGTCCGCCTTCTTTTACCTTGCGCAGAAAAACCGCCACTTTATCCATATCCAGATCTGCCAGAGTTGCGCTTGGATATTCATAAGCATCCCAGGAACTATTCACCATTTTAAGAAACGCATCTGCAATCTCCGATGCATTCATAACGTGATTGGCATTTCCTACCCGCTTGTAATAACGATTTTGAAAAGCGACAGGTTTTACCGGAAACTCCTTAACAGATAAGGCTACAAGAGCTTCCCCATCGATCTCAAAAAGCTCGGCATCCGGGATTATCGAGGGTTCTGTTTTACTCTTCACCTCATTACTCCATTCCTGGATAGTTTCTTTACCTAAAGATACTCCGACAGGCTTACCTTCATCAGACACACCTACCAGCACCACCCCTCCTTCGCTATTTGCAAAGGCATTGAGCGTAGCGATAGTCTCCCGGTTAAAGCTCGTCTTGAACTCTATCCGGCTATTCTCGCCTTGCGCAAGGAGTGATATGATATGTCCTAATGTCATATATTCGTTTTTTCAATACTCAATTGTCGTGACAGTGTAACGACAATTAGCGAATAGTCATCCTAAATCTGTTTTCCCAGTTCGGCGTATGGCTCCGCCTACGTCGTGAGAAAACCAAGGCCTCTGGCCTTACCATAGAAAATAATCCGGCGATTACGGTCAACCACAAGGGTGGCTTCCATCAGGGCAACCACAAGGGTGGCTTCCATCAGGGCAACCACAAGGGTGGCCCCTACTAGTTCTTCCCGATATCCATCAATTTCTTTTTCAATCCTTCCACGCCACTATTCTTTTTCCTTTTGGCATCCTCCCTGTCCTTGGCATGTCCGTAACCATAGCCGTAGCCATAGCCATACCGGTAATATCCCCGGTAATAACCGCCATAATAGTGACCACCTTCATGGTCCACATCATTCACCAACAGGTATTGCGGAGTCAGGGACTCCTCCTCCTGAATGCGGTTCACCATATTCAGGTTTTGCTTGTGGGAATAACCGGCCCGGCAAACATAGATATTGAGATCCGTCAGTCGGTTCAGCATCAGGGTATCCGACACAGCCCCCACCGGAGCGGTATCTAAGATGATATAATCGTATTTGACCCGTGCATCGGCAACCAGCTTATCCAATCGCTCCCGCTGGATCAGCTCACTCGGGTTGGGTGGAATTGCTCCGGCCGGTAAGACATCCAGATTCGGATATTCCGGTTTGGTAAAGATCAGTTGGGTATAATCCGATTCCAGACCGGAGAGGTAAGAGGTTACCCCAATCTTTTTATCCAGCTCCAGGAGATTGGCCAGCTGCGGTTTGCGCAGGTCCAGCCCAACCAGCAACACCTTTTTATCGGTCAGTGAAAGAGAGATAGCCAGGTTGATCGACGCATAGGTCTTTCCCTCCCCGGGAACCGTCGAAGTGATCAGGATCACCTTATCTTTGGGATAATCAAGCGCCAACGGTAATTTGGCCCGTAACAGACGGAAAAGCTCAGCATTAGAATCACTCTGCGAAGCATGGTTCAGTATCGTACTGCCGGTCGTGTTGTGTCCCAGTTCCGACAATACCGGTACGGTAGTCAGCTTCTCCACATCCATCCGGTTATCAAAAGTTGTATTCAACAGATCCTTCAGGTAAACAATCACGATCGGAAGGATCAGCCCCAGGATAAAAAAGGCCATAAGTATCACCCCTCCTTTGGGAGCGATTTGCAATGCCTTATCCGCCGGTTTCAGCACCCGGGCTTTCGGTACGGTTACCGCCATGGTCAATGCCGCCTCTTCGCGTTTCTGAAGCAGGAACACATAGAGATCTTCCTTGATCTTCTGCTGGCGCTTGATCTCGATAAACTGACGCTCCTGACGGGGCACCTGACGAATACGGGAAGAGGTAAGGGCATCCTGCTTCAGCACATCGTTGCGCGTAATCAACAACCCCTTTTTAGCGCTCTGCACGCTGCGCACAATCTCCTGACGGGCAAAACTGATCTGTGCTGCCAGATCCTTCAGCAACGGGTTTTCGGGTGATGAAGCCCGCACGATACGCTCGCGTTTCAGAATCAACTCGTTATAGTCGGTAATCACCGACACCAGTCCCTGATCGGTAATTCCCAGGTTCGGAATCAACGCATTGGCCCCGGTCGGGCTTTTGATATACTCCTCTACATAATCCACCAGATTGATCTGGGACTCCACTTCGGCACGTTTCTGCTCATAGAGGCTGTTACTTTCCAGAAACAGTTTGGCTTCGGAGGAAATATCAGTCAGTTTATTGGTCTGCTTAAAGTTCTCCACCTCTTTCTCGACCGAACCCAGATCGGTGCTCAGCAATTTCAACCGGCCGTCGATAAAGTTTGCGGTATTCACGGCCGACAGGTTAATCTGCGCCATCGCATCCTTGTTGTATTCCGAGATCAGGGTATTGAGTATATCGGCGCCTTTCTTTTTATTTCCGGTCTTCAACGACAAAGAGATGATATTGTTTTTCTTGGTCATGGTGGAAGAGGTCGATGCGTCCAGACTTTCCACCAAATCGTCAGTCACGGCCAACGGATTCCGCACAGTGATATAGAGCGGGTAATCGAATTCACCCCCACGGACTGACGACACTTCAACGTTGCCGGCAGGTGTTTTCACCGTAGCCGGTAAACGGGCTATCTCTGTTGAAAAAGTCTCGCCATCGTATTCCCCGGTCAACTCAAATCCGGAATTTACCGGAGTCAGCGTCATCGAAAGATCACTGGCCATCCGGTTCAAAGCCCCTTCATTCAGCTGTACCCGCACCGGAGAGCCGGTGTACAAATCCACCTTCCGGGCCAGAAACTCTTTTTTATAGTATGCAGTATGCAACCCGAGACGATTCACCACAGCCAAAGCAATAGGCTGTGAACTGATCAACGCCACCTGATCTTCCACCACACTCGAGGTCGAAGAGATCCCCAGGTCGGAAAGCATCGATAAGGCATCCATGGCGCCTCCGTTCTGTTTCTGGTCGATAACCAGGATAGAGGCATCCACGCTGTATTGAGCCGGTCGGGTCTTTAAAAACAGATACCCGACGATGCTAAACAGAATCACCGACCCGATAATCCAGTTCCGGTAGGCAAAATATTTAAAAAACAGTTCCATCAGGTCAATCTCTTCCTGTTGCGGTTTAGGTGTAGGTTTGCTTGTTACTTTTTTGTCCATAAATATATGAATGGGATCCACCCCTAAATCCCCTGAAGGGGACTTTCGGCCAGTGATCATTTTATTATTTGCTCTTTTAATAGTTCTTTTACCAGGCTACAGTGTTGGTTTCATCACACTACTCCTCCCCTTTCGGGGGAGGTCGGGAGGGGGCTCCCTATTTCGTCAGTGTCGCGATCAGCGCAGCCAATGAAATCAGCGTCCCGACGATCGATATGGATAATGTTTCAGCCGTACCGAAAGCCGAATTTCGCGCTTTCTGTTTATTCGGCTCTACGTAGATCACATCATTTTGTTGCAGGAAATAGTAAGGTGACGCAATCAGGTTCTTATCCGTCAGGTTAATGCGGTAATTGGTCCGTTTCCCCTGCGCATCTTCCCGGATCAGCAACACATTTTCACGTCGGCCATATATAGTCAGGTCACCCGCCTGCGACAAGGCATCCAGGATCGATATCCGTTCATTGGATACAGAGTAAGAACCCGGGCGGGTAACCTCACCCAGCACCGAGACTTTGAAATTCATATAACGGACAGTCACCATGGGATCCTCCTTGGTATAGCGGGGATAGATCTTATCATAAATCAGCGACTCGAGTTGAAGCTTATCCAGCCCGGCCACTTTCAGTTTTCCAAGAACAGGGAAGTATATTTCGCCCTTTGTATCAACCAGATAGGTCTGCAAAGCGGCAGTGGTTGCCGTTCTGGTGCTTACCCCCCCCTGTGTCACATCCGGAATCAACGGCGCGTTAAACATCAGGGAAGCCTCCGGCGTAAGCGTATTGACCGTAATCATCAGCTGATCCCCGTTTTTAATAACCGGTGCCGGTAATGCATCCTGCTGATTTGCAGCCAGATCAACCGTCACACCCGCCTCCTGCACATACGCCACCTTTTTATAGCTGTTACAGGAAGTAAAAAATAAACCAAAACATAATAACCCGAGAAAACCTGTTCTTTTCAACATATTATCACTCTTTCAAATCAAAAAATCCATTAAGCACATTCAAATTCATTGCCTTAATTTACCGGAACCGCCAAATTATTCCGATAACAACAGCCCTGTTTATCATCTATGTATCGCCCGGAACAATTCCGGACAACCATGTTATACAACACAAATCACGTGAAAAAACGTTGACGCAAAAGTAATCATTTCCAAACAACTTTCACCACCGCACCTAGCCAGTTTCAATCGATATGCAAAAAACAGTGCAAAACCCATGGATTTTTAACCAAAAATCAACATAAATGCAACAGATTTTTAACGCACAACCACCAAAATACCTTTCAAAGTGTTTTTTTATGCAAAACAAATCCGGATTAACCCAAATATAAATGTTTATTTATAAATACAGGGGCATATACTCTACCCAGTCTCAAATCACTGATTTACATATTTATAACATATAATCAAAACTATTCAAAAGGTACATTCACGTAAATGTACCTTTTGTACAACAATCGGAGGATATGTCTCTCACGTTAAATTGTTTCATATTGTTATATAATATAAAATTACACTAACACACATAAAGCACGCTTATTATCCGGTTAATTAAACTTACCCCTTACCGTCCGCTAAAGCGGGACTGTGGTTCTCCGTGCCTTCTCCGTGAACCTCTTGTACAAATCGACAAATAATCAGATAAACGCAGCAGTTGGAGCAGTTACAGTAGTGTGTTTTCCGACTCCGGAGGAGTCTTCTGTGCATAACCCCCGGATTCATCCGGGGGGAGTAGAAGTGAGCGAACAATCCGAACTCTGTAGGAGTTCCCTATCGTCGGTTTATATTTTCGAATCCCGGTTGCTGGTCAACTCCTTCAGAGTTGAGGATATCACGATCGGTTACTTTACCCCCGGATAAATCCGCGGGTTATGCACAGGAAACTCTTCCAGAGTTCTGATTTACTCAGAGGACCTCAAAGGATAAAACTATTACAGTCCCGAAAAAAAAATGTATCGTCCTGAAATTTGTTTACAGTCTTTGATTAAATTGAATATCCGTTTATCTGCCTAATGTCTGACTATGACTATAGATTAACAGGTCAATATCCGGATATTCATTTACGGCAATTCACGAAGAAATAGAATAGAACGCGGATTTACGCAGATTAAGCGGATGTATACGGATTAACAATCTGTTATAATATAGATCTTTACGGATTTAAAATTGACTTCGTCAATTGATTTAGTAGAAAATCAAAAATGCTTGCATTTTTTCTTATCCGTTTTTCATCCGCCATATCAGCGGGAATCCGCGTCCTATTCTATGATTATCATTTGAAACATTAAAGTAACATCCACATTCTACAGGTTGTTTTGTTGCGGTTCCCAACTCCCTCGAACTCCTTATTACTCCTTATAACTCCCTATCCCCCCAACCCCTGTGGTTCTCCGTGCCTTCTCCGTGAACCTCTTGTACAAATCGACAAATAATCAGATAAACTCAGCAGTTGGAGCAGTTACAGTAGTGTGTTTTCCGACTACGGAGGAGTCTTCTGTGCATAACCCCCGGATTCATCCGGGGGGAGTAGAAGTGAGCGAACAATCCGAACTCTGTAGGAGTTCCCTATCGTCGGTTTATATTTTCAAATCCCGGTTGCTGGTCAACTCCTTCAGAGTTGAGGATATCACGATCGTTTACTTTACCCCCGGATAAATCCGCGGGTTATGCACAGGAAACTCTTCCAGAGTTCTGATTTACTCAGAGTACCTCAAAGGATAAAACCATTACAGTCCCGAAAAATAACTCTGTGGTTCTCGGTGCCTTCTTTGAGTAACTCTGTGTAATATTGTGTGTAGCAAACAAGCTAACACGCCATGACGAGCACCTTCTACCGAAGCGTTTCAGGAATTTTATATTTCAAAGCCACCTAAAAATCGTTTCCCTTTTTCTGTAGCAGCATAATGTTGATCCGGAGAATTTGGTTTTTCTTTTATAGTATATTCTATAAAGCCATCATTACGCAAAGGAATCAGATAAAGCTCACGAAACCTGTCTCTACTATTAAACGCCAAAACCGACAGCAGATTTTCGATTTTTTGCGGAGTTGAACAGAGCAGTAAAATCTTTAAAAGAGTAATGGATCTTTTATCCATTAGCTTACTCCCTTTTTCAACCCAACTTACTCCCTTTACAAAATCGGCGAATGGTAAATTGTTGATTTTCTTGAATCTGATATTTTTATACTTACTCCCTTTTTCGATCCAACTTACTCCTTTTTTGAAAAAGAACTCATTCAAATCGGAAATTTCAGTTAGCTCAGGCGTCAATTCCAACGCTTCAATAGAAATAATGTTGTCTGCTGTAAGTTTAAGCTTGTCTAATCCAATAAATTCCAATAAAATAAATGCTTTATCTTTACCTAACACCGAACCAATCAACGGAATAATGGTCTTAAACTTATCATCTTCAACAAATAACGGTTTACTTCCGGTTACATACAGATTTAGATATTTGTAAACATTCTTGATTCCAGACCCAATTTCATCTGTCCATCGAAATTCGGAGAAAAATCGTCTGATATTTGGATTTTTAGCAAAAGGACTGAATGTATCTAACGCCATAATCCCACGAAACAATGGTTTATTTGGATTGCTGATTTCAATACGATTGTTGTAAATCACCATCTCAGTACTGAAAGCACTTGTATATTCACGGTGAACAATTACGTTAGCGACTATTTCTCTAAAAATTAATTCGCGTAAGTCCTTTCGTTGATCTCCTTCGAGGTAAAATTTTTCAGGTAGGGCATGTGATTTTTTCACAAAATCCATTGTCTGCAAATAAGTATCTATCAGATTGGTACGCAATGATATTTTGTCGTCCCAACGATCAGTGTCCTGGATGCGCACCATAATATCGAACTTGTATGCAGGAAGAAGATTGCGAATAGTTTCGTCTTTTCCGAATATAAGTGCCGCAGCCAATGTTAATCCCTCTACACCTGTACGCATATCTTTACGATATAATGTACTATCACGAAGAATAGTCATGTTGCTTGCAGAAATCCAAGGGTGAGAGGTATCTACAGAACGAATGATAGCTCTGGCTTTGTCGAAAAGATTATCGTCTAAATCTTCTATTTTTAAATGAGGGAATATCTCGTTTTCGGTAAAGTAATTACGTTTCCGAAAATACAAATCAGAAATACGGGTATCATCCTCAATGCGAATGTCGCTATCATTCTCACGGTCATAAATAACACCCCCATGAGTATGAATTTGTGAGCTTACAGGTATCTTGATACATAAAACAGTTTTGCCATTCTCTGTGATTTGATACAGCGGGAAGTTTACAGGAGGATTAATGACATCTTTATTGTTTAATGCTGTAACTATATCTTTTTTCATCTGCTCAACAGAAGAACTGTCAATGCCCGTTACGATACCTTTGTCATCAACACCCAGTACAATTGTACCTCCCTCTCTGTTCAAGAAAGACACGACTGTGTCAAAAAAATTCGTAGGAACTTTCAGATTTGCTTCTTTGAACTCAGTATGAATATCTTCACCGTTAGAAAGTGTTTTATGTAAATCGTCTATGGTCATATACCACTGCTGAAATTGATTTTTTGTAAAATGCAAATTTATAGATTTGTTTTGGTTAATCAGTAGATTATTTTCGTTTGTCTTTGGCAGTGAGTTGAATTCACAGAGAACAGAGAGTAAAACTATTACAGTCCCGAAAAAAATTCTGTGTAACTCCGTGCCTTCTCCGTGAACCTCTTGTACAAATCGACAAATATCCTGATAAACGCAGCAGTTGGAGCAGTTACAGTAGTGTGTTTTCCGACTCCGGAGGAGTCTTCTGTGCATAACCCCCGGATTCATCCGGGGGGAGTAGAAGTGAGTGAACAATCCGAACTCTGTAGGAGTTCCCTATCGTCGGTTTATATTTTCGAATCCCGGTTGCTGGTCAACTCCTTCAGAGTTGAGGATATCACGATCGTTTACTTTACCCCCGGATAAATCCGCGGGTTATGCACAGGAAACTCTTCCAGAGTTCTGATTTACTCAGAGGACCTCAAAGGATAAAACCATTACAGTCCCGAAAAAAAAATGTATCGTCCTGAAATTTGTTTACAGTCTTTGATTAAATTGAATATCCGTTTATCTGCCTAATCTCTGACTATGACTATAGATTAACAGGTCAATATCCGGATATTCATTTACGGCAATTCACGAAGAAATAGAATGGAACGCGGATTTACGCAGATTAAGCGGATGTATACGGATTAACAATCTGTTATAATATAGATCTTTACGGATTTAAAATTGACTTCGTCAATTGATTTAGTAGAAAATCAAAAATGCTTGCATTTTTTCTTATCCGTTTTTCATCCGCCATATCAGCGGGAATCCGCGTCCTATTCTATGATTATCATTTGAAACATTAAAGTAACATCCACATTCTACAGTCCCGAAAAAAAACTCCCTCTAACTCCATATAACTCCCCCTAACTCCCTCTAACTTCTCATAACTTCCTCTAACTCCCCACACCCCTACAACCTTTATTAACAACATTTTAGCAACAATAAGTCTCTGTATTTGTTTTTAATACAATGAATGAATGAATGAAGATTCTACTCCGGAAAGTTAACCTAAACCACAACCTTATGATGCGGCCATGCCATGTTATTCAAACTCATCACAATCCTCATCGCACTTTTTGGATACATCCCCACCGGATTATCCGAAAAAAGAGTCAAAACGCCCCGCCAGCAAAGCGCCGTAAAAGACTCCGTTAACAAAAACGCAGCAGCCTCAGGCCCCGTACAACCGTTGATCGGTAAAAAGCTGAAGGAACTCAGCGTAACGGCCGGTTACAAATCGACCAACACCACCAGCAACACCATGGGGCAGAAGCAGATCACCGTGGAAGAGATACGCAAGATCCCCGTATTGATGGGTGAGGTCGATCTCCTCAAGGCCACACAGTTATTGCCGGGCGTTACCACGATCAACGAAGGCATGACCGGCTTCAGTGTGAGAGGGGGAAGTGCCGACCAGAACCTGATCGTCCTGGATGAGGCAACCATATACAACGCCTCGCATCTGCTGGGATTCTTTTCCATCTTCAACAACGACGCCATCAAAAGCCTGTTGCTCTACAAGGGTGATGTGCCGGTATTGTATGACGGACGGATATCCTCGTTACTGGAAGTTCACACCAAAGACGGGGATTTCAGCAAACTATCGGGCAGTGGCGGTATCAGTCCGATCGCAGCACGGTTCTCTCTCACCGGCCCCCTCAACAATGGACGCACCACATTCCTGGTAGCGGCACGGCGCACATTTGCCGACCTGTTACTCAAACTGTCGCCCGACCAATCCATCCGCAACAACAAACTGAATTTTTACGATTTCAACTTCAACCTCAACCACCGGTTCGATACCAAAAACCGGCTGTTTATCTCCGGATATCGGGGGAATGACTATTTTAAAACAGCCGACAACAAGCTCAGTTACGGAAACGGTACCATCTCCATACGCTGGTACCACCTCTTTTCAAACCGGTACGCCGGCAATCTGCTTTTCACCCACAGCAATTACCGGTACAATCTGGGCTCCACCGTTGCATCGGACGAGAGCAATTTTGACTGGAAATACAGCATGAGCGACTATAACCTGAAATACAAACTGACGCGGTACCACAACCGCGGCACCACCAGCATGGGGTATCAGGTCGTTTACCATCGGTTCCTCCCGGGTACAATCACGACAGAGGGAGGCATCAACAATCCTGAAAAGCTTGTTTTACCCCGGAAAAACAGTCTGGAACAAGCAATCTATTTAGCCGGCGAAATGAAACTATCGGACAGGATCACGGCAAAAACGGGAATCCGGCTCAATACCTTTTCCAATGTGGGAAGCACGCTGTATTACCGTTTCGATGACAATCACAACGTCACCGACTCGATCCGTTACGACCGCGGTGAGTTTTACAACACCTACATCCGGTTGTCTCCCCGCATCGGAGTGTGCTGGCAACCGGACGGGTACTCCTCGATAAAGGCAAACTACTCCCACTCCAACCAGTTTCTGCAGATGGCTTCGAATTCATCATCAGGCACTCCGCTGGATTTATGGTTCTCATCGGGACCGAATGTCAAACCGCAGACGTGTGACCAGTTTGCACTGGGGTACTACCGCAATTTTCGCCACAACACGATCGAAGCCTCCTGCGAAGTTTACCTGAAAAAGATGTACAACACCATCGACTTCCGCGATTATGCCCAACTGCTGCACAACCGGATGCTGGAGGGTGAGCTGCGGTTCGGTCATTCGACCGCATACGGCGTAGAATTCCTGCTGCAAAAAACAACCGGAAAAACAACGGGATGGCTGAGTTACGCCTACAGCAAATCGACAAGGACCATAAAGGGAATCAACAACGACCTACCCTACACCTCTCCCTACAACCGGCCCCATACGGTTTACCTCGTGGCCAGCCGGGAACTGGGCACCGGGGTTACGCTGGGCACTACGTTTGTTTACACGACCGGCAGCCCGACAACATTTCCGGTGGCGAAGATGGCGTTATACGGTGTAATGCTCCCCATATATTCCGGCAGGAATGCCGATCGTATGCCCGACTACCACCGGCTGGATCTCTCCCTCACCTGGCAACCCCGCCCCCGGAAGAAGCACCTTTGGAGTAGCGAATGGAATCTCTCCATATACAACGTCTATGCCCGCAAAAACGCATGGATCATCGATTTTATACCCGATTACACCATTAATAATAGATACCCGGTTTTAAAAGCGCAAAAGACCTATCTCTTTTCAACCATACCCTCTGTCACGTACAACTTTAAATTCTGACACAACCTATGACATCCATATTTATACTATACCGGCTGACGGCTCTTACCCTGGTGTTGTCCTGTACCGAAATTATCGATATCAACCTGGACAGCATGGAGCCTGAATTGATCGTGGAAGGCGCTATTTCGAACGACACCACCTCCCATCTGATTATCTTACGGAAAACGGCGGACTATTTTACCGATCAGGATGCGGAAAGAATCTCCGGTGCGGAAGTGATTTTATCGGACGGATATTCGACCGTACCGTTGACGGAAAGCAAGAAAAAAGCCGGCTACTACCTGACACCGGCTACATACGCCGGTGTTGTCAACCGCACCTATACCCTGACCATCAAAAATGTAGATATCAACAACGATGGCCTCAAAGAGACCTATACCGCCTCATGCCGGTTAAACCCCGTTGCAAAACCCGATTCGTTTACCTTTGAGAAAAAGAAGATATACAACCAGGAGGCTTACTCCATACAGGTATATCTGCAGGATCCCCCGGAGGAGAAGAATTATTACCTGATCCGGTTGTGGAAGAATAACGTCAGTATCATGCCGATTTCGAAATGGATCATTACCGACGACGATTTTTTCAACCCCGAGTACCTGACCAACAACCTCAGATTCAACTTCTTCCCGACATTCATTCCCCGTGATTGCATTACGGACAGCGACCGGGTGAAAATTGAGGTTTGCGGGATTACGAAAGAGTACATGAATTTCGTGAAGGAAGCGATCGATGCTTACCGGAGCAACAATCCGGTATTCGGCAGCCAACCGGCAAATATCAGTACGAATATCCGCCGCATCGAACCGGGTAAGGATACTTGCTATGCCCGGGGGTTCTTTGCCGCTTATGCGGTCGGCAGTAAGGAAATGGTGTACCGGGAGAAGAAATAGGTAGTTGGAGTAGTTGTACACCGTGCAGCGGCTCCAGGCCGCTTGCCGGATATTACACAAGATTTTTTGTTTTTCTTCCGGTCACGAACGATAAATCAAGGTTTAATTTTTCTGGAAGTTCTGATTTTCCTGATACTTATAGAAGAATGTAGTATACAAAGAACCTCTATACGCTCGTATTTAATCCGATATATGATTAAATACGAGCCTATTATTATATTTCTATATATTTTTTGAGTAGTAGTTAGGTGTCTGCACTCCGGATGCATTAGATATTGGGTATCTAAGCACCAAATACGAGAATAAATATCCGCTACAAAACTTTTTGCAGCAGTTCGGCCAAAAGTAGCTTCACCATAGCAAAAGACACAGGTCAATATCCTGATATTCATTTACGGCAATTCAGATAGAAATAGAATGGAACGCGGATTTACGCAGATTAAGCGGATGTATACGGATTAACAATCTGTTATAATACAGATATTTGAGGATTTAAAATCGACTTCGTCAATTGATTTAGTAGAAAATCAAAAATGCTTGCATTTTTTCTTATCCGTTTTTCATCCGCCATATCAGCGTAAATCAGCGTTCTATTCACTTTGATTATCATTTGTGAATATTTACTATCAGGATTATAAAGCAGTTATTAACATAAAAGACTGTGAATTAGTCGATGGTCAATTACCAATCAAACAAATAAGATTCAATGTCGTTTAGTTAAAAAGAACTCTGTAAGAGTTTTCTATGCATAACCTCCGGATTTATCCGGGGGCGATGTAAGCGAATGTAGAAAAGGAACACTGTTGGTGTTCTCCAATTCCAGGCAAAGATTTGTTGATAGTGAACTCTTACAGAGTTCGCTTTACAAATCTTTGCGAAATACACCCGGTTGAAACCGGGCGTTATGCACAGTAAACTCTTACAGAGTTATCAGACTCTTAACCAAACGACATTAAAATAAGATTAGTAAATGCCTGGATTGAAATCCATTACGAAGAACTTCTTGCTGATTGGGAATTGTTCCAGAATGGTGAAAAACCTTTTTCAATTGAACCTTTAAAATAAGCCTACTCAGAGAAGGCACAAAGCTACACAGAGTTTTATCCCCAAGACAGTAATAGTTTTTTCCTCTCTGTGTAACAAGTGCGAAATATAATAATCTAAACGCAAAGTCACGAAGATATAAAGACGCAACGTGTTTATTTATAAACCGATAAAACTTTGCGTTTTGGGGACTTTGTGTTCTTTGTGTTCAAAATAATTCTGTTTAGACAGCCTCCTATGAATTTGGGAGCTGGGGGGTAAGGCTGCTCATAAAGATCGCAATGCCTCAACCTCCTCTAACGATAGTCCGGAGGCCTGCACAATAATCGAAACGGCAATTCCCTGTTCCAATAAATTCCGGGCCATCTCAATTTTAGCCTTTCGTTCCCCCTCGATCAACCCCTCTGTTTTTCCCTCCTCTTTCGCCGTATCCAACGAATTCTTCAGGTCCCGGTAATATTTCAAACTATCTTCATATGAAAGTACCTGATCCGGAGTGAATTTCGCTATTTCTGCCGTTTCAAACAACTTCTCGAATATTTGCTCCTTCAGCTTATCGGGAACCCGGTCCAGCTTATTCAGATTCCGAATTACATACAACCATTTCTCAAATCGCGTTGTCAGTTCATCCAGCGTTTTATTAAACTTCGGCATCTCCAGATAAATAAAAGTCAGCTTATCGTAAAAAACACGATGCGTATCACAATCTTTCAGCTTCACATCATATCTGAATTTTTCCGGTTCCCTCTTGTCGCTATCAAAAACAAAATCCAGTATCGCAATCATATAGACTGCCTTCAACTCATAGTCCCATTCGGCCCGCTTTGCCTGTTCCCGAATGGGGAAGGTCGAATAATACACTGATCGATCCTTAAAAAAATTCTGCTTCGTCTTTTGCAGCTCTACAATAAACTTCTCGCCCATCTCATTTTCGCAATAAAGATCAAAGATAGCCTTCCGGTCTATCTCCGTTGAGCCTGATTGCTCCGTCTTTAAATAGGTCAGATCGACTATTAAGCCTTGCTCTTCCCGTAGCAATTCATTAAGGAAGTCCAGCAACAAATCTTTATTCGGTTCTTCGCCAAACAGCTTCTTGAAACCGTAATCGGTAAAAGGATTGATATATTTTTCTACAAATTCTATCATAATTCCGTGAGATTAGTGATTTTGCTCTTATACAAAGATAGTTAATTTTCCGGCAGCAAAATCATTCAGCCTATCGATATCGTGAATAAGTCACGAAGATATATAGACGCAACGTGTTTATTTATAAACCGATAAAACTTTGCGTTTTTAGGCCTTTGTGTTCTTTGTGTTCAAAATATTTCCCAGTAGCCGCCTTTATCAGGGCCTCAGGCCTTACCTTAGAAAATTCGTCAGCGATCTGACAGATCACTATTTATGATTTCCCAATAACCATCTTTACTGCCGCCAATTCGCCTGATAATATTTCGCTCTTTCAATTTATTTATATTATCCAACATTTTTCGTTTCGATATACCTATTTTTTCTGCTAATTGGTTTAGAGAAATTCGGTTATTCACCCTCACTAACTTTATAATTTTCAATTGATTATCAGTAATATTATCGGGGACCTTATCGGGGACCTTATCGGGGACCTTATCGGGGACCTTATCGGGGACCTTATCGGTAATCTCTACTGGCAACAATTCGGTTTTCAGGTCGTTTTTTATACCTACATCTTCAATAACACCAATCTTCTCCTTAAATAATACAACCATAAATCCCTGTGAAATCTCTTTAAACACAGGCTCCTTTACTCCGTACTCCCGGCAAATATCAAAAACCCGCATAACTCCCGAACCATATCGTTCAATCAACCCCAGTTCTTTAAAAACTTTGGCAATTAATTTATTTCGAGATTTGGAGGTATAATTGCCTGACAATAAATCATCAATTGTAATACCTCCGTATAATTTCCCCGGATTATAAAACTCTATACGATCATCGTAAATCTTGATGATACTGGCACTACTATCCCTGTAATCGCGATGGACAATCATATTGATAACAATCTCCCGGATTGCATCGACCGGATAATCAAACCGCTCCCTTCGCTGAGGCTCTCCGGTAATGATATACTCCACCATCAGGTGCTTTTTGATAAAAGCCATAATTTCATCCACTTCCGTGAACAGATCAGTACTGAGCGAAATGGAATCAATAATGGTTATATCGCTTTTGAAGCGCCCCACCTGAACATCACTAATCAGACAATAATCATTTGCGAATAACAAATAACCGCCAAAAGTAAGTTGGTTATTTCGGATAATCTCCATTTTCTCAAGAAACTTCTGTGACGAAAATGAGACTTTTCTCTGTGTCCGAAGTTCTATTGTTTCGATAAAGCGTTGTACTTTTTCGAAAGAAATATGCTCCATTCCATGATTAGGATCGGGATAAAAATCCCAACTGCTATTAATCGTCTTCAGATGTTCGTTGGCTATTTCGTCCAAAGACATCAGGTGGTTTGAGTTGGCTACACGTTTATAATACCTGCCTTTGATCGAAACCGGTTTAACGGGATACTCAATTACGCTTAAGACAGCAACCTGTTTGTCCTCAATAGTCAGTATTTCTGCATCAGGTATAATCTGCGGTGCTGTTTTATTTTTAACTTCATTGATCCAGGTTTGTATAGTCTCTTTACCCAACTGTACCCCCTTCACCTCGCCGGAATCCTTCACACCAACATATACCATTCCACCGTTCGCATTGGAAAAAGCAACCAACGAAACGATTACCTCATCATTGAACGAGGCCTTGAATTCTACCTGTTCCGATTCGGCTGTGGGTAATATGTTGTTTATTCTGTTCATTCTGTTCATTTCGTCAATGATTATCAGGGCAACCACAAGGGTATCCAACGAATTCTGTAAAGATACACACATTTTGGTTTCCCCGGGGCAATATCACAATCAAAATATTGTTTTTCAAAGCAATATACTTTTTCATTGCAAAGAGAACACCATCCCCTCTTGCCCTAAAACGACTTTACTACCATTCTAAATTCTTGTCGTAGTATCTTACTGGCTTTGCGACGTAGCGTTTACAAATCACTTTCTAAGGCCTCTCTTACGCAACTTATTTAGATTTTTTTTTCAAATAAACACGTGAACTAACCGGAAACAAAGCTTGTTTGATAGAGAGTTGAGTAACTGCCCCCTCCCAACCTCCCCAAAGTGGGGAGGAGTGGTGCAATCACAACGGCAGTCCGGTCAAATATCCTCTGTGGTCCTCGACTTCTCTGCTCTCTGTGTAACAAATGTGCAACAAATGCAATAATTATATAAACAACAAAAATCAATAAACAAAACGAATAAATTATGGGAGTATTAGTTGGAAAAAAGGCGCCGCATTTTTCGGCCAAAGCAGTGATAAACGGAAGTGAAATCGTCGACAAATTTTCACTCGATCAGTATGAGGGTAAAAAATATGTAATCCTCTATTTCTATCCTGCCGATTTCACCTTTGTCTGCCCGACAGAGATTATCGCTTTTCAGGAAAAGCTGGCAGAGTTTGAGCAACGCGGTACGGCTGTAGTGGGCGTATCGACCGATTCCGAGTTCTCACACTGGAAATGGCTGCAAACCGAAAAGAGAAACGGCGGCATCAAAGGCGTGAAATACCCGCTTGTGGCAGACAACAACCTGAATATCTCGCGCGCATACGATGTACTGGCGGGTGATTTTGAGTATAATGACGAAGGCAATCAATATTTTGAAGGTGACGCACTGGCCTATCGTGGCCTCTTCCTGATCGATAAGCAGGGAATCGTTCGCCACCAATTGGTCAATGATATGCCCCTTGGCCGGAATATCGACGAAGCCATCCGTATGGTCGACGCCTTACAATTCTTCGAAAAGAACGGTGAAGTTTGCCCTGCCGACTGGCACAAAGGCAAAGAAGGTCTCAAAGCAACCCAGGAAGGCATTGCTGATTATCTGGGTAAGAGAGAGTAAACAAGAGAGGTTAGATTGTTAGACATTAGAACAAAGACTGAAAGACATTAGACAAGAGAACAAAGACATTAGACATTATACATTAGAACAAAGACTGAAAGACATTAGACATTAGAACAAATCTCTTGTCTCTTGTCTTTTGTCTTTGGACACAGGTTACGCTATCGCTAAACCCGCGCCAGTGATAAATATTTATCCTCCGGATAAAAGAACAAATCCATCAAAACCTATCCCGACAGGGAAAACAAAAAATTCCAGACTGCCGGGGAGCTGTTTGAGTGAGGAGCCCATTCACGAATGCTTTTAAACCGCAGAATCGGGACATGGGCGAGCGAACGAGTTCTTCCCGGCTATGTTTTTTGTTACTTTTTTGCGCCAAAAAAGTAAAGGAAAAAGACGGATTACGCTATCGCTAAACCCGCGCCAGTGAGGTTACAATCCCGACATATTGAAGATATCCGACAAGCTGCATAGAGCCGCTGTTCGGTGTGCGTTTGGATATTCCTCTGTTTTCACTCTATATTTACTCTTATTTGACTTTACAATAACACTGTGATAACACAGTACTAAAATAGAGATAAAATAGTGATAAAATACTCTTTATAAAGACTATTTTATCTGTGTAATATCAGTGTTATTCAACTATAAATTCTTTATTTATACCTAAAGGCAAAATAGAGTAGAACCATACACAACCCCGGCCCAACCGCCCAAAGAGAGTGAGTAAAAGAGGGATTGAGGGGTTGAGGGATAGATAGTACCCGGATATCTTGAATCTCAACAATATTTTACTTACATTTGTAGCTGTCAACCAAAAGGTTAAACCGCTAATCCGCTCCTGGCATGATTGTACTGGAAAACATCAATAAAACCTACAACAACGGTTCCCCCCTGCATGTACTGAAAGGAATAGACCTTCAGATCGAAAAAGGAGATTTCATCTCGATTACAGGAGCCTCCGGTTCCGGAAAATCAACCCTGCTCAATATCCTGGGAATTCTGGACAATTACGATACCGGCGACTATTACCTGAATGGTAAAATCATCAAAAACCTGTCGGAATCCAGGGCTGCCGAATACCGCAACCGCATGATCGGGTTTGTGTTCCAGTCATTCAACCTCATCTCCTTTAAAAATGCAATGGAGAATGTAGCCCTCCCGCTCTATTACCAAAACATAAGCCGGAAGAAACGGAATGCGATAGCGCTGGAGTACCTCGACAGGCTGGGGCTGAAAGAGTGGGCAAACCACTTACCCAACCAGCTTTCGGGCGGACAGAAGCAACGGGTAGCCATTGCACGCGCCCTGATCTCCAATCCGCAAATCATACTGGCTGACGAACCG
Organism: Bacteroidales bacterium; assembly: GCA_963662365.2. Lineage (GTDB taxonomy): Bacteria > Bacteroidota > Bacteroidia > Bacteroidales > UBA7332 > CAXXIC01. The sequence goes on from CAXXPA010000037.1 coordinate 97,893, forward strand.
ACCGGAGCCCTGGACAGCGTAACCTCGGCAGAGGTCATGCAAATACTCAGCGAAGTAAACCGGCAGGGCATGACCATGATCATAGTCACCCACGAAGCAGAAGTTTCGGCTCAAACCAGACGTATCATTCGCTTAAAAGACGGAGTCATCGAATAATGGATCTGTGGCAGGAAATCATCAGCACGCTGCGCTCGAATAAGATGCGCACCTTCCTAACCGGCTTCTCGGTAGCCTGGGGGATCTTTATGCTTGTCATCCTGCTGGGCGCAGGCAACGGACTGAAAAACGGGGTGATGCAAAACTTCGAAGGCGAAGCCAACAACGCCATCTTCATGTGGCCGGGCAACACCACCAAAACCTATCAGGGATTGCAGAAAGGCCGGCGCATCAAGTTCAGCGACGACGATGTGTTTATGATGAAAAACCAAATGCCGAATGCCGAAAAGGTTTCGGCAGTGATCAACATCTACAACATTACGCTGTCGCACGGCAAAGAGTACGGCTCCTACACGATCAAAGGTGTTAATACAACCTATCCGTCCGTCGAAAATATTAAGATCTTGCCCGGATCGGGACGCTTCATCAACGAAATGGACATCCGCGAATGCAGGAAGGTAATCCTGATATCTCAGAAGATGCGCGACGTGCTGTTTAAAAACCAGGAACCTGTCGGTAAATATGTAAATGCCGGGAATATTGTCTATCAGGTGGTCGGAGTCTATACGATGAAACGGGCCGAACAGGGAAACGACGCGATCATCCCGTTCACAACGGCACAATCCGTATATAATTTCAATGCCAAAGGCTACAGTAACATCGTTTTTACGGTAACCGGACTTGAAACCGAAAAGGAAAACAAAGATTACGAGCAACTCCTCCGCAACCGCATGGGGCGCCTTCACGCCTTCGACCCTACTGACAACAACGCCCTCTGGATCTGGAACAAATTACAGAACTTCCTGCAAACAATGGGGATATTCAACGCCATCAATCTCTTTGTGTGGATTATTGGTATCGGTACCCTGATTGCCGGTATCGTGGGAATCAGCAACATCATGCTCATTGCCGTGAAAGAGCGTACCAAGGAGTTTGGGATCCGCAAAGCTATCGGCGCCTCTCCGGCATCTATCCTCAGATTAATCATTCTGGAATCGGTGCTGATCACCTCCGTCTTCGGATATACCGGTCTGGTGGGAGGTGTCATAGTCACCGAAGCCGCCAACTTCATATTACAGCAAAATGCATCTCCCGACGCCGAAATGACCATCTTCGCCAATCCGACCGTTGATCTGGGCGTTGCCTTTTCGGCCATGCTCCTGCTGATCTTCGCCGGTGTGATCGCCGGTTATTTCCCGGCCCGTAAGGCTGTCAGCATTAAGCCTATCGAGGCGCTGCATTATGAGTGATGGGGGAGTTATGGAGTTATAAGGAGTTAGAGGGAGTTATATGGAGTTATAAGGAGTTAGAGGGAGGAGTGGCGCAATCACAACGGCAGTGCTGTCAAATAACTAATTAAATGTGCTATATCCTTATTTAAAACTACGTCAAAGCCCACATTTTGGGGGTTGGGGGTCTATAAATCAGAACTATGGAATAACTTCTGGTTCTCCGTGTAAGAAATAAATCTCTTATCTTTCGTCTTTGCTCTCTAGTCTTTTATCTTTTATCTTTTGTCTTTTGTCTTTTGTCTTTTGTCTTTGCCTCATTGCCGTCTCGCTTTAGCGGACGGAACAAAATAAAGATTCTTCCGGAAAAAGGCTTTAGCCAAATTAAATTCAACTCTTTGGCTAAAGCCGGTTTGTTTTATTCTCTCTCATCCGTCAGCTAAAGCAAGACGGCAATGAATTTTGGGCAGTGCATTTAATATCTTTTGAATCTATCACCCCCCATCTTTTTACTACATCTCCTACTCCTTTTACTACTCATAACTCTGTATCTCCATATTACTCCCTATAACTCCTTATAACTTCTCATTACTAACTCGTCCGGAAATTTCTTTACTCTTGGTTTCATAATCCTGATTTTTGTTTACTTGTTTTGTAAACCTATTTCAGGACTAGACACTCCTTATAACTTCTCATTACTCCCTATAACTCCTTGTAACTCCTTATAACTCCCCACTCCCCCCCTTTTCTGGCAAGCTTTTTGCAACATACTCTTATAGAAAATAATAAACAGACTAAAATATGATTCCGGAAAACGAAGAATTGGTAAAAAATCAAGACTTAAACACTGATAATGAGGAGATTTCAGCATTCAGCGAAACAGTGGAAACAACTCAGACAGAAGAGGGTGATGAAATTGCCGCCGGTGCAGCATCGGACAAAATGGCAGAAGAATTAGCCGAACTTAAGACAAAATATGCTGAATTAAGCAACTCCCACTTACGCTTAATGGCAGACTTTGACAATTATCGCAAACGTACGCTGAAAGAAAAAGCCGATTTGATCAAAAATGGCGGAGAGACGACACTGATGCGCATCCTCCCCGTTATTGATGACTTCGAGCGCGCCATGAGTGCGATGAAAAACTCCACGGACCTCAATGCTGTAACCGAGGGAATCGAACTGATATACACCAAATTCGGAGAATTCCTCAAGCAAAACAATGTTACCCCCATCGTAACTGAGAACGCGGTATTTGACACCGAATTCCACGAAGCGATCACCACAATACCGGCGCCTACCGAAGATATGAAAGGTAAAATCATCGACTGTGTTCAGAAAGGATACCTGTTGAATGAAAAAGTAATCCGTTTTGCTAAAGTAGTTGTAGGAGAATAAGGTATGTCAACAAAAAGAGATTACTACGAAATACTGGGTGTTTCGAAAAATGCATCAGCCGAAGAAATCAAGAAAGCTTACCGCAAAAAAGCAATTCAGTTTCACCCCGATAAAAACCCGGGAAACAAAGAAGCGGAAGAACATTTCAAAGAGGCTGCCGAAGCTTACGAGGTACTGAGCGACCAGGACAAACGCAGCCGTTACGACCGGTTCGGACATCAGGGTGTCGGTGGAGCTGCCGGAGGCGGCTTTAGCGGACAGGGGATGTCTATGGACGATATCTTCTCGCACTTCGGGGATATTTTCGGAGGCCACTTCGGAGGAGGTGGATTCGGCGGATTCGGTGGCTTTGGCGGTAGCGGCGGCGGTCGTACCGTTAACCGCGGCAGCGATCTGCGTGTGAAAGGTAAAACTGAACCTGAAAGAGATTGCTACCGGTGTTGAAAAGAAAATCAAGGTAAAGAAATACGTATCCTGCAAACATTGTAAGGGAACCGGCGCTGAGGACTCAACCAGCTACACCACCTGTTCGACCTGTAACGGTAGCGGCCAGGTAATGCGTGTACAAAACACCATCCTCGGACGTATGCAGACTACCGCTACCTGTCCGACCTGTAACGGAGACGGCAAGATTATCACAAAAAAATGTACCGAATGTTCCGGCGAAGGCGTCGTTCGCGATGAAGAGGTAATCAGCATCAACATCCCTGCAGGTGTTGCCGAAGGCATGCAACTCTCTCTGAGCGGCAAAGGTAACGCAGCCCGCCGTGGCGGTATAAACGGAGACCTTCTGATCCTGGTGGAAGAAGAGGAGCATCCCGAACTGACCCGCGACGAGAACGACCTTATCTACAACCTGCTACTCAGCTTCCCGACAGCTGTACTGGGTGGCAACATCGAAGTTCCGACTGTCGATGGCAAGGTTAAGGTAAAAATTGACCCGGGCACCCAACCCGGCAAAGTGCTCCGCCTGCGTGGCAAAGGTCTGCCCAGCGTAAACCGTTACGGCACCGGCGACCTGCTCATCAACATCAGCGTTTACATTCCTGAAGCCCTGAGCAGCGAAGAAAAAAGAATGGTGGAACAACTGGAGGAATCCCACAACTTCCAGCCTACTACAGAGAAAAAGGAGAGCTTCTTCCGCAAATTCAAGCATTTGTTTGATTAAGAAATCCAATGCGCTGTGCTCAGATTCTTTGCCGTCTTGCTTTAGCTGACGGAAAAGAGAAACAATACAGATTACCACTACCGTAATTTAAACCTGATAGGAACTGATCCTATCAGGTTTTTTTATTAACCGCCCCCTCCCAACCTCCCCTAAATGGGGAGGAGTACTGCAAACACAACGGCCATCGGGTCAAACGGACATAGTTAAATTGCAAATTCACACAAAACCCATGCATCACAATCCCACTTCTGATCATCTATACAAATAAAAACCTACATTTGAATCCTAATCAGACATTTATCCGGTCAAGACAAGAATCTGGGGGATACACAGTAAAAGAATAAATAAAATCAGAACTCTGTAAGAGTTCCCTGTGCATAACCCCCGGATTTATCCGGGGGAGAAAGACAAACAATGAAACCTCAACTCTGTAGGAGTTGACTATCAACCTATAAGTGACATTAATAGACAAATCATAAATTCATTATGAAAAAAACACTCATTTACGGTCTCCTTCTGCTAATAACAACAGCGTGCACAACAACAGCACCTTTGGTCAAACTAACCCCATCAACCTTAGAGAACAGGGATTACTGGAATATGGGCCAGCAGTTTGTGTATTCCAACAACAAAAACATCTGGTTTGACTGCGCCTTCAACCGGGTGGAAAACGGGAAACTGGTATTTGATGTGAAAATCACCAACCAGAGCGACAGCACGGTACTGGTTGACCCTGTCCTGTTCCAACAAAATGTCTATAAAAACGACAGCCTGCTCATGAAAACAGATCAGGCAGACGACCCCGAAGAAGTTTTAACCCGCTTAAAGGTAGAGGAAAATCAAGCCGTTGCGCATGCCAGAAACGCATCTGTCCTGAGCATCTGCTCTGCAATCATTACAGCCGGAGCTTCCGTGATGGTTGCAACATCCGATAAAAGCCCGAAAGAAAAAGCCAAAACACTGGACATACTAGCCATAGGCAATGATATCGTGCAGATTGCCACTGCCGTATCGGCCGATGCCAATAACATGAGAGCCTCAGACAACTGGACCCGGCGCAGAGATCTTTCCGAAGCATTCCTTCGCAAAACCACCCTTGCCAAAGGCTACTACATCGACGGCGAGGTACACTTCCCTTATTATAAAAAAGCCCATTGGTATGACCTCAGGTTTAATGTAGGTGACGCCGTCGCCTTTTTCTACTTCAGGCAACAACTGACCCGGTCAATGGAACCGCATTAAATAATACAGGGGCACCCCACTTTATAAAATACAAAGTAATCAAGCCCCCTGGCTTACAATCCATAAGATTTCACAGCCTTTTTCTTACAAAAAACTTGGCTGTAAGAAAATAATCATTATCTTTGCAGCATACAACACCTAAAGTAAGCAATTGAAATGATTAGCAAATTACATATCGTCTCTGTTAATGTAGTCCTAGTGGTCTGGGAAGGCAAATGAGAAAGGTATGTAGTTAAAGAACTATAAATAGCTATTGTGAAAGCCTTTCTCGTATTCGGGGAAGGCTTTTTACGTTATAATTCTATACTTTTGCACCGCTCAGGTTTTAAAATGTTAAATATGAAAAATCAGTTACGCAGTTCATTCAGTACACAAGGCCGCAGAATGGCCGGTGCCCGTTCGCTCTGGAAAGCCAACGGCATGAAAAATGAACAATTGGGCAAGCCCATTATCGCTATCGTAAACTCATTTACACAGTTCGTACCCGGCCACGTGCACCTGCACGAAATTGGACAGAAAGTAAAAGCAGAAATCGAAAAGCTAGGCTGCTTTGCTGCTGAGTTCAATACAATTGCCATCGACGATGGTATTGCCATGGGACACGACGGTATGCTGTACTCACTCCCCTCACGCGACCTGATCGCCGACAGCGTGGAGTATATGGTCAATGCCCATAAAGCTGATGCTATGGTCTGTATCAGTAACTGTGACAAAATCACGCCGGGTATGCTGATGGCTGCCATGCGTCTGAATATCCCCGCTGTATTTGTTTCGGGTGGTCCCATGGAAGCCGGCGAACTGGACGGCAAACACCTCGACCTGATCGATGCAATGGTACAGGCAGCCGACGACAGCATCAGCGATGAACAGGTGGCCAAAGTAGAAGCTTCGGCTTGTCCTACCTGCGGTAGCTGCTCGGGTATGTTTACCGCCAACTCGATGAACTGCCTGAACGAAGCAATCGGTCTTGCGCTTCCGGGTAACGGAACTATCGTAGCTACACACGTTAACCGCACACAGCTGTTTGTGGACGCAGCCAAACTGATTGTTGAAAACTCCTATAAATACTACCGCGATGGAGATGACAGCGTCTTACCACGCTCGATTGCAACCCGCGCTGCGTTTATGAATGCCATGGCTCTGGACATTGCTATGGGTGGATCGACCAATACGGTTCTGCACCTTTTGGCTATTGCCAATGAAGCCGGAGTAGATTTCAAAATGGCTGACATCGATGCTCTTTCACGTAAGACACCCTGTTTGTGTAAGGTTGCGCCCAACTCGCAAAAATACCACATTCAGGACGTAAACCGTGCCGGAGGTATTATGGCGATCATGTCGGAGCTAAACAAAATCGGATTAATCGAGACAACTGTAAGCCGTGCCGACGGTCTGACTCTGGGAGAAGCGATTGACAAATTCGATATCAACAGCCCCAATGTGACTGAGGTTGCAATTGACAAATACAAAAGTGCTCCTGCTCACCGCTTCAATCTGGTGATGGGCTCACAGGACTCAAAATACAAAGAACTGGACGCAGACCGGATAAACGGCTGCATCCGCAATTACGATAACGCTTATGTAAAAGACGGCGGTTTGGCTGTACTTTTCGGAAACATCGCTCAAAACGGTTGTGTGGTTAAAACAGCCGGAGTAGATGAAAGCTGCTTCCTGTTCAAAGGGACGGCTAAAGTATTCACTTCACAGGATACTGCCTGCGAAGGAATCCTGAAAGGAACAGTACAGGCCGGTGATGTCGTGGTAATCACACACGAAGGACCTAAAGGCGGTCCCGGTATGCAGGAGATGCTTTATCCGACCTCGTACATCAAATCACGTCACCTCGGAAAAGAGTGTGCATTGATTACCGACGGACGTTTTCTCAGGCGGCACATCCGGATTATCTATCGGACACATTTCACCCGAAGCTGCTTCAGGCGGCAATATCGGACTGGTACAGGATGGAGATATCATCGAAATCAATATCCCGGCCCGCTCGATCAACCTGTTGGTTAGCGATGAAGTATTAGCCGAAAGACGCAAAGCCGAAGAGGCACGCGGAAAAGATGCCTTTAAACCCAAAGACAGAAACCGTGTAGTATCCAAAGCATTGAGAGCTTACGCCAGCATGGTGGCTTCAGCCGATATGGGTGGTGTAAGAATTATTGAATAATATGCCCAGAGTATAAGTGAGGGCTTCACTTCAGGTGAAACCCTCACTATCGAGCACAAACGATATTTTCAGAAAGGGACAAATTATGAGCAAAGAACTAATCACAGGAGCAGAAGCATTAATGCGTTCGTTGATCCACGAAAACGTAGATACGATTTTCGGATATCCCGGCGGTGCCATCATGCCGGTATATGATGCTTTACACGATCATCAGGATGCAATCAGACACATATTGGTTCGTCACGAACAGGGTGCAACACACGCAGCGCAGGGTTATGCACGCGTAAGCGGAAAAACCGGCGTCGTCCTTGTAACTTCAGGTCCGGCAGCCACCAATGCCATTACAGGTATTGCCGATGCAATGATCGACAGCACACCCATGGTTGTTATTATCGGTCAGGTAGGCGCTGCACTACTCGGTACGGATGCCTTTCAGGAAACTGATGTGGTAAGCATCACACAACCCATTACCAAATGGAGCTATCAGGTGCGCAACGCTGAAGATCTTCCCTGGGCCATCGCCCGTGCATTTTACATAGCCCGCGAAGGTCGCCCCGGCCCTGTTGTCATTGACTTTGCCAAAAATGCTCAGATTGCCAAATTTGAGTACAAATACAAAAAATGCAATTTCATCCGCAGCTTTGTTCCGGTTCCCGAAACAGATCCGCAGGCAATTGAAGATGCAGCGGCATTGATCAACTCAGCCAAAAAACCTTTTGCTCTGGTAGGTCAGGGGGTAATCCTGGCCAATGCAGAAAAAGAATTGAATGCATTTCTCGAAAAAGCGGATATCCCCGCAGGATGGACTTTGCTCGGATCATCGGCTATGCCTACCAACCACCCTTTGAACAAAGGTATGCTGGGTATGCACGGTAATCTCGGACCGAATATCAAAACCAACGAATGCGATGTATTGATCGCCATCGGTATGCGTTTCGACGACCGGGTAACCAGCGATCTGAACACGTATGCCAAACAGGCCAAGGTAATCCACTTCGATATTGATCCGGCGGAAATCAATAAAAACGTAAAAGCGGAAGTTGCCGTTTTAGGAAGCGCCAAACATACACTGGCTTTGGTTACGGAAAAACTGAAACCGGCGAAGCATACCGAATGGATCGATTCTTTCACTCAATACGAAACTACGGAACTGGAAAGGGTCATAGAACCTGAACTCAATCCGGCCGGAGAAGATATCTCGATGGGAGAGGTTATCCGTAAAATATCGGAAGCTACAGAACACAAAGCCGTACTGGTAACCGACGTTGGTCAGAACCAAATGATGGCTTCACGTTACTTCAAATTCACCCAAACCCGTAGTATGGTTACATCCGGAGGACTGGGAACCATGGGATTCGGACTTCCGGCTGCCATCGGTGCAAAAATCGGAGCACCGGATCGTACCGTTTGCCTTTTCTGCGGAGACGGGGGGATGCAGATGACATTGCAGGAGCTTGGTACCATCATGCAGGAAAATACCGGGGTAAAAATAATTATCCTCAACAACAGTTTCCTCGGCATGGTGCGTCAATGGCAGGAATTGTTCTTCAACGACCGTTACTCTGAAACACACATGAAAAATCCGGATTTCACCATGATCGCGAAAGCATATGGTATCAACGGACGTGCAGTTTCTAAACGCGAAGAACTTGAAGATGCCATTGCTGAAATGTTAAGTAACGATGATCCCTATTTGCTCGAAGTGCAGGTTGAAAGAAAAGGTATGGTTTACCCGATGATCCCTGCCGGATCAAACATTTCGAACGTTATGCTGGGAGACAAGTAAATCCCGGTCTTACGGAATCTTAGTTTTTTATACTTTACCCGGAAATCATGGAACTATATACAATTATCGTTTTTTCGGAAAACCAGCCCGGATTACTGAGTCAGGTTTCAAATATTTTCACCCGTCGTCAGATAAATATTGAAAGTCTGACTGTTTCCGCCTCTTCGATTGAAGGCATTCATAAATTCACCATTACGGTATTAACGGATGCCGATATGGTGGACAAAGTGGTAAAACAGATCGAAAAACGGGTGGATGTAGTCAAAGCATTCTATTACACTGACGATGAGGTCGTTTACCAGGAGGTTGCTCTTTACAAGGTGGCAACCGACATTATTCTGGACCACGTTGAAGTGGAAAAGCTCGTTCGTAAATTCAATGCCCGGTTCCTGGAAATCAACCGGTCTTATGCGGTGCTTGAAATGACCGGACATACTGAAGACACACAACTTTTCTTTGAAGAACTCAAGAAATTCGGGGTTATGCAGTTTGTCCGTTCCGGACGAATCGCCATCACGAAATCGTCGAAAGAGCTGTTAAGCAAATTCCTCGAAAACCGGATGAGAAAAGAGGAGTGAGCTGTCCCCAAAGTGCGAAATATAATAATCTAAACGCAAAGTCACGAAGATATAAAGGCGCAAAGTTTTTATTTACAAACATATAAAACTTTGCGTTTTTGTGTCTTTGTGTTTTTTGCGTTCAAAATAATTCAAGAAGGGATATGGCAATTATGCCTTTTAGCATTAACTCTGTAAATCCTGTCCGGAAATTGAAAACTACTCCTCCCCTTCCCGTCTATTCATTGCGCAACTTCAGCAAGAGCGAGTTGGGCAGTCGTGCCTTTCAGGTAGAGGTGTTTGATGCTAACCGACATTTTGCGGTGGAATATCCTCACCGTCATGATTTTTTCGAGGTGCTCTATCTCTATAAGGGCTCTGGTGTGCATGTGATAGATGATAAACAGTACCAGGTGCAACCACCCTGTATCTTCTTTATGTCGCCGGGGCAGGCACACAAGCTGGAGTTGAGCAAAGACATTGAAGGCTACATTTTTCTGTTTACCTCTGATTTTTACCTCATCAACCAAAGCAACCAAAACCGCTTGCTAGAGTTTCCCTTTTTCTTTACTATTCAGCAAACCAATCCCCCATTACTGCTCGAAAACAAAGAGAATACAGCTTTTCTGGAAAAACTCTTTATACAGGCTGTTACTGAAGTCAATAAACCCGGATATTCAGAAGAGTTGTTACGCTCGTTACTGGATCTCATATTGGTGTATGCGGCCACAATATATAAGGTGGACGAACAGATGCTGGTAAAAGGCAAAGGCCATTTGCTGGTGAAACGTTTCCTTCAGTTGGTCGAAGAAAACTACCAAAATAACTATTCGGTAAACGAATATGCCTCGATATTGGCCATCACGCCCAATCATCTGACACAAACCGTAAAACAACTGACGGGGAAAACGAGCAACGATATCATTCAGCAAAAACAACTGCTTGAAATAAAGCGCCTTTTAGTACATACCAACCTCGGGGTCTCTGAAATTGCCAACCAACTAAATTTCGTGGACCAATCCTATTTTACGAAGTTTTTCAAAAAGATGACTGGCATGACTCCACTGCGCTTCAGGAACGAATCCATGAAATGTACCTAAAAATTGTGCCTTTTTCCACGCGTATGTAAGATTTATTGCTTTCCTTTGCATCCGGGAAAATTCGGAAGAGAGACAATAGATTATAGACAAAAGACAATCGGTCTGAAATCTTTGGTCTTTAATCTGAAATCAGACAATAGATTATAGACAAAAGACAATCGGTCTGAAATCTTTAGTCTTTGGTCTTTGGTCTTTAGTCTTTTGTCTTTGGTCTTTGGTCTTTAATCTGAAACCAGACAATAGATTATAGACAAAAGACAATCGGTCTGAAATCTTTGGTCTTTAGTCTATAGTCTTTGGTCTTTAGTCTTTAGTCTTTGGTCTTTAGTCTTTAGTCTTTAGTCAGAAACTCAAGCAATAAATCATTCACTTAAATAATAAAAAACAACATGGCAAATTACTTCAACACGCTTCCATTGAGAGAGCAATTGAATCAATTGGGAGTTTGCGAATTCATGGACAAAAGCGAATTCGTTGATGGCGTTAACGCGCTGAAAGGTAAAAAAATCGTTATCGTAGGTTGTGGTGCCCAGGGTTTGAACCAGGGTTTGAACATGAGAGACTCAGGTTTGGATATCTCTTACGCTTTACGTCAGGAAGCTATCGATGCAAAAAGAGCTTCTTACGTAAACGCTACTGAAAACGGATTCACTGTAGGTACTTACGAGCAATTGATCCCAACCGCTGACCTCGTAATCAACCTGACTCCGGATAAACAACACTCTGCAGTTATTGATGCAGTTATGCCATTGATGCAACAAGGTGCTGCTCTTTCTTACTCTCACGGTTTCAACATCGTAGAAGAAGGAAAACAAATCCGTAAAGATATTACCGTTATCATGGTAGCTCCTAAATGTCCGGGTTCTGAAGTTCGCGCTGAGTATGTTCGCGGATTCGGTGTGCCTACATTGTTGGCTGTTCACCCTGAAAACGACCCTGAAGGTAAAGGATGGGCTTATGCAAAAGCTTATGCAGTAGCTACCGGTGGTGACCGTGCAGGATGTCTTCACTCATCTTTCGTTGCTGAGGTAAAATCTGACCTTATGGGTGAGCAAACTATCCTTTGCGGTATGTTGCAGACAGGTTCTATCCTTTGCTTCGACAAAATGATCGAAAAAGGTATCGATGCAGGTTACGCTTCAAAACTGATTCAGTACGGATGGGAAACTATCACCGAAGCGTTGAAACACGGTGGTATCACCAACATGATGGACCGTCTTTCAAACCCTGCTAAAATCAAAGCTTTCGGTTTGGCTGAAGAATTGAAATCTATCATGCGTCCTTTGTTCTGGAAACACATGGATGACATCATGTCCGGCGAATTCTCATCTACTATGATGAAAGACTGGGCTAACGACGACATCAACCTGTTGACCTGGAGAAAAGCTACCGGTGAAACCAACTTCGAAAAAACTCCTGCAGGTGATGTAGAAATTTCTGAGCAAGAGTACTTCGACAACGGTGTATTGATGGTTGCTATGGTGAAAGCCGGTGTGGAACTGGCATTCGAAACCATGACTGAAGCAGGTATCAAAGAAGAATCTGCATACTACGAGTCATTGCACGAAACTCCGCTGATCGCTAACACTATCGCCCGTAAAAAATTGTACGAAATGAACCGTGTGATCTCTGATACCGCTGAGTACGGATGTTACCTGTTCGACCACGCTTGCAAACCGTTGTTGACTGACTTCATGAAGAAAATCGATACTAACGTAATCGGTAATGCTTATGGTGAAGGCAAAGGTAACGGCGTTGACAACCAGGCTTTGATCGCTGTAAACGAAGAACTTCGTTTCCACCCGATCGAAATCGTTGGTGCTGAACTTCGTCAGGCTATGACTGCAATGAAAAAAATCGTAGGTTAATCCACGGTTTTATACTATAAAAAAGCCTTGTAACCGATTGGTTACAAGGCTTTTTTATTTTATATATCTTTTTATCTCCCCTGATAAATCCGCGGGTTATGCACAGAACACTTCTACAGAGCATCAGGATTGTAAGAATTCTATTATGCATCAAGCTGCACATACTACTTTATTCTTCTTACTCCCTATAACTCCCTATAGCTCCTTCTTACTCCACAACCTCAAATCACCTCATACAATACAACCAGGCTTCATTGTATTCCTCCCGGTCGTCCCTGATCTTATTCAGATACTTCATTGCAGACTCCTTATCAGAAAAAGCTTTCAGATAGGTACGCATTTTACTTCCCATCTTCTTCACTTTCGCTTCTGATATGCCATCGCCGATTAACTGCTCCTGATGCTTTAAGGCCGCCTTTTCTGTCTGAAAACTACCCAAAACAATAAAGTAGCGCTCCCGCTCCTCTGTATCAACAGTATCTTTGGGTACAATTGTCTTTTCCGCAAGTTTCACATCTACAGTATCTGACTTTTGTACAGTTTCGACAACTTTCTTTGCGGGAATAATCTTTTTTGGAATTTCCACTTTTGAAGTCTTTTGGAAATCCATCTGAGGTAAGAGTCCGGCACAACTGGCATTATAGCGTTTATCTCCGACCGGTGAAGAAAACACCCACAAGATCAGGATTACAGCAGTTGAAACCGCTGCACGCAGCATCTTGCGTTTACTGAACCGGATATGTATGATATCGCCCTCTTTTTCGGCAAATGGCTTGTGCTCAACCGTTTTTGGTTTTATCAGAATCTCTTCCAAAGGTTTCATTTGCAAAGGAGCAAAACCGAAGGAATCAATCCGGGTAATCAGGCTATCTGCCGGTTCAAACAAAAGAGTCTGATCATAATCAATCGAAAATGAACCGACGGCTCCAAAAGAGACCTTTTCCTGTTGTGAAAGAGAAGCTTTGAAAATCCCCAACTCATTATTCAATAAACGACGCGCTTCGGCATATGAAACACCCTGCGTTTGCGAAATTGAGGAAAGCAACATCCCGTCATCATGCACAAGTCCCGGATTGAAACAGATTTCCCGGAAAGGTGGCAATATGCCGGTTTCGGAGAACATCGCATTATGCTGCTGTACCACGAAACCACCCAACCCGGGAACGATCACACAATCATTCTCGGTTAAAAGGTACTCTATATGGGAAATCAGGATTTTCATACTGCAAAGATAAAATTTATTCGCATTTTATCAGGATTTACATTCAAAAACTTCCCCTGAAAAGTCATTTGTAATAATTTAATTGAATATCCGGATAACCACCTATTAATCTATCTGTAGAATGTGGATGTTACTTTAATGTTTCAAATGATAATCAAAGAATAGGACGCTGATTTACGCGGATATGGCGGATAAAAAACGGATAAGAAAAAATGCAAGCATTTTTGATTTTCTACTAAATCAATTGACGAAGTCAATTTTAAATCCTCAAATATCTATATTATAACAGATTGTTAATCCGTATACATCCGCTTTATCTGCGTAAATCCGCGTTCCATTCTATTTCTATATGAATTGCCGTAAATGAATATCCGGATATTGACCTCTGTAGCTCTGTGCTTTCTCTGAGTAACTTTTTTATCTGATCGGAGATTGGGGTGTAACTTAATTTTGTACTTTTGCACTCTGAATCAGAAAAACGCGATTACTATGATTGATAAAATTAAATCGTTGCTTGACGAAATAAACAACCTCACAGCAACAAATCTTGAAGAGGTAGAAGCACTCCGCATCAAATATTTAAGTAAGAAAGGTGAAATAACCAATCTGTTCAACGATTTCAGAAATGTGCCGGCAGAACAAAAACGCGAAGTCGGTCAGCTTATCAACGAGTTAAAAGACAAAGCACAGGAAAAGATAAACTCATTGAAAGACTTTCTGGACAGTCAGAATACAGGGAGTGTGGAGGAAGACCTCAGTCGTACTGCTTATCCAATCCCCTTAGGATCGCGTCATCCTCTTTCTATTGTCAAAAATGAAATCTGCGATATATTTGCCCGTTTAGGGTTTACCATTGCCGAAGGTCCGGAGATTGAAGATGACTGGCATGTGTTCTCTTCACTTAATTTTGCGGAAGACCATCCGGCACGCGATATGCAGGATACCTTCTTTATCCGGCGCAGCCCGGATGTATTGTTGCGCACACACACCTCATCGGTACAGACACGTATCATGGAGAAAACGCAACCGCCTATCCGCATTATCTGTCCGGGACGTGTATATCGCAACGAAGCAATCTCATACCGTGCCCATTGTTTCTTCCACCAGGTAGAAGCGCTGTATGTGGATAAAAATGTATCGTTTGCCGATCTGAAGCAAGCGTTGCTTTACTTCGCAAAAGAGATGTTTGGCACTGAAACAAAGATCCGTCTGCGTCCGTCATACTTCCCGTTTACCGAACCGTCTGCCGAAATGGATATCTCCTGTAACCTCTGCGGTGGAAAAGGTTGTCCTTTCTGTAAACACACAGGTTGGGTTGAAATCCTGGGTTGCGGTATGGTAGATCCGAATGTACTGGATGCCTGCGGAATTGATAGTAAAGTATACACCGGATATGCTCTGGGGATGGGTATCGAACGTATCACCAACCTCAAATATCAGGTTAAAGATTTACGGATGTTCTCGGAAAATGACGTCAGGTTCCTCAGACAATTCGAATCGGCCAATTAATCTATTATATCCGGATTAATCGAATTTAAAAATAAAACTTATGCTGAACTACATCACCTGGACAGCTGATCCCGCCATTGTCAATATTCTGGGACGTGAAATACGCTGGTACGGCCTTATGTTTGCTCTGGGATTCTGGATCGGATACAAGATCGTCGAGAAAATGTTTAAACAGGAAAAAATAGACCTGAAATGGCTGGACAGTCTTTTCATCTACGTGATTGCCGGAACAGTATTAGGGGCCCGGTTGGGACATTGCCTGTTTTATGCGTGGGATTACTATTCGGCCAATCCCATTGAGATTTTCAAAATATGGGAAGGCGGATTGGCCAGCCACGGAGGTGCAATCGGTATCATTATTGCCATCTGGATCTACTCCAAAAAGGTGACGCATCGCAATATGCTCTTTACATTCGACCGTCTGGTGGTTCCCGTAGCATTAGTGGGTGCGTTGATCCGTATCGGAAATCTGTTCAATCACGAGATATATGGTCATGCCACCGACCTACCGTGGGCATTCCGTTTTGTAACGAATCTTCATGCCTGGAGACAAGGCGCAGCACCGGTATTTTCAGATCCTTCGCACCCGACACAGATCTACGAAGCGCTCTGCTATTTAGTCGTTTTTGCGATTCTGATGTATCTCTATTTTAAGAAACAAGCCTGGAAAAAAGAGGGGCTTATCTTTGGTATCTTCTTAAACGGGATTTTTGTCACGCGATTCTTTATTGAATTTATCAAGAATGACCAGGAACCGTTTGAGGCAGACATGATGCTTAACATGGGCCAGTTACTTAGTCTTCCGTTTATCATTACCGGCAGCTACCTCATTTACAGAGCTCTGAAAAAGAAGTAAATACAAAAAAGGCACTCTGCAGTGCCTTTTTTTTGTATCACAAAGCCAGACGAATAATCTTTTTCACCGCGTCGGCATCAATATTCTTATGCTCCCCGTAAACTATTCCTCTCAGGAGGACCCGTTCTGCAACTATTTCAACAGCCTCATCATTAATCTGGTATTCGTGCAGGCGGGTTTTTAAACCGACTCGTCTGAAGAATTGCTCGGTCTGCTCAATTGCTGCATCTATTTTCTTATCCGGATCTTTCTCTTTAATCTCCCAGACACGCTCTGCGTATTGCAACAATTTATCGCGCTTTTCGGCTTTGGTCACCTTTAAAAAAGCGGGATAAAGCACGGCCAACGTTTGAGCATGATCCAGGCCATATACCGCCGTAAGATCATGTCCGATACGATGTGTCGCCCAATCCTGCGGAACCCCCATGCCGATAAAATCATTGAGGGCCATGGTAGCACACAACATATAATTCGACATCAGGTCATAGTTGGTATGATCCTTTACCACCTTCTCCCCGATTTCTGTTAATGTTTTCAGAATACCTTCGGCCCACCGGTCCATCAGAAAAGCTTGCGCCGGATAAGTCATATATTGCTCCATCGCATGCATAAAGGTATCCACCACCCCGTTTGAAATCTGGTGCGTGGGCAAAGAATAGGTCACTTCAGGATCCAGAATCGAGAATTTCGGGAACATATGCTCTGACATAAATGCCAGTTTCTCTTTTTTCGCCCGGTAAGAGATAACTGCCCGGCCATTCATCTCAGAACCTGTTGCAGGCAATGTCATTACAGAAGCAACCGGTACAGAAGGCTTACATAGCTGTGCATTCTTGACCAGCTTCCAGGGATCTGCATTAAAAGACATCGCTTGTGAAATAAATTTCGTGCCATCCAATACTGACCCACCTCCTACTGCCAGAAGAAAATCAACATTGTTTTCCTGCGCGACTATGACCGCTTTAAGTAGTGTCTCATAATCCGGATTCGGTTCTATACCCCAGAATTCAACGGTAAAATGATTCTTCAAAGCTATTTTCACCTGATCATACACACTATTACTTCGTACACTACCTCCGCCAAACGTAATCATAACACGTTTACCGGATGGAATTTCAGTAGCCAATTGACTGATTTGCCCTTTTCCAAAAATAATTTTGGTCGGATTCACAAAACTAAAGTTGTTCATATCTGTGATAATTTATGTCTTTTTACTTACAATATGCAAACTTAAAAATATTCTTTCATATTATCGCCGCTATCCGGCTTAAGGAAAACAATTGACTTGTACAGAATTTTGGTTTCAGTTTTTATGCGCAGCAACTGTGTAAGGTGTGATTATCAAAAAACGGGTATTCATTTTTGACAATTCTCATTAATTAAACAAAATAGAAAGTATATTGGTTGCCTGCAAACCAATCGCATTGAAATAAAAAACGCTTTTATCCCTACAGGAGCCGGTTTCAACTAAATGCTTTCCGGATATGTTTTACTAAGGAGCCTGCACTGATTTTCCCAATTCATAAAAATTGCGTAAACTTGCAAATCCACAGCTATTTATTCCAATAAATTTAATATTCCATGCGTAGACTACAACCTCTGCTCTTTATTCTGCTTCTGGTAGTGCTTCCAATCAGTCTGATTACCTGCAAAAAAAAAGCAGGAAAAGAAGCCCTGCCTGCAAAACACTATTCAACGGTGGACGAAATCAGGAAAAGAGGCAAACTACGCATTCTTACCTTATACAGCTCAACCTCTTATTTTATTTACCGGGGACAGCCCATGGGTTATGAATATGAGCTGGCATCCCGGTTTGCCGAATCTCTGGGTGTGGAACCCGAAGTGATCGTGGCTGAAAATGTGAATCGCCTTACTCAGTTATTATTGCAGGGAAAGGGGGATATTGTTGCCTACAACATGCCGATTACCAATCAGATGAAAGACAGTGTAACATTCTGCGGACGGGAATATATCACCCATCAGGTATTGGTTCAGCAGACACATAACAAGCATAAACTGCTGAAAGATGTAACGGAACTGATCGGCAAAGATATCTACGTAATCAGGGGTACCCGTTACCACCAACGTCTGATCAATCTGAATCAGGAACTGGGCGGCGGCATTCGGATACATTATACCGGAAAAGACACCGTTACCACCGAAGATTTGATAGAAATGGTTTCAACCGGTGAAATTCCATATACTGTCGCAGACAACAACATTGCCAAACTGAACAGAACCTATTTTGAAAATATTGATGTAAGCCTGAAAGTAAGCTTTCCGCAAAGATCGTCGTGGATAGTTGATAAAAAAAACCGGACATTGGCACAAGTACTTAATAAATGGTTTGCAAAGAATTTCCAGACAGAAGGATATAAAGCGATTTCGAAACGTTACTTTGAACAAAGCAAACGAAGCGCTGATATACCGATCCCCAAAATATCCGGAGGTAAAATCTCGCAATATGATCAGTACTTTAAAAAGTATTCACACGAAATTGACTGGGATTGGCGGTTGCTGGCCGCTGTAGCATTTGTGGAATCCAGATTTGATCCCAATCAGGAATCCTGGGCCGGTGCGAAAGGGATCATGCAGCTAATGCCCCGGACAGCTTCTTCGGTCGGAATTTACGGAAATGAGATCTATAATCCTGAACTAAACATCAGGGGTGCTGTAAAATCGATACGGGCCCTGAACCGGGTCTTTTCGGGAGTAAAGAATCATGAAGTAAGGACTAAATTTATCCTGGCAGCTTATAATTCAGGAATGGGACACATCCTTGACGCTCAGGCTCTCGCTAAAAAATACGGTAACGACCCATTAGCCTGGGACGAACATGTCGCCCATTATCTTGCCCTGAAAAGCAATCCGGAGTTCTATGACGATCCGGTCTGTAAATCGGGGTATGCAAGGGGGGAAGAAACGTGTAACTACGTAAAGAAGGTACTCAAAGCTTTTCAATACTATAAAAAGAAAACAAAAAAATAGATGAATTACAAAGGTTATTATCAGTCACCAACCGGTATCATAGAGATTACCGCTGATGAATCGGCTATTCTATCTGTTAAATTTGTAACTCAACAATCTGGGTACAATGATGAATCCCAAACAATAATTGCGCAATGCATAGCCCGGTTACAGGAATATTTTGCCGGCAATAGAAAGAGCTTTGACCTGCCGCTTAATCCGGAAGGAACACCGTTTCAGCAGAAAGTATGGAAAGCGTTAACCGAAGTTCCCTATGGCCAGACAATCTGCTATAAAGAACTGGCGATAAAAATCGGACAACCCGGAGCGTCAAGAGCTGTAGGCAATGCCAACGGAAAGAATCCTATATGCCTGTTGATTCCCTGCCATCGGGTCATCCGGGGTAATGGGACGTTAGGCGGATATGCTTATGGGACAGAAACGAAGTCGTTTCTACTGAAACTCGAAAAAGGTAAATAGCATATTTCATCCAGACTTAAAAAGACTCTGCCGGCTGATTGTATCCACTTATCGATAAGAAGTATGCTAAAAAACAGAAAAAACCTACTTTTGTAATCTCAATCAACGCCTATGATCCGAAAAGCTATACTTTTATTCATCATCTTTGCACAGTGTCTTATTTCTGCAGCCCGGGAAAAGATTGTTCCGTTGAACATTACACTCTGGCATCCGGTATCGCTTGTCCCCTACCATCCGTATCATGTAACTTATCTGAATCTGGGCCTTCCTCAATCTTTACAATCCAATATCAACGGTCTCAGTTTAAACCTTATTGCCAGCAAAGAAAAAGGCAATCTGAACGGGATTAATCTGACCGGATTGATTGCCGAAAACGAAGGTGATGTAAATGGGATTATGGTTGCCGGACTGGGAAGTTTCACGACCGGAAGATCGAGGGGAATATCCATCGCCGGAAATATCAACCTGCACTTCAATGAATCACAGGGCGTTCAGTTGGCTACCTTAAGCAACTTCAACATTGGAGAAATGGATGGACTACAGGTCAGCGCCATTAATAATTTCGCAGCGGGACATCTGCATGGAGCGCAAATCAGTGCCGGAATGAATATAGCTGCATCCAAAGTGGAAGGAGCGCAGATAACCGGACTTTTAAATGTTTCGATGGAAAATCTGCATGGGATGCAATTGGGACTTGCCAACTATGCCCGAAATGTAAACGGGATACAAATCGGATTGATCAATTCTGTTGGCAGATCAGTAAAAGGTGTCCAGATCGGATTAATCAACTATGCATATGATAATGCTTCGGTAAAACTGGGATTAATAAATGTTTCGAGAGCGACACACCTGCAATGGCTTATGTATGCAGGAAACAGCTCATTCATGAACCTTGCGGCCCGGTTTAAAACAAATCACTTCTACAATCAGGTAGGAATAGGATTTCCGCACCGCCTTTCCGAAAAGAACTTTTCAGGAGTAATCAATTACCGTGCCGGGCTATCTTTTCCTATCCGGAAATTCTCATTAAACGGAGATATCGGTTATTCTCATATCACATTGAATGACAATGACCTTAACACACGGGGAATATCCAATCTATATGCTTTGCAAACGCGCGGAACAATAGAATATCAGTTCATTGATAAATTAGCATTCTTCGTGAGTGGTGGATACGAAGTCACTTCAAAATATCACGAACTGAAAGCCTACGATCATAAACCGATCCTTGAATTTGGAATCGCCTTGTTTTAATGGAAATACAGATGAAGAAAATATTTTTCACCCTATTGGTATCAACCCTGTTTTGCGTATCTTCCATCCGGGCTCAATATATACCGAAAATAACGACCTGGTACCAGGATACCATTACTCGAAAAAAGCCATGGCAAGCTGCTGCGACAGTGATCGGTACCAATCTGGGTGTCTGGTCTGTTGACAGATATGCGGTAAAAGCCGATTGGGCTGTGATTAGCGGGTCCACGATTAAAGAAAACTTCAGAAGGGGATTTGGATGGGATAACGATAAATTCCTGACCAATCTATTTATGCACCCCTACCATGGCAGCTTATATTATAATGCGGCCCGTTCCAACGGTATGAGTTACTGGCAAAGTATGCCATTTACTATGGGAGGCAGCCTGATGTGGGAAATGTTTATGGAAAAAGAGCCGCCTTCGATCAATGACTTTTTCAGCACTTCATTCGGAGGAATGGCACTGGGAGAGATCACCCATCGCCTGTCAACGGCAATTGTGGACGAATCGGCACACGGAATCAGACGTATTGGATTAGAGTTCGCCGGCTTTCTGCTTACCCCTACAGCAGCGATTACCCGAATGATCAATGGCCAAATGTTTCGGACACGGCCCAAACGCTATTACAGCGGCTACCCTAAATACCCGCTCTATTTACAGGTGGGTCTGGGCGCCAGTTTTAATTCTGACGAAGCCAACCTGTTTAAAGGACGATTCAGTAATGTAATTGACGTTCAGCTTCAGTACAACGATCCCTTTGAGTCAGACGAATGTAAGCCATTCGACTATTTCCAGCTTAGCACAACGGTTAAACTATTTTCAAACCAACCTGCCATCAGCCGGGTAAACGCAATGGCTATGCTTTGGGGCAAAAATTTCCGTCCATATAAAAACCACAAGATGCTATTCGGTTTTTTCCAGCATTTCGACTATTATGATTCCGATTCGATATTTAAAACGTCAACTAAGGTTCCATACAAAATCTCAGCTGCCGCATCTTTCGGAGGCGGTCTTTTGTATAATTTCAAGAATGAACTGAATACCATCGATATGAATATGGGGATTCATATGAATGCTATTCTTATGGGAGGCAGTCTTACAGACTACTACCATCTGGCTGATCGCAACTATAATCTGGCCAGCGGATTTGGAAGCAAGGTCTATTCGCAAATCCGGTTCAGTAACGTTGGGGCCTTTTATCTGGGACTGAATTTTTACCAGCTATATACCTGGCAAGGGAGCAAAGACGGAGACGCAATTCCCGATGATGAGCAGTTTAAATACCAGGGAGATAAAGGATATTCAAATCTGGCTATTATCAATCCACGAATGGAATTTTATGTAACCAAAAAATTAGCATTTAACATTGACATTTTTTCTCATATCCGCAATTCGCATTACAGTTATCTGCCCGATGTCCGGTACCATACTTTTGAAATTAAATCGAGTCTGGTTTACAAACATTAAGGAGATCAGGCCGGTGTAAATCAGTTTTTCAGATTAATTTTGCAAAACTGATCCAACACACCGATTTAGATTATGTATTTAAGCAACTACCACAGTCACTGCACCTTCTGCGACGGCAGAAGTTATCCTGAAGATTTTGTACGTTACGCAATCAGTAAAGGTATAAAGTCATATGGATTCTCATCTCATGCACCGCTGCCCTTCGATACGTTCTGGACGATGAAACAGGATGATGTTTCGGAATATTTTCAGGAAATGAAGCGGTTGAAAGAGAAATACAGTGATCAGATCGAACTCTACTGCGGACTCGAAACCGACTACCTCAACGAAGAGCATAACGCGGCTATTGATTACTTCTCACAACTTCCGACCGACTACCTGATCAGTTCCATTCACTACATAGTACATCCTGAAACCGGTGAAATGATGTGTGTGGACGGACCGTACGATGAATTTGAAAAAGCAGTCACGACCTTATTTAACGGAAGCATTGAGAATGTAATTCGCGCCTTTTTCCGTCAAAGCATTATGATGGTAGAGAAAGGTGGATTTGAAATTGTAGGGCATATTGATAAAATATACATGAATGGAAGCAAATACCCCGGCTTTTTCAATCATCAGGCAGTAATCGATAAGCTAATGGATGAACTGCTACAAGTTGTTTCACGAAAAGGAATAATACTCGAGATTAATACGAAATCACTGCTCTCCCTGCAGCTAACCTTTCCCAACCAACGCTATTTCAAAAGAATCCATGAATTAAATATACCCATCACGATCAATTGTGACAGTCATTATCCGCACCATGTATTACAGGGTAAAACAGAAGCGGCCGAATTGCTGAATCATGTCGGATTCACACATACGATGGAGTTAAAAGGGGGAATCTGGATGAAGGAAATCCTGTAAAAAAAGAGATGCTTAGATATAGACTCTGAACTTTTTCAGCTCCTATACTCTAAGCATCTCTGAATCGGAATAAATATCTTATCGACCAATACCCTTCACGCAGATACCCTGACCTTCCATACATTTAAGATTCAGAATATTGCGTCCATCAAAAATAAAGCCGGGTTTTACCATCAAACTGCCAAGTCTTTGCCAGTCGTAGGTCTTGAACTCGTCCCATTCAGTAAGGATGGCTACGGCATGAGCTCCTGCTACGGCCTGTTCCACATCTACAACTTTGCGTACCATGGCACGATTCTCTTCCGGAGAACGTGATCCCAGATAATCAAGATCGTTCAATATCTGTGCTTCTGAAACTTTGGGATCATAAACATAGAGTTCTGCCTGTTCGTTCAGCAGGTAATCTGCCACGTATATAGCAGCGGACTCGCGGGTATCGTTCGTATCTTTCTTAAAAGCCCAACCCAATATGGCAATTTTTTTACCTGAAAGTGTATTATTCAATTTGGTAATAATTCGCTCGGCAAAACGACGCTTCTGATAGTCATTCAACGTAATTACATTCTCCCAGTAATCTGCCACTTCCTCCAATCCATACGAACGGCTGATATAGACCAGATTCAGAATATCCTTTTGAAAGCAGCTGCCTCCAAAGCCAACAGAAGCTTTCAGAAACTTTGATCCTATACGGCTATCCATACCTATCGCTTTGGCTATCTCATCCACATTTGCCTCAGTCTTCTCACAAAGTGCCGAAATGGAATTAATTGACGAGATACGTTGCGCCAGAAAAGCATTCGCAACCAATTTCGACAACTCCGACGACCAGACATTGGTCTGAAGAATTCTTTCGCGTGGTACCCAGTTGGCATAGATCGCCGAAAGCGCCTCAATGGCTTCCAGTCCTTCGGGTGTTTGGTCCCCTCCGATCAACACCCGGTCCGGATTATTCAGATCATCAATTGCAGTACCCTCTGCCAAAAACTCCGGATTTGATAACACCTGGTATTTTACACCATTACCCGTATTGCTTAAAATAGTCCTGATTGCCTGTGCTGTACGTACCGGCAAGGTCGATTTCTCTACCACAATTTTATCAGTAACAGACACCTGGGCAATCTGGCGGGCACACAGCTCCACATATTTAAGATCAGCCGCTTTACCTTTTCCGTTACCGTATGTCTTTGTTGGTGTATTCACGGAAATAAAAATCATTTCCGACTCCCGGATAGCAGCAATAACATCCGTTGAAAAGAAGAGATTACGTCCACGGGCTTCGGCTACAACCTCCTTGAGGCCAGGCTCGTAAATAGGTAGATTTTCAAGTTCGGAATCGTTCCATGCAGCTATACGCTCCGCGTTCATATCTACTACAGTTACTTTCACATGAGGGCACTTCTGTGCAATCACCGCCATTGTAGGTCCACCTACATAACCGGCTCCAATACAACAAATATTCTTAATCTTCATAACAATATATATCTATTCAACTATTTCCAAAACCGAATCAGGCGATCACACACAAACATTCATCGACTACCTGCTATACCTACAAAGTTAGTCATAAATATTTTTTTACAAAATATTTTTTTCGTAAGCATCTGGCAGAGACTTTACAGAGAGAAAAACCGGATGGCGGGAGTTATATTCCGGGATCATGGATACTATTTGAAGATTTGGGGCGTTGATCAACGTTTATTACACAGGGAATATTGGCAGGTGGCTTTTATTGTGTATTTTTGCGCGTTTGAATTTTGGATGAGGATTATGAATCATTTAAAGAGTCATAACAGGATTCTTATAGAAAGAAGTTTATGAGTAAAATATTAATCACCGGAGCCAGCGGTTTTATAGGTAGCTTTATCGTAGAAGAAGCATTGAACCGAGGTTTTGAAGTTTGGGCAGGAGTGCGTCGCACCAGTAGCCGTGAATATTTGCAGGATAGCCGGATTCAATTTATTGATCTGAACTTTGGCGATAAAGATAAATTGGAGCAGCAACTAACCGAATTTAAACGTACGTTTGGCGGATGGGATTATGTTGTGCATAATCTGGGTGCTACCAAAGTTTCACGTCCCGAAGATTTTGACCGTATTAATTTCCGGTTTACTCAGAACCTGGTGGAAGCTTTGCAGGTTGCCGGTATGGTGCCGAAGAAGTTTATCTATATGAGTAGCCTGAGCGTTTGTGGTCCGTTTGATGAAGAGACAATGGAACCTATACAGGCTGATTTTGTGCCGCAACCGAATACCGTTTATGGTCTTAGCAAGCGCAAAGCAGAGCTTTTTCTTGCAAGCCAGACCGGTTTCCCCTACATAATACTGCGCCCGACCGGAGTGTATGGACCCCGGGAAAAAGATTATTTTCTGATGATCAAAACGATCAGGGCAGGTTTTGATTTCGGTATGGGCTCTGTTCCACAGCGTCTCTCTTTTATTTATGTAAAAGACCTGGCACGTGTTGTCTTTCTGGCAATCGGGCAACCGGTGGTTGGCCGGTCTTACTTTATCTCTGATGGTCAATGCTATTATGCGAGTGATTTCCGGCAGTTGGTACAGCAATATTTACCGAAAAAATGGGTCATTCCGGTTACATTACCACTCTTTATTGTAAAAGTTGTATCTTTGTCAGCCGAAAGATGGGCAAAGTTCTTTGGAAAAGTCAGTACCTTAAATGCTGATAAGTACAAAATTATGAAGCAGCGTAACTGGATCTGCGACATAAAACCGCTGCAGCAAGAACTCCATTTTGAGCCCCGCTATGATTTGTCGAAGGGGCTTGAAGAAAGCATCCAATGGTATAAACAACAAAACTGGCTTTAACATGCAGAATGCCCGCCACCTCCGTTTTTTCGCAGTAGAGAAAATCACATTTGCCTATATACTTCTAACGACCGTCATCATTTTATGTGTGATGAACCGACTTTCCAATCCGCTTGAGCTGATAGGATTACGTCTGATGGTTGGTACTACTATTGTTGTCCTTTCCTATTTTAACACTCTCAAAAACTGGTGGGTGATTAAATTGGCACGTTATGCTTTTATCGGGGCCCTGCTTTCATATTGGTATCCGGATACATTCGATATTAACCGGGCTATGATTAACCGGGATTATATTTTGGCGGGATGGGAACAAGCATTGTTTGGTTGCCAGCCTGCTTTGTTGTTTCGTCAGGCAATGCCGCAGCATTGGTTTAGCGAGCTGGTTAATATGGGCTATTTTTCCTATTATCCGATTATATTGGGTACCAGTCTTTATTTCTTCTTTTTAGGAAAAAAGTATTTTGAGCATTTCTTCTTTGTTGTGATTTGTTCTTTTTTTATCTATTACCTTATTTACATACTGTTTCCAACAGCCGGTCCGCAATATTACTTTCCTGCTATTGGCCTGGAGCAGGTACAGTCTGGTATTTTCCCTCATATGGGCTATTATTTCAATTTTCATCCGCACCTTCAGGAGACAGCCAATAATTCCGGATTCTTTTTCACGATGGTAGAGAATACACAGCAGGTAGGGGAGCGCCCTACGGCAGCATTCCCCAGTTCTCATGTGGGGATCTCTACGTTGATTCTGATTCTGGTATTACGCAACAGGCGTTATGTGCTGTTTGGATTTATGCTTCCGGTTTATCTCTGTCTCGTAATGGCTACAGTCTATATCGAAGCTCATTATGTGGTGGATGTTATGGCGGGTCTGGTTACAGCATGGCTTTTCTATCTGATTAGTGACGCATTGCATCGGCTGTTTACCAAACATTATTATGGCTTAACCGAGCTGACTGCCATGTTTCAAAGGGAGCCGGCGTATAAGAGGGTGAATAATTGATAGAACGTTCGTGTTGTTATTCCTTGTATTTTAAATGTCTTTATATAGTAGGAATCGAAAAAACATCTATATTTGCAAGCTAATTTAACAATAACTCTGAGGGGTTATGGGAAGTTACGGGTTGTTAAAAGGGATATCGTGAAGTTTAATTTGCGGTTTTACTATTGATCTTTATGCCTTTTCGATTACCATACAGGCTTAACGGCTTGTAGCAGAAGACTTAAAACAAAAATAATTATTAACCAAACAATAAAAGTGATTTTCAAATGTTAAACAAAGGATTCGTAAGAGTATTTTCGGTATTGCTTACACTGGTATGTTTATTCTACCTCTCCTTCTCTGTGGTAACGCATCACTATGCTAAAAAAGCAGAAGAGGCGTCACATGGGAATCAAATGAAGATGAGTCAGTATCTTGATTCAATTTCATCCGAGAAAGTATGGATGGGCTATACCCTGAAAGAGTGCCGTGAAATGGAGATTAATTTAGGTCTTGACCTGAAGGGTGGTATGAACGTTATTCTGGAATTAAACGTAGCCGATGTGGTTAAATCGTTCTCAGGTTACAACCAGGATGAAAATTTCAACAAAGCCCTGGCGGCTGCGTCTGCCCGTCAGTTGAAAGAGCAAGGCAATTACATTGATCTTTTTGCACAAGAGTACAAGAAATTAGATCCGAACGCTCGCCTGGCTGGATTGTTCAGCTTTGAGTTCAAAGATAAAATATCATCGACCAGCTCTGATGCTGAAGTTATCAAAGTGTTGAAAACTGAATTGGAAAGTGCGATCAGTAACTCATTCAATGTGTTACGTACCCGTATTGACCGATTCGGTGTGGTTGCACCGAATATTCAGCGTCTGCAACAGGATGGCCGTATCCTGGTGGAGCTTCCCGGTGTGAAGGAGCCTGCCCGTGTGCGTAAACTGTTGCAGGGTAGTGCTAACCTGGAGTTCTGGACTACCTATAACTTCGAAGAGGTGTACCAAAACCTGATGACTGCAAATAATGTGATCCGTGATCTCAAAAAGTCGAAAAAAGGTGATATTGCTGCTGTAAAGGATACAACCAAAACTGCTGCTGATTCAACTAAGACTGCAGCGGTTGATACAGTGTCTAATGCAAAAGAGAATCTTTTAGCAAAAATCAAAAGTAAGGCTCAGGGTGATAAAACAGCTACAAAAGGTCAGAAAGATATGCAAAACGAATATCCGTTGCTTTCTCTCCTGAATATGCAGAACATGCAGCCGAAAGGTCCTGTTGTGGGTATGGCTCACTATCGCGATACAGCTCAAATCAATGCTTATCTTCAATTGAAAGCTGTTCGTGATGTATTACCCCGTAATCTGCAGTTCCGCTGGACTGTTAAGTCAGTTGATAAAAACGACCAGATCTATGAATTGGTTGCATTGAAAGTGGTTAACCGCAATGGAAAAGCTCCTCTGAGCGGTGATGTGGTTACAGATGCTAATGCAGATTTTGAACAACATGGAGCGAATGCCAGTGTGAGCATGACCATGAATGCAGAGGGTGCAAAAGACTGGGCTCGTCTGACTAAGGAAAATATCGGAAAAAGCATCGCTATCGTACTTGATAACTATGTATATTCTTTCCCCCGTGTAAATGATGAAATCACAGGTGGTCGTTCTTCAATTACCGGTAACTTTACACCTGAAGAGGCAAAAGACTTGGCAAACGTATTGAAGTCAGGTAAAATGGCAGCTTCTGTGAAGATTGTTCAGGAAGATGTGGTAGGTCCATCATTAGGACAGGAAGCTATTCAGAACGGTTTGATCTCGTTCGTAATTGCACTGGTTATGTTGATGATCTATATGATTAGTGTATACGGCCTGATTCCGGGATTGATAGCAAACGGAGCGCTGATCGTGAATATGTTCTTTACTTTAGGTATTATGGCATCGTTCCAGTCTGTTCTTACCTTGTCGGGTATTGCAGGTTTGGTGTTGGCGTTGGGTATTGCCGTAGATGCGAACGTATTGATTTATGAGCGTACCAAAGAGGAGCTACGAGGTGGTAAAACATTGCGTAAAGCGGTGGAAGAAGGTTACAAGCATGCTTTTGCAGCAATCTTTGACTCTAACTTAACATCAATCATTACTGCAATTATCCTGTATCAGTTAGGTACCGGTCCGATCAAAGGTTTTGCATTTACCTCAGGTATAGGTATTGTTTGTTCATTCTTTACCTCAGTGCTTTTAACCCGTCTGGTATACGATTCTGCATTTGCAAGAGGTTGGTTCCAGAACCTGACCTTTACAACCAAAGCTTTCAAAAACGTATTGGTTAATCCTACTTTCAAATGGGTGGCTGTTCGTAAGAAAGGTTATATGGCATCTGCTATTCTGGCTGTTGTGATTGTTGCTTCGTTTGTCTTTAACGGTTTGAAACCGGGTATCGATTTTACAGGTGGTTATAACTATATTGTACGTTTCCAACAACCGGTTGAAACAGCTAAAATCACTGAAGATTTGAAACCATTCTTTGGCGATTATGCAGTAACTGCGATTACTATCGGATCTGACAAGCAGATTCGAGTGACGACCAACTACCGTATTACGGAGAATGATCCGAAGATTTCGGATGAGATTGCAGATAAGCTGTACAACGGATTGAAGCCTCTACTACCGGCCGGTACTTCAAAAGATAAGTTTATCAGTGATAATATCGTTAGTTCGCAAAAAGTAGGACCTGCTGTTGCGTCAGATATTACCAGAGGTGCTATTTGGGCCGTGTTCTTTGCGGTGATTGCTATGGGTATTTATATCCTGGTTCGTTTCCGCGATATGTCATTCAGTATGGGTACAATTGCATCATTGCTGCACGATACGTTGGTTATTATCGGGGTTTACTCTCTCTTTTATAAAATTGTGCCTTTCTCAATGGATGTTGACTTGTCATTTATTGCTGCCGTATTGACCGTAATCGGTTATTCGGTGAACGATACCGTGATTATCTTCGACCGTATCCGTGAGATTATGCATAACTATCCGAAGCGTGAACTGAACCGATTGATGGATGATGCGTTGAACTCTACCTTGTCCCGTACCATGAGTACTTCATTGTGTACCGCCATCGTATTGTTGTGTATCTTCCTGCTGGGTGGTGATACAATCCGAAGCTTTACCTTTGCGATGTTTATCGGGGTAATCATCGGTACATACTCTACCTTGTTCATTGCGGTGCCTGTGGCATACGAAATGATGAAACGCAAACATAAAAAACAAGAAGTTGAAGGAGCTTAATCCTTTCTCTGCTTTATAATGAAAGAAACCTCCGGTGCAAGATTGTACCGGAGGTTTTTCCTTTATTACTATATGAATCGAACTTATATGGTATTTGCTATTCAGCCGCCAAATGGTAAATTTGCAGCGGTTCAACTGATAGATGTGCAGAATGCCACTATCCAACGTTGTCAATCCTATAAAAAAACCCATGAAACACACCTTGCTCCTCGCCTCTGTCCTGTTTTCCCAAATCACATTTGCCGGGAACAACAAATCAACTAACCTACTCCCATTCGTCAATACCTTCGTGGGAACGGCAGCCGCAACGACCGACAATGCAGGCAAGCATGGCAAGCAGACCGAAGAGTACGGTCAGACCCTTCCGGCGGTACTCGTTCCCAACGGGATGAACTTCATGACCCCTCAAACCCGCGATACGGAACAGAAATGTATTGCCCCCTACTACTATAAAGATACGCTATTGCAAGGCTTCCGCAACTCCCACTGGCTCGTGGGAGGATGCACACAGGACTACGGCAGCATGACGCTGATGCCGATGCTTGATAAGATGGCATTCCAGCCAGAACAACGGGCATCTCGTTTCAGCCATCGTGATGAGATTTCCACACCGGCAAACTACTCAGCTTACCTCGAAGCTTACCGTATTCAGACCGAAATGAGCGCCACTACCCGATGCGCCATTTTCCGATTCACCTTTCACAAAGCAGGCATGGCTTATATAGCTGTCAATCCCAACAGCGACGAGGGGGAAGGATCCATTCAGATAAATGCTTCGAAAGGCATCATCACCGGGTCCAATCCGGTGCACCGCATCTATCAGGGATGGGGAAAGCCAGCAGGATTTGCCGGACATTTTGTGGTGAAAATAGAGCGACCAATTACAACATACGGCGTATTTCAGGAAAACAGAATTTTGGAAATGAGTTCCGAACTCGCCAACCAGCCCCGTATGGGCGGATATGTGGGTTTTCCGGTGAAAGCGGGTGAGACAGTCATCGTGCGCATGGCCTCCTCCTTCACTGACCTGAAACATGCGGAAATGAATCTGCAAGCGGAGATTCCGACTCCCGATTTCGATAAAGTGAAAAAGAATCTGGAAGAGATTTGGAACAATACGCTCACCAAAGTCTCTGTTGCCGATAAAGATTATACAGCTAAACGAAAATTCTACACAGCAATGTACCACGCGCTGTTCCTGCCGCGGGTGATGAACGATGTGGATGGCGCCTATCCAGCATTTTCCAAAGGCAATATTCTATTTACCCAAAAGGGAAGAAACTACTACGACGACTATAGCATGTGGGACACCTACCGCGCCCTTCATCCGCTGATGAACATCATTCGTCCGGAGGAGTCGGCCGATATGATGGAGTCGCTGGTGGACAAATACCGTCAGGGCGACTGGTTCCCCATTTTCCCCTGTTGGAACAGCTATACCGCGGCGATGATTGGCGACCACTGCGCCTCCGTGATTGCCGATGCTTATGTGAAAGGCATCACTAACTTCGACGTGCACAAGGCATATGAAGGGTTACGGAAAAATGCGTTTGAGTCGCCCGCCAATTTCGAAGATTACAAAAACGGCATGGGACGTCGCGCCCTTCCCTCCTACCTGAAATACGGTTATGTACCGTTGGAGGATTCCGTAAAAGAGGCTTATCACAAAAACGAGCAGGTATCGCGCACGCTCGAATATGCCTTCGATGATTATGCATTGTCACAATTGGCGGAGAAGTTGGGCAAAAAAGACGATGCGGCCACATTGGGCAAACGGGCGATGAATTACCGCAACGTGATAGACCCGACAACAGGTTACGCCCGCGGACGCTATGCAGACGGCTCGTTTATGAAAAACTTCAATCCGTTTACTTTTGCCAGTTTCATTACCGAAGGCTATCCCGCACACTACACCTGGTACGTGCCACAGGATATTCCGGGACTGATGTCGCTGATGGGCGGTGAGCGAACCTTCCGACTGAAGCTTGATTCAATGTTTACCCAAAACCGTTACTGGCACGGCAACGAGCCCTGCCATCAGGTAGCGTTTCTGTTCAATTATACCAATGATGTATGGTGCACGCAGAAGTATGTGAATGCGGCGATGCATAGCGAATACAAAGATGTCCCCGGCGGGCTTTCAGGCAACGATGATGCGGGGCAAATGTCGGCCTGGTACATCTTTGCTGCGTTGGGATTCTATCCGGTGACGCCGGCCACGCCTTACTATATGATTTCGGGACCGACCTTCGAACGGGCATACATCGCGCTGTCGCAGGGGAAAACATTTACCCTGATTGCAAAAAATCATTCGCCCGAAAACATTTACATCCAATCGGTCACCCTCAACGGGAAGCCTTACACGAAAAACTACATCTCTCATTTTGACGTCGTCAAGGGTGGAGAAATGGTCTTTGTCATGGGGGCTAAACCGTCAAACTGGGGAGTGGGGATGTGGACAAAGTAATATTAATTCGAATCCTGACAGGTTTTGAAATCCTGTCAGGTATTAATCTGTTTCTCTAAAAAACTTCACCATGAAAACCAACCAGACCTTCCATTTTTTTATTATTCTGTTTTCTCTTTTTTCGATCAATGCTTTTTCGGCAAATAAGACCTATAATATTCTCGACTACGGAGCGAAAGGCGACGGCATAACCGACAATGCTAAAGCCATCCAGCAAGCCATTGACGATTGTTCCCAAAACGGTGGTGGTCGGGTATTGATTCCTGCGGGAAATACCTTCATGACCGGACCGTTTAAGCTGAAATCATTTGTCGAATTTTATGTGGAAACGAATGCAAAGGTCCTGGCAAATCCCGATGAAAGTGTCTATACCCAAAGTGCTTTCCGGGAAAACAAGGGGGAAGGCACCATTTGGATTGGTGGTGAAAACCTGGAACAGGTAACCCTCGACGGCGGTGGTGAAATCAATGGAAACGGTATCTCCTTTATGGGTAAAGAGCTGGAAGATTCCTACGAACTGAAGCCCTTCAACATCGTTGACCCGCGTCCGCACCTGCTGACCCTCGTGGGCGGAAAGAATATCCGAATCCTCAACCTGAAAATCAAAAACTCGGCTTACTGGACGCTTCACCTGGTTGGCTGCGACGATGTGGTGGTGAGCGGCATCACCCTCGTCAACAGCCTGAAGGTGCGCAACAGTGACGGCATCGATGTGGACCACAGCAAAAATGTCCGCATCAGCGACTGCTACATCGAGAGCGGCGACGACTGCATCTGCCTCAAGAACCGCCGTGAATACGAAGAGTTTGGTCCCTGCGAAAACATTACCGTTAGCAACTGTACCATGACTTCGCGCTCCTGTGCCGTCAAGATTGGTTCGGAGAATATGGACCGCATCAGCCACGTGGTATTTAACAACTGTATTATCCGTGCTGCCAACCGTGGTCTGGGCATTCAAAACCGCGATGAAGGAACAGTCTCCGACGTGATATTTTCCAATATCATTGTTGACAGCCATCTCTTCTCCGATGTTTGGTGGGGTAAAGCCGAACCGATCTACATTACCGCTTACCGTAGAGCCCGCGGCAACCATAAAGATGCAGGCTGGCGTTTTCCCAAAGGAGCTACTGAAGGAAAAGTAGGTGCTGTTTACAACATTTATTTCAATAATATCAAATGCACCAGCGAAAACGGTGTGTACGTCAGTGGCGAATC
This sequence comes from Bacteroidales bacterium, assembly GCA_963662365.2. Lineage (GTDB taxonomy): Bacteria > Bacteroidota > Bacteroidia > Bacteroidales > UBA7332 > CAXXIC01. The sequence goes on from CAXXPA010000037.1 coordinate 132,003, forward strand.
AGCAGACAAAGTCCATGACATATACTTTGACCAGGTGGATCTACGCATCAATAAAATCACAAATATACCCGGAGGCGTTTATGACCGTCGTCCCTGCGAAGTAGAAGGGATGATCAAGGGCAGCACTTCCGGATTTTACCTGGACAATGCCTCCAACATCACCATCCGCAACTCCTCGGTGGTTTGGGGAGAAAATCGTCCGGACTATTTCCTCTATGTTTTGGAAAAACAGCATGTGAATGGGTTAACGATTAAAGACCTTGCAGGAGAATCTGCCGACCCGAAACGGTACAAATCAATGAAAAACGATAGATAAGATGTTTTTTCAAATTAAATATTGAGGTATACTCCTTTCCTTCGTATTTTGTATTTGCATCTCCTGGATTTAAATACAAGATATTCTGACCAATTTTGTCATAATTGGACTCAACACCGTTATTTCAGGGATTGAAATTGTGAAAATTCATTTCAATGACTATGTTTCAGGAAATTATTTTCGTTATTTTTGCAAAAAACGAAACAAATGGAACTACTCATAATCTGCCTGCTTATTCTGCTAAACGGTGTATTTGCCATGTACGAAATGGCGCTTGTATCGTCAAGTCGCGCCCGACTGGAGACTCTTTTCCAAAAGGGAAACAAAAGCGCCCGCAAGGTCATTGATCTACTGGGCGAACCTGAAAAAATTTTATCTACTATACAAGTAGGTATCACTCTGATCGGAATTGTTTCGGGTGCTTACGGGGGAATTGCTTTATCAGGTGGACTGGCTGAGTTTCTGCAACAATTTGATTCGGTAAAGCTTTACGCCCATGACCTGGCCGTTGTGATTGTGATTACGCTGATCACCTATTTCTCCCTGATCATCGGAGAATTAGTTCCCAAGTCATTAGCGCTGAATAATCCGGAGAAAATCTCGTTGATTCTGACTCCTTTTATGATTTTCCTGACGAAAATCGTCTATCCATTTGTCTTGCTGCTCAGTTATTCCACAAAATTGATCAATAAAATATTGGGCATAAAGGAAAGCGAAGATAAGTCTATCACCGAAGAGGAGCTGAAATTCCTGTTGAATCAAAGTTCGGAGCAGGGTGTGATTGATAAAGAGGAGACGCAGATGATCAAGGACGTTTTCCGTTTTGGTGACAAAAAAGCATATGAGATGATGACTCACCGGTCGGAAGTTTCGTATGTACAACCAACCATCACTCAGGAGGAGATGATCGCGCATATCCAAAAAGAAGGGTATAGCAAATATCTTTTGTGTGAAGAGAACATCGACGATATACTGGGGGTTATTGCCGTAAAAGACATTATTTCGCTAATGGGCGAAAGCAGTTATTTCGATCTTAAAACCATTGCTCAGGAACCGCTTTACATTCCAGAGAATCTGAAAGCAGGAAAAGTACTGGAACTGCTCAAGCAGAAAACAACCAACTTCGGCGTCGTAATCAACGAATACGGAACCATGGAGGGTATTCTCACACTGCATGATATCACAGAAGCGGTTTTGGGCGAAATACCTGAAGAGAATGAGGTAAACGATATGAATATCATCATCCGCGAAGATGGATCGATGCTGGTAGACGGATCTATGAACATTGATGATTTCATGGACAAAATGGGCATCCTGATTCATGAAGACATCGACAATCTCGGGTTCTCCACATTGGGTGGTCTCGCCATGCATTTCCTCCATCGTATCCCCGAAGAAGGAGATATTTTCAACTACAAAAATCTCAGATTCGAAGTTGTAGATATGGATAAAAGCCGCGTAGACAAGCTGATTATTATAAAGAGCGAAGAAGAAAACTAAGACTCCCGTTGTCTCTTAACAGCTACTACTTGAACCATCCACTCAATTCAGGAGCTGATTTTGTAGCTTCGAATTCGACTATCGTATATTCAGCAGCCTGATGAATGTGAAAGGGATCTTCTTTCACTATTTGCTCTACTACCGACAGATCTTTTGCCTGACAAACAATTATTCCACCCGTGCGAGGTTTTTGTGCACCCGAACAAAGAAATTGACCTTTGGAATAATAACGATCCAGAAATTCACGATGAGCTGTCAACTGCGCATTGATCTGCTCAATGTCTTTATATTGTATAATGATCAGAAACATATTATCGTCATTTTGATTTTTGGTTTTTATTGTACAAATACCTCTTCCATAATCCCTCTCAACTGAGCCTTTACAATATCGTAATCGATCTGCTTTCCAAGTTCTTTTTGCAGAGATGTAACACCTTTATCCACAAAACCACAGGGATGGATTAAAGAGAAATAATTAAGGTCGGTATTAACATTAAGAGCAAAACCATGCATCGTAATAAAGCGGCTACTTCGAACGCCAACTGCACAAATCTTGCGGGTACAATGAGGGTTTGCGGTATCAAGCCACACACCTGTAGCTGAATTAAGTCGCTCACCTTTCAGGCCATAAAGCGTTAACAGGCGAATGATACTCTCTTCAAGCAAGAAAATATATTGTTTCAGCCCCAGATGGAACTGTTCAAGATCAAAAATCGGATAACCGACAATCTGGCCCGGTCCATGAAATGTAATATCTCCTCCACGATCAATTTCATAATAGGAAACACCACGTCCGGCAAGAGTCTCGGCGTTGTAGAGAAGGTTGGCCTTATCACCGCTCCGGCCAATCGTTATTACCGGAGAGTGTTCACAAAAAACAAGTGTATTTTGTGGTAATTCATTATGCTGCTTGGCCGAAACGGCAGCATTAAACAGTTGAGTTTGTCTTTCCCATGCTGTATGATAATTGATAAGCTGCCAGTCCTGAAAATCAAATTTTGCCATAGTACAAATTATATACAGATTACACGCATGAAACAGGCACCCCAATCAACCAGTCATTAGCACATAATTAATTTTTATTTTTATCCAGAAAATCAATCTTCCCCATCATTGGCATCAGACGCATAATTTGCGACTTGCGACGCTTGATATAAGGAGATGGATGCTCCGAATTGAAACGAATGGGATTGGGTAGCGTCGCTGCAATAGTGGCCGCATTGGAAGATGTCAGTTCACTTGCCGACTTATTGAAATGCAATTGGGCTACGCTTTCGGCACCATAAATGCCATCGCCCATTTCTATTGAATTGAGATAAACCTCCATAATTCGCTCCTTCCCCCAAAAGAATTCGATCAGAACCGTGAAATAAACTTCAAAACCTTTCCGGATGAAAGAGCTTTGCGGCCACAGAAAAACATTTTTTGCTGTTTGTTGGGAAATAGTACTTGCACCGCGGGCTTTTTTGCGGTATTTATTCTCCATCACCGCCTTCTCAATCTGATTAAAATCAAAACCGTGATGTTTCATAAAAAGATTATCTTCCGATGCAATTACGGCACGCACCAGTTTGGGTGAAATTTTCTCCAGAGAAACCCAATAGTGATGTAACTTCGGCATTTCTCCTGATGTGATCTGCTGTCCCACCCGGATAAACATCAACGGAGTAAAGTAAACGGGCACTACACGATAAACCATTACCATCAAGATGGTCGATCCAAAAAATACAATCAACAAATTTCTAATCCAACGAAATACAAACATAAGTTTATAAATTACACTTACTAAATATTCGATCTCCCCCTCTATTGTAATAAATCTCAGGAAGAAATATGGCTATATTATTTTTTAAAAAAGTCTTCGAGCACCATTAGCGTCTCTGTCTTAGCTTTCTCAAGATCATCGTTCACTATGACTACATCAAACTGAGAAGCAAAACCTAATTCAAATTCAGCCCGGGCGATGCGTGATTCAATAATCTCAGGAGAATCGGTATTACGCGAAACCAAACGATTACGTAATTCTTCAACACCTGGAGGCTGAATAAAAACCGATAAGGCGCGATCGCCGTAATATTTCTTAATATTCACCCCACCCAGCACATCGACATCGAAAACAACATGACTTCCGTTGTTTAATATACGTTCAACCTCTGACTTCAGGGTTCCGTAAAACCGGTCGGTATACACTTCTTCATATTCCAGAAATTCTCCGGCCGCAATTTTTGAACGGAATTCATCAGGAGAAAGGAAATAATACTCCACACCATGTTGTTCTGAACCTCTCGGTTCACGGCTGGTAGCTGACACTGAGAATGAAATATTCAAATCCTGTGTCAATAAATAATTGATAATGGTCGATTTACCAGAGCCTGACGGGGCTGAAAAGATTACTATTTTTGTTTGCACCTTGTATATTTACTATTTATTAATCTACTATTTGCAATTTCCCGGACCAAACTCTGCTATTTCTGGCAGGTATGGAAATAGAAAATTCTACAATTGTAAATTAAAGCACATTTAATACCTGCTCCTTAATTTGTTCCAACTCGTCTTTCATACGAACCACTAGTTTCTGCATCTCGGCATGGTTAGATTTTGAACCTAAGGTATTGATTTCACGCCCGATCTCCTGGCCTATAAAACCAAGTTTCTTACCCTGGCCATGACCACTTTCCATGGTTTCCACAAAATACTTGAGGTGATGTGCTAAACGTTGTTTTTCTTCGTTCACATCCAGTTTTTCGATATAAAAAATCAATTCCTGTTCAAAACGGTTGCGGTCATATTCTACATTCTCGAGTTTAGACAATGCATCGCTCAATCGTGTCTTGATCCGTTCTATACGTTCACCTTCGTAATTATCGATCTCTTTAAGCAGATCTGAAATTGCTGTAATTTTCTGAATAAGCACCTTTTGCAATCCCGCTCCTTCTTGTTTACGGAATTCAATCAATTGCCCGGATGCACTGATAATTGCATCATGTACAGTTTTCCATTCATTCTCATCTAACTCCTGAATCTCACTTTTCAGTGCATCGGGCAAACGCAATATGACGGAAAACCAATCGGCAGGAAGAGTTATTCCACTATTTTCCGAAATCTGAGTAATCTGTTTGATATAATTATCCACAACTGACGCATTGATTTGAGTAGAGCTCTCTTTTCCGATATTTTCAATATATATGGAAAAATCTACCTTTCCCCGTTCAATCAACTGAGAAAGCTCATTACGTACTTCCATCTCCTTCTCCCGGTAGATGCCAGGCATACGGGCAGAAAGATCCAGCTGCTTACTATTCAGAGATTTAATCTCGATGGTTACTCGTTTCGCAGGAAACTCGGCGACTGCTTTGCCGAAACCGGTCATTGATAGAATCATGTGGCTATCTAAATTTGTTTAAAATATCGTGCAAAAATAGTTTTTCTACTTTACTTAACCGAGACTATTCGTAAAAAAAATATAACTTTGCATTTCACATGGGCAGAAACAAGCCCGGATAACACTTTCCGTCAGACCTATTGGTACAAAATTTTGAGAACTTATCACGTTTAATAAACTCCATGGCTGTAATACTTAATATCGAAACCTCAACCCCGGTGTGTTCTGTAGCTTTATCGAAAGACGGGGCTGTTATTTTTAATCAACATGATTTCGAAGGCCCGTCTCATACTGACAAACTGGGCGTATTTGTACAGGAAGCACTGGACTTTGCCCAAACTAATGATCTTACAGTTGACGCGGTAGCAGTTAGTTGTGGGCCCGGCTCTTATACAGGATTGCGTATCGGAGTTTCAACAGCTAAAGGACTCTGCTATGGATTAAACATCCCGTTGATAGCTATCCACAGTCTCGAAATTATGGCTTGCGCACTTCTGTTTAATCCCTCAATCAATGAAGATTCGCTACTTTGCCCTATGATTGATGCGCGACGCATGGAAGTATTTGCAGCCATCTATGACCGCAGTTTGAAAGCTCTTAAACCGGTCTCTGCCGATATTATTGACGAAAACTCATACTCTGGTTTTCTGGAAAAGCAGCAGGTAATTTTCTTTGGTAACGGTGCTGAGAAATGTCGTTCCATACTAACTCACCCAAATGCTATTTTCATAAATGATATCCATCCGTTGGCACAAAATATGCTGGCGTTGGCTGAAAAAGCTTTCAGAAACGAAGACTTTGTGGATGTTGCCTACTTCGAACCTTTCTACCTGAAAGAATTTGTGGCAACAACACCCAGGAACAAAGTGTTATAAATAGTCAGGAGTACAGGAAAAAGAAGATACTATAATGAGGACCTGACAACTGCATATTATGTTGATTTAATTCTTTCTCCTCCCCCAACATCATACACGATTTATAGAAATGGAATATTTCACTCAGCTAAAGAAACTGGTATTGCCCGAATACGGTCGCAATATCCAAAACATGGTAGATCACGCACTTACAATTGAAGATCGAGCCGAACGCACCCGTTGTGCAAACACCATCATTACGTTAATGGGAAATATGTTTCCTCATTTACGCAATGTGGAAGATTTCAAATACAAACTTTGGGATCACCTTGCTATTATGGCTGATTTCAAACTTGATATTGACTATCCGTACGAAATTGTAAAAAAAGAAAATCTATACACGCATCCGGATAATGCGCCTTATAAAACAGGTCGGATCAAATACCGCCACTATGGTTTGGTAATTGAAAATATGATCAAAAAAATTGACGATTACCAGGAAGGTAGCCGGGAACGTGAAGAACTGATCAAACTGTTGGTTAATCACATGAAAAAATCGTTCATGGCCTGGAATAAAGAAAATGTCGACGACCAGAAAATACTAGAAGACCTGTGTGACTATACGAATGGAAAACTTCAGGTTACACCTGAGCTTCTTAAACTGATGGAACAAAAAGATATTTTTATCCGGAAAAATAAGATAAATCTGAAAAAATCGGGAAAATAATTCTATATTTCCTTTCTATAAAAATAATTTACACGTAACTAATACTCGAAACTAAATTAATAATGGGATCTTTTGTCATTGAAGGCGGACATCGCCTACACGGCTCCATCACTCCGCAAGGCGCAAAAAACGAAGCTCTTCAAATCATTTGCGCGACATTATTAACACCGGAGGAGGTGATCGTCCATAATATTCCAAATATATTAGATATTAATAATCTCATCCAGTTGCTTCGCGACATGGGAGTAAAAATCTCGAAAATAGACGAGACTTCCTATAGTTTTAAAGCTGACAATATCGATCTAAACTATCTGAAATCAGAAGAGTTTTTAAAGAAGAGTGCTTCTTTACGTGGCTCTGTAATGATCATCGGACCGCTGGTAGCCCGATTTGGTTCAGCCCTTATCCCCAAGCCGGGAGGAGATAAGATCGGACGTCGTCGTCTTGATACCCACTTTATTGGCATTCAAAAACTGGGTGCAGAATTTAACTATGATTCTATACGCCAGATTTACGAAATCAAGGCTGAAAAACTGCAAGGAACTTATATGTTGCTGGATGAAGCTTCTGTAACCGGTACGGCTAATATCCTGATGGCTGCTGTACTGGCTGAAGGAAAAACCACGATCTACAATGCTGCCTGCGAACCTTACCTGCAACAACTGTCAAAGATGCTGAATGCCATGGGGGCAAATATCTCAGGTATTGGATCAAACCTGCTGACAATAGAAGGTACTCCGGCTCTGAATGGTTGTACTCATACAATACTACCGGATATGATCGAAATCGGTAGTTTTATTGGGATGGCTGCAATGACCGGTTCGGAGTTAACGATCAAGAATGTTTGCTATCCAGAGTTGGGTATTATTCCTGACAGCTTTCGTCGTTTAGGCGTTAAACTGGAACTGAAAGGTGACGATATTTATATTCCACAACAAGACTCATACACCATCGACACCTTTATCGACGGATCTATCCTTACTGTTGCCGACGCACCATGGCCGGGATTAACCCCTGACCTTCTGAGCGTCTTTCTGGTAGTTGCGACTCAGGCAAAAGGAAGTGTGCTGATTCACCAAAAGATGTTTGAAAGCCGACTCTTCTTTGTCGATAAACTGATTGATATGGGTGCCCAGATCATCCTATGCGATCCACACCGCGCTACAGTAATTGGTAACGGACACGCCTATCCATTGCGTGCTTCAACTATGTCATCTCCCGATATTCGGGCCGGAATAGCATTGTTAATTGCCGCCATGTCTGCTGATGGAATCAGTACTATCCACAATATTGACCAGATTGACCGTGGTTATCAGGATATCGACAAACGATTAAATGCACTAGGTGCTAAGATTACCAGATTATAATTATTTCTTGATATAACCTTTAGTGATTCATCGATAAAGGTTTTAATAAACCCTCCTTTCAATTTCCGGCTATTCAATAGTTGAATTTTTGAAAGGAGGGTTTTCTATTGATATAATAGCAGTAAGAAAGTCATCTAATGCTGGGAATATATGCAATTACGACTAAAAAGAAAAGCCTTTCAAAGTCCATGCAGGACCCGAAAGGCAATCTTGGAAAAGTAAAAACTGATGAATCAATTATAACGGAATGTTTCCGTGTTTCTTAGCCGGATTGCTCCGGATTTTCGTATGTGTCATATCCAGAGCCTGGATAATTTTAGCACGGGTTTGTTGCGGTAGGATGATCTCATCTACATAGCCTAATTCAGCTGCACGGTAAGGATTGGAGAACATTTCTTCATACTCTTTCAACGCAGCTGCTTTCTCATCCTCGCTGGCATTTCTATAAAGAATATTCACTGCACCTGCAGCCCCCATTACGGCGATCTCAGCGTTCGGATAAGCGAAATTCACATCCGAACCCGTATGCTTGCTCGACATCACGATGTAAGCGCCACCATAAGCCTTACGTGTAATGATAGTGATCTTAGGAACAGTCGCTTCCACATACGCGTAAACAATTTTTGCTCCATGGCGGATAATACCATTTTGCTCCTGAAGTGTGCCCGGCAAAAATCCCGGTACATCTTCGAACGTAATAATAGGAATATTGAAACAGTCGCAGAATCGGATGAAACGAGCCCCCTTATCAGAAGCATCAATATCAAGTACACCCGCATAGAATGCAGGCTGATTAGCCACAATACCTACAGTTTTTCCACCCATGCGGGCAAAACCTACCACAATATTCTGTGCAAAACCAGACATTACTTCGAAGAAATATTTATCGTCGACAACAGCCTCTATCAGTTCTTTAATATCGTATGGTTTATTCGGATCAGCAGGAACTATATCGTTCAGGCTGATATCCTCGCGGGTCAGGTCATCCATAGTTGGAACAACAGGCGAATCTTCCATATTATTTCCTGGCAGGAAGCTCAACAGCTCACGCACCATCATCAGGGTCTCCTCTTCGGTATTACCCATAAAATGAGCCACACCACTTTTTGTACTGTGCGTTACAGCTCCACCCAATTCTTCCTTGCTTACATCTTCGTGAGTAACGGTTTTCACCACATCCGGACCCGTTACAAACATATGGCTTTTCTCTTTCACCATGAAGATAAAATCGGTCAATGCTGGTGAATAACATGCACCACCGGCACATGGGCCAAGGATTACAGAAATCTGGGGAATCACACCTGAAGCAATGGTATTCTGAAAGAAAATATCACCATATCCTGCAAGACTGGCTACACCTTCCTGAATACGCGCACCACCCGAGTCATTCAAAGCAATAACCGGAGCCCCCATTTTGAGTGCCATTTTCTGAAGCTTAACAATCTTATCGGCATTGGTTCGGCTTAAAGACCCACCAAATACAGTAAAGTCGTAAGCATAAACATACACCAAACGGCCATCCACTTTACCATACCCCGAAACGATGCCGTCTCCCGGGATTTTGGTTTTATCCATGCCAAAGTTGGTACACTTATGCACTACAAACTTATCCATTTCCACGAATGTGCCTTTATCAAGCAAAACGTCAATGCGTTCACGGGCTGTTAGTTTTCCGGCCTGATGTTGTTTTACAATTTTATCTGATCCGCCGCCTAATTCGGCTACACGGTTTTTCTCTATGAATTTATTTTGAATTTCAGCAATCTGACTCATTTGTTCTTCTTTTTGCTTTTATTGATTTCGAAAAATAATCGCCCCGGTTAGTTCAGGGTAATCAGGGTTTGATCACTGTTGATAGCATCCCCCTCTTTTACCAGGATATCCTTGATTGTACAAGTCTTCTTAACCTTATACTCACTTTGCATCTTCATTGCTTCAATGACGATAACAGGTTGTCCTGCTTCCACTTCACAACCTTTATCGACAAGAATCTTCACGACCTTACCCGGCATTGGAGAATAAATGCGGTCCTGTGATTCATCCGTTTCGTCTTTGCGACGGTTCCGGAGGAATTTAGCCTGATTATCCACAATCTCTACGGGAAAAGTATTGAAGGCCGTATTTACAGTATATTTTTTGCCACTTTCCGATCGTTTCAGCTCCGCTGTAAATGATTTACCATTATGCAGGATAGAGCAAATTCCGTTTTCAGCCATTACAACATCCAGTTCATAAAGTTTTTCATCGATCCTAATGACTACTTTATTGTCGTCTTTGCTTACCAGTTCGACATTGGCGATTCTGTCTCCGATATGTATTTCCATAATCTTTTTAAATGCTTTTATCGTTGAATAATAATTGAAGATACGTCAGATTAAATTCTGACCATTCCATTACGTTTACCAAACTCCCTCCAACGACTAATTGGTCGGTTATCGGCAGTTTTGGGTGCATTCTCTTCAAGATTGACGAGATAATCCATATAAGCGGCTATGATGGCAACATCTTCATTTTCATCTTTAGTACCTTCATAGTTGGTTTTCAGCAACGAATCGCTATTTTTTTCAATGAAATGGGTATTATATTTACCTGAAACGAAATCGGGCGTATCCATAATTTTCCGCAGGTAACTGATATTTGTTTTAAGGCCAGTAATCTTGTATTCGAACAAAGTACGGCGCATACGCTCAATGGCATATTCGCGAGTCACTGCCCAAACGATCAGTTTACCGATCATAGGGTCATAGTGCATCGGGATTTCATAGCCTTCATACACATAACTGTCCACACGGGTACCAATCCCAAGTGGCTCAGTTAGTTGTTTGATAACTCCCGGACAAGGCATAAAGTTATTTTCGGAATCTTCTGCACAGATACGGCATTCAATAGCGTGACCGCGCTGTACTACGTCTGATTGCTTTAATCTTAAGGGAGCTCCGTTTGCTACGTGAATTTGTTCTTTCACCAGATCAACTCCCAACACCTCTTCGGTAATCGGGTGCTCAACCTGCAAACGGGTATTCATTTCAAGGAAGTAATAATTCAGGTTGTCATCCACGAGGAATTCAATAGTTCCTGCTCCGACATAATTTACAGCGCTAGCAGCAGCCACAGCTTTTTCACCCATCTCCTGACGAAGCGCTTCTGTCATCAACGGAGAAGGACTTTCCTCTACGATTTTTTGGTGACGGCGCTGTACTGAACATTCACGCTCGCACAGGTGAATAATATTGCCATGTTTATCACCCAGAATCTGGAATTCGATGTGGTGAGGAGATTCGATGTATTTTTCGATATAAACCGTTTCATCCCCAAAAGAAGACATGGCTTCCGACTTTGCAGTGTTGAATGCTGCTTCGATTTCGCTTTCCTGACGAATCAATCGCATCCCTTTACCACCACCTCCGGCAGAAGCTTTCAGCATCACGGGTAAACCAATCGAAGCGATTACGGCTTTCACCTGCTCCAGGTTTTCCATATTTTCCTGTGTACCGGGAACTACAGGAACACCGGCAGCAATCATAGTCTGACGGGCTGATATCTTATCCCCCATCTTAATCATCGCCTCTGCACTCGGGCCAATAAAAATAATATTCTCAGCTTCGCAACGGCGAACAAACTCTGCACTTTCTGAAAGGAATCCATATCCGGGGTGAATAGCATCCGCACCAAAGCATTTAGCTGCTTCAATGATGCGGTCAATCACCAGATAACTTTCTTTGGAAGGAGCTGGACCGATACAACAGGCTTCATCTGCATAAAATACGTGACGCGATGTACGGTCGGCTTCGGAATAAACAGCAACTGTTTTTATTCCCATCTCTTTACAGGAGCGCATTACCCGAATGGCAATCTCGCCTCTGTTAGCTACCAAAATTTTTTTAATCATACCTAGTTTCTGTTACCCATTAAGTAAATCCAGGGATCTACCTAACGTACTATGTTGAATTTTTCAAAAAAAAGCGATGCAAATTTATGGAATTATTCTTCTCAAAATGTTAAACGCCTGATTTTTTTTGCACAGAAGTATATTTTCGTGTGCAATAAACTGACTTTTTCCACTAATTTTCAATTGCTTGTAGAAAAATAAATTTTAAGCAACAAAAAGATTTTTCAACTAGATATAAGTGGTAAAATGAGCAAATCAGAAGAATATTCAAATAGAATCCGGAATAATCATGGCAATACCATCACCCTGATTATTGAAAAAAACAAAAAAAGATGTCGATTTGCCTTGCGATTAGCGAAAGCAAACAACATCTTTCTATAGTAGTTAATTCAAAAAATACCCTTACATAAAGCTCAACTCCCGTCCACGACAGTTATCATTTATTACACCATTGTCGTAAGCCAACATTCCATTAACAAATGTCTTTTCCACCTTTGTGCCGAAAGTTATTCCTTCAAACGGAGCCCAACCACATTTATACAAGATATTAGCAGGGGTTACTGTCCACGTACTGTTTGGTTGAATCAATACCAGATCGGCGAAATAGCCTTCCCGGATAAAACCCCGTTTTTCTACTTTATATAAAGTAGCCGGAGCATGGCACATTTTCTCAACGACTAGTTCAGGACTAAATTTACCCTGGGTAGCCAACTCTAACATTGCAGTTAATGAGTGCTGCACCAATGGACCACCCGAAGCAGCTTTAAAGCAAGAACCCTCTTTCTCGGAAGGTAAATGCGGGGCATGATCGGTCGCTACGACATCAAGACGACCGGTATGCAATGCATGAATCAAAGCTTCTTTATCCAATCTGCTCTTGATAGCCGGATTCCACTTAATGCGGTTTCCGTATGTTTCGTAGTCACAATCATCGAACCATAAATGATGCACACACACTTCACCGGTAATACGTTTCTCAGCCAATGGTTTAGTGTCGAATAAAGACATCTCTTTGGCTGTAGACAAGTGCAATACATGCAGACGTGTATTGCATTTTGCAGCCAGTTCCACAGCTTCGGCTGAAGAGCGGTAACAAGCTTCTTCGTCACGAATCAACGGATGGTATTTTACAGGCAGATCTTCACCGTACAAAGCTTTATATTTGGCTATGTTCGCCTGAATTACCTCCTCTTTTTCGCAGTGAGTGGTAATCAACATCTCCACCTCGGAAAAGATGCGGGTTAACGTCTCTGTATTATCCACCAACATATTCCCGGTAGAAGATCCCATAAATACCTTCACGCCGCAAACACGTTTCGGATCGGCTTTTTTCACCTCCTCCAGATTGTCGTTGGTTGCTCCGATATAAAACGAATAATTCGCCGCTGACACTTCTGCCGCACGATCAAACTTCCAGTTTAATGCTTCAATGGTAGTTGTTTGCGGCTTGGTATTGGGCATCTCCATAAAAGAAGTTACGCCACCTGCTACGGCAGCACGCGATTCACTTGCAATATCCCCTTTATGTGTCAATCCCGGCTCACGAAAGTGCACCTGATCGTCAATCACACCAGGTATCAACCACTTACCCGTAGCATCAATTACAGTTGCTTTACTTAAATCTGTTTCTGCAGGAATTTCACCTTTGAAAACTGCAGAAATCATATCATTTTCCACCAACACAGAGCCTACAAAACGGCTTCCCTCGTTGATGATTGTTGCATTTTTGATTAAGAAATTCATTGATCGTTGATACGTTTAATTATTGATTTAGCAATATAGTCAACTCTGCAAGCCAGTCTGATTAGACATCCCGGAACTCACAACTTTACAGATCCGTACAAATCAAAAACATCAGCGTCTTCAACCAACACCGAATACATTTCACCGATTTGCAAAGCTGTTTCTTTCGAAATCAACACTTCCGGATCCACTTCAGGAGAATCAAATTCAGTACGCCCGATATAGAAATCATCTTCTTCACGGTCAATGATCACACGTAGAGTCTGTCCAACTTTAGCCTGGCTGATTTCTCCGGCAATACGTTCCTGAACAGTCATCAACTCATCCATACGGGCTTGTTTGACATCAAAGGAGATATCGTCTGTATATTCTTTGGCAGCATAAGTACCCTCCTCTTCAGAATAAGGAAACGCCCCCAATCGCTCAAAACGTATTTCACGCACAAAATCCAGCAATTCGGCAAAATCTTGATCTGTTTCTCCCGGGAAACCAACCAACAAGGTTGTTCTCAGGTGAATTCCGGGAACTTCACGACGCATAGCCCGCAGCAATTCGTAGGTTTCTTCCTTAGTAACATTACGACGCATACGCTTCAACATCGAATCGCTGATGTGCTGCAATGCAATATCAAGATACTTACACACATTATCACGTTCACGCATGACCCGCAATAGATCCATAGGGAAATGAGCCGGATAAGCATAATGCAATCGAATCCATTCCACACCGGGCACATCAGAAATGCGCTCTACCAATTCAGCCAGTTTATTCTCTTTATACAAATCGAGGCCGTAAAAAGTCAAATCCTGCGCGATCACCTGAAATTCTTTAACACCTTTCGCAACCAGGCCTTTGACTTCTTCCACAATCTCTTCCATCGGACGAGACTGGTATTTCCCGGTAATGATAGGTATGGCACAGTAAGCACAAGTACGATTGCACCCCTCTCCGATTTTGAGGTATGCATAATGTTGTGGTGTAGTCAGATTACGTTCCAGTGCTAAATCCTGATTATAGGATTTACCCAGATCTCCCAATAATTCTTTCCAATTAAATTTTCCGTAAAACTTATCCACTTCGGGAATTTCAAGTTTTAATTCCTGCAAATAACGTTCGGAAAGACACCCCATTACATAAAGCTTTCCGATCTTTCGCTTCTTCTTGGCCTGCACAAATTGCAAAATCATATCAATGGATTCCTCTTTGGCATCACCGATAAATCCACAGGTATTAATAACAACAATCTCTCCGTTCGGATTATCCGAATCGTGTTCTACCTGATAGCCGTTTGCAGTAAACTGGCGCATCAGCTGCTCACTGTCTACCAAATTCTTGGAACAGCCTAATGTAATAATATCTACTTTGTTCTTTTTCATTTATAAAAAAAAGCCCTCCCTAACCCTCCCCGAAAGGAGGGCATTGAAGAACTTACATGTAAAATTTCGTTTTTGTAATAGTTGCAGAGAACCATTAAATTCATTCTCAGTGAGGATATAAATTCGTTTTTTCCACCCTCTATTGAAGGGAAAAGCTTTTCTTATTCACCAAAAAGTGAGTCAACAAATTCTTTTCTGCGGAATACCTGCAAATCTTCGATTCCTTCGCCAAGTCCGATATATTTCACAGGTGTCTTAAACTGATCTGAAATACCGATCACAACACCACCTTTTGCCGTACCGTCTAATTTAGTAATCGCCAATGCATTTACTTCAGTTGCAGCCGTAAATTGTTTCGCTTGCTCAAAAGCATTTTGACCGGTTGAGCCATCCAGTACCAATAAAATCTCATCGGGTGCACCTTCCACAACCTTATTCATTACATTCTTAATCTTGGTCAACTCATTCATCAAACCAACTTTATTATGCAAACGACCGGCAGTGTCAATGATCACCACATCCGCATTGTTCGCCTTTGCAGAGCTAAGTGCATCAAATGCTACTGAAGCGGGATCGGCCCCCATCTTTTGTTTAATCACCGGTACGCCTACACGCTCGCCCCAGATCACCAACTGCTCCACCGCAGCAGCACGGAAAGTATCAGCAGCACCCAGATATACCGACAATCCATTTTTCTTGAATTGATGCGCCAGCTTTCCGATAGTTGTGGTTTTGCCCACACCATTCACGCCTACGACCATAATCACGTAAGGCTTTTTACCAACAGGAACAGTAAATTCCTCTACATCTTCTGCATTAGTCTCTGTAAGCAAAGCTCCGATTTCATCCCGCAAGATTGCATTTAATTCCGACTGGCTGACATATTTGTCTGCCGAAACCCGCTTCTCGATGCGATTAATGATTTTCAATGTCGTTTCCACACCGACATCAGAGGTGATCAGAATCTCCTCGAGGTTATCGAGTACATCCTCATCTACTTTAGACTTACCGACCAACACTCTCGACAGCTTCGAAAAAACGTTTTCTTTGGTTTTTTCAAGCCCTTTATCGAGGGTCTCTTTCTTCTCTTTGGAAAAAAAGTTAAATATTCCCATGATGTAAAATCAAAATACTGTTATTCAGGGACAAAAGTAATCAAAATAGCAATACAAAAAAAGCTCCTCAAACCTGAGAAGCTTTTTTTATTATATGTATAAAGAATTATTTCGCGTAAAATTCTTTCACTTTTTCGTTAGGAACCATTTCTTCCTGAAAAGTATAAGCGCCTGTTTTAGGTGATTTTACCATTTTAATCACTTTAGAATAAGTACGGCCTTCACCTGTTTGTAATGATGCTACGGTCTTCTTTGCCATGGTTTAGCTTATTTAATTTCTTTATGTACTGTCACTTTTTTCAGAATGGGGTTGTATTTTTTCAACTCCAAACGTTCAGTGGTATTTTTTCTGTTTTTTGTAGTTACGTATCTCGACGTACCTGCCACACCGCTGGTTTTGTGCTCGGTGCATTCCAGGATTACCTGGATTCTATTACCTTTTGCTTTTTTTGCCATTTTATATGTTCTCCCTTATCCAATTATACGAATTTCATTCAAATGACCACCACTAATTGCTTTTTTAATGGCTGCATCCAAACCTAACTTATTGATAGTTCTCAAACCTGCAGCTGAAAGGGTCAGGGTAATCCACTCTTCTTGTTCTACCCAATAGAACTTTTTCTTAAACAGATTGACATTGAACACTCTTTTAGTTCTTCTTTTAGAGTGTGATACGTTGTTGCCAACCATCGCTTTTTTTCCGGTAATTTGACAAATCTTCGACATTGCTATCTTGTGTTTTAATATTATTTCTTCCTATTTTCTCAAACAGTGCGCAAAGTAAATCATTTATTCCGAACTACACAAATATTTCGGTGTTTTTTTCTCCTGAATCATCTCTGCCGCCATAAGTAATGCTGCATTTGCAGAGCGTTGAATATTTGATTCGCGTTGCGTACCAAAACGGAATCGTTCCGCACGAATACTGCCCCCTACTTTTGCAGCAATCCAAACCGTTCCTACCGGTTTTTCCTGGGTTCCCCCATCAGGACCGGCAACACCGGTAGTTGCAACAGCCACATCGGCACCGGTTATCCGGACAACTCCTTCAACCATCTGACGAACAACAACTTCGCTCACTGCGCCGGAATCCTTCAAACTTTCAACCGAAACGCCCAACACCTGTTGCTTCACGTCATTTGAATAGGCGACTACACCTCCCCGGTAATATGCAGAACTCCCCGGTACAGCTGTTATCTGATGAGCAATATAACCGCCGGTACAGCTTTCGGCTGAAGCAAATGTCAATCCGTATTTTTTTAGCAAAGAACCGACAAATTCGCCTACCGGAGCATCTGATGCTTCAAAGATAGATTCCCCCAGCAGAGATTTTAATTCAGCCTCTGCTTTATCTGCTGCAGCAACCAACATTTCCCAGTTTTCGAGACGACCGGTCAACCTCAGGCGGATTAATCCCGGTGAAGGTAGATAAGCCAACCGGAAGAAACCGGGTAAAGCCCGCTCCCAGTCCGCAATATGCAAAGCTAATGCCGATTCGGTATAATTTTTCACCGAAAAATTCCGGTGTAAAATATGAATATCTTTAGCAAACTTTGCCTGCAAACGGGGGATAATCTCATTACTCATCACTGTCTTCATTTCATAAGGAACCCCCGGCATAGAAACCAACACTTTACCACGTTGTTCAAACCAGGTAATAGGTGCTGTACCGGCTGTATTCTGAATTACCGTACAATTTTCAGGCACATAAGCCTGTCCACGGGTCAATTCATTGATCTGGATATTACGATGCGCAAACATCGATTCAATATTATTTAAAACAGATTCATCGAAAACCAGTCCGGTATTGAAGTATTCGCAAAGTGTTTTCTTGGTAATATCATCGTTTGTCGGACCAATACCACCTGTCACCAACACCACATCCACACGGCTTAATGCTGTTTCAAAAGCTTCAAGCAACTCTTCCCGTTCGTCGCCAATGGTAGTAATACGATAGACATCAAAACCTATCCTATTCAACTCCTTAGCCATCCAGGCCGAATTGGTATCGACAACTTGCCCGATCAGCAACTCATCGCCTATGGTAATAATTTCTGTTTTCATTCTACTATAATTATTGAGGAAAGAGTATTATACCTTTTCAACAGTCCTACCTTGAATGCGCCCCATTCTTTGCAATAGCGTTGGATGCGAATAATGCACAAATACATAAGCAGGATGAGGATTGAGGTTACTCAACGCATGCACCGATATCTTTTTCAGTCCGCTGACTAACGCACTTCCCAACCCATAAGTATTGGCAAAAGCATCTGCCTGATACTCATTATGTCGGGAAAATTGATTCATGACAAGACCTAACAACGTTGATACCGGTTGGTAGAGCAATCCGAAAACAACAATTCCAATATGGAATGAGGGCATAGAAACACCCAGCACTTCCGCCGAAACAGGATATTTCAAAAACAGTGAAAGCAGATAGAGTAATATAAACGATTGTGCAAATGAGATAAATAACGATGAGATTACATGCTTCTTCTTGTAATGTCCGACCTCATGCGCCAACACTGCCACAACCTCTTCTACAGACAGTTGCTCAATCAGCGTATCAAAAAGCACAACCCGTTTTTTTCTGCCAAAACCTGTAAAATAGGCATTCGCCTTTGTACTTCTTTTCGAACCGTCCATTACATAAATATTCTTCAGACCAAATCCGGCCTTCTGACTAAAAGACTCAATTGCACAGCGGAGTTCTCCTTCTTCTAAAGGTTTTTGTTTATTAAAAAGCGGGACAATCCATTCGGAATAAAACAATAACATCACCAATGAGAATGCAGAAAGTGCACCCCAGGTAGCCAACCAAAAGTTATCCCCCAACATCTGATACAACCACAAAACAAATGTAAGGATTCCACCCATCAAAACAATACTTAAAGCTATGGATTTAAAAACATCCAGCACAAAAACTTTGGGAGTCGTCTTATTAAAGCCAAATTTCCCCTCGATCACAAAAGTGTTGTAAACCGAAAACGGAAGGGTTAGCACTTCATTTCCAATATACAACACGGCGAAAAACGACAACGAAACCACAATCTCATTTTGAGTGAATGTTCTTACCCAATTGTCCACCCAGGCAAATCCGCCAAGCAACAGCATAGCCAGTTCTATGACTAACGTGAAAATCCGGGTATAATCCGAAAACCGGCTATTGGTCAGTGTATAGCTCTGTTGCTTTGCGTATTTTTCCTCATCATATATCCCCTTGAGCTTATCAGGGATGTTTGGCGAAAGCATTTTTCGATTTAAAACCGATAGAGTTTGTTCCAACACGAAGTCGGCAACTACAAAAAATATGATAAGTAAAAACAGGGTATGTGCCATTTCAAAAGATTCTGTATTCAGGTGACAAAGTTAACTCATTTGAAGGTTATCTCTTCATTGGAGAAAGAAAAAAGGAGATCCGTAAGCGTCCGGGGAAAGAATCGACATCAACAAAAAAAAGCGAACCGCCCTGCTCTTCACGAGTAAGACGGCTCCAAATAGAAATTAGAATGAATTATGAATGGAATATTTTGTATTCAGACCTCTTGGGTCGTAATATTTATTTCGTTTCTGAGACATTGCAAATGTAACAGTCTTTTTCTAATTAACAAACTTTTTCAGCCAAATCTTTTCCTTGTTTTATACGATCTGCCATTCCAATGCCGTTCCGAAGGTTTCCACCGATAAAAAGGCCCGGAAATTCCGTCTGAATCTTATCCAATGAGGCAAAACGCGCTTCACAATCGGCTCCGTATTGCGGAATCGCATGTCGATAACGGAAAATACGCAGCAAGTCGGGTTTAAATTCTTTCAGTTTCATCAAACTACTTACCTCCTGCTCTACCAGACTGCGAATCTCATCGTCGTTTTTATCCAGCAAAGAATCATTACGCACACCACCCATAAAAACGGAAAGTAATGCACCGCCTTCCGGAGCACGACCCTGTAAAAAAGCTGAGGGGAATAGCACGCCCAAAGCCTGACGTTTTTCTTTATGAGAGATCAAGCCACCAAACGCATCCAAAGGAAAGCCATCCCACTTTTTGAATCCGACACCTACTTGTACCACTCGGGCATATAGCAAATTTGTAATTGCATTCATATCTTCAGAAGAAACAAACGGTAAAAGAACATCCAGCTCATGTGCACCGACAGTTGTTATTACTTTGTTGGCTTTTAAACTAAATGAAGTTCCATCAGCTTGTATTCCGCTGATAATATAATGTCCATTCCCGGGTATTATAGTAAGATTGGATATACCCAGTGAGAAATTCTCCGTACCGGCAGATTTATAAAGCGCAAGCATGAAATTTGACAAACCTCCTTTTACGGAAAAGATGCGGCTGCCTTTCTGCTGCTTCTTTGCCGCTTTTTCTTCTTCGGTCATCGTTTTAGCACGCTCTTTGTTCAGTTTTATGGAACCACCGATAAAGCTACCATAATTGTGCTCCAGATTATAAAGCTTAGGTAAAGCAAAACGGGGCACAAGGTAACCCGGATCACCCGCGTAAACTCCGATGATAAACGGATCAATTGCGTAATCAAGAAAGCTTTTGCCCATACGGCGAAGTACCAGATCAGACAAAGTTTCATTCGGATTAGTACCGGGCTTCCGAAAAGGCTCTCCCAATAGTCTGATCTTATCGGCCCATGTAAATAGAGGTGTAGTAATACCTCCAATCAACCCGGCCGGTAGAGCCTGCCATTTCCCGTTTTTCAGAACATAACGTTTATTGACCGCATTGGAAGGACGTTCAATTTCGCATAGCCCTTCAAGATCGGCAAATAATTCAGCTACCGTTTCATTACTCATTACTCCGGTACTGGGACCTTGCTCAAACGTAAATCCGCTTTCTTGTGCTGTCTGGATGTCACCACCTACAACATTTCTTCGCTCAATCACGTGAAAGCTTTTTCCTGCCTTCTTTAAATTATGAGCAGTAGTCAGACCGGTTAGCCCGGCTCCGATTATTGCTATATCGATTGTTTGTTCCATCTTTTTATATAATGGTTTTACGTTTAAGTTATACGTTCGTTTTATGAGGTAAATCAGTCGATTCTCAATCAGTCTTATTTTGACATCGCGAGTATCTCTCCTGTTCCATCAGGGAGAGGGGCAGTCGGTGCGAGATCTTACACAGTTCTTGAATATTGACCAGTTCCTACCGAACACAATGGATCAAACAACATGGCCACATTACGAAGAAACATTCGTCCTTCGGGAAAAATCGTCAGTTTATTATCCTCCCATTTTACCAGTCTATCCTCTATAAATGATTGCAACAAATCTGGATTAAATCCTAAATGTTCCTGTAATTCCGGATAAGTTAACTGAAAACGGACTGCTGTTTTCTCTAAATCTACAAAGTGATTACACATGATATCCTGAATCACAGCACGGCAGAGCTTGTCTGTAGTTGACATTACGTAACCTTTATCCACCGCTGTATTCTGTTGCCTTATCGCTTGTATGTAGACTTCTGTCTCCTTGTAATTCTGAAAATAAGCATTATCGAGCTGTGTGATAGACGATGCTCCGAATGCGTAAACTTGTCCTGTGTGTGAAATAGTGCAATATCCCATAAAATTACGGTGTAAAGAGTGTGCGTCTAACGCCTGCGCCATCTCATCGTCCGGACGGGCAAAGTGATCAAGACCAATAGCTCTATAGCCAGCACCGGTAAGCTTTTCGTATGTACGCCGAAACATCTCCAGTTTTTCAGAACCCTGCGGTATAGAGTATTGCTCCAGCTCTTTTTGAGCTGCCTTTACCCAGGGAACGTGTGCATAGGAAAAAGTAACAATTCGGTCAGGATTGGCATCCAAAGCCTGTTGGATAGTCTGATCAAAACTTTCGGGCGTTTGCCCGGGCAGACCATAAACAAAATCGAGATTAACCCGAATACCCTTCCCTCTCATATAATCTATTAAACCACTAACCGGTAAAGCTGATGGTTTACGATTTATACGGCGTAAAACTTCCGTATCAAAATCCTGAATACCAAGACTTATGCGGTTAAACCCCATACTCACCAGTTCATCTACCTGGTTGAGGGATATGTATGCAGGATTGCACTCCATCGCTACTTCGGCATCTCCGGCTAACCTAAAATATTTACGAACCAGATTCATCACACGGTCAACCAGTTTCATCGGAATAGCATTCGGTGTACCTCCTCCCCAGTGAATCTGGGTAACCGGACGGGAAGCATCAAGCCATTGCGCTACCATTTCAAACTCCTGCATCATTGCCTGCATATAACTTTCCATGTAATCGCGCTTTGGCATCGCTCCCGTATTACATCCGCAAAAATTGCAAAGCTGTGGACAAAACGGCACATGAAAATAGAAGGATAGATTACGGGGCTTACTATGATTAGAGGCAATTACCTGTTCACGATATAGCTCCTGATCTATTCCTGCCTTAAAAAAGGTTGCTGGCGGATAACTGGTGTAACGCGGACCTGGCTTATCGTACTTTTGTATGAGTTCGGGATTAAAGAGCATAATTTCGTTTTTTAGCACACAGGTGAAACCGATTTACTCGGATGAAACAAATTTTCATTGCAAAGGAACAACAAAAAAGCAACACACACAATCCCTACATATTGGGAGAAAGTAAAAGGACTTTTAAACGAACTTCCATGCAAGTATACCGGAGAGCATAAATACAACAAACCCCCACCAGCGTTAGCTGATGAGGGTTCTTAAGAGGCGGCTACCTACTCTCCCACTTGCGCAGTACCATCGGCGTGATCGGGCTTAACTTCTCTGTTCGGAATGGGAAGAGGTGGAACCCCGGTGCTATAACCACCTAAATTTCTTTTTGATCATTTTTTGTACAGACGTCGCTTGCGGCGTATCCATCTCGTACAGACGTCGCATGCGGCGTCTTTTCTATTTCAACATAAATCAGAAGTAAAGTATTTCAGAAAAATCAGCAAACCATCAGATGAGGAAAGTTTCGGGTAATTAGTACTGCTCGGCTTTGATGTTACCATCTTTACACCTGCAGCCTATCAACGTCATCGTCTTTAACGACCCTCATAGAAATCTAATCTTGAGGCGGGCTTCGCACTTAGATGCTTTCAGCGCTTATCCCTTCCCAACTTAGCTACCCTGCGATGCCCCTGGCGGAACAACAGGTAAACCAGCGGTTAGTCCAACACGGTCCTCTCGTACTAGTGTCAGAGCCCCTCAAATTTCTTACGCCCACAACAGATAGGGACCGAACTGTCTCACGACGTTCTGAACCCAGCTCGCGTGCCACTTTAATGGGCGAACAGCCCAACCCTTGGGACCTTCTCCAGCCCCAGGATGTGACGAGCCGACATCGAGGTGCCAAACCGCTCCGTCGATATGAGCTCTTGGGAGCGATCAGCCTGTTATCCCCGGAGTACCTTTTATCCTTTGAGCGATGGCCCTTCCATACGGAACCACCGGATCACTATGCCCTAGTTTCCTACCTGATCGACTTGTCGGTCTCTCAGTCAAGCACCCTTATGCCATTACACTCTGCGACCGGTTACCAATCGGTCTGAGGGTACCTTTGGAAGCCTCCGTTACACTTTTGGAGGCGACCACCCCAGTCAAACTACCCACCAAACAGTGTCCTCCTAGCAGGAGTTAGAACTCAAATAACCAAAGGGCCGTATTTCAACGGCGGCTCCACAAACACTAGCGTGCCCGCTTCATAGCCTCCGGCCTATCCTACACATTAGTTACCCAAATTCAATGTTAAGTTGCAGTAAAGGTTCACGGGGTCTTTCCGTCCCGTTGCGGGTAATCGGCATCTTCACCGATACTACAATTTCACCGAGCTCACGGTTGAGACAGTGTCCAGATCATTACACCATTCGTGCAGGTCGGAACTTACCCGACAAGGAATTTCGCTACCTTAGGACCGTTATAGTTACGGCCGCCGTTTACCGGGGCTTCAATTCAAAGCTTCTCTTGCGATGACTTCTCCTCTTAACCTTCCGGCACCGGGCAGGTGTCAGGCTATATACCTCTTCTTTCAAATTTGCATAGCCCTGTGTTTTTGTTAAACAGTTGCCTGGACCTATTCTCTGCGCCCTACCTCTCAGTAGGGACCCCTTATCCCGAAGTTACGGGGTCAATTTGCCTAGTTCCTTAACCGTGAATCACTCGAGCGCCTTAGTATATTCTACCCAACTACGTGTGTCCGTTTGCGGTACGGGTACCTATATGATTATGTTTAGCGGATTTTCTTGGAAGTCTGCTTACATCCATATCAGATTATCCGTAGACTCTCTGTACTATCAGGTTCGACTCAATCTGCGGATTTGCCTACAGATCTCAATATCTACACCCTTTAACCAACTATTCCGTCAGTTGGCAGGACTTTCACTACTTCGTCTCCACATCACTCATATAGCTAGTACTGGAATATTAACCAGTTCTTCCATCGGTCTCGCCTGTCGGCTGAACCTTAGGCCCCGACTAACCCTGATCCGATTAGCGTTGATCAGGAAACCTTAGTCTTTCGGCGAGAGAGTTTCTCACTCTCTTTATCGTTACTTATACCTACATTTGCTTTTCTAAAAGCTCCAGCAAAGCTTACGCTTTACCTTCTGCGCCGTTAGAATGCTCCCCTACCAGTGTCTTTAAGACAATCCATAGCTTCGGTAAATTGCTTATGCCCGATTATTATCCATGCCAAACTCCTCGACTAGTGAGCTGTTACGCACTCTTTAAATGAATGGCTGCTTCCAAGCCAACATCCTAGCTGTCTATGCAGTCTGACTTCGTTTTTTCAACTTAGCAATTATTTGGGGACCTTAGCTGATGGTCTGGGTTCTTTCCCTCTCGGACACGGACCTTAGCACCCATGCCCTCACTCCAGGACTTAACTTCTGAGCATTCGGAGTTTATCAGGACTTGATAGGCGGTGAAGCCCTCGCATCCAATCAGTCGCTCTACCTCTCAGAAGAAACATCCCAGGCTGCACCTAAATGCATTTCGGGGAGTACGAGCTATCTCCAAGTTTGATTAGCCTTTCACCCCTACCCTCAAGTCATCCGAAAACTTTTCAACGTTTACCGGTTCGGTCCTCCATTTTGTGTTACCAAAACTTCAACCTGCTCAAGGGTAGATCACTTGGTTTCGCGTCTACTCCCACCGACTATACGCCCTGTTAAGACTCGCTTTCGCTTCGGCTCCGTGACTGAATCACTTAACCTTGCCGGTGAAAGTAACTCGTAGGTTCATTATGCAAAAGGCACGCAGTCACTCCACGTAGGAGCTCCTACCGCTTGTAAGCGCATGGTTTCAGGGTCTATTTCACTCCTCTGTTCGAGGTTCTTTTCACCTTTCCTTCACAGTACTGGTTCGCTATCGGTGTCTCGGGAGTATTTAGCCTTACGGGATGGTCCCCGCTGATTCACACAGGATTTCTCGTGTCCCGCGCTACTCAGGATACCACTAAGCTTCATCTTCGATTCGTGTACCGGCCTGTCACCGTCTTCGGGGCCTCTTTCCAAAGGCTTCCACTTCTCCAATTCTTGCTATGTCGTGGTCCTACAACCCCAGCTATGCCGAAACATAACTGGTTTGGGCTGTTCCGCGTTCGCTCGCCACTACTTACGGAATCACTTTTGTTTTCTTCTCCTATGGGTACTTAGATGTTTCAGTTCCCCACGTTCGCCTATCTTTACAGATATATCTGGTCTTCTACCAGATGGGTTGCCCCATTCGGAAATCTACGGATCAAGGGATATTTGCTCCTCCCCGTAGCTTATCGCAGCTTATCACGTCCTTCGTCGCCTCCGAGACCCAAGGCATCCGCCATGCGCCCTTGCTTACTTTCTTCTCATTTCCGGCATTGCTGCCGTCAATGGCTCGATGTTTTTTCTTTACTACTTTTACTTCTTCAATATGTCAATGATCTTCTCTCTCTCCTTGCGGATTGAGGTTCGTGGAGAATAACGGATTCGAACCGTTGACCCCCTGCGTGCAAGGCAGGTGCTCTAGCCAGCTGAGCTAATCCCCCGTATTATTTACTATCTATTCATTTACTATTTACAATTCCATTCGTGGTTATTCAAATGGTTAATCGTAAATGGATAAATCGTAAATGTCTTGGGTAGTCCCAGGCAGAGTTGAACTGCCGACCTCTACATTATCAGTGTAGCGCTCTAACCAACTGAGCTATAGGACTGCATTACTTTTTCTTTGCCTGAGTGGCTCTGTCTCCTCTTAGACTGAAGACCTTAAGATGAAAGACTTTTAGACTTTTGACTCCTGACTCTACGTCTTTTGTCTTGCTTCTATGGTCTTGACTCTTTTTGTCTTTTCGTCTTGTATCTTTAAATAAACAAGTAGTAGTCAGAAAAATTAAACCTTTAAGTAAGGTTTGCTCTCCAGAAAGGAGGTGTTCCAGCCGCACCTTCCGGTACGGCTACCTTGTTACGACTTAACACCAGTTATTAGTTTTACCCTAGGCCGCTCCTTGCGGTTGCAGACTTTAGGTACCCCCAACTTCCATTGTTTGACGGGCGGTGTGTACAAGGCCCGGGAACGTATTCACCGCGCCATGGCTGATGCGCGATTACTAGCGAATCCAGCTTCACGGAGTCGAGTTGCAGACTCCGATCCGAACTGAGATGGGTTTTGGAGATTTGCATCCTGTCACCAGGTAGCGGCCCTCTGTACCCACCATTGTAACACGTGTGTCGCCCCGGATGTAAGGGCCGTGCTGATTTGACGTCATCCCCACCTTCCTCTCGGCTTACGCCGGCAGTCTCAATAGAGTCCTCAGCTTAACCTGTTAGTAACTATCGATAGGGGTTGCGCTCGTTATGGCACTTAAGCCGACACCTCACGGCACGAGCTGACGACAACCATGCAGCACCTCGCAGGCGGCCATTGCTGGCTACAATGTTTCCACTGTATTCCCCCTGCGTTCAAACCCGGGTAAGGTTCCTCGCGTATCATCGAATTAAACCACATGTTCCTCCGCTTGTGCGGGCCCCCGTCAATTCCTTTGAGTTTCACCGTTGCCGGCGTACTCCCCAGGTGGAATGCTTAACGATTTCTCTGTGCCACTGACTGTATATCGCCAATAGCTAGCATTCATAGTTTACGGCGTGGACTACCAGGGTATCTAATCCTGTTTGATCCCCACGCTTTCGTGCCTCAGCGTCAGTTACCGGTCCAGTATGCTGCCTTCGCAATTGGGGTTCTGCGTTATATCTAAGCATTTCACCGCTACACAACGCATTCCGCATACCTCTACCGTACTCAAGTCACCCAGTTTCAACGGCAATTTTACAGTTGAGCTGCAAACTTTCACCGCTGACTTAAGCAACCGCCTACGCACCCTTTAAACCCAATAAATCCGGATAACGCTTGGATCCTCCGTATTACCGCGGCTGCTGGCACGGAGTTAGCCGATCCTTATTCCTAAAGTACATTCATCCTTCCACACGTGGAAGTTGTTATTCCTTTATAAAAGCAGTTTACAACCCATAAGGCAGTCATCCTGCACGCGACTTGGCTGGTTCAGGCTCTCGCCCATTGACCAATATTCCTCACTGCTGCCTCCCGTAGGAGTCTGGTCCGTGTCTCAGTACCAGTGTGGGGGACCTTCCTCTCAGAACCCCTAGACATCGTAGTCTTGGTAGGCCGTTACCCTACCAACTAACTAATGTCACGCATGCCCATCCATTACCGAAATTCTTTAACCACAAAATCATGCGATTTCGTGGTATTATGCGGTATTAGTTTCCGTTTCCGAAAGTTATTCCCCAGTAATAGGTAGGTTGCATACGCGTTACTCACCCGTGCGCCGGTCGCCACCCGAAGTGCTGCCCCTCGACTTGCATGTGTTAGGCCTGTCGCTAGCGTTCATCCTGAGCCAGGATCAAACTCTTCGTTGTATTATTGTTTTTTGTTAGTTGATTACTCAACTAGTTTTAATACTTTCAAGTCAATCCTTACTCCAATTATTGCTAATTGACGGTTTAATTTTTCCCTTACCTGATCACTCGCACATCACTGTGCTTTATTGCGTCAGGTAGTTTTTGTACTACTTATTTATCTATAATTTCTTCAATGATCTCTTTCATTTTGCTTCGCAGTTTTTAGCGAAACGGCTGCAAAGATAACGCTTTTTATTTTTAACTTCCAAATCTTTTCAGATTTATTTTTTCAAAACTTTCAGAGCTTATCGTTAGGCCGCTGCCCTTATCTGTTTAGCGAGTGCAAAAGTAGTGCTTATACCCTTTCCCTCCAAATTATATCATGCCTATTTTGTGTTAAAAAACATAACCAACTGAGCGTAAGTTGTAATTATGCAGACTTCAAGACTCACTCTTTCAGGAGAGGCGCAAAGATAAAACAAAAACAACTGATGAAATGTTTTGAAACAACTGCACTTTAATATTACAATTAAAGAAATCTGCTAATTCAATAATAGAGGAATACTACATCTAATATCCATATAAAAAGAAATGTTCGTATTGATATTTCAACACGAACATTTCTTTTTATAATAGCAATGATCAGGCTTGAAGATTCTCGTCGATAATTTCAACCTTTCGGGCTATAAGCTCCATATCATCTTTAAGCTTTTGAATTTTCTTATTCATCTCCTTCAATAAACCGCCACCCGATTTTGACGAAGCTGATAAAAATCCAATATTATTCTCATAGGTTTTTAACTCCGATTTTATATTCTCGTAGGAACGCATTAATCTGTCCCGTTCACGATACAGCTTGTTTTGAGAGTTATCATCTTCAACCAAATTATGAATATTCGATTTAAATGACTGGAGACGATTATTCGACTCCTGAATATTAAAGCGAGCAAAAAGTTTATCTATCGCTGAGTGATATGCATTATAAATTTTATCCTTTTCTTTAAAAGGAACGTGACCTAAAGCGTTGAACTCATCCATCAGACTTCTGACCAGCTTTGTTCCTTCAGATGTATCCATACCCTCATCAATAGCACAAAGCTTTTCTATAATCTCATTTTTCCTGATCAGATTTTCATGCTCAACTTCTTTGCTTGAAGAAAAATGCTTGTTCTTTTCTTCAAAGAAATGATCACATGCCGAGATAAATCTTTTCCAAACTGCATCCGAATGTTTTTTGGCCACCGGACCTATAGTCTTCCATTCTTTTTGAAGAGCAACTAATATTTCAGATGTTTTTTTCCAATCTGTACTATCTTTTAAAGCTTCAGCCTTTTCACAAAGAGATTTCTTTTTCTCCAGATTAACTGCCATTTCATCTTTAACCTGCTTGTAGAAATCTGCCTTAGTATCAAAAAACTTGTTACAGGCATGACGGAACCGATCAAAAAGATCGCTGTTAACCTTCTTGGGAGCAAAACCAATAGCCTTCCATTTTTCCTGAATTTCAAGCAATTCTTTTGTTTTTTCTTCCCATTTGGTAAAAGAATTCAACTCGTCAAGATTAATAGACTCTACCAATTCGCAAAGTGCTATTTTCTCATTTTCATTAACTTGTTCTTTTTCCCTTAAATCATCAAAATATTGCTGATGACGTTTATTGATAACTGTAGAGGCGTTTTTAAAGCGCTCCCACAATTCTTCACGATGCTCTTTAGCGACAGGACCCACCTCACGCCACTCTTCATGCAATTTTTGCAACTGATGAAATGAAGAAATAATTTCCGGATCCTCTATTAGTTTTTCAGCTGCTTCACATAGCTGTATTTTATGATCATGATTCTTTTTGAAATCATAATCACGAAGCTCTTTGTTTATCTTAAGCAATTCATAAAAACTTTCCACCTGAAGCTGATAGTTTTTCCACAAATCATTCAGATTGGTCTGAGGCAACAATGTTATCTCTTTAAAACGCTGCTGCAATTGTTGAAATTCAGGATATCGTTTACCAACCTCATCTGCTTTTTCGCACAAAGCTTTGATCTGATCGATAATACTTAATTTCTCCTGCAAATTTTCTTCACGGATACGTTGCTGCTCTGCTGCAAAAGCCGCTTTTTTTTCTCTGAAAGAATTCAATAAACCTTTAAAAGTTTCCTCTCGCTCATCCGGGGCAGGCAGAAAGTCTTCTTCGGCACCTCCCTCCTCCAGAAACTTTTTGCGTAATTCTTCTGTTTCTTGCTTCTGTATTTTGTAAAAGTTTTGCTTTAAATCCTCAACCAAATCTTTTACCTCTTCCACCGGTTGTTCGATTAACTCTTTGAGTTTTTCGATAATTTCCTCTTTCATATAATTGGCTTTTATTTCTTGGACACAAATTAAACTAAAAAAAAGCTTAAATCATACAATTTCATACTCTTTTTTCACATCAATCTCCTAAAATCATCCTAATAATATCACATCGCCTGATATTGCTCGATTAAACGGGTTAATTCAATAAACTGATCAACCGATAATTGTTCCGGACGTTTATCAAATACCGGCATAGCAAAAGCTTCACAATCTTTCTTTAATAAAGACTTTAATGAGTTACGCAGTGTTTTTCTCCGTTGATTGAATCCTGTTTTCACTACTGTTTTAAATAGTTGTTCATTACAGGGAAGCGACTTTACTTCGTTACGCGTCATTCGTATAACTGCCGACTTTACCTTGGGAGGCGGATCAAAGACGTGCTCAGACACTGTAAACAGATATTCTACCTGATACCACGCTTGCATCAACACGCTTAATATACCGTATGTTTTGCTGCCCGGACCGGCGGCCATACGTTCGGCTACCTCTTTCTGAATCATTCCCGAACAGCAGGGGATTAAATCTTTATAATCAATCACTTTAAAAAAGATCTGACTGGAAATATTATAAGGATAATTTCCGATCAAACAAAACGGACCATTGTACATACCACTCAGATCCATTTTTAAAAAGTCGGCCTCGATAATTTTACCACTTAGCTGGGGAAAATGTTCCTGCAAATATGGAACTGACTCCCGATCAATCTCTACAACTGTCAGATCATGCCCTTTATCCAGTAGAAAACGGGTAAGTACCCCCATCCCTGGCCCTACTTCCAATACAGGTGTATCTTTGTAATCAGAAAGGGTGTCGGCAATGCGTTCTGCTACAGACAAGTCTTTTAAAAAATGTTGACCCAGAAATTTCTTTGGACGAACTTTATTCATTCACATGCGTTTAGAGACATTACGAAAATATTAACCGGAAACAGGGGAACAAATTACCGATGAAATATGTTCCGATTGAATAGATAGTCTGTTATTTGATCCTACTCCGTATAAACCGAAAACTTACTTTTCGATTTCTCGAAGCCACTTTCGTAACACCTGTTATTAATCTTTTAACCCCGGTCCTCTTCAGACCGAAATATTATCTTTGCAAAATAACACAAAATAATATTATCAACTGCATTTATCCATCAATTGTTCTCTATATAATGAAAATTTTAAAGGTCATTCTCAGAATTGCGGTACCACTGGCATTGGGTATTTTGATCTTTTGGTGGGTATTCCGTAAAATGGATTTTGCGCAAATCTATGAGATTATGCGTCAGGGTATCCATTATCCATGGCTTGTTCTATCTTGTGTATTTGGGCTGTTAAGTCATTTACTCAGGGCGATACGATGGAAAATGCTGATTCGTCTTTTAGGCATTAAACCCTCATTAAAAACACTTACCAATTCGGTTTTTATAAACTACGGCGCAAATCTGATTCTTCCCCGCTTAGGCGAATTTTCGAGATGTGTCTTTATCTCCCAGAAAGAAAAAATATCTTTTTCCAAAGTGTTTGGCACGCTGCTATCGGAACGGTTGGTCGACAGCATTTTAGTGCTTCTGATGGTTTTCACGGGTATCTTCACCATGCACGATATCTACCTTGATTTTTTGGAAAACCACGTTCACATCCATATCCCCTTCAGAGTATGGTTTACCTCTCCGGGGTTTTATTTGTTAATCATGATGCTGTCTGTTGTCGGATATACAATTTACAAAAAGACCAGACACCCTCGCCTGGCACTTAAAATCAGAGTTATACTACGGGAATTAATGATCGGTATAAAAACATTAGCGATACTGCCTCATAAAGGTAAATTTCTATTACTCACCCTTGCCCTATGGTTGAGCTATTTATTGCAGTTATATGTCTGCTTTTTTGCATTGGATTTTACTCAGCACCTCGGCTTTAATATTTGTCTGGCTATTTTTGTCATGGGTAATATAGCCTTTGCATTACCGGTACAAGGTGGAATTGGCCCCTGGCACCTGATGGTCATTTCCACACTTATGTTTTACGGATTAGACGAAATGCATGCTGCAGCTTTTACATTGGTAGCTCACACTCTTATCACTATACTGAACGCTATTCTGGGCATTTATGCTATTGTAATTTCAGGAACAGATAACTTTAAAAACAAAGAAATCAAATAAACACTGATAGAAAGGATTTGGCCTTTTTAGCATCTATTTTTATTACCTAAAGCAAACGTATTTAAAATGAAAGTTAAAGAACTGACACCCCGGCCTTTATGGGAGATTTTCGAAACTATTTCCCACATTCCGCACCCGTCTCACCATCTGGAGCAAATCACAGCTTATGTCGTTGAATTTGGTAGAAATCTGGGACTCGAAACACAGACTGATGAAGTGGGAAACGTTGTGATTCGCAAACCTGCTACTCCAGGACTGGAGAATCGAAAGAAAGTTGTTCTGCAGGCCCATCTCGATATGGTTCCACAGAAGAACTCGAATATCGGCCACGACTTTACCAAAGATCCACTGGAACTCATCATAGAAGGGGACTGGGTGAAAGCAAATAATACAACATTAGGATCAGATAATGGGATAGGTTTAGCCTCTATCCTGGCGGTTTTACAAGCTGACAACCTCAAACACGGGCCCATAGAAGCGCTATTAACCTCTGATGAAGAAACAGGAATGTACGGTGCCTCAGGTCTTAAACCCGGATTTGTTGATGGAGATATTCTGATTAATACAGATTCAGAAGACGAAGGTGAACTCTTCGTAGGTTGTGCTGGCGGAGTAAATCTATTGGCGACTTTCCGCTATAAAGATATCGAAGAAATCCCTGAAGGTGACATCGCGATCAAACTCAGCCTTGTAGGATTAAAAGGAGGGCACTCCGGGGTTGATATCCACTTAGGCCGCTACAATGCCAATAAATTGTTATTCCGTTTCCTGAAAACAGCTGTTGCCGGATATGAAGCCCGGCTATCCTGGGTAAGCGGTGGCACCTTACGCAATGCCATTCCCCGGGAAGCATTTGCCATTGTTACAATACCCAATCAACTCAAAGAGGAATTTCTTGAATTAGTCGCTGAGTTTGAATCCATTTTTAAAAGTGAAAATGGTGATACTGAACCCGACTTAAGCTTTAAAGCTGAAGAGATTGCTCTACCCCTTACACTCATGCCTGAGGAGATTCAGGACGATCTGATAAATGCTATTGTGGGGGTTCGCAACGGTGTAGCCCGAATGAATAATTCGATGCCCGGGGTTGTGGAAAGTTCATCAAATCTTGCCATCGTAGAGACGTCTTCCGGTGAAGCCACAGTACAGATTCTGATTCGAGGTTCGTTAGAATCATTGAAAGAAGCATTAGCCTCAAGTCTTGAAAGCGTATTTCTGTTAGCCGGAGCCAAAGTTGAATTCAACGGATCTTACCCCGGATGGCAACCGAATCTGAACTCCCCTATACTGAAAACAATGAAATCGGTTTATCTTAATCTTTATGGAAATGAGCCTAAAATCAATGTTATCCATGCAGGTCTGGAATGCGGTATCATTGGTGCTGCTTATCCACAAATGGACATGATATCATTTGGTCCTACGTTAAGATTCCCGCACTCTCCGGATGAAAAAGTAAATATTCCGTCTGTAGCCAAATATTGGGATTACCTGGTCGCTGTTCTGGAAAATATACCTGTAAAATAAAACCGGTTTTATACAGAAAGAGACTGTCTCAAAAGGTAAATGAACGTGCAGAGGATTGAATATTTGAAAATTTTCTCAGACAGCTCACCGAATATAAAAGAGGGTGTCCCCGAAAATGATCTGCCCCCAGAAAGTTGGACGGATTACTAATTAGATATTATGAGGACTGAGTTCGGAAGTTAACCGGACTTAGTCCTTTTAGTTTAGCTTTGATCCAATGTTGCTCCACTGTTGTTTCGATGTTTATTATGGGTTTTACCATAGATATCCCATAGATATCCCATAGATAACCCATATTATATTATGATATGGGATATCTATGGGTCATCTATGGAATTAATATGAGAAATACCTTTTTCAATATAGAAGCAAGAGCGAAACAACCATAGGACATAAGACTTCATGACTACTCAAAAGCACACTTGCCTGCATCGGTTTGTTGAGCTATGCCGGCCAGTTCTCACAAAAACAAAACTCCGCTCTTTCTGCAAGAAACGACAAAAAATGGGAACTTGTCTGGGCAGATGAGTTTAACAAACCCAGGAAAGCCGATCCGGCAAACTGGAATTTCGAACATGGATTTGTCCGCAACGAAGAATACCAATGGTATCAGGCTGATAATGCCTTTTGCAAAAACGTTGTTCTGGTGATTGAGGGACGCAAAGAGCAAATCAAGAATCCCAACTACGATCCGACTTCTAACAATTGGCGGACAAAACGGCGGTGATCCGTCTAACACAAAGTTTCCGACTCGTTATGAAGTGGATTATCTAAGGGTATATCAGAAGAAATAATTCCTATAAACCTTCATTGTGATGTCCGGTGGAGGCAATGTTGCATTGTCGCGGATATGATTTAGAGGTTACCGAAGTGACATTAGTAGTGTTGTTGTTGAAAGTAGTGGTGTAATTTGATGGTGTGATGTTAGGCTTTAGTTTCTAATCTTGACAACACATCTTTTTTATATCTGATTGTCATGGTTTTTTTATAAATATCATTCCAGACGCATGAGATCAAAATACATAAACCGATGCATTTTTTCTTTGTCAGAATCTAATAGGAAAACAAAATC
The DNA here is from genome assembly GCA_963662365.2 of Bacteroidales bacterium. Taxonomy (GTDB): domain Bacteria; phylum Bacteroidota; class Bacteroidia; order Bacteroidales; family UBA7332; genus CAXXIC01. The sequence goes on from CAXXPA010000037.1 coordinate 167,248, forward strand.
ATTTTTCTCATACATCGAAAGTTGCTTTTCCTTATTATAAGCATCCAGAATTAAAAGCCTGCAAGCCGGTTTATGCTCAATAAAAGTCCATCCTTTAATAAAGTCCAATAATTGATGTGATAAACCTTTCCCCTGAAAGTTTTTATCAATACCTAACCTTGCAATTTTTACTGCCGGATATTGCCTGATTCTTTTTTCGTTAGGTAATTTTATTTTGCGGTGAAGTCTATTCCAGATATTGTTTTGATAACCTAAGTCATTTAGACAATCATTACAGATAGAAAAAAAGGCGACTGTAAAATCACCTTTCTTAAATAAGTATGTATTTGCTATCTTCTCATGCTGGAAATTCTTTGAGTCATTGTTCAGGAATTCGTTAATTTCATCATTTCCACAATCAAAACCTTCCAGTTTATCTTCATCAGATAACATAGAAAAACGGAAATCCGATAAATCCATGGGTTATGCTTTTTTTGACAAGACTTTGCCGACCAGACTAAATATTCTTGATTTTTTCTCTTCTGAGATTTTATTCGTTTTACTATCAGCAATAACCGCATTGAATTTCTTTGACTCTTTTCCTTTAATCGCAGGGGTTATTTTTAATGTTGTAGCCATAGTTCCAATTGTTTATAGTGCAAATATACAAATATTTACCTGGTTTCATTCTGATATTTAAAGTGGATATATTAAAAACGTATAACTTAATCGATAGTTCAATCCGGTAGTACTCAATATATTCACCAATAGCACACTCTAAATCCGAAATATTCACGCAAATGGCATCTTATTGATAAGACAGCATCAAATTATAATATCCCTTATGCCTATTTACATACGGAAATTTCTATAATACGAGCAATAAATAACAATTCTCTTCTGTGACACCAACACATACTTTACTATAGTCTTCTTCCAGATTAAATATTACCCGATCTAAAGACAAGAGGATGTCCCAAATTGGGACACCCTCTCATTTCATCAATACTAACTAACCAACATATTGGGTTATTTATTAACCCCTGCTTTTATCTCTTTATTAAACGTTGAACAAAAGTTTCATTCTCTGAAACTACTTTTACAACGTACAGTCCTATCGGTAATCTGCTTACATTAACCGTATTTTCCGTGTTGCGGCAAAGTGATTGAGAGATCATCTTTTGTCCGGAACAGTTATAAACCTCCACCATGATCTGGTTACTTTCCGATTTGGGTGTTTTTATATGCAATACATCCTGAACAGGATTAGGATAAACCATTACCTCTGTCCCTTCAACCTGAGATCCGGAACTTATACCGGTGGTAATGCCACTCTGTAGGGCTGCAATTTCGACTGCACTTAAAGCCCGGTTGTAAATTTTGAATTCATCCAGTTTACAATTGAGGTAAGGATCTGAACCAAACTGGGATTTTACAAGATTATTGTTAGTCGTTACCCCCATGCCCGATGGTCTGAGAGTCACAGTTCCGCTTCCAATCGGGTTACCGTCAACATAGATCGTACACAAATCACCTGCCTGAGTCAACGCAATATGCACCCATGAGCTAGTAGGTAAAGTATAAGGAACATCCAATGTTCCCGCCAGGCCATTATAGGTAATCTTATAGCGAATGGCAGATGCTGAAGTTTTGGGGCAAAGCACCATAAATGTGCTTGTGTTACTACCAAAGTCAAAAATCCGTGAGTTGGTCGTCAACGACTGTATGTTAGCCCATGTAGAGATCGTAAAATCATTCAGATTACTTACAACCCCGTCTTTCAGATGAATGTAAGAATTAGACGTTCCGTCAAATGAAACTGCCGAACCTGATTTTCCGGTAGTCCAGGTAGCAGCTGAAGCTAGTGTTCCATTGTAAGCGCCCCATACATCCATAACTTTTGTATCTGCATTCTCATCGAAACTCCAGTATGCAAACTGGCCTGACTGGGGTGTTGCCATCATAGGAGTACAGTTTGCACTCTCCCCTTTAATATTTTCAGCCGAAACCACATAATAGTAGGTCAATCCGTTTATGGCTGTTTTGTCGATGTAACGAATAGTATCGGTCTGGGCAATTGTAGCGAATGGGCCATCCACAGATGCCGAACGTTTGATATTGAATTTAGCATCATACATAAAGTCCCAGTCAAGCACTACCTGAGCATCCCCCGAAGCAATAGTTGCACCCGTTACCGCATTTGGTGTTACCAATGGTTTGGTTGCAATCACCAGTGGATCTGTATCTGCTCCTTCTCCGGCAGTATTTAGCGATGATACTTTGTAATAATAAGTTGTATTTTCTGTCAATCCTTTTTCTACATAAACCGTATCTTTCTGGAAAGCGGAAATAGTTTCAAAGGGACCGGTTGCACTTAATGACCTTTTCAGATTATAGGATAACGCATTTGCTACTTTTTTCCATTTAAGATTGATTATAGTCGTAGACAATACTTCTCCGGACAAATTTTTGGGAGCATCCGGTATAACATCCTTTACAAATGTAATTACCGGAGAATAGGGTGATTCCGTACCGTCCTTACCAATAGCCTTAATCCGGTATTCCGCTTTTGTATTTATGATGTCGTCTTTCGAAAGTATGGAGAGGTCGGTCGATTCAAAAAATACCGAGAAGTCCGGTTCACCTTCGAGCCGTCTTTCCAGTATGACCTTTGTCCCGAGGTCTCCGTTGGGGTCAGTCCAGTTAAGCGTGATTTTAGAGTTATCATTGGCTATTCTATAACCTAACCCCGGAGCGAGCGTTGACCAGGCAGGTATCACTTCATTAATCCGGTTAAATGCAATATCAGACGGATTTGCCGCATAATACTTACCGGCGAGTGTCAATGTATCGGCATTGATCATTTTACGGCAATCCTGCACCCAGTTGTAAATAGCATAACGTTCTACAAAGTGGGCAGTATCCAATACCTGAAGGATATTTTTGAGGTCATTCAACTGTTTCTGGGCATTAGCATCTGAAAGTGAACGGTCTGCAGTAGGCCATGTTTCTGTTGTCCAGTTTGCACCGTTATTCCATTCGGTAATCCAGATCGGACGACCGGTTTTCTCGTGTATAGCCTTCAGGTCGTTATACCAGCTTTGAGGCGTTTTATTCGCCCAATAGGCATGAATAGCCACATAGTCAACCCGGTAATTTTTAGTCTTACAGGAATCCATAAAGTTGTACAACCAGGTAAAATTGGTACATGCCGGTGAACCTACACGCAATCCGCTTTTTAATAAATCCGGCCATTGGGCTACTGCCTGGGAAACAGTCAGGTTAGACTGCTCGGTGTGATCCGGTTCATTAAAACCGAGTAAGTGACTGACATTTTCTTTACCCCATATCTGCGACCAGCTTGGCCATCCGCCATTTTGTCTGATAAGAGAATATTCCTGATTGGTTGTTGATGACTGATCTGCACTCCAGGAATAAAACCATGTTGCATTTACTTTATCAGCGGCAACTGAAGCTGTTGTTCCGGTTTGACACCATCCTTTTTTGGAAACCCTCTCATAGGTAGATACTCTGATAAACGAGACGGTTTGATCCAACACACCGGGTAATACCGGTACTTCCAGATCACTGTTATCTGCAATAAATACCCGGCTATAGCCTGTTCCATCCGGATTGTTGGCCAGGGTAGCCATATAACCTCTTTTCAGTTTAAATGAACGGATTTTATTATCCAGTGTTCCCAGATTTTTGTAATATGTATCAGGAGAACATTTTTGGGAATCTCCACCATAATTCTGTTCGGTAAATACTTCCAACGGCTGAACGTTAGACATCTGAGGTATGATAACCGATCCGTTTCCACTAATGGCAACACGCACATTCGTTTTATTTACGGCCGGAGCATTATTTACTTTTACATAGCGCAAGATTGAATCGATGGCAACGGTTGGTTTCATATTATCCACAAAAAGCCACGAATCCGGTGAATTCAGATTTACTACACTATTGATCAGCGGATAGACGGAATTAACCAAATGCAGATCGGTCTTCGTAGCTAATGTTACATTTGAATTCACATATGACCCCACTTTCACTTCGGTAGCTGTTACTGCAAGATCTTTAATTGTTCCCGGGATTGCATCAGCAGGTGCATAAGCTCCATTATCAAAAGTAACGGAAGTAATATCCATATTGACAGCTCCGTCATTGTAATTTTTTCCAATAACAATCCGCGAATCTATGCCATAAGAATTTGTTGAAAGATTGGCAATTCCATAAAGAGCAGCTGCATTACTGGTAAAAGTAATATAATATGTACCTGCATTTGTTGATGTGAATGTAAAATTACCGTTACGCAATTTATATGCTGTAGTCGTGGTAAATGTTTTTGAACTGATTACACCTGTCCCATTGGCAGCAGTTGCAATTGAAACCGTTATCTTGGAACCGGCACTGGCATTTGCTAGATATTCATAAAGCCATGAAAACTGGTATGTTGAATTTGCATCTAATGTAACCGGATAAGAATATACTGAAGACAATAAACCGCCATCCCATCGGATATACATCAAACGACCTTTAAAAGTAGCGCCATCAGACTCAAAGGTATGACCGGACGTAACATCCATATAACGGACACCCGATGTGGAATTAGCTGTATTCCAGGAAGTCGAGGTGGATGTATTTGCCCATCCGTATGCAGTAGGTTTACCGGAATTGTCACCTGTTTTACCAGCCCAATCGGATATTGAGTTTGAAGTTCCGATTATTGCAACCGGATCAGTTTCAATACCGTTTACAATGTCTTTTACGACATCCAGACTTTTCGACTTCAGATATTTGCCATTTTGGTAAATGTGCGCATATCCGTTTGTTACAGCATACCGAAAAGTCTGTTCCTGACTATTGTCGGAAATCGAAAAATTCTCAGTTGCAGATAACGGATTTGTCCAGTTAAAAGAAGTTTGGTCCAATGATGTACGTAACCCTTTTCCATCTTTTGTCCGGGCATCAATATCCATGCCCCGCCCAACAGCAGAACTCACTTTAGCCTTAACTTCAAATGTAAAATCACCAATGGGATTAACAGGGATCATGATCGTGTCTTTGCCCGTTGCATTGGAAAAAGACCTTGCACCGTGTACAACAGTGCTCAGTTCCGATTTCTTCGGGAGGTTAGGATACTGCGCCAGAGCATTGAAGCTGAAAAAGCTTATTATTCCGGCTAGAATAATAGTAGTTTTCTTCATAAAGTATTATTTAAGATTATTACCGACTGATAGTTATGGTATTTCGGAGAGAATCCCCAGCAACTATCCGAACACAAATATATCACATGAATACCACCAGAGGGTATCTGTTTTAATTCAAAAAAGGGTGTAAATAAATGCAGCGACACCTGACATAAAAGATTGATTTTATTTGCACCCATTACTGAATGAAATCCAGTACTTTTACCTGCACCTTATGCAACAAACAGGTACACTATACCTGATTAAGCGTCTTTTGACTCTGTTATTTTATGCTTTACAAATAGGTTATAAATAGGTTTAGATGCATTTAAAATGAAAATATAAAAATAGAAATACAGTAATATCACAGAGATATCATAGTCTTATATAAAACTGTGACATCACTGTGATAATACTGTGATATTCTATTTTCAACAGCGCTAATACTATATGAATAAATGGGCATTTCTATTTACTATCCGGATTAGGTAAGTATCGGGATATTCATATTACGAAAAAAGGGTGTCCAATGGACACCCTTGAAAAGAATAACCTATAATCCAATACCTATTGAAATTAAAAACCTATTGCACCTTTACCCGCTTCAGTTGGCCATCCCGGATTTTGATAAATCGGAGATGTTGAAATGGTTTTTCCATCAGATGCTGTAATCAGGAAGTGCTGTACTGCGATAGGCTCAAGATAATGAGCTTCGCAAAATTTAAGACCATTGTAATAGTTGTTATTGGTTTTAACTACCTGATAAGGTCTGAAGTATAAGCTCAAAGACGGAGACGAAACTGTATTTTTGGACTCACTGGATTGATCAGCCAAAAGTTTTCCTACTGCGAAGTCACTTTGCATAGGACCCCAGATTTTGCATCCTTCAATCTGGAATCCGTTAAGCTGATCCATTGCTCTCCAACGGATCAAATCGCTGTAACGAAAACCTTCACCAATGAATTCACAACGACGTTCGCGACGGATGTTATACAGAGTAGGATCCACCAATTGTCCATGAGAATATGCCCCCCAGTCAACCAATGCTTCTTTGCTCATATCTGTAGCTGCGATGGTTTTTGTGTAATCGGCATCTACACCGGCACGTGCGCGGATTTTTTTCCAGTATCCGTCAGCTTTTGCATTGATAGTTCCGGTACGCATGTATGACGCTTCGATGTAATTCAGGTAAGCTTCTGCTGCACGGAACACAACAAAGGCTGTAACGTCTTTGCCAAGCAACTGCATGTTGTAATCCAATGCATATCCTTTACCTTTGATATATCCGGTAGATGTAGAATATTTGGCATCTGAACTGTAAATAACAGGAGCGGTTTCAAATTTTTCGGGAGTCGTGATGTTTAAAAATGCTTTGATTTCTCCCGGAGCCTTCATAAAGAGTCTCCAACGACTATCACGGTTAACCTTAGTGTCCTGAATGTGGTCGTCACCGCTGTATCCGCTACCTGTAGCGTATATGGGTAATCCGTTTGCCATAAGGAAGTTGTCGGCAAACTGGCGTGTATATCCTTTTGATCCGCCCCAGTATGCATAGTGATTATAGGAGTGGCTTACCCCTAAAGCGTAGGTTTCGTCATATTTACGGAACATAAGTACCTCGGCATAAGATTTAGGGTCAATGCTGGCGAACATATCGTAGTACTGGTTTACAGCCTGACTGGAAGATGTACGGATAATGCCGTTGTTTGTCACCAAATCGATTGCATCAGCAACCTGAGAAGAAGCATCCATTGCCTGGTCCAGGAAATAATTAATTTCATTGGCAGCACTTCCCGATGGGAACTGATAGTTTTTATTATAATCTTTCTCAGCACCCGGCCACCCCTGGCCATTGGGAACATCAGCCGTACCGGCATGATATTTTTCCCATGAAGCTTCAAATAACGCTACACGTGATTTAAATAATAGCGCCGTATTTTTAGTCAGTCTGACTTTTCCACCGACAGGGCTGTTATTCATATATGCGATCGCGCTGTCAAGATCTGCTAAGATAAAACGGGCCACTTCATTACGGGGCATACGTTTGGAGGCTTCGGTCAGAATTGTCTGATCATCCTTTAAAACTTTGGTAATAATGGGGTAGTCACCGAATCGTTGCAGTCTCTTAAAGTAGTCCATTGCACGGAGCATATAACCTTCACCGATATAATGTTTGATATTGGTATTTATCCCTGTGATGCCACCGGCTTTATAACGGGGTACAACCGTATTCAGGTAATAATTCATCGCATATATATTGGTAAAGCTCCAACTACCACCGGTAGCACCAACGGTCCATAATCCGGGAACATAGCGGCTGTTTGACCCCCGTGAGGTTTCATTGTCGGTTGCCAGATCGTTATGATAAGCTGACTCACCACCTGAAGATGATGAAAGATCTTCATTTTCATGTGTCTGCATCATGTTGCGATAATAGTTAATCGTATATGCTGCCAGATGAGCCTCATCTTTAAGATATTTTTCGGGAGAGACTGACGCTTGTGGTTCAATCTCAAGATTGTCGTTGCAGGCAGTCGTTGCAACTAAAAGAGAGAGAGCTGCAAATAATATCTCTTTCTTTCCTATTCTGATTTTTAAGTTTCTCATAAAGTATCAATATTAGAAGTTTGCGCTTATACCAAATGAATAGGTTTGTGACAGAGGATAAACTGTTCCCCCCTGAACACCAATACCTGCTGTTTCAGGGTCCATTGTTTTGGATAGTTTTGTGAATGTCAGTAAGTTCTCTCCGGAAACGAAGGCACGAAGGCTCTGTAACTTAACGGCTTTCAACCAGGACTGACGGAAAGTGTAACCCAATTGCAGGTTTTTCAATCGCATATAAGATGCATCCTGAAGATATTTGGTTTGTGTTCTTTGGTTTTTATCGCTAAAAACAGGACGGGGATAATAGGAATCCAGGTTTTGTCCCAGCGGATTAGCAGCATCAGCCCGGAAATAATCCAAATGTTCTTTAAAGGCTGTTGAATACCATTGTCCTGCACTGGTTACACCCCAGAACACCATACCTGTCGGATAGAAATCACGTTTGAGAACACCCTGCCAGAACATTTGCATATCAAAACCTTTGTAACCTAAATCAACATTGATACCGGTACGGAAACGGGGAGTACTGTTACCTAATTTCTTCATATCTCCCATATCATAGATTGTATTGGCTCCATTACTGATTTTACCGTCGCCATTCAGGTCTTTATACATAATATCTCCGGCAGCCCAGTTGCTTCCCAATGCATTCTGGCCTCCATTGGCCAGCGTTGCAAGATGTGCATTCATCTCGTCACTGGTTTGGGCTATGCCTATGGTTGTATAACCGTAAATGTTATTAGTCAACTGACCTACAACATATTTTGAAAGAGTTCCTGTCGGGTTACCATAGCGGGTAATTTTGGTTTGTGAATCTGAGATATTCAGACGAACGCCATAGTTGAACGCTCCAATATGGTCTTTCCAACCCAGTTCTAATTCCCAACCAAATGTTTGTAAGTCACAGTTATTGGTTTTAGGCACACCGGTTCCTAACGTTACCGGTAATTCGATACCCGGGCCTACCATGTCTGTAGTATTTCTAACGAAGTAATCAAACGAACCGGAAAAACGATCTTTCAAGGCTCTGTAATCAATCCCAATGTTTGAGGTCTTAATCTTTTCCCAGGTCAATGACGATGAAATCATTCCCGGTACTGATGCGGTATTCGGTTTAGCTCCGTTTACCAACCAGGCTCCGTTTGCAGTTTTAGTTTCAATAGAAAGGTACGTAGGATACCAGTTATCGGTGTTTTGATTTGCCAGGATACCATATGATGCACGGAGTTTCAATACTGAAATATAATCTTTCAGACCTTCGAAGAAGTTCTCATTTGCAATATTCCATCCCAGAGAGGCTGACGGAGTCCAGACCCAGCGTTTGTCGCTACGGAAACGTGAAGATCCATCGTAACGGGCATTAAGCTCGATCAAATATTTGTTGTTAAAGTCATAATTCACACGACCGAAAAATCCGGTTGTAGCCCACTCATCAGGATAACCGCTCACGGCTACAGATGTATTATCCGTAGTTAATGATAAAACCGGCAGGTCGGTTGTAATCATACCATTGCGTTGAGCGCTTAAATTTCTTTGTTTCAGTTGTTCGGACTGCATACCGGCTAATGCCGTCATGGTATGCTTACCGATCTTTTGTGTATAATTGGTATATACATTCGGATTTAAATAAGTAGAACGGTAAGAATATTCATAGACCATATCATTTGACGGACTCAGTAATGACAGGTATGTGTTATCAGGATTATTGGCATAATGTGAATAAATTTTATTCTGATCCCAGTGTGTCCAGTTATTATCCGTTTTAACGTTAAGTTCACCTATAATATTCCAGTCTTTCAGAGGTGTAAAGGTTACGCGGCCTTGTTGTGATAATCCGTCATTTTGCTCGTTCTGTTGACCACCTTTTTCTAACGTTTCAATGTAGTTAATATCTGACATATAATATCCGTTCGGATCGGTTATAGCACGGGTAGGACGTGATCGGCGTAAAATATTATCGTAAAAGCCATCATTCATTTGTGTTGCCCGGCCATACTCGGTTCTTACAAAACGGGTAGAGTAGTCAAGCTTAATCTTATCTGTGATCTGACTTGATATTTTCCCCGTAGTTGTATAACGATCGTAGGTATCAGCACCATAACGCATGAAGCCATCTTCTGTCATAAAGTTGGAAGAGACATAATAGGTCAGTTTGTTGTTTCCTCCACTGATACTGACATTATGCTCCTGGGAAGGCGACCAATCTTTATAATATTGTTTCAGCCAGTTTACATTGGCATTGGTATAATCATAGTCCCATTTACCGCTGGTAGCTTGTAGTACAACGTCATTGGCTGCTAATTTACCGTCAAAATAATCTTTTACTCTTTGCTTATAGGCGTCTGAATACAAATGGGTGTTTGAGCTGTTAAAGTTTGCCTCATCGAAATAGTTTACAAACTCCCATGAATTCTGCATGTTAGGCAACAATATAGGAGTGCTGTAACGGAAATTATTATTGTAGTTCACAACTGTTTTTCCGTCTTTCCCACTCTTTGTTTTTACCAAAACAACGCCAAAAGGTGCGCGGGATCCATAAATGGATGATGCGGCAGCATCTTTCAATACCGAGATTGACTCAATATCCTGCGGGTTGATGGTATTGATATCCCCCTCCATTCCGTCAATGAGGATAAGGGGACTACCTTTGGATCCGTCGCCAATGGTTCCCGTTCCCCGTACATCAATTGTTTTTTTAGCATTTAATTCGCCCGCTTTTCCACTGGTTGTGATATTGAGACCCGGAACCAGACCTTGCAAAGCCTGAACAGCATTGGCCACTGGTCTTGCTTCGAGGTCTTTGGCTGTAGCAACTCCGACAGATCCGGTTACATTCACTTTTTTCTGAACGGCAAAACCGACTACCACCAGTTCATTTAATCCTTTGGTCTGATCCTGAAGAGTAACAGACAATGATGCGCGGTTGCCTACAGCAACCTCCTGGCTGTTCATTCCAACGTATGAGAACACCAGAATGGTAGAAGGAGATACATTGTTCAGTTTAAAATTACCATTTATGTCAGTGATGGTACCTGTTGTTGTTCCTTTGATTTTAACACTAACCCCGATTAGTGTTTCTCCTTTTTCATCTTTTACTTTACCGGAGACAGTACCTTTATGTTGTTGTACTGTCATGTTACTGGCAGCAACGCCATTTTCTGAAGCCCAAAGTGCCGGCATGGTGCAGACAGACAGGGCGAGAACGGATAGAATCTTTTTTCTTGCGTCCATGAACTTTAGTTTAAGATTACAGTTATTTGATAATGGTTGAGTTTCATTGTAAAGCATTTTAGTTGTTTCTGAAGGGTTAATAATTCTGTAAGCTTTTTGAAACGGAAACTTTTGAAATAATACAGAATCAATAGTTAATTTGAGTCATGAAGAGAATGAATTTACATCATAGGCTATGAAAATATTAGATTAATGATTATATTAGTAGACATTCCTACAATTCAGATTCAGGTTTTGACACAATGTCATCGCAACAAAGATAACATGGGCTTTTTTCAAAGGGGGATGAAATAAAATCAATTAGGTATGAGAATCGTGCGCTATTGATATTGAATGCATTATGAAGGATTTTAGGCCCATATATGACTTAATAACATACTTTTCCCAACATCTAATCTGTCGCTTTTTTAGTAATATTGCATATTAATTATCTATCATGAAATCTTACCATAACAGTCTTTTTCTTTTCATTGCTTTTTTCTATTCATCAGTAGTATTTGCAGGTTCTTATGAGTTTACATTCGAGCACCTTCCTTATACAGATAAGCTTCCTTCCAATTCAATTACACGTATATATCACGACAAAGAAGGGTATATGTGGTTTGGTTCAAAGGACGGTCTTTACCGTTTTGACGGTTATGAAGTAAAGGTATTCAGGTCAAATTCTTCTAATCCGAATCGGTTGACAAACAATAATATTATGTGTATTGCCGAAGACAATCTGAATCGAATCTGGTTTGGAACTACCGAAGGCATCAATATCCTTGACAAACGGAATTATTCTATCAGACCTTATGAAAATCCATATATTGGCCGTGATCGGATAAACTCATTGTGCTGCGATCGTAAAGGAAATATCTGGATCGGTACAAATAATAATGGGATTGTCCGGATAACACCAGACGGAAAGATTTCTCATTACTACGCATCAGCACAAAACAAGAGTAAAAGAGTTCCAGGTAATAGTGTCACTTATATATACCTGGACAGACAGGGAAATATATGGGCTATGTTTTGGCATAAAGGATTAGTCTTGTATCGCGAAAAGAGTGATGATTTTATGATTCTTCCACTTGTAGGAAAAAATAATAATCCGTTTCGGGTTCTTCAGGATAAAAACAATAACTACTGGATTGCGACCTGGGGGGACGGTTTGTTTTCTATGGAACTATCCCGTATTTCCTCCAATCCGTATACACCGGTTACTATTTTACAAAACGGGAAGCCGGCTGAAATAAGCAATGTTATTTATGGTATGGTGCAAGACCCCCAGGTAGGATATCTATGGGCTGTAACCTATTCGGGATTTAATGTTCTACAGATTACAGATAAGAAAACCCTGAAAATCATTGATTCCGGGTCTATGTTTAAAGACACTTACAGTAAACTGTTCCATGAAGTCGCGATAGACAGGCATGGAAATTTATGGTTGGGTTCAGTCGGAGAAGGTATATTTCACCTCAATTTTAATAAACCGTTGGTGCAAACCAACACCCTTAGTTCAATTGCAAAAGACCTTGGTTTTCCCCCGAATGTAGTTCGATTCTGCGAATCGGCAGATCACAAAATTTACTTTGTAATTAACCGCAAAGGGTTATACATACTAAACCCTGAAACAGGAGTTATAACCCGTCCGGCTACGCCGGAAATAAGAGCTATGCAAAGTATAACCGCAATGCAACGTATTAAAAGAACAGGTCAGATCTGGATATGCCCGGCAACTAGTGACATATATGCAATAAGTGATAAAGTAGAAGGAAGTCCTGTTCAGAAAGCATCCGTTTATCATATAAACAAAGAGATAACAATAAGCTATTTCTTCGAAGATTCAAAAGGGGATGTATGGATCGGTTCAAATAAAGGATTGTTTAAGAAACCGGTCAATGGCCCCATTAAGATTGTTAATGATAATATTGAGAATATCTCAGTAATTACTGAAGACAGATCCGGTAATATCTGGATAGGAAGTGATAAACAAGGTGTATTTAAGATCATAAACAGCCAGAATAACCGGGTTGCACCTCAAATATCTGCCTTTAACAAAAAAAAACGGATTCTTGCGCAGTAACTCTATCCAGTCCATCTGTTGCCGTAAAAACGGAGAAGTCTATATTGGTACACAAGAGGGCAGTATTTACCGGTACAATAAAAAGAACAATACGATGAATGACGTCAGTCTTGTGTACGGCATCACTGATGAGTCGGTAATGGATATACTTGAGGACAATATGGGAGATTTATGGATTTCGACAATCAAGAAGATCATCAAGTTTAATCCGGAAACTCACATTACAACCTATTTTACACAGAACGACGGGATATTGGTCAGGTCTTTTTCGAAAGATGCCTGCATTAAATTAAATAACGGTAAAATAATGTTCGGAGGGAATAGAGGCCTTTGTATTTTTGACCCTAAAAATCAGATCAGGAAAAATGCTGTCATTCCCAGTGTTGCTATTACCGATATAGCCATTCAGAATCAGTCTGTTTATGGGAATGAAGATAATAACCACCTGGATATCTCGCGAAATAAGTTAACATTAAATCATGACGAAGATAATCTGGGGATAGAATTCTCAGCATTGGATTATTCCGGAACGGATAAGATACAATATGCTTATATGTTGAGCGGTATTGATAAAGACTGGATTTATGTCGGGAATAACCGCCGCTATGTTAACTATGCCAATCTACCCGCCGGGAAATACACTTTCATGGTGAAAGCAACAGACGAATACGGATCCTGGAGTAATAAGATTACTTCCCTGAATGTTGTAAAACGTCCTCCGCTTTACCAAACATGGTGGGCATACCTGATCTATCTGTTACTGTCAGGACTTATTGTAAACTTTTTGTATAATCGTTTTCAACTTAAGCATGCCTTAAGAATATCCCGCATCGAAAAAGAGAAATCGGAAGAATTAGCGCAAACCAAACTCCGCTACTTTACGAATATTTCTCATGAACTTCTGACACCTCTTACAGTTATTTCTTTGCTGATCGATGAGATGCAACAAAAGAACCGCAATGATAAAACTCAACTCGATCTGGTCAGAACTAATGTCAACCGGTTAAAACGATTGATAAAACAGGTTCTGGCTTTTCGTAAAGTTGAGAGCGGCAATATGACACTAAAAGTAAATCTTGCCGATGTAGTGGATTTCGTCAGAGAGATTAGCATTCTAAATTTCCAACCTTTAATCAAAGAAAAGGAAATCCGATTCTCTATAGAGACAGAATATGATCATTTCCCTGCCTATTTTGACGCAGACAAGCTGGATAAAGTACTCTATAACCTTATTTCAAACGCACTTAAGTTTACTCCGGCAGAAGGAACTGTTAAGGTCGAAATTACATTCCCGTATGTGAATGAAACTGCCATGATGCAAATCTCGGTCAGCGATAGTGGAATAGGTATCTCCGAAAAAGAGCTTCCTCATATCTTTGAACCTTTCTTTATCAGTAGCCAGTCAGATCAAAGCCAGAGCAACGGAATCGGACTCTCTCTGACTAAAGACCTGATTCAAATACATAAGGGAGATATTTCTGTAGAGAGCAAAATCAATGAAGGTTCTGTATTTACATTTATGATCCCGGTATCTGAAGAAGCATATTCAGAAGACGAAATTGAAATAACACAGGAAAATGAAGACGAAACAGCAGAGTTTAAAAATCTGCCGGAGACCGGGGCTGAAGGTTCAACCGAGGAGAAACTCCAATCATTTGCAGGGAAGAACAACCTGTTGGTTGTAGAGGATAATCCGGAACTCAAAAACATTATTGTTAATGCACTAAGTCGCTCATACAATGTCTTATCTGCCGAAAATGGATTAGAGGCTTTAGACATAATTACATCACACGAAATCGATTTGGTCATATCGGATGTTATGATGCCTAAAATGGATGGACTTACTTTGTGTAAACACCTGAAATCAGACGTTGCAACAAGTCACATCAACATCTTACTTTTAACAGCTAAAATATCTTCAGATGATCAGATTGATTATTACAATTCAGGTGCGGATGCCTTTATGCCCAAACCGTTTGACTTAAAGGTCCTGGAGGCTTTAGTAAAGAATCTGATCAATAAGAGGAAACAACAAACTGACGACTTTCAGACCGCTAAGGAGATCAATATCTCATCGATGCAGTACAATTCTTTAGACGAAGAGTTTCTGAAAAAGGCTGTAGAGATTGTAGAATCCCGTTTATCTGATATTGATTTTGATTTTGATCAGTTTGCAACGGAAATGAGCTCATCAAAATCCACTTTACACCGTAAACTAAAGGCTCTGACCGATCTTTCACCGGTAGAGTTTATACGTAATATACGATTAAAGCATGCTTGCAGGATGTTACAGCAAACTAAAGATCCGATATCGGAAATTTCATACGAGGTGGGATTTAGTAATCCCAAGTATTTTAGCAATGTATTTAAGGCAAATATCGGTATGACTCCACGGGAATACCGCGATTCGGTAGATAATCATCAGGTTTCAGCAGATGATGATGTTGAATAAAAAAAAGAGGGTGCCTGACACCCTCTTTTAAATATAATCAGTTCTGTGATTTACCACAATTTGGCAGGATATTCTCCTGCTGCAATCAAGGCATTGATTTTCGCAACTACCTCAGGACGGTCAGCTGCGTAAGTTACGCCAAACCATTTTGAAGGAGTATCCAATACTTTCAGCTTGATCTTGTCGGTATTGATCAGATCATTTACCACCAAAGGAATGAAGAATTCAGCTTTGATGTTATCAACGTTTTGTTTCAGGAACTCTTTAAAGAAAGACTCAGAGTAATCGAAGTAGTCGGGAGTAAATCCCCACATATTCATTGAAACCGGAGTATTGTCAGCGATAGCCACAAACTGGTCGTTTTCATCTTTATACTTCACCTCTCCGTCGATGCGCTCGATGTGCGTACGCTCAACAACTGTAGTCAGGTTGTCATCCGCATCTACGGCACATACACCACGGGCAACAGCTCCACTTTCCGATAAAGTATTACCTACACGGTAACCGATCATGCAATATTCATCTTTTTTACCGGTTAGCCCTTTCAATGCATCCGCCAGGATAGCAAAGCTTTCACGACCGTAGAAGTCATCTGCATTAATTACAGCAAACGGCTCTTTGATCACATCTTTACCCATCAATACCGCATGGTTGGTTCCCCACGGTTTTACGCGTTCCGGATTTAATGTAAATCCTTCGGGTAGGTAATCCAGTTCCTGAAATACCAATTCCACGGGAATAACATTCTCATACTTCTTAATGATCTTGTTACGGAAATCATCTTCGAAGCTGTGACGGATTACAAATACGACTTTGCCAAATCCGGCACGTACAGCATCGTAAATTGAATAGTCCATAATTGTTTCACCGTTAGGACCCAGTCCGTCCATTTGTTTAAGACCACCGTAACGGCTTCCCATTCCGGCAGCTAAAACGAATAATGTTGGTTTCATGTGCGTGTGTGTGTTATTAAAATATTTGTTTTTAAAAGCGATGCAAAGATACACAATACTGTTAGATGTTATAAATTTAAAATGTAAACTATTCGTTCAAAAATGGTTATAAAACATCTAATTCCATACCAATATCCGTCTGACATTACTCATCCGGAGCCCCGGACTTTAAATTTCCGGAGTCTCTGTATTCACTTGGAGTCATACCCATCTCCGCTTTAAAGTAGCTGCTAAAGTATTTCGGATTATTGAACCCTACAGCATAAGCGATCTCAGAAATGGGATATTCTGTTTTCAATAACATCTGACAGGCATGCTTAAGCCTGATATTGCGGATAAACTCTCCCGGCGACATATCGGTGAGCGATTTGAGTTTTCGGTGCAAAGTTGATTTCGAAGCATTCATTTCTACGGCAAACTCATCAAAATCAAATGTAAATTCCGATATTCGTGCTTCAACTATTTCAACCGCTTTTTTCAAAAAATCTTCATCAATCGAGTTATACTGCATTGATGATATATTAACCTCTTTATTCGCTTTAAACTGATCTGTTTTCTGTTTTCGTTTACCAATCAGGTTTTTCACCCGCGCTTCAAGGACTTTCAGGTCGAATGGTTTAGGGATATAGGCATCTGCCCCGGCATTATAATACTCCACCTGATCATTAGAGGATATTTTTGCCGTCAGCAACAAAACATCAATATGACTTGTCGATATATCCGATTTTATACGTTGACAAAGAGTCAATCCGTCCATTTCGGGCATCATCACATCGGAAATAATCAGATCGACCTCATTATCTTTGACCAGAGCCAAAGCCTGCATACCATTTTCGGCCGACATAACATGATATTGTTGACTGAGACGATTCACTATGATCTCGTTCAGCTCACGGTTATCTTCTACCACCAGCAGACAATAATCCTTTGATACCTGCATTTCAATATTTTCCTCCTGATCTTTCAGGTCAGACGATGCTTGCTCTTTTACTGTTGAATTTGTAGTCAGACTCTCGTCCGGACTTATTTCTTCATCCGCATACGCCTCTTTTGTCACCGGGATTTCAAACGTGAAAACTGCCCCCTCTCCTATCCGACTTTCCACACGGATATCCCCCTTGTGAATCTGCAATAAATCTTTGGTCAGGGAAAGCCCGATGCCATTGCTTTTACTCTGATCGGAACTGTTGCTGATGTAGAAACGGGTAAAGATATTAGGTAAATCTTTTTCGTCAATACCGACACCGGTATCGCTGACTGACAATCGCAGGCAAGTCGTTCCTCCAATCGATGGGAAACTGATCTTTACCCCTATCATTCCCCCTGTCGGAGTAAATTTAAATGCGTTGGATAGTAAATTATAGAGCACCTTATCCAACTTATCCGGATCAAAGAAAGCCTGATAATGATCGGTCTCGCTTTCGACCGAAAAGTTGATTCCCTTTTCCCTGATTAATGGCTGAAAGTTGGCATAACAAACCTCTCTGACGAAATCCACGACATCGGCTTGCTGAACTTTTAGTTTCATATTTCCACTCTCGGTTTTCCGAAAAGCAAGAATCTGCTTTATCAGTCTACGTAACCGGGAAACATTGGCTTTAATCAATTCCGCACGGTTTTTATCTTCAGTCTCTCTCTGCTGAAGTTCATCGGTTAAAAGCGAGATAATAGTCAACGGCGTAAGCAAATCATGTGAGATATTGGTAAAATAGCGCAATTTGGTCTGAGTCAGTTCTTCCGATTTCTCTTTCTCAATACGTGAAATCTTCAGCGCATTTTTCAGACGAAAACGATTGTATATGATGTTTGCAGCTATCCCCAGTAGTAACAGATATATCAGATATGCCCACCAGGTACGATACAGTGGAGGTTGTTTCACAATATTAAGGGTAGTAACTTCATTGCTCCAGGTACCCGTTTCATCCGTCGCTTTTACCTTAAAAGTGTAACTTCCGGCCGGCAGATTAGAGTAATTTACAAACCGGCGGTTATTACCCATATAGATCCATTCTTTGTTAAGCCCGTCCAGTTTATAGGCGTATTGAATTTTATCGGCAGAAGTAAGGTTCAGCGCTGAAAATTCAAGGCTCAGGTCATCGTCCGTACTCTTAAGGGTTAATCTTTTTCTATCCGCATCCCAATAATTAGTGCTGTCATTTTCAAATATCGACTGGTTTTTCACCTCGATATCCGTGATATAAACCTTCTGACCCGATTGGGATTTCTTTTCACCGATAGTCGGTGAAAAGGCACACAGACCTTTATTCCCCCCAAACATCATCGTTCCGTTTGCCAGCTTTACACATGCATCTTTGGCAAAAGAGGTGACCAGAATACCGTCTGACTGGGTATAATATGTGGCCACGTGATTGGATGGATAGAACCGGATAATCTTTTTCACCGTCGAAATCCAGAGTGCTCCGTGATTATCTTCCAATATATCCAGGACAGACTCTTCGGTGATCCCATACTGACGGCTTACATCCTGCATCGAGTTCGTTTTCTCATCATATATATAGATATTGCCCACACGGGTACCGATACACACATCTCCATTTTTACGACAACATATTGATTGAATCGAATTGGTCTGAAGATTGCCTGCCGTTTTACTGAATATTTTTACAACCGAATAAGATTGGGAGCCGGGTCTCTTCTGAAGTTTTAGAATACCCTGCTTTTCACTTCCTACCCAAATGTTACCTTTGGTATCCTCTTTAATCACAGCTACATTTGTGATCCCGGAATTTACCAAAGAAAATTTATCACTGCCCAAAGCCTTTTTATAGAGACCATCCTCCAGTCCTATCCAGACATTTCCTGCATGATCCTCGCAAATACTGGAATTGGTGATTGCGCTATTTTTGGGTAAAGGCAAAAAATGGACAGGGCCGGGATTATCCACCCGGTCACTTATTATGTAAATACCGGGAGTACCTTCTTTCTTAATCCAGATTTCATGAGTACAGTTGATACGCTTTATTGCACTCACACTTTGAATAGAGCGTATTTCGGAATTGGATACCGGAGAAACTTCTCCGGTATTTTGATTGTAAACAAACAGGCCTTTGCGGTTGACTACAATATAAATATAACCATCGGCTGACTCACAGAACCCTACAACAATGGGAGGAAAACCTAAGCTTTGTTTTAGCTTAGCCAGCGAATTGGTCTGAATGGATGAACTATTGAATTTGAGTGTAAAAATTCCGTCACCAACGGAACCCAGCCAAAGATTCCCCTGTCGGTCCTGAATAATTTCGTGAAAGAGTTTGTAATAAGGCTCCGGAAACATCGACTCCGACTCGATCAGATTATAGGTATCTGCATCAGACTTTTTCAAAACCACCAATCCGTCGAATGTAACAATCCAGATATACCCCACCTGATTGTCTTTCACCATGCTGTATGCAATATTACTGACAGGAACTGTACGCCCATCTTTTTGAACAGACACTCTCTTAAAAGGATTGGCCGGTAGCATTTTCAGATCCATCGAATAAAGCCCATCGCCCCAGGTACAAATCAGAAAATGATCACGACCGTCTTCAATCATCCGGAACGGATTGTTATTCCCCCCCATAGAAGGCATTAATCTGAAACTTTGCTTTTTTTTATCATAGAATGCAATCCCTTTGTTCGGCATCAATGCCCATATCCTGTTACGGCTATCCTGACAGATGCATCTGACAAAATTATCCGGGATATAGTTACCGGAAGTCCCCCTGGTACTGAAATGCACACTCAGGCCATCAGGAGTTACCCTGACCAGACCGTTTTTCGTAGTGGCCACCCACATGTTATTATCATTATCCCTGAAAATAAAATTGATTTGATCCTTTCCTGCATAGGCATTTTCCCATCGCTTAATGGTATAGTTTCGTTTATCGAGGATGTTGACTCCTTCAAGTGTCCCCACCCATAAACGATTTTGATTGTCTTCGGCAATGCATAGAATCCCGTTACTGCTTAATCTGTTCGGGTTAATAGAGCTGGAACGGAATACTTTAATCTGATATCCGTCAAAACGGGATAAGCCATCCTTACTTCCAAACCACATGTACCCTTCCTTGTCATGGTAAATACGGTTGATTGAATTTGAGGGAAGTTGATTGATGAAAGGGAAATGGTCGAAAACGAGTCTTGTGTGAACATTATCGGCACGGTTATTCAGACTGCAAAAGAGAAATATACATAGAGAAAACAAACACTTTTTCATGGTTGGCATATTTGGATTTGCAATTTTACTAAATATATCAGTGATAAATGGCAAATCTTAGGTCAGATTTTCAGTCAACTGAGGGCTAAAAATTAATTCATAAGTAATCAAACCTATGATATGCCCATTTTCAAGACCTCTTTGACGTTTTATCAGACCTGTTTGAACTGGTAATCGTATAGTTTTGTTTTTTGTTTAAAACAAACGCACACCTAAATCATTGTTTAACCTTATATATTATGTTTATGAACAACTGCTGCAGTCTTAGCCCATGAAAAATCAGCTTCTCTATCCGGCTACTATTAGTAAATTACCTCTGAGGTAAATTGTACATTTTATGGATTACTTAAATCTTCATTTTTTAACTCCATTAATTTTAATAACATGAAAAGTAAATCTAACAGACAACCTTTCCTTTTCAAACGGTTTTCAGGAAAAGCCGCGACATCCGGTCTGCTCTGTTTGTGTTTGTTTTCTTCAACCCAGATTATAAAAGCAGATCCGGGAGTAAATGAAACACAAAACACAGAATCGGTCCTACAAAAAGGCCAAACTATAAGTGGTGTAGTTACAGATACTAAAGGCGCCCCTTTAATTGGCGTTAACGTTACGATTAAGGGAACTACAATTGGGACAATTACAGATATTAACGGTAAATACACCCTTCAGGCTCCTGATCAGAAATCAATTCTTTCGGTTTCCTATATCGGATTCCAAACAAAGCTAATCCCTATTGGGAATTCCCGCAATATTAAAGTCGTTTTAGAGGAAGACACTAAGTCTTTAAGTGAAGTTGTTGTAGTGGGATACGGTACAATGCGAAAAAAAGACTTGACTGGTTCTGTTGTACAAATCAACCCCAGCAAGATTGCCGACCAAAACCCAGGAACTGTTCAAGATATCCTTCGTGGAACTCCCGGTCTGCAAATTGGATATGACGCATCGGCTAAGGGTAACAGTGCATCCATTGTGTTACGTGGTAAGAACTCATTAGGTACTAGCGCCAATCCTCTTATCGTACTTGACGGTATGGCATTTTATGGCGAGCTTTCCGAAATCAATCCCGATGACATTGCTCAAATCGACGTCTTAAAGGATGCTTCTTCAGCAGCCATATATGGCGCCAAGGCAGCGGCAGGCGTTATCATCATTACCACAAAGAAAGGAAAAGAAGGCAAACCGGTTATTAATGTAAGCGC
Organism: Bacteroidales bacterium; assembly: GCA_963662365.2. Classification (GTDB taxonomy): domain Bacteria; phylum Bacteroidota; class Bacteroidia; order Bacteroidales; family UBA7332; genus CAXXIC01. The sequence goes on from CAXXPA010000037.1 coordinate 189,148, forward strand.
CAACCTTGCAGCCAATTCCAAATCTGATTATCGGGACTATTTTAGCGCAAGCGATTATATGCGCTATCGTGAAGACTGGTATATGATGAACTATACGTATGGCAAAGGCGCCGACGGACTTTACGGTTATTATAATGCCGTTGACTCTAAGACGGGCCTATTATCTTACCCCGCCGGTTATTTCAACAACCCCAGCAGCCTTAGTACAGCCGATCAGGCCACATGGGCCAGCGCTACCGGTAAGAGTGGATTTGGTCCTTCTGCAGGCGAATCAATGCTGAGCTTGTATGCCCGTCGTTTGGAGATGAACAATTCCAAACTTGTGTATGACAACTTTCTGGCCGGAAAGACTTATGATTGGAATGATGCTACTTTCCGCACGGGTCTTAACCAAGATTACAATGCAAGCATATCAGGTGCAACCGATCGCGTGAATTATTATATGTCGTTTGGTTACCTGAACAACGAGGGAGCAGTGCAAGGGAACGACTATCAAGCTTTCCGTTCTAACCTTAAAGTAAACGCCAAAGTTACCAACTGGCTTGAAATGGGTGCCAATGTTAACTTCCAGAATCGTTCCGACGGTGACATTGAAGTGTCGCTTGGCAGTAATTATTGGGATGCCAATATGCTCCGCAATTCACCCTATGCATCGATGTACACCGCAGATGGCGGCTACCAGCAATATCCTATGGGTGGTCAGACCACCAAAGGCGGTTACAACTATTACTTCGACCGTCAATATTATGATCTTGAGAAAGGGTATACCGTATTAAATACCATCTTTAATACCAAGGTTACACTTCCATTAGGATTCACTTATCAGTTCAATATCGCCCCGCGTTACCAATGGTTTTACGACCGTTACTTTATGTCAGCAGCATTGCCTGATGCGTCAGCATCATCCCGCGGTGTTAACCGTGGAAATGACAAGAACTTCGATTTGAACCTGAACAACACCCTTATTTGGGATCGGACCTTCAATAATATTCACCACTTCACCGTTACTATGGTTCAAGAGGCTGAAGACCACCGCACCTGGAGCGATTACATCTATGCACGCAACCTTTCTCCAACCGATGTTCTCGGATTCCACTATACAGATAGTGGCAACAAGCAGCAAAGTTCATTTAAGACCTACGACAGCCATTACACCGCGGCTTCGTATCTGGGACGTGCATTCTACAGTTTCAACGACCGCTACATGTTCACAGGAACTTTCCGCCGGGATGGCTATGCAGGCTTCGGGGTCAACAATCCCTGGGGTAACTTTGGATCAGTCGGACTCGGTTGGATGTTCTCGAATGAAAAATTCATGGAAGCAACTAAAAATTGGTTAGATATGGGGAAACTGCGTATGTCGTGGGGTTCTAACGGCAACCGTGAGTTCGGTGATGTATATAAAACATTGGCAAATCTAAAATTAGGAGATCCAATGGTTTATTACAACAATGGAACCTCCACCGTTGTTAACTCGTTGAATATGGACCGTCTGGCAGCGCCCAATCTTGAATGGGAAAAGACCAACGCTTATAACGTAGGTTTGGACTTTTCCATATTTAATCACCTCCTGGCCGGTAATGTCGACTACTACTTTAAGAAAACAAAGGGCATGATCATGCCTCAACGCTTGCCGAGTTTCACCGGATTTAGCTCTATCACTACCAACCTCGGTGAAGTTCAGAACCAAGGTTTTGAAATTTCTTTGACATCGAACAATATCCAAAAGAAAAACTTCATCTGGAGTACCAGTGCCGGTTTCTCGTTGAACCTGAGCCGCATTAATCACATCTACTATACCTATGATGCAAATGGTAAGGAATTGGATGATACCTCTAATAAATGGTATATTGGTAAGCCGATCGGTGAAATCTGGGATTATGAAACAGATGGTATTTGGCAAAACAATGCCAAAGATATTGCGGAAGCAGCTCTTGTAGGGCAGAGACCAGGCGATATTAAAGTTAAAAACCTTTATACGGCGGATGACAAAATCCTTGCAGACGGAACCCACGTTCCTGTTTACAATGATAAAGATAAGGCTTATCTGGGCACAACTGCTCCTCCCATCTATTGGAATATACGTAACGACTTCACCCTTTGGAAAGATCTGACATTCTCGTTCTCTCTCTATTCCTATATGGGACATAAGAGCCTCGAAGGCTACTGGTTGAATCAGGATAATGGAGGTTCGGTAGTAACCAATGCATATAATGTCCCTGCAAAAAAATATTGGACGCCTGACAATGCTACCAATAAATATGCACGTTTGAATGCCGTAGGTCCTAATACCGGTTTATCTGGTGGTGTAAGCAAACTTTACAATCGTAACTTCGCCCGTCTTGATAACATATCGATAGGCTATACCCTGCCTCAAAAGTGGACCCGCAAGTATCAGGTTGATAAGATTCGCGTAAATGCCAGCTGCCGCAATGTATGCACCTTCTCAAGTTGGGAATATGGTGATCCTGAAACCGGAGGTTTGGCTACCCGCTCCTTCAATCTTGGACTAAACATTACCCTTTAAGTCCTGAAATTCATAGTGAAAAACCATATAAAGAAATTCAAAATGAAAAAGAATATAAATAAATTGGTCAAGGGTTGTATGGCTTTTGCTTCATTTGCCATGCTGACAAGCTGTGCCGACAGTTTCCTTAAGCAAGACCCACTGTCGTTCTACGAACCCAAGACAACGTATGCAACAGAAGGTGGGTTACAAGCAGCCCTTGCGATGTGTGATTTGCATTACAAAACCATGCTTATGGACGGCAACGGCAATGTACTCCCCATTGCTTCGGTTTACATTATGAGCGATATAGGCCTTTATGCCAAAACGGATGCCGGAGGTGGTATCATGGACGACTTTGCCAACAAGATTACTCCAACGTCAGGCATGGCCGGTGGTGGCGATTCCAACGCTATGATCCGTTTCTGGGATGAGGCATGGAATGGCATCAAGTATGCCAACACGGTTCTGTCTTATGTTGACCAGGTTGCGGGACTAGATGCAGCCACGCGTGATGCTTACAAAGGTCGTGCTTACTTCCACCGTGCCTACAAATATTATCATCAGGCACTTCTGTTTGGCGACATACCTTTGGTTACAAAGATTATCGAAGTACCTAAGCAGAATTATAAGTCAACCAGCAAGGAAGCCATTTTCAAGATGTTGATTCACGATCTGGAATTTGCAGTCGCCCACGTTCCTGCTCAAAAGAATATGCCTTATCTCGGCGCTGTGAATCAGGAAGCTTGTATGCAACTTTTGATTAAATGTTACCTGGTTAACGGTGATTTCAAGAAAGCCGAAGACATGGCTACCGACCTGATTCAGAATCATGGACTTGCTCTTATGACTGCACCCTTCGGAACAAATGTACCTTCTGGAAATCCAGACACCTGGCCTGTACAACGCAATGTACTTTGGGATTTGCATCGCGGTGAAAACATTACTGCGGTTGCCAACAAAGAAACCATACTTCCTATTCTGAACTATAATGATCAGAACTTTACTCAGTACCTGACCATGCGTGCATTGGGCGTTCACTGGTCTAACGGGGATATCATGGATCCCAGCGGCATAGGCTCTCCAACATTCAATTGGGCTCGCAACACTACCTCATACAATTCTCAACTTGACTGGTTGCGGGTGCTGGGTCGTGGTATCGGATGCTTCCGCACCTCTTATCACTACAACAAGACTATCTGGAAGTATGATGGGGAAGTTGATAATCAGGATCTGCGTCACAGCCATGCTATGGGCAATTGGGTAGAAATGGAAGATTTAAAATACAATAGACCCAATTCTCCTTTTTTTGGAAAAAACATGCAGTTATATGCTACTGATGATTATAAAAATGCCAGCGGTCAGGTGGTTGTTGCCAAAGGCACTCTTTTGTGCAAAGACACAATTCGAAGTTGGTTCCCTATCCCTCTGTATAAAATGTACATTCTTGACGTAGCTGCTGAGCAAAATATGGGTGCCAACCAATTCAATGGAGCAACCAAAGGCACATATTGCTCTAACGGCAATATGTACCTCTTCCGTCTTGCTGAAACTTATTTGCTTCGCGCAGAGGCCAAGTTCTATCAGGGTAATGCCACAGGAGCGGCTCAGGATGTAAATATTATTCGTAGTCGTGCCAATGCCAAGAAGATGTTTTCGACCGTTACAATCGGCGACATATGTGATGAACGCGCCCGGGAACTCTACATGGAAGAATGGCGTCAACCCGAGTTGACCCGTATCTCATGGTGCCTTGCCAAGAGCGGTAAAGCCGACGAATGGGGCAATACTTATGACATAAATACCTGGGACAAACAAGGCGGCACCGACCTCAATGGCGGCAGTTATTGGTTCAAACGCCTCACCCGCTATAGTATTTTCAATCATGGAACAATCCTTTCTAAGGTTAATTTGAACTATCAGGTTGACAAACACAATCTCTTCTGGCCCATTCCTAATTCTGCTATTACCGCCAATATTGGTGCTAAACTTAGCCAGAATTTCGGTTATGACGGCTATGATGCAAATACGCCTAAATGGGCGACCTGGGAAGAAGCTGTCGCTGACGAAGATAAAACCAATTAATTGGTTGTGAATGCTGGCTTGTAGGTTATTCCAACCAATTTTTAATTCAACGTTCAGTCATTGGTCTTTTTCCTGAATGCTCCAGTAAAGTACACTTCTAAGTAGTACTAAATATGACTGATACAAAAAGAACAATAGTTTAAGTTCAAAAGGTATTTGATTTTTAGGTAATTTACGAAAGGGATGTTCTCAGAAACATCCCTTTCTCTTTTCAACCTTTCCGGCTTAATCAGCATTGTTTATGACCCTTTGCGCAATAAAAAAAATGACGTTTTAATGTTTAATTGTGCATTATTACGGATTTGCATGTATTCAGAACCTATTTGACTAAATATTGCTCCCTTTTTATTTATTCATTTAATAATTTTGCACTTGTCAGAATTCTTAAAATTCATATTTCAATTTTATCTAAAACATACTGGAATATATCCTATTTCAAATATAAAGAACGATGAAAACTTTGAATAAAATCTCACTTCCCCTTCTGGTAATATGCCTCCTTCTACCCTTGTCTGGTTATGCTAAGAAAACTACAACAGTAACACAACCCATGTCCTACCTTAACATAGGTTATGTTCCTGCCGGATTTCCGGTAAATTTTTCATTACTGACACACGGAAACAGACAATATGTTGCCTATTACGATTCAACCCACCAAATTACGGTTGCTACCCGCAAATTGAGCAGCAAACGATGGGACTACCAAAAGTTAGACTCGAAAGTAGCGTGGGACAGTCACAATTACCTTTCGATGGCAATCGATCGACTGGGATATATCCACCTGTCAGGCAATATGCATTCCAGCCCATTTATCTACTTTAAAAGCAGTAAACCGTATGATATCCACTCGATGCAGAAATTAAACCGGATGATTGGTAAAGAAGAAGATGTAACCACATATCCTGAATTCATGACCGATCCCAACGGGGAATTAATCTTCCACTACCGCTATGGTCGTAGTGGATCGGGTTACGAAGTCTACAATATTCTGGATGCAAAAGCCCAACAATGGAAACGTCTTCTGGATAAACCATTAACCGACGGACGTGGTCAACGCAATGCCTATATGCAAGGTCCGGTTTTAGGGAAAGACGGATATTACCATCTGATCTGGGTTTGGCGTGATTCCCCCGATTGCTCCACTAATCACTCTTTATCGTATGCGCGAAGTAAAGATCTTTTGCATTGGGAAAGTATCCGCGGTGAAAAAGTGGCTTTACCCATCACTGTCGACTACCCTGAATTAGTTGTTGATCCTACACCCATTAAAGGCGGATTAATCAACATCGGCATAAAAATCGGTTTTGATTCAAAAAACAATCTGGTAATCGGATATCATAAATATGATGCCAATGGCAATACACAACTATTCATTACCCGTTTCGAAAACGGTAAATGGGTACGCAAACAACTGACAAACTGGGATTACCGCTGGGACTTCAAAGGTATGGGAACTATAGTCAACGAGATTCTGATCGAATCACCCCGCCCCTCATCAAAACCGGGGGAACTGATTTTTGGCTACCACCACAATACCAAATACGGTAACGGGCAGATCGTAATCAATGAAAAAACTTTAGAACCTATAGCTACTGAGGATTTTGAAACCAATTATCCCAAAGAGCTGAATAAAGTAGAGTCTTCTTTTCCCGGAATGTTGGTCAACACAATTTCAGATAACGGGAAAAGCTCCAACAATACTAAATATATACTTCGTTGGGAAACACTTTCACCCAATCGCGATAGCAAACGGGAAGGAATATTGCCACCGGCATCCATGTTGAGATTGTACGAACTGAAATAACCATGCTCAATTTCCAGTTCATCTAACCACTATTAAGAAATTGAATATAATATTTATCTCATGACAAGAAGCGCTTTCAAAATGTATCTCAAACCGGGATGTGTGGAAGAGTACAAAAAAAGGCACAATGCCATCTGGCCGGAGTTAAAAGAATTGCTGAGAAAAGAAGGGATCTCAGACTATTCCATTTTCTGGGACAGACAGACAAATGTGCTGTATGCCGTACAAAAATCCGGTGATGAAAAAGGATCCCAGGATTTAGGCAAAGATCCGTTGGTGAAGAAATGGTGGGATTACATGTCCGATATTATGGAAGTAAACGAAGATAACTCCCCGGTAAGCATTCCTATGCCTGAACTCTTTTACTTAGAATAGATCTCCACCTAATTGAACGAATTGTCTACCTGAAAACGAATTTTACACCATATTTTTGTATCCGGTATATTTCCTGAGAATGCGAGACTATTCAGATCATGGAACGATACACATAAAATAAAAAATAACTATGACACACAAAATAATCAAATCCATATTTATACTGCTACTGGCTACTACGGCAAGCCTTTGGGCTCAAACAAAGCCTGCCAAAGCAGAACTCATTAACACGATACAAAAAGTCAATGATTACTGGCAATCGACACATCCCGATCCCGGTAATCCATTCTGGGACAATGCGGCATATCATACCGGTAACATGGAAGCTTATTTCATTACTAAAAATGAGGTATATCGCCAATATTCAGAAAAATGGGCGGAATTAAACGAATGGAAAGGAGCAAAGTCTAATGACAGGTCGAAATGGCAATATAAATACGGAGAAACGCCAGAACATGTTTTATTTGGTGACTGGCAAATCTGTTTCCAGACTTATATAGATCTATATAACTTAGCTCCTGACAGCAACAAGATAGCACGTGCCCGTGAAGTAATGGAATATGAAATGAGTACACCCAACAATGACTACTGGTGGTGGGCAGATGGTCTTTATATGGTAATGCCGGTGATGACTAAAATGTACATGGTTACCGGAAATCAGCTTTACCTTGACAAATTGAATGAGTACTTTTTATATGCTAAAAGCATTATGTACGATCCCCAAACCAAACTCTTCTACCGCGATGCCAAGTATGTTTATCCCAAACACAAAAGCGTAAACGGTAAAAAAGATTTCTGGGCACGCGGTGACGGATGGATTTTTGCCGGTTTGGCTAAAGTATTGAAAGATCAGCCTCTTGACAGTAAGTATCGGGGGCTATTCCTGAAACATTATCAGGATATGGCTAAAACCATCATTAAAGTACAACAAAAAGAGGGGTACTGGACCCGTAGTATGCTCGATCCTCTGCACGCACCCGGATACGAGACCAGTGGAACAGCATTCTTCACCTACGGATTGCTTTGGGGGATTAACAATGGTTATCTCAAAGAAAAAACATATCTACCGGCCGCAATGAAAGGGTGGAAATATCTGTCCACAATAGCACTTCAACCCAGCGGAAAAGTTGGTTATGTACAACCCATTGGCGAAAAAGCAATTCCCGGTCAGGTTGTGGATGCCAACTCAACAGCCAACTTTGGCGTAGGTGCCTTTTTACTGGCAGCTTCTGAAATGGTCAGATTCGTCGACAAGTAATAACACACTACATACAACACACAACGTTAAATGAAAAAACTCATCTTGCTTATGTCACTGATCTTGCTTTTGCCCTTAGGAAAAGCAAGTGCACAACAGTCTACTTCCGGTAATTTCGCTGCCGGTAAGAATGAATTTTTATTGAATGGAGAACCATTTATCATCCGTGCCGGAGAGTTGCATTACAGCCGGATTCCCAAAGCCTATTGGGATCATCGCATCAAAATGTGCAAGGCTATGGGGATGAACACCATTTGTATCTACCTGTTCTGGAACTACCACGAACAGCAACCCGGTGTATTTGACTTTTCTGGAGACAAAGATGTGGCTGAGTTCGTTCGCCTGATCCAGAAGAACGGCATGTACTGTATCCTTCGACCGGGACCCTATGTATGTGCCGAATGGGACATGGGTGGTCTTCCCTGGTGGTTACTCAAAAAGAAAGATTTGAAAGTTCGCAGACGCTCGGATGAGTTCTTCATGGACAAAGTGAATATTTACCTGAAAGAAGCCGCTAAACAACTGGCTCCTTACCAGATACAGAATGGCGGACCAATTATCATGGTGCAGGTTGAAAACGAATACGGTACCTGGGGCGATGACCAAACCTATATGGAAATGATGCGTGACAATATCCGCAAGGCCGGTTTCGACAAAGTGCAATTGCTGCGCTGCGACTGGTCATCCAATTTCCACCGCTACAAACTGGAGGGGGCCGTAAACGCCCTTAATTTTGGAGCCGGATCAAACATTGATGACCAGTTCCGCAAATTCAAAGAAGTAAACCCAACCTCTCCGCTGATGTGTGGTGAATACTGGACCGGATGGTTCGACCAATGGGGCCGTCCGCACGAAACACGCGGTGTGAACAGCTTTATCGGCAGCCTGAAAGATATGATGGACCGTAAAATATCGTTCAGCCTCTATATGGCACACGGCGGTACCTCTTTCGGTCAGTGGGCAGGCGCCAACGCTCCGGCTTATGCTCCCACTACTTCATCGTATGATTACAACGCTCCAATAGATGAAGCCGGAAATCCGACCGATAAATTCTATGCCATCCGCAATCTGCTTAAAAACTATCTGCAGAAAGGCGAAACGTTAACTGATATCCCCGCAAATCCCGAAAAAACCATCGAAATTCCAGCGATCAAACTTAACCAGACTGCTAATCTGTTTGAAAATCTGCCTGCGGCCAAAACATGTGAAAACATTCAACCGATGGAATTTTTCGACCAGGGATGGGGTTCAATCCTTTACCGTACCCGGATTTCGGCATCTGCTCAAGCAAGAAAACTGATTATTGCCGACGTACACGACTGGGCAACCATATTCATCAACGGTAAACCTGTCGGCAAACTAGATCGCCGCAAAGGTGAAAAAGAAGTTGAAATACCCGCAGTTGCTGCTAACGCCCGATTGGATATCCTGGTAGAAGGTATGGGACGCGTCAACTACGGTGAGGCGATCATCGACCGCAAGGGAATTACCCAAAAGGTAGTATTATCTGACGGTAAAAGCGAAACCGAACTGAAAAACTGGTCGGTTTACAACTTCCCGGTAGACTATAAATCCCAGCTGAAACCCAGATATATCAATAAACCGGCTAAAGGCCCGGCATGGTACAAAGCATCATTCAACCTGACACAAACCGGGTACACTTACCTCGATATGAGCCAGTGGGGAAAAGGCATGGTTTGGGTAAATGGTCATAACTTAGGACGTTTCTGGAAAATAGGTCCTACACAAACACTCTGTGTGCCGGGCTGTTTCCTGAAAAAAGGTACTAACGAAATCATCGTATTCGATCTGGACAAACCCAAATCAACCACTATCGCCGGACTCAACCATCCGATATTGGATGTAATCGGCAAAGACGATACAAAAAAACAGGCTCCGGCAAAAAGCCTGAATCTGAATGGTGTGAATCCGGTAGCAAGCGGATCATTCCCGGCTGAAAGTGGCTGGAAGAGTGTCAATCTGGAAGAAACCACCACCGGACGCTATTTCTGCTTCGAAGCATTGAGCGCTCAGGAAGCTAACGACAACTCGACATCTGCTGCTGAATTTGAAATCATCGGCGAAGATGGCAAAGCGATCTCCTCAATCGACTGGAAAGTAGTATTCGTGGATAGCGAGGAAACTGTCAAAGCAGCCAACGGTGCCGAAAAGCTCTTCGACCTGCAGGAATCCATTATCTGGCAGACCAAAAAGGGCGATAAAACAAGCCACCCGCACCAGGTTGTGATCGACATGGGTAAAGAAGTTAAAGTGAAAGGATTCCGCATCCTGCCCCGCTCCGACAAAAGCAATGCAGGGATAGTGAAAGACTATCGCTTCTATTTACAGAAAAATCCGTTCAAATTCTGATTTTAATAGATATTTAAAGAGCGACTTCAATTCATATAATTGATATCTCAAGGCTCTGCATTATTTGAGTAATTAGGTTAACTGAAAAGGAGTTTTCTTCGGAAAGCTCCTTTTTTCTTATTAGTAAGAAAATCACATCTTTAGAATTTGTAACAGAAATGCTGTTACAAATTTATTTGGATTTATTTCAGCCCTATATTGAACGAATTATCACCCTATATTTTGCTTTATGATTATAAATTTGCATTAAACAAAATTTCTTTCAATCTGATATCTCTCAGCATTTTCTCCAAATTGTATTCAATAGGTTTTCAATAGTTATCAGCATTTTAATTTAAAAAGAAAAACACAGTATGAAAAAGATTCAAAAATTCAGGTTATTCATTTATCTCTTCGCAATTCTGTTTTCCGGAATTCTGTCCGGCATGGGAAACACCTATGCTCAAAATTCAAAAAAAAACATAGTAAATGGACAGGATTTCACCGATACCTCCGGCAACTTAATTAATGCTCACGGAGGCGGATTTCTAAAAGTGGGAAAATATTACTATTGGATTGGAGAAAACCGTCATGATAATGTTTTAGTATCCTGTTATCGATCAACCGACCTCATCAACTGGGAATTCAGGGGCGATTTGCTCACCCGTGATTCTCATCCCGAACTGGCTAACGCAAACATCGAACGCCCCAAAGTGATCTACAACAAAAAGACAAAAAAATACGTGATGTGGATGCACTACGAAATCCGGACGGACTATAGCTATGCCCGTGCTGCCATTGCCACGTCTTCCGACATTGAAAAACCTTTCACATACCAGAGAAGTTTCCGCCCGTTTGGCAATATGTCGCGTGACTGTACCCTTTTCAAAGATGAAGACGGAACAGCATACTTTCTGTCTGCTGCGCGTGAAAATTACGATATGATGGTGTACAAACTAACCGATGACTACCTCGACACCAAAGAACAACTGCTTACCCTCTGGCCCGGAGGACATCGCGAAGCTCCGGCTTTGGTGAAACGCGGCAATTACTATTTCATGATCACCTCGGGTTGTACCGGCTGGGCTCCCAATCAGGCTAAGTATGCTTATGCAAAATCTATTTATGGCCCCTGGTCTGATCTGACAGACATAGGAAACTCTACAACCTTTGATTCTCAATCGACCTTTATTCTTCCCATTGAAGGTAAAAAGTCTACCAGTTATCTCTATGTAGGCGACCGCTGGGATGGAAAAAAATATTTCAACTCGAAATACATTTTCCTGCCTTTATCTTTCGTAAATGACACCAGCATGAAACTAGACTGGAAAGAGTCAGTATCTCCGAACTTCAAATCCGGAAAAATAGATTAAGAATTATTTGTAACTTCACGTCAACATATTACACTAACCACATAAAAGAGAAAAACACATGAAGAAAAAATGGTTATTGACCGGTTTTCTCCCTCTATTGCTTACTCCGGCTATTGCCGAAAAGAGACAAGAGAAAGCGGTCGTTAATGACTGGGAGAATCCGGCTGTTTTCCAGATCAATCGTGAAGCAGCCAGAGCGACATTCCTGCCCTTTGCAGACGAACGCTCTGCCGTTGCTGACAATTATGCACTTTCACCCTGGTATTATTCGTTGAATGGCAACTGGAAATTCCAATGGTCCCCTACCCCGGACCAACGTCCAAAGGATTTCTACAAAACCGACTTCAATGTTGTAAACTGGAAGGAAATCAAAGTTCCGTCAAACTGGGAATTGCAGGGATATGGCATTCCTATTTACACCAACATCACCTATCCGTTTCCGAAAAATCCGCCTTATATCGACCACAGCGATAATCCTGTAGGTTCTTACCGTCGTGAATTTCTCATGCCTGAAAACTGGAAAGGACGTCGTGTCTTTGTTCATTTTGAAGGTGGTACGGCTGCCATGTATGTTTGGATAAATGGAGAAAAAGTCGGTTATACCGAAAACACCAAAAGTCCGGCTGAATTCGATATCACCAAATACCTGAAGCCGGGTAAAAACCTGATTGCCACAGAAGTTTACCGCTGGAGCGACGGTTCTTACCTTGAAGACCAGGACTTCTGGCGCCTGTCGGGTATCGACCGCAATGTTTACCTGTACAGTACGGACAATATCCGCATCGCAGACTTCTTTGCCCGTCCTGATTTGGATGCAACCTATAAAAACGGCTCGCTTTCAGTCGATGTTACCCTTCGCAATTACAATAAATCGGCAAAAAACGGTGTGTTAGAAGCGAAATTGCTTGATGCAAACGGCAATGTTGTATTCAACCAAGATCTGAATATCAATACCTCTGCTGAAGGCAGCAAACAGTCAACATTCTCTCAGGTGGTGAATGCGCCCAATTTGTGGAGCAATGAGAAACCCTATCTCTACTCTTTGGTTTTGACGCTGAAAGATGAAGCCGGCAAAGCAGTAGAATCGGTTTCGACTAAAATCGGTTTCCGCAAAGTGGAACTGAAAGATGGCCAGCTTCTGGTCAATGGCAAACGCATCTATGTGCATGGAGTTAATATTCACGAGCACAATCCCGTGACCGGCCACTATCAGGATATCGAAACCATGATGCAGGACATCCGTGTGATGAAGCAACACAACATCAACGCGGTCCGTTGCAGCCATTATCCAAACAACATCAACTGGGTAAAACTCTGCGAAAAATATGGAATTTACCTGGTGGATGAAGCCAATATCGAAAGCCACGGCATGGGTTATGGCAAAGAAAATATGGCCTTCCACCCGGAATGGGACGCTGCTCACATGGATAGAACCATCAGCCTGGTGGAGCGCGATAAAAACTCACCGGCTGTTATCCTCTGGTCATTGGGTAATGAAGCTAGTAACGGTGATGTATTTACCAAAACCTACAAATGGATCAAAGGCCGCGACAACACCCGTCTGGTTCAGTTTGAACAGGCTGCTGAAAAAGAGAATACCGACATTGTTTGCCCCATGTATCCCTCAATCGGTTACATGAAGGAGTATGCTGCCCGCAAGGAAGTGAAACGTCCGTTCATCATGTGCGAATATTCTCACGCAATGGGTAATAGCTCCGGTAACTTCAAGGAGTACTGGGATATCATCCGCGGCAGCAAGAATATGCAGGGCGGATTCATCTGGGACTGGGTGGATCAGGGATTCCAAATGACCGATGAGGTAGGCCGCAAATACTGGAGTTACGGTGGCGACATGGGCAGCCAGCACTACACCAACGACGAAAACTTCTGCCACAATGGTCTTGTTTGGCCGGACCGCACTCCTCACCCGGGACTGTTGGAGGTTAAAAAGTTCTATCAGGATATCTATTTCAAAGCCATTCAACCGGAAAAAGGGCTTATCGAAGTGGACAACGAGTTCCATTACACCAATCTTCAGGATTATATTTTCAAATACGAGGTTTTGAAAAATGGCGAAAGCATCAAAGAAGGAACATTTGACCTGAATCTTGACCCGGATTCTCAAAAACAGGTGCAACTGGACATGCCGGAAATGCCAGCCAAAGACGGTGTAGAGTATCTGTTGAATGTATATGCCCTTACACGCAATGGTTCGGAAGTCATTCCGCAAGGACATGAAGTTGCCCGCGAGCAATTCAAACTGGGGGAAAGCAAATACTTTGTAAAAAGTGCTCCTGCCGGAAATGCGGCAAAAGTGAAAGATGATAAAGACCGCGTCACCCTGAGCGCTGCGGGTGTAGAAGTCACCATTAACAAATGGTCAGGAATGATTGGCGGTTATAAGGCCAATGACAAATTGTACTTCAACCAAAATCCGAAACCTAACTTCTGGCGTGCCCCTACCGATAATGATTTTGGTAATGGCATGCAGGACAAATGCAATATCTGGCGCACTGCCGGCAACCACCTTTCAGTAAAAGGAATTGACGTGAAAGAAGAAAATGGCAAAGCTATCGTAACGGCAAACATTTACCTGAAAGATGTGGCTTCAGAGTACAAAGTTATCTACTCGATGAATCCTGACGGAGCTTTAAGCGTAGATGTAAGTTACAAAGCCGGTGCTAATGAATTGCCTGAAATGCCTCGCTTGGGTATGATTATGTCGCTTGGCAAACAGTTTGATAACTTCACCTACTATGGACGTGGCCCTTGGGAGAACTATGCCGACCGCAACAACGCCTCTTTCATTGGCATTTACAACAGCAAAGTGGCTGACCAGTATGTTCCTTACACCCGTCCGCAGGAAAACGGTTACAAAACCGATATCCGCTGGATGTCGCTGACCAACAACGACGGCGCCGGTATCCGCATCGAAGGCCAACAGCCAATCTGTGTGAGTGCGCTGAACAACTGGCCGGAAGATTTCGACCCGGGATTAAGCAAAAAATACCGTCACATCAACGACATTACGCCCCGCAATGAAGTTGTACTCTGCATCGACCTTGCCCAGCGCGGTGTAGGTGGTGATAACAGTTGGGGCGCTTATCCGCACGAACAGTATTTGCTCAAAGCGAAAGAATACAACTATGGCTTTGTGATCAAGCCCCTGAAATAAAACCATAGCACAAAGCATCATCCTGTATGGACTTTACCGGAGGGATGATGCTTTTTTTAATTTAAGGACATTGTTTTTCTTCTTTACTTCTTCCCGGTATCAAAGAAAAGACATCCTCAAATCCTGCTCTTATTTTCAAATTATTATTAGAAATGAAAGTCAAATTACTACTTCTTATTCTGTTGATTTGTTCCGGCATTTCAGCCAAACCCGGAAAAAGCATCATTAAAAACGACCGGCAGATTTGGCTGGAATACATGGACAAAGTGGCTCGTCCGGTCATTAAAAACATAGCAGAAGACCAATTGAAGGTCAATATGCCGATTATTCTTTCCCCGAAAATTGATAATCCCGAAAACCGGGCCAAAGTGGCCTATCTGGAAGCATTTGCCCGCACCTTATGTGGCATTGCTCCATGGATAAATCTTGAAGGAGGTTCAGCGGACGAAGTCGCCCTCCGCAACCAATACAGGGAATGGGCGCTCAAGGGTATCACCAATGCCGTCAATCCTGAAGCGAAAGATTACCTGCAATGGAAAGGCGGACAACCTCTGGTGGATGCGTCATTCTTTGCTTTAGCATTGGTGCGTTGTCCCTGGTTGTGGGAAAATCTCAGCGACACCACCAAACAACAGGTCGTAACGGCTCTCAGATCAACCCGCCCGACGGTTCCTGTTTACAGTAACTGGATTCTTTTCACCGGAATGATTGAAACCTTCTTTTGCAAATACGGATACGAGTATGACCCGGTACGGATTGAATACGGTATGCGTGAATTTTCGGAACATTGGTACACCGGCGACGGAATGTTTTCGGATGGAATGAATTATAACCTGGACTTTTACAACAGTTATGTCATCCAACCCTATCTGAATAACATCCTGAACGTTATCAGCCAACGCAACAAATCATACAACGGCTTTAAAACCAAACTCGACAAAATATCAAAACGTTACGCCGATATCCAGGAACGGTTAATAAATTCAGACGGCAGTTTCCCCGTTATCGGGCGTTCCATTACCTACCGGGGTGGTGCCTTCCACCATCTGGCTGATATGACCCTCCGTAAGCAATTACCGGCCAATATTAAACCTGCGCAGGTAAGAGGTGCCCTGACTGCAGTCATCAAAAAGACACTTGACGCCCCCAATACTTTCACGACCAAAGGTTATCTGAATATCGGACTTTGTGGCAGTCAGCCGGAACTTGCCGATTTCTATATCAACACAGGTAGTCTATATCTTTGCTCTACCATCTTCTTACCCTTAGGATTACCTGATAGTGATGAGTATTGGTCGGCTCCTGCAGAATCCTGGACTTCTGTAAAAATATGGAACGGCCAGGATATGCCGGCCGATCACGCATTGGAAATCCATTAATAAATCCAATTTATATCTAAATTAGCTTTGTCCCGATTAAAAAATCACAGAAATAAAAGATTTAACACTCATCATCCTGACAGACAGTTTGGTATCAAAAGGTAAGAATTACTTTCCATTTTCACTCACACATTAAACCCGCCACAATATGCTGCTAACAAATCATGTTATGCAGCATATTTTATATTACAAAATGACAAATTGTTAATATGGAAATCTGAATATACCATCCATTAAATACCCCAAAAATGGAACTTAGAATTGGCTATCAGGATTTGTCAGTGTGATTTTCTGTTGTATCTTTGCATCGAAATTGTAATCTCGATATTACAAAATCAACAAATTAAAACCACAAAACCATCATAATTTCTAAGTATAATGACTACATTTAATCCTGGTAAATGGCAAGAATCAATCGATGTCCGCGACTTCGTATTGAAAAACATTACTCCGTACGACGGAGATGCAAGTTTCTTGTGTAAACCGACCCAACGTACCCTTGATTTATGGGATATCTGTCTTAATGCTCTTGATGAAGAAAGAGCAAACAATGGCGTGCGTGCAATTGACAACAAAACCATCTCTACTATTATTTCTCACGCTGCAGGATATATCGATCAAAGCAAAGAGCTGATCGTAGGTTTGCAAACTGACCAACTGCTGAAACGTGCCATGAAACCTTACGGAGGTATTGCCGTAGTGGAAAAAGCATGTAGCGAACATGGCCTGCAGGTTGATCCTCAGGTTAAAGAGATCTTCACCAAATATGCCAAGACACACAACGAAGGTGTATTTGAAGCATATACTCCCGAAATCAGAACATTCCGTTCATTGGGTATCCTGACCGGTTTGCCCGATAACTACGCCCGTGGCCGTATCATCGGTGACTACCGTCGTTTGGCTCTTTACGGAACTGACAAACTGATCGAATTCAAGAAAAAAGACCAGAATACCCTCCTTGGCCCGATGACTGACGAACGCATCCGTTTGCGTGAAGAAGTTGCTGAGCAAATCAAGGCTTTAAACCATATGGCAGAAATGGGCCGACAGTACGGTCTTGACCTGACCCGTCCGGCTGAAACTGCACAGGAAGCTGTTCAATGGGTGTACATGGGTTACCTTGCTGCCGTAAAAGAGCAGGATGGTGCAGCGATGTCACTTGGTAACGTTTCTTCTTTCCTTGATATCTACATCGATCGCGATATTAAAGATGGTAAAATAACCGAAGAGTATGCACAGGAGTTGGTTGACCAGTTTGTAATGAAACTGCGTATGGTTCGCCACCTGCGTATGGATGCTTACAACGATATTTTTGCAGGTGATCCGACCTGGGTAACTGAATCTATCGGTGGTACATTGGCTGACGGTCGTCACAAAGTGACTAAAACGTCATACCGCTTCCTGCAAACATTATACAACCTCGGAGCATCACCCGAGCCCAACATGACAGTGCTTTGGTCAGAAAGATTGCCTGAGCCGTTCAAATTATTCTGTTCAAAAGTATCAATCGACACATCTTCTGTACAGTACGAAAATGACGATTTGATGCAAACTACCCGCAAAAGCGATGACTATGGTATCGCATGTTGCGTATCATTCCAGGAAATCGGTAAACAAATCCAGTTCTTCGGTGCTCGCTGTAACTTAGCTAAAACGCTGCTTTTGGCAATCAATGAAGGTCGTTGCGAAATCACCGGCAAACAGGTATTGAAAGGTATTCCTAAATTGAAATCTGACGTGCTTGATTTCGATGAAGTAATGGCTAACTTCAGACTGACCATGGAGCAGGTAGCGCGCGTGTACAACGATTCGATGAACATCATCCACTACATGCACGATAAATATTACTACGAAAAAGCTCAAATGTCGTTGATCGATACCAATCCGAAAATCAACCTCGCATATGGTGCTGCCGGTCTGAGTATCGTAGCTGACTCATTGTCTGCAATCAAACACGCCAAAGTAACAGTGGTTCGCAACGAAGATGGCGTTTCTCAGGCCTTCAATATCGACGGTGAATTCCCATGCTACGGTAACGATGACGATCGTGTAGATACATTTGCAGTAGAAATCCCTTCTTACTTCAATGATGTATTGAAAAAACTGCCTACATACAAAAAAGCAGAATCTACGCTCTCAATTCTGACCATTACTTCAAACGTTGTATATGGAGGAAAAACAGGAGCTACTCCTGACGGTCGCGCTAAAGGTGTTCCTTTTGCACCGGGAGCAAATCCGATGCATGGACGTGATGCCAGCGGTGCTATCGCTTCTTTGAGTTCTGTTGCAAAAATCGAATATGCCGATTCTCAGGACGGTATTTCAAATACATTCTCTATCGTTCCTAAATCTTTAGGTCCGACTGAAGAACAACGTGAAGAAAATCTGGTTTCGATCATGAACGGTTATTTCGCTAAAAATGCACACCACCTTAACGTGAACGTATTGAACCGCGAAATGCTGGAAGATGCAATGGAAAATCCTGAAAACTATCCGCAGTTGACTATCCGTGTTTCTGGTTACGCAGTAAACTTCGTTCGCCTGACGCGTGCTCAACAATTGGAAGTTATCTCTCGTACTTTCTTCGAGGCAATGTAATTTTCATATCATAAGTAGTTGTTGGCTATCGGCTCCGGCCTTTAGCCAACATTTTTATGTTTAAATGATGGGGATACGGGATGGCTGAAATTATCAGCATCCATTCATTAACCCGTCTTCTTGTTTACTAATAAGTTCAATAATCAATGCTCAAGCTTCATTCCATCGAATCACTGGGGACTTTCGACGGTCCCGGCATCAGACTTGTATTCTTTCTACAGGGATGTAATTTCAAGTGTCTGTATTGTGCTAATCCCGATACTATAGAATGCAAAGACGGAAAACCTTATGATGTGGAAAGCCTAATGCAAATGGCACGCAATCAGCGTCCCTTCTTTGGTAAAAAAGGTGGAATTACCGTCTCGGGCGGCGAACCTCTCATACAAGCCAAAGAGCTGATAGAACTGTTCAAAGCATTGAAAGCTGAAGGCTTCAATACCTGTATTGACACCAATGGCAGCGTCCTTAATGATTATGTCAAAGAATTACTTCGTTACACCGATATAGTTCTTCTCGATATCAAAGAAATTGATGAAGAAACCCACCGGCAAATTACAGGACGCAGCAATAAACGGACGCTTGAGTTAGCCCGCTACCTGCACGAACAGAATATCCGCACATGGGTAAGATATGTACTGGTGCCCGGATATTCCGACAAGCCCGAACACATGCACCGTCTGGGAGAATTTCTGCACGAAATGGACAATGTGGAAAAAATTGAGATTCAACCCTATCACAAACTGGGGATCCATAAATATGAAGCTTTGGGTTGGGAATATCAACTTGAAAACGTAGAAATGAATTCTCAGGAACAGATTCTGATAGCCAAAAGCATTTTTGAGCAATATGTGAAAGAAGTGATTGTGAACTAAATGTGTGGATAAAAGAAACGACTACTACAGAAAACTTAAAACTTAAAACCTATAACGTAGAACGAAAAGAGATGGGATATTATACTTCAAAAGAAATTATACACCGTGTTTACGACGCAGCAGTGATGAGAGCAAACACTTCCGTAAGCAAAACCCTGGCTCTAGCCTTTCTTGCGGGAGCATACATAGCTTTAGGCGGATTACTTGCAGTCATTATTAGTGGCGGATGCCCCGGTCTCGGGGCAACTAATCCCGGCCTTCAGAAATTCCTCATGGGTGCTGCCTTCCCGATAGGACTTATGTTTTGTGCCATTGCCGGAGCCGACCTCTTCACCGGTAATACAGCTTACTTTATTCCTCCCGTACTTTCAAAAAAACTACAGGTACAGGACATGCTGAAAAACTGGACCCTGGTCTATATCGGAAACTTCTTCGGAGCTATTTTTGTTGCGTATTTTATGACCTACCTGACTGATTTGTTCGCCAAAGAACCCTGGCTAGACGCCATTTATCACATTGCAGAACATAAAACATCGGCTCCTTTCTACAAAACCTTTCTCAAAGGAATCGGCGCCAACTGGTTTGTAGCGCTGGCCATGTGGATGGCATATGCCGGGAAAGACGTCGCCAGCAAAATCGTAGCAATCTGGTTTCCTGTAATGGCATTTGTGACTATCGGATACGAACACAGTATTGCCAACATGTTTTTCATCCCTACCGCCATATTCTACGGTTCACCCGTCACTTGGACCGATTTCATCATCAACAACCTGATTCCCGCAACTCTGGGTAATATTGTCGGTGGAGCTGCCCTTGTAGGCTTCTTCTACTGGTATATTTACGATCGCGACTAAACTCTGTAATAAACCCCAATATTAAAGGGAAGAATTCATGACGAATTCTTCCCTTTATTTTTCAGACCGGTTAGTAAATAATACGAAGTGTATCATTACCGACAGAGTGATTCCGGATATATCAAAATCTATATTCGTTAAATTTCTCAAAGGTAAAACAATTCAGCCCGCTAAAAACCGTAACTTTATCCTCCGTTATTTGTTTTAAGTCAAATAAAAAACGTGCATCATTAAAAGACGATGAATCAAAAGATATTGCTCATTACTCCTCCGTTTACGCAACTCAATACGCCCTATCCGGCAACCATGTACCTCAAAGGTTTTTTCAATACCCGGGGCATAACCTCCGTGCAAGCCGATCTGGGCATTGAGGTTATCCTGAAGCTTTTTTCATCTGAAGGATTCCGATCGCTGTTTAATTATATTGAGACAAATAAACCGGAACTTTCGACCAATGCCCGGCGCATAGTAAGCCTGAAGCGCGACTACATAGAAACCATTGATGCTGTTATCGCTTTCTTACAGGAGAAAAATGCAACACTGGCACAGGTTATCTGTGAAGGCAACTTTCTGCCTGAAGCCTCTCGCTTTACCGAAGAGACGGAAGAACTGGAGTGGGCTTTTGGTACGATGGGAACACGCGACAAAGCCCGGCATCTGGTCACGCTTTACCTCGAAGATATTTCCGACCTGATTACCGAAGCCGTAGACCCTCAATTCGGATTCAGTCGCTATGCTGAAAGCCTGGGACGTTGCGCGACTTCGTTCAATGCTCTGGAGCAACGGCTGAATGAGCCGGATAGCTTTGTAGATGGTATTCTCATCGATGCCTTGCAGAAAAAAATCGAATTGGAACAACCCACCATTGTGGGATTATCCGTTCCTTTTCCGGGCAATCTGTATGGCGCATTGAAATGCGGACAATGGCTAAAAGCCAATTACCCCGGCATCAAAATCGTGATGGGTGGCGGTTATCCCAATACTGAACTGCGGTCATTACGTGAAGAACAGATTTTTAAATATATAGACTTTATCACGCTCGACGACGGTGAATTTCCTCTGTTACGACTAACTGAATATCTTTCAGGAAAGTGCAAGCTGGAGAACCTCAAACGAACATTTACTTTAATCAATAACGAGGTCTGCTACCTCAACGAATCTGAAGAAAAAGATTTCCCGCAATCAGAAACGGGAACGCCCGACTATTCTGATTTACCTCTGGATAAATACCTTTCCGTGATCGAAGTAGTCAATCCGATGCACCGCCTCTGGAGTGATGGACGATGGAATAAGCTGACACTGGCACATGGTTGTTACTGGGGCAAATGTTCCTTCTGTGACTGTTCACTCGACTACATCCGACGCTTCGAACCTAATTCGGCTCAACTCATCTGCGACCGCATGGAGACTATCATCCGCCAGACGGGACAGAACGGCTTTCACTTCGTGGATGAAGCTGCACCACCAGCTCTGTTGCGCGAATTGGCTCTGGAAATATTGCGCCGCGGTCTGCGTGTATCATGGTGGACCAATATACGTTTCGAAAAGAACTACACGGGCGACCTCTGCGCTTTACTCAAAGAATCAGGCTGCATTGCTGTATCCGGTGGTCTTGAAGTGGCATCCGACCGACTATTGAAGCTGATAAACAAAGGAGTTACGGTAACTCAGGTAGCCAAAGTAGCTGACAACTTCACCCAATGCGGTATCATGGTACACGCCTACCTGATGTATGGTTTTCCCACTCAAACGGAGCGCGAGACTATTGACGCACTGGAGATGGTACGACAACTTTTTCAGGAAGGCGTTCTGCAATCGGGCTTCTGGCACCTTTTCACCATGACTGCCCATAGCCCGATCGGACTTAATCCACAACCTTTCGGAGTACAGGCGATAAAAAACAACGGTAAGTTTGCCAACAACGATGTACAGCATATTGACCCTATCGGAGCCGATCATCAGCTTTTCGGGGAAGGGTTGCGGAAATCGCTATTCAACTACATGCATGGTGTGGGCTTTGACATTCCACTGAGTGAATGGTTCGGCTTTAAAGTACCGTCCACCACAATTCCTCCAAACTTTATACGGAAAGCGCTTTCTGCTCCTGAAGATACTGTATTACCACTCACCCGACAGGTGATCTGGCTGGGTAACGCTCCTGTTATTCGCATTTATGAGAAAAAGAAAAAGGGAAAAACCATTTCTGCTGCCGAGCTTATTTTCCACAATAAGAAATACGATCTCGCTCTAAAAGTTTCTCAGGATCTGGGAAAATGGCTGGTTGATATAATGGACAAGCTGTTGGTCAGAAACGATGAGCCGATCAGGTTACAGGAAATAAAGGAGAGCTACGAAGCCAATAAACTGGGGGATTTTCAATCTTTCTGGCAAAGTAAAACCGTGGAAGAGTTGCGGGAGAACGGGTTATTGGTGATATAAGAGATAGAACGCGGATTTACGCTGATAAAAATTAATCAGCGTAAATCCGCGCTGCTTGCATCTGCGTTATCCGCATTCCATTGTAATTCGCTTTCCATTGTAATCCAAATACGTTATTCCACCAATCCATGCATTAATGCATAAATGGTTAATCCCGAAACTGTTTTAATCCCCAGTTTAGAGGTTATATTCTTGCGATGAGAAATTACCGTATGCAAACTTATTTCAAGCCGGTCTGCTATTTCCTTATTCAGCAGCCCCTGAGCAACCAGTTTTAGTACATCCAGCTCCCGGGGTGTCAGTGAGGGTTGCTTTCCATCAAATTCACTATCTTCAGGACGTAGCAGTTCTTGCAAATGAGTTAGCACTTCCTGTTGTGGAGCTTTCTCATCCCATGATACCGCTTTATTCAGTATAATCCCTCCTATTGTGAAAATATGATCAAAGTGCGTAAGGCTTGCTGCCTGATTATATTCTCCGGCTTCGGTAAAAAGCGTTACCTTATATATGGGAAAGTGCTCGTTTATTAATGCTTTCAGACCCGTTCCTGTCATCCAGTAGTCTGAAACAATAGCAATCCGGAAATTCTTTTTCATTGCAATCCTCCTCTCCGGCGAATCTCACTTTCCATCTCCATCACCATGGGTTTAAGCACCCGTTCCTGCATACGCAGGTTACTATTCATATCTGTTTCAAGATTGTTGAGCGCCACTACCACCGCATAGCACAAGTTGGTATCATATTCTCCCTGAAGATATTTCAGGATTATATTTTTCAGATCATACAGCTTCTCATTCACTGTCTCATACTCTTTTCCAAACTGTTGTACGGATAATGACAAATCCCCTTCGTAACTCAGATCATAATCAGGACTGAAATATAGCTCATACACCCGAACAATATGGGGAAACATCTCCTCCTCCTCTCTTCGGATAAGCCCGGAAATCTCCTGTTTGTATTCATTGAAAAAGCGATGCAATAGTCCGAGCTTGCTGTTTTCAGACGATTTGATTAATCCGAATATATGTCTTTCAATATTGATCAATTGCACCCGCAGATAATCGTAATGTGTCCGATGAAGATACTCTATGGTCTGCAAAACACTGAATGTCTGCAGTTTTACTTTAGGAAAATAGCTATCAAAAGCCAGTGTATTGATAATAGTGACAAAAAGTTCGACATGAATATGATGTTCTTTACATATAGCTTCAATGGTTTTATCACCTACCCCCAATCTTATTCCAAAACGATTGATCACCGGTATAAGGAATGGAAATATAAGCAGCACGTCCGCCAGTTTGGTTTGCTCTTTTATCAGCTTCATAATCTGTTATTTTTTCACAAAGATAGAGTTTTTAGTGTTGCATCTATATGATTCTTATTCATTTAAATCCTTCTCAGATAAGGTTCTGAGTATGATCTGAAATGTGATTACATACCGTATTATCTCCCATTCCCAATCGTTATATATTCCTTTCCGTTATATAAAACGTCTTAACTAATTAAACCACAAAGACTTTTCGACTGTTGTATTGCCATTATGTAAAACTTTCCGGTATTACTTTACGAATACTGTACCTTGTTTATGGTATAAGATTTACATCGTTTGTGGTATTGTATCCACCTACTTTTGCCGGTAATTTTGCATCAAGAATCAATCTAAATAACAACACGTTTTACCCGATGAATAATAACTTAACATCTCCCTTATCACCCGAACAGGCAAAGCAATTATCAGAACTGGTTACCCATCTTTCCCCGGAACAAATCTACTGGGTATCGGGCTACTTTTCGGGATTGCTATCCAGAAATCCGGTTGTAACCATTCAACAAAACAATCATTTGACAGCAGCTCCGGTCACTTCAGTTCCTGCTGCAGAAGAGTCCAAAGCCAGATTATTAACCATATTATACGGCTCACGCACCGGTAATGGTGAATCGCTCGCCAAACTGGCCCAAAAGATGGCTATCGAATCGGGCTTTGAAGTTTCGCTGAAAAACATGGAGAACTATAAAACACGTGACCTTAAGGACGAAAAGAATCTTTTGATAATTGTAAGTACGCATGGTGACGGCATACCTCCTTTCCAGGCCAAAGAATTTTATGATTATTTACACAGTAAACGCGCACCTCAATTACAGGATCTGAAATACACCGTAATAGCCCTGGGGGACCGCAGTTACCTGAAATTCTGCCAGGCTGGTGTCGATATAGATAAACGACTGGAGGAACTTGGGGCACAACGATTAACTGTACGCACAGATTGCGACGTGGACTTCCGTATGGATGCCATGAAAGCGGTATCCAAACTGCTCAGTACGTTAGAAGCCGAAACCGGAAGCGCATCTTCGGTTGTGAGTGTTGCTGCAAGCGCCTCCGTAACCGAAAAACATGCTGAATACAACAAGCTGAATCCTTTTCAGGCTACTGTCCTGGATAAGACTTTTCTACACGGACGCAACAGTGATCGACAAACTCTGCATGTTGAACTGTCCCTTGAAGGTTCGGGATTGACCTACGAACCCGGTGATGCAATAGGTGTATATGCAACCAATCCTCCCGAACTGGTTGATCAGGTCATTGAGACCCTCAACCTGAATCCTAACGATAAGGTTATCACAGAACGTGGTGAAACAACGCTGAGCAATGCTCTTTTCAATGAATTTGAGCTGACCACACTCACTCCGGACGTACTTAACCGCTTTGCCGCATCTACCGGTAATACCGAACTAAAAAGTATTCTGGATAATCCTTCGGAATTAAAGAAATTCGTTCATGGAAAAGATCTGTTAGACTTGCTCTCGCTGTACCCGGAGAAATTCAATCCGGATCAACTACTGACATTACTGAGAAAAATTCAGCCCCGTCTTTACTCCATCGCCTCCAGTCAGCTTGCACATCCCGACGAAGCCCATCTTACCGTAGGTGTGGTAAAATACAATAACAAAGGACGGAACAAAACCGGGTTATGTTCCGTATTTCTCTCTGATCGTATTTATGAAGAAGAAAGTGCTCCTCTATTTATCGAACGTAATCCGAACTTCCGATTACCGGACGATCAGCAAACACCAATTATTATGGTAGGTGCCGGAACAGGAATTGCCCCCTACCGCGCTTTTGCTGAGCATCGTGCTGAGCTGGGTAACCCGGGTAAAAGCTGGTTGTTTTTTGGAAACCGCTTTTCAGAAAGCGAGTTTCTCTATCAACTGGAATGGCAACGCCATCTGAAGGATAAGACCCTGACTAAAATGAGCGTAGCGTTCTCCCGCGACTCCGCCAAAAAAGTTTACGTACAGGACCGTATGCTCGAAAACAGCCGTGAACTATTTGAATGGCTCGAGAATGGAGCTCACTTTTACGTCTGCGGTGACATGAAGAAAATGGCAGGTGATGTAAATCATGCCTTATTGAAAATTATTGAGAAAGAAGGTGGCTTAAAACACGATCTGGCCGAAGAATACATTGTTAATCTGCAACGCACCAAACGTTATCAGACAGATGTGTATTAAATTTCTCAGGGAGTAAAAGGTAGTAAAAAGGAGTAAAAGTAGTTATGGGGAGTTAGAGGGAGTTATCGCTTTGCTCAGGAAGACTAAAAAACTATCTCCGGACTTTAAAAATTAGGATTGAGACTAACCACAAAGTGGTTAAATCTGAATACCCCCCGGGTTTCAACCCGGGGAACGAAACATCCAACATCAAACAACAAAACGCATAAACACAATATGAGCAATAAACCATTATCAGACCTCGAACGCATTAAGGCCGAAAGCAATTATCTGCGCGGTACTATTGTTGAAAGTCTGTCAGATCCGATTACAGGAGCTTTGGCTCCGGATGATCAGCAACTGATCAAATTTCACGGTGCATATCAGCAAACCGATCGCGACTTTGATGAAGAGCGCCGCCGTCAAAAACTGGAACCGCTTTACAGCTTTATGATCCGTGTCCGCGTACCGGGTGGAGTGCTTACTCCCAAACAATGGCTCGATCTGGATACATTGACCGAAAAGCATTGCAATCCAACCCTGAAGCTGACAACACGTCAGGCGATTGAACTTCACGGGGTAGTCAAACGTAAAATGAAAACGGCTATGCAGGAGATCCATGCCACACTACTCGATTCACTCGCCGGATGTGGAGATGTAAACCGTAACGTAATGACTTCAGCCAATCCCTGGGAGTCTCCTGTTCACCAGTCAGTATTCGATGATGCCCTGAAGATCCATAAGGAATTCACACCTCAAACCACTGCCTATCACGAGATCTGGCTGGATAATGAGCTTGTAGCCGGAGGAGAAAAGAAGGAAGATAACGAACCACTATATGGTAAAACATATCTGCCCCGCAAATTTAAAGTAGCTATCGCCATTCCTCCGCGCAACGATGTTGATGTTTTTGCTAACGACCTGGGATTTATCGCGATAGTCGAAAATGACAAACTGGTCGGATATAATCTTCTGGCTGGTGGTGGTATGGGTTCAACCTTCGGTATGGAAACCACCTATCCCCGACTGGCTGATGTAATTGGATTTGTAAAAAAAGAAGATATTGTAGACGCAGCCAAAGCTGTATTGATTTTCCAACGCGACCATGGTAATCGCTCTGAACGAAAATTCTCACGATTGAAATATACCATCGACCGTCTTGGTCCGGATTTCTTCCGGAAAGAAATCAATCGGGCACTGGGAGATAAACTGACAGAAGCTCGTCCGTTTAAATTCGACAGCAACGGTGATAAACCGGGCTGGAGCAAAGGATATAACGAAAAATGGTACTTTACCCTTTTCGTGCAGGGAGGAAAAGTAATAGACGACAAGCACCTGCAGCTTAAAACGGCTTTACGTGAAATTGCATCGGTACTGAAAGGCAATTTTATCCTCACCGGTAACCAGAACCTTGTTATCGGTGATATTGACGAACAGGACAAAGCGGAAATCGAAGCATTGCTAAAAAAATGGAATCTCACCCAACCGCTCAGCGGATTACGACGCAATAATATTGCCTGCGTAGCCCTGCCGGTGTGTACTATGGCTTTTGCCGAAGCTGAACGTTACGCTCCTTCATTGATAGACAAGCTCGAAAAGATTCTCGAAAAGTATAACCTGCTCGACGAGGATATCCTTTTCCGCATGACCGGTTGTCCGAATGGCTGTGGCCGCCCGTTTCTTGGTGAGATTGCATTGGTAGGAAAATCACCCGGCAAGTACAACCTCTATCTTGGAGCCGGATTTTCAGGTGAACGTCTTAATAAGCTTTATGCCGAGTTGGTAGAAGAGCACGAAGTGATCGGTCTGCTTACCCCAATCCTTGAACGTTTCTCTAAAGAGCGGCTGAAAGGTGAGCGCTTCGGTGATTTTGTCATCCGTAAAGGGTATGTACAGGCAACTACGAGCGGACTGGATTTTCACCAGAATATCAAACTGGCAAAATATCATGAAATAAAACCGGTATTGCCCAATAAAAAGAAAACACTGGATTCTGTTCTCTTTGTCAGGAAGGATAAAAAGAAGACGAAATAATCATACCCGGTTTTGCATATCAGGAGGGTGTTTGGTGACAAACACTCTTTTTTATTTCTTTTCTATTGCTACAATTTTGTAGAATCCGACTTCAAAAAGCTACATTCCATCAATAGTACGAAATCTTCGTTTTATTATCCCTGTTCATTTTCAGGTTATTAATTCACATCCGATTCAATCAGATAGCTGCGGCACAATATTTGAATTAAAAAGTACAGAATAATCAAAAACACGAAGAATATGCAAGGCAGAATGAAAGAACATCAGCTTTCAAGGGCTGAAATAGAGACTATACTTACTGAAGAATCAGTAGGAAACCTGGGGACCATTTCGGAAGATGGATTTCCCTATATTACCCCTGTCCACTTTGTCTGGATGGAAAACAAAATATATATCCATGGACTTCGTGTCGGACAAAAAATCGATAATCTGACCAAAAATCCGAAGGTCGGTTTTGAGGTATTCCGGATGAACGGATTGATTCATGATGCAGAACTCCCCTGCGATACCAACACCGACTACCAAAGCGTAATCATGCAGGGAAAGGGGAAAATGATATCAGACGATGAGTTATGCGTAAAGGTGCTCGATGCTGTCGTAGCGAAATATACGCCTCAACACGCAGGCAAAACTTACCCGCCTGCCATGCTGAAAGCAACCGGAGTCATTGAAATTGACCCGTTTGATATTACAGGAAAATATTTCAGATAACGCCTGCCTGAAACGAAACTTAATCGATTATATCTTCTCTTATTCACTATGTAAAAAGCTCAATGAATAATTACTTTCATTGGGCTTTTTGTGTGCTAAAAATATTATCTACGACACCCTCGCATTAAAACATTTTATTACATTTGCACATAATATATACATTATACACAATATTTCAATTATATCCACCACTCAAAATCATAAATCATTATGAAAAAGTTTGTTCTATCAATCTGTGTTTTCATGACAGTTTATACTGCTTCAAATGCCCAATTCTCCGCTAAAGATGTAATAATAGGAGGAAATTTCAATTATACTTATGATGACTCAAAAAACAGCTCCGACAGAGGATCATCCACAGACAATTACCTTACCATCACTCCTAATGTAGCTTATATGCTAACTAAATCAGTTGCCATTGGAATTGATCTTGGGTTAAGAAGCTCTAACTCCTCTTATACAATTGATAACATTTTTACAACCAATGGCAATACCTTTATCACAACCAAAAGTTCAGACAAGCTCTTTGCCCCTAGTATTTTTATTCAAAAGTTCAATCCAATATCAACTAATTTATTCTGGTCTGTTAAAGCAGAATTTGGGTATGGATGGGGAAAAAGAACCAATGGTGCCGATTCTCAGAAATACACCCTCTTAGAACTTGGTATATCCCCTGAGCTTGATTATTTCTTATCTAAAAAAATTGGGTTGAGAGCTAATTTCAACGGACTAAATTACAGCCATACATCTTATAAAGAAGATAAAACAGATAATAGATTTTCAATCTATCTGAATCCTTCATACTGGGCATTCGGTGTTTTCGTAAAACTTTGATCTGCGACAAGCACAATCGCACTAATCAAAAAAACGCTAATCCAAATCAGCAATTATCGATTAAAATGCTGATTCAGATTAGCGTTTTTAGCAAATATCGCTGATTTTATTCAGCGTTTAGTCAATTTCTTAGTTCTCTCCCAATATAAACCGCTCAACCACTTCGGCTACACCATCATTCATATTCGATGCGACAATCACATCTGCACGGTCACGTAATTCAGGAGTGACATTATCCACCCATACGCCAAGGCCCGCATATTCTACCATCGAAAGATCGTTTCCGGCATTTCCCACAGCAATTACTTCGCTTTGATTGATTCCCAGCATATTGGCTAACAACTCCAGGCTGGCAGCTTTATCGATTCCATTAGGCATCACTTCCAGAAAAAACGGCTTTGAGCGTGCAACGCTTAAGTCAGAGCGTTCAGCTTTCAGCTTCGTTTCAATTGTCCTGAGATAATCAGGATTCTCTAATAGGATACATTTTACAGCTGAAGATTGTACTTCGCTTTTGAAACAGGGAACTTTATGATGAGGAAGTCCGGTCAGCTTGATCTCCACATCGATATATTCCGAATTAGTTTCGCTTACAATCCCTTTATCGGAATAGGTGATAATATGCAGGTCATTATCCTTACTAAAGTCATGCAGGCTATGGATCTCCTCTTTGGTAAGACTTTGCTCGAAAAGAACTTCATTTTCTTTGACTGAAGTAATCATTCCCCCGTTGAAAGAGATCAGATACGAATCATACTTGGCCAGGTCGAGCATCTCTGCAAATTGAATCATAGCCGGTGTCGGACGACCCGAAGCCAGTACCACTTTCACTCCTTTCTCCTGCGCCTTTATCAGCATATCTTTATTGCGTTCAGAGATCGAATAATCGTCACGAAGCAGGGTATCGTCGAGGTCAAGGACCAGCATCTTATAAGTTAGTTCAGTTGATGTTGCAGTTGACATATTTTGCTATTTTGAAACTGGTGGCAAAATTACTCATTTTCATGAAACTAACCTATTAATTAAACTTATTCTGCCAACCGAACCACCTCTCAGTTGTTCTATATGTATACTTGTTGTGTATTGAACGTTGAGCCTAAATGCCCGCGATTGGGTATTCACCATCTAACCTTTGTGTACTACCATTTGTCAAACCGAAACTTCGCTCATTTCTGAATTGCTCTTTCTGCATCCGGGGCTATAAATTTTTCTTTTTTTACCCAACAGTCCCCCGGCCGCAGCACATTTTTAGTAGAATATATTTCATTTGTTCGTTTACATTAATCTGAAATCCGATCTTATTTAATTACCAACCTAAATCTCAAACTTATGAAATCGATTTCATTTATCATTTCATTTGCTTTCCTAAGTCTTTTTTTTGCATGTCAAAAAGATGAAATTCCTGACCAGACTGCACAACAGGAAGAGAATGACTCCTCACTCAAATGCGCTTCGACATCTTCAGGTGAACTTAAGATAGCAATTATTTCAGACCTTCACGTTATGGCCCCTTCTCTACTTGTTAATAATGGGGCGGCTTTTCAGGAATATCTTGCTAAAGATCCCAAACTGCTTGAATATAGTGACAAAATACTTCAGGCAGCCGTATCAAAAATCATTGCTCAAAAACCTGATTTAGTTTTAATACCCGGCGATTTAACAAAAGACGGAGAAGCAATAAGTCATCTTCTGGTATCCGCAACCCTCAGTAAATTTTTAATCAGAGGCATCCAGGTTCGTATTACAGTAGGTAACCATGATGTCAATAATCCCGAAGCTGTAAAATTTGACGGAGCCAATACCTATCCGGTCAAATCTGTTCAGGCAAATAAAATTCCGTACATTTATCCGCTGTTCGGTTTTATAAATTCACTCTACAAAGATCCTTATTCACTGAGTTATGTGAGCGAACCGATTAAAGGGTTATGGATAATAGCCATAGATGCAAACGAGTATTATAAGAATCAGACACAAAGCACTGTGGGAGGAATTATCAAACCACAAACTCTAAATTGGCTTAAACAGCGATTAGCCGAAGCTAATAAAAAAGGTAAAATTGTAATTGGCATGATGCACCATGGACTAATCGAACATTACACTGGCCAAAAAACAATTGACCCTGATTATGTCATTGACGACTGGGAAAACACGGCCAATACACTTATGGATGCCGGACTAAAAATAATTTTCACCGGTCACTATCATGCCAATGATATTACTAAACGGCTAAACGGCAATAAATTCCTGTACGATGTCGAAACCGGTTCGACCACAGCTTACCCATGCACCTATCGGATGCTAACGATTAAAGGCAGCAAATATAGTTTTGCACCCCAAAATATCCTGAATTTATTAGGACCGGATGCCGACTCAAATGCTAAGGAATTTCTTTCGGTACATCTGGAGGGATATTTTAAATATTTGCTGATAAATGTTTATGGAGTCCCTGATCCTTATGCCAGCTTGATTGCCCCTGCATTCCGGGATGCAACTATGGCTCACTTTGCCGGAGATGAAACCCCACCGGCTTCATTACCTGAAACGTTACAATTGTTGCATAATCTGGGTGCAGATCAACTGGGAATGGTTTTAGGCTCCCTGTGGACTGATATCAATACTCCGGACAATAATGTCACCCTCAATTTGCAAGACGGTACATTTGCAGTTGAATAATCAGAACATTTTACCCGTATTCTCAGTTTAATTATAGCAGGAACAATAAAACCGGCTTCTTCACAAGGTCGGTTTTATTATGCACTTTTGCTATCTTTGTTTATCGGTTTAAAAGAACAGAGCTATGAAACGAGCATATACATATGTTCACCAAAGAGCATGACATTGTATGCGAGTTCCATACGTAGCGAAAACAAAAAAACAATGACGTATGAAAGAACCTTTTCGCATCGTAGAAGTAAATAAAGAGCTGATCGATAAAATCAACTCCTCACCCGAGAATATGCACCAGCACAACTTTGAAGAGCTGATTATCCTGACCGAAGGCAAAGCCGATCACATCATAGACTTCAACCGGGAAGTGATTACCGCACCCATTTTCGTCTATGTATCGAAAGGGAAGGCTCACCAGTTTCTACCGGCAGATGATGCCCGCGGATGGATCGTTCTCTATGAAAACGAACTGGCACCTGATACCCGCTTCCACTTTTACTCTAATTTTACGGATCGGGTAAACTATTCACTGGGAACGATGGAGTGCATGAGTCCCATCAACAACCTCTGCAATATGATGGCGTATGAATATAATAAGCCGGTTCCGCAATTCAACATTATCCGTCACCTGCTGGCTGCCCTGCTGGCCAAACTAGAAGCTGAAAACAACAATGAACCCCGGGCTGTCAGCGACTCATCCAACAATCAGCAAATTGCTTTCCACAACTTCCTGAAGATATTGGAGGAAAACTACAAACGCCCGGTCGGGGTGCAATTCTATGCAGACAAGCTGAATACCTCGGTGCGCAACCTCAACCTCATTTGCCAGAATGTCTTCCACAAAAGCGTATCGGAAATAGTAGAAACCCGCAAGCTTATCGAAGCCAAACAACTGTTGATGAACTCTGCTCTCTCCATTTCGGAGATCGGTTTTGAATTGGGGTACAATGAAAAATCTTACTTTACACGTGTATTTTCCAAAAAAGAAGGCGTTACTCCAACGGAATTCCGTAACCAAATGCACAATGTCATACTCAGGTAAATAAAAGATTTCTTTCTCCCCGATTTCTTAGCATTCAGATAGCCATGTTTTGAAACGATTTACACAGATTTCAGGTCCGTGTAATTCTGTATTGCAGGCATTTGATATATATATCTGCCTATCTTTTCCCAAAAGTACCACACCACTTCTCAAAAGTGTTACCCCTTCCCCTCTCCCGGGCTCTATCTTTGCAATATCAAATTCAACAAACAGTCAGAGTAGCTGAGGCTGACAAATCAGATGCCCTGACTTATAATCCAGTAAACAATTTAAAATTTAGAGCCTTATGAAATCATTCGCATTAACTTTCGCCGCCATTTTAGTATTGGCAACTTCTGCATTTGCTCAGAACAAATACACTT
The DNA here is from genome assembly GCA_963662365.2 of Bacteroidales bacterium. GTDB lineage: Bacteria > Bacteroidota > Bacteroidia > Bacteroidales > UBA7332 > CAXXIC01. Next base: position 223,354 of record CAXXPA010000037.1, read on the forward strand.
TGGACAAGTATCATTCACGTCTTTCTTTCAGCGTAAAACACATGGGAATTTCCAACGTGGAAGGTAACTTCAAATCATTTGACATAACGGTCAGTTCATCGAAACCCGACCTGACAGACGCTAAGATTGAATTGGTTGCACAGGTAAATTCCATCAATACAGAGATCGAAAAACGCGACCAACACCTACAAACCCCCGACTTCTTTGATGCAGCCAAATACCCGACACTGACATTCAAAAGTTCCTCTTTCAAAAAAGTAAAAGGAAATGTTTACAAACTTTCGGGATTCCTGACCATGAAGGGTGTTACAAAACCTATCGCATTCACAGTGGTGCATACTGCAGCTAAAAGCCCGATGGATAACAAAATTCACCACGGTTTCACTGTAAACGGCACCCTTAACCGTGAAAACTTCAACGTGGGAACCAGTGCTTTTAGCGCCGTTGTCGGCAAAGAAATTAAACTGCTTGCTAACCTGGAATTTGCTCAGGAGTAAACAACCTCATCAACTCTTTCACAGAGAGGAATTAAGAGGTTGCCCGATTAGACTCAATCTCAAATAAGCGTTAACACAGTAACCTCTTTAACTATGACACTCAACGATTTAAACAAACTAAACCTAAAAACAGACAGTGTTGGGCTAATGCCCACACTGTTTGTGGGACACGGAAGTCCGATGAACGCCATTGAGGAAAATGAATTTGTGGCAGGTTGGCGTAATCAGGCGGTAACAATTCCCCGCCCTTCTGCGATACTCTGTATATCAGCTCACTGGGAAACGAGGGGAACTTACGTTACCGCCATGGCTAAGCCACAAACGATTCACGATTTCGGTGGTTTCCCCTGCGAACTTTACCAGGTACAATATCCCGCTCCGGGCAATCCGGCTCTGGCCAAAGAAGTCACAAAACTAATAACAGGCACACCCGTCTTCCCGGATGAGAAGTGGGGGCTGGACCACGGTACCTGGAGCGTGATCAGACATTTCTACCCCGAAGCCGACATTCCGGTAGTGCAACTGAGCATCAACTACCTGATGTCACCCCATCACCACTTCGAACTGGCCAAAGAGTTGGCTATTCTTCGCAGTAAAGGTGTACTCATCGTGGGTAGCGGCAATATCGTCCACAATCTGCGTGTACTCAACTGGAACCAACCGGATGAAGGATATGACTGGGCCCTTGAAGCCAACCAAATAGTAAAATCGCTTGTTCTACAAAACAATTATTCCGCTCTTGTCGATTACAGTTCGTTGGGTAAGGCCGTTAGTCTGGCAATTCCCACACCGGAGCATTTCATTCCTTTGCTCTATATTTTAGGATTAAAAAAAGAAAATGAATCCATCAGCTTCTTCAACGACAAAGCGGTGTACGGATCGTTAACCATGACATCCCTGAGAATCGGTTGATTTTAGTACCTTAGTAGTTATATATTTTAGAACAGACTGAATATCAGAATATTTTGCTACCTTTGTATGCTTCTTACTGAAGATTGTTTTTTAGCACAGACCTGTAACCTTCCTCTTTACAATTCTCTAAATCTTAATTCTTCGCAAAAAAGCAGATAGGCAACTATCGAAAACGCAGCTCACGATACGTTATTGCCGGCTGCAAATCATTCATTATTCAGTTTTATGACATTCGAAAAATTAGATCTTAGCAAACCTCTGTTAGAGGCACTTAAGAAAAAAGGGTACACAACTCCCACTCCCATCCAGGCACAATCAATTCCACATATCCTTCAGGGAAAAGATATATTTGGCTGTGCGCAAACCGGTACCGGTAAAACAGCTTCATTCGCATTACCTATTCTGCAAATGCTTTCCGCCAATAAATCGAATCCGCAGCGTCGCACTATACAGGCTTTAATACTGGCTCCTACCCGTGAACTGGCACTGCAAATCAGCGATAGCTTCAGGGAATACGGATGCAATTCGGGATTAAAACACACGGTGATCTTTGGCGGAGTCAATCAGAATCCGCAGATTCAGACTATTCGCAACGGAGTTGACATCCTGATTGCCACACCGGGCCGGTTACTCGACCTGATGCAACAAAACGTGATAAAGCTCAATACCATCCGCTACTTCGTATTGGACGAAGCTGACCGTATGCTCGACATGGGTTTCATTCGCGACATCAATAGAATTATTGCTAAATTACCGGCTCAGCGCCAGACTATTTTCTTCTCGGCAACTGTTTCACCCGAAATCCGGGCTTTGTCGCAAAAGATGCTGAGCCAACCGGTTCACGTAGCCGTGACGCCTGTATCTTCGACTTCCGAACTGGTGGATCAGTCAGTTTACTACGTTACCAAAGAGAACAAACGGGCACTGCTGAAGTATGTAATCGAAGAAGAAGAGATTGCTCATGCATTAGTCTTCACCCGCACCAAACACGGAGCAAACAAAGTAGCACAGGAACTAAACAAACACGGAATCAAAGCCGAAGCTATCCACGGCAACAAATCGCAGGCAGCCCGCGAAAAAGCACTAAAAGGCTTCAAGGATCGTACCATCCGTGTATTGGTGGCCACTGATATTGCCTCACGCGGTATTGATGTGGAAAAACTAAGTCACGTGATTAACTTTGAAATTCCCGAAGTAGCTGAAACTTACGTGCACCGCATCGGTCGTACCGGAAGAGCCGGTTCTGAAGGAGTAGCATTATCCTTCTGCTGCGGTGAAGAGGCGCATTATATGAAAAATATCACCAAGCTGATTAATAAAAAGATAACGGTGGTAAAATCACATCCGTTTGCATAATTATTTCACTGAGATACACAGAGAAGACACAGAGAACCACAGAGATAAAATGCTGTGATCTTTGTGTCTTTTTCAATTATACCACAGAGGTATATAGAGTTGCAGCAGAATCATACTGAGATTTTTTTTGAAAAATGATACAATTCCAAAACCGGCATTATAATTATAATAGTAGTCCTATGGGGTATTTCTGTAATTCTACTCCGTAAACTCTGCGTAATCCTGAGTAATATAATCTCCAAAACTCTACTAACTTTGCAGTCTCAAATGCAAAGAAACCATGCCCGACATTCTTCACGAAGACCAGACCTTTCATCAGTTAAATTTCTCCGAACAAGAGATTTCGGGGAATGAATATCTCCGCTGCACCTTCAGCCACTGTGATTTTTCAAAATCCGACCTATCCGGCAATGACTTTGTAGAATGTACCTTCGAACACTGCAATCTGACTATGGTAAAGCTGAACGACACGGGATTGAAAGACGTTCGATTCTTTGATTGCAAAGTGATGGGCGTTGATTTTCATCCTTGTTCGAAGTTTATGTTTGCCATTGAATTCCGCAAGTGTCAGGTAGATTATTCATCATTCTTTCAACGAAAAATGAAAAAGTGCCGCTTTACAGATTGTTCTCTACGCGAAAGCGATTTCACAGAGACAGATCTTACCGAAGCTGTGTTCCACCAATGCGATCTTCATCTCGCGGCTTTCGACCGCACAATTCTGGACAAAGCAGACCTCCGTACAGCCAGCGACTACACAATCGATCCCGCTATCAACCGAATTAAGAAAGCCCGGTTTGCATACCCCGGTGTATTGGGTTTATTACGCAGTTACGACATCCGGATAGATTAAATAACAATGCCTGCAAAACCTAAACTCATCTGGGCCGATAATCTGAGGGCAGTGGCCACCATTGCCATTATCATGCTTCATGCTTCAGCGGGCATTCTGACGCAGTTCGGGAAAATATCCGGTTCTTACTGGCAAACCGGCTGTTTTTTCAACGGCGTTGTACGTTTTGGTGTTCCTGTTTTCGTCATGCTGAGCGGTGTTTTCCTGTTAGACCGCGAATACCCCCTATCTGATTTTCTAAAGAGACGTTTTACCCGAATCCTCTATCCCTTTCTCTTTTGGAGTCTGGTCTATATCGCCGTCAATCTGTACTTTAAACAACTTCACGGTTATACGTTTGAACTTGCCAAAACCACATCATGGATCGGAAAACAACTACTGAACGGCAGTTCCTACCATTTTTGGTACATCTATATGATTATGGGACTTTACCTCTTTATCCCCATCCTGGGAAAATGGATCCGGAATTGTCCCCGCAAAGAGATTTACTATTTCCTGATCATCTGGTTTGGGTTTCAAATGCTTAATCTACCGGCATTAGAGCCTTACAAACCCAAACTTCGTCTCGATTACTTCACAGATTACGGCGGCTATTTAGTCTTAGGTTTTCTACTGTCTAAACTATCATTTTCAACGATTAAAAGAAAAAAAACAATTGCGTTCCTCCTTTTCACACTCAGCGCCGGTTATACCATCGGCATGACCTGTTACCTATCTTATCAGCAACACAAGGCTGCAGGAAATTGGTTTAACCCACTTTCGCCCAACATCATGCTGATGGCAGCAACCCTCTTTCTGTTCTTTAAAAATCTGTCTATCGGAAACCAGACCGTTATTAATGTACTTGGATTTATCAGCCGCTACAGTTTTGGTATTTACCTGGTGCATGTATTGGTGCTTTCGCGTATGGCTAACTGGTTCGGCATCCACTGGAATTGCACTCATCCGGTACTTGCCATTCCTCTGACTACCATTGTTTGCCTGATTGTTTCCGCGACAATCATTTTTCTGATTAATAAGTTACCCGGAGGGAAATACATCTCGGGATAATGCATATCTCTTACCGGGATAAGGATACCTGATATCTCATATCGGAATTATTGTTATCATTGCAAAAGAGTTATTCAAAAGCCGTATCTAACCGGCTTTTATGGTTAAAAATACATACGGGGAAGAATAGAGTTCCGACAAAAAAACTATCTTTGAGCCGACCAATTCTTTTACTTTAAAATGCTACGTAAGTTCTTTCATATCAACGTTCCGTCATTGTTTAAAAGGGCCTTTTTCTCTTCAGCGAAAGCTCCTCAGACCAAACAACAAAATGAGTCAATTGACACCTGGCAAAATGAGCTGCTGCATGATTATGCAGAGCAACTGGATTGCCCGGAACAGTATAAATACCAGATGCTTATCGCACTCTCCTATTATCCTGAGTTAAAGAATACACCAATCAAGGTAAAGTTTTCCGATCTGCAAACAACGGCAACCTGTCGCCCGGCCATCTTCTCGTTGTTCGCCATACGCAGGAACCAAACAGCCTCGCGCCGCAGCTATATCATCCGGATCAATAAAAAGGAGAATTTCAACGGTGTATTACTTAAGGATGTACCGCTCAACGCCCAGATCGGTGTATTGGCTCATGAGATTGCCCACATTGTAGATTACGAACGCCGCGGACATGCAGGTCTGCTCAAACGTGCAATGGATTACCTGGAAGAAAACCGCAAAAAGCGTTTTGAATACCAGATCGACAAACTGACCATAGAGCACGGACTCGGCTGGCAACTTTACGACTGGGCTGATTACGCCATGCATAAATCAAAAGCGACAGAGAAATACAAAGCATTTAAGAAACGTATCTATATGGGTCCTGCCGATATAGAAAAACATATTCACTCACTCTCTTTTGAGTAAATATATAGTAACAACAACGCCCGGCTTTCCGAAATGGAAGCCGGGCGTTTTCCTATAAAAGAACAAGTCAAGCAAAAACCGGGGAAATGGTTGAAATAAGATGGACCGATTTCTACTTAAGTAACAGAACTAATTTATTGTCTCATTTTTCAAATTCTGTGTAATCAGAGTGATAAAAAATACGATATTAAATCGTTCTCATTACTCAAAAAGACAAACCGAATTTTAAAAGTTCAATATCCAGAATAAATTCCTCATCATCATCCAAAGAAAGAAACTCTCCTGCAAATCTATTATTCTTTCCAATAAAGTATCGTCCAAGACTCAGACTTGTCCCCCAATACAATCCTCTGTACGAAAAAATCCGATATCCCAGGCCCACACCTACACCCAATTTATGCTCAGTGTCTTTTATCCCGGGCGATGGAGTATCAAACAATTCATTCCTCCCCAATGTCCCGCTTAGCCAGGCATATCTGGTAAATGCACTGAGATAAAATCCGTTTTGATATCTCCCCAGAAAATACCGGTAATGACAATCCAGCGTAAACTCTGTTAAGTCGGCTGAATTTTTGGGATTCTGATAATATACCGGAAACGCAATTTCAGCATGACGGTTTACATTGAACAGCGAAAAGCTTCCACTGAAAGTAAATGCCTTATCCATCAGCAACAATCGGAGTACGTTGATTTCCACCCCAAAATTCTTATGGGCAAGCGGCTCATTCTTAACCTCCTTGTATATTTTCTTTTGAAGATTATAGATAGAATCCAGCTTTGCCGAATTGGACAGAGTGTCTTTTACCTGAGCACTCACAATCACAGGCATGAGAACGACAGCTGCCAAAAGCAATCCTTTAAGTCCGGTTTTCATTTTCATAGCTACATTTATTCATATCTGTATAGTATGAAAACAAATATCCGGGAAGCTTGTTCTTCACAATCACAAAGACAACCCATGAACCCCTTGAATCCATCACCCCGCATCCAACACTTTCCCCGCTCCCGCATACTTCTCCTGCATCGGTTCACCCGTGGGGCCGAGCGAAGCAAACTCAATTCCTACACAAAGGAGCATCGTATCGGGGTCAGTCAGGTGAGTAACAAACTCATCTTTCAGATCAAACTCCAGAATTTGTTCGGGAAAAGAAGCTTTAGTTGATACCCATTCGGTAGTCAATTCGCGCAGACAGGATGCAGCATTAGCGTTAAGCGGAAAGTAAGTTACATTTTTACCACAGTCACTTTTCATATCCGAAACCACACCAAGCGATGCGGCTAACCGGAACAGCGGCAACTTTGTAAAGTTATTCAGTGACACTTCTCCACTGAATGCCGGAATTATAACGCGTGCAGTCATCGACTCCCGATCCAGACTCCAACGGGGTGCAATCTTCATAACCGAATCAAACGTATGATACTTATTAAAATTAAACCCTGCTATCACCGCTTTATGCTTAGACAGGTAAATACCGCGATTCCCCTGCTCTACCGCCTCATCCAGCTTCTGAATCTGCTTCATCAGTGCATTTACCGGCCCGGAGGTATTATAATCTGCCAGTCGCTTACCTGTGTAGCAGGCCTTCCGCACTGCACAGCTCATCTTGGTACAACCCACCCATTCGGCATTGTTCTCACGTATCCTGGCACAACTGGCCGAACGTTTTATTCTGGACTTACTTGGACCTCCCTTGGCCCGGGCAATTACTCCTTCGTGCCCCTTCATCGTATACATCGTGATGCCGCCAATTGCGCCGGTCATCAGGTTAACACCTTTAATTTTTGCCATACTAATTGATTATTAATTTGTAACATCCTTATTTTTATGCTGTAATTACAATTGCGCCCTCCTCACGAATACCAAACCACACCTTCCAGTATACTTTTGTTATATGGTTGATATAACCTTGCCATACTATTGATCAATATTACAAATTTAGTAAATATATACTCACTTTACATATATTCCAGAGATATTTCAGATTATATATAAACAGGCACATCACTGGGATATCTCTGGGACATCTCTGGGTTATCTCTGGAAAATCAACGAATCAAATACATGTCAAACATATAGCAACCCTTTTCCGTCCGCTAAAGCGAGACGGCAATGAATCGGGCTTCTGTGAAAATTATATCTGATGATGGCTTGATAATAAAAATTTCTCAACAATGACCTACGATGGAAATCAAGTGAAATCTGTAACAGACCGATATGGATCGCAAAATCAATATGCCGTCAAGGAGTACAATGATAAATCGAACACAACAGTAGAATTTTCTTACGACAAAAATGGTAATATGATAAAAGATTTAGATCGCGAGATTGTTACAATCAGGTATAATTTGCTAAATTTACCGGATACCATTCAGTTTAAGAATGGTAATCGGATAACGAATATTTATTCTGCTGATGGCCGGAAATTAAAGACGGAGTATATAACGCTTATCACAGCACTGAATGCTCCTATCACAGAAGGAACGGTTTATAATTATCCATTTGGAGATCTAAGTGAATCAGCGAGTTGTTATATAGACAATCTTGAATATTGTTCATCAAATGACAGAAGTGGCAGTTCATATTTATTAAGGATACATAATCCGGAAGGGTATTATGTACCGATGGCTTCATATTATACTTATTACCGGAAAGATCATTTAGGAAACATTCGGGAAGTGTGGCAAGCCAATAGAAATCGAACCATACAACGTACACAGTATTACCCCAGTGGTTTGCCGTGGGCTGAAGGCTCATCTCCAAGTGAGCAACCTTATAAATACAACGGCAAAGAGTTCATCCAAATGCACGGATATGATATGTATGACTATGGGGCAAGGGGCTACTATGCTGCAAGCGGGAGGTTTACTACTGTCGATCCGCTGGCGGAGAAACATCCTGAAATATCCACTTATGCTTTTTGCAGTAATAACCCTATAAATAGGGTTGATCCGGATGGTAGAAGCGATTATAGTTTTAGCAAAGAAGGGAAGTTAGACAAATATGTGGCGAATGATAAACCGGATCGTATCATGGTTGAATCAGGGAAGAATGATTCTGGAGAAAAGGCATATACAACATTAGATGCCGATGGTGTAAAACAATTTGTAGCAATCGTAGTAGGCGAAGCAACAAACAACAAGGATGAAGCGACTGGCATTGCTAACGTTATGCTTAACCGAATGGATTATAAAGATGTTGATTTGAAATCAGGTTTTGTAGATAAAATTGGAGGTAAAAAAGATTTTGATGCTATCGATGGAAAGCAATATAATAAAGTAATGGGGCAATCCCTTAAAGAGACCTTAGACAGTAATGTTGGAGTCAGAGTGGAAGGTGCAATGAGCGCATTGTCACCATTGACTGGAGACAATACCAATGGTGCATTTTTTTGGAATGCAACAAGTCAAAAGAATGCTAAGAACCCTGGATGGAATTGGACTCAATACGATAAAAAGGTTTACTCAAAGACTGCGGAAAAAGGAGGAACAACCTTCTTTAAGTACAATCCAAATAAATCGGAGAATCCAAAACATTATAAAAGCGTTTGGCCATGAGAAAATTGCTGTTTATTTTGTTTATTGCGTTTGGCATGTGGTTTGATTCAACCGAATTATTTAGTCAAACTGAAAGAAATATTGAATTATTGGACTTCGCGAGCAATAGATCAGTTGGTGTGAATGTTAGGGAAGACTGGGCTTCTCAAAACATCGTTTTAACAAACCGAGACCACAATGTTTTTGATACAATTAAAATATGCGATGTTCAAGAAATAGACACTATGTATATAGTCTTAAATAGATTCTTGATAATTAGTTATCGATTTAATGGTGGATCGGGAGAGCATTTAAGGCATACAAAAATTTTTACCGTAAAAAATGCTACTCTTTTTGAGAGTCTATCGCTATTAACAAGGCATGAGTCGTTTTCGTCCGATGGAATATTACAAAGAGGGTATAGCGTATCTTTTACGATAAATAAACTCAACAACGATTATTGTATATCTCTTATAGAAGACGAAAGAAAAAGCCAGAAATCTATTTTCAGTAAACTGTTCAAACTATCATTGAATATGGATTTTATGGTATTTTATTCATCTATAGTCGAGAGGAATAAAACTATATGCATTGATGAAAAGTCTATTAAAGCCAATACTAATTTTTTTAGAGTTTGTTTGAGAAAAGAATCTTATATTTTTTATAGAAAAGGATGGTATCAGCAAGGTCGAAAAGGATGTTTTTATAGAATATAGTTGAAGGCCAAGTAGATAACAGAAAAGCCCGGCAGTGCCGGGCTTTTCTGTTATCTACTAGTATACGCCGCTTTCATTTTATAATCTCGGATCACCAGGTCCATATAATTGAAGATAAGTCTTTTTTCTTCTTCCGGGAGATTCTCCATCTAATCGAGCCTTCGGAGCATCTCTTTGTCGAAAGAAGCTTTTACACCTTCACCGAGCAGAAAATCCACGCTTACCTCAAAGGCTTTGGCCAGCTTCACAATCCCCCACTGGCGCGGGTTTAGCGAAAGTGTAACCCGTGCCCAAAACGTAAGCCTTCGGCAAAGTACACACCTAAAAAATCCAGTAATTGGGGAGAAGCTCATCAAGTTTCTGAATGCTATGATTTGGAATACGCTGCAAGACATCAGTCAGCCATTGTTGTGGGTCTACATTGTTTAGTTTGCAGGTGCCGAGAAAGGAGTACAATGATAAATCGAACACAACAGTAGAATTTTCTTACGACAAAAATGGTAATATGATAAAAGATTTAGATCGCGAGATTGTTACGATCAGGTATAATTTGCTAAATTTACCGGATACCATTCAGTTTAAGAATGGTAATCATCAACTGACAGGAGTGGTAGTTCTAATTTATCAAGGATACATAATCCGGAAGGGTATTATGCACCGATGGCTTATTATACTTATTACCGGAAAGATCATTTAGGAAACATTCGGGAAGTATGGCTAGCCAATAGAAATCGAACCATACAACGTACGCAGTATTACCCCAGTGGTTTGCCGTGGGCTGAAGGCTCATACCCAAGTGAGCAACCTTATAAATACAACGGCAAAGAGTTCATCCAAATGCACGGATATGATATGTATGACTATGGGGCAAGGGGCTACTATGCTGCAAGCGGGAGGTTTACTGCTGTCGATCCTAAGGAGGAATTGCTTAAATATTTAAAAAGTTATTAGAGTGCAAAAAAAAATGAAAACATTATATTTTGTTTTATTGTGTATGATTGTCATATCATGTTCTAATATCGTTGATATTGCTGAATTTGCAAATCCAGTAAACAAAGAGGTTGTTTATATTAAGTATATTAATTGGGGTTGGAATGAAAGTAAAGTGTTAATCTCATTGAATAATGAAGATATAGATACTGAAAATGATTATGATTTTGGAGAAGGGTCACTATTATATAAAACTAGTAATGATACAATTTATGTATATGCACATAATTACAGTGTGCCAAAAATCAATAAGTTTAAGACACATATAATTGTAATTAATGATTTAGATGCACGAATTGACTTTAGATATTATAAAGATTATGGATTAAAACGTATTCCCAAAAAGAAAAAGGGTATTCAGATGCCCCCTATTAATTAATATAATATATCAATGGAGAGTTTATTTTTATTGGCCCAGGTAGTTTAAATTCATATTAATCATAGAAGTCATAATGTGTAAATTGGCATTATAACAGCCCACCCGGTTCGCCGAAGGCTGTAAGTGAAGGCCGTTTGGCATAGCGTCTCGCTATGTCAAAGCTAAAAGCCGGCCCAGAGGCCGGCACAATAAAGCGACGCTAAAATAAGAATGTGGATTCAGCGTTTATTCTGAATCCGCTTTCAGTTTAATAGTCGCGTTGTCTTTGTTGAAGAACACTTAATGTTATATCGATTTCACATTAAGGTAAGGCCGGAGGCCTTGTTTTTCTAACGACCGACTGCGGTATTTAATGATCAAAGAAACTCTAACAACGTTAATACAATCTTAAATATTGTGTCAAATATAATTGACATAATTATCCCTTAACTATTATGAGAAAATTAGCAATTATAACAATAGTCTTAGCAACTGTCAGTATAAGTTGTAAAAACAAAGATAGGCGCAAAGAATATTTTAATCAGTATGTTCAAAACAAATATACCGAAAGATTAAATAGTTTTCCATCGCATTTAGTGGACTTCTTCCCAGCCCAGATAGATAGGGCTTATAGTATGCCTGAGACAAAAGACACGACAAACGAATGTATCTATTTTATGTATTTTGATTTTAACAATAAAAGAAGTGTATCTATTGATTCAAGTTTCAAGCGTAAAGCGATAACAATATACAATGCCGTTGACACTAATATTATCTCTGTAAGAAGTAAATCTCTAATTTACGAGGATCCCACTCTGGAAATGTTTTACAATAAAATTATCATTAATCATCGGTATTATTATCCGATTCCTTATTTCGAGAAAAGCGATCTTTCCAGTATAGGCGTAAAGTCAGAAGATGTTTATTTAAGCGAATCACCATGTGGATTGACCAAAGACTTTACAATCTATTTATTGGAATCAAAATCTGGAAGCTATTGGAAAGGTCTGAAACCATCAGAGCATATGCCCGAGGGATGGAAAAATGGCTTCTCAAAGGGGGTATGTGTTAATACAAAGAAAGGAATTGTTATTTACTGGTTTGTTATTTGGTAGTTTGTGGATCCGCTAGCCGAGAAATTCTCAGATAGCGATTCTCAGCTTAAGTTTAAAACACCATTCGAAACGGACACTAACAAAGATCCTATTTTAGCAGCTTCTGTAAAAAGTTATGGAATGCCTGGGGGAAAATCATTCAGTGGTAATACTGGACGTACTCTAGTACCTGGCAATAATATAACTGGACAAAATTCAACTAATAAAAATATTCAAGTAATTATTAATGGCAATGGAAATACGGCTCAGTAGGTGCAGCCCATGAATTTGGCCATGTTGTGCTATATCTCCGGTCTGGTGGAAAGTGTTATACGCATAAAGACCCCGACGTTAACGAGGAATATATAATAAAAGAGAGAATGTTGTTAAAAAAGGGTGGGTTATGATTATTAAGATAAAGATATTTGTGCTTATTATGATGTTATTCTACGTAAATGGACAAGGTCAAAACATATCAAAAGATTCCTTATTTGATGTTGATGGCGTTATCTTGCTCGAGTTACACAGTAGAAAAGGACAGTCAGACTCCATTGTTTACTTTAATAATAAAAAAGAAACGATTAATGTGAGTAGTGATGTGGACTATATTGGAGGTTGGAAATTATTGAATATATATTTCGATAGTCTTTATTTTAATCGAAAGGATTATAACTACATAGAGCTTAATGCTTTTGTTCGCTATTGTATTCTCTTTGATAGTAAACTTCGCATAAAGGAAATTCGGATTATCAAACGAATAGGATATGATTGCACTTCATATAACTATGATGAACTTATAAAGAATATACTTAAGAAAACCGAGGGTAAATGGAGAAAAACAAAAAAACAATCAAATAAATGGTATCTGTTTCTAAGCCAGATTAGATTGAGATGACGCTCAATTTGGTATTATTTCGATCCATCAGGCCGTTTGGCATAACGTCTCGCTATATCAAAGCTAAAAGCCAGCCTCTGGGCTGGCACAATAAAGCGAAGCTAAAATAAGAATGAGGATTCAGCAATCTATTCTGAATCTGCTTTCAGTTTAATAGTCGCGTTGTCTTTGTTGAAGAATACTTAATGTTATATCGATTTTACATTAAGGTAAGGCCGGAGGCCTTGTTTTTCTGACGATGTACAGCCGGAGCCATACGCCGAACGGCCTACTGCGGTATATTTGGATTTTTGAGGTTATATGTAGGCTACACAGAGAATACGGGGGGACAATTACATTTCGGCTTTAGCCAAAGAAAAATAAATTCGGCTAAAGCCTTTTTCCGGAAAATCCTTTATTCCGTCCGCTAAAGCGAGACGGCAATGAATCGGGCTTCTGTGAAAATTACATCTGATGATGGCTTGATTATAGGACCTACTGTAAGACAGGTGAAATAGATTCAATCGATATTGATCACTCTGTCTCCAATTCATTGCCGTCAGCTTTAGCTGACGGAATAGAGAAAGGATAAATATAATTCTGCTTTAGCCAAAAGAAAATAATTCGGCTAAAGCCGGAATTCAGAAAGATCCCTTTATTCCGTCCGCTAAAGCGAGACGGCAATGAATCGGGCTTCTGTGAAAATTATATCTGATGATGGCTTGACAACAGGACTTACTGAAAAACAGGTGAAATAGATTCTGTAGATATTGATCACTCTGTCTCCAAATCATTGCCGTCTACTTTAGCTGATGGAATAGAGAAAGGATAAATACAATTCTGCTTTAACCAAAAGATAATGATTGGGCTAAAGCCGGAAATCAGAAAGATCCCTTTATTCCGTCCGCTAAAGCGAGACGGTAATGAATCGGGCTTCTGTGAAAATTATATCTGATGATGGCTTGATTACAGAACCTACCGTAAGACGGGTGAAATAGACTCTGTAGATGTTGATTGCACTTTCCTCAAATCATACCGTCTGCTTCAGCTGACAAATAAAAGAGAATAACACTCCTACAAAACAGCAAGATCGAAAAAGCAATCCTCCCCAGACTGGGTTATCTTTGCAATATCAATAACAAATAATATGAATCCAAAACCTGATACCCGAATCGAATACATCAAACGCATCAACCGACTGACGGAATACATCAACGAACACCTCGATGAAGCACTTGATCTGCATAAACTGGCGGAGCTAAGCAACCTGTCACCTTACCATTTCCACCGCATCGTGAAAGCTTTTCTGGGAGAGCCTCCCGGTGCATATATAAGCAGGTTACGGGTAGAAAAAGCAGCCCGTTCATTACGCTATTCCGATCTATCGGTACAGGAAATTGCATATAGTGTGGGATATGATTCCCCCCTCATCGTTAACAAAAGTGTTTAATCAATATTATGGGATCTCCCCCACCGAATTCCGCAACAATAAAAACTTCGTAATCATGAAACCAGCAGCAATCAACACAGAATTAAACCTCAAAGCCCCGAAAATCAAGGAGCTGGAAGAAAAGACAGCACTCTACATCCGACAAACAGGCAGTTATTCATCTCTTGACTTCGAAAGCGCTTACACCCAACTCTGGGGGTGTGTGAAGGAACAAAAGCTTTTTAGCGCAGGTACTGAACACATTTGTGTTTACTACGATGACCCCAAGGTTACAGAAAGCGAAAAGCTCCGTACCGACATTTGCCTGGTCATTAAAAAGCCGGCTGTACCGCAGGGAGAAATTGGTGTCAAAACCATTAGCGGTGGCAAATATGCAGTATTTCTCTATCAGGGTAGTTACGACAAACTGGGAATGGTATATGACACCATCTTCGGACACTGGCTTCCCGAAAGCGGATGTACATTGCGCGATGCTCCCTGTTTCGAGAAGTACATCAGCAATCCTAAAGTCACAGCTCCGGAGAAACTGAAAACGGAAATTTATGTACCGATAGCGTAAAATCCCGTCCGATATGAGGCTGTCTAAAAAGAATTATACTGAACGCAAAGAACACAAAGGCACAAAGTTTTATCGGGTTATAAATAAACACCTTGCGTCTTTACATCTTCGTGACTTTGCGTTTAGATTATTATATTTCGCACTTTTGGGACAGCTTCATAGTAAGAAAGATCAGCTTGCTTTTGGGATTTAACATCAATAACAAATAATAAAATCACTACCTTTGTTCTATCTGTTTTGCATGACCATTTATACATACTAAATCCAAAACTATGGATCAAGATACTGACATTCGCTGGATACAACGTTTTACCAATTACACCAAAGCTTATACTCAACTCAAAAAGTTTATTGACCACGGTGAACTGAACGAGATGGAAGAGCAAGGATTAATCCAGGCCTTCGAATACACTTACGAACTTGCCTGGAATGTAATGAAAGATTATTACGAAAATCAGGGAGAAGTTAACATTCAGGGAAGCCGGGATGCTATCAGAATGGCTTTCAGAAGAGGACTGATTTCTGATGGACAAGGCTGGATGAAAATGATTGAAAGTCGTATTAAATCATCACATACTTACAATGAAGACACAGCTGATGAAATCGTAGAAGCGATATTAGAAAAATACTTCGATCTATTCACTGAATTTAAACAAAAAATGGAGATCCTCCTATGATGTTTGGTTTAGATGATAAAACAATTGAATTAATCCGGCAGATTTTCTCCGAATTTAAACAAATTGACACTGCAATTCTGTATGGTTCACGTGCTAAAGGAACCTACAAACCCGGTTCAGATATCGACCTTACACTTAAAGGCAAGAATCTCTCATTAGATATCATAAACAGTATAAACATCAGATTGGATGACCTGCTTTTGCCTTACACCATCGATCTATCCATTTATCACCAAATCAACAACCCTGATTTAATCGAACATATCAACCGGGTTGGCCTGCTTTTTTATTCGAAAGAACTATAAGTACTGACAAATCTCTCTTTTAAACAAAAAAAATTCCACTATATAAACACATGATAATCAAACGCACAAGCCATACAGCAGGCAATACACCCTACTTTATTTCAAAAATAAATTTGCCAGATTAAAAAATTGCACTACCTTTGCAATCACAAATCCGAAGCGGATGTGGCGTAATTGGTAGCCGCGCCAGACTTAGGATCTGGTGCCGAGAGGCGTGGGGGTTCGAGTCCCTTCATCCGCACAAAAGAGGTTTTCCGTTGGATTACCTCTTTTTTGTTTTTAACACAATCCCAAACAGTACAGAGTTACGCAGAAAACCTCAGAGTAAAATAACATTCCATCCCTTCGTGGCCACCTTTGACTTCTGCGTTTTCTCTGTGTAGAAAAAAACACTGATGTTATGAAACACCCACTGCATCAATTCAACTTCTGCCCCAAGTGCGGCTCTTCATCTTTTCACGAACACAATTTCAAAGCAAACATCTGCGATAGCTGCGGATTCATCTACTACTTCAACCCATCATCGGCTACTGTAGCTTTTATCCTGAATGAAAAAGGCGAATTGCTGGTATGCCGTCGTGCACACGAGCCGGCGAAAGGCACACTCGACCTGCCCGGCGGTTTTGTAGATATGGATGAAAGCGGCGAAGAGGCAATTATGCGCGAAGTGGAAGAAGAAACCGGCCTCATAGCCAAAGAGGTAAACTATCTGTTTTCCCTGCCCAACAGATATATGTATTCCAATTTTGAGGTACACACACTGGACATGTTTTATGCCATCCAGGTAGAAAACTCAAAAGAGCTCCAGGCGAACGACGATGTAGAAGAGTCCTTCTTTGCCCCGCTGGATAAAATCAATCCGGCTGAATTCGGACTAACATCGGTACGAATCGGTTTAGAGCGTTTTCTGGTCAAAGCTACCGGTAACCTCAACTTTTAGGTTATATTTGCACTTTGCTCCATTCCACAAACCGACCATGTACCGGGGAAATGAAAATCTGATTGATAAAAGCCATCTAATATGAAGAAATTTCTGATTGCCGTACCATTATCTTTAACCGTAGGGTATGCTGCCGCGCAATATCCGGCTGCTCCGGGAATGACGGGAAAAGAATCTTTGTTTTATCAGGGAAAAGAGATGTTTGCAACAGGGAACTACAAAGGTTGCATCGAACAACTGAAGAAATACAAGCCTTCGGCCTCCGAAGCAGACCTGATCTGTGAAACTGATTACATGTTGGCGACTGCGGCATATCAGACCGGCGAAGATTCGGCTCACGGACAACTGGAAGAGTTTCTGCGTAATCATCCTGAATCACGTTGGGCTGACCGCGTACGTTTTTTATTGGGAAGCAATTCTTTTTTCAGAAACGAGTTTACTGAAACCATTGAAAAGCTGCTTGATGTAAAAACACAATTTCTGTCATCAGAAGAGAAAGCAGACTGCCAGTATCGTCTGGCTTACTCCTACCTCTCTGTCGATTCAGCAAAAGAAGCAAAAGCATTATTTCGCGAATTGCAACACAGCAGTCCCAAATACAACGATGCCGCTACCTATTATACCGCATGGTATGACTACCGCGAACGCCAATTCGACCAGGCAACAGACGGATTCGAAGCGGTAAAAAACAATCCCGAATTTAGCGAAAACGCACGTTTTTATCTTACGCAGATTTATTTTGTAAAAAAGAATTTTGATTCGGCTATTGCGACCGGTGAAGCACTTTTGAATCAAACACAAAACGAAAGCCGGCTTAGCGAACTTTACCGCATGACCGGCGAAAGTTATTTCTACCAGGGCAATATCGACAAAGCGGTTTCCTATTTGACGAAGTATGCAGAAAAAGACAAATCACCTCTGCCCGGAAGCATGTATATATTGGGGAGCTCTCTCTATAAAAACGGGGATTATCCCAAAGCAATCAACTACCTGAAACTGGCAACCGGAAAAGATGAAGCGCTGAATCAATCGGCATTCTACTATCTGGGCAATTCGTATATAAAAACCGGTAATAAAAAGAATGCATTACTGGCTTTCGAATCTGCGTCTAAATCGTCCTCAAACATGCAGGTTAAAGAGTTGTCCCTCTACAACTATGCCATGCTGATTCACGAAACCTCTTACTCACCGTTCAACGAGTCTGTAGTCGTATTCGAACAATTCCTCAACGAATTTCCGGAATCGATATATGCGGATAAAGTGAGCGGATATCTCTCTGAAGTATATCTGACTGCAAAAAACTATCCGGCAGCGCTGGCTTCTATTCAGAAAATCAAACAACCGAATAGTAAAATACTGGCTGCAAAACAGCGTATACTCTACCAGATGGGGGCGCAGGAGCTGATCAATGGTCAGCCGGAAGCTGCAATCCCCGTTCTTACAGATGCTATCGCATTGGGCAAATCAGATGCGGAAGCATATGCAGAAGCCTTCTTCTGGCGAGGTGAAGCCCATTTCCGTCAGAACAATTTTGCACAGGCCGGAAACGATTATCTCTCTTACCTCAACAATACAACCGGAACCAACAAGCAAAATCAGGCGTTAGCTTACTACAATCTGGGGTATTCGCAATATAAGCAACAAGAAACAGCCAAAGCTCAGGTTTCCTTTGAACGCTTTATTAATCTGGAAAAGAACAATTCGACATTAATTGCCGATGCAATGAATCGATTGGGCGATTGCCGTTATTACCAACGTGACTATTCTGCCGCGGGAAGTTATTATGATAAAGCAGCGCGGATTTCGCCTCAGGCTGTTGATTACGCACTGTTCCAGCAGGCTCAGATGCTGGGTATCCAGAAGCAGTATAACGCGAAAATTTCCTTGTTGGATAAAATCCTGAACGGAAACACTCAATCGGAATATCTCGATGATGCGCTGTATGAAAAGGCCAAAACTTATGAAATATCCGATCGCAATGAACTTGCCCTGAAAACCTACACGCAACTGACCAAAGATTTCCCGCAAAGTCAGCTTACCCGGGATGCCGGTGTACAGATGGCTATGCTTTACTTTGGAATGGGAAATATTGAGAAATCAATCGAATGGTACAAATATACGATCTCGTCTTTCCCGGGAAGTGACGAAGCCGGTGTGGCTAACGAAGATCTGAAACGGATCTACAAAGATCAGAACCGCATCGACGAATATGCCGATTTCCTGAAGACATTGGGTGGAAACGTCAATTTCTCAGCCTCTGAGCAGGATTCACTGATGTACTTCGGTGCGGAAAAAGTTTACATGAAGGGAAATAAAGCGGAGGCAAACCGCAGTTTCTCTAAATATCTGAAGAACTTCCCCGATGGCGCATTCTCGCTGAATGCCGGTTATTATATGGCAACAATGGCTGTAGAAGCGACCAAATACGACGAAGCGTTACCATACCTCGAAAAAATACTGAGCAGACCGGATAATAAATTCACCGAAAATGCACTGCGAACTTCGGCTGAAATCTATTTTACCCAAAAAGAGTATGAAAAATCAGCCAACAGCTATAAATCGTTTGAGCAGAAAGCTACTTCTCAGAAAAATAAAGCTGATGCCCGTACCGGACAAATGCGTTGTGCATGGCTGACCGGGAAATATGCCGAAACCATTAATCTGGCTACGCAAATAGTTGCTGATACCAAGACTTCGCAGGAACTGAAAAACGAATGCCTCTATTACCGGGCAAAATCGAATCTGGAACTCCGCCAGACACAGTCACTCATTCAGGATCTGTCCGTTTTGGCAAAAGACACCCGAAATGTATTCGGTGCAGAAGCCAAATACCTGCTGGCTGAATATTATTTCAACAGCGGTAATGCAGCTAAGGCTGAAAGCGAAATATCCGATTATATCAACAAAGGCACCCCTCACCAGCACTGGCTGGCCCGCAGCTTTATCCTATTGGTGGATATTTATATCAAAACCAATGATCTCTTTCAGGCAAAACAATATTTGTTGAGCCTGAAAAACAACTATAAGGAAAAAGACGAAGAGATTAGCCGTATGATTGAAGAACGTATGCCGAAGGTAGAACAAGCGGCAGAATAGGTTATCGGTTTTAAGTTTGAGATCTCTATAAACGCATCCCCGAATAAACAAAAAGCAATGAATAAGAAATTATTATATACTGCCTGCCTGGCTCTGACATTCCTGACTATACAGGCCCAGCAAAAAGCGACGAAGGAAAACGACCTTAACCGGGAAATGGTACTGGAACGCGCTTACAATCCGGTATTTAAAGATGCTTCCCGTATTGATCAACTGCCGCAGATTACAGAACCATCTGTCGCCAGGTCCCCTATTCAATATCAATTCAATACATTGAGTGGTAATTTCCCCTTACAATGGAAAACTATTCTACCGGAAAAGAAGATGGGACAACCTGATTTTACGGAGCAAAAGGGGTATGTAAACTTCGGTATCGGAATGCCCACCAATACGTATGGCAATGCAGGGATACTTCTCATCGATGATGCAGCGAACAAACTTTCCTTCACTCTTGATCACCGTCTTTCGAATGACAGACGTAAGATTCAATCAACCGGAGGAAAGCAGTCTATCTTCTCGACGGACAATGCATTACAGGGGAATTACAGCCACGAATCTGAAAAGTCGGCAATTGATCTTGCTGCCGGATATAAACATTCGGCATTCAACTATTTTGGAACGCCATCGGATATTGATCCCGTATTAATGTTCATATACCTCTCCCCTGCAATATCAGATAAGCATCAGATCCATAACAATCTTTTCTTTCAGGGGGAATTAAAATCGCTTGAGAAAAGCACCCTCGAATATAAGGCTAAAGCCAGATATGGCTATTTCGGGAAGAAATTGAGCGCTCCGGATAGCATAGACGGGAATAAAGAACACCACATCCTGTTAGAAGGCGAAATATCCGGAAGTTTTATGGAAAATTCCAGGATCGGACTGGATATTGCTTTGAACAACTTTATTTACAATACAGATAAAAGGCTGGAGATTGCCGATGATAAACTTAAGCCGGAAAACTATGGTCTGTTTGAATTCACACCACATTATGACATCGCAGGCGAAAAATTCAACGTGCGTTTAGGGTTGAAATCTGAATTTGAGTTTGCCAATAAAACGGTTGTACATCTGGCACCGAATATTTCCGGGAAATGGGAGTTTGCTTCACGCTTCTTCCTGAATGGAAATATTGGTGGTGGTTCAAAAATATACTCATTCGAACAAACCGACCTGGAATACCGTTATCTTAATCCGGCAATGCGATTGAAAGATACCTTTACACCTCTCGATGCAACCGTCAGCATTCGTACCAACGCCATCCCAATGTTCGGGTTCGAATTGCTTACGGGCTATAAATCCGGAGAAGAGTATTATATGACATCTGATCAAGCCTACAACAGAATTAATGTATTGACTCCGCATTTATCAGACATCAAACAGTTCAAAGTCGGGTTGCTGGCGCAATTCAATTACGAAAAAAAGCTTGATTTGCAATTCAAGCTGATGAAATACAGTTATAATGCAGAGCCTGAAGAAACGTTAGTGACCGAAATAAAAGCCTGGAACAAACCGGATCTTGAACTTTCATTGGATGGAAACTTCAAAGCGGATGAGAAATTATCGATGCAAATGAATTATTATCTGGCCACCGGCAGATATGCGCTGGTCAATGGGGAATCCGTAAAAATGAATGCCATCAATAACCTTAGTATTGGCGGCCGGTATGCTTTCACCAAACAAATTTCAGCATTTGCACAAATGAACAATATATTGTTCCAAAAATATGATTTATGGTACGGTATGCCTGCACAAAATTTCAATTTTGTTGCCGGTGTCGGGCTTACGTTCTAATTTTTAATTAATTTTGCGGGCATTCCGGTAAGTTCGGATGCCAAAAAGGCTATTTGCCAAACAGAACACACACACCGATCAACTCGGATCAAACAGGAGAAACCAGACGTTATGCTAAAAAATTTAGTCATTGTTGAGTCCCCGGCCAAAGCTAAAACCATTGAAAAATTCCTGGGAAAGGATTTCAAGGTTTTGTCGAGCTACGGACATATACGCGATTTAAAAAAGAAGGATTTCAGTATTGACATCCCCAACCACTATAAACCCATCTACGAAGTTCCGAAGGAAAAGAAAAAGCTGGTGGATGAATTGCGTGATCTTTCGAAAGAGGCAGAGACCGTCTGGCTCGCATCCGATGAAGACCGCGAGGGAGAAGCTATTGCATGGCACTTGTATGAAGTACTGGAGCTGAGTCCTGAGAAAACCAAACGAATTGTTTTCCATGAGATTACCAAGAATGCAATTCTTCATGCCATTGAAAATCCGCGCGGCATCAATTTCGATTTAGTTAACGCACAACAGGCTCGCCGTGTACTTGACCGGATTGTAGGTTTTGAGCTTTCCCCGATCTTATGGCGGAAGGTAAAACCGGCACTTTCTGCGGGACGCGTTCAATCGGTTGCAGTACGTCTGATCGTAGAGCGCGAACGGGAAATCCAGAAATTCCAGGCAGAAGCAGCATATCGTGTGATCGCCATTTTCCTTGTGAAAAATGACAAAGGTGAAATCACCGAAATGAAAGCGGAATTAAACCAACGCCTGCAAACCAAAGAAGATGCACTCGCATTACTTGAATATTGCAAGAAAGCAAACTTCCCCATTGAGGACGTAACGAAACGTCCGGTCAAGAAATCACCGGCAGCACCGTTTACTACCTCTACATTGCAACAGGAAGCTGCACGCAAACTCGGGTTCTCGGTTTCTCAAACCATGATGGTTGCCCAGAAACTCTACGAATCGGGACACATTACCTATATGCGTACCGACTCTATGAATCTTTCGGAGCTGGCGATCAATACAGCTAAGATTGAAATTGAAAAAACGATGGGTGAAAAATATGTCAATCCCCGTCAATATCATACAAAAGCCAAAGGTGCTCAGGAAGCTCACGAAGCAATCCGTCCCACCTATATGGATAAACAAAACATTGAAGGAACAGCTCAGGAGAAAAAACTTTACGACCTGATCTGGAAAAGGACTATTGCATCGCAAATGAGCGATGCCGAACTTGAAAAAACAACAGTTACCATCGGGATTAACGATCACAAACTGAAGTTTGTGGCAACGGGTGAAGTGATCAAGTTTGACGGATTCCTCCGCATCTATCTGGAATCATCTGACGATGAAAATGAAAAAGACGATGACAGCCGTCTGCTGCCCCCCATGACTGTCGGTGAATTACTGGCCATGGAAGAGATCACGGCAACAGAGCGCTTCACACAACGCCCTGCACGGTTCTCTGAAGCCAGCCTTGTACGCAAGCTTGAAGAGCTGGGTATCGGTCGTCCTTCTACCTATGCGCCTACTATTTCTACCATCCAGAACCGTGAATATGTAGAAAAAGGAGACAGACCGGGAGAGGAACGCTCTTACAATGCCTTAAAACTGAAAGGTAATAAGATAACAGACTCTACCAAAACAGAGACTACCGGAAACGACAAAGGGAAACTTTTCCCCACCAATATAGGTGTGGTGGTTAATGACTTCCTGACCGAATATTTCCCGGATATCCTGAACTTCAACTTTACGGCAAGTGTCGAAAAAGAATTCGATAATATTGCAGATGGTGACAAGGAATGGACTGAAGCCATTGATGACTTCTACAAATCATTCCACCCTGTAGTAGAGGCTACTGCCGCTGTAAAAACCGAACGTAAGGTAGGTGAACGAATCCTGGGCAACGATCCCAAAACAGGTCGTCAGGTATCTGTCAAGATAAGCCGTTTCGGACCCGTGGTACAGATTGGTACTGCTGAAGAAGAAGAGAAACCGATCTTCGCTTCTCTCAAAAAGACAGAGTCAATGGAAACCATTACCCTTGAGGCTGCGCTGAAACATTTCGAACTTCCCCGTACATTAGGTGATTTCGAAGAAAAAACAGTAACTGTAGCCAGCGGTCGTTTTGGTCCTTATGTAAAACACGACAACAAGTTTGTATCTCTTCCCAAAGGAGGCGATCCTATGACCATCACACTCGAAGAAGCTATTGTGTTGATCGAAGAGAAACGTGTAAAAGAGAGCCAAAAGCAGATCAAAAAGTTTGAACAGGATGCAGAACTCGAAATCCTGAACGGACGTTATGGTCCATACATTGCATACAAAAAGAAAAATTACAAGATTCCAAAAGATAAAGTTCCGGCAGATCTTACTTATGAAGAGTGCATGGGAATTATTGAAAAGAAATAAGTAAAAAGAAAAAGGCGGATCATCCGCCTTTTTCTTTTTACCATTAATCAGCTACACATCCAGAAAGTATTTCCGCACAAAAACGGCCTCAGGTCATACCTGAAGCCGTTTTTTAATTCCAGTAAAACTCTACCCAGTTTCAATTAAAATGTAAAATGAAACCTATCGATCCGGAACGAACATCGGGCCCTTTACCCTGCTGAAAGATTTTAGTGAGACTTTGCTTGGCGAAGATACTAACGTTATCCAATCCAGCCTGAAGCATGATATCGAAAGACAATGGATTCGTATTCAGTCCACGATCTGTGACTTTTCTCACATTATCACCATCGCTATTCTTATATTTTACCTTAAAGGTAGAATAGGTTTTGATGCCAGCCTCCACACCACCGGAAAGATAACTATGGCGTATAAATCCAGGTTGCCATTCGAGTAACAAGGGTAGCGTAATGCGGGTTACCTTCAAACGGCTATATTCGTATTTATCAGCCAGATCAAACATAACCATTTTCGTTTCCCCATTTATATTTCTAAGCATGGTATTCTGAGCCATTCGATAGGTGCGCCAGTTAATCCCCATACCCGTTACCAATGCGAGTCGGTTACGAAGGATCGGATAACTATGCTCTATGAAGTTAACAAACCATTCTGTCGTTTCGTCTACTTTCAGGTTTAACCTGGCCGAAGCAACGGACCGAAAGGGATTGTTCCCGTCAGAGACATTCATAAATCCAATTCCGACACCGGCATAATGTGGTTCCATTCCTGTGGTGCAATGATTCTGCTTATTCTTAGATTTCCCGAACGATGGTAACTGTATGCCGATATCTTCAATTACCGACCAGGTTTCATAGCTTTTGCCATCACTATAGATACCTTCGAAAAGTTGCTTACAGGCAACTGTATCTTTTCCATTCCTTGTCTCATAGACTTTTACCTTTACCTGATCAGGCAGGTCTTCCACTTTAATCACTTTATTTTTGAAACGTATGGTCGTATCAGAAGCAGCTGTTTCAGCAAAAAGGTTTGGCAGGGCTACTAAAATAGTGAATAGGGTTATCAATTGTTTTTTCATAAATTAGAAATTTCGTTTGTTTATATTATTGTTTTTTCTTTAACAGCATATTTACAATATTGTCGGTCTCCTCTTCCGTCTCTATGTAAATCAGGGTTGAGGTATTCGGCGGATCGAACCGAAACAGGATAAACCGGTTGTCATTGCCCCGTTTTGCCAGCTGATAATAGGCAGAAGATAACTCGCCACTTTTCATTACCTGCTTAATCTTCCTGGCTCCCTCCTGATCTTTTGCCAGACAATGCCGGATAAAATAGACCGCTGCCGGATCTTCTTTGATGCTGATACTTTTGTAAAGCTTCATATTGTACGATGCAAGCATCTCGCGACTCATCTCCACCATTACCACATGCTTCCGGGAATTATATTTCTCGAAAACCTTACTGATCTGCAAATCCGTCTGCGCG
Organism: Bacteroidales bacterium; assembly: GCA_963662365.2. GTDB lineage: Bacteria > Bacteroidota > Bacteroidia > Bacteroidales > UBA7332 > CAXXIC01. The sequence continues at coordinate 249,161 of CAXXPA010000037.1, forward strand.
TTAGTTCCAACAGGCAGAAGCCAAACCATCGACAGCAGGATCAGGATTCCGTAATTTTTCTTGTTCATGAATTTTCTATTTTGCTATTATCACTTTCATTTACTCAAACAAGCACAACTGCTCTTTCATCAATTGCTCAGCTTCGTTGGAAGATGCTTTTTTTGACGTACCATTCGTAACATCAGCCAACGCTTTCATGGCATGTTCTTTCACTGTTTTTGCATCAGTGTAAAGTTGACCATCAATGATGGCATAACTCCGGCTACCCATAAGCGATGGCAGATGATTAATCTGTTGATTAATGACCCAAACCGTCCCTGATACCATAGCAGCCACAGCAGCCCAACGCAAGACTTTTGGTGTAAACACAACCTGCTTCGACATTCGGGCAGCTTTCTCTCTTACAAAATGATCAAACATCGCCTTTTCTGCCCGGTATGTATCCGGAAGATTCTTTTGTTTAAAAAAAACATGGAGAATTTTCTCCTCGGCTACAGAGGTTTCTCCGTCAAAATACTTTTCAATCAAATCATCGATATTGTTTATCTTCTTCATTTCTTTTCAATTTAATGTGCCGTTAATTTCAGGTATTGTTCCCTGACCTTCTTCCGCGCCCTGGAGAGATTCACCCGAACAGCTTCTACATTGGTTCCCGTAAGTGATGCAATCTCATCTGTCTCCAGTTCCTCCACATCTTTCATTTGAATAATCATCCGCTGCAAAGGGGGCAGTTGATCAATGATCCGGCTGATCAGAATTTCGGTATCTCTTTGCTCGAGGATCGTGTGAGGATTATCGTAAGCCGCTTGCTGAATATAGCAATCGCCGATCGGCTCTTCACGATACTGGACCCTAATCCGGTCGATGCAGATATTCTTTGTCATTACCGTGGCAAAAGCAGGTATGCTGTCGTACCGATCCAACGAATCGCGGGTATGCCAAAGCCGGAGAAATACCTCTTGCACGGCATCCTCTGCATCCAGCTCCTCATCCAACATTTTGCAGGCAATTCGAAAGAGCTTTTCGCGTAGCGGCAGAACTTCAGCTTTAAATTTTTCGGGACTCATTTATTTTATAGACGGGGGACTTCCAAAAACATAACAAGGAAAACGAAATATTTTTCTGAATACCTATTCAAAAAAACGCTTTGCAATTAACCATGCGGGCTTAAATATACAATAAATCAATGTTTTATTTTTCAATCACGAGATAATAACCTGAATTCCCTGACCATTTTTGCAGCCCCTCCATTTAACACAACAATTGTCAAATAAGAAGGTTGACTTGAATAAGTAAAGCCAATAGTACGAGGTAAAACTGTCGGCTGAATTTGCAATCCCGCCCAAACGGCACACTATCTATTCTACATTATATCTGGCCGGACAGAGGAATAATCTCTGGGATAAACGCCTATTTTCCAGCATCAGATACTACTCATTTTTTACCAAAAAATCACTACAATTAATATCCGAAAACATTAGTTTTGCTAACGATATATTCCCAAATGAGCATTTACCTTGATGCAAAGTGCAGGAGCATCACATTAACCTTTATTAATATCATTTAATTATGAAGAAAAAGGACGCTGTACTGTTTTGTATTTTTCTCACGATGTACACATCAGTTTTAGCCGGTATAATTTCAGGGAGACTGATTGACCGTTCCACAAAAAAGAGTCTTGAGTTTGTCCAGGTATCAGTTTCTACAGCATCCGACAATAAACTGGTTAAAGGCATGATAACCGGAGCAAATGGTGAGTATTCCATTAATGATCTACCACAGGGAAAATATTTACTCAAAACCCGCTTCATCGGATATTCTCCCATAGAAATCCCCATACAGATAGACTCTAAACACCTGGATATCAACCTGGGTAATATTGAAATGACTCCGGTATCACATAACTTAAAGGAGTTTGAGGTAACGGGACAAAAATCGCAGGTGCGTTTTGAAATCGACCGGAAAGTATATAACATCGAACAAAATCTGACGACGGCAGGATCCTCGGCATCTGAGATTCTTCGCAACATCCCTTCGGTGGAAATCGCTGCCGACGGCAACTTATTGCTGCGCAACAATAAAAACGTAATCGTGTGGATCAACGGACGGCCATCAGGATTGAACGACGATAACCGGACACAAGTACTTGAGCAACTTCCGGCTGAAACCATAGATCGGATCGAGGTCATTACTAATCCATCCAGCAAATATAGCCCCGAAGGCTCGGCGGGTATAATCAACATCGTTTTGAAAAAAGTAACCCAACGCGGCACTTCGGGCAGTGTATCGGCAGGCGTTGATACCAACGGAGGCAGAAATGCCACGGTGAACTTCTACTACAGTACCCCAAAATGGAACGTTAACACCAATGCCGGATACCGGAATGATGTGCGAAACATGGTATTCAACAGCGACCGATGGACCTATAATCCGGGCATAGACACCGTTGTGCGCTACAGCCGTGATAAGGTTCGTATAGATGGTGATGGATTTTTTGCCCGTACCAACGCTATTTGGCATGCTTCCGGTAAAGACCAGTTAACAATAAACGGAATGATTACCACTTCCCATCGCTATGTGACCGAACGAATAGGTAACCAACGCTTTAAAGGCAAAAACGAATCTATGGACTACCGCTATACCGATTCTCCTAACGACCGTAACCTTTATACCATTGCTTTAGACTATACGCATGTGTTCGATAAGAAAGGCCACGAAATACACACCTACGTTGAGCAGAATTGGATAAACGCTCAGGCCTATACAGAAATACATCAGATGGATTCGCTATTTAATTCCCTCTATTTTCAGTGGAAAGACTCTGAAGCAAAGCGCAATGAGACTACTCTGCAAATAGATTACACCTATCCGATTAGTAAAGAGTCGAAACTTGAGCTGGGCTATAAGGGGGAATTCCTCACCCGCGAAACCAACGAACTGTCTTACACCGGATTGACCCGAAATACCGGGGTAAATCAGCACGAACTGGATAACTTTTTCGAAGGAAGCGACAACCGCAATTCGTTGTATGTGAATTATTCCGGTAAAATAAAGAAGCTGACATATCAGACCGGGCTGCGCGGAGAGTACAACCGACTAAGAAACAGATCGATAATTTACGACAAAACTGGAAGCGCAATCCCTATCGACTTTGGACATAATTATCCGGGCATATATCCCTCTCTGTTTCTTGACTATCAGCTACCGACTGATAATACGCTTCAGTTTAATTACACACGACGAATCAACCGCCCCAAAGGCCGGATGAATAATCCGTTTCGGAATGTGGCAGACTCTGCCAATATAGAGTTTGGAAATCCTGATCTCAAGCCCGAATACTCTAACGCCTTCGAACTTAGTCATCTCAAAACATGGCCAGAACATACACTTTCCACCATGCTGTATTATCGCACCACTAACAATGTGATACAGACCGTAAACTATGTAGCTACTGTAGGAAAATACGACATCAAATATATCACGTCCATGAACATAACAAACGCTCAGGCTGCCGGAATGGAAATAATGCTAAAAGATCGTTTTTTCAAAACACTGGATCTTACCTCTACCTTCAACCTCTACTACAACCATCTCGATGCATTCGAATACGTAGGAAATCAATATGCTGCTACACACAGTATGGGATGGAGCGGTCGGGTGATTGCCAACGTCACCTTTCCGGATGGCTTTGCAGGACAGATTTCGGGCGGCTACCAGTCACGTCGCAATATTGCACAGGGTGAAAGCCTGCCTGTATGGGGCATGGATGCGGGCATACGGAAAACATTACTCAATCGTCACCTAATGATAAACATAACCGTCCGTGATATACTAAACACCCGTATGTATCGCGATGTCACTTCGGGTTACAATTTCTGCGACTATTCCGAGTACAAAACTAATGCTCGCTCTATCGGTCTGGTAATTACCTACAACTTCGGCAATCAATCAAAAAAACAAGACAAAACTAAAAGTAGTGACAACCCACTGAACGGGGATTTTTAAAATTTGGGAGAATAGAAAGAAGGCTGGAATGTAACGGTTATCTGGTGTGACAAGATATCGCCTTTTGGTAAAAACAGAATCAATAGTCTTTAAATAGTATACTCAATCAGAAGCAAACTTCCACCTATACAAATTTGTTTCTTCTTTAGAAATACTATATATTAGCAAATCAAAAACAGCCAGTATGTTCTTCTTTTCATCAAATCACTGGATCGCCATTACGCTTGAGATACTCTTCTTCGTGACATCGATAGCAGGGGTCATCGTCGTGATAGCCGGAAATCGCAATCCGGTGAAAACACTGGCGTGGATTTTGTTGTTTTTCCTGCTTCCCTTTCTGGGTATTATTTTTTACATCTTCTTTGGACAGGATTACACCCGCCAAAAACTGATATCCCGGAAGAAAAGAAAAAAAGTGATCACCCGGCAATCATACCCCGAAGGCAAACGAAGCCTTTACAGCTTACCGGAAGAATACCATACCCTGGCCAGACTCCTGAATCACAGAAACCAGTTTCCGGTATTTGCGCACAACGAGGTAGAGATATTAACCCAGGGAACTGATAAATTCGAACGATTAATAACAGATCTTGAACATGCACGTCATCACATTCATCTGCAATATTACATTATCGAAAATGATGAGATTGGCAATAAAGTAAAAGAATTGCTGATCAAAAAAGCAAAACAAGGATTAGAAGTTCGTGTAATCTTTGATGATGTGGGCTGCTGGCAGGTACCGGTCTCTTTTTTTGACGAAATGCGAAACGCAGGAATTAAGACTGCAACATTTCTGGAAGTCCGCTTTCACCGGTTAACCAGTAAAATAAACTTCCGCAATCACCGCAAAATTGTAGTGATTGATGGCAGGATCGGATATACCGGAGGCATGAATGTAGCTGACAGATACTGGAAGGGCCTGGCGTGGGGTACTTGGAAAGATATGCATCTAAGGATAGAAGGCAATGGAGTGGAAGCTCTTGAATCGGCCTTTTTAATTGACTGGTATTTCATTACCAAAGAATTACTTCCGTTAAAAAGCTTCCAGCATGAAGGAAAATCATTTCATAAAGGAGACATAAATCTTCAAATCGTTACCAGCGGACCATTTGGGGAATGGCGCGAAATCCTTCAGGCTTACCTGAAAATCATTCATTCGGCAAAAAAATATGTTTACCTGCAAACGCCCTATTTTCTACCGGGAGAAGGTCTGCTTACCGCTATGCAATCGGCAGCTTTAAGTGGCGTAGATGTACGTCTGATGTTACCCGAACGGTCAGACTCGCATATGGTACATCTAGCCACACGATCTTATCTGAAATCGATTCTTAATGCCGGGGTAAAAGTTTACCTGTATCAACCCGGATTTTTACATTCAAAAATGGTGGTTGCCGATGATTCCATGGCAACCGTAGGATCTACAAACCTGGACTTCAGGAGTTTTGAACACAACTTCGAGATCAACACCTTTATTTATGATAAAAATGTGGCGTTAAAACTGAAGGAAATCTTTCACAACGACCAACTCGAATGTCGTAGAATCTCACTGAACCTATGGTCAAAAAGACCCGTGACCGAAAAATTTATCGAATCTACGATCCGCTTATTCAGCCCGTTGCTTTGAAAAGAAACTGAAGTTGACACTGCCGTAAACTCTTTTTTCCACGAATTCCGGCATTTCAGAGAAATCATTGTTTTTAGAATGCTCAAGCACAAAAATGCCGTTTTCCTTTAGCAGATCATTCTTGAATATTAATCCGGGAATAGTAGCCAACTCTTTCAGATCGTAGGGAGGGTCAGCAAATATAAAATCAAATTTTTCGCGTGTTTGACCGATATAACGAAAAACGTCCCCTCTCACCGGTAACAGGCAATCTGTTTTAAGCTCCTTCATGACCTTTATGATAAAGGAAAACTGGGTACTTGAACTCTCCACACTAACCACGCGATTACAACCGCGGGAAATAAGTTCAAAACTGATTGCTCCGGTTCCGGCAAAGAGATCCAAGGCCGTTATCCCATCAAAATCAAGATTGTTTTCCAGTACATTAAAAAGATTTTCACGGGCAAAATCCGTTGTAGGACGCGCCGTAATATTTTTGGGGACATCAAAACGTCTTCTCTTAAATTCACCACCAATTATACGCATAACGAAAGAGTCTTTAAATCTAAAGGTAAGGGTTTATTGTCAGCAGGCGCCACATACCAACTTGTAGGCGGATTAAGTGGCAACACCCGTTGAATATATTTAGCAATCTGAGGAACCATTCTGCTTCTCAGACCGGAATCACCACAAATGTGAAGTTCATCATTGATCTGACTCAATGCCAGTTTCTCCCAGGTATACAGAATAAAATAAATCGCATCATTCAATTGCTGAAACGGAAAACTATTGGCCAGAATCAACTGGTTCCGGTTAAAACAAAACAGATCCAGCCTGTCTGATTCTACATTAACATATAGTTTCGAATAATTTCCGAATTTACTACGTTCAACAAAATACTCAAGGATTGGGGTTATATAATGGGTCACACGTGTAACAGACAATGTACGGGTCAGGAAATTGTATATTGTCTCATCCATGGCAAATTGATTGACCATATCATTCTTACGAAATTTATTGCACATATACTTCCCCTCCATTCCGGGATATAATAATGACAGAGTATCAGTTTCTTTTTCTTCTGATTGCAAAGATATGGGTATAAGCGAATAAACAGGAGTAACGACAACAACATCTGTCCGTTTAAATGGCAACAGAAACTGCTCGTTTCGATAAACTACCTCCTCAAATGCCGATACAACCGACTGATTATGCGATAACAAAAAGGTCTCATATACAGCTGCTCCTTCATTTGCCGGGTCAACCAGATAAAAAGAAAATCCATTCGGACTCAGTCGAATGGACAAGTTATATTGTTCCGATTTTTTATAATCAGGTATGAATTGCATTTTTCTTATATTTCTGGCATTATTATTTACAGCGTTGTATCGACATCAACCCGAAGATGATTCGTTATATACCTATTGAACTGTCAAACTGAGTATTCTGTTTCTGTTTTCAGACCAACATTTTTACCATACAGAAAACAAATATGAGAAATAAACAGTGTAATTTTACTCCCCAATTATTGAAACAAAATGATAAACGATTTCATCGCACGCAAATTTAGAGAAAATCTGCCATATACTCCCAATGCAGGACAGGAAATTGCTATTAATCTACTGGGTGAATTTCTGACCGACAGACAACCTTCAAGACTTATGTTACTGAAAGGATATGCAGGAACGGGTAAAACGTCCCTGATCGGAAGTCTGGTTAAAACCCTCCGGGAATTAAAGCAACCGGTAATCTTATTAGCACCCACCGGACGTGCTGCAAAGGTATTTGCAAATTATGCAGGCCAGCAGGCTTTTACTATCCACAAAAAAATTTACCGGCAGAAAAGCTTTGGAAATGAAACGGCTGGATTTGGTATTATGCCCAATCTGCATAAAGAAACACTCTTTATTGTTGACGAAGCCTCAATGATTAATAACTCAGGCGGAGAAATCAGCTTTTTCGGAACGGGTCGTTTACTTGATGACCTGATCGAATATGTTTACTCCGAAGAGAGTTGCCGTATGATTCTATTAGGAGATACAGCGCAATTACCCCCCGTGGGCCAACAGGAATCTCCGGCATTGAATCAGGCCTATCTGGAAGGTTATGGACTGCAGGTAACCGAACACACCTTAAGAGAAGTGGCCCGACAAAGCGAAAGTTCCGGCATTCTTTATAATGCGACACATCTACGGGAACAAATTGAGATGAATGAAAATCTTGATTCCCTGCCCCGGTTATCATTAACGGATTTTCCGGACCTCTTTTGCGTAGAAGGCAATGAATTGGCTGAGCATATTTCAGACTGTTACAATCATGACGGATTAGAGGAAACCATATTAATTACCCGTAGCAACAAACGCGCAAATATCTTCAACCAAAACATCCGGGGAAGGGTACTATACCGGGAAGAGGAATTATCAGGAGGGGACTTGCTCATGATCTCCAAAAACAATTACTTCTGGAGTAAGGATTACGAAGATATGAGCTTCATCGCCAATGGAGAAATGACGGAAATCATACGCCTGCGCAATGAGAAAGAGCTCTACAATTTTCGTTTTGCGGATGCTTCGCTCCGCTTTCCCGATTATAATGTGGAAGTTGATGCTAAAATCCTGCTTGACACACTCCATACCGACACACCGGCACTTTCGCAGGAACAACAAAACCAATTTTTCAATGCTGTACTTGAAGACTACTCTGACATTCCTACCCGTGGCGGAAGAATCAAGAAACTAAAAGAGGATCCGTTTTTCAATGCTTTGCAAGTGAAATATGCTTACGCTATAACCTGCCACAAAGCTCAGGGCGGACAGTGGAAAAATGTATTTATTGATTTAGGTAATCTACGAACGGATTTTCTCGGAGCTGATTTTTATCGTTGGCTTTATACGGCTGTAACCCGTGCCACTGATCGTGTATATTTGTTAAATATACCGGAAGCGATGAAATAGAATCCGGCTCAATTAACCGGAGTCCATCAAATTCAATACTTCGTTAAACTTTGAGTTATTTGTTTGATTTACAGCAAAATAACCTGTTTTGAAATTTGCTTATTCCTCTGAAAATCAGTATCTTTAAGGATTGTACCACCAATACTTAAAGTCGTGATCTTTCAGGTTCATAAGCAATATTTTTCAATAATATCAGGCGTTATAAACAAATCTCTTAAGCTCAATAAATGGAGAAGTGATTTTATGATAGAAGTCCTTATGCTTTATTTAGTAATACCGCAACGCATCAATTTCCTTCAGATGGAACGGTATAGCCAATACGGAGAACAACGATTTCGTCAGCAATTTGAACAGAAGTTTGATTTTATGAACTTCAACAAAGAACTGGTTTCAACATTTTTCGGCAAACGAACAGCCATTGCCTTTGATCCAAGCTATATCTCTAAATCGGGGAAGAAAACACCTTATTTAGGTCGCTTCTGGTCTGGTTGTGCTGGTGCCGTTAAAAAAGGACTTGAAATTTCCGGAATCGGAGCAATCGATATAGACCTGAATCAATGTTTACATCTGGAAGCTGTACAAACTGTACCGACAAAAACACTCGACATCGCCACAATGACTCTTATAGACTGGTATGCCCATGTCTTGTGTAAACGAAAAAAAGAGCTTCAGCAAATATCCAATATTGTTGTTGCCGATGCCTATTTCTCTAAATTTGAGTTTATTGAAAAACTATTCAATGCCGGATTTCATTTGGTTAGCAGGCTCAGAGATGACGCTGATTTAAAATACAAATACCTCGGTGAAAGAACCGGCAAAAGAGGTGCACCCAAAAAGTATGATGGAAAAGTCAATCTCAAAGAATTGGATTTATCCCGTTTTACCCGATTCGCTTACAAAAACGATATTGAGGCTTTCTTTGCGGTTGTCTACTCCAAATCACTTAAACGAGACATTTTATTAGTTGTCGAAAGATTTACCGGAAAAAACAAAGCCAAACAAAGACTTATCTTTTCAACCGATGTAAATGCAAATGCAATCGACGTCCTGGATTACTATCATTGCCGTTTTCAGATCGAATTCTGTTATCGGGATGCAAAACAAGCAACCGGGCTTAATCATTCTCAAGCCAGAAGTTTAAACAAACTCGATTTTCACTTCAATGCATCGCTCACGGCGGTCAACATTGCCAAAGCAGCACATTGGAGCAAAGACGGGAATAAAGACAAGCCATTTTCCATCGCTGACGCTAAAACGCTATCTCACAACGCTTTTATGTTAAACCAATTTATTGAGCTGTTCGGCATTAAAACGAACACTATCAAAAATCACCAATACATCAATGAACTACTGTATCACGGCACTATTGCCGCATAATGTTAAAGATTTATCTAACGAACTATTGTCAAATTACCATTTGGAACATATTTTAAATCAGATACAAAACACTCAACACAAAGCTATCACATTTAAATTCAATTAATTCCAATAAAGCATCAAAACATCCTTTTTTATAACAAATGTCATATGCGGTATTTGTTTATTTGAACTCCTTACACTAATTTTGCAGCAATTAAACAATTATAGCTTTATGAAATCAAAAAAAAGGTTGCATTTTTTTCTATTATTTTTATGGGTGCTTTTAGCCCAAAGCTGTATAGATAACAAATATAACTTGGACAATTTACCGGACAATCTGATTGTTGCCGGTGATAGTATTACATTACCGGTAGGAATTACAGACTCTCTCTTTCTGAAAGAATTTATGAAAGATCAGAATGTTGATAATCTACAGGAAATTGACAACATTTTCTATCTGATTCAATCCGGATCTATAGATTTGTCATTACCAACAGGGGATTTAAATATTAGCAACACTGCTCCTATTACAGCTTCTGCCAATACAAAACCCAACAATTTAATAATTGATGGCCAATGGTATCCAACTTCAAATCCAAACATCCCGGTCATCAGTGGAACTACAGACAAAATCGCTATCCAACCTTCAAATAATACTGTGATAAAAAGGATAGACAAGGTTGAATTCAAAGACGGAGCCTATTTGAATATAAACGTAAAACTAAAAGGAACTGAATTTGACAAATCAATCTATCTTCTCGTTTCAATTCCTGCCGGATTGACTCTGCAGGAAGAAAACGGATCTAGCATAGCTTTAATCAATGGTAAGTATTCAATTGAGATCAGTAAAACAACCCAGGAAATCAATAAAAGGCTAAAAATTAAAAGTCTGATCAATACCGGGGAAATTAATTTTAATTACAATATCGATTTCAACAGCGCCCAAATCAAATATCTAAGCTCGAGTAGTGAAAAATCATTCAATATGTCAATCACGGCAACAAATTTGAATGTCGACAAATTCTATGGTCAAATTGACTATTCTGGCAGCAAACAAGGAATCAGCGCTAATATCTCATCCTTATATAAGGATCTTTTCAAGAATCAGACAGATGTAATAAGCATTTCCAACCCACAATTGATAATTGACTCTGAATCAGCCTTCGGAATCCCATTCTTAGCAACACTCTCTGTTAGTGCTAAAAAAAATAATATTCCAATTTCGCTTAGTGGATCAACGTCAACCAGTATCAATATAGATGCTCCGGCAACTTTAGGCAATACAATTAGCAATCATTTCGAAATAGGAAACAGCAAACTGAATTTCAGCAATATTATCAAAGCAAAACCTGACAGCATCGATGTTAATATAAACTACAACTCAATCAGCGACTTAGCGAATAACGGATGGGGGTCTACCAGTAAACCGCACTTTATCACATCAAGCTCAACCGGCAAAGTAAATTATAAATTTAAAATGCCGCTTGCGTTCGAAAATGACTTCCAGCTTTCATATTCCGATACGATCGCAGATGTATTTGATCAGGATATTAAGGAATATCTTTTCTCTACAGGTGAGGTAAAAATAACAGGGACTGTAATCTCAACTATACCGCTTAATGCCCAACTCTCTTTTTCAGTCATCTCATCAGAAAAGAACGAACAAACAGTCAACTTATCCGCCACCACTGATATAAACGCTTATTCAGGACCTGAAACCAATGGAGTACGGAAAGCAATCTCATCACCATTTTCTATCGTGATAAAAGCTGAAGAACTTAATGCAATGAAATCACCCAACGATCTGATAGCAAAGATTAAACTGACATCCAACAGCAGCATTCAGGGAAGAGCTATCAAATCCACCGATTTTATTTTCCTCAAGAATGTAAAGATCATAAAAACCGGAGGAATCAGCATTAGCACTAAGTAAATAAACAACTCTAATCGTCAACAATTATGAAACTAAATACAAAAAGCAAATTCGGGGTCATAGGGCTCCTGTTTGCTTCCCAATTTTTCAATAGTGGTATTTTTGCTCAAGATGTAAAATCCACCTATTTTTTAAATAATTCCTATCAGAGAATTGAACTCAACCCGGCACTTCAACCATCCAGAGGATACTTCAGCATTGGACTGGGTAACACCGCTTTTAATTTATCTACAGGTAACTTCAGTTTGGGTAAATTGATTTTCTTCGAGGAAAACGGTTCTCCCAATTGGGTGCTGAATGATCCGAAACAAAGATCAAAGTTTCTGGGAACACTGAGCGACAATAACCCTGTATCTGCTTCAACCAGCGTGCAACCTTTTGGCTTAGGTTTTTATACCGGAAAGATATTCTGGAATCTGAACTTTTCAGTGCGGGAACAAGCATCTATGATATTCCCGAAATCTATGTTTGAAATGGTCGCAAATGGAAGCGGAAGCTATTCATTAAAAGATCTATCCATGGAAAATATATCATACGGTGAAATTGGCTTAGGAGCATCCTTTCCGATTGGAGATAAACTGATGGTGGGAGGTAAATTTAAATATCTAGTCGGACTTTCCTATCTGGATCTTAAGTTCAACAAGTTCAATATGCAGATGAACGATAATAAATGGGACGTTGAGATTGATGGAAAAATCAATTCCTCAATCTCTAATGGATATCAGGCTCCGGTCGGCGAAGAATTTAACTTTGATAATGCTTTTGATGATATGAGCTCTATTACAGACAACCTCAACAGTAAAGGATTAGCGATAGACCTTGGAGCCACATACAAACTTCTCGACAACCTGACACTTTCATTTGCGGTTACCAATCTGGGAAGCATCAACTGGAAAAAGGAAAACAACACTTTCGCTGAAATCAACAATTATAAAGCAACCCTTCTCGACATCAACAAGAATCTTGAAGATCTGCAAGACGACCTGGATAATCAACCGGAGATTAAAGCGATTAGTGTAATACCAGATAACTTTAAAACAAAACTGGCAAGTACAATTAATGCCGGCGCCGAATATTCCGTTTTGAAAGACAAAATCAGCTTTGGAGTTTTATATTCAAAAAAATCAGGAATAATCCCGACATCCAGTGTAACCTTTTCTTCCAATTTCAAACCGCTCAGAGCCTTTAACACCGCTGTCACCTATACGACAGCGAGCCATAAAGTAAATGCGGTAGGGGCTGCGATCAACTGGACACCGGGATGGTTCTTCAATATGTTTGCTGCCACCGACTTTATTTTCACCAAAGTGACCCCGGAGTACATTCCGGTAAATGCAAGTCAGGCAAATATTCAATTCGGATTTAGCATCCCATTGGGTTCCCGCAGGAAAAGCCCAGGAAAAGCCAAATCTTCATCGTTGACAGCACCAATCACAATACAGAACCAAAATCCGGAGACCACAATTGTTGCAGATACATTACAGCCTGCTATGCAAGATTCCGTTAAGCAGATCACACAACCTGATTCAATCAAACCTATACAGAATGACACTTTGAAAAAAGATCCGATCCAACATACAGATTCGATCCAAATCAAGACGGATTCAATAGCTCCTTCAAAACAAACCGATGCCATTCAGAATGAATCTTCACCCAATAAAGAAAACACACCTTCTGAATCACCAGCTGATAATACAAAATCTCAGCTAAACGCACTAAAAAAAGAAGACTAATGTTGTAAAGTAACCCCTATAATAAAATAAGGCGCTTCGAAAAATTGAAGCGCCTTATTTTATTATAGGGGTAAAACAAAGATATAACTCAGGTTAAATTAAAAAAGCCGGAGTCTCAAATCCGGCTTTTTAATGATATTGAAATCGTTCTGATTAAATTCTTTTCATCATATTCTCAACCTCTCTGATCTGCGATGTCAGCATTTTATGCTTATCTAATTTTTTAGCATCCTGCAAATAATGCGTCGCCAACTTTTTATTCCGTTGAGCCAGATAGATGCCAGCCAGATTCAATTTAGCCACTGCCTGATCACTTGTCATACGCAGACCAATTGACAGAGCTTTCTTCAGGCTTTTTTCTGCTTTAGAGATATTTCGTTGCTGACTCTCAATCATTCCGGTCAGGTAGTAATAGTAGGCCTCCTGGCTTTTAATTAATAACTCAGGACGTTTTACTCTGCTCAACGCATTTCCGGCAGCCGGCATATTGTTTTTCCGGATATAGTAAAAAGCCATTACAATATTTTCATTCCTAAAATGAGAAAACGCAATAATCCCTGAAAACAATACAGCTAGTATTCCAAAGAAAATAAATCCTTTGATAAATAAAAAGATAGAACCTAAAAATAAAACAGAAGCAATAATTAAACGGATGTATTTTCCTACCATGATAATTGATTTATTGAAATTAGAGCCGCAAATTTAGCAAATATTCTTTTCAAAAAAACGAGGCTAAGACTTTCTGACAATTTTTATGAGCCTGTTTTAATTTTACCCAACAACAACTCTCTTTTTTGAAAGTGTTACAATTACAAAATATCCTTTATCTCTACCAGTTTATCTACGCTATATGTAGGCTCAAACGGAAGTTTAGCACCCTGAAAATTCATGAAATAAATCTGATCAATCTTACTATTGTAAGCACCTGTAATATCAGCCTCCGGATTATCACCAACCATAACACTCGCTTTTTTACGGGAATTGGTCGATTTCAATGCATATTCAAAGATTCCGGGATATGGTTTATTTACACCCGCATCTTCCGAAGTTATTACTCTATCGAAATAAGAGAGTAATCCCGAATTTGTAAGCTTCTTCCGTTGAACATCTCTGAATCCGTTTGATAACACAAACAGACGGTATTTCGGAGCCAGATAATCCAATAACTCTTTCGCATGAGGAATTAATTTTGTTTTGGATGCGACAGCATTGAGAAAATCAGTATTCATTTGTACTGCCAGATCAGCATCATCTTTCATCCCCACATAGCGGAGCGGATGCAAAAAACGCTCTCGTACCAGATAATGCTTTTGTATCCGGCCATGATGATACAGATGCCAAAGTTCCTGATTCTTCTCATTATAAATCTCATAATAATGATCAAAATTCTGAAAATGATCTCCCAATTTGTACTGTGAATAAATTTCAATCATACCTTCACGTGAATTGGAACGGGTATCCCAAAGGGTATCATCGAGATCAAGAAATATACTTTTATAATATTGCATTTTAAAAATAGAAATAACGTTGCTAATATTCAATAACACAAAAACCTGCCACCCGATAAGCCGGATGGCAGGTCTTAGATATTAAGGCTTAATTTTATGTATTAATCAATCTGAATAACCAGATATCTGGACACGCTCCAGAAAGTTTTATAGTCTGTAATTTTGAGCACCAGCATACCGGCATTATCTTTTTCAAGTGTATAACTGCCTATCGGATGTGTAGTCAGGAATTTAGCTTTCTTGGAGAAAAGTTCTATTGATTTTGTATTGCGAATATCAATTGCAATAAAATACTCTTTACTGAACTCTTTCTTCATCACCTGAGCCGACTTAAACAATCCTCCTCCGGTAATTACATTTTGTTTTTTCAACTCAGATTTGGTTCCAAACACATACCATGCAGTATTGATCGTCTTATCCTGAGATGAAATCTCTTCTTTTTGCTTAGCTGTTTCCTGAGACAGATTTGTCACCTGGCCAGACAACTCATCTGTTTTAGCAACCAACTCGCCGATTTTTACATCTTTGTCTTGCAATTGAGCCTGAAGTTCAGCGATCATTTTGGTTTTTTCGTCCAATTCAGCAATCATACGTTCAATCGTTTTCTTCAATTGAGCGGATTGAACACGACTGTTTTTTGAATCAGCCTGCAATTTTGCCAAATCAGCTTTGTTTTTTTCCAAAGTCTGCGCAATCAACTTCATGTCATTACCAATCTTTTCACGAACTGATGGAGTCAGTTCTTTCCCCTGAGCACCTTGAACTTTCAGGTAGTTTTCAGCATCTTTCATCTTTCCGAGACCATCCTGAACCTCATTTATTAATGACAATGCATTATCATACTCTTGAACTGTTTTTTCATGCTCCAGTTTCAATGAGTCATTTTCTGCTTTCAGACCTTTATAGTCTGAAGAATTTTTTCCGCAGGAAGTAACCATCAGGGCCACTGCCAGCAACGGTAAAAACAACTTTTTCATTTTCATTTTAGTATCATTTTTGATTAATAATGAGAGAGTATTACGTTGAAAACGGGAATTATTTATATCCGCTCACCTTTAGATGCTTTTATCTCCGGCTTTCCGCCTACGACTATAACAAATTCACCACGCGGGTCATGCTGTTCAAAATGCTGTTTAACTTCAGCTAATGTTCCCCGAACAGTTTGTTCATGAAGTTTGGATATTTCCCTCGATGCCGAAGCAGGACGATCATCTCCGAAATATTCAGCCAACTGAGTCAGTGTTTTCACCACCCGAAAAGGAGATTCATAAAAAATCATGGTTCGGGGTTCTTCAGCCAGCTCCTTCAGTCGTGTGCTACGCCCTTTTTTCTGAGGCAAAAAACCTTCGAAACAAAACCGGTCATTCGGTAAACCCGAAACAACCAATGCAGGAACAAAAGCCGTTGCTCCAGGTAGACATTCGACCTCTACACCGGCTTTAACACATTCCCGAACAACTAGAAAACCAGGATCTGAAATAGCCGGAGTACCAGCATCCGAAACCAATGCGATATTTTCCCCGGCTTGTATCCGGTTAATAATCTGTTCTACCGTTTTATGTTCATTGAACTTATGATGCGATTGCATCTTAACTGTTATACCAAAGTACTTTAATAGATTGCCTGTCGTACGGGTATCTTCCGCTAAAATCAAATCAGACTCTTTAAGTAAACGTAATGCACGATGAGTAATATCTTCCAGATTGCCGATTGGCGTGGGAATAATAATAAGTTTAGCCATTTCAGCAAATTAATTAATTCTTTTCTCTAAAAACTGAAGAAAATCAAGAACAGGTTCACTCTCCCAATCCCATTGAAAACGGTCTGTGAGATACTGTCTCATTTCGTTTAAATCTGAAATCCGACCTAAATCCTCCAGTGTTGAATACATCAACGTCTCATTTCCGCCAAAAAGGTTTCGTAGAAAACGAAAACGCTCGTTTAAGGTCATTGATTTTGTCAGATCAACTCCTTTTTGCGTCGTTTCCTCTTTGTCAGAACGCTGTTCTGCGGGATTGGATTCAGAAACCGGCTCAACTTCCTCTTTTTCAAGGAAGCTATCATCTGCAGCCTCTACTTTGATCTGTTCCGGAGGAACCGGAGGGGATTCCATCTTTTCTTTCTGCTGAACATTCTCCTCCGGGGAAAATTGATCTTTTTGATTCGCGTCTTTATTCTCTATTGCATACAATGCCTTATCTGATCCGGCTGCAATATGCAATGCTTTATCCTTGATCAATTGTAATAAGGATGGCGGAACAGGACTGCAAACAGCTAAAGCTTCAGCCAGCGATTGCAATTCCTTCAGTTCTTTAATGATACAATCAATATTTTCTTTTTTGAGCATAAATCTCCAAATACATAAAAAAACAGACTTTCATCTACACAAAAGTAATGTTTAATACGACACTCTATAAATTTTGAGTAAATATTTTTAAATGAAAAGGACCACAAATTACTATCTGAACAATTATAGAATACAAAATGTTTGTCAAAAAAAACCACTTACAAAGTCACAGGACCATTTTTTAACAACACCAACAGAAATTTCAGCAACAAAATTTAAACAGACTCTTATAATTCTAACAAAAATTGCTCAATTGCCTTTTTCACGTCTGAAGCCGGACAGGTAAATGCATTTACCATTATACAAAACGTATATTTTTGTCCATTCTTATCCACAATTCCGCAGTATGTGAGCACTCCCTCAAAGCTTCCGCTTTTTGCTTTCACTTTTCCCTGCAAAGAGGTATTCGCTAAAAAACTTTTAAGAGTTCCATCTACACCGGCAACAGCTAACGAGTTTAGAAACGATTCGCGAAAACGGCTCCGGGTTTCCATATATTGCAATACGTCCACCATAAAGGCTGAATTCACACGGTTGGCCGGAGTTAACCCGCTACCATCATAAATCAACACATCTGCAGCTTTTACCCCCCGGTCTGACCAAAAACGTTTAATCGCCGCAATCCCCCCCTGCAAAGACGCCCCGGTACTAAATCGTGACGCTATCAGTCTCATCAATGCCTCTGCATAAAAGTTGTAACTTCTCTTATTCGTAACCTGAATGATTGCAGACAAAGAATCCGACTTTATTTTACATAGAACATCCAGCGATGGCCTTCGATAATCTCCTTTTTGCTGAAGCAACCGGCTTGTAGTTGCCCCGCGTGTAACTGTAACACCCCTGCTTTCCAAAAACTTAACCAACATCTCTACCGTAAACAGAGCCGGATCCGGAACATCACCTTTAATTGAAAATGATTGACGACCAGCCGGAACAGTTCCATATATATATCGCTCCTTGCAATATGGCATCCCGTAAAGATAAGCACTGTCTTTATCGTTAGACTTTGCTACCAGGTAGTTTTGAAACGTCAAACCCGGAACAGCTGGTTCAAGACCGATTATCTGAGTCTTCCCTCCGGCACTACCGGTCCGGAAAGTAAGCTTATAACTGTTATCTGCAAAATTCAGGGCAGATACACCAGCCGCATAATAATTTCCCATATCCTCCCAGGGTGTTTTATAGGGTACTATTTCTGTATTATACAACGATTCGTCACCTATAACTGCTCCGCGAATCTCTTTAACGCCTTTTCGTCTGAGCTCTGATAATATCATCTCAAAAAAAGCAGTCTGACTTTTCCCTGAATATTGAGCACCTAAGGTAGGATCTCCTCCTCCCACAATATACATATCACCGGAGAGAACACCATCAGTATTAATTTTACCACTTACGGCTGCAGTTGTTTCAAAACAAAAACCGGGACCAAACATCTCCAGAGCTGTCGCTGTTGTTAGTATTTTCAACGTAGAAGCAGGAGTTAAATTAAGCTGAGGGTTATGAGCAGCGATCAGCTTTCCACTTCCGGACTCTTTAACTGTAATCGATATTCCGGCAGAAGAAAATATGCTTTTTGACACAAAATGCCTTACCGCATCGAAAGAAAGGGAAAATCCTTTAAAAAAAGAGGCAAACAGCAAAACAGTGCAGAGAATTTTTCTGTTCATAATTATGAGTAATTGATTATCATTGACGATTCTATAAAAACAATAAATCGACAGACAAAAATATTACTTTTGGAATGAACTGACACAATAGCTTCAAAAAAGTTATAATATGATTCCTCAACGAAGGCCTTTTACATTCGATCGGGTATCGCGTATTTTCTTTAGTATCGTGCTCGCTATCGCTATAATCTACGCTTTGGTATTGATTAAAGAAGCTCTTTTACCATTTTTGATCGCCTGGCTATTAGCTTATTTGCTCAACCCGGCTGTTGGATTTTTCCAACATAAACTAAAAATCAAAAACCGCATAGCTGCAATTCTGGCAACATTATCGACAGCCTTACTTATTTTAGCCGGAATCATCTGGGCCTTATCACCGTCAATCTCTGATGAGATCTTTCGAATGAAAGAGCTTCTGACCGACTACCAAAACCGAAAAGGGTATATACCTCTGATCCCGGCTGAATGGTCGGAATATTTTAAGCACAATATCAATCTGGATTACATACTTTCGGCACTAACCAAAGAAGATATCAAACAACTGGTTCAACAATTAACCCCCAAACTTTGGGAATTCTTATCCAGCTCACTAAACCTGATCCTAAGCATCCTGGCCTCAGCTATTATTTTGTTATATACGGTATTCATACTCAAAGATTTCGACCGGATTATTGCCGGATTCATTGGGCTATTCCCTCATCAATACCGGGAATTGGCCACTCAAATCATATCTGACGTTAGTTATGGAATGAACCGGTATTTCCGTGGACAGGCTCTGGTATCAGCTATAGTAGGAATCTTACTGGCTATCGGTTTTAAAATCATTAGCATGCCCTTAGGTATTGTACTGGGTTTATTTATGGGAGCTTTAAACCTGGTCCCTTATCTACAATTTGTGGGTATAATCCCGATAATATTTCTATCTATATTGAAAGCAACCCAGACCGGTCAAAATTTCTGGATTATATTCGGATTGGCTATTCTGGTTTTATCCATTGTACAAGCTATTGAAGATTCAATAATCGTCCCCAAAATCATGGGCCGGGTCACCGGACTCAACCCAGCTATCATTTTACTCTCACTCTCCATTTGGGGAAGTTTACTCGGCATGATCGGACTTATTATTGCATTACCAACAACAGCTCTTTGCCTGAGTTACTATAAACGATATATTTTACATGAAAACGACGTTTTTTTTTCAAGCGCCTATCACCCTGATAACAAAACAGATATCAAACAAATAAAAAAAGACCAGACAAAAGAATCATGAAAATAATTTGGAGATTAAAAATAAAGCACTACCTTTGCATCGCTTTTGAAAGGAAGCACCCCTGATGATTCGCTAGCTCAGCTGGTAGAGCACAACACTTTTAATGTTGGGGTCCTGGGTTCGAACCCCAGGCGGATCACACCTTTGACAGATTAAATATTCTCCTTTGCAAAAAGGAATCCCCGATGATTCGCTAGCTCAGCTGGTAGAGCACAACACTTTTAATGTTGGGGTCCTGGGTTCGAACCCCAGGCGGATCACACCTTTGACAGATTAAATATTTTCCTTTGCAAAAAGGAATCCCCGATGATTCGCTAGCTCAGCTGGTAGAGCACAACACTTTTAATGTTGGGGTCCTGGGTTCGAACCCCAGGCGGATCACGAAGCAAATCCCTGAATTCTTTTGAGTTCAGGGATTTTTCTTTATAAGATCAATACCACATATTCGCAATTTCAAATTTAGAAATTGAATCATCTTAAAGATTCCCCCTCAAAATGTATCCTGTAAAATCCCCCCTCCTCAGAAGTAAATACCATCCTCCAACAGATAGAACTCTTTGAGATGCTATTTGTTTAGATTGACATATATAAGATATCAAGAAATTTTATCGATTATGGAACGAGTTATCTCAACCGGCAAACTACCTATCAAACTATGGTTGAATGATATTGAAGAGGAAGCTATGCAACAGGCATATAACCTGGCAAAACTACCTTTTGCATTCCGACAGATCTGCCTGATGCCTGATGCTCATTCGGGCTACGGAATGCCCATCGGGGGTGTTATGGCAACAAAAAATGCAATCGTGCCTAATGCTGTGGGGGTAGACATTGGCTGTGGAATGGGAACAGTACGTACAAATCTCAGGGTAAAAGAGTTATCTCCTGAAATTTTAAAAAGTATTATGAGTGACATTCGATCAACTATACCTTTCGGTTATAAACATCACAAGGAAGCTCAGGACGAGACATTAATGCCACAGACTTTTAAAATTGACGAGCTCACGGTAGTCAGGCGTGAATATGAAGACGCACTGACTCAAATCGGTACTTTGGGGGGAGGAAATCATTTTATTGAAATACAGCGAGACAGTGATGATTACGTATGGATAATGGTCCATTCCGGAAGTCGTAACATCGGCAAACAGGTAGCTGATTATTACAATAAAATGGCAAAGAAACTCAATGCGATGTGGCATTCGACTGTAGACGCAAAAGCTGATCTTGCTTTTCTGCCTTTTGATTCGGATGAAGCCCATCATTATTTCAGGGAAATGAAATATTGTGTGGCATTCGCCTACGCCAATCGCCATCTGATGCTCGATCGTATTAAAGATATTATCCAGCTGTACTTTCCGGAGGTATCCTACGATCCTTTGATTAACATCGCACACAATTATGCTGCCTGGGAAAATCATTTTGGAGAAAACGTTCTGGTGCATCGTAAAGGTGCAACCTCAGCCAAAGCAGGTGAAACCGGCATAATACCGGGGTCGCAGGGAACAAAATCCTATATCGTCGAAGGACTGGGCAATGAAGAAAGCTTCCACAGTTGCTCACACGGTGCAGGACGGGTTATGAGTCGCTCCAAAGCCATAAAAACATTAAATCTTGAAGAGGAAATCCGGAAATTAAATGAACTGGGGATTATTCATGCGATCCGCAATAAAAGAGATCTGGAAGAAGCGGCATCTGCCTATAAAGATATCTCAATCGTCATGAAGAATCAACTTGATTTAGTAAAAATAAAAACCGAACTGACACCAATGGCTGTATTGAAGGGGTAGATGAGCTCTGGCATAAAGAAAACCGCTACTGCAAAATAAAAAGTCGTTCTGAACTGTTATAATAGATAAATAGTTGTTTACAATAAAACAAAAACCACTATGAATACAGAACTCTTCTCTGCTTTCTCCCGGGGAATTACATCTTTGGGGATAGGTGAAATTACTATGATGGTGGTGGGGGCTGTGCTCATCTTCCTGGCCATCAGAAAAAACTACGAACCTGCACTGCTACTTCCCATTGGATTCGGGACCTTACTTGCCAATATACCTTTCTCTTCTGCTATTGGCGATGAAGGAGCTCTAACCATATTCTTTAAAGCCGGTATCCTGACGGAAACCTTCCCGTTGCTGATTTTCGTGGCAGTAGGTGCAATGATTGATTTCACTCCGTTATTTAAAAACCCCTTTCTACTACTGTTTGGTGCAGCCGCCCAGTTCGGAATATTCATGACCATGACATTCGCCACCCTTTTGGGATTTGACCTGAAAGAGGCTGCCTCCATAGGCATCATCGGAGCTGCCGATGGACCGACATCCATTTATGTGGCTACCCGATTTGCGCAGAATCTGCTTGGACCGATTTCTGTTGCTGCCTATTCCTACATGGCTCTCGTACCGATTATTCAGCCACCGGTGATCAATGCTCTGACAACTAAAAACGAACGACAAATAAGAATGGTAGGACACAACCGACCCATTTCAAAAACAACATTAATCCTCTTCCCAATCATTGTAACGATTGTTGCCGGATTAATCGCTCCGTCGTCTGTAGCGTTGATCGGCTTTTTGATGTTCGGTAATTTAATTCGTGAATGTGGTGTCCTTAATTCTTTATCCAAATCGGCACAATCAGAACTCGCCAATCTTGTTACCCTGTTGCTCGGTATTACAATTGCCTCAACGATGACAGCAAGTTCATTCCTGAAAGTAGAAACTTTAATGATTATTGGATTGGGATTGGTTGCGTTTGTATTTGATACAGCCGGCGGTGTGCTTTTTGCCAAATTACTGAACCTCTTCCTGCCCGAACGTATGAAAGTCAATCCAATGGTCGGTGCCGCAGGTATCTCTGCATTCCCCATGTCGGCACGGGTGATCCATAAAATGGGACAAGACAACGACCCGGGCAACTACCTGCTGATGCATGCAGCGAGCGCTAATGTGGCCGGACAAATCGGCTCTGTTATCGCCGGAGGTATTATCCTATCACTGATTCCGCTACTTTAGGTTAACTGAATAACCGTATTAATGCCAATCACAAAACAAAGAAACAATATGAATCCGGAATACTTCTATAAAGCATTAATAGCAACCGGCATAGGAATGGTCTGCATCTTTATTTTTATGTTGCTGTTTTACCTGATTATTATTTTGCTGGAAAAAATCTTCCCGGGAAAAGATGAGCGCTAACAATACAAACTATTTGATTGCTTAAATCAACCCCAATAATCAGTTTAGCGCAATAAGTTGAAACTGTCATTTACATAAAAAAAGAGGTGATAAGATCTGTAAAATCTCACCACCCCAATCTATGTATCCTTTACTGACATCCCCGGAAAACTGAAAATCACCAGCTTCCGCCAGCTCCACCGCCACCGAAGCTACCACCGCCGAATCCACCAAAGTCACCTCCGCCACTACTTCCGCTTCCTCCGGAGAATCCACCCCAGGAACCGCTATGACTACGGTTTGACATACCGGCCAGGAAGATCAGCGACCACAAATCAAGCCCACCGCCTCCACCACGGCCATTGAAATCACCATTATTCCGGTTACGCTTGGAGATTATTACAATAATTACAATAATTATAATCAGAACAATCAATCCGTGAGCAGAACTTCCGCCCTTCTTTTCCACCTTGTATTTATATTCTCCGGTAGCAACAGGCATGATAACCCGCAAACCATTCACCACTCCGCCAAAATAATCGTTTTGGCGAAAATAGGGAATCATTTCGTTCTCGACAATGCGTTTACAGATGGCATCGGGCAAAGCTCCTTCCAACCCATATCCGGTTGCAATAAAAACCGCCCCTTTGGTATCTGTTTTAGGCTTCAGCAATATGACTATACCATTATCAAACTTCTTTTGACCAACGCCCCACTTTTCTCCAATTTCATAAGCCAATTGAGCCTTATCCTGACCTCCCAGATCTTTCAGGGTGACAATAGCAATCTGATTGGAGGTACTATCATTAAAAGCGACCAATACCTGTTCCAACGTTTGGCGTTGTTCTTCCGTAAATACATTTGCCAAATCATTGACCAGACGAGCCGGCTGCGGCCTTTCGGGAACTTGCGCCCCAATAATCTGTGAGATCACCCAAAGACTTATCAGCAATGAAAATATTCTGATTTGATTTCGTTTCATTTCGTTCTTTATTGCTAATTACCGAACGAAATTTCGTCGGACAATTCGTTTTCATCATTATGTTGATAGGGAAAGTGCTGCTTCAGCAACCTGCCTGTTTCCAATACAGCCAGGGAAATACCCCCTGTTAGATCCCCGACAGAAAACCTTTCACGCATAATCTCCTTTGCACTATCCCAGAAGCCGGAAGGAACCAGGGCATTAATACCTTTGTCACCAATGATGGCAAATTTACGGGACTCAACAGCCAGATAAATCAACACTCCGTTATGCAGCTCTGTTTTATCCATCTCCAGTTGAGAAAAAAGCCAGGCTGCATGATCCAGCACATCTTCATTACAGAAGCGCTCGATATGTACCCGGATTTCGCCTGAGGTATCCGACTCCGCCTCTTTGATCGAGCCAACGATCTGCCTCTGTTGTTCTTTGAAAAAATATTTGGATGCTCCCATGGTTATTTGATTTTCTGAATAAAAAATTACAGATCACTATGCAGGATAGCTTCCCTTAGCCATAGCAATCTGTAATTCCATAATTTGTCAATGCTTATTATTTACCAAATTCAAAGCTTACACCCGGAGCCTTTTCTGCTCCGGTCTGAGCTTCAAAGTATCCTTTTTTCTCAAATCCGAACATACCGGCAATTGCATTTTTCGGGAAACGACGAATCATGATGTTGTAACCTTTTACCTCATCATTGAATTTGTTACGTTCTACTGCAATACGGTTTTCTGTCCCTTCCAACTGAGCCTGCAGTTCCAGAAAGTTTTGGTTTGCCTTCAATTCAGGATAACGCTCTACTACGACCATCAGTCTGCTCAATGCTGATGACAGGCCATCCTGTGCTTTTTGAAAAGCAGCTACATTGGCTGCATTCAGATTCGTCGGGTCTATTTTCACGGATGTGGCATTGGCTCGCGCCTGAATCACCTCTTTCAAAGTCGATTTCTCAAAATTCGCAGCACCTTCCACTGTTTTGACTAGATTTGGAATCAGATCGGCACGACGCTGATAAACGTTCTCGACTTGTGCCCAGGAATTTGTGACCGACTCATCGGCCGACACCATTCCGTTATACAACCCGGTGACCCACATTCCAATAATTAAAAAGACGCCTACTACGGCAAGTAAAGCGATCCAACCTTTTGTCATTTTCATAACCTATTCTTTTTTTATCTAAGTGTTTAAATACAAATGTAACAATTTTTCCACGTGATTATCTTATTAATATCGACAAAGTACGATTGGAATACGACTAAAGCAGCCTGAGAAAAGACCAATAAAATCGCTCTCTTTAATCTAAAAATGTCACTCCGAAGAGAAAATGAGATTTCACACCTGATAAATTATGTAAAAAATCGGAGTTAACAATTGGACAGCAAATGAAATGTAAAAAATACAATGATCCTGGCCAGGCACCTCAAACGGTTATGTATAAGCACAATTATACCACTATCACTAGATACCTATATAATATTTACCACTCACTATTACAGAGATATTACATTTGTGTTACATGTTGATTATATTGTAGTTACGAATATATTTCATATCTTTGGGCGCTTTTTAAACCCAAAAACAACAAATTTATGTTACGAGGACTTTTGCCCAAAGAAGGCGCTTTTTTCGATTATTTCGATCAATTGATGGAAATTAACAAAAACATCAGCCGGACTTTTCTGGAGATGGTTGAAGGAAAGCAAAGCTTTGAAACCGCATCGGCAAGTATCAAAAAAATGGAACGGGATGCTGACCGCATCTCACGTGTTTGTCTCGATCTGCTTCACCGCACTTTCATTACTCCTATCGATCGGGATGACATCTTTAATCTTGTAAAATGTTTGGATGGTTTTGCTGACAACATCAACTCATCGGCATACCGTTTTGCAAACTACAATGTGAGCGAAGTGCGCAACGAGACTTTTGAATTTGCAAAAGTAATCATTGCTGCAGTAGATGCCCTCGACGTGGCTATGCACGGACTTAAAAACATCAAAAAGAACGATCAGGTAATGCGCGAAAAATGCGTATTGATCCACGATCTGGAAGACGAATCTGATCACATTAACCGTAAAGCTGTAGCTGAATTGTATGCTCAAAATGATCCAATGCTTCTGTTGAAATGGAAATCCATTTTTGAGCGCATGGAACGTGCTGTGGATCGTCTGGAAAAAGCAGCTAACATCATCGAAACAATTATCATCGAACAATCCTAATCTCCGACTCCTTCATATTTTTGGAAGAATCACAAAATTCATTTAACAAAAACAACAACAATTTATGGAGTCCGGTATTTTAATTGTCGTTATTATTACGGTTGCTCTGGCATTGATTTTCGATGTCATCAACGGTTTTCATGACGCCGCTAATTCAATCGCCACTATTGTTTCCACACGCGTACTTTCGCCAAGATTCGCTGTTATGTGGGCAGCTTTCTTCAACTTTATCGCGATGTTCATCTTCGCACCGAAGGTAGCCAACACCATTGCCAAAATCATCAAAATAGACCAGTCAGATACAGCATTTCTCTATGTTGTACTGGCCGGATTGCTGGGTGCCATCATCTGGGACCTCGTAACCTGGTGGTATGGCCTTCCCGCCAGTTCTTCTCATGCTTTGTTGGGTGGTCTGGTAGGTGCAGGTTTGGCATATAAAGGCACCGCTATCATCAACTGGGAGATCGTAAGTAAAACTGCGGCATTTATCCCTATTGCTCCGCTCGTAGGTTTGATACTCGGATTTATTGTCATGATTGGCGTAATCTGGCTGGTACACAAATGGACCCCCAAGAAGATCGATACGACCTTCCGCGTCGGACAATTAGCTTCAGCGGCTATGTATTCGATCAGCCACGGTGCCAATGATGCTCAGAAAACGATGGGTATTATCGTAGCAATCTTAGTTGCGGGAAAAATACATGGATTTGATGCTCATACTGAACTTTCTCTCTCAAATACCAGTACGCTCTGGATTATCCTGTCGTGTCAGGTAGCCATGGCGGCCGGAACAATGATGGGAGGTTGGAAGATTGTAAAAACTATGGGTATGAAACTAACTCAGTTGAAACCGGTTCACGGTTTTTGTGCTGAGTTGGCCGGTTCATGTTCCATCTTTATTGCAACGCATCTGGGGATACCTATTTCTACCACACATACCATTTCCGGTTCTATTATCGGGGTGGGATCTGTTCAGAATCTGGCCGGTATTAATTGGGAAACCGCTATCCGTATCGTTGCGGCATGGGTATTGACCATCCCGGCAGCAGGTATAGTGAGCGCCCTGGTTTTCTGGGCAATCCAGGCTATCCACTGCGGATTCTGACTTTCGGTCTAAGAGTCTTATCTCTCAATAAAAACAGTCCTGACGTCCGTCTTTCAAGACGATGTCAGGACTGTTTCTTTTTATATCAACTTATTATTTGAAGACACTAACAAAAAAAGCATGAGCAAGGCACTATGCCATTCTCACGCTTTTGTTAGAGCCTGTTTAAATTTTATTGCTAAACTATTTCAATGAGATAGTTCCAAAACTAATGGCTGGTAGTTCAAAAGAAACCGTCCCCGCTTTCGGTTGAGCTTTATAGCTCACTTCACGGCCATTACTTGTAATGGTTAACTGAGAATAATTACCGGGGATAGTCAAAACCACAGGAGCATCCGAGGTGAATGAATAAACGTCATCTCGTTTCTCCAAAACGGCCTGTGTAGGAGCTGATGAGAAGATACTAAATCCATTTGCGGCAATCAACGTTCCGTTACCCAGGAACAAGGTGAATCCGCTGTTTTCAGTCGAAATAACGCCATAACTGCCTTTCACCTGCATACCGTTATATGATGCAGTTTTCGCGACATCATCCGATGAGAAAATATGATCTACGCGACCTGATTTGCTTTCCACTTTCAAGCCTGCAAATCCAACGGAAGTGCCCGCTGCATTAAATGAGCTGATCTGACGAATGGAAGCTGGTGCCGATGTTGTGGATGGCTCATAAATAGCTGCAAAAGGTCGGGTCCATGCTTCTCCATCCTGACGAACGACTAAGGTTTGAAGTGGTTCTTTATTCACATTATAAGGCAATCCGCCTGAAGCGCCTTTAAACGATTTGGTTGCCGGTGATTTCACATTGAATATCTCACGTCCCTCCTGCCCTTTCATCCAGACATTCATAAAGACATCATTCCCGTTGTTGCGGATCGCAAACCGGGCAGTAAAGTCTTGCGCACTGCGAACTGATTTTTTATCCCAGAGGTAATCATATGCCATTAAGTCGCCTCCGGCAAAGCAAAGTTTTTCACTTGGATTCAGCATCAACGGCTTACCAGTGGCATCCATCAGGGTTAGCTCCTGCCCCAGGTTGTGGTAAAAATAATCGTGATAGCGATCGCCACCGCGTTGTTTTCTGGAACGGAAAATATCAACATAATATCCTGTCGTTTCCCCTGTGCGTACAATCCCCAACAAACGGTTCTGATCAGCCTGAGTTTCAGGTTCTGTAAACAAAACATCTGAATAAGAGATATTCGGATAGAATCCGGCTTTCCGTTCCGAAGCGGGATAACAGCTCAACAAATCGAAAGCGTGATTGCTTTTCATTACAGGATAAGCCGATATGCCATCTACTACCACAGTATTGTGCGCCGGAAACTGAGAATAGTATTCCGCGTAATCCCGTTGGAAATAGCTGGTACCAATCCCGGACTCCACTCCTTGCACAAAACCCTTTCCGTAAAGCTCCATCGCTACCCCATTGGCATGGGCATGATTCCCTTTTGAGGCATATTCCGAGATCATCAGGCCGTTTTGTTTGTCCACGCCATTGCGTTGTGCAAACCAGCTCACGTTCGGGGCATAGAAGGTTTGTGTAACAAAATCCTCAATCCTGGCAGCCAGTATATTCTCATTGATCATTATATCTTTATCGGTAAAAAAAGATTCCAGGCTGTTTTTGGGAGCTGCTTTTTCCTCACCATTTTCGGCCGACAATAACTTGTAAAGGCCGGTAAACAATTTTTCCTGATCCGGTTTGTTATTCTTTTGGGCATTGGCTATCATCTTTTTCACCGGTTCGGGTGAAAGCGGATGGTAACCGGTATCTCCGAATCCAGACATATCCCGGTTCGGAAAAATATACTGCATCGGTGCTGTAACCGCTTTATATAACACTGGCAAATAAGCCGTCAGGTCAATATTCAACGAACGGTCCAGCAACGAAGTAAAATCAACAAAATCACCCATAACCACATTCGTGGAATATCCCGGGCACTCCGACCAGATACCTGTATTCTTGTCATATCCGTAGGATGCTAATTTGGGCAAAGACCACTGGCGTGTACCACTTTGATTCAGTACAAAATCGAGGTAATACTCACGCCCTTTGCCGTCTGCATAAGCTTTGTTATTATTCAATACCATGCCCAGGTCGAAAATAAAACGGGCCTGCATCAGATTCCAGTTATTGAAAGGTACCCCATGAGCGATCTGCACATCAGCCCATTTCTTCAAAGCACTTTCATAAATATCAATCTTGTCGCTTTTTCTTGTTTTCAAATAATCATGCAGAAAGTCGTAGGTAGCGGCAACGTCAGCAATCAGCTTTTCCTGAATGACTTCAAATGATGACAGTCCGAGCAATGTCTGCTGGTGACCATGATTCAGGTCGATCATCTCCTTCCTGTAATATATGCCGGTCATGTAGATATCGAAAAGGTCGGCTGCAAACTTAGCGTAACGCTCATCCCCCGTGTACCAGTAAAAGAATGCCGCTTTTCCGGCCATGCCCATAATCTCGGAATTAATTGATTCCACAACTTTTCCGGCCTGAGACGGATCAGCCCACTCGAATGTTTCACCGGGCTTAGAACCGTTGATCAGCCATAAGCCACGCTCATCATCCAAGTAAGGTTTTATGTCTTCTAGCTTCGGCTTTTTGTAAATTGTGACGTGATCGCGACCGCCCGAATAACGGACTGTGGGTGCCGGAGCATTGCCGGTTGCATATGCATATACCCGGTCATTTATATAAATGGTATCATGATGCGTCTTCCAATACATTTGCAAACGCGATACAATCCAGGTTGGATCTGTCTGATGACGGGCTACATAAGGTTCAATACTGCTTTTTAATTTACCATAAAGATCTTTTGCCCATTGCTCTTTTTCAAGAAGTTGTTTCAATTCGCCTTTTCCTTTGGCATTTGTCATCATACGTGGATAGGAATCCGACAACCTGGGAAGCGGGATCTGTTGGGCTGTTAAGCTCAGTGTTTGAGCGGTGAGTGCGACTGCTAATAAAAGTGTTTTTCTCATATAAAGTTTTTTAAACTGCTTAATCCGTATATTCTCTATTTAAAAAGTTTTTCAGCTTTGAATGGACAGCTCTTATAGTATAACGTTTCAAATGCTCCAAATCCCTAAAAAGCCGAAGCCCCCCTGTAAAACAAGGAGGCTTCATATGAATAACCAAACTTTCTTTTTTAACCTGATAACTGAATACCCTATTTATCCCAATCCGTATTTTGCACCAGGGCTGGATTAAGTTCAATCTGCTTGGTTGGCAACGGACGCAGGTAGTGCTTTTGCTGGAATACCCGGGCTGATGCAGCCTCCCGGATAGTATACCCTGTTGTACTTACTGCAAATTTATTAGCTTCAACCGGAGTATATGAGTACGATTTGTTAAGTGACGGATAGCTGAGCGTCCAGCTTTTTGCAAAAGCAGACCCTGTCCCCATCCAGATTCCTTCCAGAGGTTTACTCATTTCAGTTTCAGCTGTTTTCCAACGACGGAGATCATCGTATCGGAACCCTTCCAGAAAAAGCTCAACGGTTCTTTCCCGGCGAATTTCATTTAACATTGTAGAAGCAGTAGGAATTAACGCATTTGTCAAACCAGGCATATTTACCCGGGTACGGAGTTTATTTATTGATTTACTAAGATCATCATCTGACAAGGTACCATCCTGATATTCACATTTGGCTTCAGCATAAATCAGATAAACTTCAGCTAAACGAATAATAGGGACATCAAAACCATCTGCTGTGTTGGTCGCAGCACGCTCTCCTCCAAACTTATTACACAAGAAGCCATTTCCACCCCAGGCCCGATAGGTCATTTTCAAACTATCTGCTTTATCCCGGTTAAATGTACTGCCTGCTTCGTAGTTCCAATACAGTTCGCCTACCCCACCACATGTGGTGGAAATACGGGGATCGCGATCTTTGAAACAACTGTTGAGTGCAGTTGTGTAATCGGGAGTGGTTGCATTTCCATTCTTATCCAATGCCATCTCCAGCATTTTCCGGGAAATCATCATACCTCTCCCCCGGTGTGTATTGTTTTGCCCGGATTGACGAATAGTTTCATCGAAGCGGTTACGGAAAATATATTCCTTATTCGCATCTTTCAGGACTCCGGCCGGATTACATTTTGTCGTACTCTCCAGGATAAACATATAACGGTAGCTCTTCACGCCTAACGTTGAGTTGTAGAACAATGCATACGAATTATCACTCATCACCAGGCTTGCATTCTCATAGGCTTTCTTCAAAAGATCTTTTGAACGGGTGGTGTTATTAAAGTGATATTTCTGCCAGGTTCCTTCAAATAAACATACACGAGCCAATAAAGCCTGTGCCGCACCTAAAGTAATACGACCATTATTTGCCGTTGATTGAATAGCAGACTGAAAAGGCAGCGCACCACTGCTGATTGCAGCTTCCAGATCACTAATAATAAAATCGGCAAATTCGTCACGGGTCGCTCTTGCTCCATATAATTCTTCTGAGTTAACATCTAACGGAGCCTTAATAATCTGTAGGGGACCATAATCCACAAATACCAGATAGGAATAATAGGCTCTGAAGAATTTTGCTTCAGCCACAAATTTCTTGATTTCATCCGGTTTTGAGTAAGATGCCGCGTTTTTCAGAAAGAGATTTACAGCGCGTAACTGTTTGAAATATTCCTGATAAATGGCATCCACATCCACACGGGTATATGTGGAATTAGAAGTGGTATTAGTGGCCATTGACGGATCGGATATTCGCATATCCGCCATTTCTTCCCGGTCCATCAATCCGTAACTATAGACCCCATTCGATCCCGAGCGATTTTGCATATACGGAAGCCAGGTATAAAAATTATTGGCTGCTTTTTCAAAAGCATTTGCATTAGTCCACATCGAAGCGTCCGAGGGATCGGTTTCAGGTTTCAGGTCAAGCATGCTATTACAGGAAGCTAATCCTAAAGTAATGCATAACAAAGCGATATATCTATATTTTCTCATTGTATTAATTTCTTTCGTTAATGATTAAAACGTCAAATCAAGCCCAAACGAGTAGGTACGCATAAATGGATACGCATTTGAACCATTTGTTCCTCCGAATGGATCTTCTGAAGTTGCTTCCGGATCCCAACCGTCTTTGGTTTTAGTTATCTCAAACAGGTCGTTTCCTGAGAAATAAACTCTGAGCTTTTCTACCCCAATCTTTTTTACAAACGTTTTAGGCAGTGTATATCCTAACGTAATGTTTTTCATACGAGCATAAGCTCCGTTTTGTTTTCTGAACCAGGCATCAGAATACAAATAGTTATAGGTACGAATGGTTCCGTTATTTGTTGTTTTGGGTACTGCATTCGGATCTTTATTTACAGAAGCCAGTAATAAATTAGTGGTCGTTGTCGTACCATCATTCTCAATATAGGTAATTTGCTGGTTAGGATATTTTTCAGCGATATCACTCCAGTTTTTACCATACCACACTGTTCCCTGGTTTTGATAAGTATTGGCAACCAGCATAGTAGCCGCTGAAGCATTACGTATAATAGTCTGTTTGCCCACTCCCTGAATAATCATTGACAAATCGAAGCCTTTGTAGTCGGCGCCCAGGTTTACTCCAAAGCTGTAGTGAGGGGTATTGTCGCCGAGGTTTTTCACATCGCTCTTTGTCACTTTACCATCACCATCCAGGTCTTTGTATTTCATGTCTCCAACCCGCAAGAGGCTTGAGTTTATTACGTCCGAACCAATAATTGCTTTATATGCTGTAAGATCATCTGCGTCTTTAATCAATCCGTCCGATGCCATTCCCCAGTATGTATTAATCGGATAATTTACCAGATAGGTGCTTCTTGCATTCCACGTTTTCAGGGTAGCATTCTGCATATCAATCAGTTTATTCTTATTATCACTAATATTTGCGTTAATATAATAGTTTACTTTACCGATTCTGTCGCGCCAACCTAATGAAGCTTCCCAACCGGTAACAGACATGGATCCGTTATTGGTCTGGGGAGCTGTCGCTCCAAGCGCTTGCGGGTAAGTTACATTGACCAACATTCCATCATTCTGTTTGTGGAAGTAATCAAATGATCCGCTTAATCTATTTTTCAACAATGCAAAATCAAGACCAATGTTCGTTGTTGTAATAACCTCCCAGGAACGATCCAGTGAAACCATGTTCTTTTCCGTAATGGTTTGTCCCAATGCAGGAGCAGCGACAGAACCAAACAACGGATAGTTCGGTGTATTACCAGAAGCGGTATTCATATTCAGCAAGGCAATGTAATCATACAGGTTGATGCCGGCCTGATTACCTGTTGTTCCGTACGAACCTCTGACTTTCAGGTTATCAAAAATATCCAGCTTCTTCAGGAATGATTCTTCTGAAATGCGCCATGCCGCTGAAAGTCCATAAAACGGCGCCCATTTTTTTCCTGTAATAAACCGGGAAGAACCATCGTATCGACCTAATGCTTCCAGAATATAGCGGTCTTTCAATGTATAATTTACACGCCCAAAATAAGAAGCCATAGCCCATGAAGTGATTTCATCGGTTGCTTTGCTGTAGGTTGTTCCTGTATTTAACGAGTGTAAGTCTGATACCAGCAATCCTGTTTTCTCAGCAATAAACTTTGTTGCCTTCTCTTTTTCATACGAAGCACCTGCCATGATATCCAATGAATGAATACGTTTTAGCTGAGTTTTATAATTGAAATAACCCTGATATTGCTGTTTCATTACAGTTTTGGCTTCCCGGTTCACATAGCTGCTGTTCGGACTAAGGTATGTGTAAGGCACATCATCGTAATCGTACCAGGTCACGATATTCTGATACCCCATATTATTTACATCCCAGGGATTAAAGAAGACATTTCCCAACAAATCCAACCCTTTGAAAAGGTGGAACTTTGGCGCAATATTTAATTTAAAACTATTTACATTGGTCGTTTGCTGACCTCCGAATTTTGCTGCGACAACAGGTGTCATATTCGATGCCCATCCAAATGGATTACCGCCTTTGCTCAACAAGGGAGAACCGGGAGGGTTACCGGCAATGGCACTTGGTCTTTGCAACGGATACACATTACTTCTCCGGTCAAATGATAAATCGGTTCCCAAATCAAACCAGTTCGTGATTTTTATATCATTATTCACCCGAACATTGTAACGTTTGGATTGATCATCGCCCCATCTTTCACGCAAAGGAGACTTGTCATCCATCAATCCGACAGATATATTATACTGGTTCTTTTCCGTTCCTCCGGCTACGCTTACACTATGTGAGTTTGACAAGGCATTACCCCAGGTTTCCTTATTCATATCGATATCCAGGAAACCGATATTGTGTATACTTCCGGCATTGGGTCCCACTAAATAGTTCTGCATGGTACCCATATAGCGGGGATCGCTGGTTTTCATCGCCTGAATTGCCCAGTATGGGAATGCTCCAATACTAGACCCCGGGGCTGTTCCGTCATTCAGGACGGCCTCTTCGATTGAGTATGCCCATTGCTGCATATTCATAAACGATTGCTGCATGCTTGGCGTTTTCACAGCGACATTCCCTTTATACGAAACTTTCGCTTTCTGGTTTTTACCCCGTTTGGTAGTAACCAAAACAACACCACCTGCGGAACGGGATCCATAAATAGCGGCGGCGGCATCTTTCAGGATTGAAATATTATCAATATCATCGGGGTTGACATCGGCAATATTACCCGGAATCCCGTCAATCAGCACCAATGTTCCGGGATCATTGACTGATGCCTGGCCACGGATCTTGAAGCTCCAGTCCTCTCGACCGGGAGCAGAACTCTGGCGGGTGACTACCATACCCGGAACCTGCCCCTGAATGGCTGCTACCGGATTGGAAATAACTCCGCGATCACTGAATGTTTTTTCTCCTAATGTGGATACAGCCCCCGCTAAAGTCACTTTTTTCTGGGTACCATAACCAACTACCACCACCTCATCCATTATTTTGGTGTCTTCAGCCAGCTTAACTCTGAATGATTTATTACTTCCAACAGGCAAAGTCTTAGCCATATATCCCACATACGAAAAAACCAATGTGGAATTTTGATCCGGAACCTGTAAGGTAAACTTACCATTCAAATCTGTAATTGTTCCTTTCGTTGTTCCTTTCACAGATACATTTACTCCGATAAGCGGTTCCCCTTTTTCATCAGTTACTACTCCACTGATTGTCTGCTGCTGAGCAACCTGCTGATTAGCAACTTCATTTCCGCCCGGCACTGCATACAATGTCTGAGCCGTAGAGAATAACATCAGGCACAGCAAACCGGACGTAGCCGCTTTACTTGTAAACCGTTTGAAGTACAACGGTTGATTGTTAGATTTACTTTTCATGTGTCAATAATAATTTTTGTTTTAGCTACACACGATACTTGCATTTATTGTCATAGTCTTTGACGAACGACAACCTATACCCGCTTCGTGCAATTTGAAATTTAAGAGTTAACAAAATGTTTTTTGGGGTTAATTTTCATTCTCATTCCTGGTTGTTTTTGTGTTTGT
This sequence comes from Bacteroidales bacterium, assembly GCA_963662365.2. Taxonomy (GTDB): domain Bacteria; phylum Bacteroidota; class Bacteroidia; order Bacteroidales; family UBA7332; genus CAXXIC01. The sequence goes on from CAXXPA010000037.1 coordinate 285,517, forward strand.
TACATAGACAGATTTTTTAATGACATACCCGGATTATTTCCGTTACAATCATATTTCGGATAAAAAGAATCTTTTACCCAATCGCCAATATATGTTCTACAACACAATTCGGTTTGATAAATGCATCAGCGATACTGTCAGCGCCAACTAACAGCTTTTACTCCGCATAATTTATCTCATGACAGATAGATATGAAAAAACATCCAACTGAAGTCGGTGTACTTTAGTCGGATGTTTTATGTTTTGAAAAGATAGAATATCTTGATTTTTAAATGGCGTAGGCGGGAATGGGAGATAACCGATCGGAATGTGTGGTTTCCCTACGGCACGAAAGTCTCCCCTGAGGTTGAAAACGGATTTATTGCTGTTCGTCTTTAGACAACGGTCGAAAGGAGCTATTTCCGGATAAGGCTTTAGACGAAATATGTTACTCTCGTTCACTAAGTCCGTAAATATTATTCAATCCCATCTTCATAATGGATCGTACCGACCACACGAAGCAAAGTGTATTGTGCTGTGTTTATTTATAATTTATTTCTTTTTGTCAGTTCGCCTCCGGGAGATAAATTCAAAAGTCAAAATTGCTAATTACTGAACCTAATCCACTAGCTAGAATATCACATAAATCATTATATGTGCTTGCACCCCACATCGGTTTTATTTCTTCAATTGTCAATATAATAAATACAACAAAAGAGCTTGTATAAACAACTATTCGGCCAGATTTTGGTTTTCTAATCAAAATTGCATTTACAAATGCAAGACAAATAAGATATGCAGCAATAAAATTGGGGAAACTTCCAGTTAAGAATTTCACAATTGGAATGTGATTAAATGCTGGTCTTACAAATTCTTTATTCAATGTAACTAATCCAAACAATAACGCAAATAAAATTAAATTAATTCCAACAATTCTCAGTCTGGATTTTTGATTCGGTTTTGTCATTTAATTATATTTTTAATTTGGAAATTTCCATCTGATTTTTTCGACGTATTCTCAATTTTCTCCAGTTTTGAGACTCTCCGCTAAGAGTCTGAAAAAAGGTTACTTTCTCCATAATCCGACTTCTTTCCTTGAGTACATCACCGGCTGTGAACCGGGAATGTAGTTCAATCTGGTATTCATACTGGATCGTGCCGACCGCATGAAACCCTATGTATTAGCGGTTCGTAATTTTTTCATCAATTGTGTCTGGTTGTTGCTTTATCTCCTGTTTTATCCGTATTCCATTCTTGCTAATCCCAAGGATTTTAGTTGTAGATAAAGTTTTTATCTTTAAATGTTTTTCGTCAATATATTCTGAACCACTCTCCATTATTTTACAAGTCGAATCATTTAAAAATACACCTTTGCTGATATTAGAATAATCGGCATCTAAATCCAAATATGCTAATAAAAATTTGCCTATAAACTTTCCTTTTTTTGTCTATAACGGCGCAATATAAATATTCTCCCAAGTAATCAGCGTCTAACGAAATCATAATTGCGAGCCAATCGTTTCCTAATTTTTTCTTTTCAATGAATGATATTTCTGGGTTTGAAAAATAATCGAACAGCTCCTTTTGTTCTTTTTTAGAGAAGAATAAATTTAGTTGTTCTTGGTTTACATGTAAATGATTTTTTCTTTTTAATCTGATCCTTATTTTTTAGTAGTTCGAATTTTGCTTTATTAGTTATTGGTATCTTTGATAAAACAGAATCCGAAATAATTTCGCTTGTTACTTCATTTTCAGTATTCACTTGTAATGAAGTCTTAGTCGTGCAAGCACTTAAAAGTCAAAAAAGTCAAAATGTAAATTTGTTGCTTCATTGCTTTCTTTTTTTTATTATGACGCTAACGATCTCTGGATTTAGTTAGATAATATGCAATGCGTATATATTATTTCGTTCAATGACAATGCCGTAGGCATGACCGATTTTGTAGCTCACGGATTTTAATCCTGTGTGATTTATTTGACAACTAAACCATCGAAAGGTCTGCAACCGTTTCCGCCTGCGGTTTCTTCTCCCGGTCGTAAAAACGGATTTGCCCCTTTCATCGGCTTGAAAAAAGACCGCTTTCTCCATAATCCGACGTTCTTTTCTTGAGTATATCACCGCCAGTGAATCGGGAATGTAGTTCAACCTGGCCTTTATGCTGGGTCGTTCCGACCGTACGAAGCCCTATTCATTAGGGGCTAGTCCTTCCTTATATTCACAATACTTTTTAATTGCGTCAATTATCATTTGTTTCGTGTCTCCAAGTTCATAACCCCGTCTTAGGTCGCTACATATCTTGTCCTTTTCATCAGTTGCAATTTCTACGTTCTGCTTGGTCGCATAAACAGCAATTTCACTATTCGTACTTAAAGTCCGATTGTCTTTCATTTCAGAATTTCTGATTCGGATAAAAGCTCTCATGCTATAAGCATCCTTATTTAAAGGCTCTATCTCTATAGATTTGTTACAGTCGGCAAGTGCTTCATCAAATTTCAATTCGAACAAATAAGCTCTGCTTCTATGAAAATATACATCGCTTAAATTTGGATATAGCTCCAGTGCTTTGTTGTAATAATCTACAGCGTTAGAATACCCTCCTTTGTCAAATGCTTCAAGACCTTTGTCGAAGAGTGTAATTATTTTAGCAACGTCTTTTGTAAGTCGCTTTTTACCAGACCTATATTCAGTTACCCACTTTTCAACTCCTGTCGAATACCACTCTGTCCAGATCCCCTCTTCCTTTCCGTTTTTGAATATTCCTTTATATTGAAGTTGTCCGTTTGGAAAGTATTTTGCTGTTTCTCCTTCTTGGATTCCTTTAAAATAATTTCGATATAGTTTTTTTGTTCCGTCTTTGTAATAATATGTTCTTAGTCCATCGTCTACCCCGTTGTTTATAAACCCTTCCTCTTTCTTTACTCCACTTAAATAATAGTCAATGTATTTCCCTGTGTATGGTGTCGAATAACCTTTTAAACACCATTTACCTTCTTTTTTATACATTTTATTGACAAATGACGGAATTCTCTTCACTTCATCAGGTCGTTTAGCATACTCTTTTGTAAATACAAAGATTAGCTTGTCGAAATCGTAAATTTTATATTCACCAAATTTCGATTTAGTGGTCACCACTTCAATATGGTCGACCGTATTTTCAGATAAATTTCCTTCTTGTTCAGAAATCTCATTGAATATCGGAATTGAATCAACAATATAAAGTATTTTTTCTTGCTTTTCTTGTCCATAAACCGTTATATACACTAATGTTAGTAAGAAAATTACAAGTCGCTTCATATGTTTGTTTTTATTTTTTTGTGTTGCTATAACGACCAAGACTATGGGCGGTTTACGGGAGCGTTCACTGTCGCAAAGCGACAACGTGAATGCTGGAGCAATACCTGCTAATTACATTGGTCATTTGCATATATCTTATTTTCAATAATTATCGCTTTATCCTGATTATCCTCAATCAAAATGTCAATGCGACCTTCTTTTATAGAATGCTCTGTGAGGATTTGTGATTCCTCGCAGTTGAAATTTTAAATCGTCCACCTGTCGCGTCTAATATTTCTGAATTTTTCTTATTGATAATTGCAACTTGATTTAGCAGACTCTTTATTTTTTCCATTTTGTACTTATTTATATGACGTTGTTTTTTTATGGGTGCCGCACAACATCATAGTCTTTTATCCGCCGTTTTCGAATTCCAAAGTTAATGAAAATAGAATTATTTCAAAATATTAACAAGGGTAATTGCAATGCGTTACGAAAATGGAGAATAAAAGAAAGCTGAACGGAGCCAAACGCAATAAGAGAAGAATGTTTGGAGGTGTTCGATTGTTTAATGGTAGAGGATTCTGACATTTTGCTACACCACAATTGCACACAACAGCCAATTTTAAGGACCTGATCCTCTAGGGACACACTAAGGACACTCCAGGGACAATATAAAAAACAGGGAAAATAGCAAAAAGAGAAATACAGGCATATCTGCTTACCTTTTGGGTCAGCTCAATGCATTTCCCTACCAATATAACATTACAACAACCGGGGGAACACATACAGCATATAACTGTGCCCGGTTTTGGGTTAAACAGTCTTGATTTGTAGCCGCTGCATTGTTAAAGAATCACTCATGGACTCTTAATCCGGCCAAATCTTCTTAATCAAGATGTTTCACATAGACAATAGTTATACTTTTGTAACCGTTAATCAAAATGAACAATTCCAATGACTGAACAAAACATTAGTCTTATATCCGAAAACCTGATTTCAATTTACCCATTGCTATACAAAAGTATTTCCCGCCCATTGCGTTCAAAGTCCACTATGACACCCGGAGGAATGTTTGTATTGGGAAGTCTGAAGAGACATGGTGCCCTTTCTATGACTGAAATCGGGAGATGCCTGGCTATACCCAAACCTCACGTGACAGGTATTATCGACAAATTGATTGAAGAAGGGTATGTAGAGCGTCAGAACGATCCTAAGGATCGTCGCGTCATCAATATCATCGTGACCGACAAGGGCCTCGAAAACTTTGAAGCGATTAAACAGAGTTCCAGTGAAGGATTGAAGGAAAAGCTGGCATTACTCAACGAAGAGGAGCTTGAAGAGTTGCTGGGTGCTTCCAAAAAAGTAAAAGAAATACTTCTTACAATATTATCTAAAGAATAATTCAAAACCAGGAACCTGTTTAAATTTTATTGCGATACTTTTCCTTTATCGAGTGTTTCGGTGAAAATTAAACAGGCTCAATAATTCAACTATTTTTTATGGAGAATAAAAACGAAAAGAAAGAGAAAAGCGGGAAAGTTTACATCCCCCTTATTTTAGTAACACTATTATTACTTGGAGGTGGTATATACTGGTATATCGAATACACCAAATACATCAAAACCGATGATGCGCATGTGGAGAGCGACAATGTAGCAGTAAGCTCGAAGATTCTGGGTAGAATCAGCCAGGTGTTTGCCCAGGAGGGTGATTCGGTAAAACAAGGCCAGCTGATCGCTGTGCTTGATAGTACCGACCTCGTTGCCCAGAAAAACCAGGCGATTGCCAATAAACTTCAGACTCAGGCATCGATTGCTCAAGCGGAAGCCAAATTGCAGTTTGACGTAAAAAACAGCAATGTGCAAAAAATTGCCCTGGATAAAGCCAAAGAAGATTATACCCGCGCTAAAAGCCAGTACAGCGGCGATGTAATTGCCAAAGAGCAATACGACCATGCTAAAAAGGCGTATGAATCGGCTCAGGCTCAACTGGAAGCTTCACGCTCCCAGGCTAAAGTATCAGGCGCACAGATTAGCAGTTCAAGAGCTGCCGTTGTCAGTGCAGACGCTCAGATCCGGGTGATTCAGACCCAAATCAAAAACACCAAACTCTACGCTCCCTGCAATGGACTGGTTGGTAAACGTTGGTTGATGCCGGGCGATATTGCACAACCGGGACAATCAATTTTCACCCTTATTAGTAGTAATAAATTGTGGATTAGTATTTTCCTGGAAGAGACAAAACTCGAAAACCTGCATATCGGACAGGATGCCATATTTACTCTTGATACTTATCCCGGTGTGACATTTACAGGTAAAATCATGACATTGGGCTCGAATACCGCTTCGACCTTCTCGCTGATCCCGGCTAACAACGCATCCGGTAACTTTACCAAAGTAACCCAGCGCGTGCAGTTGAAAATCTCAATCGACGGAACGACAGACGGCAAAAAAGCATCCGAATACCGCATCTTGTCAGGTATGTCGGCATTGGTTAAAATCATCAGAAAATAATGAGAAGAGTTACTACAGCACATAAACTGCGCCGAAAACTGCGTAGTCGTGAATCGGCCTATCACCCGCGGCACCATAAGTACAAATGGTTTGTACTGGGAAATATCATGATAGGAACCTTCATGGCAGTGCTCGACAGTACGATTGTGAATGTGGGGCTGCCCAAAATCATGGCTTCATTCGGTGTCGGCATCGATAAGATCGAATGGGTGATTACGGCTTACATGCTGGCCATGGCGGTAATGCTTCCCACATCGGGATGGCTGGCCGATAAGTTTGGGTACAAAAGACTTTACTTCCTCGGACTGCTGTTCTTTACGATCGGGTCGCTGCTGTGCGGGATGTCGTACGACGAAAATACACTGATTATCTCCCGTATTATTCAGGGTCTTGGTGCCGGTATAATACAACCGTTGGGTATGGCGGTGATTACACGTGAGTTCCCTCCGCAACAACGCGGTATGGCGCTCGGATTCTGGGCTATTGCAGCCGCTGCATCCGTATCGTTTGGTCCGTTAATTGGCGGTTATCTGGTGGATAACTTTAGCTGGCAGCTCATCTTTACCGTAAACATTCCGTTCGGTATTGCTGCGATGATTTTCACCATCCTCATTCAGCAGGAGTTTATCAATCCGCGGGTAGGAAAATTCGACTTTATCGGATTTATCTCTATCGTCATCTTCCTTCCGCTGACCCTCTACACCTTATCGGAGGGAAATGCAGCAACCAATAGCGAAGGTTGGACATCTCCGTTTATCCTGGCTTGTATGGCCATATCAATACTGTCCCTGGCTGTTTTTATCACCCAGGAGTTGATCACAGACCATCCTTTCATTGAATTGCGTCTGTTGAAGGATTACAATTTCGGAATGGGAAATCTGGTCATGCTTTTGCTCTTCCTGGGGATGCTGGGAAGTACCTTCCTCATGCCGCTCTATTTGCAGAATGCATTGGGATATACAGCCGTTCAGGCCGGTTCGGTATTCTTGCCGGTGGGGATTTATTCAGGGGATCATGTCACCGTTGTCAGGAAAGATTTCAGATAAATATGGTCCGAAAGCCCCAATGGCATTGGGGAGTGATACTGCTGACTATCAGCTTTTTCCTGAATTCAAAACTCTCCTATCTGACCGAACATGACTATATCATGACTTCGCTCTATATCCGTGGACTTGCCCTAGGGTATATTGTTTACACCGCTGAGTGCCGTGATTGTTGCTGAATATTCCCCGGTGAAAAGATGGCGCAGGCATCCAGTATTTCCAATACCATCCGTCAGTTGGGTGGTAGCCTTGGGGTAGCGATGTTCTCGACTTTCCCTGACCACGCGTATCACTTATAACGCGCAGATGTATGGAACGGCTATTCAGGCTACTTCACAGCAGTTTAAGAATGTGGCAACCAATCTGTCCTATTATGCCCAACAACACGTTGGCAGCAGTGCAGCTACCGCTATACAGCAAAGCAAGTACATGATTCTGTCGCACCTCAATCTGCAAGCCTATATCCAGGGGATTGACGATGACTTCTGGATTGCATCCGTGATTACTATCCTGGGAATTATCCCGGTGCTCGTGATGCGAACTCAAAAACAAAAACAAACCCGTTAAAGCTTAATTCAAGATGTTTGGAAGAAAAAGATATATATTGATGCCGGCGGTTGCTCTTTTTGCCGTCTTTTCGGCTCAGGGCGCTTCCCTGGCTAAAGATTCCCTTTCTCTCAATGCAATCATCAGCGAAGTGGTGCAAAACCACCCGTTGGTGAAGAAGGCATCGGAGGAACTGACAACCAGTGATGCCCGCATCGGTATTGCGCAGTCGGCTTATTTGCCCAATGTTGATTTTGATGCTACTTATACCCATATCGGACCGGTACCGGCTATTGAATTTGGAGGAAAAACTATTAATATGGCTCCGAGTGAAAATTACAACGCTGCCTTTAATGTGGTGCAGAAAATCACTGACTTCAAACGTACCGATAAAAGTATTTCCGTAGAGAAACAAGGCAAAGAGTTAACCCGCCAGTCCATCGAGCAGGTGAAGCAAAAGCTTTCCCAGGCGACAATTGGCAACTATTTTGCGCTTTTGTATCTTCAGGAAGCCATCAAGATCAAGGACGAACAACTGAATACGCTCAACGAGCACCTTCGCTATGTAAAGAAGAAACAGGAGACCGGTTCGGCTACGCAGTACGAAATCCTGACTACCCAGGTGCGAATCTCGGCAATCGAGAACCAGAAAACTGACCTCGAAGCTGCCCGCCAGACTCAGATCAGCCAGTTAAACTCGTTACTGGGTAAACCGGAATCGACTTCACAACAGGTGAAAAACGAACTGAATATTTCCCTGACGGATTTGCAAAACGAGGCGTTGATCAATACCGCGATGCAAAACCGCGACGAGATGAAGCTGGCCCGCGAGAAAGCTAAACTGGCCGAAATGAAATATAACCTGACCGGTGCTCAAAACAATGCTTCCATCAATGCTTTCCTGTCGGGCGGTATCAAGGACGGATATTTTCCAGACCTCTACAAGCCAACAGCCAATTATGCCATCGGTGGTGAGCGTGAAAGTACCGATCTTCGACGGGAAGCGCAGTAAATATAATCTGGCGCAGGCTAAATCTGCTATTGTTGTGAATGATCAGGAGACCGAATATACCCGCCGCACAATCGTGAATGAAGTGGTGGAAAGCGCTGCCAATGTAAAAGCATCACAAAAGAAAGTGGAGCAATCGGAACTGCAACTCCGTCAGGCTACCGAAGCCTACAAGTTAGCACAGAACCGCTTTGCATCGGGTGTGATTACCAACCTCGAATTGCTGGACGGTTCCACCGCAGTTTCCGAAAGCCGCCTGATGTTGCTTAAATCAAAGATTGATTATACCGTTAATCTCTTCAAACTTAAATCTGCCGTTGGTGAACGGTTGTATTAATCAACGATAAAAAGATATTTAACTTCAGGTTACAATCCGGGTTATTCACAAAAGGGAGAACAGAAAGATATTTGACATCCTCTGTTCTCCCCTTTTTTCTATTTTATCACAAATGAATAAATCCCTTATTTGAACGCTTATCTTTTTTTTATTTTTCCCATCATCAATAATCTTCGTTGGTCTTAAAAAGCATCACTCCCACCCCGGATTCTGCTTTAACTTCGTTATACGCACTTCGGCAGAGGGAATCGGTCGCAGGTAATGCTTTTGCAGAAAAGAGCGATTCCCGGCAGGCTCCACAATGTAATAACCGTCAGATGTCAGTTTACCTTCGATCGCAGGAGGAGTATAAATGCTTTTATCCGGGAAAGTATAGGTTTTAGCAAAAGGAGTTCCGGTGATCCGGGCTCCCAAAATAGTCTGAGACATTTCTGTCTCAGCTCTTTTCCATCTGCGCAGATCATCATAACGAAAACCTTCACAATATAGCTCGACAGTACGTTCCCGACGAATTTCTTCGCGCATATCCAGATTATTCATTGTAACCAGTTCGTTCGTCAGATGACTCATTCCTACCCTGTCACGAAGTAAATTAATGGATATATTCAGCTCCTCATCCGGGATATATCCATTCAATTCGTAAAACGCTTCGGCATATATCAACAAAACCTCAGCATAACGGACAATCGGACAATCCGCCGATTCATAATACACTGCAACATTTCTCTCCGTTAAGAATTTTAATGTACTGAAGCCTGTCATTGTTACCTGACCGATACTGGGATTAGCGATCAATGCTGTACTAAGGTCAATCGAATCTCCCGTCCAGTTCACACGCCCCTGAATCCCGTATTTCCAGTATTTTACACCCGGAACCTTAATGGACTGAATCATCCGCGGATCCCGGTTTAAAAACTGTGAGCCCCAGGTCGAATCCCCCTGATAAAGTCTTGATTTTGAAATTGGAAGTCCATCGCGACATAAATATAGATTTAACATCTTTTGATCAGGAGAAAAAAAAGCTTGTAACTAAAGTGTGGCTTAAATTATAATTCATTATCCGCACCTTATCATCGTATCGGTTAGCCAGAATATACTCTTTATTGGCGCTTTTTGTGATACCTATCGGATTAGACTGTGGATTTTCAAGAATAAACAGATAACGATAGCTATTATTAATCCGTTCTCCGGTAATCCGGTCATCAGATAAACGTTCATTAAAAAAAAGCTGATATTCCTTACTATCCATCACCTGCCTGGCATATGAAACTGCCAATGCCAGTATCTCCCGGGCCCGTTTGCTCATTTCCCCTGAACTTTTGCCAGGTTCCCTCAAACAAAGCGATCCGTGCCAGGAGAGCTTCTGCTGCACCTTTGCTTACCCGCCCTTTATCCGCACTTAATATCTCCGATTCAAGGGGAGTTTCCCGCTTGCTATTTTTAAATCGTTGATCATAAAGTCAACATATTTTGTCCATGGAGCCTGAGTTGCATACAACAATGTATCGTTCAATCCGGAAACCCTGTCCACAATAGGGCATAGCGCCATAATTCCTGAACAATAACCAATTGACATAAGCCCTGAAGAAATGGGCCTCTCCTACTAGACTTCTGATCTCATCCGGATATGGATAAGCCTGCGCTTTTTGCAAAAACACATTTATGGCCCGAATACGGTTCCATTGTGTATCCCAGTTGGCCACATCCGATTGTGGCACTGTATAAGATGAATTACTTATATTATTGTTTGACCCGGCTAATAAATCGGCATACAGATCTCTGTTAACGATCTGGTCAAAGGTATTCAGGTATGGATAAAATGCATTGGCAGCCAATTTAAAATCTGAAGCAGAACTCCAAAACTCATTATCGGTAATGGTATCTTCCCCCTCCAGATCTAATGCCTTATCGCATCCTGCCCCTAAGATCAGGACAAAAAACAAAAGAATATTAATCAGTTTTCTTTCCATTGCTTAGAATTTTAATTCCAGTCCACAGGTTACTGTCCGGCAAAACGGATAACGGCTTTTATTGGATGGATTACGCACTGACTCGGGATCATATCCGTCTTTGACGGACTGAATTTCAAAGATATCCCCTCCGGAGATATAAACTCTCAGAGAATTGAGGGTTAAAGCCTTTAATACGGACGCCGGAAGAGTATAACCTAACATAATATTTTTTCACGCGCAGATAGGCCGCATTCTCCATTTTCCAGTCAGCACAGGCATAATTATATTCTGCCAGACTATT
>CAXXPA010000038.1:0-123620 GCA_963662365.2 Bacteroidales bacterium
CATCCTGATAACGCTTTGTGTGACGGCTGCCCGGCACATTCGTGTGCGCCAGTTCATCGACCAAAACATATTGCGGATGCCGTTTCAGGATAGCATCGATATCCATCTCTTCAAATGGAACTTCGCGATAAGGTATTTTTATCCGGGATAAAACCTCCAAACCATCTAGCAATGCCTCCGTTTCTTTTCGTTTGTGGGTTTCAGCAATTCCGACTACCACATCCAGACCTTCATTTTTCAGGATATGAGCAGACTGAAGCATGGCATAGGTCTTCCCGCACTCCGGCGCACATGCCAAAAAATATTTTTAGTTTTCCACGCTTTTCGTTTTTCTCCTCTTTCTGTATCAAACGTAACAGTTCATCGGGATTGGGACGCACATCATTATCTACCATGATTATTGTTTTATCTGATCACTAATTCTCTTTATGATCCTTTCAACCTATTCTAATGCAAATTGTTTATCCGCTTCAATATTCAGCAACAACACATTCACCCGCTCTTCGCCCAGAATACCGAACTGACGGTGTTCTGTCTGAGCCTTTACAAGATTGGTGAGAGCTGTTTGTTGACCTGGATTCAGGTGTCTGGTTCTGGCAATACGGACTACCTGCTGCAAAGCGGCTTCCGGAGAAATATGCGGATCAAGTCCGCTTCCTGAAGCATAACGCATTTCGGCGGGAATAGTTGTACCAGCACTTAATCCGTTTGAAGCTAACCAGGCTGAATCGCGTTGTACAACCTGATCTTTCAATTTAGTCGAAGTAATAGAGAGATTACTTGCACCCGAACAATCCGGATTATAATCAATCGCAGATGGACGAGAGTGAAAATATTGATTTCCGGTAAACTTTTGTCCGATCAGCTCAGAACCAATATTGCCTTTTTCGGTTTTAATCACGCTACCATTCGCTTTATTCGGGAAAATAGCCTGAGCCACTCCTAAGACCAGCAATGGGTAAAGTACTCCCGTCAGGATTGTCATGGCCAGTAACAGCTTTATGGAGGTTATAATAGAACTCTTCATAGTTATTTTGTTAAACCAAATGTAAAAAATTAATCAGTAAATCAATCGCTTTAATAGCGATAAAAGGAAGAATAATCCCTCCCAACCCATAAATCAGAATATTGCGGCGCAAAACAACTGTAGCTCCTTCGGGACGGTAAGTTACCCCTTTCAATGCCAAAGGAATTAAGGCAACAATAATCAGGGCATTGAAAATCACCGAACTCAGTACCGCACTCTCCGGGCTTTGCAAATACATGATATTGAGTACAGACAACGGGCCTTTGGCACCTCCCATCGCATATACCCCTGCAAATACAGCCGGGATTATAGCGAAATATTTGGCAATATCGTTGGCAATACTGAAAGTTGTCAGTGCACCCCGGGTCATCAGCAACTGCTTACCGGTTTCCACAATTTCAATCAGCTTGGTCGGATTACTATCGAGGTCCACCATATTTCCCGCCTCACGGGCAGCCTGTGTGCCGGTATTCATCGCCACACCAACATCCGCCTGCGCTAGTGCCGGAGCATCATTTGTTCCGTCACCGATCATGCCTACCAGCTTTCCGTCAGCCTGTTCATGACGGATACGGGCTAGTTTGTCTTCCGGTTTTGCTTCAGCTAAAAAGTCATCCACACCGGCTTCGGCAGCAATGGCGGCGGCTGTCAGGGGATTATCTCCGGTAATCATTACCGTCTTGATTCCCATCTTACGCAAGCGGGCAAAACGCTCACGGATCCCTCCTTTGACAATGTCTTTCAGTCGGATCACACCCACCACTTTTCCATCTTCGGTTACGACCAATGGAGTTGATCCTTCGGATGAAATCTGATTTACAGCTTTATCAATATCTTCCGGATAGACGTTATTCAATGATTCCACATAGTTTTTTGATTGCCTCGGCAGCTCCTTTTCGGATGAAATTTAATAACCTCGCCTTCTTTATTCAGAATATCAATGCCACTCATACGGGTTTGTGCCGTAAAAGGAATAAAATTGACATGCATATCGTGTAATTCCCTTCCGCGGATATTGAATTTCTCTTTAGCCAAAACCACGATAGAGCGTCCTTCCGGAGTATCATCGGATAATGATGAAAGTTTGAGCAACTTCAGCCAGTTGCTGCTCACTAACTCCGGCGGTTGGGACAAACTCAGTTGCCATACGGTTTCCTAAGGTGATGGTACCGGTTTTATCGAGCAATAGCACGTCGATATCACCGGCAGCTTCTACGGCACGGCCGCTTTTGGCAATCACGTTTTTCGACATCAATCGATCCATACCGCTAATACCGATGGCGCTGAGTAGTCCGCCAATAGTGGTCGGAATCAAACAAACCAATAGGGAAATCAGGATCGGCAAGGTCAATGTTACCTGTTCACCCGATTGAGAAGCCGTATATACTGCAAAGGGTTGCAAAGTAACGGTTACCAGCAAAAATACGATGGTCAATCCCGACAGCAGGATGCTCAATGCAATTTCATTCGGCGTTTTTTTCCTTTTTGCGCTTTCTACCAGGGCAATCATCCGGTCGATAAACGAGTGTCCGGGTTCGGTTACTATACTTACGATAATCTTGTCGCTCAACACCTTGGTTCCGCCTGTTACAGCCGAACGGTCACCGCCGCTTTCACGAATCACTGGGGCAGATTCACCCGTTACAGCTGATTCATCTATTGTAGCTATACCTTCGATCACATCGCCATCGAGCGGAATGATGTCACCGGCTTCACAAACCACGATATCGCCTTTGTGCAGATCATTTGCCAAAACCTGAATCTCTTTATCTCCTTCGAGTTTGCGTGCATAAGAATTGGTTTTCAGTTTACGTAAAGAGTCTGCCTGAGCCTTTCCTCTACCTTCAGCCATCGATTCGGCAAAATTGGCAAAGAGTAACGTAAACCACAGCCAGATGGTAATCTGAAGATTAAATCCGCTGAATGAGTGGTTGAATAAATCCTGAATGACAAGTATCGTCGTCAGAATAGCACCCACAAAAACCACAAACATCACCGGATTTTTCAGCTGGGTTTTCGGATTTAATTTGATAAATGAATCTTTAAGGGCTCCTCCGATTAGTTTCTTATCGAACATACCTCTATTTTTATTTCTTGTCATAATTAGTCAATTAAAAAGTTTTATCGGAGAGCATCAGGATGTGCTCGATGATGGGTCCCAATGATAATGCGGGGAAAAAAGTCAATGCCCCAACAATTAATATGATAGAAATCAATAAGAAAACAAAGGTCATGTTGTCGGTCTGGAAAGTTCCTGCCGAAACCGGAACGATCTTCTTGCGGGAAAGGCTTCCCGCAATAGCTAATACAGGCAGAATGATACCGAATCGCCCGATCAGCATCCCGATACCGATCATGATGTTATAAAAAGGAGTATTTGTGGATAATCCGGCGAAAGCGCTTCCGTTATTTCCTGCTGCGGAGGTAAAAGCGTAAAGGATTTCGCTGAAACCGTGCGGCCCTTTATTGGCGATGCTATTCAGTCCGGCCGGAATCAAAACCGCTATTGCTTGTAAACGTCAGAATAACAAAACTTGGTAATACCACCCCGATAATCGCCATCTTCATTTCGAACGATTCGATCTTTTTGCCCAGATATTCGGGGGTACGCCCCACCATCAGTCCTGCTATAAACACGGTAAGGATTACGAAGACCAGCATACCGTAAAGACCGGCACCAACGCCTCCAAAGATAATTTCCCCGAGCATCATGTTAAACAGAGCAACCATTCCCGATAATGGAGACAAACTGCTGTGCATGGCATTAACGGATCCATTGGAAGCTGCTGTAGTTGCATTTTCCCACAATACACTGTTCAGGATTCCAAACCGGGTCTCCTTACCCTCCATGATGTGTCCGGCAAATGTAAATTCAGAGTAAGTGGTAATGGTTTGTCCGACCAGAAAAAGAATCAACATGGTTGCAAAAAGAATCCAGCCCTGCCTGACCGAACCGACCATTTTACCGTAAGTAAAGGTTAATCCGGCCGGAAGCATCAGGATAGCCAGCATTTCAAAGAAGTTGCTAAGAGGAGTTGGATTTTCAAACGGATGAGCGCTGTTTACACCAAAGAATCCGCCACCGTTGGTTCCCAGTTGTTTAATCGCAATTTGCGATGCTGCCGGTCCCTGTGGCAATATCTGTTTAGCGCCCTCGAGAGTCGTTACTTCCGAATAGTGTGAGAAATTCTGAACCACACCCTGGCTAACGAGGAATACAGCAAACACAATGCACAACGGTAGCAGTACATAGACCACACTACGGGTCAGATCGGCAAAGAAATTACCCAGGTTTTCGGAAGTCCGATTACGCAAACCCCGGATTAAGGCCAGCAAAACGGTGATCCCGGTAGCTGCACTCACAAAGTTCTGCACGGTAAGGCCTGACATTTGAGTCAGGAAACTCATTGTATTTTCGCCTGAGTAACTTTGCCAGTTGGTATTAGTCATAAAACTAACAGCTGTATTGAAGGCGAGCGTTCCTTCCACATTCCTTTGATGCTGCGGATTCAACCCCAGATGTTGCTGAAACAATTGAAGTAAAAAGACCACAGCAAATCCAGCAAAGTTAAATACCATCAAGGATAATGCATACTGCTTCCAGTCCATTGGCTTTTCAGGATCGATGCCGCAAGGCCTTGTAAATCAGTTTTTCAGCCCACTGAAAAGCCTTTCTTCCTTTGAATGGTTTGTTTTCAAATACTTCTGCCATATACTTCCCAGTAATGGGCGTCAAAGTCACCAATGTGACAATATACAGGATCAATTGGATTATATCAAAATAATTCATACGCCATTTAATTTTTGATTTGGTTACATATGGAACTCGCATGTAATTCTTTTGATTTAAATCTTTGTATATGCTCGTTTCATAAATATCTTTTTTAGAATTTTTCCGGATTAAACAATGAGTAATTGAGGTACACCAATAGTAAAACAACTACAATTAACGATACGATCATCATAAGCCTAAAAGTTTTGATTTTGAATATAATCCGTCTCCATTTTTAAGGATCGGATTTGTTATGTTCACTACTGCAAAGTTCGGATGGAAAGAATAAATTGATTATAAAGAAAAAGGGAGGTGACATAAAGATTTTATAAAGTGCCCCTTCTATTTGCATTGAAACAAGAATATACGACGGATTGCACCTATGAGTATGAACTTTGATGCGGATTCTATGTGAAACCAAAATTAGAAAAATCACATAAAAGCATTATTTTTACATCCCTATATAAAAACCATTATCAAACAAGGATGATACAAATAGAAAACAATCAATGCAAAGCGACCTTCCTGACAAAGGGAGCCGAACTTAAATCGCTAATCGACACTAAATCGGGAAAAGAGTGGATGTGGCAGGCAGATCCGGCCTTCTGGGGCAAAACAAGCCCGATCCTTTTTCCTATTGTAGGTGCGCTCAAAGATAACACCTATTACTATGAGGGTAAAAGCTATACCCTGCCGCGCCACGGTTTTGCACGGGATATGAACTTTGATATACGTGAACAAGCCGGAGATCGTGTAGTATTCGGATTAACTTCTTCCGGTGAAACACTTAAATTATTTCCTTTTGACTTTGATCTGGAAGTGGAATATATTCTGGAAGGGGCTGCATTACGCGCGGAATACAGGGTAAAAAATATTTCTGAAACTGAACAGATGTGGTTTTCACTGGGTACACATCCAGCCTTCGCGATTGAGGTGAATGACCGGAAAACGTTTGACGACTATCAACTATTTTTCAGCAAAGACGAAATTTTACACCTGCACCCGTTACAAAACAATCTGTTGCTTAAAACAACAGAAGATCTACCGTTGGAAAAAGGCTCTCTGTCTCTCTCCTATTCTCTTTTCGATAATGATGCTTTGGTTATGACTGACATGAAGAGTGAAAGCCTGGTCCTGAGTAACAGCAAAGATCTGCAGAAACTAACCTTCAGCTTTACCAATTTTCCTTATTTCGGTATCTGGTCTGCTAAAAATGCCAATTTTGTATGTCTGGAACCATGGGCAGGAATTGCAGACTTCGATGATCACAATGGAGAACTGACTCAGAAATTCGGAATCATGCAATTAGCGCCCAAAGCCAGCTGGAAAGCCGGGTGGAAAGCAGAAATGGAATGAGAGTAAAAATAGTTCTGAACAAAAACAGTAACCGCTTGATACTGTTTTTGCATAATAAGGGCTGCTTCAATTGGACTGAGGCAGCCCTTTCTATAAGGTAACGGTGCTTATTGGACGAGCTTATTGGAAGTTAACGAAGAAGCAACCAAATAAAAGACTATTTTTGTAAGTAAGTAATCAGAATTAAGCGACATAATGCGAGTAGTTAATGAACAATGTATTTCCAATCTCAGCCAACGCTCTGTTGGTTGTGTAGAAAAGCAAGTCTGTACTCATATAGTCCTGAGGTCTGATCCATTTTCCCTTCAATATCCTCCAGAGTGTTTCCGCAATATTCAGGTGCGGAGAATATGGAGGCAGATAGAAGAGGAAAAGCCCTCTTTTCTCCCATACGGGACGCAACTCCCGTATTTTATTATTACGATGAACCGTAGCATTGTCAAGCACCACAAAGGTGTCTTTGAGTACACGCAAGGAAAATGCATCGAGGAAATTCACGACCTTGTCGGCGTTGATACTTTCGGTGGTGGCGAATCCCTCATATTGGTTCTTTCGGTCAATCATTCCGAAGATGTTGAGCCTTGCGCTTCTTTGAGATGCAATGCACACATCCTCACCTGGCAACTGCCAGCCGTAAGGAACATATCCTTCGGTACAGACATGGCTCTCATCGGCAAAGTACAGGGCAATGCGCCCCTCACGTTCCTGATGTTCAAGTTCTTGCAACTTTTCGTACTTGTGCTCGTAAAGCTGCGGCGAGGGAACTCCCCTTGGGCGTTTTCTTATACGCTTATATCTTGCGCCAATGCGGATAAAAAACGCTTGAAGGTCAAGTTGCTTGCCTCTTTCCCTGTTGCCTGTTGCCAAGCAATTTTGGCTTTGCTTACACTTTGCCTGTCCTGTTCGATGGCTGCACGCACAGCTTGTTCGTCCGAGCAGTCCATTATTGGTTTTCGACCACGACCTTCCCGTGTCTGCAAGCCTGTTATGCCTTCCGAAAGGAAGCGTTTTACCCATGCATTAACTGACACCAAACTCATTTCGGTCTGTTCACCCGCTTTTACAGAAGACAGCCCTTCTGATTTGAGAAGAACCGCACGGCAACGCATGCGCAAACAGTGGCTCGTGCCATGGCGGAAACCATGCTCTAATTCTAATCGTTGGACACTCGTTAATTCTATCGTCTTTATTTTTCCCATTGCTAATCGTATTTACTTGAATACAAGTAGAACGGAAAATATTATCAATATTGTATAAACTAAATATGAACACTTACTTACAAACAATAACCACCAATACATGAAAAAAACAATTGTAAGCACCTGCGCCCTATTGCTGGCTACAGGCTTTGGAGGATTTGCCCAACAAACTGGGACAAAAGTTGTGCCCCCGATAAATGTAACAGCAGGTGAAAAGACTCTGCAAAGTCAATGGAAAGGTAAACGGATTGCCTTTCTGGGAGATTCGATGACCGACAAACGCAGGGTAGGTACGACCTGCATCTATTGGGAATATCTGAGTGAATTGCTGGGGATAGCACCGTCTGTGTACGGTATCAGCGGCAATCAGTGGGATGGCATTTACAAGCAGGCTCAGAAACTGCATGACGAGAAAGGAACAGAAGTTGATGCTATCCTGATTTTTGCCGGTACAAATGATTATAACCATGGCATTCCAATGGGTGAGTTTTTCAGTGAAACAACAAAGGAGACCAACCACAACGGCAATCAGGTCGTACGTAAATACCGGACTCCGGTCATGAATGATTCTACCTTTTGCGGACGCATTAATAAAGTGATGTCATACCTGAAGGAAAATTATCCGCAGCAACAGATCGTTATCATGACTCCCATCCACAGAGGATATGCCAAATTTCGCGAGACAAATGTACAACCTGACGAAAACTTTGCAAACGGGCAGGGATTGTACATTGACGCATACGTGAATGCATTAAAACAAGCGGCTTCTTATTGGGCTGTTCCATTGATCGACCTCTATTCAATCAGTGGTCTGTATCCACTCGCCGATACTCATGCTCAATACTTCAGCAATTCCGAAACAGACCGGTTGCATCCCAATGCTGCAGGTGATTTCCGCCTGGCAAAGACTATTCAATACCAGTTATTGGCATTACCGGCGTCTTTTGTGCAGAAATAATGATCGCGTATATTACCACCGTTAACAGCAAACAATCTAAGACCGGATACAATACCGGAGCATAGGAACCGGAGATTATTTAATCAACAATAAGATCAACATTTGCATAAAAAAACGCCCCGTCATCTCTCAGGAGGACGGGGCGTTTTTTATGAGGTAACTTTTTATTCCATTTACTAAAGCCTGACAGCAAGGAATCAGATCAGCCTACAGGTATAAATTTAATGCTTAATAATCAGAATCGAATTCTTATCCGATAAACCGTCGAAGCGGTTTTCCATTACCTGCTTCCAGCTTTCGAAACTTAACAACATCAATGCCTGATGAGGGAGCATGCTGTTATCGAAAATATGGTCACTAAAAAGTGTTATACGATCACCTGCAACCTGTTTCATCTGATTTATCCGGCTGCGGGTCACCTTATTCTTTTGTAGATACAGGTTAAGGTCAATCAGTGTTAAATGCGCTGTACTGTGTTCCAGCAAACGCTCCGCATAATCGAGCAGAAACTCGTCGTTTTGGTGAATAAAAGGAATGATTACATTATCCAGTTTATCAAACTTATTATTCAGAAACACACCTACTGGTATATCACAACCTTTCATGATCCGGATGGTACGATCTCCCAGGCAAGCTGAATCATAGAGTTTATCCCGCCCGGTAATTTTCCCATACAATCTGTCGGGAGAAATAATCGAAGAGGTAAACCCGAGCACTTTTCCGAGTAATGTTCCTTCATAAATAGATGGTCCCACCCCAATCAGCAAAAGATCAAAAGCATTCTGATTGGCCGTATTACTGATTTCACGATCTATATCTCCGGCTGCTTTAAACATGGTGGTAACTGGGAGATCCAGTAGCCTGGCCTCATGCTTGATCTGCTGGAAGCTCTCTTGCTCGAACTCATCGATATTGTGAGGATTCAAATCGTTACTGGGTGAAAGGTGCAGGACGGTAATATCCGATTCATCAATCTGATTTCCCGTAAAACCCTGTGCCAGACGAATGAGCGGTCTTCCACTAAGCGGATTTCCCACCGCAAGCAGGACCTTGTAATGTTCCTTTTTCTTTACCTCCTTACTGACAGTCCGTTTTATCGTTTCCGGGATCAGTTTATTAATAATACTTAGTGCCGGACCGGTCATAAAGGTTGTTGTCAGAGCCATCAGGATCATCATGGCAAAAATCTGCGGACCTAACACCCCCAGATCATAACCAATATTTAAAACGACCAGCTCCATCAGTCCCCGTGTATTCATCAGGGCGCCGATCATGAGGCTATCGCGCCAGTTTTGTCCCACAAATTTCGCGGAAAGAGCGCTTCCGACAAACTTTCCGACAATGGCCACCAGAATAATAAAGCCGGTCACTTTCCAGAGGAAGGGATCGTTGATCAGTCCGATCTCAGTTCGTAATCCGGTAAATACGAAAAATAAGGGCAAAAGCAACAACAGCGACACATCTTCCACCTTCTCCACAAAAATATTACGGAAGCTAATGTTGGTTGGCATAATTACACCCGCGACAAACGCTCCGAACAGAGCGTGAATGCCGATCGTTTCGGTGGTATAGGCCGAAATAAAAAGCATGATAAAGAAAATGCCAACGACAGGCTTGCTCAGGTACTCCTTATTGGTATACTGCTCCCCCAGCCTTTTATAAAACGGACGAACAATTAAAAACATTACCAATACATACCCAACCGCCATCGCAATGGTATATAATGCACTGATCATACTACCGGCTTTCACGATAGCAATCACGCCTGCCAACAAACACCAGGCCGTAATATCATCGGCTGCGGCACAGGTAATCACCATTGCTCCGAGTTTGGTTTTGGAAAGGCCACGTTCCTGTACAATCCGGGCCAATACCGGAAAAGCTGTAATACTCATCGCAATTCCCAGAAACAGGGCAAACGACAGGAAAGAGGCTGACCCCGGCGCAAACTGCCGGTAAATATAATAAGCCAAACCCATGCCCATTGCAAATGGAATCACAATACTGGCATGACTGATGATTATGGCATCCTGCGCTTTATTCTTCAGGACTTTAAGATCGAGCTCCATGCCGACAATAAACATAAACAGCACCAAACCTATCTGACTCAGGAACTGCAGGTTTCCCAGTGATGCAGCCGGAAACAGAAACGAAGAAAATTCCGGGAAATAATGTCCTACAAACGAAGGTCCCAGAAATATACCGGCCAGAATCTCGCCAATCACAGTTGGTTGACCAATTTTTTGACAAATAAAAGCAAAGAACCGGGCTACGACAATAATAACCACGATTTGCAGCAACAATATCGATAGCGGATGCGTTAAGTTCTCAGTCAATGTATTTTTTGCAATTTCCCAATGGTCCAAAAAAGCCGTCGGTAATACGCGGATAGGTCTCCCCGTCTCAAGCAGTTTACCGTTCACTACTACATAGTATATCATCAACGAAAATCCGACTATGGTCGAAATATAATACATCAGGTTCTTGTATTGGCGCATAGGCTTATTTATTAGGAATTTCAGATCAGGCTGGTTAGATTTTTTAATATTTCCAAGTCTCTTTCGCAAATATAGTGAGATAATCGGGAAATACAAAGGTAGTGCTTTCCCCTTTACATTATTGTAAAGAAAAAGCCGGATGATATAAAGATTTCATAAAGATGATTACACAAATGCAAACAATCTATTATATTTGCGCCCACTTTTTAAGAAAAAGAATAGATATTGCATTCAATAAAAACTGAGTATGAGTAAATCGAAACAACATTCGGCTATCGGTAAAATCACCCTGGCCGGACTAATCGTGACCCTGGGAATTGTGTACGGTGACATCGGCACCAGTCCCTTGTACGTTATGAAAGCCATTTTGGGCGGAAAAAAAGAGATTAGTGAACTATTGGTGCTGGGAGGTATCTCCTGTATTTTCTGGACGCTGACGCTACAGACTACCATCAAATACGTGATCATCACCTTGAGGGCCGATAACCACGGTGAAGGAGGAATCTTTGCCCTTTTTGCCCTACTGAAAAGAAAAAAACCGCTGCCGTTGCCCTACTCACCATGGTCGGAGGCAGCACCCTGTTGGCCGATGGGGTAATTACACCTGCCATCACCGTTACCTCTGCTGTGGAAGGTCTTAAACTGATTAACCCCAATATCCCGGTAGTTCCGGTGGTATTGCTGATCCTGGCCATGCTTTTCTTTGTCCAGCAGTTTGGCAGTAACTTCGTTGGTAAATCCTTCGGACCGGTCATGCTGGGCTGGTTCCTCACGCTGGGCATTTTAGGCGTAAGCCAGATTGTAACCCTCCCACACGTTTTGCTGGCTATTAATCCGGCATACGCCATCGAGTTGCTTACCCTCTACCCGAGTGGAATTCTGTTACTGGGAGCAGTATTTCTGTGTGCGACCGGAGCCGAAGCATTATACTCCGACCTGGGTCACTGTGGTATCAAGAACATCCGCATCTCATGGATCTTTGTTAAGTCAATGCTGATACTGACCTATTTCGGTCAGGGTGCATGGATTCTGAATCATAAAGATATCGCCGGATCGGTCAATCCCTTCTACTCAATTATGCCCGATTGGTTCCTTATTCCCGGAATTATTTTAGCAACAGCAGCTGCCGTGATTGCCAGTCAGGCTCTGATCAGCGGCTCATACACATTGGTGAGTGAATCTATTTCGCTCAACTTCTGGCCCAAATTCAAGATCTCCTATCCGACAGACGTAAAAGGACAGGTTTATGTACCGCTTGTAAACTGGTTCTTATGGGCAGCCTGTTCGTTTGTGGTGATCTTCTTCGGCAAATCAGAAAAGATGGAAGCGGCTTACGGTCTTTCGATCACCATTACGATGATTATGACTACCATGCTGTTATTTGCCTATCTGCCTTCAGAAGGGCCCAAAAATATATTCCGGATTCTGGTAGTAATTACTTTCCTCTCTATTGAATCAGTCTTTCTGGTTGCCAACCTGCACAAATTTATGAATGGTGGTTGGTTTACCATCATGCTGGCACTGGTCTTCTTTGCAACTATGTATGGCTGGTATTACGGACGTAAAATCAAGAACCGGTACATTACCTTCACAAACCTGAAGAAGTACCTTGATATGTTTAATGACCTGAAGAGCGACAATTCGGTACCGTTATTAAGCTCCAATCTGGTGTACATTACCAAAGCCAATCACCTGATGCAAATCGAATCGAAGATCATTTATTCGATCTTCCGCAAATATCCAAAGCGTGCATCCACCTACTTCCTGCTGCACATTGATAACGATGATGCTCCCGACACCTTCGAATATCATGTCAATCAGATTATTCCCGGCACTTTGATCAAGATTGATTTCCGCCTTGGATTTAAGATTGAACGCCGCATCAACCTCTACTTTCGTCAGGTAATCGAAGATATGGTAGCAAACGGGGAATTCTCATTGCAAAGCCCATTCGACTCGCTTCGTAAATATGACATTACCTCAGACTTCCTTTTTGTGAATCTGGACCGTATCATGACCGAAGACTACAAGTTGCCTCCGCGCGAAAACTTCATCATGAACCTGCACAATGCCATCCGCAGGTTGAGTATCACCGATGTGAAAGCCCTCGGACTTGATACCAGTGCGGTGATCGAAGAGAAAGTACCTATCCTGATCCAACAAAATGTATCGGAAAACGAATCAAAAAAAACCGACACCATCATCTCACGCTGCAAAGCGAAAGATGAAATTAATGATTAAAGTTTATCCTCTGAATATATCGCAAAAACGGTCTGATCTCTTTACGGGATCAGGCCGTTTTTTTATTTATCTAAGTCCTGATGTGGAAATCAGGTTTGATCGCTGTGATTTCCTCCATGATATAACCTGCATTCCCTAAAGGGTTGCAATAGGTTTCTGATAAGGTTTATTATAGGTTTAGTCTGGAATCTCAGATAGAAATCATTCGTAAATAACTGGTTTAATACTGGATATAAATATAACCTTTATAAGACCTATATTATATCAGTATTATACCTATTTTATATCAGTATTATACCAGTGTTATTTAAGAGTAAAACCGGACTAAACCTATAACAAAGGATAGAGAGAAGATATACGAAACCTTTGCTAACATTAAATACACGATAATCATCAAAGAGCTCTTTCCCTGCACTTTTTGCCAGATTCCAAATATCTCCCCCTTTCTATTCTATGGAAAATAACCGAATGAATAACCGCCCGTATCTTTCCGTCTTTAAACAAATATTCCGGGTGGATTAACCATCAACAAATGGTTCCATATTGTTAATAACAACAAATACAGCCACGTATAGGCTAAAATAAATATAATAAAACCGCTTTTTGTAACAAAACATTCTTGTTGCTTAATATTTACATATGATGGTTAATTTGATTTTTATACTTTTGAACAAAAAAAATAGATTTTACCGGACAAATACTCTTACAGATATAAACAAGAAAACAATAATGACGCATGAAGAAGAAATTATTTACCTGCATGGCAGCTTTAACAGTAAGCATGATGACATTCAGCCAGAACAATAACAGAGTAAATACCAATGGAACGACCTACTCACACGACAACAATGAAATCAGGCTCAATGTGGCAACTCCATTATTCGGTCTTCCGGAGATTAACTATGAACGCTATGTTACCGATAATATGGGTGTAGGGCTTACTGCTGCTTTCTCGGTGGAAAAGAAAAACGAAATGGATCTGCGGTGGATGCTTCTAACCTATTACCGTGTTTACTTTGGAGAAAAGAAGGCTTCGGGCTTTTTTATTGAAGGAAACATGGCGGTGGTTAAGGAATATGATGAATATTCATACCACAACTTTGCCTATGATGCGACTCAGGATGCGTACATAGAAACCGGAATTGTCAATTACTCTAAAGGCCTGACCAGTTTTGGATGTGGTGCCGCATTCGGATTCAAGTTTTTAACCCGAAATGGTGTGACCGGAGAGCTTTGTTTAGGTGTAGGTCGTTTATTTGGTAATTCCATATTAGAAGCTTATCCCAGAATCGGCGTTTGTATCGGAAAAAGATTTTAGACGAAAAACATAAACCCTAAATAACCAATACAATGAAGATCCGTAAATTTCTTTTCGCAGGATTAACCCTGTTATTTACAACAACCAGTTGCGGACTTTTGCGTGATACCGAATATCACGTCTATGACGAGTTTAAGGAAGCACTTCCAGGCTAACTGACCAGTTCGCGATCAAACATAAAATACTGCACACATCAAATAATCTTAATAATCACTTTAATACAAAATGACAAGAAATCTCTGGACATTAATGGCAATCATTTGTCTGACAACAAATGTATATTGCCAGAAAGAAAAGAAGAACTATATAAGCCTGCATGTATCTAATGGCATTAGCGATTTATCCCGGGGTAACTCTTTCGGTTATACCTCAGAAAGAAGTTATAGCGGAAAGAATTACCTCACAATAGGATTTGATTATGCAAAAATGACTTCTGAAAATCTTGAAATGTGTACCGGGTTATCTGTAACATTTAATGACATGGCCTTTTCATCCACCAGTTATTGGAGTGAATCTTCACAGTGGGGCAATTATGGAGGATCAACTACTTATGATTACAGTGATCGTTTTTTTATATTCTCCGTACCGGGTCATCTAAAATTACATTTATTAAAGTACCTGTTTATTGATGGCGGTATTAGTATAAATTATCATCCAAGCATGGGCTATACGTGGGGCATCGGATATGGTGGCGGAGCCGGTGCTGAATATACATTCAAATCGGGAATATCACTCTCTTTAAGTCCTTACATGCAATGGAACATGCTAAATATCGGATCTTCGTCCGGAGATGCATTCAACTCTGATAATCTGAAACAAAAAGGAATTAACGTTGCACTAGGTTATAGGTTTTGATCATCTCATGAGGGTATTTAAATCGGATCTTTCTGAGTTTGCACCCAACCTGCAACTCCAAAATATATACAGATAAACAATCACATCCTTTAGAATGATATTATATGCAAAAACTCCTATTCTTAGTATCTCTATTAATCAGTAGTCCATTGATAATATTTTGCCAGGACAAAGTAATTTCATTACATCCGGTAATTGGAGATACAATTGACAAAAATGAGAAAAGAAACTATCTCCTATTCCCTGAAATAGATAATGCTTCTTTCGAAACCGGACAAATCATATTGAAAAATAACGTCACATATTTATGTTATCAGACAGGAGGCAATCAACAAATGAAAGCCATAGACTCTGTTAAAATCAGTGAGTACCAAAAAAACATCTCAAAAATATCAGCTTATTTTCAAAGTAAAACGAAATCAGACACAGCCCAGTCAAATAAAGTCCTGAATCTTAAAATCCAACCGACTCAACAGGTCGATATTACTTTCTTCACTCCCGAAATGCGTGTCGCAATGGAAAAAGAGGCCAGAAGATATAATGCATTGAAAGGGAAGGCCGAAGAACTTGGACTTTGGGGCAAAGACAAAGAAAATTACATCCAAACAGGAGGATATAACGAGTTCTTCAGTACTAAATCAAAAAAGAAAAGCAAGAAATAAATTTGCTAAGAGCAAAACCTATTGCTGTCTAGCTTTTGCTGACGGATAAAAAGAATCAAAACGAATATGACATTAGTCCCAATAAGCAGCCTCATGAGTCTTAATCATATGATATTAAAGCATTATCTATCATTAGTTACAATACAAATTTCGGATCTTACTCAGCCTTAGCGCAAAAAAGTCTCGATGAAATATACAGAGTAAAAATACACACTCTTCATTAAGCCCTAATAATATGGAACTTACGTTTGAGTTTATTTTTATGGGGTGCGATTATAAAAATCCGGTAAAAAAACATCGTCGCCAATGAGCCCCATCATTCAGCGTAGCTTTTCCACAAAATAGACAACCAAGGAGGAAGCCGAAAATCCTTTAAAAAGAGTAGGCACACCAACCTATCATAAATAATTTATAATGAAACGTTTATTTCTACTGGCATTTTCACTTTATGCCTTATCATGCCTTCAGGCACAAACAAAAATTGGTATTACCGGAGGGTTTTTACCCTCTTACATCATTGAAAAATCAGGAGGAGAATCAGAGACCTTAGATAACCTGACCGGCTTTTCAATTGGATTGATGGCCGATAAGAAACTAGGGGCCACCACTTCACTTCAATATCAGGTTCAATATGCCCAGAAAGGAGCAAGTGGCTCCGGAGACGGAATGAATTATAAACTAAAACTGAATTATATTGAAATCCCCGTAATGTTTGCTGCACATTTCAATAAAATAGAACTTAAAGCAGGGCCATATGCTGCTTATGGAATAACCGGATCAATGTCAGCTTCGCAGGATGGTGTAAGCGGATCTGTTGATCTATTTAATGATAATAGTTTCGGAGTAAAATTTAATCGATTTGACGGAGGATTGACACTTGGAGCCGGCTTATCATTTACTGAAAGTATGATTTTGAACGTAAACTACGAACACGGTCTTGTAAATCTCTACCCATCGAGCTTCCAAGGCCAGTCTACCGGAGGAAAAGGATACAACCGCAATATATCAGTATCATTGGGTTATTATTTTTAAGTGAGAATAGCCAGGAAATAGCGCTATATAGAACAAAGAAGATCTTCCATAAGTCTGCAAATTAATCTAAACGCAAAGATACTAAGACGCAAAGCATTTATATCCAATCCCATATCTCTTTGCGCTTTTACATCTTTGCGTTCTTTAAGTTCAAAACAACGTTTTTTGGGACAATCTCTTGTTGCATTCACCTGGATCTATGAGCCTAAAAATTCACTATCAACGATAAAGCAGGTAAACAGAATTGACAAATCATGAAACGTTTTAGCGAGTAATGGTCTTGACAAACAAGTATAAGATTGAATGCGTGCTTATGTGTAACCAAAACAAAAATCATTGCATTTGACAAGACCAGACCGGTCTATGCCGTGGTGAAGATAAAAGATGGAATGCCGGCATTACAGGATTTACGAATTGACAATAAATCCATCGGGGAATTAATTAAAGGGGCAAAGTAGATATTCAGTTAATATAATAAGCTATCACCATGATGAAACAGATTCTAATTATTTCACTGTTCATTTATACAGGGCTATCTGCGTTCTCACAAAATGACATTATTACCAAAGGAGAGCAGGCTCCTGATTTTAAGCTTGTAAAAGAAACCGGGGAAAGCCTGAAATTATCGACATTGAAGGGTAAAGTAGTATTAATCAATTTCTTTGCAACATGGTGTGGCCCCTGCAGAATGGAGCTTCCGGTTTTGCAGGAAAACATCTGGAAGAAATACAAAGAAAACAAGGATTTTCAGCTAATGGTGATCGGCAGAGGACATTCCATTGAAGAGATAAAAGCCTTTAAAGCATCTTCCGGTCTGGATTTGCCCATGTATCCCGATCAGGATAAATTCATTTTCGGGAAATTTGCCATACAATCCATTCCCCGCAACTACATCATCGACAGAAACGGAAAAGTTGTGTATACCTCTGTAGGATATAGTCCTCAGGAGTTTCAGCTCATGGAAAAGGTTTTGGAGAAAGTCATGAACAACACTCTTCCAGCTCCAAAAGATATCGCCCGGTATATTCCTTTTAAGTTTGATAAGAAATTCTACGAATGTGAAAACCAATGGGTGGTGTTTAAGCCATCAAACGATCTGGGAGAATACCCCTGCGGAGTGGTTTATCTGGATGCAACGGCCGGTTTTACAGTAGATATTAAGGGCAAGATCAGATTAGAAAACAAAAAAATGGTTTTCGAACCTCACCCTGCAACCTTTATGTCGAAAATAAGGTTGAGTAAAGCGACGAATCCGTGTTCAATACTTGATGATGTATGGTTACAGGAGTGGAAACTGGAACAGGAACCGGCCTGGTTACAGATCTACAAGATCAAAGACCCGGTAAAACACGACATCTGCTCCGGTGAAAAACTGAATGGATTAGATATGTGCGATGAGGCCTTACCCATTCTGGAAAAAGTATATAAACAATCTCCTCATGCCCCGGGAGTGGAGTTTGAACTAACTTATGCATACAATGCATTAAAACAATACGACAATGCTATTCGTGTGCTGAATAAAGCAATCGAGAACAATTTAAATGACATAATGCTGCTCCGCGAACTTGGCTTTGCCTATATGGGAAAGGGAGATAATCAAAAAGCCATTGAAATCTACACCTCTACCCTTGAAAAATGCACCGATAGCGGGAACAATACCAAACGGGAAATAGCCAATAATCTGGCTGCTATCTACCAGCGGATGAATGATCGGGAATCGTCTCAGAAATGGTTGAGAAAGGCTAATGAATGGACAACAAAAACTGCACCTACCTCTATTTATACAAAACTTGATTCTGCCTATGCTGATAAAGACAATAAGATTGTTTTCAAAGATGATAATCTGGAAAGAATCGTAAAAGAATTTTTAAAGAAAGATTCACTTTCACCTGTTTATCTATCAGATGTCGAACACCTCAGATCTCTGGACATTACAAATAAATACAATTCAGAGAATGCGATAAAGATCAGGAACATAGATGCATTGAAATTCTTTAAAGAGTTAGAGGAACTCAGAGCTGATTTTAACATTATACGAACCCTGAGTCCGTTATGTACACTTAAGAATCTCAAAGCAATTTGCTTACGAAACAATCTGGTTTCTGACATAACACCTTTATCCGGACTAATTAATCTGGAGAATATAGACTTATATATGAATCAGGTGTCAGACCTTACTCCTCTGGAAAAGCTAACCAATCTGAGGAGTGTCAACTTTTTCAGCAATAACATTGATGACATTTCGGCACTATCCGGTTGTAATAATCTAACAGACCTAAATGTTGGGAGAAATAGAATTACCGATATTTCCTGTCTGAAAAACAAGCTGTATTTGAAAAGTCTTTGGTTATTTGGTAATAAAATAAAAAACACGGAACTCATTTCAACATTCGGTACTAATCTGGAGGAACTCTCCCTGGCAGCTTGTGGAATTAATGACATTAGTTTCCTTAAAGATTGCCGTCGGATTAAACATTTACTCTTATTTGATAATCAAATTACCACCATTGATGCGCTTAAAGAACTCACGAACCTCAATACGCTTTTAATCTCCAATAATCAACTTACAGATATGAGCATACTAGTTGATCTGGTAAGGAAAAATGCATTCTCCAACAGACGGAAATTTCAATATGTTTTAGATATTTCAGGAAATCCGATTAATTATTCGATTAACGAAAATACTGAAATCCGGAATTATCTTAAATCACAAATAACGGACAGTAAGTTCTGATAATCCATTTAGTTATTGGATTGAGCCAGACATTATTAATCCAACAAAGAAGTCATTGGAATCCCAGGCATATAGTTGTTCCTGACAGGAAAGCTTAATATCCGGTCTCTTTTATACTGACAACTTCAGCCGGACATATCTGATAGTTTTTACATATTACACTTTAGCATTTAAGTTTATATTCTTTAATTTGCAAATCGAAAGAATAAATGTCGGGAGATCAGAAAAAAATCTTGAGAAAAGAATTTACCAATAACTTAAACTCAATAACAATTATCTATGAAACTAATCAGAATCATCAGAACGATTATCATTATTTATGCAACCGGTTACGCAGCCCTCTGTGCGTTAGCCATATCGCAAGGAAATCATTTACGGATCTTTTCTCACGAAATCAAGCCGTTTTCAATTTCCATTTATCTGTGGATTGCTCTGGGTTGTATTGCTATACTTGGTTTTGAGAGAACAATTAAGACCTTATCCAGAAACCTGCAAAGACTCTTCTACCTTGGTATTTTCGTAATGATTGCATATGCCGTTTTGAAGCTTTTTGTAAAATAGAATATTTTCAGTCATTCCTCTTCAATGCGGGGAGGGATGACAAATACTTCACCGGGGACCTGATAGATTCGACGCCCAATAAGCATCAAAGAATCATCCGTTTACATCACAATCAGAACCTTATATCGTCCAATTACTTACAAAATTATGAAGACGACGTTTAAACCTGAAAACTACATCAGCCTGACCGAAGAGCAGGCTCAGGAAAAGCTCAAATCGGATGGATACAATGAGTTGCCTTCATCAAAACCCAGGAGTCTGCTCCATATTGCATCAGGAGTAATCAGGGAACCGATGTTTGTGCTTCTGGTAGCCTGCGGTTTGTTGTATCTCCTGCTTGGGGATATCCATGAAGGGTTTATGCTAATGAGCTTTGTGCTTTTTGTGATGGGCATTGAATTGTACCAGGAGAAAAAAACGGAAAAAGCACTGGATGCGTTGAAAAATCTGGCCAGCCCACGAGCACTTGTCATCCGCAACGGTATCACCAAAAGAATTCCGGGAAGAGAAGTCGTAACCGGAGATATCATTTTTCTGCAAGAAGGTGACAGGATTCCGGCAGATGCGTTGGTATTACAATCAATAAGTTTACTGGCAGATGAATCGTTGTTAACCGGTGAGTCTGTTCCGGTCAGAAAACGGGAATGGCAAAAAGAAGATCCGGACTTCACACCGGGTGGAGATGATACTCCCTGTGTCTTTTCGGGTTCGATGATTGTGCAGGGAAATGGTATTGCCAGGGTTACAGCAACCGGCATAAGAACAGAGATCGGGAAAATAGGCAAAGCACTCGAATCAGTCAAAGAAGAATCTACTCAGTTAAAAAGAGAGATGGCTACACTGGTCAAACGCCTCACCATAACAGGCATAACTCTGTGTGTGCTTGTCATTGTCATCTACACCCTTACCCGGGGAGATATCCTTAATGGCTTTCTGGCAGGTATCACACTTGCTATGGCTATGCTACCTGAAGAATTTCCGGTAGTCCTTACGGTTTTTCTGGCCGTGGGAGCATGGAGAATATCCAAAAGAAATGTTCTGACACGCAAACCTGCCGCCATAGAAACACTGGGATCTGCCACCGTTTTATGTACTGATAAAACCGGAACACTCACCCAGAATAGAATGACCGTAACCAAAGTCTTTAACGGAAAAGAGTTTTATTCTGTTACCCCCGAAAAATCTTTGCCGGAAGAGTTCCACAACATTATCGAATACGGAATTCTTGCCAGTCAGGCAAATCCGTTTGATCCGATGGAAAGAGCCATTATAAATATCGGTGATCAGTTTCTGCAAAATACAGAACATATTCATGCCGATTGGATCATGGAGAAGGAGTATCCTTTATCAAAAGAGATGCTGGCAATGTCGAGAGTCTTTTCGTATGAGGGTAACCATAATAAAATAATTGCAGCCAAGGGAGCCCCTGAAGCTATCTTTGATTTATGTCATCTAAATCCCGGGCTACTCGGTATATATGAAAAGGCCGTTTCTGAAATGGCATCTTCCGGATTACGTGTATTGGGAGTTGCTTGTGCTAAAATCCATCCGGGAAACTTACCTCCTGTTCAACATGATTTTGATTTTGAATTTGTCGGACTTATCGGATTATCTGATCCTATCCGGGAAAATGTACCTGACGCGGTAAGAGAATGCTATCAGGCAAGAATCAGGGTTATAATGATTACCGGAGATTATCCGGTAACTGCTATTAATATTGCTAAAGAGATCGGATTGACGAATCCTGAACTTTGCATTAGCGGTTCCGAACTCGAGAATTTAGCTGAAGAAGAGCTGTGTGAGAAAATTAAGAATGTCAATGTTTTTGCCCGGGTAGTACCGGAGCAAAAACTAAAGATAGTAAACGCGCTTAAAAAGAACGGAGAAATCGTAGCCATGACCGGGGATGGTGTAAACGATGCTCCTGCACTGAAATCGGCAAATATAGGTGTCGCAATGGGGGAAAAAGGAACTGATGTTGCCCGCGAATCATCTTCATTAGTATTGATGGATGATAATTTTGCCTCTATTGTAGGAGCTGTAAAAATGGGGCGCAGAATATTCGATAACCTACAAAAAGCACTTGCCTATATATTTGCCATTCACGTTCCCATAGCCGGATTATCCCTGATTCCGGTATTATTTGCCGATCTTCCGTTAATATTATGGCCGGTCCATATTGTTTTTCTGGAGTTAATAATCGATCCAGCCTGTTCAATCATTTTTGAAAACGAAAGAGAAGAAAAAAATGTAATGTCGAGGCCACCGAAGCAAAATGAAGAACCTTTCTTCGGATTAACGAAAATATTACTCAGTTGCACTCAGGGATTGGGAATTTTATTCATTACGTTTCTTATTTATATTATCGGTCTGAAACTCGGCTATTCCGAGAAGACTGTAAGAACATTCACCTTTGTATCACTGATTGCTTCAAACATAGCTGTAATTCTCTCCAACCGATCCTGGAGTCAGAATATTTTCAGGATTCTTATCACCCCCAATAAAGCAGTGAAATGGGTGGTTGGAGGTGCTGTATTGTTTTTGCTCATTATATTGAACACGCCTTTTCTTCTCAATCTGTTTCTTTTTGAGAGAATTAGTATGATTGAGATTCTGATTTGTATATTACTTGGCTTTTCCAGCATTATCTGGTTTGAGCTTTACAAGCATATAAAACTTTCAAAACAGTTAGAACCTGTTTAAATTTTATTGCTAAACTTTTTTAGTACTATTTTGAGGTATATTTTTTGCTTTTTTCCCGCAGATTTAGCGGGCTTAATCAAGGATAAAAAGTAAAGAATATGCCCAAAGAGGCTAAAAAAATAGCAAAGAAAGAAGAATAGTCTCCTTTATAAAAATGTTTCGGTAAAATTTAAACAGGCTCTTAATACCGGAGTCCGGTGAATACGCTGAATAACAAAAGAAATAGTTAAGAATGATCTGTTTCGGACAGATCAACGTTATCTCTGATCCAGGTCTATGAGTAAACTGGCTCTGAGTAAAATCTATACCGGAACTAAATTGTCAACCCTGCATCCAAAAGAGTAAAAGTCCATTAAATTGATTATTTTTGTCCCCTATTATGAAACAGACGATTTTGATCATTGAGGATGACACCGCCTTTGGAACCATGTTGCAAAAGTGGTGTCATCGTAATGGATTTGAAGCTGAATTATGCTCAAATGTTACAGCAGCACAAACCGGATTAACTGATAGAAAAATACATTTGGTACTGACCGATTTGCGCTTACCAGACGGTGACGGTATTATGCTGCTTCAATGGATCCGGGAGCAGAAAATGAATATTCCGGTTATCGTAATGACAAGTTACGGTGAAATACAAAGCGCTGTAGCAGCTATGAAACTCGGAGCTGAAGATTTTCTTGAGAAACCGATCAATCCGACCATTCTTAAAGGAAAGATCGAGCAAGCACTCACAAAAAAGCAGGAAAAAGCAAAGCCAGCAAAACCAGTTGCTAATAACATGGTAATGGGCAAAAGTGCAGAAGCCAGGCTAATGTACGACCATATTATGAAGGTAGCACCTACCCGTATGGCAGTGCTGATTCTGGGCGAAAGCGGTACGGGCAAAGAATATGCAGCACGAATGATCCATGAAAATAGTTCCCGACGTGATAAACCCTTTATTGCAGTAGATTGCGGTAGTTTATCCCGTGAGCTTGCACCGAGTGAATTGTTCGGACACCTTAAGGGTTCATTTACATCGGCAGTTGAAGATAAAACGGGGGTGTTTGTGCAAGCAAATCAGGGCACTGTATTCCTAGATGAGGTGGGGAATCTTTCGTATGATGTACAGGTTCAGTTATTACGCGCGCTACAGGAACAAAAAGTACGTCCGGTAGGATCGGCAAAGGATATCAAAGTCGATGTCCGGATCATTGCAGCTACCAATGAGAATCTCGAAACAGCCATTGCAGAAGGTCGTTTCCGTGAAGATTTATATCATCGTCTTAATGAGTTTTCTGTTTTTGTGCCACCACTCAGGGAGAGGAAAGGTGATATTGGGATCTTTGCCAATGAATTTTTACGCCAGGCCAATGAAGAGTTGGATAAAGCAATAAAAGGCTTTTCTCCGGAAGCTTTAGCATTACTTGAAAGGCACCACTGGAGCGGCAATCTGCGTGAATTGCGCAATATGGTGCGCCGGGTAGTATTGTTCGCATCAGGAGAAATGATTTCTGCCGATGATTTTCCCGCTTTTACAGCTGCTCCGGTAATGGAAGACCTGGCATTGCACCCTGATAACGAACGGGAACAAATTGAGAATGCACTTCGCAAAGCCCGGGGGAACAAAACATTAGCAGCTCAGCTTCTGAAGATCGACCGTAAAACGCTCTACAATAAAATGCATCTTTACGGCATTAAACTTTGATTGAGAGAATCGCCTCAACATCTACCTGCCAACCATCATATGCTTCACCTCGACTGGCATCCATACGACGCAGTTCGTCAGTTGGGTAACCCAGTTGGGCAAACATTGGCAGCATTTTATGGCAAAGGGCCTGAGCTTTCCTGAAATCATTATCCCTCAGTGCCTGGTTCAATAAATCAAAATTTTCAGCAGTGGTAGTGCGAAATATTTCTTTGATTTCTTCCAAATCATCACCCCAAAGATCATCGGTCGATTTTTCACCCTCACCGAAAATACTACGCAAAGCATCAATTGTAAATGGCTTCGCCAGAAAACCGGTAAAGCCAAGCGTTAATGCTTTCTCAGCTGTAAAATCACTATGACCGGTCATTACCACAACCGGTATATTCCCTGCCGAAGCCAATATATCCAGCCCGGACACTTCACCCATTTCCATATCGGTCAGTATGATATCCGGCTCTTTATCAACCACTTTATGTCCTAATTGCAGTAGCATATCACGCACCATCAGAGCAACGACCGGATCATCTTCGTGGATGGCTATATTCTTCGCACCCGTATTGACATCATATTTTGCTTTTTCACATGGAATGATAACCTCGACCTTTGTACCTACACCGACCTCTGAGGTTACACCAATCGTCCCGCCAAGCAAATCAATTAATCCTTTAACAACATACATTCCCAGACCCGAACCATGCGCCAAAGCATTATTACTCTCCACCCGCGAGAAGGGTTCGAAAATCTCAGTCAGTTTATCTGAAGGAATCCCGGCTCCTGTATCTGTAACTACAATGTAAAGTTTAGCGTCGGAGTGCCTCATTTGCAAAGACACTTCTCCTTCCCGTGTATATTTTATTGCATTAGACACCAGATTAATAATCACCTGACTGATTTTCATGTGATCCGAATGAATCCGCAAGTTATCCGAACCAAAAGTAAAAGAGAGCGTTTTAGCCTCAGCTAACGGCAAGAACATCTGACCGATTTCATTACAAACCACACTAAGTGAAAAATCAGAATTGCTAACTTTCAGGGAGCCTTGTTCAAGACTGGAAAACTCCAGCAGATTTTCAAGCAATGCCAGAATATGACGAGCGGAACTTTGCATGGATCTGATATCTTCACCCTCTTGCCTGCGAAGTTCAAGATAACCAAGTATCGACCCTAACGGGCTTTTTATATCGTGTGAAACAGACAATAACAATTTATGCCTGCTCTCCATAACCTGCCGGATTATTTCGCGTGCCTCCTTGCCTTTATTGACATCGTAGATGATTAATATGATAAAAAGGAGAATTAATCCCAGGGCAAATGCTCCGCCAATGATCGAAATAGTATAATTCCTGTTTATCGACTGTTCACTACGCGCAATAGCCGAGAGTACGGAGTTGAAAGTCTGGCGATGCAGTTGCAGTAACAATCCTGAGATTCGGATAGATATTTCACGGTCAGCAGCAATCAGATCGGCCATTTGTTGCCCGATTGCCTGTATGTTTTGCTTATATCGTTTATCGGCGGTGCGTGCCATTCGATCCACTTCTGCCAGAAAATCCCGGGAATCATTATCACCTGTTCTGATGGTATCGATATGCTGACGGGTTACAATGACTGCCTTTGGCTTATCCGGACTGAAGATCTCTTTGACCCGTCTAAAAAGGCCTTTACGCTTAACTGTATTGTATATTGTATCTCTTTTAATAGTAACACGCAGGGTTTCCTGACGTTTGGGTTTATAGCTCCGGATGCGCTCACTGATAGCAGTGACGGGATTGACTTTGTTTAACTGCCGGTTAAGCTCGGTAATATTCGAAACCTGACGGGCAAGTAGTCCGCTGACCTGTTTCAGCTTTTGCTTTCCCACCGGCTCAATAGTAACCAAAGTATCAATCAGGGAATCAATTAATGCAACCTTCCGGTTAAACTTCCGGATGTACAGCGTATCGTTGGTCGAAACAAACAGGCTCACCGATGATTGAGCTTCACCAACGGCATAGATTAATTCATTCGTTAAAGCAAGGGAATGATGTTGCTTTTCGATCTCTTTTCTCTGATTTTTGATGTTGCCTCTTAACTGATACAGATATATCAACATCACCGCAGCTGCAATTCCTACGACAATATACAAACCTGCGGCCTTGAACCGGATTTTACTCTCTATACTCATAATGCAAAGTTAGGGATATTTCCAACAAAACGACAGAGAAATGGTTCAGACCACCTGTTTAGGAATCTGATTTTGAATGATTAACGTATTCAGAAAAGGAAGCTATGCACCCCACATGTCTATTGGGTGGAAAAAGAAGACGGCAGCATCATAAATAAAGAAGATAAAATTTTTCACCCGTGCTTTCCCAGCGAAGGAGATAAGCGGGGGAATTACCTTGTTTCAGAATGGGAGGTTATGTAGAAAATATTATATCCATTTCCGGATTATATGAATAAAATATATACAGACAAATCAAACACTAACAAATATTGGTTGTTCTACTAGTAAATGTCTTTTGCTATGAATGAAACTGTGAATATTCTCTCAACAAAGGAAAAATCGGTACGAATCAATCTACACTCGCAATATTACGGAGCAATTGCCGAGATCGGAGGTGGACAGGAGACAGCCCGTCATTTATTTCAGGCAGGAGGCGCCTCGAATACAGTTGCAAAGTCCATTTCGGCTTATGATAAATCTTTCAGCGATCACTTTTACAATCAGGGAACGCCCTCGCGCTATGTGGCCGAAGAGCGCGTCCGTAAAATGATCGAATACGAATACGATGAACTGATCGAAATCCTCGACAAAAAGAATCCGCAGAAGTTTTTCGCCTTTGCCAATACGGTGGAAACGCTCAACTATACCAAAACCAACCAGGGAAACGGTTGGCTGGGCATCGCCGTGGAAGGAACCGACCGCTACAAGCCCAATAAAATCGTGATCCACGTCAAACTGCACGAGAATGATACGCTGCTTCAGCAACATTCGCTCGGGACGTTGGGCATCAACCTGATCTACGGAGGGCTGTTTATGTGGGAAGATCCGCGCAAGGTGCTGCTCTCTTTGCTCGACAATCTTGACACAGACCGTGTGGAAGTCGATTACATTTTCGTGGATGGGCCCGACCTGCTATGGTGTGATAACCGCCTGCTCAATCTGATGCTGGTGAGCAACAGCATGACACCGGCCATTATGTTTGACCAGTCGGGACGTGTACGCCAGCCGGGAGATATGCTGTACAAGAAGAACGTATTGCTGATGCGTGGATTTTTCCGCCCGATCAATAACCTCGCCATCGAGTTTATGGAAGACAGCCTCAACATCTTCAAAGGCGATGAAGATTACCGCCCCGACAATACCATTGCCTTCTGCGAAATCTCGCTGAAATACCTGATGCAGGGGGAAAAGCTTGACGACAAAGACTTCCTTGACCGGGTTGACCTCGTAAACATGTCGGGGCACAGTGTCATGGTCTCCAATTTCTACCGCTATTTCAAACTGGTGGATTATTTCGCCCAGTTTAAAATGAATAAGCTACGGGTGGTACTGGGACTACCAACATTTGATAAGATCTTCCACAGTTCGCAATATACCGACCTGCGTGGCGGTCTGCTTGAAGCAATGGGAAAACTGTTTCAGGAGAATGTAAAACTCTACCTCTACCCTTATACCGATATGGAAACCGGTGAAGTTATCTATCCCGAAGACTCTCACTTCAAAGACGAATACCGGTTGTTGTGGCAATATCTTGTCTCTACCCGCAAGGTGCTAATCTTACAAGGTATTCCCGTCAGCCACCTCAAAATAACGGCCTCCTACATTACCTCCCTGATTGAGAACGGTGATGAAAGCCTCAGGGATTATGTTCCGGAGAATATCTTTGAGCATATCAAAACGAACAGGCTGTTTGGGTATGGAAGAAATTTATAGGATACCTGCAAAAAAAATCTCCCGCCTTCATTTCGAAAACGGGAGATTTTTTTGCAGAAATAATATTACTGTTATTTTTTCTTTACTGACCAGCCAAATTTGCCAATATGTTCTCCCATGCCATAATAATGGCCATGAGAATAAACCAATAGATCAGCGTCATATAGCTTGAACTCACCGGTCTCTTTGTCGATATATTTATCGTCAGCCTGTACATTAACCACATCAGCGATAAACATGTCGTGCGTACCAAGTGCCATCACCTCGCGAACACGACACTCAATACAGACAGGTGACTCTTCAATAACCGGAGCTTTTACAACAGAAGCTTTTCCCGGTGTAAGGTTCATCTCCTTGAATTTATTGTAATCTTTACCGGAACGCACACCAATCCAATCAGTAGCAAAAGCCATCTCTTCGGTGGTCAGGTTGATTACAAACTCCATATTTTTGGTTAAAACAGGATAAGAATGACGTCCTGGACGCACTGAGATGTAGCACATGGGAGGATCAGAACAGATCGTACCCACCCAACTCACAGTGATCAGATTATATTCTTCTTCAGTCGCTCCACAGCTCACGATGGCTGCCGGAAGCGGATAAATCATAGTTCCGGGTTTAAAATCTACTTTCATTATCGGATTATCAGATTTTCTTTTTCAAAAACACGTTCACAATAGAGGCATTTAACTACGCCTTCTTCTTTATTCACTACCTTAAAGTGAGTCTTCATAGGCTCATTGTTGGTAATGCATTTAGGATTGGGACATTTGGCAATTTCTACTAATTCGTCGGGCAACTCCACGCAAATCTTCTCACACACATGATAGTTGCGGATCATGCTCAAAATCACATTCGGTGCAACCAGGGCAATGCGGTCAATCTCCTCTTTGTGAAAATAACGGTCAGAGATCTTGATGATTCCTTTTTTGCCCAACTTTTTACTTTCAAGGTTATAGCCGATAGTAATGCTATTTGAGGCATTTTCCAGGCCTAACAGAGAAACTACCTCAAACAGATGTTCGGACGGTATATGGTCAATCACAGTGCCGTTTTCAAGTGCGGCTACCAATAGTTCTTTTTTCAATGTCATCTTACACATGGTCGTTGATTTACAATAGTCCTAATACATCGCAGATAATGGCCTGACGGGCATACATACCGTTTCTGGCCTGGTCGAAGTAATAAGCTTTGGGATTATCGTCCACATCAATCGATATTTCGTTGACGCGGGGCAGCGGATGCAATACGCGCAGGTTATCCTTGCTGTTGTCAAGCATAGCGTTGTGCAGAGTATACACATTCTTCACCTTCTCATATTCCATCAGGTCGGTAAAACGTTCACGCTGCACACGGGTCATGTACAGAATGTCTGACTGATTAATTACTTCTTCAGTAAAATCGCTGTACTCAAAATAGAGGATATTATGCTTTTTGCAAAAGATTTTATACTCATCGGGCATCTTCAGTTCCTTGGGAGCTACGAAATGAAATGTGGGGTTAAAATGCGACAGGGCAATCAGCAAAGAGTGAACGGTACGGCCATATTTCAGGTCTCCCACCATCGTCACCTGAAGATTTTCTAACGTACCCTGTGTTTTATAGATGGAATAAAGGTCAAGCATTGTTTGCGAAGGGTGCTGGTTAGCTCCGTCCCCCGCATTAACTACAGGTACTGACGAAACCTCTGAAGCATAACGGGCAGCTCCTTCAAGATAGTGTCGCATAATGATCAGGTCGGCATAGTTGCTTACCATTTTGATGGTGTCTTTCAGTGTTTCACCTTTCGACGAGCTGGTGGTAGCGGCATCGGTAAAACCAATAATACGTCCGCCCAAACGGTTTACGGCTGTCTCAAAGCTCAGACGGGTACGGGTAGAAGGTTCGAAGAAAAGCGTCGCCACCACTTTTCCGTCAAGCAGTTTCTGGTTAGGATTCTGCTCAAACTTTTCGGCTTCTTTCAATATCCGGAGGATATCCTCTTTGGAATAATCCTTAATGGATACAAGATTCTTTTTAGTCATATCGGATAGATGTTTTTTCGCTCACAAACAGGCAAAAAAAAACAACCGGAAATTACTTCCGACTGATTTTCTATTAGTAATATTGAATCATTGACTTCATATCGCTTGCCTTACTCCTGCAAAAGTACAAAATCAAACTCATCTATTCACAATTATTTACCTAAAAAAGAGTTGTTTTTGGACAGGTTTGTTTCTATTACTCCAAAGTGAGGAGAGAAAGAAGAAGATTTCGGACATTCGTAAAATGTAATGCTGCAAATTCCAACTCTACATTACGTTCACTCCATTTTAATGTAACCGATTTTGACAGGTAAGCGGGTTGAGGTAATACTACATGTCCATGAATAGACAGGCCTACTGTAACTGATTTTCCGGCAATCAGCAAATCGGTAATTACAGCATTTGGTGGGCAAAGGTTATCTTTTACAGAATCAGGGAAAAAGGTGATGATTCCGAAATTCCCACCGAAGAAACATTCTCCGGTTTTAGGATTTCTAAAGTAAGCGTCTTCCGACAACTCATTCCTGAAAAGGTCGTCCTGAGAGGAATAATCACTGGTTCGGAATGTTTTGTAGTTCATGCGGGTCAGGCCATACGGATGACTTATCCATAGATTACCATGACCATCATTGAGAATTCCTGTGATTACACCACCGGATATAAAGCGCTTATCAGGAAAATGAATAAAGCGTCCTGTTTTGGGATCTAAACGATTCAGTCCCCGACCTGTACCTATCCACAAAAAGCCATCATTATCCTTAAAGAGACAATACACCCGGTCATCCGTGATAGAATTTTCACTTTGGGGATTATAATGATAGGAAATGAAAGAGAGTTTTTCCCTGCCTTTATCTATCGAACGCCTCATCAGAAAGAGGCCATGCCCTTCGGTTCCTATCCATAGACCGCTATTACCTTCCCGAAGTAATGACCGGATATAATTAAATCTTGATGCTTTGAGTTGTGGATACGATATAAACGTATCCTTCCCCCTATCGTATCTTACGACACCAGCCATCCAGGTACCTATCCATAGATTACCCTGGTTGTCTTCTTCTATAGCATAAATCCAGTTGGTAGCTCTTCGTCTATCCATTGCCGGATAATGTTTGAATCCGGTACCAGCGGTATTCAATCGCTCCAGCCCCCCCTTTGTTCCTATCCACAATTCACCTTTTGCATCTTTATAGATTTTCCGAATCTCATTCTGGATTATCGTATTGCTATTCTGTGGGTCATGCCTGAATATTGTGAAATCACGGTCGCCTTTACGCACCCTGACCAGTCCGCTTTTACGGGTTCCCAGCCAAAGATTTCCGTTTTCTTCCTGGAAAATAGCCCGAATTGTCGTTTCAGGCAACTTCCCGGAAAAGCTGCCCTTATTAAAATAAGATTTGAAACCAGGCTGGTTTACATCAGCATAACAGACCCCGCCGGCATTGGTAGCGAGCCACAAGGTATTGCGGGAATCCAGGAAAAGCTCCCCTACCATGGCATCTTTAAGTCCATAATCACTATTCTGGTCAAAACGGTAAATGATGTGTTCTTGTGTCTTCTTGTTTATCTGAATCAGACCATTTACATCTACATTCCATTGAAATTCGCTGTTTTCTGCCGTTCTTGAAGAGTTATCCGGTTTATCAAGAAGTGCTTTGATATAATCCGGAACAGACGTTTTCTGATACGAAAATCATCCGAAAGATAGTTATACCGGCAAAAACGGCTGTCAGAAGAAAAAGAGCTCCAGATATTCCCCTGCCGGTCCCTGATTAATTTCTTGGGCCGGTTATTGACGGGCGACTTTGAATTTCCGGGAATGGAAGAATATATTTTCACTTTATATCCGTCAAACCGGCAAAGTCCGTCGATAGTTGCAATCCAGATAAATCCGTATTTATCTTCAGTAATGGAGCAGGCTGAATTACGGGGTAATCCGTTTTCGGTCGACAAATAATGGAAACGAAGTCTTCTGACTTCTCCGGACATTTGTGCTATAAATAAAATAAGAAGGAAGAAATACGAAAGAATTTTTTTCATGGACAAAGTGGAATATGAATTCGGGAAATACATCCGGCTAATTGCGCTATAAAAAACCTCGATTAAATCCTGATCCTGAAATCTTCTCGTTCAGGATCTGATACAAATATACACAGTTATTCTATTTGGAAACAAATTACAATATCATCCATTCTGGTTACCCCTACATAATCAGGTATATTACAAACAACATTTCCCGCATTTTTTATCGTTTTGTGGAACAGATAGAAATTTCTTAATTGGCTTTTTTCATTTCTTCCTCAAAATTCAGATTATCTAAGAAGCAGATAATTAACCTTATTCCCACTTGCCAATTAGAATTTCACCTTATCCTGACACACTATTTTCCCCACCGGTAAACAAATCCCCGTTTTTTAAACTATCTTTGCATTGATGCAGCAGAACGGTTTGTCGCTCTTTCAGTATAGAAAGGGAGGAAAGTCCGGACAACACAGAGCACCATATTTCCTAACGGGAAGCAGTTCGTGAGGGCTGAGTAGTGTAACAGAAAATAACCGCCATGGTTTTCCGTGGTAAGGGTGAAAAGGTGGGGTAAGAGCCCACCGGTCGTGGCAGTAATGTCGCGAGCCGTACGCCTTATGGGTTGAAAGATCATGTATACCGGCGCATGTAGGGTTGCTCGCCCGATGCCGGGGGGTAGATCGATAGAGCTTCGTAGTGATACGAAGTCGAGACAAATGACAAACACCTTGCTTCGGCAGGGAACAGAACCCGGCTTACAGGTCTGCTGCATTTTTTATTTTTCTTTTGGTATACCTTAAACTCTTTCCATATGCCGAAAAAGAATCCTTTCATACAAAAATTCAATTTTCTGCTCCAATTTGTTACGATTGACATCTGGCGCGTTTCCGAAAGTGAACTTGGCTGTTATAAAAGACACTTATATAACGCTATTAAAACATTCTCCATTTCCATTCGACGATTTAATGAAGACGAATTACAGACTAAAGCTTCTGCACTGACATATAGTACCTTACTGGCTATAGTTCCTATCCTCGCACTGCTATTTGCTATTGCCAACGGACTGGGATTTAAAACTTTAGTTGAAAACCAACTAATGGATTACTTCCCCGGACAGAAAAAGATACTGGAAAAAGGATTGGTTTTCGCCTCATCATATCTTGAGAATACAAAAAGCGGTATATTTGTCGGCATCGGTGTAATCATGTTAATTTGGGCTGTT
The DNA here is from genome assembly GCA_963662365.2 of Bacteroidales bacterium. Taxonomy (GTDB): domain Bacteria; phylum Bacteroidota; class Bacteroidia; order Bacteroidales; family UBA7332; genus CAXXIC01. The sequence goes on from CAXXPA010000038.1 coordinate 33,794, forward strand.
ATTGTACTGATAAGCCATATAGAAAACGCTTTCAACGATATCTGGCAGATCAAGAAGTGTCGAACTTATTACCGTAAATTCACCGACTATTTGTCTCTGTTTATCATATTACCCATTCTGATGATAACCTCCAGCGGATTATCAATCTTTATCAGCACAATACTTGAAAGCCTGAAATACCTGCAAATTATCAGTCCGCTTGTTAGTTTTGTGTTGTACATCTCCCCCTATTTCATCACATGGCTAATCTTTATATCACTCTATATATTTCTTCCTAACACAAAAGTAACATTCAAACACAGTATATTTCCGGCATTGGTAATCAGCATCGCTTTTCAGATTTTCCAGTATTTATATATCAGTGGACAGATCTGGGTTTCGCAATACAATGCTATATATGGTAGCTTTGCAGCATTACCTTTACTGCTTCTCTGGCTGCAGGTTTCATGGCTGATCACCCTCTTCGGCGCCGAGCTTTGTTACTCTTCGCAGAATATTCACAATTTCAATTTCGAGAAAGACACCAAACACATCAGCCGCCGATACAAAGACTTTGTTACCCTGCTGATTACCTCTATCATTATTAAACGATTTCAAAAAGGAGAGAAACCTTTGCGCGCCAGCGATATTTCACTCCAGTATCACATTCCTATCCGGCTCACCAAAGACGTTCTTTATCTACTTTCAGAAATTAATATCATCAACGAATCAATCAACGAAGACGAAGATGAACTCATTTATCAACCAGCACTAGATATCAATCAGATTACCGTAGGGATGCTTCTTACACGTATTGATCAATACGGCTCTGAAGACTTTAAGATTGATACCCGTAAACAATTTTCGGCCCAATGGGAATCACTGATTAAAAGCCGTGCCGAAATGCTGGAGACTGCCAATAAAACGTTGATTAAAGATTGGGACTGGGAAATTGTATCGAAGAAATAACAAACGGTTTCAAGAACAGGTAAAGGCGACCTCGATTAAATCGGGATCGCCTTCTTAGCTTAATTATGATATGATATTAATCGATCATTTCAAATCCGGTATAAGGAACCAATGCTTTCGGCACACGAATACCATTCGGAGTCTGATTATTTTCGAGTAAGGCCGCCACAATACGAGGTAATGCCAATGCGCTTCCATTTAATGTATGGCAGAGTTGCGGTTTCTTATCTTCACTGCGGAAACGGCATTTCAGACGGTTAGCCTGATAGCTTTCAAAGTTTGAGACAGAACTCACTTCCAACCAACGTTGCTGAGCTGCAGAATAAACCTCAAAGTCAAACGTAAGTGCCGAGGTAAAGCTCATATCACCACCACAAAGACGAAGAATACGCCAGGGCAATTCCAGCTTATCGACCAGAGTCTGAACATAAGCCACCATCTCTTGCAGAGTTTCATATGATTTTTCAGGATGCTGGATTTGCACAATCTCTACCTTATCGAACTGATGCAAACGATTCAAACCACGCACATCTTTACCATAAGAACCTGCTTCACGACGGAAACAAGCCGAATAGGCTGTATTCTTGATGGGTAGATCGTTCTCATTTAAGATTACATCACGATATATATTTGTAACAGGAACCTCAGCAGTGGGAATCAAATAGAGATCATCCAGCGTACTATGATACATCTGACCTTCTTTATCTGGCAATTGACCGGTTCCGTAACCTGAAGCAGCATTTACTACATAAGGTGGCTGAACCTCCAGATAACCGGCATCACGGGCATTATCGAGGAAGAAATTAATCAATGCACGTTGCAGACGGGCACCTTTACCTTTGTAAACAGGGAAACCTGCACCGGTGATTTTCACTCCCAGTTCAAAATCGATCAGATCGTATTTCTTTGCCAGATCCCAATGAGGAACAGCGCCTTCAAACAATTCAGGAATTTCTCCTCCGGCACGTTCTACCACATTATCTTCAGCCACACGGCCTTCAGGGACCAGATCACTGGGCAAGTTAGGAATGGTTACCAGTAAAGCTTGCAACTCTTCATCGCAGGCTTTCATTTGCGCATCCATATATTTAACTCCCTCCTTCATCTCAGCCACACGGGCACGAGCTGATTCGGCTTCTTCTTTTTTACCTTCTTTCATCAACTGACCAATAGTTTTTGACAAACCATTAAGTTCAGCCAATGTTGAATCAAGTTCCAACTGAGTTGATCTTCTGTTTTTATCAGCTTCAAGAACTTTTTCGATCACCTCTTTTGCGTCGAAATGCTTTTTCGCCAACCGGTTGATTACCTCATCCGGATTTTCTTTGATTACCTGAAGTGTAAGCATGTTTTATTAGTTACAAGTGACTAGTTATAAGTGATAAGTTTATTAAAGCGATAAGTAACAAACTGGGCTAATATATATACATTTCAGCTTAACAGATAAACGCCTTTCAATAAACAAAATTTAGAGCTGCAAAGATAATAGTTAAAAATAAAAACTCCTGACTTTACACGAAGTAAAATCAGGAGTTTTTTTTAATGCTTTAATCAATTACCTCTTAGCTTAGCGGCTCAATAGAAATAAATGATTTATTGTCGTTTTTCTTGCGGAAAACAACTGTTCCATCAACCAAAGCGAACAATGTGTGATCTTTACCGATACCTACATTAGTTCCGGGATGATGAACTGTACCTCTTTGACGAACAATAATATTACCTGCTTTAGCAAATTGTCCACCAAATATTTTTACGCCTAATCGTTTGCTTTCTGATTCGCGACCGTTCTTCGAACTACCTACACCTTTCTTATGTGCCATTTTTCTTTCAATTTAAAGGATTAAGCAACAACTTCTTTAATTAAAATCTCAGTAAAGCTTTGACGGTGACCGTTGCGTTTTTTGTAACCTTTTCTTCTTTTCTTTTTGAAAACGATTACTTTTTCACCTTTCAGGTGAGATAATACTTCAGCAACAACTTTAGCGCCTTCTACTACCGGAGCACCAATAGTCAATTTACCTTCGTTGTCAACCAACAATACTTTGTCAAACTCAACAGAAGCTCCTCTTTCGGCTTCAACACGGTGAACATACAATCTTTTGCCAGCTTCGGCTTTGAATTGTTGTCCCTGAATTTCTACAATAACGTACATCTGTTATTTTTATTTACAGGTTACCTCCGTAAGGCGGGTTTGCATCCCTGCACTCCTCTTATCAGCCTTTCCCGGAATCAGGGCGCAAATATAGATATTTATTCCTGTTCGAGCAAGCATTTCATCGATTTTACCACGATTTAGCCTTGATTTTCTTACAAAAGCAAAGCCGACTGCTTCATAAGGAAGCAATCGGCTGATATTATTCAAATCACGAGTTTTTTAAATTCCCAATGACGCTTTAACGGCATTCACTTTCGCTTCCGCTGCTGCTGTTGCGGAAGCATATTCTTCGCGTGAATTCATAACCCCTGCCACTTCTACGTAGAACTTAATTTTTGGTTCTGTACCTGAAGGACGAATTGAAACTTTAGTTCCATCTTCGGTGAAGTATTGCAATACGTTTGATGTAGTTGGCATATCGAGAATGATTTTCTCGTTTTCTACTTTATCATACGCTGTAAGGTTTGCATAATCTTTGATTAGAATCACCGGAGAACCGGCAATCTCTGTCAACGGATTCTGGCGGAAATCTTTCATCATCTGCTCGATCTCTTCTGCTCCGGACTTTCCTTTTTTAGTCACGGATATGCCTTTCTCCATACGGTATCCATATTCCAAATAGATATCCAGCAAAAGTTCATACAATGATTTACCATTATCTTTAGCCCACGCAGCAACTTCTGCCATCAATGCGCATGACGAAATTGCATCTTTATCACGAACAAAATCCTCCGGCAAGAATCCGTAGCTCTCTTCTCCTCCGCCTATGTATTGTTTTTTACCTTCCATTTCACCAATGATTGCTGCAATCCATTTAAATCCGGTGTAGCAATCAAACATCTCAATTTTATTTTTTTCAGCGATCTTAGCAATCAACTCAGTCGTTACGATCGTTTTTACGATGTACTCCTTACCTGTCAAACGGCCGGTTTCGCGGTAACGCCGAATCAGGTAATTGAGGAAGATTAATGCAATCTGGTTACCATTGATCAGAATAAATTCGCCTTTATCGTTTTTCGCGGCAACACCCAGACGGTCAGCATCAGGGTCAGAAGCCAACACTAATTCAGCATTAGTTTCGATAGCTTTTTTAATTGCCAGATCCAAAGCAGCCGGTTCCTCAGGATTTGGGGAATATACAGTGGGGAAATCACCACTTACCACATCCTGCTCAGGAACATGAATGATATTAGTAAAACCAAACGCAGCCAAAGTCTGAGGCACAAGTTTCACTCCCGTTCCGTGAATCGGTGTGTAAACAATTTTCATATCTTTATTGCGCTCAATTGCTTCCGGTGAAAGTGAAATGGTTTTCAGTTTTTCAACGTAAACATCGTCCATCTCTTCGCCCAGGATCTCAATCAGCTCCGGGTTACCCCCAAACTTAATATCTTTAGCTGTGCGGATTTTATTTACTTCTACGATAGTGTTTTTATCATGAGGAGGAATCATCTGCGCTCCGTCGTTCCAGTATGCTTTGTATCCGTTATACTCTTTAGGATTATGCGATGCAGTCAAAATGATACCGCTTTGGCAACCCAACTGACGAATAGCGAAAGACATCTCCGGTGTAGGACGCAAATCTTCAAACAAATAAACTTTAATGCCGTTAGCAGCAAAAATATCAGCCGATATCTCAGCAAATTTTCGGCTATTGTTACGGCAATCGTGACCAATACAAACCTTGATCTGGGGAAGAGAACTGAATTCGCTGAGCAAATAATTAGACAATCCCTGTGTAGCTGCACCTACTGTGTAAATGTTCATTCGGTTGGTTCCAACGCCCATAATACCACGCAAACCACCTGTACCAAATTCCAGGTCTTTGTAGAAACACTCAATCAGCTCTGTTTTATCTTCACTGTCGAGCATACGTTGCACTTCGGCACGGGTTTCAGCATCATATTCTTTACCCAACCAGATCTTAGCTTTCGCCGTTACTTCTTTCAATAAAGTTTCTTGTTCCATTTACCTATTTATTTTTTTGTATTATCTAAACCGTATTTAACAACAAAATGCAATCTAAAGATTACAAACAGCACCAATTCTTTTGTTTAGTTAAGAAAACCGTGCAAATGTAATAATTAAAATGAGACCTTCAATCTTTCACCCGCATCATTCACTATGGTTTTGTAAAATTCACGGGAATAACCCGGCTGAAGGGGACTTGCAGGATAACCATCTTTCGTTTCAAGAAACCTGCCATCCTTTTCTCTTTTAACATTTCCATCTATATACTTCACCATTAAATATTCACCTAATTTCTTCCAACGTTCAGTAGATGCTTGCGCCTGACTTACACTGTAATCTGTTAAGAACTTAACCACCTGACCCGGATTTTTAGTGTAAACCTCCATTGCTTTTTTCTCAATATCTGTTTGAGACAACCTAAAATTACCTTCAAGCTGTTGCTGCAATGGCTTAATATCCGACATCATATAGCTATACTTTGTATAAGCCATATTTGCGACCCAATTGTAAATCCAGAAAGCTGAAGTCCACGAAAAATTGAGCAGATCTCCATTTCCGACACGGAAACATTCCGGAATTTCGGTAATACTACAATACATGGGAACATAAACACAGGAAGCTGCATCATCCACCCCAAACCAAAGTATACCACCAATAGGATCAGGCATAAAGTTCCGCATTTGCGCCACAAAAGAAAAACCGGTTTGTTGAGTAGCAATAGCACGTTCATTGGTATATTTCACACTATCTACAGTATAAGTCAACGGCCTCCAACGGTATGGTAAAGCGAACGAGCCTGCCCCAGGGTCTTTTGTCATATCAAAAGGAGTTCCTTCGAAATGGTCGCGCATGGCATTCATAAGATTCTGTACACTTACCTTTTTGTCCGGTTTGATGTAAAGCGGCAAATACTCTTTCGACTTACCATTAATATAGGGAATATACTTGTCCATTCCGGAGCAGAACATATTGTAAAAACTCCAGACACGTGCTTCGCAACCGCGCAAGGCTCCAAAATCAGAAGGGGCATAAGCATCCGAGAAACTAAAGTCACGGTTCAAACCTGTAAAATAGCCCTTTTCACGGGCAAAAGAGATTACTTCCGGTGAGTAGATACAATTTTCTTTATCATCCAAAGGAAAGGTGTGGATACGGGAATGATTAGCATGGGCTGCTATACAATCGTCAGGAATACGCTCAGCGACCCAAACCGCACCTTTGTTGTGAAGACCTTTACCAATCATCTCCATAATCCAGACTTCATTGGGATCGGCGATAGAAAACGACTCCCCACTACTACAATATCCGTATTCCTGAACCAGATCAGTCATAACCTGAATCGCCTCACGCGCTGTTCTGGCACGTTGCAGGGTTATATAAATCAAACTACCATAATCAATTATGCCGGTTGTATCAACAAGATTTTCACGACCTCCGAAAGTCGTTTCACTTATTGTCAATTGGAACTCATTCATATTACCAACGACATTATAAGTTTTTTCAACCTGAGGTATCTGGCCCAGACACTTCTTTGAATCCCACTCATAAATATTCAGCATCTCGCTGCTGGCATGGGATGCCGCAGGCCAGTGGTACAACTCGCCATATAAAACATGCGAATCTGCAGCATAAGTAACCAAGGTAGAACCATCAATAGTTGCCCTCTTACCTGCAAGCAGATTTGTACAGGCTTTCGATTCTGACAATAGCATTATTCCTCCTAATACAACACAAATCAAAAATAATCGTTTCATACTTACTACATATACAATTTTAAAATTTGAAACTTTCCAATTGCAGTTTTCAATCAGTTTCCCAACATTATACAACTACGAAGTAAACCTTTATTTCGGTCAATGCAAAAATATATTACGCATAAATAACGAGGTTTAAAAGTTTTTTTGTACTATTATCATCAAAACAAAATAAATAAATTTGCATCCTTGCTATATGTAAAAGAAAAGGCGCTGAGTCATTCAACGCCTTGTATGATTATAATAAACTTTCATTCCAACATATTCCGGCAACCTCCAATAATCCATCCATCAGAAGATTATAGATATTCCGGCCACTTCTCCATTTTTTCTTTAAGGTTAATAATCTCTCCATCAAGCACAAAGGTTCCATCGCCATTATGATGCAAAGTACGACGTTCTTTACGATCGTTATCTGTCCAGACATTAACTGCTTTCAGAATGAAGAGACTGTATTTTCCCACCATTGACCGGTCTATCACCTGACATTCAATATTGGCTAAACTTTCGGCAATCAGCGGGGCTCTCACTTCCCTGGCAGGAAGAGGTGTCAGATTGAACGTTTTGAATTTATCTATCTCTTCACCCGAGCAATTGCCAATTTCGACTACTGTAGAGGCCATATCTACCGTTGGAATAGATATCACGCACTCCCCTGTCTTGTATAAAGCCTTATAGCTAAAATTCCAGGGACCTAAAACAAATCCCAGCAAAAAAGGAGGATTTTGCTGTAACATAATCAATGAACTCAGTGTCATAATATTTGACTTACCTCGATAGTTAGTTGTTACCAAAACAACCGGACCAGGCTCAATTAGCATATGAGTCGCATTAAGATAGAAATTGTTAATGGTTTGCATAAATAGATTTTTCAGAAGTATTATTTGGGCTAATTATGCTCCTGTAGAAACAGGAGTCTAACAAAAACAACATTCACTTATGCTAAATTGTTGAATACAAAATTTAAATCCACTAGATTTTAGACAATTATTAGACTAAGCAATGCAGGACAAACTAAAAAAGGCGGTAAAATGCCGCCCTTTACATTATTCAATCATAACTAATCACCAATAGAAGCTACTTTCGTATGTACTCACATTATCACAACCGTCATTCACAATCAATTTAAGAACATGATCCTGCCCTCGCGTGACATGCCTGGACGAAAGCCTACAAATCAACAATGCCTTGCGGGGCTCATATTCGAACAAGGCAAATTTACCATCTATTGTTCCTTTATAAGAAGCAATCCCCGACTCATAGTCAGAAATCCTGAAAAGAATCTCATTACGGGAAGCACTTTTCAACGGAGTAATAACAGGATTTTTTAAATCTGCAGCTACCGTATAATCCCCAAATTCTCTGATTCTCCCGGAAACCCAACCTTTATGGTATTCACTTTTCTGATAGACCGGAGTTCGGCCGGATAAACGTGCAAGATAATATTTCGACTTATTCTTCAACGTATCCGTTATAAGTTTTATCTCCAGATCTGCAAAACCATGAAATGGAATCTCCGGAGCATGCAATGCATGCACCTCCGCATAAAATCTGGAATCTTCTTTTACATCATATTTAAAACAGAAATCATCATAAAATGTCCCCGCTGGAACCTCCAATCTGATATTATGATCTTTGAATTTACCCGATTTATTCCAAAAGAATTTATTATGACAATCCACTGTTACCAATGGAACCATCTGCTTTTTCCCCCGCAATACAAAATTCACCTCTGAACTATTATTACATTCATCCGTCAGCACATATCGTATCTTGTAATCACGCTCCTCCCGTACATCAATGATTCCGGCATCTTTAACCGTTTCATATATCGCCATTTGATTCCCCGGCTCGACAAAAGATTTCATTATCAATGAACGTTTGAGACGCCACTCATTAAAATCTATAAAGCTATTCACATAGCGGGTATCCTTAAATGGAAATCGATTTATACAACTATGAAAAATCAATTCATTATCCACATAAAGCCGGATTGTTTTTACCCCATAAATATTGGAAACACCGTCTTTTAAATCAAATGCCTTCAAGCCCAAAGCCACCTTCCCCCAAACCTGCGGTATTTGTTGAACTGTTTTTCCCACAACCGGAAAGAATTTTTTTTGCATTATACCATTAACAACTCCATCATACAGCATGGGATAGATCATCACCCCCTGCGCTCTGGGAGGCAGCTTGTCTTTAACCAGATATCGAAAATAAAAAAATGGATCAAAGGTCTCTTCCGACTTTGTATCACGCACCTCAAAATGGAGGTGTGGACCAGCCGAACTACCACTATTCCCGCTATAAGCAATTAATTCTCCTTTCTTCACAGGAATCTCATTTTCCTTGAAAATATGATTAATCGCATAAGTTTCTTCTTTATATTGAAACTCTTCAAGTAAAGCTTCAAGCTCTGGAGAAAAACGATCCAGATGAATATAAACTGTTGTCAAACCGTTGGGATGATTCAGGTAAACAGCCCGCCCGTTACCTGATGGAGCAACCATAATACGGGACACATAACCCTCATCAAAAGCATACACCGGTAAGCCAATCTTTCCTTGTGTTTTAAAATCTAAACCGGAATGGAAATGATTATTTCTTAACTCTCCAAAATTACCGGCCAAAAAAAGAGGAATTTTCAATGGCGAGGCTGGCGAGTAAGTTGACGACTGTTGCGAATAGGATAAGAAAGCAAACGATAGGAAGAGAGCCGAAGCTGCTAAATATTTAAACATAATGAACTTATTTTTCGGAATGCATGCAAAGGTAGAAGGAACTTCCTTCCTCTACAAGCTAAAAAAGAACAAACTCCTTAAAATGGGTTAATACAAAACAGCTATAAAAACTTCCTTCTCACTTATTAAACGAACTTCTCAGAACTACAAACACTCTTTTCTTGTTACAATAATATAGACTGACAATATTCCTAAAACATTTAAACAGATGAGAAAGATCTCCACCATTGGATACCATTTAGGCGATCGCCTTGACCTAAAAGGAATTAAAAGCGGACTTACTTTCGATAACATCTACGCTGACCCTACGGAGCTTATCTATCAAACTGACACAGACTCCTATTTTCAGATTTTTGATTACGGAAGCATAGTCTTTCTTGGCATTGAGAAAACAATCCAGACACAAATTATTAACGCCATCCGTCAAATTCTTCAATTGGATCTAAAGGAGCTGATGAGCGAAAATTTTGATGTAGAGATAAATCCCGATGTAGAATACCATGTTTTCTTCGACCGGATAGTCCTGAAAGAAATCAACATGAACATTGCAAAAATAGTCATGCTAAATATCGCCCAGTCCATTGCTCTTGACTATTTTATAGAACAATCAAATCTACTACTGGCACAAACCAGACAATTCAGCACCGAACTGGAGGAACAAGGCCGCTTCTCTCTGAAAGGAAAAAAACTAATGCAATCGATCGGAAAAACACTAAATTTAAAAATCAGGATCGCTGAAAATCTTTACATATTCGACACCCCTTTATTATCATGGAACGATGAATTCCTTAACACAATAAATGACGACCTTAACCGTGAACTTGACATTCAGGTAAGATACAAAAGTTTGCAGGAAAATCTCCGGATAGTAAAAGAAAATCTCGATATTTATAAAGATATTACTCAACATACACACAGTTCCACCCTCGAATGGATCATCATCATCCTTATTGCAGTGGAGATCGTAAATATGATTCTGGAAAAGATCTTTCCAACCTAAGCTAAGATAAATAGGAAAAACAAAAAAAGCACTCCATAATGAAGTGCTTTTTCAGAGCGGGAGACGGGACTCAAACCCGCGACCCTCAGCTTGGAAGGCTAATGCTCTATCAACTGAGCTACTCCCGCAATTTATTTACAACCCGGCATTTCCAGTTACACCCCACTGATTACTCAAGAGACAAACTACAAATATCTAAATTGTAATTAGTGGGCGGTGAAGGATTCGAACCTCCGAAGGTAAAAACCAGCAGATTTACAGTCTGCCCCATTTGGCCACTCTGGTAACCGCCCCCGTTATTAAGTTTATGTAGAGCGGGAGACGGGACTCAAACCCGCGACCCTCAGCTTGGAAGGCTAATGCTCTATCAACTGAGCTACTCCCGCAATTTATTTACAATCCGGCATTTTCAGTTACATCCCTCTAAATATTTAAGAGACAAACTACAAATATCTAAATTGTAATTAGTGGGCGGTGAAGGATTCGAACCTCCGAAGGTAAAAACCAGCAGATTTACAGTCTGCCCCATTTGGCCACTCTGGTAACCGCCCCCGTTTCTCAATTGCGCTGCAAAGGTAGCGCTTTTATTTTAACTTGCAAGAGAAATCTATCATTTTTATTGCAGTAATTGCAGCCTCATCCCCTTTATTACCGTGTACTCCACCTGCACGATCCAACGCCTGCTGCATATTATCAGTAGTTAATACTCCGAAAATAAACGGAATACCAAACAATAGGTTCAAACGGGTAATCCCGGTTGTTACTCCCTGACAAACGTAATCAAAATGTGGCGTATCACCACGAACTACACAACCTAACACAATTACCGCATCCACTTCGAGACTTTCAGCTACCTCGCGGGCACCAAAAGTAAGTTCAAAAGTACCGGGCACACGATGAATGGAGATATTCTCCGCCTTCATACCATGACGCTCCAGAGTATCACATGCACCTTGTAATAAAGGCTCGGTAATATTTGAGTTCCACTCAGCCACAACGATCCCGACTTTCCATCCAGAAGCATCAGGCACCTTTGTAGCATCGTAAACAGAAAGATTTTGATATGCTGTTGCCATATTTATTGGTTCAATTTTGCTCTTTCGATATATTTTTCAATGTCAGCAGCTTCAGGAGCGCTGTAGTATTTATCTTTTATTGTTGTGTAAACAGCAATTGCCTTATCGAACTTCTTCAGATTTTCATAAGCCAAACCCGCCTTCTTCAAACAAATAGGAGAAAGCAAATCGTTGTCAGCCTTATCGGCCGCTTTCATAAAATAATCAGCAGCGTCATCAATATTTCCAAGCTCAGCCTCACAATCCCCGATTGCTGACAAAGCAGCCGGCGCCATCATTTTATCATCAGACTCAAAATCTTTCAGATATTTGATTGCCTTTTCATAATTACCCAGATTTTTACAACAAATCCCGGCATAAAATTTTGCTACATTTGCAGTTTTGGTAATTCCATAATCATCAATAATCGCCTCAAAGCCAATATAATCAGCACCATTTCCATTCAAAGCGATTTTAAAAGAGTCTTGTTGAAAATATTGCTCACCTTTGAAAATCGCCGCTTCAGCTTTTTTCTCTTTCGGTTTTACATAAGCATAATTAAATGCCAGGACGCCGGAAACAGCAACAACTACAACAGCTAATCCTATAAGAATTTGCTTTTGATACTTTTCAATAAATTGCTCCGATTTCGTAAGAGCTTCTTGTACATTCTCCAGTTCAATAGGACCTTGATTCTTTGTGTTTTCTGACATATTCATTTAAAATTTAGATCGGATATTTTTTATTTGAAGGGCAAAAGTAGCCTTTTTATGGATATAAACGAAATTTCCGTTAAACTTTTTCCAAAATCCAGGCCCGTAATTCACCTCCAAATAACGATTGACCATAAAATTTATAACTTTGCATAGACTCCAACCTTTCGGAGCAACTATTCATCCCATTTTATCATGTTTTTAAGGCATATCTCCATCGTAAATTACAAGAATATCTCTCAGGCAGATTTTGATTTTTCCCCTAAGATTAATTGCTTCCTGGGCAATAATGGTATGGGAAAAACCAACCTTCTGGATGCTATTTACTATTTATCATTCTGTAAAAGCTTTTCCAACACACTAGACAACCAAAACATCCGTCACAATGAAGATTTCTTCATGATACAGGGATTTTACAACCGGGAAAATAAAGAAGAAGAAATATACTGCGGAATGAAACGCCGCCAGAAAAAACAGTTTAAACGAAATAAGAAAGAGTATGAACGCCTCTCTGAGCATATCGGATTATTACCCTTGGTAATGATTTCCCCTGAAGACGCAGTTCTTATCTCAGGCGGTAGCGAAGAACGAAGAAAGTTTGTTGATCTGGTAATTTCTCAATCAGACAAACTTTACCTTGAAGCATTAATCCGTTACAATAAAGCTCTCGTCCAGCGTAATTCAATGCTAAAAAACAATCAGCCGGACAATGATATATCACTGATGGAAATTCTGGAAGAACAATTAAGCCGGGCTGCTGATTATATCCACCAACGAAGAATGCAATTTATTTCTGAATTCACCCCGATCTTTCAGGAGTACTACAATTTTATCTGTGAGGGTAATGAAAAAGTACAACTGAAATACGAATCTCACCTCAAAGAGGGTAATCTGGCCGAACAATTGATGCAAAACCGTGAGCGCGATAAAATATTGGGCTATACAACCCGTGGGACACACAAGGACGACCTGAACATGATACTAGGCGATTTTCCCCTGAAACGCGTTGGATCCCAGGGCCAGAACAAAACCTATTTAATTGCGCTCAAACTGTCTCAGTTCAAGTTTCTGAGGAAAAGCAGCCAGAGCACTCCGATCCTGCTGCTGGATGATATATTTGACAAAATAGATGCAAACCGCGTGGAACAAATTATCAAGTTAGTGTCGGGCGATACTTTCGGACAGATCTTTATAACTGATACCAATCGTAAATATCTCGACGAAATCATCGCTAAAGTGCATAGCAATTACCATCTCTACCAGGTGAATCAGGGAGAATTTATTCAATTATAAAATCTTTGAGCAATCAGAGATTTTACTTCACTCATGAAGAAATAAGAACAATTTTAACACCCATCACTATCAACAACTTCCCATTAACATGCAACATAAAAACGCGATTCCATTAGGAGATATAATCAAAGAATTTCTCAAAGAAAACAACTGGGACGGAAAAATAAAAGAGACACGCATCATACAGGCCTGGAGCCTGTTACTAGGTAAAAGTGTAACGATGTACACCACCTCTATTTTCGTCAAAAACAAAGTGCTATACGTTAAACTGAGCTCCTCCGTTCTTCGCGGAGAACTGCAAATGTGCCGCGATATGCTGATAAAAAGATTAAACGATCACATTGGAGAAGAAGTAATCACTAATATTATATTTAGTTAAAGAAAACATGGAAGAATTCAAACACAAATTGCCTGTACAAATCAGGTTTAATGACATCGACTCTCTCGGACATGTGAATAATGCTATCTATCTTAGCTATTTCGACTTAGGCAAATCCGCCTATTTCCAGACTGTCAGAACGCAGATAATCGACTGGACTAAAATTGACATCGTAGTGGCCAATGTAAATATTGATTTTCACGCACCCCACTTTCATGCACGAAAAACTGGAAGTCCATACAAAGGTGACAGGTATTGGCAATAAAAGTCTGAAAATGCTGCAACATCTGATCAATACAGAAACCGGAGAGCTGAAAAGCTCATGTCGCACCATTATGGTAGGTTATCATCCGGAAAGCAAAATCTCTAAACTAATTTCTGACGACTGGCGAAATGCAATCCACGACTATGAAGGAACTCCACTCGATTAATCACAAAAAAAAGCATCTTCGCCAGGCTATTTACAAAGCGCGCGAAGAACAGGGAGAAGAGAATTTGCTTCTCCTTTCTGAAAAAATAATCACTCGCCTCGAAGCAAACGAATCGTTTCAATCGGCACATACTATCCTTTGCTACTACGCCCTGCCTTTTGAGGTCAATACAGTCCCGGCACTTGACCGCTGGAGTCAGTCCAAAATGGTTCTGCTCCCTGTAATGGTAGGTAAGGAACTTAAACTGAAGCGATATATCGGGAAAGAACATCTGGTAAAAGGAGCATTCAACGTCTGGGAACCTGTTGGTGAATTCATCGATCATTACGACACTATAGATTTTGCCATTGTCCCCGGACTGGCATTCGACCGAAACAAAAACCGCATGGGTTATGGCAAAGGATTTTACGACAAACTGTTACCCCATATAAAAGCAAAAAAAGCGGGGATTTGTTTCGAGTTTCAGCTTCTCGAACAAATCCCCACTGACTATTTCGATCTCCCCATGGATCTTATTTTAACCGAGCGGCAGACTGTGCTTTAAGCGCCAGTCTGAGCGCTTGCTTGCTCTTCAACGCTCCGATTGCTTTTTTCAGCGTATTATCGTCCTGTAAGAAGATCGGATAAAAAGCATCATCCCCCAGCAAATTACGTGCAATGTAAGCCTCTGCCTGTACTTCAAGCAACGGACGGGACATTTCCACATAGATTGGACGACGTCTTACTCCATGGGCATGTGCATAATCCACCAGTTCATCCACAATATTTTTGGTTTTCAGATAAGCCTGAATCTGCTTATAGTTTTTAAACTGCTTGAGAACCCCTCGGTTTCGATCCGCAAATTCAAAACAGAACTGATATAAAACTCCGTTGTTAACTAAACTATTGAAATAAGAATTGAGTCCTTCAGTTTCACGCGGAACAAATATATCAGGCATGATGCCACCACCACCATAAACTTTACGGCCGGTTACAGTTTTGTATTCTTTCTTTTTATTCAACTTAATACTATCCTGAGAATCGAACTCACCATGCATATAGCGATTCATAATATCATCTTCATAATCTTTGAGATCTCCCATTTCATACTCTTTCTGTATGCAACGGCCCGATGGGGTAAAGTAACGGGCGATAGTCAAACGCAATGCTGAACCATCAGCCAATGGATATTGCTGCTGAACCAATCCTTTCCCATAGGAACGACGACCAATAATCAGGCCTCGATCATTATCCTGAATAGCGCCGGCAAAAATTTCGCTTGAAGAGGCAGAGAATTCGTCAAGCAAAACCACCACCTGATTATTCTGGAATGAGCCGGAACCATTTGAAACAGCATCACTACGGGGCATTGTTTTACCTTCAGTATAAACAATCAGACGCCCCTGAGGCAAAAACTCGTTCACCATATTGATTGCCACATCAAGAAAACCACCCGGATTTCCACGCAAATCGATAATAAAATTGGAACATTTCTTATTTTGCAATTTTGCTAACGCAGCAACAAACTCAGAATAGGTGTTAGTTCCGAACTTACTGATTTTCACATATCCGATTGTGGGCTCAACAGGAAAAGCAACATCAATACTATTAACAGGTATTTCACCCCGTTTAATCTTGAAAGTCAGCAGACTTCTGGAAGAATTTCTTTTCACACCAAGTTTCACGGATGTACCTTCTTTTCCACGAAGCTTTTTCATTACTTTTTCGTTAGTAACATTTTTACCAACAAAAACCGTATCATTGATGCTGACAATACGGTCACCCGGCATTAAACCCACTTTTTCGGATGGACCACCCGTAATGACACTCACGATACTTACAGTATCATTCATAATACTAAATTGCACCCCGATTCCACTGAAACTACCTTCCAGATCTTCATTGACTGCCTCCAGATCAGATGCTGGAATATATACAGAATGCGGATCCAATCCACTTATAATATTGGGAATTGCCTTTTCCATCAATTCATCCACGGAAATCGAGTCCACATATTTCTCGGCAATCAGATTGATTACCGCACTCATCTTATTATTATTAAAAGCCGGTAGATTTTTCAGCAAAATGTTTGAAAAATAGGCTCCCATAATTATCCCCAGAATCAATGTCAGGGAAATATAGAAAATGAAACGTTTATTTGATTTCATATTCAACTGATTATTTAACTGTATTTTCGTTTATTGTCAGATTAACAACTTCAATGCCGGCCTTACGTAACAGATTCACCCCATCTTCAATTCTATATTTATCCAAATAGACCACACGGATAATTCCCGCCTGAATGATTAGCTTGGCACATTCGATACAAGGTGACGTAGTTATATACAATGTGGCTTCCTTACTACTATTGTGTGAACCCGCCAACTTAGTAATCGCATTCGCCTCGGCATGTAAAACATACGGAAATGTCAATCCGTTTTCATCTTCACAAATATTATCAAATCCGGCAGGTGTACCATTATATCCGTCCGAAATGATCATCTTATTCTTTACCACTAATGCCCCTACCTGCCGGCGTTCGCAATATGAGTTTTCCGCCCATATCCGAGCCATGCGAAGATAGCGCTGATCCAGCAAATATTGTTTATCGTTGTTGTTTTCCATTCGGGAGTTATATAGAAAACGGACTCATCACCCCATACCGTTTCAACGAAACGGACTGAAAAGCAAGAATTCGGTTTATTATGTTCAAGTCGAAAATATAGTTCTGAAGTCGAATTCGGATAATCTTAAAAGAGAAGTTATAAAAATACACAGTGATAAATATATCCGTTACAATAAAAAAAAGAAAAACGACAAGTCCTCCATCCGTCTTAAGACAAGCACTCTGCAACCATTTCAATCCGTATAACACGAACAGGATTGCTGCTACAATCACTAAAATAAGGTTCATCAATTCTTTTTACAAATATTGAATGCAAAATTAATCAATAATATTCGATTCAACAGTGATTTGACATAATATTTATGTCAAAAAACATACTTATTCAAGTCTATTTATCTGTTCTCGCAACAGAAATACCTCTTTCTTTGTTACAACAGAAACAAAATTGTAAAATAGAAGAATCCCATTAGGTACAGGATCCCATAAAAGGAATTAATCTAAAAACTATTCCTCGAAGTCAAAATCAAAATCGAACCCATCAGAGAATTCAGGTTCGGTAAATCCATCCAGATCGCGACGATCTTTTTTCGTCGGTCTACCGGTTCCTTTGGCACGGTTTATAAAACCACTGATCTTTTGCAGCTCAAGGATTTCATATTGATCCGGTGTAGTTACATTTTCCATAAAATCCGGAACCAACTTTGCCCCCATCCGTTTATCTGTAAGCGCTAACACTTTAAAAGAATACGTAACTGGCGGTTTCCTTACCTGGATCACCTCTCCTACTCTAATCATCCGGGAAGGCTTCACCGTGACATTCTGAATCATGATGCGCCCTTTTTTACAGGCTTCAACAGCAATGGTGCGGGTTTTGAAAATACGGGTTGCCCACATCCATTTATCAATACGTACCTCTTCCATTTATTTATTATTAAAATGATTCATGGTCAATTGAATGCCCGCCAGACAAAAGCTTTTTATTATTTCAGCCGAACGCTCCAGTTTTGCCGGTAAGACTTCCTCTTCTTCCGGTTTGAAACTCCCCAACACATAATCAACCTGCATCCCTTTGGGGTAATCACTCCCTATTCCAAAACGAAGCCTGGAATAAGAATCTGTTCCCAGAATTTGCTGAATATGCTTCAAGCCATTATGACCGGCATCACTTCCGCGAGGTTTTACACGCAAAGTGCCAAAAGGCAAAGCCAGATCATCAACGACCACAAAAACCTTCTCAAGGGGAATATTCTCCTTTTGCATCCAGTATCTAACCGCATTACCACTCAGGTTCATATACGTGGATGGCTTGAGCAGAATCAACGTTCTGCCTTTTACCTTGAACTCGCAAATGGCACCATAACGGCCATCAGCAAAAACAAGATTGGACGCTTTAGCCAAAGCGTCCAATACTCTAAATCCTATGTTGTGGCGGGTCATTTCGTATTCTTTTCCGATATTACCCAAACCTACAATTAAGTACTTCATTTCACAAGTTTCATTTATGACCTCATGCGGTCAAACTAAAAAGATAATTATTTACCTTTTGCAGCAGCGGCAGCTTTAGCCCCTCTTGCAGCTCTTGTCAACTTAACGGCGCAAACAACTGCATTTTTAGCGTTCATCAATTCCAGATTAGGGAATGACAACTCACCTACTTGCACTGCTTTACCCAATCCCAGACTTGCAATATTAACAGTTAACTTTTCAGGAACATTAGTATAAAGAGCTTTCACGCGCAATTTACGCATTTCCAGGCTCAGTTTACCCCCTTGCTTAACCCCTTCAGCCAAACCTTCAAGCACAACAGGTACTTCGATAACAATAGGTTTTTCTTCAAAGATTTGCAGGAAGTCAATGTGCAATACACGGTCAGAAACCGGATGAAACTGAAGATCTTTAATGATCGCGTTGTAAGTTTTACCTTCAACGGTTAATTCCACTTTGAAAATCTCCGGAGTGTAGATCAGGTTACGAACTGCATCCTGAGTCACTGTAAAGTGAACTGTTTCAGTGCCACCATACAATACACCGGGGATAGCGTTTTCCTGACGGATTGCTTTGGCAGCTTTTTTTCCGAGGTCTGCTCTGCCAACACCTGCTAATTGAAATGTTTTCATTTTGATTTGTTTTGTGTTACTCAAAATTAAGTTTCTCATTTTGCTCAATTTCCCATCACACGGACGTTCTTAAAAAGCGGTGCAAAAGTACACATTAAAATCTGTTTTTCAAATTATTTCACGCCTGAATAAACAAAAATCCCGCCAGAACTTACTTCTGGCGGGAAAAATATTCTTTCAGAGACCTTTAGACACTCTCAATTAGTCGCGACGACTACCTCCCAGGTAGATCATAATATAATACACCAAAGTAGCAAGAGAGCCCAAAGCCGCTACTACATAAGTATAGGCCGCCCAACGCAATGCATCCTGCGCCTTATCATGCGTATTTATATTTGTAATCCCCGCATTACTCAACCATGCAATAGCACGACTACTGGCATTTACTTCCACGGGTAATGTTATAAAGCTAAACAAAGTTGTCATAGCAAATAACACAATTCCAAACAGAAGCAACTCCGGAAATGATTTCAACATGAGAATACCACCCAACAAAATCCATTGCACCCATTGAGAAGCGAAGCTAACGACCGGAACAAGCTTACTACGCATTTGCAGGAAACTGTAGGCTGTTGCATGCTGCACAGCGTGACCACATTCGTGTGCCGCAACAGCAGCCGCAGCTACACTATTACTGTAATAGACATCTTCGCTCAGGTTCACGGTTTTATCTGCCGGATTGTAATGATCCGTCAACCTACCTTCCACTGAAAGCACTTTAACATCATAAATACCGTTATCCCTAAGCATTTTCTCAGCAACATCTCTCCCTGTCATACCGTTTGGTATGGGCACCTGAGAATAAGTATCAAACTTACTGCGAAGTCTGCTCTGAATCAACCAGCTGATCAGGGCAAAAACACCAAAAATTACGTAGATAAACATAGTTTTAATTATTTAGTACACAAACATACCGTCAAAATCCGTGCCAGAATTCACAGCCTGCCACACTTGTCAGACCCATAAAGATTGAGACGGAAATGAAACGTAAAAATACACTGAAATAAAAAATCAGAAAAAGAATTTCCCTCAAAAAGTGTTTTAAATAACAGAACTCTCCCTAATATTCTAAAAAACGAAGCAAAAACAACCTACCATGAAATCATACAGCCCGACAACGTCACCAAAACCAGCCCTTGGGAAATAAAAAAGGCGCAGCCAAAGCTGCACCTTTACATTATCATTTATGCTAAAGATAATTATTCCTCTTCGCGATATCTTTCAATAGTCTGTTCACGGTCGGGTCCCACAGATACAATAGTAATAGGCACTTCCAGCTCCTGCTCAAGGAAAGAAAGATAGGTATTGAATTCTTCAGGAAACTCATCTTCGCTCTGCATTTTTGTCATATCAGTCTTCCAGCCTGGCAATTCTACATAAACCGGTTCCACATTCCCATCAAGGCTATAAGGAAAAACAGCTGTTTCCTGACCATTAATGTTATAAGCAACACACGCCTTAATTGATTCAAACTGATCCAATACATCACTTTTCATCATGATAAGCTTGGTAACTCCATTGATCATAACCGCATACTTTAAAGCTACAAGGTCAATCCAACCGCAACGACGGGCACGACCTGTGGTCGAACCAAACTCATGACCGCGCTGGCGAAGCTCCTCTCCGGTTTCGTCAAATAACTCAGTAGGAAAAGGACCGCTCCCCACACGGGTACAATATGCTTTAAAAATACCAAACACATCACCGATTCTATTCGGTGCAATCCCCAAACCTGTACACGCTCCTGCACATACTGTATTTGAGGAAGTCACAAAAGGATAAGATCCGAAATCGATGTCAAGCATAGTCCCCTGAGCACCTTCAGCCAGAACAGAATGCCCCGCTTTCAGGGTATCATTAACATAGTGCTCCGAATCGATAAATGTAAAGCGTTTCAACACCTCAACACCTTCAAACCACTCTTTTTCAACTTCTGCAAGGTTGTATTCGAAGTTGTATTGTTTCAGAATTGCTTCGTGACGCTCTGTCGCAACCTTATATTTCGCATCAAAGTTTTCGAGGATATCTCCGACACGCAAACCATTACGACTGATTTTATCTGTATATGTAGGACCGATTCCTTTTAGCGTTGATCCGATTTTAGAAGTTCCCTTTGAAGCCTCATAGGCAGCATCAAGCAGACGGTGAGTAGGCAAAATCAAGTGAGCCTTTTTCGAAATCAACAGTTTCTGAGTCAGATCATATCCGGTTGTCTCAAGCTTTTCAATTTCTTTTTTGAAAATAGCAGGATCAAGTACAACGCCATTTCCGATCACATTCATTTTATCTCCCTGAAAAATTCCGGAAGGAATGGTATGAAGTACAAACTTGCTGCCGTTGAATTCAAGAGTGTGACCTGCATTCGGTCCTCCCTGAAAACGGGTAATTACATCGTATTGCGGTGTCAAAACGTCCACCACTTTTCCTTTACCCTCGTCTCCCCATTGTAAGCCTAATAAGACATCTACTTTCATTGCTATATCGTTAAAATATTTGTTTCACGTAACTGCATAAAATAAGCCGCCCCGTATGTGCGACTTTCCACGAGACCGGATCAGAAACAGATTATTTCTTCGTATCCGGCGCCGGCTTCTTTTTTGCTGCTTGTTTAGCGCATTTGTTACAAAGCCCGTAAATATACAGGCTGTAATGCGTAAGCGCAAATTTATTCAGACGCTTACTTTCTATTACATCTTTTATATCGTGATCTTTAATCTCTTTGATATCACCACACACTGAGCAAATAAGATGCAGGTGATTATCGTTGTTGTATGCTTTTTCATAGTGTGACATATTGGCACCAAAACTATGCTTGATTACCAGATTACTATCCACCAGAAGCTCCATCGTATTATACAGGGTTGCCCGACTTACTACCGGACGCTCAGCATTTATCGAATTATAGAGAAAATCAATATCAAAATGGTCATCAAGCGTATAGATATGCTCCAATATCATGTAACGTTCCGGTGTTTTTCGGTGCCCTTTTGCTATTAGATAAGCCGTAAACTCTTGCTTAACCTTTTCAAATACATCTTCTTCAGCCATCGAATCACTTTGTTTTTTCATCGCCAAAATTATAGCTTTTTATTGGATTTACAAAGGAGTTTACATGTAATAATCAAATTCAAACTTAAGATCATCGTATATTTCCTTCTTTTTATCACCATCAATCAACGGCATCTGCTCTATTTCAGCCAAAATATTTTTGGAAAAACGCTTGTTTTTTGCCCCAAGACGCTTTAACCCTAATAACGCCCCATTAAAAAGATTCAATCTGTCAGACTGCAGATCGGCAATCGACTGATCGATAATATATTTAAGTTCTTCGTCTGAAAACGCCTCTCCTTTTGCAGCCAAACGAGCCAGCAAATGCCAGGCTGTATAACGCGCCATCTCAGCTTGAAGTGCGAGTAGATCGACGACCAGGTCATGGGCAAATTCAAGATATTGAAAGAGATTCATACTACATTGCTCTGCCATTTCGGGATGAACAATAGAATCAACCCATCGAATGGCAAGCTCCGGAGTAAAGGACTCAACTGGTTGAATAAGCGATGCCAGAATCTTCAATTCCCTAATATTTTCACCCCAAAGGCCTTGTGCCAACTGATGATTCTTACCATATTCAGTTGCCATCTTTCGCAACGTTGGCAATGCTACACCAAAGTTGAGTTTATAATCAAGCCCCCGCTCTCGCATACTGGAGGAAACTACCCCATTCATAGCTAAACGAAGTCGTTTTTTTATATTTTGAATTTGACCGGAAATCTCTTCAGCCATGTGCAAATGCTTTTATACGTTGATTTTTTTTGTTCTATATCTAAAAATCAGGATCTGTGTTTAAAATATACCCTATGCAAAATTAATCATTGATATTGGGCAATGTTGTATATTCTTTTGCATAACGCAACATTTGATCAGCATATCCCTCCCCATACGATATTTTCACATCGATTATTTCGCCCTTTTCATCCACTACAGGAGTAAATACCGGATTGACAAAACCACGATAAGGTGCAATATTCAGTTTGAGGTAACGACAAAGAATCTCTTCATGCAATTTAGAGTCTACTTTTACGGCATAAGTCTCAATCATCTGCTTCGCAGCTTCGAAATCGCCTTCCGATTTGATACGTTGTACCTCAGCCAGCAATTCACCCACCAGTTCACGCATTCTCTCGAAATCGTTTATCGCAACAAAAGTCTTTCCATCGTATCGTATTAATTCTACTACTTTATCCTCAGCTCCTTTTTCAAGCAGCCAACGACCGATCAAAGCCCTGTTACGCATATGGGCTTGCTCGATATCCTTCCCGGGCTTAACACGTGTAAGCTGCGTAAGCAGTCCGTTCATTACATATTTATAATATTCAGCCTTATACGCTTCTGCATTGGGAAGCAACCCCAGTTCCACAATCCTGGGATCTGCAATATAATAAAGTGCAAAAAGGTCTGCACGCGCTTCTTCCATGGGCGAACCGTAAGCCTTCAACGCATCCGGATCAACTCCGGGAAGAAGTTTACCCGAACCGTGTCCAAGACACTCATGCAAATCTGTATGCAGATTATCAGCCTGAAATCCAAACTCTTTTATCAGGCTGCGGTTTTCCTCACCCCATACAAACTCTTCGAGGAATCCATTTCCCTGAGATGCCCGATCATAAGCCTCAGTTACATTTTCTATAGTAACTGACTTCGACCCATGATCCCGACGGATCCAGTTAGAATTCGGCAAATTAATACCGATCGGTGTTGACGGATAACAATCGCCACCGAGCGCAGCTACTGTGATCACTTTAGCCGAAACTCCTTTAACCACCTCTTTCTTAAAACGTTTGTCAATAGGCGAATTATCCTCAAACCATTGGGCATTATCACTAATCAACACCGTACGTTTGGTAGCTTCTTTGTTCTTAAAGTTTACAATAGCCTCCCAACTCGCTTTTATCCCCAGCGGATCTCCGTAAGATTCTGTAAATCCGTTTACAAAATCAATGTCTGACAACAAATCTTTAACCCAAAGTACGGCATAATCATCAAATTCTTTCAGGTCACCCGATTTATAATAAGATATCAATTTCTCAATTACCGCCTTTTGCTGTGAATTTTCAGCGTATAGTCTGGCTTTCTCCAGCCAATAAACCACTTTTTCGATAGCCGGAGAATACAAACCTCCTATCTTCCATATTTTCTCGAAAATAACACCATTTTCTTTCACCAACCGACTATTCAAGCCCAAGGAGACAGGCTTCTGATCATCCGGAGCTTTCATTTTATTGTAAAAAGCTTCAACTTCTGCCTGCGAAACTCCGGCATAGTAATTGTTGGCTGATGTTTGAATAAGATCCTGTCCTGCTGCTTGATTTGCTCGTCTGGGCATAATATCCGGATCATACATTACAGGAATAATCCGCTTCAATAATTCGGATTTAGTTTGACCCTTTGCTAATCCGAGTTTTTTTTCCGAAAGTTTATTCACCTGATTAATGAAAAAATCCTGTGAGAACTTAGGTATCAATTTATCGGAAGAGTAATCGTGATGAATCCCGTTATTATACCATATCTGCTTAAGATATTCGGTTAAGGCTTCAAAATCATCACTGGATTTACTTCCGGAATAATTCTCATAAATAGCTTCCAGCGCCCGCCGTATAGATAAATTCCACCGGCAGTTTTGGTCAAATAATATATCACGACCAGCATGGGCTGCTTCTGAAAGATAATAGATCAATATTTTTTGTTGGAGATTGAGAGATTCAAATCCGGGCACTTTGTAGCGGAGTATCTCTACATCAGCAAAACGATCAACAGAATAGACAAATGCATCACAAACTTCATTGGAGACCTTCGCAGATAGCTCAGGAGTAGAAGCCATATTAACTGGGATAGACATAAGACAAATCATTTTTTTCATGCGCGATCATATTCAATTTAGCGACGCATGAGTCACGCAAAAGACAAAACTCTCCGATACAGATTTATACCTGATTAACACAAAGAGCATAATTTTAAAAGGAACCTTTCAGGATTAGTACTCTAAATCTTTCTTCCCCTGACGGATTATCTCAGGTTCTCCTTCGCTGCAATCCACTACGGTAGAAGCTGTAAGACCACCAGAACCTCCGTCGATAACAAGATCAACTATCTGCTCATATTTCTCATGCAACAATTCAGGATCTGTCATATATTCCAGAATCACATCATCATTATGCACTGAAGTGGTGAGTAACGGGTTTCCAAGTTGACGAATAATCTCACGGGCAATATTGTTATCGGGGACACGTATACCCACAGTCTTTCTGCTCCGGAATATCTTGGGCAACTTACTATTGGCTGTGAGAATAAATGTAAACGGTCCGGGAAGATTTTTTTTCATCAACTTAAAAGTTGAATTATCAACTTTCACAAATTCGCTGAGATTACTGAGATCGGAACAAATGATGGAAAGATTTTGTTTGCGGGGATCTATGCCTTTGATTCTGCATATCTTTTCTACCGCCCTGACATTAAGAGCGTCGCAACCCATCGCATAAACGGTATCGGTAGGGTAAATCACTAATCCTCCATCACGAAGGATTTCTACCGCTTTGTCTATTTCTCGCTGATTGGGATTCTCGGGATAGATTTTTATTAGCATAACTCCTGGGATTTCAAATTCCGGAACCTTTCCCGCTAACCTGATAATATAACGGGAAAGGCCGAAAAATTATATTTGGACTGAGCTGATTTCAACTCAGTTTTTTAATCAGCAAAAACACGAACAAGATTATTTCTCAAAGCTTTGTTCGTACTGAGTCATCACATCCATACTCATCGCCATACTCGAAAATCCGCCATCGTGGAACAGATTTTGCATCGTTACTTTACGGGTCAGGTCAGAGAACATCACAATACAATAATCAGCACAGTCATCAGCTGAAGCGTTTCCAAGCGGAGACATTCTATCAGCGAAGTCCATCAATTTACTCATTACACCTACACCACTACCCGCAGTAGTCATAGTCGGTGACTGAGATACAGTATTGACACGAACACCTCTTTCACGGCCATATATATAACCAAAGCTGCGGGCGATCGACTCAAGCAATGATTTTGCATCAGCCATATCGTTATATCCACACAAAGTACGTTGTGCTGCTACATAAGATAGAGCAACCACAGAACCACCTTCGGCAATAGCATCCATTTTCTTAGCAACCTGAAGCATTTTGTGGAAAGACATTGCTGATATATCCATTGTCTTACTCATCAAATCGTAATCCAGATCATCATATTCACGTTTTTTGCGCACGTTGGGAGACATTCCGATTGAGTGTAATACAAAGTCAATTTTCCCACCCAATATCTCCTGAGATTTAGCAAATACTTGTTCCAAATCAGCTACACTGGTAGCATCTGCAGGAATTACTTCTGCATTTAACTTTTCGCTTAATGCACTCACTTCACCCATACGAACAGCTATAGGTGTATTTGATAATGTAATGATAGCGCCCTCAGCTACGGCTTTCTCAGCTACCTTCCAGGCAATAGACATTTCGTTCAATGCACCGAAGATAATGCCTCTTTTTCCTTTTAATAAACTGTAACTCATTCGTTTAATATTATTTGTTTAACATTACCTTTCTCAATCAGAGCATCTCTGCCGTGCACAAAAAGGTAAAATTTGCGCAAAGGTAATATTTTCAATAGATGAGTCAAAAAAAATTGTTTCGAAAAATGAAGATTATTGAATAGATTACATATCTACTGATACTCATGTAGAATTATTTCGCACTCTATTCGTTAATATTTTCCTTTTAGGTTCACTATTGGTTGAGTATAGGTTGAGTATAGGTTGACTTTACGTATATATAGTCATAACACAGTGATAAAATATAGATAAAATAGTAATAAAATACTCTTTATAAGGACTATTTTATCTATGTTTTACCACTGTATCAATTGTTTATCTCCTATTTTTATACCTAAAACCAACCTATAATAAACCAAAAACAAAATAAAAGCAAAATAAAAGCAAATGACACACGTTTTACGATTCTAAAAATCAAGGGGAGCTGAATTAATTCCGCTCCCCTATGCTCAATTAAAACTAACTTCTACACCCTAGATCTATAAATTTCTGAATTCATCCTCCGCATTACTTTGATCAATCACCTTGACGTCATACAAGATTTCTGACTTCACTGATTTCCCTTGTATCACATCGTATAATCTGAAAACGCCATCATATCCCATAGCCTTGAAGTCCTGCTTCATTGTAGCACAGTTGGGATTCTTTTGAATAAATCTTAACAACGGTTTTGAAACGTCAAAGAAAACAGTAATGCCACCTTTCTTAATAAAGTTAGCCAACGCCGGGATACTATCCACCCCTGTCAGAGCCATTGCCCCCCACACCATCTGAACACCATTTATTTCCTTATTTTTATTCAATTCATAAGACAAAATCTCACTTCCAAAATCCGGCATCTCAAAAGAGTAAAGTACATTGGAGATTTTGTTTGAATCAAAGCCCGATTTAAACCCGGCCAAACGTTCTACCAGGTTATCGGCATTTGGGCCACCGCTTAAAACGGCTACCTTGGCTGGTGTTTTTCCTGCCTTCTGAAATAGCCGGTTCATAGTTTCCGCACACACTTTTCCGGCCTTTCTATTATCAGTACCTATATAGAAGACACGTTTACTGCCAGGGCAATCCGAGTCGAAGGTTGCAACCTTTATTCCCGCTGAATCAGCCTTATTTATCACCCCCTTCAATGCTTCAACATCATTACAGCTAATGAGGATAGCATCGACCTTGTACTTAATCAGATTTTCAATCAGTTCTTTTTGCCTGGCGGCATCAATGGAAGTCGGCGCTTCCCACGTTACCGTAATTCCCAAATCATTTGCAGCTTTCATACAGCTCTCTTTTACCTCATCGAAAATGGCATTATCCACTTTGGGTATCACTGCAATAATAATATCACTCTTCTGGCGCTCCTTTTTACAGGAAACTGTCAAAGCCATTAGAATAGATAATGCTGAGAGCAAAAACCAATGTTTTCTCATAACAGTTAGATTTAATATAGTTTCAACAATATGTTATTTAATGATAGAAAACACCATGTAAAGAGCTGTTTCAGCTAAACCGGTATAGATTCGAAATAAAACACAATGAAACAAAAACAGTTTTTGGAGTTGTTTCACATAATTTTGTACAAACTTATAACAACGAAGAGGTTAAGTTTGTTTTTTTAATCTTCAGCTTATTGAGCTATATTTGCAAAATTGCAAATTAAGAGGTCTCTTGTTAAAAAAATCATTATACCCGGCCATGCACTACGACAAATATATAGCTCTCAACCAGGACAGATTTATAGATGAACTTTTTCAACTTTTACGAATCCCTTCTATCAGTGCCCTTCCCGAACACAAAGCAGACATGTATAAATGCGCCCGAATGTGGTGCGATCTGATTCTTGGTGCAGGAGCCGACCGGGCTCAGGTAATGGAATCCACAGGAAATCCGGTTGTATATGGTGAGAAAATCATTTCTCCGGATGCCCCTACAGTGCTAATCTATGCACATTACGATGTGATGCCTGTCGAACCGTTAAACCTTTGGAATACTCCGCCCTTTAATCCCTGCATGAAGGATGGAAAAATCTATGCCCGTGGCGCAGATGACGATAAGGGTCAGGCTTTTATTCAGTTAAAAGGATTTGAAACCATTGTAAAAAACGATCAGCTTAGATGTAATGTCAAGTTTCTGATTGAAGGTGAAGAGGAAATTGGATCACCCAGCCTTGAACGTTTTTGCAATGAACATAAAGAGTTGGTAAAAGCAGATATAATTCTTGCCTCTGACACAAGTATGATAAGCAGAGAAAAGCCAAGCATTACTACCGGCTTACGCGGTCTGGCATATTGGCAGATAGAAGTAACGGGCCCCTGTCGGGATCTTCACTCCGGCATATTTGGCGGAGCTGTTGCAAATCCGATCAATGAACTATGCAAGCTTATAGCGGGTGTTACGAACCAGGAGGGATATATTACCATTCCCGGGTTCTACGATGACGTAGTAGAGATTTCCGAATATGAGCGTAATATGATAGCAACCATCCCCCATAATGACGAAAAATACGCTAATGCATTGGGAGTACAAGAGTTATCCGGTGAAAATGGATTCAGTACTCTTGAAAGAACAACCATAAGACCAACATTCGATGTTTGTGGAATCTGGGGCGGATATTCCGGAGAAGGGACAAAAACAGTTTTACCATCAAAAGCGTATGCCAAATTATCAAGCAGGCTGGTTCCTGATCAGGATTACGAGAAAATAGGAGAATTAGTAAAGCAATATTTCGAAAGTCAGGCACCCAAAAGCATAAAAGTGTCCGTAACCCCTCTCCATGGCGGTAAACCCTACGTTTGCCCTATTGACTTACCGGCATACCAGGCAGCAGAGAAGGCATATGAAAAAGCTTTCGGAATAAAACCATTAGCCGTCCGACGTGGTGGAAGCATCCCCATCATTGCTGTGCTCGAAAGAATACTGGGTATCAAAACGATACTAATGGGCTTTGGACTTGAAGAAGACGCTATACATTCTCCAAACGAGAACAATCCCATAGAGCTATTCATGAAAGGTATCCATACCGTTTGCGAATTCTATCTGGAATTTGGAAAGAAACAGATCAAATAAGCTTACAACTGTAAGGTTCACGTAAAATGAATTTTCTTATTTCAATCAGGTTGCTTTCTCACGATGGCAACCTTTTTTGTTTCAGAAATCTTTTCGGGAATCACCTTTCCGAACCCGTATTTCCTGTATTCAATTTCCTAATAATACAAACAGGCCGTTGCACATCATACTAAATTCATTCTGGCAACTTATTCGACAACCGGGAATATTCACTCACCTGCAACGTTTTCTTATCAAAATGGCGAGCACTTCGATTAAGATTTTTAGCTGATATATAACAAAACAATTCCTTATTTTTGCACAATCAAATGAATTTATAAAAGATGGCAACAGCAATTGACACTGATAATCCCGAGTTCCAGGATGCACTAAATCTGATCCAACACACCCGTCAATCTGTTTTCCTCACAGGAAAAGCCGGAACGGGAAAATCAACATTCCTGAAACATATCTGTCAGATTACTCGCAAGAAATATGTCGTCCTGGCCCCAACCGGTGTGGCTGCCATCAATGCAGGCGGCAGCACAATCCACTCTTTTTTCAAACTGCCATTCCGGCCAATGCTACCTGACGATCCGGACTTAAGCCTGCAACATTCACGCATTTTCAATTTTCTGAAATACAAACGGGAGCACAAGAAACTGATTCAGAATGTAGAACTTGTGATCATCGATGAGATATCGATGGTGCGTGCCGATATTATCGACTTTATCGATCGCGTTCTACGCGTATACTCAGGAAATATGCGTGAGCCATTCGGAGGAAAGCAAATGCTTTTTGTAGGGGACGTTTTTCAACTCGAACCCGTGGTAAAAAGCGATGAACGGGAAATACTTTCCCGTTTCTATACCAATCCTTTCTTTTTTTCCGCCAGAGTTTTCAAAGAAATGGCGCTTGTTCCCATAGAGTTGAAGAAAGTATACCGGCAAAAAGACAACGATTTTGTGAATGTGCTCGATCACATCCGTACCAATACAGCCCAATCAGGCGACTTGCAACGGTTAAACGGTCGATACCAACCGACATTTACCCCTCCGGTAGATGACTTCTTTGTTACTTTAGCGACCCGCCGCGACAATGTGGATTATATCAACGATCAGAAACTGGCGGAGCTACACGGAGAGGAGTATCGTTTCAAAGGTGAAATACGTGGCGATTTTCCGGAAAGCAGTCTTCCGACCCAAATGGAGCTGGTATTAAAAGAACAGGCCCAGGTTATTTTCATTAAAAATGATTTCGGAGCACCACAGGATCGCCGCTGGGCAAACGGAACTATCGGTCGTATTACACACATCTCAGAAGATGGCAAAATTTACGTCCTGCTCGAAAACGGAACAGAATGCGAAGTAAGTCGCGACTCCTGGCGCAATATCCGCTACAAATACAATGAAAAAGAGAATCGCATTGAAGAGGAAGAACTTGGAGTATTTATCCAATATCCGATTCGACTGGCATGGGCTATTACGGTACATAAAAGCCAGGGACTGACTTTCAGTCAGGTCCTGGTCGATTTTAGCGGTGGAGTATTTGCCGGCGGACAAGCCTATGTGGCATTAAGCCGATGCACCTCTCTCGATGGCATTGTGCTGAAAAAGCAAATCAACCGCAGTGACATTTTCGTAAAACCGGAAATAGTACAGTTTGCCAAACAGTTTAACGATCGTCAATTGATCGACCGTTCACTCAAACAAGCACAGGCGGATATCTGGTATGCGCAATGCGTAAAAGAGTTTGACCAGGGTGATTTCTCCAATTGCCTGGATACATTCTTCAAAGCTATTCATGCCAGATACGATATTGAGAAGGCTGTACCCAAACGCTTCATGCAAAAGAAGCTCAATGTTATCAATACATTGCGGAAAAAGAACAAAGAGCTTCAGGAACGACTCAACGAACAGCGCGAATTTCTCAGCGACCTCTCACATGAGTATCTGCTGATGGGAAATGAATGCATCCTCAAAGCTAAAGATAACCGCGCTGCAATTGCCAATTTCGACAAGGCTCTTAAGCTTAATCCCTCCAATGTGGATGCATGGGTAAGAAAAGGGGTAACGCTACATGACATGAAAGAGTATTTCGATGCAGAACCCTGCTTCAATGAAGCTATACGATTGAGCCCCCTGTTCTTTAAAGCACTCTATAATCGTGGCAAGAACCGGTTTGCCTTGAAAAACTACGAAGGTGCTGTAAGTGATTTTGATAAAGCTGTGGGAATTAAGCCTGAACATGCCTCAGCTGTAGAATACCTCGGAGATTCGTTTTCAAAACTGGGAAAACAGGAAATGGCTCTGCGATTCTGGGAAATCGCAGAACATTTACGGGAAAAGAAACGCAAAAAATAAGAGCTTAAATAAAATCAACAGACTGTACCCGGGATAAAAAGATCCTGAGGATCACTCTTGTGTCAACCCACTTCATTTCTTACTCCGCTAAACATTACCACAACCAACTGCCTCATTCCGGTAATTTTCTTTGAATAATCCATATAAAAATAAACATTTATTGGATTTATTACAAATAAACATATAATAATTATATCGATTTTTCATATTTTTGTTATGTTTGTTTAGAATGAAACGCCTTCATGTTTGGCTGGACATTCTAAAATGCCCTATAAATTTAATACCCATGGACTTATATCACTCTTCACTTAGACTCATCACCCTGTTAGGATTTTTTCTGTCATTAAGTCCTGCAGAGGCACAGGATGCCCGCGTACTCCGTAAGATAAACAAAATCGAAGTATCCGATGGTAAACTTATACAAACTGACACGTTGACATTTCTGGTCAATAACCGAAATGGAGAAGAACTTTGCCAGGTAACGATCCCTTATTCTAAAATGGAAAAAGTTTCTGACATCAACGGTTGGATAGAAGATGTACATGGCAAAAGGATCAGAAATCTGCAAAGCAATGATATAAAAGATGCCAGTTTCATCAATGAAGGCTCTCTTTATCAGGATGAATATATAAAAACATTATCATTGAAATACAATGTATATCCATACAAAACAATTTTCACCTATAAAAAATCCGTAAAACAATTTCTTAGTATTGCCGATTGGTCTCCTGTTTTTAATTACAACATGCCGACAGACTTCGCTTTATTATCCATCTCTTCACCTGCACAATACAAATACAGGCACATTGAATCCGGAGTTAAATCACATGGAAAAGATTCAATTCAGGGGATAATACACAGAGAATGGACAAGTGAGTATACGAAACAATTACCTTCCGAAAAATTATCGGTAGATCGTAGTGAACTATGTCCTTATGTCAAAATAGCGCCCACTCATTTTTTCTATGGGGTAAACGGAGACTTATCATCATGGAGTAATTTCGGGCAGTGGGCATTTCAGTTAAACCAGAATCTGAATGATTTGACTACAGAAGATAAAGAAAAAGTAAAAGAACTGACAAATAGCATTACAGATACAAAAGAAAAAATAAGAAGAACATATCATTTCTTACAAGATCATACCCGTTATATCAATATCTCGCTCGGCATAGGCGGTTTCAAACCTTATCCGGCGTCCTATGTATCGGTGAATAAATACGGAGATTGCAAAGCACTTTCTAATTATATGAAGTCTTTACTGGAAGTTGCAGGAATCAAGTCGTATTATACGATCGTAGAAGGCAGCTGCTTTCCGGCCAGAGTACTGAAGGAGTTCCCTTCGCAACAATTCAACCATATAATCCTTACGGTTCCATTGGGAAAGGATACCTTATATCTGGAAAATACCAGCAATATAAGTCCTTTTGATTACATCGGGACTTTCATCCAAGACAGAGATGCATTACTGATTTCTGAAACCGGAGGCAAATTGATTCACATTCCGGCTATACCGGAAAAAACTGCAGAGAATCACAAAACAACAGATATATCAATGGCCACGACCGGCAATGCAATAGCCAGACTAACATATCGGTTTCATGGATACGATTTTGACCAGTTCAACGCCCTGAAACACCAATACAATCAAGACCAACAAGATGAGGTGATAAAAGAATTCATGCCATTTTCCAATTATGAAGTAATTAACTGGAATCTGCAGAAACCGGATAGAGATAGTGCTTCAATCACCTTAAATTCAGATATTAATTTGTATAAGTTCCTCAAGCCTCTGGGTGATGAGTATTACTTCAGCATTCTACCGTTGGGGACTTTAGGATTTGAGGTACCGGAAAACCGTGAGCTACCGGCATATTTCCCATTCCCGATGACCACTACCGACACCATATATTTTACCCCCCCCCAAGGCTACCGGATTAAATCACACCCGGAATCTACACAAATTCAAAGTAAGTTTGGCCACTGTTTTTATCAGTTTATCCCGGGTAACAACAAATTGACTCTAATCAGAAGATTCAAAATCAACCCGGGAATGGTAACAAAAGAAGATTATAAGTCTTTCTATTCGTTTCTGATGGATATAGCCGAAACTGACAGAAAAAAAATTGTCATATCAACCATACAATAAAAAATCTCCATGTTATGAAAAAGCTTCTGATGTTAACCGTCCTGGTTTTCCTGACTAACCGATGTCTGATTGCTCAGAATGAGGAAAATGAAACAAGTACAAATTCAATGCTTGTCATGAAAAGTTTCGCCAAAGATTCATTAGCGGAAGCTGTAATAATCAGTGATGTGGGTAAATCATTCTTTGAAAGCGAGAGTGATGGATCTTTCGCTTTGTATTTTGAGCGTAAAACCAGATTCAAAGTTTTCAAAAAGGCTGGACTTAAATGGGGCCAAATCGAGATTCCATTTTATGAAACCAAAGATGATCTTGAAAAAGTCTATGACATTGAAGGTGTAACCTACAATTACGAAAACGGTATAATACAGAAAACGCCTCTCGTAATCGAAAAAAGACTCGAAGAAAAAATTGATGCGAACAGAAGAGTCCTTAAAATTGCAATGCCGAATGTAAAAGTCGGATCCGTATTTGAAATTTCATATACAATACACAGCCCTTTCTTCTTTAATTTCCGGGGATGGGAATTTCAACACACAATTCCTGTGATATACAGTGAATACCGTACTCATATGAATCCCTTCTACGAATATATCTACATTTTGCAGGGTACCAATGAAATAACAAGCCTCAAATCCTTTGTAGATCCCGGTATGTCACGACGATACGGAGGTATCGAATATAAGGATATGATCTATGAATTTGTCATGAAAGACATACCGGCGTTTCGTGACGAAACATTTATTTCTTCATCAAATGATTACATGATCAATCTGAACTTTCAATTATCAAAAATACATTACCCGAATGGAAGTGAACGTAAAATCATGACTTCCTGGCCCAATTTATCTTCCGAGATGTTAAGTAACTATGCTTTCGGAGGCTTTTTATCCGCTGCTGAGAAAAAAGCAAAATCAATTGTAGACACAATGCACTTTAATACAACTGATGTATACGAAAAAGCAAAAATCATTGAACGCTATGTTAAAGATAAGTTCAGTTGGAATGGTGAAAATACAAAATTTGCAGACCTTAGTCTAAAAGATTTCCTGAAAGCACAAAAAGGGAATAGCGCAGAAATAAATCTCTTCCTGCTCGGAATGCTGAATGCCGCCGGTATTGAAGCCTCCCCTGTGGTTCTCAGTACACGTGGTCATGGAAAAATCCCATCCAATTACCCGTTTCTGCATTTTTTTAATTATGTAATAGTATTAGCAACTCTGGACAATGATGCGATTCCTCTGGATGCTACAGATCCGCTTAGTGATTTTAGCGAAATTCCATCAAGGTGTTATAACGATAATGCCCTTGTAGTAAAGAAGAAAGATCCGCAATGGATTAGTATCAAGAAAGGAACAGTATCCAGCAGCTCATATGCTATTGACATTACACCAGACCCTGTCAAAGAGGTTTCCTGCGGAAAGATAAAGATCAGAGCGACCGGTTATGATGCTTTAAACCTCAGAGATCAATACCTGTCGGACTTCAAAAAATTCAAAACGAATGTATTATCTTCACTTACCCTGAATGATTCAATCCGGATTTCCAATTTGCAGCAGGTAAACAAATCATTTGATGTTGACTTCGGAGTCAGAATGCCATTGGAAAAAGTAGAAAACAAACTGATTATTACGCCGTTTTGCAACTTTACTCTTTCCGAAAATCCTTTGAAACAGTTTAGCCGGAGTTATCCCGTTGATATGAATTATAAAAAAGGAAAGAAGTTTATATCCATTATTCACATTCCGGACGGATATAAACTTTACTCGAAACCTCAGGATTATAAAATCAATACCAGCCAGGGTAAAATAGTCTTCACTTCAGAAATCGTTAACGGAAATACGATTAAATTATCCGGAGAATATGAATTCGCCAAAGATATTTATGATCCTCAGGAATACATTGACCTAAAAGGCTTTTTTAATAAAATAGTGGATAAGCTGAATGAGAAAGTGATCTGTGTAAAAGGTTAATCGACCAGATCTATACAAAGAGAGTGCCGGAATTTTCATTGAGGAATTCCGGCACTTTTTATGTGTAAAAATTCAATTATTTCAGCACCTTTAAAACCTTGCCAACTTTAACGAAGGCGTCAACCGCTTTTTGTAACTGCTCCGGAGTATGTGCTGCCGAAACCTGAACCCTGATACGGGCTAAACCCTGTGGAACAACCGGATAGAAGAACCCGGTCACATAAAGACCTTCATCCAGAAGTTGTTGTGCAAACTGTTGTGCCAATACGGCATCATAAAGCATAATAGCACAAATGGAAGATTCCGTAGGTTTAATATCAAATCCGGCATGAATCATCTTTTCCACAAAAAAATCGGTGTTGTGATGCAAGCGTTCCACCCATTCGTTGGACTCTTCCAGCATATCGAACACTCTTAATCCGGCACTTACGATAGCCGGAGGCAATGAATTGGAAAAAAGATAGGGACGCGAACGTTGCCTTAGAAGATCTATTATCTCTTTGTGTCCGGTTGTAAAACCGCCGATAGCACCACCAAATGCCTTACCCAAAGTACCGGTTATAATATCGACTTCCCCCCGCAGATTGAATAGCTCCGTCACTCCCCTGCCCTTTTTACCGACAACTCCTGCGGAATGACATTCATCCACCATCACCAGGGCATCGTATTTCTCAGCTAAGGCCACAATGCGGTCAATTGGCGCCACATTCCCATCCATTGAGAAAACACCGTCTGTTACTATAATCCTGAAACGATCATTTTGTGCCAGTTGCAGTTGTTTTTCCAGATCGGCCATATCCGCATTGGAATAACGTAAACGTTTCGCCCGCGAAAGTCTGACTCCGTCAATGATGGACGCATGATTTAACGAATCCGAGATAATTGCATCCTCCTCTGAAAAGAGAGGTTCAAACACACCACCATTGGCATCAAAACAGGCAGCATAAAGAATTGAATCTTCCGTTCCAAAGAAATCAGCAATTCGTTGTTCCAGTAATTTGTGAATATCCTGAGTTCCGCATATAAAGCGCACGGATGACATTCCCAAACCGCGGTTATCCAATCCGGCCTTAGCAGCCTCAACCAGATCGGGATGATTCGACATGCCCAGATAGTTGTTCGCACAAAAGTTGATCACTTCACGACCATCATTTAACCGGATCACCGCATCCTGCGGACTACAGATAATTCGTTCGTGCTTATACAAACCTTTTTCGTCTATTTTCTGCAGCTCTTCCTGTATATGCTGCCTGAATTTACCATACATGGCCATATTTTTAAGGGGTTAAGTCTGATGCGCAATTATTTTTCAATATATTTACAACAAGTTGAAGTTGGTGAATGTTGTTCTTTTAAGAGTTATGAAGATTTAAATGTCATAAATCATCTTTACTTGTACAATTTATGAAGAAGATATTGATCACCGGAGCATTGGGGCAAATCGGGTCAGAACTATCACACGCGTTCAACGACCGGTATGGCAATGAAAATATCATTGTATCGGATGTCATAGCAGACATTCATGGTATTTATCCGGAGAATGTTTTTGAGCAGACTGATGTGACCGATCTTGAAGCTTTAGAACGATTAATAAAAAAGCATCAGATCGATACTGTGATTCACCTGGCCGCCATTCTATCGGCGAAAGGAGAACAAAATCCTGAACTGGCCTGGCATATCAATATTGATGGATTGCTGAATATAATCAGACTGGGTATAAGGTACAAACTCGATCGTGTGATGGTACCCAGTTCCATTGCGGTATTCGGACCGCAGTCCACACTCTATAACGCTCCCCAGGAGACTATTTTACAACCCAATACCATGTATGGGATAACCAAAGTAATCGGGGAAATGTTGGGCGAATATTATTTCCGTAAAAACGGACTGGACTTTCGGGGTATTCGTTATCCCGGCATTATCAGCTACAAAACCATGCCCGGCGGAGGGACAACCGATTATGCAGTAGAAATCTTCTATGAAGCGCTGAAAAACGGTCATTACACCTGTTTCCTAAGCAATGAGGCATGTCTGCCAATGATGTATATGCCCGATTGCGTGCGTTCGACTATAGAATTGCTCGAGGCAGATCGTTCGCACCTTAAACATCATGGGGATTATAACCTTTCGGCCATGAGTTTTACTCCGGAAGATTTAGCCAATGAAATCCGCAAATATCTACCCGGGTTTACCATGGATTATAAACCTGATTATCGCAGAGAAATCGCCAGATACTGGCCGGCCTCGATTGACGACTCCTCTGCTTGTGCCGACTGGGGATGGAAACCCGAATATAACATGGAGATGATGGTAAAAGATATGCTGATTCATATAGCACGGAAACTGAACATTCCATTTTCAATAAACAGATAAATAGTTCGCAATTAAACTTACAAACACCCGCAACCATGGCTTACCGCGTGATATTTACCATGCTCTCTTTCATAGTGCTGTTCAACGGACTAACCGACTGGTACTTCTATAAGAGAGTATTACATCGTTTCTCAGTCCCACAATGGATGATACGATTGCACATTGCACAAAGTATATTTTTTGCCTGTTACATTATCTTCCTGATTTACAAGTTTGTCAATCCATACACAGACCCGACTTCGACTGTTTATGTTTGGGGAACCTATACCTTCCTTCTCTTTTATTTGCCCAAACTGGCATTTCTCCTTATTTCATGGCCTGAGCTGATCTGGAAAAAGACCAAAATATTCTCAATTATGGGAGGGATACTGGGAATGACAATAGCCGGATGTATGCTATGGGGATCAATAGTCGGTCGCTTTCAGTTTCAGGAAAATAAAGTAAACCTTTTGTCAGACAGACTTCCCAAGGCTTTTAACGGGTACACGATAGTACAGTTCTCCGATACACACTTAGGAAACTTCGGTCATGACAACTCCATAATTCAGGAAATGATAGACCGCATCAACGCCACGCATCCTGACCTGATTGTTTTTACAGGCGATCTGGTAAATACCAAGGCCGGGGAAATAGACCGGTTCTATTCCATTCTTTCCCGTCTTAATGCGAAAGATGGCGTTTATTCCGTCATGGGTAATCACGATTATGGCGATTACGTTTATTGGAGAAATCCAATGGAGCATGCTGAAAATCTGGAGAATCTGCATAAAAAAGAGGCACGTCTGGGATGGAAGATGCTCAATAACGAATCTGTTTATCTGCATCGCGGAAATGACAGCATCGCCTTGATTGGTGTGGAGAACTGGGGCGAACCCCCCTTTCACCAATACGGAAACCTGAACAATGCGATGAAAAACATGAATACAACCTGTTATAAGGTATTGCTATCTCACAATCCCGAGCACTGGCGTCAGATCGTTTTACCCAACTATAAATATGATATCGACCTGACTCTAGCAGGTCATACTCATGCCTGGCAAATGGCAATGAAACTCGGCAAAAACCGTTATTCTCCTGCTGAATTCAAATATAAAACGTGGGGGGGACTTTATCAGGAAAAAGGAAAATACATTTACGTTAATGAAGGAATCGGATATGTAATGTGGCCAATGCGTATTGGCTCAGGACCTGAGATTACGGTGATTCAGTTGTGTAATAATTAATACTCTATCCAGTAATGAAAAATACAGCTCTGGATCTTTCCATAATCATTGTCTATGATGAAATACACAACCCGGTTTTCCGGAAATAATTTGAACAACAATAAAGATTTTTAAACCAATAGGAATGCTAATTGTTTTATATAAAGATAAATGTAGTTAAATGACCGTATTTATTTGTTATTTAATTAGCCTTACTACAACAAGCATAAAATAGCGATCTTTTTAAATAAAAACCCACTTACCTTAAACCTGAATTTAGATTATCGGGAGGTTTCTTTAGAACCCGATTTGCTATAAAGTAAATTAGATAAGTAAGTGTTCATATTTAGTTTATACAATATTGATAATATTTTCCGTTCTACTTGTATTCAAGTAAATACGATTAGCAATGGGAAAAATAAAGACGATAGAATTAACGAGTGTCCAACGATTAGAATTAGAGCATGGTTTCCGCCATGGCACGAGCCACTGTTTGCGCATGCGTTGCCGTGCGGTTCTTCTCAAATCAGAAGGGCTGTCTTCTGTAAAAGCGGGTGAACAGACCGAAATGAGTTTGGTGTCAGTTAATGCATGGGTAAAACGCTTCCTTTCGGAAGGCATAACAGGCTTGCAGACACGGGAAGGTCGTGGTCGAAAACCAATAATGGACTGCTCGGACGAACAAGCTGTGCGTGCAGCCATCGAACAGGACAGGCAAAGTGTAAGCAAAGCCAAAATTGCTTGGCAACAGGCAACAGGGAAAGAGGCAAGCAACTTGACCTTCAAGCGTTTTTTATCCGCATTGGCGCAAGATATAAGCGTATAAGAAAACGCCCAAGGGGAGTTCCCTCGCCGCAGCTTTACGAGCACAAGTACGAAAAGTTGCA
Organism: Bacteroidales bacterium; assembly: GCA_963662365.2. Classification (GTDB taxonomy): domain Bacteria; phylum Bacteroidota; class Bacteroidia; order Bacteroidales; family UBA7332; genus CAXXIC01. Next base: position 74,566 of record CAXXPA010000038.1, read on the forward strand.
AGAACTTGAACATCAGGAACGTGAGGGGCGCATTGCCCTGTACTTTGCCGATGAGAGCCATGTCTGTACCGAAGGATATGTTCCTTACGGCTGGCAGTTGCCAGGTGAGGATGTGTGCATTGCATCTCAAAGAAGCGCAAGGCTCAACATCTTCGGAATGATTGACCGAAAGAACCAATATGAGGGATTCGCCACCACCGAAAGTATCAACGCCGACAAGGTCGTGAATTTCCTCGATGCATTTTCCTTGCGTGTACTCAAAGACACCTTTGTGGTGCTTGACAATGCTACGGTTCATCGTAATAATAAAATACGGGAGTTGCGTCCCGTATGGGAGAAAAGAGGGCTTTTCCTCTTCTATCTGCCTCCATATTCTCCGCACCTGAATATTGCGGAAACACTCTGGAGGATATTGAAGGGAAAATGGATCAGACCTCAGGACTATATGAGTACAGACTTGCTTTTCTACACAACCAACAGAGCGTTGGCTGAGATTGGAAATACATTGTTCATTAACTACTCGCATTATGTCGCTTAATTCTGATTACTTACTTAAAAAGTAGACAGATGGCTATTGAAACTATCCTTAGTTACTAACATTTAATATGCAAAAACCATGATTAGCTTTTTAGATTTAAAAAAAATAAATGCTCAATATGCTTCAGAGTTAAAAGCTGCTGCAGAGCGAGTCATAGATAGTGGCATGTATCTGACAGGTAATGAAGTGAAAAATATCGAAGAAAATATTCAGAGTTATTTAACTGTTAAACATGCCATTGCCTGCGCTAACGGACTGGATGCCTTGCGACTGATCTTAAAAGCTTACATCTATATGGGTGTAATGCAAGAAAGAGACGAAATCATAGTACCGGCAAACACCTATATTGCCTCTGTATTGGCTATAACGGATAATCGGCTGAAACCTGTATTTATTGACCCTGATCCACTTACATACAATCTGAACATCAATAAAATTGAAGATAAAATCACTCCAAGAACAAAAGCAATTATGGTTGTTCATCTTTATGGTCAGATTTGCTGGAATGATAAACTTGAGCATATAGCAAAAAAATACAATCTAAAAATTATTGAAGATAATGCTCAGGCCTTTGGCGCTGTATGGAATAATAAAAAGTCAGGTGCTTTAGGCGATGCTGCCGGTAATAGTTTTTATCCCGGCAAGAATTTTGGTGCATTGGGTGATAGTGGCGCTGTTACTACGAATGACGAAGAACTTGCGAAAATAGTAAAGGCTATTGCCAACTACGGTTCGACCGTTAAATACATTAATAATTACCAGGGACTAAACAGCCGAATGGATGAGATTCAAGCAGCATTTCTTAGTGTAAAACTTAAATATCTAGATCAGGAAAATATAATTCGCAGAGAAATTGCCGATTATTATTTAACTAATATAAATAACGATAACATAGCAATACCCGGACTTTTGGATAATGAATCTGCACTAACTTCTCTTTCCCATGTATGGCATTTATTTGTAGTACGTACAACCCGAAGAGATCAACTACAAAAGTACCTTAATAGCTGTGGAATACAAACTCTGATACACTACCCAATACCACCGCATAAACAGGAGTGTTACTCTGAGTATACACATGTTGATCTTCCTATAACAGAAAAAATTGCGACCGAAGTACTAAGTTTACCTATAAGTGCAGTATTGACAAAACCGGAAGTTATTGAGGTTGTTAATGCTATCAATGCATTCAAACCTTTATAAATAGTACGCAATCTATGGAAAAGGAATATGCCATAAATATTGCAAACGACGGAATAAATGAAAAAAGAAACTCATACCGCCAAATTATGAAGGCTACATCATTATTTGGCGGTGTACAGATTTTCAATATAATTATTCAAATCGTTAGGTCTAAATTAATAGCTGTTATTTTAGGTCCATTAGGCATGGGTATAATGGGGTTACTAACAAATACAATAAGCATTATCGCGACTCTTTCCAATGCAGGAATTAACACCAGTGCAGTCAAAAATATTGCCGAAGCCAATGCTGCAAATGATAAACATACTTTAGCAAGGATCATTACAATATTCTATCGGTTGGCATTCATTATGGGTTTAATTGGGGCATTTATCACATTGATTATATCACCATGGTTGAGCCAGATTACATTTGGAAATAAAAATTACACTTCTGCCTTTATCTGGATTTCATTCACCTTAATGCTATCACAGCTTAGCGGTGCACAACTGGGCGTCCTGCAGGGACTCAGAAAATTAAAAGATCTGGCTAAAGCTAATTTATGGGGCAGTTTTCTGGGACTAATAATTACCATCCCGCTTTATTATATCTGGGGGATAGATGGAATTGTGCCCGGAATTATAGGTACAGCAATAATTGCCCTGATTGTATCATGGCGATATGCAGGAAAAATTAAAATCGAAAGATTAAAAATCGATCGACAATTATCCATTTCTGAGAGTAAGTCGATGCTTAAGATGGGATTTATGATCAGCTTGAGTGGATTGCTTATGGTATTAAGCTCATATATAATACGAATTTTTATTAGTCGATATGGTAGTATTGAGGAAGTAGGACTTTACAATGCTGGTTTCACCATAATAAATACCTACGTGGGAATGATATTTACAGCTATGGCTACTGATTATTACCCACGCCTTTCGTCGGTTGCTGATAATAAAAATGAAAGTAGACAAATCATTAATCATCAGGCTGAAATTGCGATTCTAATCCTTGCTCCTATATTAGTTATATTTCTGACATTCATTAACAATGCTATCACTATACTTTACTCTTCCCAATTTATTGGCATTAATGTGATGTTATACTGGGCTTGTTTAGGTATGTTTTTTAAAGCTGCAAGTTGGTCTATTGCTTTTATTTTCCTGGCTAAAGGCAGCAGCAGATTATTTTTCTGGAATGAACTGGCAGGTAATATTTATATGTTATCACTAAATATCCTGGGATACTATCTTTGGGGACTGACTGGATTAGGTATTTCATTTGCTGTATCTTATCTAATTTATTTTGTGCAGGTGTATTTTGTAAGCAACAAACACTACAGCTTTACTCTAAAGAAAGAATTTGTCAATTTATTTCTGGTACAATTTATAATCACGCTTTGTTGTTTTCTTTCTATAATATTTGTACCTCAACCTTATTCCTATTTAGTTGGCATTATTTTAATCGCAATATCAACTTACTATTCTTTTTATGAAATGAATAAACGAATAGATATAAACTACGTTATTCAAAAAATTAAAACCCGGGGTTCTCAAAATACAAGATAATTGTTATCACATCAAGAAAAGCCTCTCTCTTTAGCTACATAAAGAAGTAAATGAAAGAATACCCCCAGCAACCAAACCGGAATTTACACGCTACATGCTATATAAAAACGCAATATTGAAGGACAGATTGCTAAACGAATCATCTCCTGGCAACAGGAGATGTATGAACAACCGAAAATGCGCCGATCCACCGAAGCAAACCGACACATAATCATCAAAAAACGATTTTAATTCAGAATAGAATATTCACACTTCATTTAAACTGGCTCTAAGCAATCTATCTGATAAAACTTATTCTTTTTAGTATTTGCAATACTCTCAGACGCTTGCGACGATTTCCCGTTATCACAAAATGAAAAGAAAAACAAGCTGTTACAAAAAACACCAGGGTCTGTAACCATAAAGCGAGGTATTCAAATCCCACCTGCCATAGATCGGCGCCCATTGTGCTCAACTTCAGAAATCCCTGAATACCAAAGGTCGACGGAAACAGGTACGAAAACCATTTCCAGCCTTCCGGGATAGCCGTTTGAGGCCAGGATACTCCTGCCAGAAACAACAGAGGGACTGATGTAAATACGAAAATAAGTATCGGTGTCTCACGATCACGAATCACTCCCGCCAACGTGATGGCAAAGAAAATGGCTGATAATAAATATGGCAGTATAAACAACATAATCTGCCCAGGGTTGCCCACCATCGGAAAATCAAAAATCGAAGGTACAGCCCTCAACACCCAGACGCATACAGGCGCATAAATCATAAAATAACAAAGTGCTTTTCCTGTCACAATACGCAGACTACCGAGAAAGTGACGGGTTCCATAGTCTATCTGCGGTATTCTGTTTGTATTGTTACGACTTGTTCCTGTAAGCATACCCACTCCCAGAAGTAAAGTCTGTTGGATCAATAAGATCAGAATGGCCGGTACAATCGCAGACGCAAATCCAACCTGCGGATTGAACATCGCCACCGACACATAATTGGCCGGAGTAGCTATGCATTCGCCCTGTGTTTCGGTTACATCCGATAGGTTTCTGATCTGAATCTCTTTTCCCATCTTCACCGACACATCCGTTGCTGCAGTCAGCATTGCCTTGTAGAAAAGCATACTGCTCATATCGCTGTAGAGCGAAACTATCGATTGTCGTCCCTGTGCAATATTCTTACTGAAATCTTCCGAAATCAACAATATACCATATGCCTGACGGCGACGGATCAACTCCTGCCCTTCCTGCAAATCAGAACACCGTGAGACCACCTTTACATCCGGAGTACCATCCACACGACGGATAAAATCGCGACTCATAGCTGACCGGTTTTGATCGACTACGACCATCGGGACTTCCCTTACCGTTTCATTATTATAGATATATGAATAGAGTAACGGATAACCAAACGGAACCACCAGAAAGAAGATAATCACCCCCACATCGGAGAAGACATTCTTCAATTCTTTGTACCAAATGGAAAAGATATCGGATACAACAGTTCGGATAAAACGGTATAATTTTGTTTCGGTCATATTCTTTTTTAAGATTATAGACTATCAGGCATCAGAATCAAGATTGTGAAAACTAAGACCTGTAGATTCAAGTACAGGGAACAAATATATAGAATTCAAAAACAGCATTAATCACCTATTATACTGCCAATTACATCTATCCCACAATCTTACGTCTTTCATCTATTATCTTTTGTCTGAAATATTACATTTTATACTCCTGGTATTTCAATGCATGCTTCAATTTGGGTAAAAGCGGAAGCGGCAAAAGCAGGAATATAGCCAAAGCCAGATAATCTATACGGGAATAATAGATGCTGATGCCATTCAATGCCTGATCGACATAAATCAGGAAATAGTGCCGTAATGGAAAAAAATGACTTGCAACCTGCAATGGTTTTGCCATAGCAAACACCGGAAATGAAAATCCGGATATCGAAACCGAAATAACTCCAACCAGACTAGCTGCACTTAATCCCAATCGCAACACGGGCAATGCTGAAATAAAAAATACGCCCAATGCCTGAGAGGAAACGATCAGTAAAAACAAAGCCAGTGCCATCGGACCAATACCACTCTTCAAGGGAAAATGAAGATACTTATAAAGGAGCACCTGAAAGAAAATACCTGTCAGGGTAAATACCAGCGTATGCGGCAATAACTTTCCAATGATGGAGACAAACATCGAGTCTCCCCCGGCATGCAACCATTGATGTGTTGTTTTTTGTTTGATCTCAATTCCGATAGCATACACCGTTACCAATAAAACAAGCAACTGCAATACACCGGGCAATAACAGATTATTCAGGTATATGGAATAATTAATCCACGGATTTCCTATTGGATGGGTATCGATAACAACAGGTTGCAACTGTGCCATGATTTGCCTTGCGTCCTGACCTTTGGCTAAGCGGGTTTTGCGACCTGCTGCTCCGGAAACCAGCACCGATACGGTCTTCATATCTTTGAAAACCAGTGACGATGCTATATAAAATGTATTATTGGTGTAAAAGGATATTTTAGGCTGTACACCATTAACCAAATCACGTGTAAAATGTCGTGGTATCAGATATACAGCATACACCTTTCCTTGTTGCATGGCACTTCGGGCCTCATCAAAATTAGCCGGTTGCATGACCACCTGACTTTGCGAAAAGACGTCTAACTGGCGTACGACATTACGAGAAGTGGAAGTACCGTCCAGATCGACCACAGCCACAGGCAGATTTGCAGGTAATCCACTCTGCATCAAAGAGGTAAACAACAGATAACAAAAGACCGGAGCTATTACCATCGTAAACAAGTAGATTGAATGCAATACCAACCTCCTGTTCTCGCGTTTAATGACGGCTATCAGTCCCGGTTTATGATTATTTGTTGTCATTGCTAATAATTACTTCTAACATTAATTACCTTCACATCCCTCCGGAAAGTTTGAACTTCCCTTCGGAATGGTCAGGATCTTCTATATACAGTATCTTTAGGCGTTTTCACCATTTACCGGCAAATTAACAAACCATTATCTTATCAGTAACACAGACATTCCGGGACGTAGGTCTGCTACTTTTTCTGTCGGACGGGCACGCACTTCGAATGTTTTTGCATCAAACTGACCGGTTACTTTGGTCGATTTCCAGGCAGCGTAGCTTCCCATATCCTTGAGATAAGTTACTTTAAGTGTAATCTCTTTATTTTCGAGAGCAGGTACCTGTGCTTTAAAAGTAGCACCCATTTTCAGCTCTTTTAGCTGATCTTCACGTACATTGAAAACAACCCAACTGTCACTCAGGTCGATCAGATTCATAATTGGAGCTCCTGTTCCTATCAACTCCCCTGCTTTTGGGAAAGTTTCAGCGATTTCGCCATCAATAGGTGATGTCAGGGCTGTCTCTTTCAGGTATGATCTTACCTCTTCAACCGCACCTTTTGCCCGATTTACCATCGCTGCAGCCGCCATTTTATCTTCGCGTTCAGCACCGTTTTTCGCCATATCATATTGCGATTTGGCTGCTTTCTCGGTTGCCACCATTGCTTTGTAGTTTGCTTCAGATTCATCGCGTTTCTGAGCAGCGACAACTCCTTTTTCATATAATGTCTGTACCCGGTCAAACGATTTCCGGGCTATTTCACGACCCGCAATAGCTTTCTGCCACATTTCATATGCACCGGTGATTTGTTCGCTACGGGCTCCTTTTATGGCTTTCAGATTCTGCGCCTGCGCAGCTTCCTCAGCTGCCTGTGCCTGACTAAGTTTAGCCAATACTTCGGGAGAATCGAGAATCACCAGGGTATCTCCTTTTGAGACTTTTTCACCTTCAGCAAACCGAAATGACTGAATACGTCCGGGCACTTTTCCCGAAATGCGCACTTCTGTAGCCTCTACCTGTCCCTGAATCACCTCTTGCTGAGGTTTTAAACCCAGGAAACCGATCACCACTGCAACTACAATAGCCGCCAACAGAACTATAAATACCCAGAAAAGTCTGTTCTTTTTCATGTGTCAATAATAATTTTTAGCTACTCCTGGAACTCGCATATGTAGTCATACTCTTTGACGAACTCCAGTGCATGCTTGTTTCAAATCCTTTAGAATGTGCCAATACGCCAGTTCCCAATAAACCAATCTCAAAACCAGCGTATTGCGTAATTATGTATTCGATGTTAATCCGGCAACTGCACAGAGCGGCTGCCCGGTATATGCGTAAACGTCTTTAATCTTTGTTCTTTAAGTCTTGTCCCAATGCTTTTGCCAGATATACTTTACTTAGCCGTACATCAATCTCCGCATCAATTTTTTCGGAGTTAGCCGACAACCAGGCTGTTTGAGCTTCAAGTACATTTGAGGTAGGAATCACACCGGAATCAAATCCCAACGTAGCATAACGCAGATTTTCTTCAGCTTTTTCCATATTCTTTTTTGCTGAAATCAATCGTTTCGAAGCTTCGTTAGTTTTATAAACTGCCTGATTTACCTGCAATTCGATCTTTTCTTTTGCCTCTTCAAGTTGCAAATTAGCCATACGGGTTTCGCTCTTGGCAGCTTTCAGGTTATGAAAGTTCTCACCCCAATGAAAAATAGGCACTCGAATGGCAACGCCCACGTTCCACATACTACCAAACTTATTTTCATAACCATTGTAGCTATTCGGATTTGAAACCAGGTAATTACCGGTTAAGGCAACTTGTGGCAACAGATCAGCGACCACCATCGATTCTTTTTTCTTGTATATTTTAGTGGCAAGATCAAGCGATTTCAGCTCCGGGCGTTGATTAAAGGCTATATTTACATCTGCCGGAGGAAGTGTTGTTTCAGGTTCTGGTGTAGTATCTTCATCACTCAATACCAATCTGGTCTGCAAGGAGATCCCGCAAAGCTGACATAGAACCATCCGGCTAAGACTAAGACCGTTTTCCACCTTTGAGAGTACTGTTTCAGCCTCATTCAGTTTTACTTTTATGGTTAATCCGTCTGCTTTTGTAGCCACACCGGTTGCAATCATCGTCTGTAGATCACCGTCCATCTTTTGCAATAATTTCACATAACTTTCGGCCAGTTTTTTCTTGCTGACAAGAGATATCACCTGCCAGTAGGTTTCATCCGTTTTCAGAATCACCTCTTGCAGATTAGTGTTATGTTTCGTTTTGGCCAGTTCTTCGGCAAAACGGGTAATTTCGTTGTATGCACGGATTTTACCTCCCAGGTAAATAGGCTGAGTCAGAGTCAACACGCCCGCATAGACATTATGTATATCCATCTCGAAAGCCTCTTTCGGAATAATGGCATAATTATTCCAGACAATCTTTTCCGGATTGGTTTTCGGATTAAATGGATTTCCATCTTTATCCAAAGGCATCCACGTACCGTTGAGAGTTGTCCCTTTAACTGACGATGGCAGATTCATTGAACCGTCAGTGTTGGCAGAAAACACCGGCAAATGCGCATCTTCGCTCAATAGAGAAATATTTTTGCTGTTGTAAAGGTAGGTTCCGGTAAAGGAGAGATCAGGTAGATATTTCGTAAAAGCGGCTTTCTTTTTGCTGTATTCTTCTTTGATTTTTTCTTCTGATATTTTCAGCTCTTTATTATTATCGAGAGCCATACGACGACACTCCTCAAGGGTAAAGCTTTGTTGGGCCTGCACAGCCGTTACACCTATTAAACAAACCAAACTTATTGCACCTTTTTTCATTCGCTTATGACCTTTTGAAATCCGACTGCAAAATTATCCGGTCTCAAATGATCTCTATTCGCGCAAAATGTATTACTTTTATCCGATTGTGCCAAAAACATACTATGATTTACGGAATTGCATTACGAAACATACTTTTTTGCCTCGAATCCAGAGGAGAAAGCTTTAATGATATCCTCGAAGAGGTAAAACTTACACCGGAAGAACTATATAAAACGAATGTAATCGTTTCCCCCGTTCAGTTAGGAGAATTTATCGAAAAAGTAGTGGAAAGACTCAACGATGACCGCATTGGATTGCGCATTGGATTTGAATCCCCGTTTTCCACGCTGGGAATTTTGGGCCAGATGTATCAAAGCTGCAATACCTTTGTCGATACACTGGAGAGCATGAAGAAGCATATCGACCTGGTTGATTCACTCAACAGTTACGATTATGAAATAAAAAGTGATGGCATATACCACATTACACGTATGCACCCTGATTGGGTCCGGAACTTTCCTATTGCTGCCAGACAACTCACCGAACATAATATCGGATTTACCATCCGCAGCCGTCGCGAATTTCTGGGTCGTGAATTGAAACCGGTTAAAATATATACTCCATATCCCAAAGAGGGAGAGACCGATTTAATCGAACAGTATTTCACATGCCCGATTGAATTTGGCGCCGACGCCTCTTGTATTGTCTTTCCGTTGGAAGTATTGGATTGGAAAATTCCAACTGCCAATCCTGACGCTTTTCAAATGTATGAAAGCTATATCCAACGACTAAAAGGACAACGTAATGTCTGGACCGAACATACCAAACAACACATCTTCCAGCAGTTGAAACAAACCTCCCCCTCCTTAGGCCTGGTAGCTTCCCTGATGAATCTCTCTCCCCGAACCTTACAGCGACATCTTAAACAGGAAGAAACCACCTTCCAGGAACTCCTTGACGACGTACGTTTTGAATCGTCCCGTCGGTTATTAATGCAACCGCAATTGTCAATGAACGAGATCGCTGAAAAGCTCGGTTTTGATGTACAAAATTCTTTTAATCGTTTTTTGCAAAAACGAGTAGGCAAATCTCCAAAAGAATTACGGAAGGAGTTACTGGGATTGTAACCTGATAGATTAATACAAACCAGATAGATATTTTATCTTTCAGAATCTGAATCAATAGTCTGCATCTGTATTTTTTGATAAATCACTCCCCCCTTGCATCCTGAATCAACCTATTCCTTCACTTCACTAATGGTTTTTAATATAAGTTTAAGCGCTTTTTTAATCGTAATATTGAAATAGAACTATAGTAGTATCACAGAGATAATACAGTCCTATATAAAACTGTGATATCACTGTGATACTACTGTGACAATACTGTGACATCACTGTGATATCCCCTTTTAAACAGCGTTAATACTACATGAATAAAGGGAGTATCAGTACAATAGTCAGATTAGGTAAATATTGAAATATTTATCACTTCACAGGAGCCTTATATCTTCGCCAAAACCGGAACTTAGTAAGGGAAGTATAAATAATCAGGGCATCAAACCAACGGAAACGTCTCAGCCAGTGCACCAAACGATAGCTAATTACGAGAAAAAAGAAAAACAAAAAACCTTCGACAGTAATCCGGATCAGCTTAACCGAAAAAGAATCTCCACCCGGAATCCCCCATTCACTTACCGGAAAATGACGATAAAATGTACCAATCACCAAGGTATTGACCAGCATCAATATAGCAGTAAACATGCCATGTACCGCTTGAATCGCCCGTTTGGGGCAACTGTTCATACACTTCATACAACTCTCACATCGAAAACTCCAATATGGTCTGCCATCCACCAGATAAATGGCTTTTACCGGACAGTCTTTCACACAAATGCCGCATTTATTGCAATCACGCGATGCCACAAGTGTTTTGGATAAGATAAATCGCCCGATCATAAAGTAAATGACCGCGATGGGTGATACAAGCAAATCCTGCACAATATCATAGATAGCTCTGTAAACCTTTTTACCTGAAAATATTTGCTGTGCAAATTGCCGGATTTTCTTATCGCACCGCATATACATAGCCGATACTGTTTTTGGGCCATACCCCGGATGCAGTGAGATCCAGTTTGAAGGTAAATCAACAGAACGCAATCCCACTATACGATACCCCTTCATCCAGAGGATCAATGCTGAAAGCCACAATGCCAATCCCGAAAGTCCGGGAATATAGAAATTCCCGATTTTCATACCAGCGCGCGTATTCATCAGGAAAACGGATTGGCGACCTAAGGAATGCGGAAACCGAATAATAAAATTCAACATTAGCGGCGGATAGTTGAAGCCATGTGTGGGAGAAATAAAACCCACCATTGTTTCTGTGGACATCTCCCTGGCTAAACGGTTTTGAGAAACACTTATCATCTCGCTATGAATTCCTTTTGAAGTAGCCTCTTCGTCCATCCACCGTGCAACATTCCTTGCATTTCCAGTCCCTGAAAAATAGTAAATCTGAAGATTTTTCATCCCTTGCTAAACATTGTTTTATGAGAAAGTAATACAAACGATTGCCTGATGCAATGCTATTACGTCCCTCTCCATTAGTGAATTTTAAATCGGATGCAAAAATAGTAATTTGCCGTTAGCTTATTGTTGCAACTGTTTTTGTTTCACTGAATCCTCATCAAAAAATACTACAAAAGCAGTATTGACTTTTGTTCTATCTGATAGTATATTTGTTTAGACAAAACCGACCTGTTCCGGGATCACATAAAGGGCGCACAGACTAAACGACTTAGCTTTGAGGTTGGTTAAGTTCGGGAATTATGTTACCGACATATTCCCAGCTGTGTGCCTCTGTGAACGAAAAAAATGGAAGTTCATTTCTGTCTGACTCTGGTTAAAGAACACAGTCCAGGCAGAAGCTTTAATAAACACAAAACAACAGAAGGAATATATATACCATTCTAATCTAATGCAATATGAAAAGAACTTACATTACCGGAGATGATGACCACGTCATCACTCTTGGAGTTAAAATCAGCACCTTAGGCACAGCTTGTACTTCTGTTTTTAAAGCTCATGGAGGAGGGCAGGAAATTAAAATTGCAGACTCGACCGATGAATCCGGAAATATCAGGGAAATAATTATCGGAAAAGCATCTGAGCTGAAAGACAATTATATCTTAATTATTTCGATTATTGATTTATCAAGTCTGGACAGAACGGAATGGGACAACACCTCAATCCGCTATCATTTAAACGGTGGATCTTCAGGCAGTCTGGCTTTTATCGAGGATATTGATGATACCAAAATGATGCCTAACGGCAAATTATTGGTAACCAAACCGATAGAACTAAAATGACTACAAACGCACCTACGAGGCCGTCCTAAAAGTGTTTTTTTGAACGAAAAAGAATTCAAAGGATTAAAATCGCGACGTTTTATATATCCATAAATAAACGCTTTGCGACTTTATGACTTTGTAACTTTGCGTTTAGACTATTCCTGTTTGTCTCTTTTAGCACAGCTTCTTTTTCAATCCACTTCCAGACTATATACCTCTTTATGCAAAATCCGCTTAATCTCCTCCAACCGCTCCCCGACATCAATATCGCCATAGCTCATCAACAATAATCTAACCGGATTCTTTTCCCGGGAATAGGGCGGTTGCTCGTAATCGACATTCCACAACCGAAACCCCAATTGTTCATAGAAATTAATCCGCCGTTGTTGCAGGTTATGAATGGGCGGTTCAACTTCGAGTATAACAGGAAGAGACTGACTTGAAAGCCAAAGCCTTATTGCATCCTTGCCAATTCCCCTTCCGCGCAAGTGATGGTCCACTGCAAAATGTTCGAGAAACAAAAAATCACTAAAACGCCAGCTGACGAGCATCCCGACAGGGATTTCGCCTTTCACTATTAAATTGAAAGTATGCTTTGGATTATTTACGCACAAATCAACCAATACAGCATAATTGCGCCTTTCGTCGGGAGGAAAAGATTCGTTATAAATCCGTTCCACGAAACCAGGATAACAATCTGTAATTGACTTAATTACTTTAACTTGAATCATTACGGATAACTTTTGCCATTAAACCTATCAAATATAAATAGTTTTGCTATAAATTGTTACAAAATCCCCGCCTTTTCTTGCAGAGGTACAAGAAAAAAGTAATAATTTTGTAAGTCTGTTTCAAAACTCACTCAACTATTACACAATGGCACAACATCAATTAGACAGCCTGGATATAAAAATTCTGAAGCTTATCGCGGGAAATGCCCGTATTCCTTTCCTTGAAGTAGCACGCGAATGCAATGTTTCGGGAGCCGCTATTCACCAACGCGTGCAGAAACTCACTTCTCTTAATATCATCAAGGGATCTGAATATCTGATTGATGCCTCAAAAATTGGTTATGAAACCTGCTCTTACATGGGTATCTTCCTGAAAGACCCCGTACACTTCAATGATGTGGTGGATGCGCTTCAGGCAATTCCGGAAGTCGTTGAATGTCACTATACTACTGGCGAATACGACCTTTTCATTAAAATATACGCCAGAAACAACAACGACCTGCTTAACATTATCCATAACAAACTGCAACCACTCGGGCTATCGCGTACTGTTTCGCTAATCTCGTTTAAAGAAGCTTTTCGTCGTCCGATACCCATCTGCGATTTAGATGAAGAGGTGTAAAAACAGCCCCGATTCCGCAAATTAATTTGTATCTTTGCGGTATTCAGAACATTAACTTTTCAATCCGGATGAAAAAAGAACTTGACATCAACGAATGCCTTGCCCAAACCATAAACTGGGCCAAAGAGGTAGGCAAAATACATCTCGAATACTTTAGAAAAAAAGAACTCTCGATAGAAACCAAATCAAGTTCACATGATCTGCTGACTATTGCTGATAAACTGAGCGAGGAATATATCATTGAACAAATCCGCCACGCTTATCCCGACCATCAGGTCTTGGCCGAAGAAAGCGGATTAAACGAAATAGTTTCAGACTACTGCTGGGTAATTGATCCCGTAGACGGAACCACCAACTTCGCTCAGGGAATTCCGATCTTCTCTGTTTCTATTGGATTGAGATATAAAGGGAAAGGTATATTGGGTGTAGTATACGCTCCGTTTATGAACGAGTTGTTCTACGCGATCAAAGGCCAGGGTGCATTCCACAATGGAAATCCTATTCGTGTTTCCAACAAAACGGACCTGAATCATTCTCTGCTTTGCACCGGTTTCCCCTACGATCACGGAACCAATCCCGACAACAACACCGACAATGTTGCCCGTATTCTTCCTCACTGCCGTGATATTCGCCGTCTGGGCTCTGCGGCATATGACCTTTGCTGCATTGCCGCCGGATATTTCGACGGTTTTTGGGAAATCAACCTTAAGGACTGGGATGTAGCTGCAGCAACTGTAATTATCGAAGAAGCAGGCGGACTGGTAGTTCGTTTCCGCAATGAGCCAAACTATTGTATCATTGCGGGTAATCCGTTGATTGTTGCGCAGATGCAGGAGTATATTAAGTGAAAAAAATAAACATGGAAGTGTACCACGGTGGATATTGCCCGATAAAAACTCCTGAAATAATTACAGGTAGATATGCTAAAGATTTTGGTACCGGCTTCGACTGTACTGAATTAAGAGAACAATTTTGGGTATTAGCAAAGTTCAAGCAGATACCTACACACTGGGACATTGGTAAAGTATATAAAAGACTGATAGTTGATCTATGTAACAAACAAAATAAAAGACCAATAGAAACCCTCATTGAGGTATATAATTCATGGCTTTCCCGAAAAATTGAGGATTTCAATAGCAGCTTATATTATGAAAGCCCTGATTATTTGTATGAGTCGTATATGAAGGGCGAGGTGATATAGAGTCTCAAAAACATATTATCAAAGAGGTTAATTATCAAAGCATTGCTCAAAAAGACGGCCCTATAAAAGTCCCACTTCTTCTATTCAGATATATAAATCCCCAATAAATACGTGATTTACCCCAATAATTTCGAACAAAAAAACGGATTTGATAAAATCCGTCAACTTATCACAGAAAAGTGCCTCAGTCCACTAGGCAAAGATAAAGTGCAGGAGATGGCTTTTTCCATCCAATACCAAGAGATAAAAGTACGGCTTGGCAGTACCGAAGAGATGGTGCGCATCCTGCAACTCGAAAATGAATTTCCCGCCAACTATTTTTTCGACATTCGGATTCCGCTGAAGCGAATCCGGGTGGAAGGTACGTTCCTTGACGAACCGGAACTCTTTGACCTGCGTCGTTCATTGGAAACTATCCGGGATATTGTCCGCTTTTTCAAAAATGAGGAAGAAGGAGAGTCTGCTTACCCCTATCTCACAGAAATGGCGGCGAATGTTTTACTTTTCCCTCAGATCTTAATTTCTATCGACAAGATTCTGGATAAATTCGGAAAGGTAAAAGACAATGCTTCGCCTGAATTGGCGCGTATCCGTCGTGAAATCATCCAGACAACCAGTTCTATCTCACGCAGTCTGCAATCCATCATGCGAGCTGCACAATCAGAGGGTATTGTCGAGAAAGATCAATCTCCCACCATGCGCGACGGTCGTTTGATGATACCTGTTGCACCCGCTTTCAAACGCAAAATCAAAGGAATTGTTCATGATGAATCCGCCAGCGGTAAAACTGTATTTATTGAACCGGCAGAAGTAGTCGAAGCTAACAACCGCGTGCGTGAGCTCGAAAGCGAAGAACGCCGCGAAGTAATACGTATTCTTGTAAAAATGGCAGACGAAATACGCCCGTTTGCCGAAGATATTCTGGGGTCGTATGACTACCTGGGACAGATTGATTTTACCCGGGCTAAAGCGACTTTAGCCATTGAAATCAATGGCATCCTGCCCACATTTGAAAACAAAAGACAAATTGACTGGGCACGTGCCATCCACCCCCTACTCTATCTCTCCCATAAAAAACAAAATAAACCGGTCATTCCACTCGACATAGAGCTAAACGAGCAACGTCGTATCCTGTTAATTTCAGGCCCGAATGCCGGAGGAAAATCCGTCTGTCTGAAAACAGTTGGGTTACTGCAATATATGCTGCAATGTGGTCTGTTGATACCTGTACACGAAAGCTCGCGCACAGGTATTTTTCATGATATCTTTATCGATATCGGTGATGAACAGTCGATTGAAAACGATTTAAGTACCTATAGCTCGCACCTGACCAACATGAAGCATTTCGTTCGCCGTTGTAACGAAAACTCCATTCTGCTCATTGATGAATTTGGAGGGGGGACAGAACCTCAGATTGGTGGAGCTATTGCTGAAGCTTTATTGGAACGATTCAACCGGAACAAATCATACGGTGTAATTACCACCCACTACC
Source organism: Bacteroidales bacterium (assembly GCA_963662365.2). Taxonomy (GTDB): domain Bacteria; phylum Bacteroidota; class Bacteroidia; order Bacteroidales; family UBA7332; genus CAXXIC01. The sequence continues at coordinate 90,928 of CAXXPA010000038.1, forward strand.
AGAATCTGAAACATTTTGCCGAAGACCACGAGGGGGTTATCAACGGGGCCATGCTTTACGACCGCCACCTGATGCAACCTTTGTTTACGCTATCTATTGGTAATCCGGGTAGTTCGTTTGCCGTGGAAATCGCCCGTAAAATCGGACTGCCGGAAGATGTAATCGCAGATGCTTCAGAGAAAGTTGGTTCCGATTATATCGATATGGACAAATATCTGCAAGATATTGTCCGCGATAAACGTTATTGGGAAAGCAAACGCCAAACCATCCGCCAGAAAGAAAAGAAACTGGAGGAACTCTCGGCCCGCTACGAAGACGACCTAAACAAAATTGCCAGCCAGCGCAAAGAACTGATGGCTAAAGCAAAGGCTGACGCCGAACGCATTTTAGCTGAAGCAAACGCTATGGTAGAGAATACCATTCGTAAAATCAAAGAAGCGCAGGCAGAAAAAGAATCTACCCGCCTGGCCCGTAAAGAACTGGAAGAATTCAAGGCTGCTATAGCGGCGCAGGAAGCGGCCAAAGACGATATAATCGCCCGTAAAATCCAGAAGATTCAGGAGCGCGAAGAACGAAAAAAGCAGGGTAAACCACAGAAACAACAGCAAGTTGCATCCGAAAAAAAAGTATTCCGACCCGAAATAATCGAAGCCGGTGATGCTGTCCGGCTCAAAGGACAAATATCTGTGGGCGAAGTGATGGAAATTAACGGCAAAAATGCATTAGTTGCCTTTGGTATGCTTAAATCGACCGTTCAACTTGACCGTCTCGAAAAGATGAGCAAAAACCAGATTAAGAAAGAAGCACCGAAAACGACCTTTGTCAGCCAGCAAACCGCCGATGACATCTACGAACGAAAGATGAATTTCAAACAGGAAATTGATGTTCGCGGCATGCGTGGCGATGAAGCGTTGCAGGCTGTAGTTTACTTTATTGACGATGCAATTCTGGTCGGTGTTGCACAAGTACGTATTCTGCACGGAACCGGTACCGGAGCATTACGCCAGATCATTCGCGATTACCTGCGTACCGTGCATGGGGTGAAGAAATACCGTGATGAACATGTACAATTCGGAGGTGCGGGAATTACGGTAGTGGAATTTGAGTAAATCCGTTATACTCTTTGGCGAACGCAAGTGCATGCCCGTTTCATCTGTAATTAATACCGATTAATTGGGTATATCTTATATATTTTGTAGTTTTGCGCCTGTTTTGAAAACAGGAAATGCCAGAACACAATCTAAAGAAAAGACAATTCAATTTACCATCAAACAATAATATGACAGGCTTTATGTCTTCGTGTCTTTGCGTTTTTAACTAATAACGAATATAATACAATGGCAAAAATCAAACCATTTAAAGGAGTACGTCCTCCTCAGGCATTGGTAGAAGAAGTGGCTTCACGCCCTTATGATGTATTGAACTCGGAAGAGGCTCGTGCAGAAGCTGCCGGCAACGATAAATCGCTTTACCACATCATCAAACCTGAAATCGATTTCCCTACCGGAACAGACGAACACACCCAACCTGTATATGATAAAGCGGTAGAAAACTTTACTAAATTCCAGAAAGAGGGATGGTTGGTACAAGACGAAAAAGAGATGTACTATGTATACGCTCAAACGATGAACGGCCGCACCCAATACGGTCTGGTAGTTTGCGCTAACGTAGAAGACTATCTGACCGGTAAAATCAAAAAACACGAATTGACCCGTCGTGATAAAGAAGAAGACCGTATGATCCACGTTCGCATCAACAACGCAAACATCGAACCGGTATTCTTCGCTTTCCCATATCAGGAAGAGCTGGATGCTATTGTTAAAGCAACCGTTGCAGGTCCTGCTGAATACGACTTCGTTGCTCCTGACGGATTCGGTCACCACTTCTGGAAAATCGAAGACAATGCAACTATAGCACGTATCACTGAACTTTTCGCGGGCATTCCTTATCTTTATATTGCAGACGGACATCACCGTACAGCAGCAGCAGCTTTGGTTGGTGCTGAAAAAGCAAAACAAAACCCTAACCACACCGGAGATGAGGAGTACAACTACTTCCTGGCGGTTTGTTTCCCCGATAACCAATTGAACATTATCGACTACAACCGTGTGGTTACTGACCTCAACGGTCTGACTGAAGAAGAGTTCATCGCAAAAATCTCTGAAAACTTTATCGTAGAAGAGAAAGGTGCTGAAATTTATAAACCCAACGCACTGCATAATTTTTCATTGTATGTAGGCGGAAAATGGTATTCTCTGACTGCAAAAGAAAACACCTACAACGATAACGATCCCATCAGTGTACTTGACGTAACGATCTCTTCGAATCTGATTCTGGACGAAGTTCTTGACATTAAAGACCTGCGTTCTTCTAAACGTGTGGATTTTGTTGGTGGAATCCGCGGATTGGGAGAATTGCAACAACGTGTGGACAGCGGTGAAATGAAAGCTGCATTGGCTCTTTATCCTGTTTCTATGAAACAGTTGATGGACATTGCCGATACTGACAACATCATGCCTCCTAAAACGACATGGTTCGAACCTAAACTTCGTTCAGGTTTGGTTATTCACAAGTTGAACTAAGCATAGCTTCTATCAATACCAGCAACTCCCGTTTTCGTATGAAGGCGGGAGTTTTTTATTTTGATTGAAAAAATACAGTTTGGACGAAGGGTAAAAGCAGATATATCCGGTTACATCCAACAGATCATATCTGTGTATCTTATATGACTTCTCAATACTGAGAAATCAGAATAACCGGGCTCTTTGATATATTGGAACTTCACAAACTGAACAGTTTCTTTAAAAATGTTTAGAACTACAAAGAATTCTTGCCGACGTGCTGCTTTTTTTATTTATTTTGTCAATTCATGCAGCAAATCCACTGGTGACTGCATCTTTCCAATGTATTGAGTTATGGTAAACGAAAAACAGCTGATTGAATCGTGTATTGAAGGAGATCGTAAAGCGCAGAAAACGCTTTACGACATCCATGCACCTAAAATGATGGCTGTTTGTATGCGATATGCAGGAGAACCTGAGTTGGCGCGTGATCTTCTGCAAGAAGGATTTATAAAGGTCTTTACAAATCTGACAGCCTTTCAGTATAACGGCTCTTTCGAAGGGTGGATGCGGAAGATTTTCGTAAATACTTCGCTGGAATACCTGAGAAAAAATGATCTGCTTCGTGAAGCTATTGACATCGACAATGGATATTCAATCACGGCAGAAACAGATTATTCGGTTATAGAAGAGCTTTCGGCCAATGATTTATTGAAACTGATCAATGAACTACCGCATGGATTCAGAGTAATATTCAACATGTACGCAATCGAAGGCTATTCTCACAAAGAGATAGCCGACACCTTAGGCATTACCGAAAGTACTTCACGCTCCCAACTGACACGGGCCAGACAGTTACTTCAAAAGCGACTCAGCAAAAAAACAGAACATGAGAGATAACCATCATATAGACAAACTCTTTAACCAAAAGCTGGAGCATCACGAGATAGAAGCTCCGGAAAGCAGTTGGGATGCCATTGAGCGTTCGCTGCCGGCAAAGAGAAAATCGTTCCTGTTATTTCCATGGGGAAGAGTAGCTTCTGTTGGTATTATCTTATTGATTGCAGGCAGTATAGGATATAACTTTCTCAGAGATAATAAATCTCAGGAAACAACCTTAATTAAACAGAAAAATCATCAGCCTTTTTTCCCGGAAAGAAAAACTACAGTTCAAACCCGGACTTCAAAATCAGAATCCGGACAGATCAAATCCCCAAAGAATGTCTTTACTTACGCTGTCCGAACTGTTCAGCAGCCATTAAAATCAACTACAGCACGATCAATCACCAATTCAGAGAAAGAACAACCTTTAGAGTCCGGTAAAGATTCATTTGCAGCCAGTTTAACAGGGATTTCAAATGACAGTGAGTTGAAATCAAACGAAACTACGGAAAATATCAGGACCGCTACAAAAAGCGAAATGGAAGAATTTCTCAACTCCGGCAAGGATCAGGAATCTACCGTCAGTCATAACATAAAAAAAAGTCACAATAAAAGTTCTGTGGGACTATTGGCAGCATTTATCGGACCAGCTGAAAATTCAACAAAAGAAGAATACAGTTCTTTCCGTTCGACATCCAAAACCGACAAGATATATACCATGTTGAACGCAGCTGAGTTTAGTGCAGAGAACAATGCCACCTCTGTCCGGCATTCTTTACCCATTACCATTGGGCTTTCGGTAGAGAAAGAAATCGGAAATAAATTTTCCCTGCAAACAGGAGTTTATGGAAGTTATCTGCGCAGCACACAGAACCAGAGCGCGTCTCTATATTTTACCGATGAGATACAGGAGCTTTATTACCTTGGGCTTCCATTAAACATTGCTTATCGTTTCGCCGAATCAGAACGCTTCGCCTTCTATATGAAAGCCGGAGGTATGGTTGAAAAAAATATCGGTGGACGATGGCGGGAAAGAATCCGCAGAAATGGTGAAGTCATTTATTCTAAACTGGAAAGAGATCTGGAGAATAAACTGCAATGGTCAATTAATATCGGAGGTGGAGTCAACTATAATCTGGCCGGATGTACGAATCTTTTTATTGAACCCTCTCTCTCATACTATTTTGACAATAACAGCAATATCGAAAACATTCACAAACAACAAAAACTAGATATCACATTACAAGCCGGCCTTCGGGCCGTTTTCGAGAGTCATTAAACCAATTATAAATCAAATCTTTTAATTATGAGAACCTGTAAAAGACTTTTTTACTTTGTATTTCTATTAATCACTTTATTCACAGCCACCTCATGTATAGAAGGAGGTGGAAATTATCAAAATATTTCCGGTATGACGGGAAGTATTGTTACCAGCAACTTCACTAAATGTTTAAGACTCGACAACCAGAGTACTCTTTATTATGCTGATGAATTCCAAAACTATAACAATAACGACCGGCTGTTGGTTTCATTCAAGATTGATTATGACAAACAGACCAGTTCATCATACTACATAATTTCAGATGTTGTTGCACAAAAATTTCCGCTTAAAAGTGTTTATGATATAACTGAAGCGGCCGCAGATACGTTTAATACAGACCCAATTTATGAAATTAGCTCGAATTTCTTATGTTATCAGGGAAATAATATCTTACTGACTGTGAATCCGTTCTTTTATGCTTCAAACAGCTATCATTCTTTTAATCTTGTCCGTAACCAGCTGGCCTCCAATGTTGTTAACAACGACACTTTAAAACTGGAGTTCAGACATAATAAAAAAGGTGATGCAAACAGTTCATCCCTCGGAGCTGCTCTGATTTCATACGATCTGACCCCTTATCTGGCTAATGTATCAACAGGTACCACCAAGGTTATTCAGGTTAAATATAATCTGACTTCCGGTAATAAAAATGCATACTTCACCTATACTCCCTCATCTTATTAATGAAGAATCAAGCACATACAAAAAGAGCGACAATTGGGTTTGTCGCTCTTTTTTTGTATATGTATGATTCTTACTCAGTTACCCAGTTCTTATCATAGGGTGTAACCGGTTGTCCGTTATAATACAGATCTTCAGCCATTGGTATTTTTATTTTATAGAGTTTTCCCGAAACATTCGGAATGCACTTACTTCGCAACCAGGCATTAAAATCTTTCAATAAATAATAGGTTGTATTGTTTTCCGTAGCAAACTGATAAAGATTATCCACAGGTGCATTTACAACTATTTCGTTACAACGAATCGGTTTATACAACTGATTGGCTTTAATTGAAAAGCCATATTTACGGGGATGCGTCATCAACTCCTTGGCAGCAAGAATCCGAAAGACGTAACGAGAGGTCTCTTCCACCAGCCATAAATCAAGAGATGTTTCAGCATTCTGGTTTGCCAGCTCTGTATTGATGCGCGTAGCGCCAATATTATAGGATGCTGCTACGGTAGACCAATCTTTGAATTGGGCATACATATCTTTGAGCAATTTACAGGCTGCTATAGTTGACAGTTCCACATGCATGCGTTCATCAATCGTATCATTAATTTCCAATCCATATTGACGACCGGTTGCAGGCATAAACTGCCACAAGCCTGCTGCTTTTGCAATTGATATGGCACGCACATTAAGACTACTCTCAATCACTGCCAGGTACTTCATATCATTGGGGACACCCATTTGTTCCAGGATAGGTTCAATCACAGGGAAATAACGATTTGCCAGTTTTACAATCCGAAGGGTTGCTGAATGCATATAAGTCATAGTAGACAATTCCCGATCGAATCTTTCATACATATCGTAGCGGGTAAGATCGATTGTTTTACCGCAAAACTCAATATTCCGGGGTACATCAGGAGCCAATGTTACTGATATCTGATCTGTTTTTTCCTTTTCTTTCACTTTTACCGGTTTGGCTGCATTTGCGTCAATATCTGCTGCTGAAACTGATATTGTTGAAATACATGCACAAATAAATCCGCCCAATAGTTTTTTCATTTTTCTTATTCTTTGAATTTATGCTATTTTCCACTGAAGACATTCACATCCCCTTTCTTCTTATATTTCACGCCGTCAGACCCCTCTGCTTCAATCACATAGAAATAAGCGCCAGGTGTTACATATTTACCATTCACCTTACCATCCCAGCCTTTGGCCGGATCTGTCCATTGAAATAGTTGAACACCCCAACGATTGAAAATCCACCCATGAAACCGGACAATTGATTTGAAAGCCACCTTAAATTCGTCATTTTCGCCCGGTGATAATCCAGGTGAAAAAGCATTCGGTACTTTTAGCTCGGATTCTGAAACTATAACATCATATTTTAAACTGTCAACACAACTATTTTCAGCATTCGTAACAATCACACGTACAGAATAATTCCCGCTTTTATCAAATGTATAACGTATATTATCGTCTGTAGAAGTTGTAATCCGGCTTCCGTCAGTAGTATTCGTAATTGTCCAACTGTAATAAGTGGCAGTCGGTTGGTTGGCATATGCGTTGAAAACTACACTAAACGGAGCAGTCCCGGTTAGCGACTCAGAGGTTTCATTACCTCCGGTGTTATTGTCTTCATTATGTAATGGATCGTGAGTATGATCACCTTCAACAGCTACTTTCACAGCTTCGTATGTTGGTGAAGTCACTTTATTTAATCCCCATCCTTCTAACAAAGCAGGAACCTCCAGAGTAAAAGATGTATTTTTCAATGGAAGGATCTCCTTCTCATTATCTGTGCTTCCAACCAGATTTACCAGAGCCTGTACATTGTTTAATGTCTTTGTCTGAACTTTATCTATAAACTTTTTATCTGAAGGAGAATAAATCATACTATTATACTGAAGAGGTATTTCCAGATTAATATCGTGTGATAACAGGCGACGCTTTGCATCATAATAGCTCATCTTATACTCATTTGCCGTTATTGCCAGAACTAACTGACTGCAGGGATCACTGTTTTCCTGCGCTACATTGATTGCCTGAGGCTCATATCTTTTATAGTCGATTACCCAAACGATAGTTGTATCATTTCCGTCAATTACGCCATAACCTGTATTATTCTCCAGACCGGTCAGCTCTGAAGTAATAGAACTCTGACCCGCATTTAAAGGTGTTTTGGAGTTGATATCATTTTTATAGCTAAACCATTTAATGGTATTGGAGCTTGAAGTATTGTAAACAAGTTTTGCATTTTCAAGTCCATAAAACAGGAACACCCTATTCACTCCACTTGACGGGTCTGTTTTTGAATAAGTTACGGCCTGTTTCTGTCCACCGGTAGCTGTAAGTGTTTGAGCCTGCAGACTCCAGACAGCTGGTATGAAGATAAAAAACGACAGGATTCTTTTCATAAGAATATAGCAGGTAGTCTCTTTCATGATGAATTGTTGATTAGAATGTATGAATAGCCATCTGTTCTTCAAAATTAATACTTTTATAAAATATCCTTTCCATTTTGAGTAAATAATGCAGGGCGCCGGCCATTTTAACCCGACTATTGGAATAATATTGTTAATTTTGCGGCATAAATTCTCGTAGATAAATAAAGGAAACAAGCTTATGCGAACACTACGTTTTATTCTCGCAATTATTGCTTTCGGACTGATTTCTGCTGCTATTGCGCAGGATCTGCCTTACAAAAAAGAAACGAAAGAGGGTAAAGAATATTATATTTATCAGGTTGTACCCGGAGAAGGTTTATATTCCGTATGCCGCCGTTTCAATGTCACACAGGAAGAAATCATCAAGAATAATCCGTCTATTGAGGATGGTCTGAAAACCGGGCAGATTCTTCATATCCCGGTAAAGAAACCGAATGGAAAACAAGATGAGTCGGCCTACTTCTTCCACACCATAGAGCAGGGGGAAACATTAAATTCTATCGCTATCATGTACGGTATGTCAGCGGCTTCAATTAAGAAATTGAATCCGGATGCCGAGAAAGGTATAAAAGTAGGTTTTTCATTAAAGATTCCTCAAACCGTACAGGTAGCCGAAGAAACCGGAAAAGAAAACTATAAGTTTCATACCATTGCTCCCCGGGAAACACTCTCTTCATTAGCCAAGCAATACGGAATGAAGATCCAGGATATTACAGATGTCAATCCTGGATTGACTGCCGAAAACTTTCAAATCGGAAAGGTCATTCGCATTGATATAGCACGTGCGACCAAAAAAATAGAGGATAAGGAAGAACCAGAAGAGAAGTTTTTTGAATATCTGACCAAGAAAAACGAATCACTTTTCAGCATTAGCCGGAAATTCAACATACCCATTGATTCTATTCTGGCTCTTAATCCCGGTTTGTCAAATCGTTTCCGCAGTGGATTAATGATTCGCATCCCGGTACCTCAACCCGAAGAAAAGAAAGCCGCACCAGTACCGGAAGAACCTGTAACCCAGGAAGAGACAAAACCTACAGAGCAGCAACCCATAACTCCGGCGATCATTGAACCTATTAAGGTTGCTGTTTTATTGCCTTTTATGATAGATGAACCCGGTGAAGAATCAGCCAGACAGTCTCGTCGTTTCATTGAATATTATGAAGGTCTATTACTTTCTATTGAACGGTTAAAGACCCAGGGGTTGTCTGTTGAGCTCTATGTGCACGATACTGGATCCGAAGGTAAATCGATAAATAAAGTTCTTCACTCTCCCGAAATGAACGACGTACAATTAATTATTGGTCCTGTTTACAGTGCACACATTGCACCGGTAGCCAAATTTGCCAAGGCCAATAATATCACCATGGTAATCCCATTTACTTCTAAAAACGAAGATGTACTGACAAACTCACACATCCTGCAAATAAACACACCTCACTCCTATCTTTACTCGGAAGCAGCTCAGCTATTCTGTAAGAAATTCAAGGATAATCAGGTGATCTTTCTGGCTGAAAAGGGTAAAGAAGGAGACAAAACTGAATTTATTAACGTGCTTAAAGCTGAGTTAAAACGTCATTCTATAAGTTTCCAGACTTATGCAACTGCCAACTCTGATGAAATTGAGCAAATTACAGCGGTATTATCTACCGATAAAGAAAATGTGATTGTTCCTACCTCCGGTAGCTCGGCATCGCTGAAATTAATGATCCCGGAATTGCAGACCGTCGTGGTAAACAATCCGACTTATAAGATCTCGTTGTTCGGTTACCCGGAATGGCAAACCTACGTAAAAGACTACATGGATGCATTTTACAAGCTGAATACATATATCTATTCCACATTCTTTGTAAATCCGTCCTCTTCTGATTATAAAGAGTTTAGCAGCAGATTCCGTCACTGGTATCAACGTGAAATAATTAACAGCTATCCCAAATATGGTGTTCTCGGATATGATACCGGACTCTATTTCCTGAAAGCTCTGGCCTCAACCGGAAACAACTTTGACAAAAGCATCTCGGGATATCGCTATCACGGCATACAAACGGGATTCTCGTTTGAACGGGTAAACAACTGGGGAGGATTAATCAATAAAAACGTTTACCTGATCCATTATGGACGGAATTTTGAAATTTCAAAGATGAATTCTGAAAAATAACAAGTCTGCTTGTTAAGCAATAAAGGAGATAAACAGAAATAATGAAAAGAAAAATTGCAATCTTGTTCCTTTGTACGGTATGGCAGTTGCACGCACAACAACCTTTTAAGCCGGAAACCTCACTTGGAGTAAATGGTGGTATAACCTTATCCAATGTGACCTTCTCACCTGTAGTTAAACAAACCATGCTGCAGGGAATAAACGGAGGGATCACATTCCGTCATATTTCCGAAAAACATTTTGGGTTTATTGTAGAAACCAATCTTGCTCAGCGCGGATGGAAAGAGGATATAACCGATTCAGCATATTCACGTACATTGAACTATCTGGACATCCCCTTCCTTACTCATGTCACATTCGGGAATCATAAATTACGGTATTTTGTTAATCTTGGCCCCAAAATCGGCTTTTTGCTTACGGGGAAAGAAAAACGGGATTTTACCACCAACGACAATCAACATGGCAAGGCTATAGACAATCGTTTTGATTATGGCCTTTGCGGAGGAACCGGCTTTGAACTGTGTACCGGAATCGGAAGCTTCTTATTAGAAGGACGTTATTACTACGGATTAAGGGACATCTTCTCAAATGCAAAGAAAGAGTATTTTGACCGTTCAGCCAACAGCTCTGTCTCGGTAAATCTGACTTATCTGATCCCATGGCATAAACTGCCGATAAATAATAAATAACCACATAAAAACAAAAGAGGCGAATCCGTTAAGGTTCGCCTCTTTTATTTTCAATGAAGCTCATGCTTCAGATACTTAGTTGTGAAGGTATCGTACTTAGCACAAATCTCTTCGGGCGTTCCCACACAAAGAAGCTGACCACCGGCTCGACCTCCTTCAGGCCCCATATCGATGATGTAGTCGGCGCATTTAATCACATCCATATTGTGTTCGATAATGATCATCGTATTACCTTTATCCACCAGACGATTGATTACGCCCATCAGCACATTGATGTCTTCGAAGTGTAGACCGGTGGTAGGCTCATCGAGAATATAAAGCGTTTTACCCGTATCGCGTTTGGCCAGTTCGGTTGCCAGTTTTACGCGCTGACTTTCTCCTCCGGACAAAGTTGTCGATGGTTGCCCCAGGCGAATATAACCCAGTCCCACATCCTGCAATACTTTAACCTTTTGTAAAATCGAAGGAATGTTTTCGAAGAAATCGACCGCGGCATCAATGGTCATATCGAGTACATCAGCAATTGATTTCCCCTTGAAACGAACTTCCAGCGTTTCGCGGTTATAACGTTTTCCATGGCAATCCTCGCAGGGAACAAGTACATCCGGCAAGAAGTTCATCTCAATGGTTTTATAACCATTCCCGCTACAGGTTTCACAACGGCCACCTGCTACATTAAACGAAAAACGACCGGGCTTGTATCCCCGGATCTTTGCCTCTGGCAATCCTACAAAGAGATTGCGTATATCGGAGAAAACACCCGTATAAGTTGCCGGATTCGAACGCGGAGTACGTCCAAGCGGGCTCTGGTCAACAGTTACTATTTTATCGATGTGTTCAATGCCTTCAATGCTGTCGTATTCCAGTGGATCCTGTAATGAACGGTAGAATTTCTGGCTGATAATCGGTTGCAACGTACCATTGATCAAACTAGACTTTCCGCTTCCCGAGACTCCCGCTACGCAGATTAATTTCCCCAATGGAAATTCCACATCAACATTTTTGAGATTGTGGCCACAAGCACCTTTCAACAGAATAGACTTTCCATTTCCTGCCCGACGCTCTTTGGGCACCGCAATTTCCATTTCGCCATTCAGATAAGCCGACGTTAAGGTATGAGACTTCAGCATTTCGGCAGGAGTTCCGGCAAATACCACCTCTCCACCTAACCGACCGGCACGGGGCCCCAGGTCAATTACATAATCGGCGCTAAGCATCATATCTTTATCGTGCTCAACAACAACAACCGTATTTCCGGTGTCCCGGAGTTGCTTGAGTGAATTAATCAGTCGGTCGTTATCCCGTTGATGAAGCCCGATACTCGGTTCATCCAGAATATAAAGCACATTCACCAGCTGCGAACCAATCTGTGTGGCCAGACGGATACGCTGACTCTCCCCGCCCGAAAGCGACTGCGACGAACGGTTAAGCGAAAGATAATTCAAGCCCACATCAAGCAAGAAGTGCAACCGCGTACGGATCTCCTTTAAAATCTCGGTAGCAATAACACGCTGCTTATCGTTCAGTTGATATTCCACGTTTTCAAGCCATTGGTAAAGTTCCGAAATATCCATTTCGGCCAGTTGGGCAATATTCTTCCCAGCTATGCGGTAATGCATAGATTCTTTATTTAGCCGGTGGCCGTTACATTCGGGACAAACGGATACTTTCACAAACTGGTTCGCCCATTTTTGTCCCGTAGCCGATGCGCTACTCTCCTGCTGCATCTCTATATATTTCACCACCCCGTCGTAACTGAGAAAAAGATTGGAATTCACCCCCAATGCATGATTCTTAACCGATAGACGTTCGTCCGTTCCGTAAAGGATTTCATCCAACGCCTCGTCAGGCACATCCTTAAGTGGCGTTTTCAGGGTAAAGCCGTATTTCTCTGCGATAGCTTCTATTTGCCAGAAAATGGTCGTCTGACGGTAACTGCCAAGCGGTACAATTCCTCCGTTATGAATACTTTTTTCAGCATTGGGAATGATCTTCTCGTGATCGATCTGGTTAATAATACCGAGACCTTTACACTTTGGGCAAGCGCCTTGCGGTGAGTTAAACGAGAAATTATGTGGAGCAGGCTCCCCGTACGAAAGACCGGTAGACGGACACATCAACTGGCGGCTGTAATGGCGCAGTTCGTTTGTGTCCGGCATAAGCACCATCATCAGTCCGTCGCCCTGCTTCATGGCCGTGCGAACGCTACTTTTGAGACGCTGTTCATCTTTGTTGGATACCTGCAGTTTATCGATCAGCAATTCAATGCTGTGATTTTTATAGCGGTCTAGTTTCAGCCCGGGGAGTATTTCCCGGATTTCACCGTCTACGCGGACATTCAGATAACCTTTCTTGCGAAGATTTTCGAAGAGTTCCTTATAATGACCTTTACGGTTGCGTACCAATGGAGTCAGGATGTAGATCTTTTTACCGATGTAACGTTCCAGGATCAGTTCCAGGATCTGCTCTTCGGTATATTTCACCATCTTTTCACCCGTGTTGTAGGAATAAGCCTCTCCCGCCCGGGCAAAAAGCAAACGAAGGAAGTCATAAATCTCGGTGGTGGTTCCCACGGTAGAGCGGGGCGAATTATTGGTCGTCTTCTGCTCGATGGAGATGACAGGACACAAACCGGATATTTTGTCCACGTCAGGACGCTCCAGGTTCCCCAGGAAATTGCGCGCATACGACGAGAATGTCTCGATGTAGCGGCGTTGCCCTTCGGCAAAAATAGTATCGAATGCCAGCGACGATTTACCACTGCCACTCAGTCCCGTAATAATGGTAAAACTGTTGTGTGGTATCGTCACATCTATATTTTTGAGGTTGTGGACACGGGCGCCCAGTACCTCGATCACTTCTTGCTCGTTCATAGCGTTCGCTTTAATAAGACCGCAAATTTACGCCTTTTCAGGCAAGTATAAAACCGAATAACGGGGATGTTGGGGAATATTAACAGGGGAGAATAATCTGCCTCAAAACTCTTTCCATGTTTTCATCCCTGAAAATGTTGTTTCGTCTCCACGCTTACCCCATTTACCCACTCTGTATGATTGCCAAAAATGATTATCTTTGTGGTTCAAATTTTGTAAATCACTGAACATTGGCACGTAAACAAAAACCGCTCCCCTTACTGGAGAAAATGACCATCACAGATGTAGCCGCCGAAGGCAAAGCCATCGCACGGTTGGATGAATTAGTAATCTTTATTCCGTTTGTAGCTCCGGGCGACGTTGTTGACCTACAGCTTACCCGTAAAAAGAATAAATATGCCGAGGCGAAAGCTGTAAATTTCCACGAATTTTCCGAAAAACGCAGTACTCCTTTCTGCGAACATTTCGGTATATGCGGTGGTTGCAAATGGCAACATCTCCCATACGAAGAACAGTTGAAGTTCAAGCAAATACAGGTTTCTGACAACCTTACCCGTATCGGTAAAATAGAGTTGCCCGAATTCATGCCAATCATCGGTTCCGGGAAAACGACCGAATACCGCAATAAGCTCGAATTTACCTTCTCAAACAAGCGTTGGTTAACCGATGAGGAGCGATTTTCCGACACTCGTTTCGACGATATGGACGCATTGGGCTTCCACATTCCCGGTATGTTCGATAAAGTACTCGACATCAACAAGTGCTGGTTACAAACCGACATTTCCAATAAAATCCGTCTGGAAGTAAAAGACTTCTGCCTGAAAAACGGATTAACCTTTTTCGATCTGCGCAACAAGGAGGGATTGATGCGTAACCTGATCATCCGCACCAGCTCTACCGGGGAAATCATGGTCGTAGTGGTTTTTTATCAGGAAGAAGAAGAAAAACGTATCGCGCTGCTGCAGCATCTCGCAGAGAAATTCCCTGAAATCACCTCATTACAATATGTAATCAACGGTAAAGCCAATGATACGATTTCCGATCAGGAAGTGATTGTTTTTAAGGGAAGTGATTGTATATTTGAAGCTATGGAGGATTTGAAATTCAAAATCAGTCCGAAATCGTTTTACCAAACAAACTCTGAACAGGCTTATACGTTATATAAAGTAGCACGTGACTTTGCCGGACTTACCGGAAACGAGCTTGTGTATGACCTGTACACAGGAACAGGAACCATTGCCAATTTTGTGGCACACCAGAGCAAACAAGTAATTGGTATCGAATATGTACCGGATGCTATCGAAGACGCAGTTGTGAACTCGAAACTCAACAATCTGGACAACACACTCTTCTTTGCCGGGGATATGAAAGATATTCTGAACGAAGATTTTATTCATGAATATGGTCGTCCCGATGTGATTATTACCGATCCACCCCGCGCCGGAATGCACGACGATGTAATCAAAACAATCCTATTTGCCGCACCTCAACGCATTGTATATGTCAGCTGTAATCCTGCCACGCAAGCGCGCGACCTGAGCTTGCTGGATGAAGCCTACCGTGTGGTAAAAGTGCAGCCTGTAGATATGTTCCCCCATACACACCACGTTGAGAATGTGGTTTTGTTAGAAAGAAGGTCATAATCCCAAGCCTTTTTCCGTTATGAAAAAACAGTTGTACGGAACCATTATGATTGCAGTATCTTTGTGTTTTAACACAAAGGTATCTGCTGATCATTTGGACAACAACATGAGCGCTCCAGACAGTATCATTTATCAATTCAATGACCTGAACAAGACTCTTAAAACCATCTATCAGTACAACAACACCGGATTTACCGCTACAACCTCTGAGTTTGATGACACAAATCTTAAATGGGCTCCTCTAAAACAAACTCTGGTAGAGACAAGTAACGGAATTCAGACCTATACCGAAAGAACTTTCAGAAACACCTCAGAAAGCTTTGTCAACTCGTCAAAGTTCGAAACTTCGACGGATCCAACCGGCAACTGTAATTTACAGGCTGCCTACTGCTGGGATTCGCTTCATTCGGTATGGAAGGGACTTCATACCCAAACGAAACGGACTTATACGTCGTCCGGCGCTTTAAAGACTTTCACCAATTCTGTCTGGGATACATTGAGTGGCAATTGGTTGTTTTATGCAAAAGGCTTTTTTTCATACACAGATGCGGGTAAACCCGATACAATAACCTATTACGAACCGGATGCCAATAAACAGCCGGTTTGTTCCTCCCGCATCATAAACAACTACTTATCCGACGGAAGGATTGACAAAGAAACCGTTTCTTCTTTTCAGGCTATTTCCGGATTTCACCCTGCATTCCGAAACAGATACGAATATGCCGGGACAACACCTCAGACAACGAAGGTACTTGAACTCTTCAATGCGTCAAATAACCAATGGTACAGTTTCGAGAAAACAACATCAGGATACGACAATAATGGTAATCTGACTGAATATTTTGTGGCTGATTACGACACATTAAATCAGACCTGGACAGAGCGTTACCGACATAATCTTTCCATACTAAGCAATTCGAATGATTCTGTTCACATAAAAATATCGAATGCTCCCGGTGGAGTTGAACGTTCGACTGAAGAAATAAAATCTATCCGAACAAACGGATTGCTTTCTGTCACAAACTCCTATTTCGAAGACGATGTTTTAAACTCAACCGAGAACAGTACATTCAACGAACAAAACGGAAAAGTTACCTCATTTACCAACAAAGATCAGGAAAGCAAATCGCGCATTGAATGGAGTTTCGACAATATATATAATACCCTGAGCCTAAACTTCTTTAAAACCGGGTTAAATACAACCGCTGAAACCTTAATACGGTCAATGGTCTTTTATTTCAGGTTATCTACTCCCACGGATATCTTACAAAATCAGTCTGAATCAAAAATATCGTTTTATCCCAATCCTGTAAAAGAGCAGTTTTATATTACTAACACAACCGGGAAAATCTGTACCTATCGAATATTGACCATTGATGGAAAGCCGGTCAGGTCAGGTGCTGCAAACGAATCATCAAATACGGTCACTGTGAGCGGACTGGCTTCAGGAGCTTACCTGCTTCAGTTTTCCCAAGAAAAGGGATGTATAACCCGTGTCCTGATCAAACAATAACATTCTTAACTTTCAATGCCTATACGGGCTGGAACACCCTCCTGCATAGGATGTTTGATGCACTTCATTTCGGTCACCAAATCAGCAATCTCGATCAACCAGTCAGGAGCATTTCGTCCGGTCATAACCACTTCCAGTCCCAGGGGGCGGTTCTTAAGAAAACGGATCACCTCTTCTTTTTCCACATACTCTTTGTGAATACTGTGAATGAATTCGTCCATAATCAACAGATCGTATTCGTTGGATTGAGCAAGCTTCCTGGCTGTATTGAATCCCTCTTTGGTTTCTGCAGCCAAAGCAGTCAACTCTTCATCATTCATCTCCCAGGTAAACTTGCTATTTGTATTCACCCGGATGAATTTAATCTCCCCGATTTTCTCAATTGAAAACAGCTCTCCTGTAACATCTGTCTTGAGAAATTGTACGATAGCCACTTTCAAACCTCTTCCTGCAGCACGAATGGCAAGACCAAAAGCCGCTGTAGTTTTTCCCTTGCCATCACCGGTATAAACCTGTATTAATCCTTCCATGATTTTATGCTTTACTCGTTTCACTTTTCACTTATAAGTCAAACGTATTATTACTGAAGTACAAAAATAACGTGATCATACGAATAACAAGACCTTAAATTACAAAATATATAATTTACCGACCCGGAATGGGCTTATTCAGCATTATAAGTCATCAGAAATATTGATAATATGAAGGAAGAATCTGGGAAGAAATTAACTCAGGAAAGAGAATATTGATTACAGACCTGTATAAATAAGAAAAGGTTGTCATCACGACAACCTCAACCCTTTATTAACCTTAAATCTAATACCATGAAAAACACAGTACAAATATAGCTGTTTTTATGTTAC
Source organism: Bacteroidales bacterium (assembly GCA_963662365.2). Taxonomy (GTDB): domain Bacteria; phylum Bacteroidota; class Bacteroidia; order Bacteroidales; family UBA7332; genus CAXXIC01. The sequence goes on from CAXXPA010000038.1 coordinate 108,551, forward strand.
GCAGCATACTTCAGTGCGCTCTCCGGTGTTAAATTCGTATTATTTAACTATACATGCTTTACAACATACGATTTATCAGAGTATTTCACAATCTTTTGGGTGGGTTACCTTTAATGTCTCAAATGAAATAGAACGCGGATTTACGCGGATAGGGCGGATGAAAAACGGATAAGATAAAATGCAAGCATTTTTGATTTTCTATTAAATCAATTGACAAAGTCAATTTTAGATCCTTAATTATCTATATTATAACAGATAGTTAATCCGTAAATATCCGCTTAATCTGCGTAAATCCGCGTTCCATGAAGACTTTTGGAACAAGCCCGCATTTATCGAACAAACTATATCAGAAAAAGAACTGTTTAAGTATTATCGGTAAAAACAAAAATATATGATTGCATATTGCGGATTGAATTGCGATACCTGTCCGATCCATCTGGCCACATTGGAACAGGACAAATGCCGCCAACTGGCACTGAGGGAGTCAATCGCCAAAGAGTGCAGGGAACATTACGGCATGAATCTTCAGCCGGAAGATATCAATGACTGTGATGGATGCAAAGCAAATACAGGAAAGCTTTTTTTCGGTTGCCTAGATTGTGAAATCCGCAAATGTGCAATGCTCCGGAAAGTTGAATGTTGCGCATTCTGCCCCGACTATACCTGTGAAAAACTGCGCAACTTCTTTCAAAATGATCCGACTGCACAAAGCCGGCTGGATGAAATACGAAACAACGGAATCAAATAATTTTATCAGCCCTTATCATGAAATTCAGACACGCCCTATTCATATCCCTTGTCACTTTTGCCGTTGCATTTATGGCAAACGTGATAATTATTTTACTCTGGAATGTATTTATAAGCCACAAAGGCTGGGTTATCGATTGGGAAACAAGCTTCAGGCTCCCCCTGATTCTTGCCATTATTATTCCGTTGAGTAGAAAGTGGATGAGATAAATAAACGGATGCCGGAATAGAGATAGCCATTGCGTATCAGATTGGCAATGTTCCCGTTTTTGTCACAATAATATTCATCGGTACGGATAACCTTGTTTTATTGAGATTGTTATAGCATTCGGTAAAGAAAAATATTATATTTGTAATGGATTATTTATAGAAGTTGTTATGGATATTGGAAAACAAATAGAATATTGGAAAGCCGGAGCTGAAGATGATCTTCTTTCTGCTGAAATTCTTATTGACAAGAATAGGATTCTTCATGGGTTATTCTTTTGTCATTTGGTCATTGAGAAGGCTATAAAGGCTCATGTCGTAAAGGAAACTAAACAGGTAGCACCCAGAACCCATAATCTTTTACTGCTTTCCGAAAAAGCGAACCTTCAATTTAATGAGGACGATGAAATATTTCTTGGAATATTGATGAAATACCAATTACAAGGAAGATATCCTGATTATAATCCCGGAACACCCGACCTTGAAAAAGTGATGAAATATTTGGAACATACAAAACAACTACTGAAATGGATAAATTCGAAATTATAAATCAGCTAAAACAATATATTCTGCTTCTTTCTGCAGAAGGCATTGTGGTAAACAAAGCTTTTTTATTCGGTAGTTATTCCAACAATACTGCTTCGGAAGACAGTGATATTGATTTGTTAATCGTATCGGATAATAATAGCGAGAATAATGATCTGTTGATTGGTAAAATGTGGTTACTTACCCGAAAGATTAACTCAAAGATCGAACCATTTATCATCGGGGCGGATAAATTTAGTAATGAAAATGATTCCCCTTTTATACAGTTGATTAAATCAACTGGTATTCAAATCGCCTGAGTCTTTTGTTATCTCAAACTGATACCTCGTTGACCGTAACCTATCCGCCCCGTTTACACTTACGCCGAACCGGGTTGCTCCCGAATAGTCCTGCAATCATGGGTAAAGCTTATAGATATCTTTTCGGCCTAGTCCTCGGATTATAGTACCGCGCCCCATAATAATACAGCCCGGTCTCTTCATCCAGCTCTTTGGCATTGAATTTATACGGAGTGCTCCAGCTATTATTGCGCTCTTCCACAAATACCTCACCGAAGGGTACGTACTCGATGTGTTGGGTAACATCACCATTAGCATCGGTAATCAGAGAAGAACTGCCCAGGTGATCTGAATGATAGAAGTATTTAAACGGAGTAGCAATCTTACCTGCCGCAGAGGTGATCAGCCCGGCACTACCCTGTGAGGTACCTCTGTACACCACACCAAGCGAATCATAGCGTGTTTTGATCTTCGTGGTCAGATCACTCAGCTTCGATGCGTAGTTTTGGTTATTGGCAGTAGCATCCGTTAATGGATTTCGATTACTACCATCGAAAATATCCGAACTTCCCAACTTACTCGTAATCCTTTGGCTACCGATATAGATATGCTTGCTGTAATAGCCGCCGTTGCTCACCACCAGATAAGGACTGATGTAAGCCGTAAAGTTCGTCGTACCCGTAGTCGCTGCACTTGTCAATCCGTTGACCGAAACACCCTGTGCATCTCCAAAGGTTTTCACCGTGCGCTCTCCCGCGGCATCGTACCAGTAGTTGCTTACAAAACCGTTATCAGATAGAGCCAACAGGCGGTTCTCCTCATCCCACAAGAGCTTACGCTCATTGTTCCTGATCAGCTTACCGTCGGTATTCTTCGTACCGGTGATTACACAGAGTAGATTACCATTGGCATCGTAACTGTAGTTTTGAGTTTTAACTACCGGCACTTTGGCATCTGTTCCCTGCGCACGGTAGCTTTGGTCTGCAATATTACTAATTTGTTGCGGATTATTAACATAGGTATAACCTAAATCATAACCTGCCATCAAACTGTCATTGAATTGGATGCCATATTGTTTTACCCGCTGAATTTTGCTCGTGATATTATGCAGGTTATCGTATGCCATATTCAGTGAATAGCAGGCTGTCTTGTCGCCATTACCTGTGAAAGTACCTTTCGCTGTTTCGAGGCGGTACAAATCATCATACGTATAGGAATGAGCGATATTTCCACCAAAAGCGTTGCCGGTAGGTAGCGGCGCACTGTTGACAACTCCCAACACGTTGTTTACCTTATCGTATGAATAGGTATTGTTCATAATTTGCTTGTTGACACGGGTACTCACTACCGACAGGTTTCGCAGGTTACGGGTAGAATCATTATAGGCGTATCGCGTCTCAGCCCCGTTGCCATACTTCATGTAAGTGCGCTGCTCGAACTTGTCGTATTGGATATCGTTGACATATGGGTAATTATCCCCACCCTTTAAGCCGGAAACTCCACTGAGCAATCCTCCGGTATTGTAACTATAGTTGAGCACTTCTCCGTCAGGATAAGTCATTGAAAGCACACGGTTCCACGAGTCGTACGTCCAGTTGGTAGTGTAAGTAGCGTACACTGGTTAGGAATCACCAGTGTACGCTTCACTTCAGTGATCTCGCCCATCCTGCCGTAGCGGAACTCCTGTGCCCCGCTACCGTCTGTCTGAAGTTTCAGGCGACTGGGTGTTAATCAACTCATAGAAATACTTATTTAGATGTCCTGTCGGATTTTCAATCCGACTAACTTTGAATACTGAATTAACATACACCACATACGAAAAGGGAAGTTTATCCCCATCAAATGTCACTTTATCATCTGTTATATCAGTGAACTCTGTTCCGCCAGAAATCGTTACCTTCTCGTGAGACCATTCATCTTCATAAACTATTTTTCCATCCTTTATCAATATCACTCTATCACCATCAGAATGTTCTTTATTTTTTGAATATGGCATTTTCAATACAAAACTAAACACCTCCTTTGGCACTGGATATCCAGGGAATAAGTACATAGTATCATAATCTACATTTAATGCATTCTTTAAATTAATATAACACGAATCATTGGTATTCAATTTACAATGTTCCTCAATATATAAACATAGTTTATCATCAGGATTTGAACAAGAAAAACAAGCTATTATAAGTACGCTATTTATCAAATATTTAATTCTTTCCATTTGATGATTTATTTAATCCATTTTCACCTTTTCTATCTATCTCCTTAATTGCTGCATTATATTGCTCATCAGTTAGTTTGTTTTTTTCTATTGTATATCCACCATACTCATTGGGCTTTGCAGTCCACAGACCATTATCATGATATTCTTCCATAACTTTCTTTGCTATTGTAATATTATCAGCATCTTTATTCTTTTCTCCAATACTTCGTCCAATAATATTATTCAATAAATCAATTGTCCGGTCTGCATCCTCTAGCTTCTTGAAGTATCTCAAACGAAGGTCGACATTTGTTGTTTCTTCATGTGAATTTGCGGCTCTTCTAGCCTGATCACCACCTAAATCTCTTGCCGACAACGCCTGCCAAAGAGTATGTCTTATTGCATTCTGGGGAGTACCACTTTCATTTTTTGGAGCTCCAATTGCTCTCCCAATATTGATTTGAAAATTCCCCAGCAACTACACCAAGGTTATTTTTCACATGATATGCATTAATTGGATGTTGCATTGCATAGCCAACTTGACGAAGCTCATAATTTCCATTACTATTTTCTAATGTCTTTGCAACAGCAAAATATGTTAATATTGCCGGAACCCATGGAAATTGACCATTCGGATCAACAAATTTTATTGGATTATCCAAGCAATACACATACGAACTCACATTCGGATACTTCTCCGCCAGCGGATCCACACTCAACCACAACACTACTCCTCGGATTATAGTACCGCGCTCACGTAATAATACAGTCCGGTCCTCCTCATCCAGCTCCTTAGCATTAAACTTATACAGGGTGCTCCAGCTATTGTTGCGCTCCTCCACAAACACCTCACCGAAGGGTACGTACTCGATATGCTGAGCGACATTTCCGCTAAGGTCGGTAACCCAGAGAACTACTGCCGAGGTGGTCACTGTGATAAAAATACTGCTGGTTTTCCCTATCCGGTAAATTTACCTGCTTATAAAATAAACTGCGGTTATCCGTACCCCGATAAGTAACCCCCAACGAGTCGTAGCGGACTTTCATTTTATTGACCAGATCAGTGTACTTGGAGTTGAAATCAACACTACCCGCTTTAGGCGCAACAGTCGGGTCACTCATCGTGCCACCGTCTATCAACTTACTTATAACACGTTGTGAACCGATGTAGATATGCTTGCTCATCTGACCACCATTACCGATTACGGTGATACGGACTGATGTACGCCGTAAAATTCGTCGTACCCGTAGTCGCTGCACTAGTCAACCCATTGACAGAAACGCCCTGTGCATCTCCAAAGGTTTTCAACCGTGCGCTCGCCCGCGGCATCATACCAGTAAATGTTCTGAATCTGAATTTTCAGAATGTCAGAATAAACAGAATACCGTTTTCAAGTATATTTTTCACTTACTTTTATTGTAAAAGACAACCCTTCTACATCATCACCCCTATTCCTGTAAATTTTCTGATTCTGACTATTATCTGCAATATTACTGATTTGTTGCGGATTATTTCTCTTTTCGCATCGCAGATACTAATAATAAAGAAGGGGCGGATCACCATCTTTCTAACGGTTTTATAGTCAAGTAGGAACAAGGACTTTCACCCCATCCCTCTTCACAGAACCGTACGTGATAGTCTCCCATTCATACGGCTCTTATCACACAACCCTACACTACAGGATAGCCAATCTCCCAATGATAGAACAAAGTAGGATAACGTCGTCTTACGAAACTCAAATGTTTATACGCACGCTTTATACTAGCTTTGAACTTCTTGTAATAATTGCATATCCATTTAGCTAACCGATTATGAAAACAACGAAACACATCGTTGAGAGTATTACGCCGATATTTGTCGTAATACTGTATCCAACCCCGTATTTTATCGTTCAGTAAAACAACAATATCACTGCCAAGATTTTGCCCACCTGTCAAAACTTACTGTTTCTCAACTCACTTACTATTCTTGAATAGGATTTCCTGCTTATCTCACAGTCATAACCCAAAAAACATACCACACCTGTTAGACTTCTTACTCATTGGATGAAAACTGAATCCCAGAAAATCAAATTTGGTTTTCTGGCCTTTCTGTTCCATTCTTCGGTAATCTTTACAGTGTACAATTGATGTCTTTTCGGGATGTACAGACAGGTTACAATCGGTTTAAATCGCTGCTGAACTTTACCAAGGACATAAATGGCTTGACTTTCCGTTTTGCAATGAATAACTATATCATCGGCATAACGTACAAAAGCTAAACTTGGAAACTGTTGGTCCAACCACTTGTCGGAATGTATAATGAAGATAGAGATTGGCTAACAAGGGACTAATTACTCCACCTTGTGGAGTGCCTTTTCCATCTCTTGTTACTATTTCCCCATTAGCTTTTGCAATCGGAGCTTCCAACCATCTTGTTATATACATCTTGACCCACCTCTCTTCTACATGCCTATCTAAGGCTAACATCATTTTTGTCATGGGCTACATTATCGAAAAAGGCTGTAATATCCAGGTCTATGACCCATTGCGTATTTACGTACATTTTCGCTTACACGTGACAAGGCTTGATGTGCACTTTTTAAAGGTCTGTAACCATAAGAATTGTCATGGAAAACAGCTTCCAGACGTGGCTCTAAATAGTCTTTGACAACCTGTTGAGCAATCCTGTCGCCTACAGTTGGGATCCCAAGCTTCCTTGTTTTGCCATTGTCTTTCCTGATTTCATGCTCTTTTACTGCTGGAGGAAAATAACTTCCTGAAGACAAGCGGTTCCATAGCTTGTACAGGTTTTCTGAAAGCTTTTCCTCAAACTGCGTAAGGCTTACTTTATCAATACCTGCTCCGCCTTGGTTGGCTCGTACCTTTTTGAAAGCATTTTCTACCATTTTTCCTGTTATCGGTAATGGTCTTGCTTTCTCTTCAAATATCATTCTCATGGTTATGAGTTGTATTTAAGTTGAAAACTGTATGATTGAACCCCTTTGCTCCTGCTCCGTTACAGAACATTCATCACTACTACGGGTTCATCCGCCACCTAATGTCACATTGGTAATCGTCTCGCTTTTACACTTGAGGTTTCCCTTTGGCATTGACACCAGGCTTCCTGTGTTCCGCTAATAAGCCCGAATAAAAGTCATGCTTCCTTAACAACGACTACCGTATAGCCAGTAACCAGGTATCCGCTATACTCATCACCGAGACCGGAAAATCTGGCTTTTGATAGTATGTACCGTCTTCTCGATGCTTCGTCGGAAGGTTCGCTTACGCTCATCTCTTTTATCCATACATGAACAACTCTGCGTTGCCCTTTTCTGTTTTCGCTTCGAACATAAAAATCACTCCTTATGCACTAAAACAGTTGTTTAGAGCCAGCTCCTGTAAGCAGACTCTGGTGGGTCGGGTCCACCATCTTATTTGCAGTTACGAAAAGATTTACCTCTTCTCACAGCACACTCCGGTGGGACGGGAAAGATAATGATTATACCCATACGCAAAACGGCCTCAGACACATTTGCCTGAAGCCGTTTATCTATGAATTGCTGTACTGTAACCTTGTTTTGCAAAGCCGAGCTTTGCTTTTAGCTATGACGAAGGTGGAACCTTCGCCAAACTACCCAACGACCGGACTAAGGTTATCACAGCCTACGCCGTACCGGGAATCATATTTCTTTAACCAGCCGTATCTATCATACTCAATATATTAGCAATATATTCATTTTTTTCTTTAGTCCTAAAGTCAATATCCCTAATTGAGCCCGCCCCCTCCCGAAATAACGGCTGATTTCATTTCCCTTTTTCAACATCTTTATATTGTTATCATGCAAATACGTCAAAAGTTTTTTGATTGCTTGTGCATGAAACACTAAAACCTTCATCTCTAAGAAATGAATAGAAATCAGTCAAAACATCTTGTAATCTAATTTTATTATCCATACCCACTAGAAACTAACTTTTTTCACATTACTTGGTGACCATTTGACCTTTTGCCAAGACTCATAAATTAACAATTCAGGAGTTAATCTTCCCATATTACCATCTAGCGGCAAAGCCATTCTAAATCCGTTTATATCTTTTAATCGAACCTGTCCACTTAATAGGAATTTACCCGAATTAACATTTGGCAATCCAGAAAAGTTTCTATACATCTTACCAAAGAACTTTGGATTTATAAATGTCCATGAATTCCCAAATCGCCCAGCTTGTCCGCCATAAACTCTATAAACTGGGATTTTAAAATTCCCAACAGTTGACTTTTACTGCCGCAGTAACATTCTCTGTTGTTGTTACAACTGAACCTGACGTGGCTCCTATTTTTGTGACCGCTGCTCCACCAAACATTGCACCTAATGCCCCTGCAAAATCTTCCCAATAACCAACATTTGACATTGCATTTTTCGTAGCATCCAATTGCTGATTAAGCGGGGTATTGAAAAGCTGTTTTACATACTGCACATCACTTTTCACCTCTTGAGCTAATTCCTTTGCACTTTCAGTTGGTGATGATTGAAGTAAATTCAATCCATGCATTGGCTACTAAAACAGCCTGATTTACAACACTTACACATGCATTATTCACAAATGTAACAGGCGCAAGAGCTGCATTATTTCCATAAGTAGCCTTCTGCAAGGTTGGCATCTGAACTTTTGATGACGAACCGGATTCTTCACTACCCATACCTGTTGGGTCAGTGTATCTTACCGGATTTGACAATGCATATTCATAAGAGCAACGTCCGGTATATTCTTCCGCCAGCGGATCGACACTCAACCACACACTCGTCCTCGGATTATAATACCGTGCCCCCATAATAATACAACCCGGTCTCTTCATCCAACTCCTTGGCATTGAATTCATAAGGGGTGCTCCCAGCTATTATTACGCTCCTCCACAAACACCTCACCAAAAGGCACATACTCGATATGCTGAGCGACATTACCACTTAAGTCGGTAATCAGCGAACTACTACCGAGGTGGTCACTGTGATAAAAATACTGCTGGTTTTCCCTATCCCGGTAAATTTACCTGCTTATAAAATAAACTGCGGTTATCCGTACCCCGATAAGTAACCCCCAACGAGTCGGAGCGGACTTTCATTTTATTGACCAGATCAGTGTACTTTGAGGCATAATCAACACTACCTGCCTTTGGAGACTTGTGTAGGATCTGCCATCGTACCACCGTCTATCAACTTACTTATAACGCGTTGCGAACCGATGTAGATATGCTTGCTCAATCTGACCACCATTACCGATTACGGTATAAGGACTGATGTAAGCCGTAAAGTTAGTCGTACCCGTAGTCGCTGCACTAGTCAATCCATTGACCGAAACACCCTGTGCATCTCCAAAGGTTTTCCAACCGTGCGCTCGCCCGCGGCATCGTACCAGTAGTTGCTCACAAAGCCATTATCACTTAAAGCAAGCAATCTGTTCTCCTCATCCCACAGCAGCTTACGCTCATTGTTCCTGATCAGCTTGCCGTCGGTATTCTTCGTACCGGTGATTACACAGAGTAGATTGCCGTTAGCATCGTAGCTGTAGTTTTGACTTTTAACTACCGGTACTTTGGCATCTGTTCCCTGCGCACGGAAACTCTGGTCTGCAATATTACTAATTTGTTGCGGATTATTGGCATAGGTATAACCTAAATCATAACCTGCCATCAAAACTGTCATTGAATTGGATTCCAAATTGTTTTACCCGCTGAATTTTGCTCGTGATATTATGCAGGTTATCGTATGCCATGGTCAGCGAGTAGTTGGCGGTCTTAATTGACGTTATTGATACTACCCCCGACGAATGTTCCTTTAGCTGTCTCAAGGCGATACAAATCATCATACGTATAGGTATGAGCGATATCTCCACCAAAAGCGTTGCCGGTAGGTAGCGGCGCACTGTTAACAACTCCCAATACGTTGTTTACCTTATCGTATGAATAGGTATTGTTCATAATTTGCTTGTTGACACGGGTACTCACTACCGACAGGTTTCGCAGGTTACGGGTAGAATCATTATAGACGTATCGCGTCTCAGCCCCGTTGCCATACTTCATGTAAGTGCGCTGCTCGAACTTGTCGTATTGAATATCGTTGACATATGGGTAATTATCCCCACCCTTTAAGCCGGAAACTCCACTGAGTAATCCTCCGGTATTGTAGTTATAGGTCAGCATCTCGCCGTCAGGATAAGTCATTGAAAGCACACGGTTCCACGAGTCGTACGTCCAGTTGGTAGTGTAAGTAGCCACTGCCTGGTTAGGAATCACCAGCGTACGCTTCACTTCAGTGATCTCGCCCATCTTGCCATACTTGAACTCCTGCGCCCCGCTGCCATCTATCTGAAGCTTCAGGCGACCCACACGGTAGTTGGTTTTGTCTTCCGGCACATCGTTAGAGCCATACACGTAGCGTACGTTATTCTCCGGATGATCGGGATACAAGATGGAATCTAACCGGTTGAAGGTATACTTGTAATTGATCCACTTATTTGTCTTCGCCAGATTAGCGGTCTGCTTGTCAGTCAGGTTGCCGGCATTGTCGTACTTGAAGGTAGTCGTGCCCGAGGCAGGGTGTGTCACCTGCGTGCGGCGACCTGCCATATCGTATTCCGATACAGTCTTGCCACCCTTGGCGTCTGTCACCACGTGTAGCTGGTTTACCGGGTCATACTCGAAGGAGGTAGCGATCGTCTCCCCGTTGTGGTACTGCTCGGTGCGCACCGTCTGCCCGCTACCGTTGGTAAAGGTGGCCTGCGAATGATTCTCCGCATCTGTTACGGTGGTTTTGAGCATGCCATTAGCGATCGAGTAAGCGGTAGTGGTCGTATCTCCCTTCGGATCGATTACCGAGAGCACCCGGTCGAGCACATCATAAGAGGTGCTGGTAGGCGCCTCGTTATCATCCGTCCGGTTAAAGTTGAGCTTGCTGCTCATCGGTTCGGTCACGGGGTAGTAGGCCTGTTTCACCCGCCCGAAAGCGTCATATTTGGCCCGTCCGCTCACGATCATGACCGAATCTCCGTTTACAAATCCTTCTTTCTTCACCTGCACAGGGCGCCCCATACCATCTACAAAGGTGACTGTCTCGAGATCCTTATCACTTCCAGTCTGCGACCCATCGTAATGCTTAGTTACGGCATAAGCGGGATTATTGATACTTCCGTTGCTGTTTTTTGTCAGGTTTTGCGATTGCCGTTGATGTCGGTGGTTTTACGCGGTATGCCGTAACGGTAATCGTAATCTTCAAGTTTGGAGGTGTAGCCGAAAGCATCGGTTACCTGAAATAGAAAATGGTGAGCTTTCACCCACCATCTTCTATTTCATCGTTGCAAACCAACCTGATCTACAATCAATTACCTATTCATCGCCAAATCTGGAGCATTACCCACTTTACGGCGATCAGTGGCATTACCTACTTCATTTCATTTTCTGCTCTTTCAAATATTTTCTTACTGAGAACAGTATCTTTAGCCATATACTTCCCTTCCATCAACAGTTCTCCATACTCGTTAAGAGCATTGATATCATTTAATTCAACACCTTTTTCCAGATAATTTAATGCCATTTTTTTTTGACTCCTCATCAATTGGAATATGATTCTTTTCGTACATTGATGTGATACAATAGTAAACATAATAATAGGCTCTTGGATATTTATATTTATTTGCCATATACAAAGAATACACAAGATACTCTTCAAAATGTCTCTCTCTCAAATAAGATATACAAAGAGCATCATAAACTTTCCCATCACCAGTTTTTAACACTTCATTTTTTACTTGTTCTATAGGAACAACATGTGGACTATGTATGATCTCACCGATTCTATCTTGTTTTTTTTTACATGAGAATTGCGAAAAACTCAATCCACCCAAAATAATCACCCAACATATATTCTTCATCTTAATTGACTTTTGGAGCTTGTTTTAAACTAAATTGAGACAATCTACTTACTATCCCCTGAAGCTATTCTATTTATCCTGTTCAACACCTTATTACGTGTAGGTTCTTTCGGTGTCCAATCTGCAGGATGGACTGAATTTATCTTCCCGTTCTCAAATTCGAGCCAGCGACCTTCCCCTACGATTGTTGTGACTTTATCGTCTGTCTTATAGGTTCCTTTTTCTGTTGTTCCATCCACAACGACGCTCTCAGTTGGCGCTATAATTGTAACATTCTTCATTGAGCCATCCGCTGATAAATTCTGAGCAAAAGAAGGATTATTACTATCCCCTTGTCCTGTCTCACATGAATGCAAAACAACAGTCGTTTTTTGATTTGAATCCCGTTGTTTCCAAAGCCGGCTATATCTCATTAAGAAATTATTCAATTGCCTCGCATTTTTTATCATATATTTTTTACCGCCATTATTTACCTCAAATCCCTCATTATTCCCATGCCCCCAAATATGTATTGAATTATCATCCTTAACTTTTAAGGCAGCTCTAATTATAACCCTATTATCGTGTATTTTATCATTTAAATCAAATGATATTATTTTTTCGCGCCCATCCGGATCCACATACTTCACTGGGTTATCGTCGCAATACACATAACTTCCTACATTCGGATACTTCTCTCGAAGTTCATCTGGGCTCAACCACACACTACTCCTCGGATTATAGTACCGCGCCCCGTAATAATACAGTCCGGTCTCCTCATCCAACTCCTTGGCATTGAACTTATATGGAGTACTCCAGCTATTGTTGCGCTCCTCCACAAATACCTCACCAAAAGGTACGTACTCGATGTGTTGGGTAACATCACCATTAGCATCGGTAATCAGCGAAGAACTGCCTAGGTGATCTGAATGATAGAAGTACTTCAACGGAGTAGCAATCCTACCTGCGGCAGAGGTAATCAGCCCGGCACTACCCTGTGAGGTACCTCTGTACACCACACCAAGCGAATCATAGCGTGTTTTGATCTTCGTGGTCAGATCACTCAGCTTCGATGCATAGTTTTGGTTATTGGCAGTAGCATCCGTTAATGGATTTCGATTACTACCATCGAAAATATCCGAACTTCCCAACTTACTCGTAATCCTTTGGCTACCGATATAGATATGCTTGCTGTAGTACCCACCGTTATTCACCACCAGATAAGGACTGATATACGCCGTGAAATTAGTTGTACCCGTAGTCGCTGCACTTGTCAATCCGTTGACCGAAACACCCTGTGCATCTCCAAAGGTTTTCACCGTACGCTCGCCCGCGGCATCATACCAGTAAATGTCTGAATCTGAATTTTCAGAATGTCAGAATAAACAGAATACCGTTTTCAAGTATATTTTTCACTTACTTTTATTGTAAAAGACAACCCTTCTACATCATCACTCCTATTCTGTAAATTTTCTGATTCTATAAATTCTGATTCTGACTATTATCTGCAATATTACTGATTTGTTGCGGATTATTAGCGTAGACGTACCATAAATCACAGTAGAGTGAGCTACACCCCGTAGAATTCAACCCTTTTTTATAAAAGAAAAGGCGGATGAGACATCCACCTTGACTATTCATCATTTTTCTACGGTTTTATTTCCGATGCGATTGAACGTTACCACATTACCGCCTCATTTTTCAACCAACTGAATATTATCTATATAATAATCCTGATTTTTGTTTACTTGTTTTGTAAACCGATTTCAGGACTAGACCGATTGTTTTGTTCCGGTTTTGTTCCGATGTTGTTTCCCTGTTGTTGCATGGTTTTTCCATAGATATCCCATAGATATCCCATAGATAACCCATATTATATTATGATATGGGATATCTATGGGTTAACTATATTACAAGCTTGACTCATTCCCTTTACAACTATAGAGCAACCCGGGAACAACACTATATAAAGCTAATACTTCAGCGCTTTTACAATCTGTCAGTTGAACAGGCAGAATACCTGGCCAATGAGGGGATAAACAAAAAGCCGGCTTAATGCCGGCTTGCCTTTGCGATTCCGTGATCCTCCAGTTTTTTGATCACTCCAGGGCCATAAATATCCAGTTTGCCCACAGCGGTATTCCGGATATAAAATTCTTTTTCAGCGCTGATATCCGTTTTACCTACGGAACTATTGGTGATGTGCAATATTTGGGTTATCAGGCTACGCGAATCGAAACTGCCGACACTCGAGTTATTGATCTGTGATTCCCGGCAAGAGCCTCTAAGATCTGTTTTTCCCACAGAACTATTGTTTAACGAGAGATTATCGCAGTACAGGGATACATCAGTTTTACCCACAGCACTATTATTGATTTTAATGGATTTAGCCTTAATGGTCAAACCGGTACTACCCACTGCACTATTGTTGAGCGTAAAGTTTTCAGCTCTCAGAGTATCTTCATTACTTAACTTCCCAACAGAACTATTATTGAGAGCCTCTATTCCTTTGGTGTAAACATAGACCTTTCCGGCAGTATGCTTCCCGATATTTACATTCCTTTTCATTTTCACCGACAAAGTCGAGTTCTTATTTTCTACGATAATGTACGGCTGCAAATTATCATCGGTTTCCACGATTACTTTTTCTTCAGCAGAAGGGATAATAACGGCTTCAAAGACAAGACTCAGATCTAATTTATTAAACGGTTCGACATAACGATTCTCTTTAGTCACATTTCCCGAACCGTTTTGGCGATTGGCATACGTACATGAATAACCCAACACAGTGAATACAATCAGCAAGCTTAAGCCTGCATAACGGAGATGATTGATCGTAGCTTTCATTTCAATTAGATTTATTGGTAAAACAAGCTTGGTACATACTATAACAGTTAGACGGAGATAATAGAAGACCTGGTTGCAAAGAAAAAAAAATTTTCGGGCAAAATGTGTTTTCGTTAGAGCCATCACTACCCTCTTCCGTCAATTTGTGACTATGCGATGCATCGAATAACAGTAATTTTACCGTTCTAAAGTTTATCCAAATCCAAAATATCGACCAATGAGATTAAACAAGATTTCGATGCTGACCCTCGGTACACTGCTGACGGTGGGAAGCACACTCCATGCAGAAGTAGTATTGCCGAAAGTGATCGGTCACAATATGGTATTGCAGCGCCGCAAGGTTGTCCCCATTTGGGGAACG
>CAXXPA010000039.1:0-56754 GCA_963662365.2 Bacteroidales bacterium
GACCGATGAAGCCCGCAAAAATATGACGGAGAAGGAAAATGAAGCACTGGCTTTGCGGTAATTCTTTACAGTATCTGAGTGAATTACCTGCTAAGCTGTAGATTATGAGTTGTTTGGAGTGTCTGGGGTTTTTTCTGTCGCCTGCCCCGGGCCTTACTTTCCGGCGCAATAAAGTAAGCAAAAACATAGCCGGAAAAAACTCAGTATAAATCCGCCTGACCATACACTAAGACCATGAAACCGAATACGCTAAAACCTGTAATATCACTGATCGTAGCCATGGCCTGGTTTACCACCATGCCCAATGAATGGCTGCGCTATGCCGTGATGCCGGTATTTATGATTCTGGTGCAGTTTTCTTTCTATAAGCGGCGGAAAAGGATACGCCGGGAAGCATTAAACCGGCTGGGCAAACGGTATGCCCGCCCCGACTTCTGGCTTTTTCTGGCCGGATTGTCTGTTGCACTGGCATATTATCTGTGGAAACTGTATAATGCAGGTCATGCAGAAGCGTATGATATGATACTATATGCCTTGTTCGGCCATTTCTTGTGTACTCATATCATCTTCAGGGAGCGTTATTACCTCTCGATAATGTCCGGGTCATTCATTCTTCACTATCCGTCTTCAAATGAGGTTTATTTTGATGAGATTGCATCGGTGGAATATTCTCCCTCGGAATATGTATTAACTGCCGAAAATAGCATTTATCGCATCAAATTGAGTGAGCTTAATGAGGGGGAGGCTCAATTGCTTCGTCAATTTATGGAGAAAATGAATAAGGCGTAGGAAAAAGATATTGTAACCCGTCAACTGGATATCACTTCACCAACAATACCTTTCCGCACCCCGCGTATTTCACTTCTATAGGTTTCCCATCATAGCCCGCCGTACCGAATTCCACCCCGATGCCCAGAATCATCGTTGTAGCGTCGGAGAGATCCCCCGGATTGGAATATTTCATCACGGGATTAAAACTCTGTTCCTCCACCACTCCCTGAGTGGGAAACCACTCGCTTTTCAATGTATAGCCTCCGGCGTGATAAGAATAATCCCTGGGTACATAGTCCTTTGTATCCGGATTATACACCATATCCGACAGTGTACCAAATGTAACCAGGATGCGGAAAAATGGCAGTTTGGGAAAGTTGACCAGATGTATGTCGGTGTTGATCCGTGGTATGGTCACGCCGGCACATAGATTATAGCGATCAATTACCGCGGTGGGAGTAGCCCGGAGCACACTATCGAAAGAGTACTTACGGTTCATACTAAAACCCGCCAGAATATCCCTTTGTACCGAGAGCAACACGTCGCGTTGTCCCACCGGTTGTTCCATATCCATCTTCTGCAAGGTCTTGGCAATGCCGTTCAGGGTACCCGATACGCCATAATCGGCCAATCGGGGTAATTCTCCCAATGCCAACCGGATACCGGAGCCCATTTTTGTACATCCCGACCACTCTTTCTGGCATTGCCGTAGCTTCTCAAACTTTGGCGATTTCCTTATTTTCTCTCTGCTTGCACCACCTTTGGTGCGCATAATTACCTCTTCGCTTCCCATGCGGGTATAAAACGATATCCCCCTGATGCTTCCCGTGGCCTGTAGTACGCCTTTGATTTTTGCCATAATGCTGTTGTTTTTTCTATAGGTTTCCCTATACTTCAATATAGGTTTAGTATAGGTTGTTTATAGTTCCAAAGATAATATAAATTGGTTATATATTAATTAAATACTGATATAATACTTCCCTTATAAAGCATATTTTATACCAGTATTATATATATATTATATCAGTGTTATACCAGTTTTTTTATAGAGTGAACTAAGACCAAACCTATAGTAAAGTATATGGAAAGAGTGATGCTGTTTGGGGGGTAAATGGGGTAGATTGGGTGATTTATGAATTTGAAATCTTAGGATAAATGAATAATGATGAAGTTTCCAGCTATTTCCTTTACTTTCATTCACATTTAAATTGTAACTTGCAGGCAAAAAGGGACATTATTTCATTCAGTGACAGACTATGAAGGAAGCCAAGGCACGAATAAAAATCAATAAATTGCTGGAAGAGGCGGGTTGGAGATTGCTTGATGATAAAAATGGCAAAGCCAATGTTGTACTGGAGAACAACGTGAAAATCACCACCTCAGCCATCAATGAGTTTGGTGAAAACTTTGAGAAGACCAAAAACGGCTTTGTCGATTTCTTGTTGCTTGATGAAAAAGGATTTCCGTTGATCGTGCTGGAAGCCAAGGCGGAAGATAAAAATCCGTTGGTTGGCAAGGAGCAGGCACGGAAATATGCCAAATCACAGAATTGCCGCTTTGTGATCTTATCCAATGGTAATCTCCATTACTTCTGGGATCTGTTACATGGTAACCCGAATATCATTACTACTTTCCCTAATCCCGGTTCGGTAGAGGGGTACAAGAATTTTACACCGGATAAAGAGCGTCTGATCCATGAACCTGTAAATGCTGACTATATAGCATTGACGCAATATCCGGGTTATGAGGCAGACCCTGAATATCAAAACGAAACGACCCGGCCCAATTTTATATCCCGTACAAAAGTGCGCTTTATGCGTCACTACCAGATCAAGGCCGTCAAGGCCATTCAGAAATCGGTGGCTGAAAAACAGGAGCGGTTTCTCTTTGAGATGGCAACGGGTACGGGAAAGACACTGACCTCAGCAGCTGTGATCAAGCTTTTCCTCAGGACAGGGAATGCCCGTCGGGTACTTTTTCTGGTGGATAGGCTGGAGCTGGAAGATCAGGCTCAGAAGGCTTTCGTGGATTATCTCAAAAACGATTACAAATCAGTTATATACAAAGAAAACCGTGACGACTGGCGACATGCCGAAGTGGTGGTCACCACTGTTCAGTCACTGCTTTTCAACAACAAATACAAGAAATTATTTTCACCTACCGATTTCGATTTGGTAATTTCTGACGAGGCGCACCGATCCATCGGTGGAAACGCGCGGGCCGTATTTGAATATTTTGTGGGCTATAAGCTGGGGGGACTTACCGCAACTCCCAAAGACTACATCAAGAAGTTTAACCCCGACAAGCAGGGAAAGGATCCCCGTGAACTGGAACGACGTTTGTTGCTCGATACCTATCGTACCTTTGGGTGTGAATCTGGGGAACCAACCTTTCGGTATTCCCTTCTGGATGGGGTAAAAGACGGATTTCTGATCAATCCTACCGTGGTGGATGCCCGTACGGAAGTCACCACTCAACTGCTTTCGGACGAAGGATATGCAGTTATTGAAGCGGACGAAAACGGAGAAGAGGAAGAGACTTCTTTTTTTCATCGGGATTTTGAGCGCAAATTCTTTTCAGAGCGGACGAATGTAGTTTTCTGTAAGACCTTTCTGGAAAATGCGATGCGTGATCCCATATCAGGGGAAATGGGAAAGACCATTGTCTTTGCCGTGAGTCAGAATCATGCCGCTAAACTGACTCAGATACTCAACGAGATGGCCGATAAGCTCTATCCGGGCAGGTATAATTCCGACTTTGCCATGCAGGTAACTTCGTTGGTGTCGGATGCGCAGCAAATGACGATGAATTTTACCGAAAGAAGCAACAACCTGAGCGGAACAGGCAATTTCAATCCGCTCTACCGAACCTCGAAGACCCGTGTCTGTGTAACCGTGGGGATGATGACTACCGGCTACGATTGTTCCGATATACTCAATCTCTGCCTGATGCGTCCGATATTCTCGCCCACCGATTTTATCCAGATCAAAGGAAGGGGAACCCGGAAGCACGATTTTTCGGAGCAGTTTATTGATCAGGAGCTGAAAAAGGAGTTCAAGCCGACCGACAAGAAGAGCTTTAAACTCTTTGACTTTTTTGCCAATTGTGAGTATTTCGAGGAGAAGTTTGATTACGACGAGGTACTGAAACTACCTGCCCATACTACCCGGAATGGTGGAGGAGGGGACGGCCCGAAACCTCCACTAGAGGAGTACGAGACTTTCGATGAAGATAAAATCAAATTGATAAAGGAAGAGGTTATCGGACTCAACGGAATGCGTATTGACCGGATGTTCTTCAATAAGTTTGAAGATGAAATGAAGAACGATGAGTTTGTGGCGGATAACATCCGGGAAGGTAAATGGGATGTGGTGCTGGATTACATCAACCGGGAAATCATGAATAAACCTTCCGAGTTTTACACGTTGGAGAAACTGCGTAAATCGGTGGAAGTGGACCGCAGGATTACCATGCGGGAGATTCTGGAAAAGATTTTCGGACTGATTCCTTATTTCAAATCGAAGGATGAACTGCTGGAAGAGGAGTTTGAGAAGTTTATAGCCGATTACAAACCCGAAGAGGAAGACGATATTATTGCCCTGAAATATTATTTCAAAGCTTATGTTACCGACAATAAGGTGCGGGATATTATAGAAAAAAAGAAATTTACCGAGTTGAATGTCAACCCGACATTCAATATCAAGGATTTCAAAGCAGTGAGCAAGAGCTGGCGGCAGATTATACCGGAATATATCAAGGATTATGTGTCACTGAACCGGTTTATGTAGGGATGATAGAGCGGGAAAGGAAGAATATTCGCCTCAGAAATTACGATTATGCCTCCGAAGGATGGTATTTTATCACGATCTGTACCCACGAGAGAAGATTTTTTTTCGGGAAAATAGATTTCGGGAAAATGAATCT
This sequence comes from Bacteroidales bacterium, assembly GCA_963662365.2. Taxonomy (GTDB): domain Bacteria; phylum Bacteroidota; class Bacteroidia; order Bacteroidales; family UBA7332; genus CAXXIC01. Next base: position 4,696 of record CAXXPA010000039.1, read on the forward strand.
GACCCCAATAGGACAACAGGCAGAAATATTCTGGAAAGAAATACCTACCCATTTTCCACAGGTGCAATTGGGTGAATTTGTGGTAATGCCGAATCATATACATGGGATTATCGGGATAATTGGTGATGATTCCACCGTAGGGACACGCCATGGCGTGTCCCTACAAAACGCACCAAACAATCAAAACCAATTCGGCAAAACCATTCCCGGATCGATTTCTGCCATGGTGGGCCAATTCAAATCATCATTATCCCGGTGGTGCAATAAAAACAATTATGAAATATTTGCCTGGCAACCCAGGTTTCACGATCATATAATCAGAAGTCAACCCGAATTTGACCGGATAGAACATTACATTATCCACAATCCGGTGAAATGGAACGAAGATAAATTTTACGACCAATAAATGTTAGACAACGAAACGAAACGCCGCATAGATACGGCACGCGATATTCTCGTGGGCAAGGTGCCCGATCCCAAGAGTCAGGTAGAGCAGATCACCATAGCATTGATTTACAAATTCATGGACGACATGGATACGGATGCCGAGGAGTTGGGAGGGGAGCCCTCTTTCTTCACCGGAGAATACGAGAAATATGGCTGGCGCAGGATATTTGATCCGGGACTGGGTGGTTTCGAGATGCTGAGCCTGTATAGCGAGGCAATCCTGAAGATGGCGCAAAATCCCAATCTGCCGCAGCTGTTCCGTGATATATTCAAGAATGCCTACTTGCCGTATCGCGATCCCGAAACGCTGAAAAGCTTCCTGAAGATCATCAACCAGTTTACCTACGATCACAGTGAGAAGCTGGGCGATGCCTTTGAATACCTGCTTTCAGTACTGGGTAGTCAGGGTGATGCGGGACAGTTTCGTACGCCGCGGCACATCATTGACTTTGTGTCTGCACTGATTGCTCCGAAAAAGAACGAATCAATACTGGACCCGGCATGTGGTACTGCCGGATTCCTTATTTCAGCCTATAAACATATCCTGAAGGAAAATTCTTCCAACTGGGATGCGGCAAAAGACCCGCACGCCTTTGAACTGCATAACGTGAAGCTCGACGAGCTGACCGTCAACGGCAAGCAATACAATGGCGATAGGATCACGCCCGACGAACGTGCCCGCCTGATCAACAACATCAAGGGCTACGACATCTCGCCCGATATGGTGCGCCTGAGTCTGGTAAACCTCTATCTGCACGGATTTACCGATCCGCACATCTCGGAATATGATACCCTAACCAGTGAGGATCGCTGGAACGAATATTTCGATGTAATCCTTGCCAATCCTCCATTTATGACGCCAAAGGGCGGGATACGACCGCACAAGCGCTTCAGCATCAAGAGCAACCGTAGCGAGGTGCTCTTTGTGGATTATATGGCGGAACACCTGACCCCGACCGGACGTGCGGGAATCATTGTCCCCGAGGGAATTATCTTCCAGAGTGCCACGGCCTACAAGAGCCTGCGCAAAATGCTGGTGGATGAACATTACCTGGTGGGGGTGATCTCGTTGCCTGCCGGTGTATTTAATCCATACAGCGGCGTGAAAACCTCTATCCTATGGCTCGATAAACCATTGGCGAGGATGACCGACAAAATCCTATTTGCCAAAGTAGAAGCCGATGGTTTTGACCTCGGGGCACAGCGTCGTCCTATCAAGGCAAACGATCTGCCGGAGGTGTTCAATAAACTGACTGCCTACCGCAAGGCTTTGTTTAATGGCGAACCGATTGAGTTTACCGATGATAAACTGGTTTCGTTGGTACCAAAAGCCGAGATTGGGGAGAATGGAGAGTATAATTTGAGCGGGGAGAGGTATAAGCTTGATAGTTTCATTTCATCTAAATTTGAGATTGTTAGACTTGGTGATATTTGTGACATCAATCCAAAGAAGTCTGAACTTAAAGAGTTGGAATTAGATACAGAAGTTTCTTTTGTTCCAATGCAAGACGTAAATGAACATAATATTTCGTTTTTACCAAAAGAAAAAAGAAAACTTGCAGAAGTTCTAAAAGGTGCTTATACATATTTCCAAAATGATGATGTGGTCTTGGCAAAAGTTACTCCATGCTTTGAGAATGGTAAAGCTGGCTTAGCAAAGAATTTATTGAATGGAATCGGATTTGGATCAAGTGAACTATTTGTGATCAGGGGCTCAAATCAAATACTTCCACAATTTATTTTCCAAATTGTAACATCAAATGTCTTTAGAGAATATTCTATTCCCAAAATGACTGGTACTGGTGGATTGCAACGTGTTCCTAAAAGTTGTCTTGAAGATTTTATGTTTCCCCTTCCTCCCATATCCGTTCAGAAAGAGATAGTAGCAGAAATAGAAAGCTATCAGAATGAGATTGAAGAGTTAAAAAAGAAAATTGCTATAAACGAGCAGAAGATCAAGGATCGAATTGCGAAGGTGTGGGGAGAATAATCTAAATATACCAAGAAAATGGAGGAAGTTATAAATCTGGTAGAAAATGCCTTTAAAGAAACTCACAAAGATTACAATGATGTGTTTAAGAAGTTTTATCCGGCACAGGGTTCAAACGGCTTTACAGAAAGGAATCAGACCTTCTTTTTTACAAAGAACCTGTTAGCAGAAGCAAAAGGACAAGCTATTTGCTGGCAGGAGATGCCTTTTGGGAATAAGGGGGAACACTTTGATACCTTGATTCATATATCAAATCATGACTCTGTCATTTATATCGAGGCTAAACGCTTCAGAGGAGGAGTTATAAAGAATCAAGATAATTCATTGGTCAAAGATGTAAAGCGTTTATGTAATGAAGGTAAAGCAATTAAATTCCGAGAAGAATTACAAAGTAAACTAGGTTTTAAAAACGAATACATACTAGCCATTGCAGACATATGGGCACGACCTGATGGAAAAGGAGGGTTTAAACATAAGGATATACATAACTGGAATGATATTAACTGGTTATCAGGCCTGTTTGGATTGGATAATGCAAAAATAGCATACTCGAATACTACACTTCATTCAAAACTAGACCTAAAGGTTCCTGAAACCAAACAGCAATACAATTTACTAATGGCATTGATAAAGTTATAAATACCATGACCACCAAAAAAGAAAATTACGGAATCGTCTATGTCCTGACCAATCCGGCGATACCCGATCTGGTCAAGATAGGGATGACCAACAAAGAGAATGTGGAAGCCCGGATGAAGGAACTGTTTAATACCAGTGTGCCTGTACCCTTTCAGTGCGAATATGCTTGCAAGGTGATTGATTGTGCCGTGGTGGAAAAAGCACTGCATATCGCATTTCACCCTTACCGGATTCATGCGCAACGTGAGTTCTTTGAAATCAATCCCGAGCAGGCTATTGCGATCCTCAAATTGCTTGATAAAAGCAGCGACATTACCTCGGAAGTGGCCGAAGAGATCAATAATGACCTGTCGGATGGGGATCGTCTGGCAGGAATGAAGATGAAGAAGAAACGACCACCGCTCAACTTTACAGAGATGGGATTACCGATTGGTGCTAAACTGGAGTTTAATCGCGATGGAGAGACCTATGTGGTAGATGTGTGTGATGCTAAAAAGGTCAGTTATTGCGGCCAGGAATCTTCGCTGACTGCCGTAACCCGTGATTTGTTGGGATTGGAATATTCCGTGCAACCGACACCTTACTGGACGTACAACGGAAAGAACCTGCAGGAGATATACGATGAGAGGTATGAGGTGAGGGAGTAACTTCGCCTTGCGACTGTTTTCAAGGAAGTGAAGCCAAAGGCTCAACAACGGACTTGTCTCTATTGGCCTGGCGATTATTGGGTTGAAGTTTAATAAAGTTGAATTATTGGGTTGTAGTTCAACTTTAAAGTTGAATAATTGTTGTATTTTTGTAATCTCAAAATACGAATGGCGACATTACAGGAAGTAGAATCCTATCTCAGAGAACTTAAAACCAAACTGGATATTTTTGGAATTATTTTTCTGGATGAACGAGGTAAGAATGCGCAGACACTGCATGATCTGGAGATTGCCCCTTCCGCACGGAAAGAGATAATCCGAAAACTAGCGGTTGAAGATTATTCACAAGGGCCTCTGGATGAAAAGATGAGAGGAATTCTTCCCATGTGGGTTTTTGGAAAGCAGGTGAAGGGCAGGGAGGTGTATATCAAAGTGAGTATGGGTGTCGCCAACAGTAATGTAATCTGTATCTCGTTTCATACGGCTGCGCACAAAATGAATTATCCATTTAAGAAATAGACCACGAATCATGAAGAGTCCGTTTACAGGCAAAGAGATGATCGTCCGGAAAGAGTGGAGGCGAATGACTTTTCGGAAAGAGGAGTTTGATGTATATTTTCATACCTATCAATGCGAAGAGACAGGAGAGCAGTTCGAGGATGAAGTATTTGCCGAACTGAATTACAACCAGCTGGTGAATCAATATCGGACAAAATACAATATTCCGTTTCCGGCAGAAATCAGGGCTATCCGGGAGATGTATGATCTGTCTGCATCGAAGATGTCTGAAATATTGGGTTTTGGGGCAAATAGTTACCGCAACTACGAGGCCGGAGAGGTTCCCCGCCAGTCGAATGCCCGTCTGATACAAATGGTATCGGATCCACACGAATTTAAAAAGTTGGTGGAGATCAGTAATGTATTAGAAGGAGCTGCCCTGAAAAAGGCAGAGCATCGGATAGAGGGATGTATTCAGGAGCAGAAAGCGGTGAAACAAAATGTATTCATCGAACGCTTTTTATTTAGCAAGCTTCAACCGGATGCCCAGACTGGTTTTGTAAAGCCGAATCTGGCAAAATTAGCAGAAATGGTAGTCTTCTTTGGAGAGCGACTGCAACCGTGGAAGACTAAGCTGAATAAGCTGTTGTTTTACGCTGATTTCACCCATTATAAACGTACTGGTTATTCCATCAGTGGCACACCATATCGGGCGATTCCGATGGGACCGGTACCCAATAATTTCCAGAGCCTTTTTGAGCATTTTGTCAATCTCGGAGATATTGACATTCGAAGTGTTGCCTTTGATAATGGCGGGTTGGGGGAGCAATTTCTACCCAAAACCGGTCGGGCATTTGATAGTTCTCTTTTTTCGGAGGGTGAATTGAAGGTGCTGAACGATATTGCAGACCGCTTTAGGGATACCACTACAAATGATATTATTGAAATCAGCCATCAGGAAAAAGCATGGATTGAAAATCAGCAGGAACATAAACTGATTGATTACCGGTATGGTTTTGATTTGCTGTATGTGTAAGCTACCTTTGCTGACCAGGGATTCAAAGAATATAGTCAATCTTTTATGTTCTCAAATTACATACTACGCTGCAAAATAAACAGTGATCATGAGATTGACGCTTTGCTTCTGGATAAATTACCTGAATATATGACAGATAAGCAACGGAAAATAAAGGTAAACAATCTTCTGCAAGAAATGGCTGGTAATACAATACTGAATATAGGTAGTAGAACAAAACCCAAATGGATTATATTAAAGAAATAATTAAAGAATACAATCCTGGTATTTTTTATTTGCAATGTAAAGTGCCAATAATAAGGGCATTTCGCCTTTAATAACTGGTGATTTGTTTCTGAAATTATTAAAGCTAAATTAAACAATGGCGGTGTAAATAGTGGCGTTGGCGGTGCAAATAGCAATTCTATATTGGATAGTGGCGGTGTAAATCCACTTGAAAAAGAACTTTATCAAACCATTCAAACCCTGCCGGGAATGAATGCACCTGCTTTGGCAAGCACTTTAAACAAAAGCTTGCGTACGATTCAACGTTATACATCCCGCTGTTTTTATATTACTCATCCGATGACTCAAAGTTGTAAGATGAGTAAGGAAATGAATTAGTTGTGATGATATGGCGAGAAATTGCGAGAAATTGCAAGAATCTCGCAATTTCTCGCTATATTTACGGGGATTAATACCAGATTCTATGATAGAACCGGCTCCAAATATCTCAAAAGAAGAGTTGCTGCAAAAGGGACTCAGCCTCTTTATGGCAATTCAATCAGAAGATTTCCTGAAATCCATCAACAATGACTACCTCTATTGGGACAAGGTGAAATACAAAAGTAAAGAGCATTCTCCCGTAGATTTGTGGTATGCTATAAAAGTGAGCAGGATGCTCAAAAGCTTTACGCTCCCATTCGGCAAATATAATTTCAGCTTTACCAATACGGATTATCTCCAGAAGTCACTCCATTACTTCGATCTCAATATAGGGGGCAGTCTGGGTAGCAATGTAGGCATTGTCGAAACCGAAAAGTCGAAATATCTGATCAATTCCATTATGGAAGAAGCTATCTCAAGCAGTCAGATGGAGGGGGCGGCTACTACCCGCAAGAAAGCGAAAGAGATGCTTCAAAAAGAGCTGAAACCTAAAAACAGGTCGGAGCAGATGATCTTGAATAATTTCGTTACCATTCAATACATCACAGAGCATCGGGATGAAGATCTCACCTTGGAAAACCTGCTTTATATACATAGCCTGATCTCTAAAGATACACTTGACAAACCTCAGGAAGAAGGTGTGTTACGAACGAACGATGATATCTTTGTCGTTAATCATGTGACCAGTGAGGTTGTACATGAACCTCCTCATTATGAAGAAATCCCGGAATTACTGAAAGCGTTGTGCGATTTCTTCAACGAAGACCAAAAAGAGTTTATTCATCCCATTATTAAAGGAATTATTATCCATTTTATGATTGCATGGATTCACCCGTTTAGTGATGGTAACGGCCGGACTGCCCGCACTCTTTTTTACTGGTATATGCTAAAAAAGGGCTATTGGTTAACAGGATATCTATCTATTTCCAGGATTATAAAAGACACGAAGAGTCAGTACGAAAAGGCGTATCTCTATGTAGAAAACGATGAGAACGACCTGACTTACTTTATTACATATCACCTGAAAACTATGGAAAAGGCGTTTGATGCTTTGAAAGAGTATATCAGGCGGAAACAAAAGGAGGCAAAAAACGCGGCTCAATTCCTGAGAATACCCAATATCAATGAGCGGCAAGCTCAGATTATAAAGCTATTGCACGAAGAACCAGACAGAATATTGAATAGCAAAGAAATGGAAAACAGATTCCAGGTGTCTAATTTTACGGCCCGGAATGATTTAAAAGGGCTTGAGGAATTGGGATTTCTGTCTGTTATTATGGTGAATAAGATAAAGCAAAGCTTTGTGAAATCAGGGCAATTTGATGATTTACTAAAGAAACATAGTTTATAGAAATTGCGAGATTTTGCAAGAATCTCGCAATTTCAAGAATAGTAGTATGACCTCACAACCCGAACAATTGTTAGAAAATAATCTGGTCTCTCAGCTTCAAATGCTGGGATATAGCTAGGTGATAGTAGCTGACGAGAAAGATTTTGAAATGCAACATAATACAATCAATGGACAACAATAGTTTTGCATATTATGATCTGCTGGAACAAAACGATTTGCTGAGCGAATCGTTTGAACTGGAGTTTAAGAGCGCTAAAGGAGGATTGCCTAAAAGCCTGTGGGAGAGCTACTCTGCTTTTGCAAACACAGAGGGAGGTAGTATTGTGTTGGGCATTACCGAAAAAGATGATAAGGTAAAGGTAGATGGACTGAGTAAACTGGATCTCCGGAAATACCAGGATGACTTCTGGAATCAGATAAACAACAAGACAAGGGTCAACGTAAATATTCTATCCGATAAGAATGTCCAAATCATAGAATTGGAAGATGGAGCTGCTATATTAGCAATTAATGTTCCTCCGGCCGATTACAAAACAAAGCCGGTGTACCTGGGAACTGATCCATTAAGAGGAACCTATAAACGAAATAATACGGGAGATTATTTGTGTACCGCCGAGGAGGTTCGTCAAATGATTGCCGATGGTATGCCCACTAAACCAGATGCCCGGATATTGGATAATTTTACGCTTGAGGATATTGATTCCGCTTCATTGTTCCAGTTTCGACAGGTTTTCCGGAGTGCAAAGCCGTCGCATCCCTATTTAAAAGAAGATGATAAAGGATTGCTTGAAAAGATAGGGGGATGGCGCAGAGATCGTCATACCCGCAAAGAGGGACTTACTGTTGCCGGGCTGTTGATGTTTGGCAAACATCTTTCCATTATAGAGGCTTTTCCTGATTTTCATCTCGATTATCAGGAGATACTGAATACTTCAAACCGCTGGACAGATAGGGTATTCCCGGACGGAACCTGGGAAGCCAATATATTTCAGTTTTATTTTAAGGTTTGGCCCAAACTGAGCAGTTCTTTGCCTATGCCCTTTCAGTTACAGGAAGGACAACGAAAAGACGAGAATACTTTGCATGAAGCATTACGCGAGGCTTTTGTAAATGCTCTCGTACATGCCGACTATTCAATTCCGGGAGGTGTGGTAGTCAAAAAGTTTGCCGATTATTTTGTTTTTGCCAATCCGGGAAATCTACTGATCACTATTGATCAATATTATCGCGGAGGAATCAGTGTTCCCCGAAATAATAGTATTCAGACGATGTTTATTCTTCTCGGATTCGGTGAAAAAGCAGGTTCGGGTAGTACGCGTATTCTTTCCGCCTGGGAGGGATACCATTGGCGTAAACCCGATATAAAAGTGGATATCAAACCATCACGTGTGGAGTTGTCGTTACGTATGGAGAGTCTTTTGCCTCAAAAATCGATTGATCACCTGGCGCGTTTATTCGGTGATGAAGTGCGTCAAATGTATGGTGAAGGTTTAGTGGTTTTGACTACGGCCGAGATAGAAGGTTCGATTTCTAATACGCGGTTACAGCGGTTTATGTCAGCCCATCCTTCTGAAATCTCCAAGCTTCTGATTAGTCTATGTACAAACGGATATTTGGTACCTTCGGGTAAAGGTCGGGGGACGGTTTATCGCCTGAAAACTCCCGATGGTTCTTCTCATTCTCTTTTTACAGAGTTGGAAGGAAATGTTGACACCTCGGGTGCTAATGTTGACACCTCGGGTGCTAATGTTGACACCTCGGGTGCTAATGTTGACACCTCGGGTGCTAATGTTGACACCTCGGGTGCTAATGTTGACACCTCTCGTATGATTGCGAAAAGATTGTCTCCTAATGAATTAGCGAAGTTTATCCTTGAATCTTGTCGTAAAGAGTTTATTTCAGTGGATGAAATTGCGATTATAGTAACCAGGAATAGGGATTATCTGAAAAATATGGTTATTCCTAAGCTTGTAGCTTCTGGTCAACTCGAAAGACTTTATCCCAATAATATCAATCACCCTGATCAGAAATATCGGGCAAAACAGTGATCATGAACGAGAATCAAAACATAGAGTGGAAAGAGTCCTGGCGCGATGAATACATCAAGTGGATTTGCGGTTTTGCCAATGCACAGGGTGGTATATTGCAAATCGGTAAAAATGACGATGGTGTTGTGGTCGGTATTGACAATGCCAAACAGCTTTCCGAAGAGATTCCCAATAAGGTACGGGATATTTTGGGTATCATGGTCGATGTCAATCTGCTGGAAGAGGCCGGACAGCAGTATATCGAGATTGTTGTGGAGCCATATCCGTATCCTATCAGTTACAAAGGACAGTATCATTACCGGAGTGGTAGTACAAAACAGGAGTTGAAAGGCAATGCCCTCAATAAATTTATCCTGCAAAAAACGGGTAAACATTGGGACAGTATCCCTTTATCGCAATTAACCCCGGAAGAACTTGACCAATCCGCTTTTGATCTTTTCCGGAAAAAGGCAACCCGTTCCAAACGCATGGAGGAGGAGACGTTGTCAGAAAGCAATGCTCAATTGCTGGATCATCTCAACCTTACAGAGAAAGGTGAATTGAAACGTGCGGTAGCTTTACTGTTTCATTCCCGACCTGAGAAGTTCTTTACCGGGGCGTATGTAAAGATCGGTTACTTTGCAACCGAGGCTGACCTGGTTTATCAAGACGAAGTGCATGGTAATTTATTTGCACAGGTGGATAAAACCATGGAGATTCTTTTAACCAAATACCTGAAAGCGTATGTGGGATACGAAGGTATACAGCGTACCGAGACTTTTCCTTATCCGGAAAACGCGTTGCGTGAGGCGGTGCTCAATGCCATTGCGCATAAGGATTACAGCTCGGGAGTTCCCATTCAGATCAAAGTGCTGGAAAATAAACTTCGTATATGGAATGACGGGCAATTACCTGCTGACTGGACGGTGGAGCGCCTCTTGACTTCACATCCCTCTAAGCCTAATAATCCTGATGTGGCCAACGCTTTCTTTCGTGCCGGGATGATCGAATCGTGGGGACGTGGTATTGAGAAGATTGTCAACCTTTGCGTGGAGGCCGGATTACCTGCTCCTGCTTTTGATACCGGTTTTGGTGGATTGCAAATTGAGTTTTATCCGAAATCACAGACTGTGGAAGAAACTGTGGAGAAATCCACAAAGAGTAGCAGGGAAAAAATAATTGAACTAATGTCCGAAAATCCCGATATTACTATTTCCGAAATCTCTAATTCTATTGGAATTTCAATAAAAGGAGTAGAAAAACAGATTTCTATCCTTCGAAAAAGTGGTATTATTGAACGGGTTGGATCAGATAAAACCGGCCGTTGGAAGATTATTCCTCAAAAGTAGGGTGTAAAGTAGGGTGTAAAGTAGGGTGTAAAGTAGGGTGTAAATGTTGACACTGGTTCAAATAATTTAAAGATATTTTAGGCGCAATCATAGGAGACATCGTAGGCTCACGATTTGAGTTTCAGGAGTTCAAAAGCAAGGACTTTGAGCTGTTTCATCCGGAGTGTGAATATACGGATGATAGTATATGTACCGTTGCAACGGCGCGTTGGCTGATGAGTGACCCGGAATACAGCTGTGGTAAGTATACCGGAATATTGCAGGAGCTGTGCAGGCAATACAATAACCCGATGGGAGGATATGGTGGTTCCTTTGTTCGATGGATCATCAGTGATACGCCGAAGCCGTATGGTAGTTATGGAAACGGATCGGCCATGCGGGTATCTCCTGTCGGCTGGTATTTCGATTCGCTGGAAGAGACGATGGAAGTAGCCAAACGTTCCGCCGAAGTAACCCATAACCACCCGGAGGGAATCAAAGGGGCACAGGCTGTGTCCGCAGCCATCTATCTGGCCAGAACGGGCAAGACGAAAGAGGATATCAGGCAGGAGATAACCATTCGTTTCGGTTATGATCTTACCCTAACCTGCGATGAGATACGCCCGACATACAGGTTTAACGAGACTTGCCAGGGGACCGTACCGCAAGCAATCACGGCTTTTCTGGATAGTACAGGTTTTGAGGATGCCATTCGTCTGGCCATTTCATTGGGAGGGGATAGCGATACCCTTACCTGCATTACCTGTTCAATTGCAGAAGCCTGTTACGGGATACCCGAAGAATATAGGGTGAAAGCGCTGGTGTATTTACCGGAGGAGCTGGTGAATGAATATATTATTTTTACTGAAGCGCAACAACAAAAATCCAAATTCAGAACTTCAACTGAGTCATAAACTATTTGGGATTGTTGCATAACTGGTGATTCCTCCACGGCATAGACGGTGGAGGAGTTCGTCGTATATTGGGTTCAAAATGAATTCTACAGACAGATAAAGTATTACAAACTATGCAATCTATAGATCTTACACCCGAATACCGTGAAAAGTCAGAAAAGCTTAAGATCGTCAAAGAGCTCTATCTGACCTTTTTGTTGGAATACAACGATCTGATTCAGGTTGTTAAACCCAATGACTGCACTTTACCTGATTCAGGTGGCGGGAACCAGATTGAAATCAAACCGTCACTGGATAGTGAAAAAACTGCCCGCTATGCCCGGGTTTTTAACCGATGCGTTGACAAAACATAATGAAAAACAACAGATCATGATATAAATTAAAAGTCAGATAAAACAGTTTTCAACTAAATCTACTATATTTGTAGAAACCAATTGAATCAATATTGTTATGAGAAAACAAATAAGAAAATCTGTTTCTGCTGCATTAGTATTAGCATTTGTTGCATTTCTGACATCATGCAATAGTCGCCAGCAATCTTCAGATAAAGTTAATAAAAAAGAAGTCGAGAAGGATGTCAAGGAAGTAGTATATCCATTGCCCACAGCCTTCGAGTTAACAGAAATGCTGAACCGTATAGGCGCTGCATATATATTTAGCCTTTCAAATCCTGCAGATAATGTTAATAAGTATCTTACTGAAAAAAATCAGGCTCTGAACCTGGGTGTTTACGGTGCTGATCTAAGCTATGTTAGTACCTATCGCCAGCGTCAGGAAACGATGAACTATATGAAGGCGTCGAAAGTTCTGATTGAAGAACTCAACATCAGCGCAGCCATTGATCCTGAAATAATTGATAAAATTGAGCAGAGCGGGGATGATAAGGAAAAACTAATTAAGATAATCACGAATTCATTCTACAGTACCTATAATTATTTACAGAAAAATGACAGAGGGGGTGTGTCAACAATCATCATGGCAGGTAGCTGGATTGAGGGATTGTATATCGCCACTCATATTTCTGAGAATACATATAATAACGTAGAGATGGTTAAGATCATCCTTGATCAGAAGAAATCCCTTGACAAGCTTTTAGGTCTGTTGTCTAAGAATGCCAACAATCCGGATGTAAAAGCAGTATATGATGACTTGATGCCGATGAAAAAAATCTATGATTCAATTCAGGAAAAAGCAATCACTGAAAGTCAGTTGAACTCAATAAAAGAAGAAGTAAGAAAACTACGTAATAAAATCATAGAGTAAATTGAATAAACCCCAGTAAATGGGAAAAAAATAAAAAGGGGCTATCTTGAAAAAGAAACAGGCTCCTTTTTTTTGTTATACTGTCCGTCCTGAATTAGCGTTACCAAAATTACCATTTATGAGTGAAACACTACTTGAAGCCCTGATGCAATTGTTCGCCCTCCTCTCTGATATTATCAAAGCGGATGATAAAGGCAGGACGCGCTCATTGGTGGATTTTTTCCTTTCAAAATATTACAGTCAGGAATTTGTTGAAGCTTACCTGGAGCGTTATGACTTCTATTTAAATAAGTATCAGGGGGAGGTGCATCGTGATAAAAATGAACCCAAAGGGAGAAGCAATGCCGAAACCTATCTGAAGATTCTTGAAATCAGCAGGCATGTGAATGCTGAAATGGAAGAGGAGCCCAGGGTCATTCTGATCGGATTGCTCCTTAATTTTATGAAAAGTGATGACGCGGTTGGAGAGCAGGCGCTTGCTTTTGTAAGTATTGTCGCCCGTGAGCTTCAGATCAATGAAAATGATTTCAGGAATATCAATGACTTCATTCTGAAATGTCCCGAAGATGTATCGGACAAAAGTGCACTTTTATTGATATCCGGAAAGAAAGAGGTGCCCTTCAGTGGGATAAAACATATTTACAACCCACCGCAACAGGTATTGGTCTGGGTATTGCATGTGAGAAGCACCAATTTATTCTTTTTCAGGTACAGTGGGCCACGAAACCTGTATATGAACGGCACCATGATGGAGCAGGACAGAACCTATGTATTCAATGCCGGTTCAATCATAAAGACATCGCTGATGCCACCGGTATACTATGGTACGGTAGCTGAAAAGTTTATTCAGAGAGAAGATAAAGGCCGGATTATCTATAGGGCTATTGATATAGAATACAAATTCAACGCTACCGAGATTGGCATCCATAAGTTTAGCTTCAGAGGCCGGTCGGGACAGTTGGTTGCTGTCATGGGGGGTAGCGGAACCGGGAAATCCACCTTGCTCAATGTTTTAAACGGAAGTTATAAATTGAGTAATGGTACCATTTCCGTCAATGGGTATGATTTGCATGCAGAATCCGGCAAGCTACAAGGTGTTATCGGGTTTGTCCCCCAGGATGACATGTTGATTGAGGAACTGACTGTATTTGAAAACCTCTATTACAATGCAAAATTGTGTTTCAGCCATATCGACCATAATGGTATCGTCAAACTGGTTGAAAAAGCCCTGACAGACTTTGATCTGGTGGAAGCACGTGATCTCGTCGTGGGAAACCCGTTAAGGAAAGTGCTGAGCGGTGGCCAGCGCAAAAGGCTTAATATAGCCCTTGAGCTGATCAGGGAGCCCTCTATCTTGTTTGTAGATGAACCCACTTCGGGTTTGTCTTCGATGGATTCGGAAAAGGTCATCACCCTGCTGAAAAGACAGACCTTAAAAGGCCGTCTGGTGATTATCAATATCCATCAGCCTTCATCCGATCTGTACAAGCTGATCGACAAGCTTTTAATCATTGACAAAGGGGGGCATATTATATACAACGGTAATCCGATGGATGCCATTGTCTATTTTAAAAAACAGGCACACTATGTCAATGCCGAAGAACGCGAGTGTAATGTTTGCGGTAACGTAAAAACAGAACAGCCCCTCCGGATAATCGAAGCCAGAATTGTAGGACCGAATGGAAAACCAGTCCGTAAACGACGGGTAAATCCGGAGGATTGGTACAAGCTGTACCTTGAAAATTTCGAAAAGAAATTTACGTGGAAATCGAAGGCGTCAAAGCAGAAAAAAGAGAAATTGCCGGCAAACCTTTACAATATCCCGGGTAGGTTAAACCAGTTCAAGACCTTCCATCATGCGCGATACACTGGCGAAGATCAAGGATAAGCAATACCTGTTGATTAATTTATTGGAAGCCCCGATATTAGCCGTAATACTTGGTTATTTTACCAAGTTTATTGCAGGAACAGCCACTGACCCCAATGCCTATATTTTCAGCAAGAATGAAAACCTGCCGGCTTACCTGTTTATGAGTGTGGTGGTTGCCTTGTTTTTGGGTTTGAATGTAAGTGCTGAAGAAATAATCAAGGACCGGAAACTGCTAAAACGGGAGAAGTTTCTGAATCTGAGCCGGTTTAGTTATTTAAGCAGTAAAATAGTGATCCTTTTTACTATTTCGGCCATTCAGACCCTTTCGTTTGTTTTGATCGGCAACTCAATCCTTGAGATTCAAGGTCTCACATTCAGCTACTGGGCTATTTTATTTTCGACCGCCTGCTTTGCCAACATTCTCGGATTAAACATCAGTAGCGGGCTCAATTCAGTGGTGTCGATATATATCCTGATACCCTTGATCCTGGTACCACAAATCCTGTTTAGCGGGGTTATTGTGAATTTTGATAAGCTACACCGCTCCTTTTCCTCCGAGCAGTTTGTGCCGGTGATTGGTGATATGATGGCATCACGCTGGGCCTTCGAAGCTCTGTCGGTAAATCAGTTTATGAATAACAGGTACGAGTCAGCATTATATAATGAAGAGAAAGGTATGAGCCAGACTACTTTCTATGCATCCTCTCTCATACCCGAACTTGAGTCGTTAAATGAAAACTGTAATCAGGAGCTGGAATCTAAAGATATACTTTCTCTGAATCATGATGCAAAGGTAATCGCGTCAGAGGTTGAGAAGATTGAAAGAGAATTCCCATCACTGAAAAATACGTTGAAGGTGGTGCCGGATAATTATGATATAACTACTTACAACGATATTAAAACAGCGCTGTTGAAAGCGAAACAAATTCTGAATGATCAATACAAAGTATATCGCGGCCAGAAAGATGAAGAATTAAATAAACTTGCTGTAAAACTGGGAGGTGACGACGCTCTGATTCGGTTGAAAGAACAATATTATAATGACGCATTGTCTTCATTGCTACTGAAAAAAGATGAATTTAATGAGATCAGGTACACAGGCGATCGTTTCCTGCAGAAACGCGACCCTGTATACCAACTGCCGTTATCGGATTATGGCCGGGCACATTTTTACTCTCCGGTAAAAATATTCTCCGGTGTCAGAATTCCGACACCTCTGTTCAACGTCCTGTTTATCTGGCTATCAGCAGGGATTTTTTACATTGCGTTATATTACGACTTGTTGAGAAAGCTAATTGCATACGTAGAAAAGTTCAGGTTGCGGAGGATCAACCAACGATTGCAAAGAATTTCCGGGCAGATATAATGATTTATACGACAAGGGGATGTTTCAAAAGTCAAATAGTTAATCTAAACGCTAAGTCGCTAAGATGCAAAGTGATTATATTCAATTACATGGCTTTTTAACGTTTTGGGTGGGTTACCTTTAAAGTCTCAAATGAAATAGGACACGGATTTACGCTGATATGGCGGATGAAAAACGGATAAGATAAAATGCAGGCATTTTTGATTTTCTATTTAATCAATTGACAAAGTCAATTTTAAATCCTTAATTATCTAAATTATAACAGATAGTTAATCCGTAAAAATCCGCTTAATCTGCGTAAATCCGCGTTCCATTAAGCCTTTTGGGACGTGCCCTTGTTTTGCCCTGTAATCAACAGGTAAGCAATTGCCTAGTTTAATGCTTTACTTTGAATAAAACAATCTCCGATTGAGTACCGATACGCAACGGAGCTGCCCAGAGTCCCAATCCCGAAGAGACATAAAAATGGGTATGGCCAATTTTGCGATAGCCATGAGCAAGCTCAAACATACGGTCGACCAGCAGATTGAAGGGGAAGATCTGTCCCCGGTGGGTATGTCCCGAGATTTGCAGGTCGATTTTGTTTTGTTGCGACTCGGAGAGGTGGTAGGGCTGGTGGTCGAGCAGGATGACCGGTAGTTGCCGGTTGACACCCTGCATCAGTTGTTCGATAGACTGGCGGTTCGGATTGGTACGGTCGTCGCGGCCCACAATGACAAAACGATTGTCGATGGTCACTGACCGGTCACGCAGCAGATGTATCCCGGAACGCTTGAGAAAGGCTATAGCCCTGTCTGCACCGCCGTAGTACTCATGATTGCCCAATACGGCATAAACTCCGTATTTTGCCTTTAATTGCTTTAATACCTCGTCCATACGCTGCTCTTCCACGGGACGGATGTTCCGGTCTATGATATCCCCGGCCAACAGGATAATATCCGGCTTTTGCGCATTGATCTTCTTCACAAATTTCTCCAGTCTGGAGCGCCGGATGGTATTGCCCAGGTGTATATCGCTGGCGGCAACGATACGAAGATCTTCACCCGGAAAGCCTTTATCGGGTAATGATAAGGCTAATTTCACCACTTCAGGAGAATCAAACCGGACATAACCCCACAGGCTGATCATAGCCACAAGGCCCAACGTTAGTCCCAGATAGACCTGTTTGACCAATGGGTAGTGCTCCCGGACATAGGTCGGGAAGATACCCAGAAAATGATCGGTCAGTCTTAACAGATCACCCAGCAAAGCTCCGGCAACCAGATAGACCAGCACCATGATCCAGAAGGAACCGATGCTCTCTATGATACTGCCGATCGGATAGGGGAGTGCCTCACCACTTATCATTGCGATCAGGAACGAAAGTGAAAAGGTCAGAAAGAGAACGGTATAAAGGATACGAAGCAGCGGTTGCACCGGTAAGGCCTGTAAACCTCGCGTATAGAGATAGGAGTTGATACCTGCATAAATAAGGGTAACGATCAGTATGGCTGTTTTTTGCATAATGGTGTATTTGATAGAAATAATGGTGCAAAGTTTAATCTTATTGTGATGAAAATGTAATATTGATCGATTAACGGGGGAGTGAGATGGTTTAATGGGGAGTATTGCAGGGTGAGTGGAAATGTTTTCAGATATGATCTGTGCGGGATTTAGAGGGAGGTTGTTGTTGGTCTTTCTGAGTTTATTGTATGAGGAGAAAGCTTCTTGTATGATATTTGTATTTGGTGGTTGAGTAGTTACTTTTAGTGAGTATTTCGCTAAGAAGATAGGGCCTCAGGCTATCATTAGGGGACAGTCTGAGGTTGTTTATGTCGCTATATAGCTGTCTGAAAATATATCCTTGGATGTGGTCATAGAAATAATTAAGTTGTATTATATAAAAAATACAACAGTATAAACAAATAATTAATATTATTTACTGAGTTGCTTTGTTGGCTTAAAGATTGCAATTATTTCAATATGAAATATTCTAATATGATTGGAATTTATGTTGGAAATAGTGAAAATGAAATATATTAATATTGTCATAAATAAATTAAATGTATGGTTGTAGTTGTGTGTTATAATAATTTATTTTTGAATTTGTATTTAAAAATTATGGGTGTCTAATAGACTCTTATTTAGATCTCTATTTTTTATTTAGTGTGAAAAAGGGGGTAGTAAAAAATCCTTAGTAGTCAGTGTACAACAATGTGTTTTTCACTGGATGGTTATCTTATATTTTTTCAGATATTAAGCTGATGTATTGTTCCGGTAAAATCAAAAAAAACAATACAATATTTAGTCCAAAAGTTGAAAGGTTATTTCTTATGCTTATTCAACGTTTCCCTTTCATGCGTCCTCTCTTCTGAATAATTTTTTGGCATTCGGTATACTCTGATTAAAGAAAAGTGCAAAATATGTAAGATATAATCAACAACTTAATGAATTTGGAATTGTACTTCAAGCCATGAAAAAGACTTTTGATATTTTCATCAGTTACCGTTGTGGAGAAGGTGGATTTGAAACTGCAAATCTGTAACATGATAAATTAACCCGAGCGGGATATCGTGTATTTATGGATATTGAAAATCTACGGTCAGGTAAATTCAGTGATGTAATTATACCATCAAATAGATAATTGCAAGGATGTGATCGATGTACCTGGTCCTAATAGTCTGGAACGATGTAATAATGAAGATGATTGGATAAGGTTAGATATTACTCACGTTATTAAAAACCGAAAAATATTTACTCGTTTAAACCCGAGTAAAAAAGGCTGGAGATAATGTGCGAAAAATCATACGTTTTGTGAAAGTAAATAAGACGGATACAATAGGTACTGTACTGTAGATTGTAAGGTTTTAGTTGGAGTTCAAAATTTGTGGGAGAAGAAATGATTTATGGATCAAAAATTTGATTTTTTTGCTTTTATCAGCTATAAGCGTGAAGATGAAAGATGGGCTGTATGGTTGCAGCGTAAGCTGGAATATTACAAGCTGCCAACAGCTATTGCGAAAGTTACCGGCTCAAATTTACCTAAACGACTAAAGCCGGTTTTCAAGGATACTACAGACATTAAACCCGGGGTTTTGCCGGAGGTTTTGAAGCATAATCTCGACAAATCGCAATATCTAATAGTGGTTTGTTCCCCGCGTTCGGCCCGTTCTCAATGGGTAGGTAAAGAAATCTCCGATTTCATAGCCTTAGGTAAAATGAAGCAAATCATCTTGTTTGTTGTGGATGGCATACCCTACAGCAATAATCCCGAAACTGAATGTTATCATTCTGTTATTAAGGATAGACTTCCTGAAATGCTAGGGGTAAATATCAAAGAGGAGGGCAGAGGATGGAGGTGCGTCAAAAGGCAGAAAGCATTTATACGTATAGTTTCAACATTGCTTGGTGTATCGTTCGATTCCTTATGGCAACGACAGAAACGAAGGTTGATAAGGAGCTGGATCATAAATATCTTGACAGGATTGTTGTTTTTGTTGGTTCTGATCGGCGTATCGATCTATCAGTACAAGGTTAATCAGCCGTTTGATGTAGATATTAGACTAAAGGAAACAAGTTATCACAACAAAAATCTGCCTTTTGAAAATGGATACGTTTACTTGCATTATGATCAGGATACACTTGTTTCTAAACAAATTAATAATTATTCAGATGCAATTGTATTCTGTAATATTCCTGGTAAATTCAGAAATAAGAAAGCAAATATTAGATTTACGATGCAAGGTTTCCATATCGTCGACTCGATGGTAAATTTGAGTGAAAAACAGATGATTATGATCCGAAGAGATAGCATTTACGGTATAATACGTGGTAACGTCTGTGATTATACAGGTCGTGTTATAGCAGATGCTAAAATAATTATAAGACCCATAGAGACAAAAACTGATAAAAATGGAAATTTTGAAATTTGTATTCCTTCAAAAGGTCAGACGGTAACTAAAGAAGTTCAAATTCTAAAAAAAGGGTATAAACCAATAATAGAAAGGTATCTAGTGGGCACCCAATGGAGAATTTTATTAGAATCAAAATAATGATAACAGGAATGAAAAGGATTCTATTAGTTTATATTTTTTTTCCGGTTTTAGGAATAGCTCAAATTGTACAAAAAGGAAAAGTACTTGAATATAATGGGGCTAACCCCAAAACACCGTTATCCTATGTAAGCATTTCTATTCCGAATATAGCACAACCGACTATATCTGATGTTAATGGATGTTATTCTTTGCTGCTTCAGTTTAAGAACAACGATATGGTTCCATTTATCAATGGGGACAAAGTTCCTTCTCCTAAAATCATAAAACCCGGATATGTATTATTTAATAAAGATGCTGTTGATCAGTGGAAATTATCAACGTTGTCAGGATTCAACATAGTATTATGTAAAAAAGATAAGTTTGATAAATTGATTAGTCATTATTACGGATTGTCAACCCAATCACAAAAGGAACAATTTCGCAAAGATTCTATCAGGCTTGAAAGACTCAGGAGAGATAATGAGGTAGAATATTACAAGCAATACAATGAGCTTTATGAACATTACGAAAAAGAAAAGCAGGAACGACAAAAGATATCTGAGATATTTGCCCGAATTGATGAAAATGAATTAAATCGATTAGATAGTACAGCTCTAGTCTTAATTAATCAGGGTAAAATAGAAGAAGCTATCCGTTTATATGAAAATGCTCACCTGATTGAAAGTCTGAAACATGCCAAGCAGCAGGTTAATGTTGGGAAGCAACTTCAATCGAAAGGAGAAGAGGGTGTGGCTAAAATTACAGTTTCAATACAAAATCAGATTAACACATTGAAACTGGCAGGAGGAAAAGATAATTATCAAAAGCTGTATACAATATATATTGACAAAGCATTAACTGATACGACGGATTTTGAGAGCATTTTCGAAGGTGCCAGATTTCTACAGGATCAGTATCAATTTGATAAATCTATAAATTTATATATGGTTGCATTGCATTTAGCAAGAAATCTTTCTAATTCCAACTCAAATATCAACTTGTGTAATGTAGCCAGAGTTTTAGGTAATCTAGGTAATCTCTATATTGATTTAAGTCGATATGTAGAGGCGGAGAAAGCTTGTTCTGAATCCGTAGATATTTTTCGTAAACTGGCTTATTCCAGTCCGGATGTCTATCAGAGTTACGTAGCTGGAACATTAGTTAATTGGGGTCGTCTTCATAAAATTCTGAATCGTTATAATGATTCTGAGAAAGAACTTTCAGAATCACTCGACATTACTCGTAAGTTGGCTGGTTCTAACCCAGATATGTATCTTAGTTATGTTGCTATTACATTATTAAATTTAGGAAGTCTTTATTCAGACTTGAATCGTTATGTAGAATCTGAGAAAGCATATACTGAATCACTGGAAATATATCGCAAGCTCGCAGCTTCTAATCCCGATGCATATCAGAGTTCTGTAGCAGCGACATTAATAAATCTTGGCCAATTACATTTAGATCTGAATCGTTATGTAGAATCTGAGAAAGCATATACTGAATCACTGGAAATATATCGCAAGCTCGCAGCTTCTAATCCCGATGCATATCAGAGTTCTGTAGCAGCGACATTAAAAAATCTTGGCCAATTACATTTAGATCTGAATCGTTATGTAGAATCTGAGAAAGCATATACTGAATCACTGGAAATATATCGCAAGCTCGCAGCTTCTAATCCCGATGCATATCAGAATTCTGTAGCAGCGACATTAATAAATCTTGGCCAATTACATTTAAATCTGAATCGTTATGTAGAATCTGAGAAAGCATATACTGAATCACTGGAAATATATCGCAAGCTCGCAGCTTCTAATCCCGATGCATATCAGAATTCTGTAGCAGCGACATTAATAAATCTTGGCCAATTACATTTAAATCTGAATCGTTATGTAGAATCTGAGAAAGCATATACTGAATCACTGGAAATATATCGCAAGCTCGCAGCTTCTAATCCCGATGCATATCAGAGTTCTGTAGCAGCGACATTAAAAAATCTTGGCCAATTACATTTAAATCTGAATCGTTATGTAGAATCTGAGAAAGCATATACTGAATCACTGGAAATATATCGCAAGCTCGCAGCTTCTAATCCCGATGCATATCAGAGAGGTATTGCTATGACATTAGATAATTTGGGGGGGCTTTATTCTAAACAGAATCGCTATATAGAATCCGAGAAAGCATATAGCGAATCTTTGGAAATATATCGCAAGCTCGCCTCTGTTAGTCCAGATGCATATCATTGTGAAGTTGCCTGTATAATAGGCAATTTGGGCCTTCTATATTCTAATCAGAATCGCTATATAGAATCAGAGAAAGCGTATGCTGAATCATTGGAAATATATCGCAAGCTTGCTTCTGTGAATTCAGATGCATATCAGAGTACAGTTGCTTTGACATTAGGTAATCTTGGCCTTCTATATTCTAATCAGAATCGCAATTTAGAGTCCGAGAAAGTATATACAGAATCACTGAAAATATATCGTAAGCTCGCCTCTGCGAGTCCAGATGCATATCAGAGTGAAGTTGCCCGTATAATAGGCAATTTGGGCCTTCTATATTCTAATCAGAATCGCTATATAGAATCAGAGAAAGCGTATGCTGAATCATTGGAGATATATCGCAAACTCACCTCTGTGAGTCCCGATGCGTATCAGAGTGAAGTTGCCCGGATAACAGGCAATTTGGGAGATCTTTATTCAGACTTGAATCGTTATGTAGAGTCCGAGAAAGCATATACTGAATCGTTGGATATATATCGCAAGCTCGCCTCTGCGAGTCCCAATGTTTATCAGAATGAAGTTGCCCGGATAACAGGCAATTTGGGCCTTCTTTATTTGAATCAGAATCGCTATATAGAATCGGAGAAAGCATGTACTGAAACATTGGATATATATCGCAAGCTCGCCTCTGCGAGTCCCAATGTTTATCAGAATGAAGTTGCCCGGATAACAGGCAATTTGGGAGTTCTTTATTATAAACAGAATAGCAATGTAGAGTGCGAGAAAGCATATACTGAATCATTGGAAATATATCGCAAACTCGCTTCTGTGAATCCCGATGCATATCAGAGTGAAATTGCACGGACTTTAGGTAATTTGGGACTTTTACATTCAAATCAGAATCGTTACGAAGAATCAGAGAAAGTATATACCGAATCATTGGGAATATATCGCAAGCTTGCCTCTGTGAGTCCCGATGCATATCAGAGTGAAGTTGCTAGTACATTATATAAACTAGGGCAACTTTATTCTAATCAGTATCGCTACGTTGAATCCGAGAAAGTATATATCGAATTATTAGAAATATGTCGCAAGCTCGCCTCTACGAGTCCAGATATATATCAGAGAGGTATTGCTCAGACATTAGATGATTTGGGGAGTCTTTATTATAAACAGAATCAATATGAAAACTCAGAAAAAGCATATTCCGAATCGTTAGAGATATATCGCAAACTCGCTTCTGTGAATCCCGATGCATATCAGAGTGAAATTGCACGGACTTTAGGTAATTTGGGACTTTTACATTCAAATCAGAATCGTTACGAAGAATCAGAGAAAGTATATACCGAATCATTGGGAATATATCGCAAGCTTGCCTCTGTGAGTCCCGATGCATATCAGAGTGAAGTTGCTAGTACATTATATAAACTAGGACAACTTTACAATAATCAGCATCGCTACGAAGAATCAGAGAAAGTATATACCGAATCATTGGGAATATATCGCAAGCTTGCCTCTGTGAGTCCAGATGCATATCAGAGTGAAGTTGCTAGTACATTATATAAACTAGGACAACTTTACTATAATCAGCATCGCTACGTTGAATCAGAGAAAGTATATATCGAATTATTAGAAATATGTCGCAAGCTCGCCTCTACGAGTCCAGATATATATCAGAGAGGTATTGCTCAGACATTAGATGATTTGGGGAGTCTTTATTATAAACAGAATCAATATGAAAACTCAGAAAAAGCATATTCTGAATCGTTAGAGATATATCGCAAACTCACCTCTGTGAGTCCAGATGCGTATAAGGGTGAAGTTGCCCGAATAATTGGTAATTTGGGTCTTCTTTATTATAATCAGAATCGTTATTTGGAATCGGAGAAAGCATATACCGAATCATTGGAAATGTATCGCAAGCTCGTAGCTTTAAATCCTGATACATATCGGAGTGGAGTTGCTCGGACATTATATAATCTAGGTCTTCTTTATTTAAATCAGAATCGCAA
Source organism: Bacteroidales bacterium (assembly GCA_963662365.2). Lineage (GTDB taxonomy): Bacteria > Bacteroidota > Bacteroidia > Bacteroidales > UBA7332 > CAXXIC01. The sequence continues at coordinate 28,964 of CAXXPA010000039.1, forward strand.
TTTAGAATCAGAGAAAGCATATATTGAGTCATTGGAAATATATCGCACGCTCGCTTCTGTGAGTCCAGATGCATATCAGAGTGAAGTTGCAGGGATAACTGGCAATTTGGGAGATCTTTATTATAAACAGAATCGCAATGTAGAGTCCGAGAAAGCATATACCGAATCGTTGGAAATAATGAGAAAAATGTATAACGCTAATTCAGATTTATGTGATACTACTATATCTCCTATATATATGGCCTTAGCTCAATTGAATTTTAAACTGAAACAATATGACAAAGCAATAAATAATAATATTGAATTGTTAAAAATATATAGGTGTGTGGTTATTAAAGTGTCAGAGAATTTTAAAGAGAAATTGATTAATGGATTAGGTGAGGTAGCATGGTATCAATTATTTGCAAAACAGTTTGCTGAATCAGAGAAATCTGCTATAGAGGGTTTATCAATCGACAAATCACTAAATTGGATAAAGGCAAATTTAGCTCATGCTTATCTTTTTCAGAATAAATACGAAGATGCAAAAAAGATATATCTGGAAATTAAAGATCTGAAATATTTGTCAGATGAATCCAAAACGTTCAAGGATGTAATTATTAAGGATTTGGATGAATTGGAAAAAGCCGGTATCACCCATCCTGATGTAGCAAAAATCAGAGACTTATTAAAACAGTAAGATATGATCAATCCGCAAGACTTCATTCATCCCGAAGATGAAGCCGCTCGCCGGAATATGGAAGCTATTCCGGGTTTTTCAGCAGCAGTAAAAGCTGTAATGAAAATAAGCCTGGAGCAATATCTGCATGGGGTGAATATGGCCTCCAAGATTCGATTATCCGAAAAGCAGTTGCCGGATTTGTATCATAGATTAGATTCCATTTGCAAAAAGCTGAATATTGAAGAACCGGAATTTTACCTGGAAATGAATCCGTCTCCTAATGCCTATACTTTCGGAGATACACGGGTATTTCTGACCATTACTTCGGGATTGGTGGAATATTTGGATGATCAGGAATTGAATGCCGTAATAGCGCATGAATGCGGGCATATCGCTTGCCGACATGTACTATATCATACTATGGCTAATCTGCTTAAGATGGGAACTGATGCGTTTGGATTGTTAGGAGTATTTACTACTCCTATAGAGTTGGGATTATTGTATTGGAGTCGTCGCAGTGAGCTATCGGCTGATCGGGCTGCTGCTGTAGTGACAGGTAGTCCACAACCGGTGGTCGAAACGATGATACGTTTATCAGGAGGGCCGAAAAGTCTCACCGGTAAGGTTAATATTGAAGAGTACGCGGCACAAGCAGATGCATATGATGAATTACAGGAAAAGAAATGGGACAAGATTTTGCAGACCTGTGCAACGGCCTTTTTAGATCATCCTTTTACATCGGTTCGTACCCGTGAGATACTGAAATGGAGCGAAACAGATCACTATAAGCGATTGATCAATAATCTGGAAATGGAAGCATCGGGTGATGCATGTTTCTATTGTCATAAACCTATTCAACGGGAATGGAAGTTTTGCAAGTATTGTGGAGGGAAACTTAAGTAAATTGATATGGAAGGTAAAGATGTTTTTATCAGCTATTCAAGTAAAGATACAAAGGATGCAAATGAGATTTGTTTGTATTTAGAGAAGAACAACATTACATGTTTTATTGCACATAGAGATATTCCAAAAGGAGTAGAGTGGGCAGATGTAATTCCTGATGCAATCAGATCCAGTAAATGTTTTTTGTGTATTTATTCAAATAATTTTAATGGGTCTAAACATGTTACGCGGGAATTAACTATTGCCGATAACGCTAAGAAATCGATTCTATCATATCGTGTTGATGATTCTGAGTATCAAAAAACAACTGAGTATTATTTGGCAACGATCAATTGGATTAATAAAAATGAAGATTTATCTTATGAAAAACTTTTGATATCTATACAAGAAAAACTGAAATTGCCGGTGCGAGTTAATATTAATAAAAATAATGAGTCCCTTTACAAGATTATAGGCTGTGCTTTGGTTTTTATAATTTTATTTGTGGCAGGTTTCTACCATGCATATCGACATTCCACGTCGAATGAACAATTGCGAATTACGGCTTTGCAATGTGTTCAAAAGAGTAAAAATCAAAAAAATCTATTTTATCAATTCCCGGATGAGTGTTTTGTATTTAGTCGGGCGAATGGAAACATCATCAGATTTTCTAATATTGATGTTAACCATAATTTGACAACTGAAAATGTTTCAACTGTTGAATCTAAACTTGGTTATGTAAGTATCGGGATATTACTCACAAAAGCATTCCATGTAAAAGTAAAAGGTCGGCAAGCTGCATATTATTATTTAATTGTTGGCACAGCTATAATTTGTGGATATGGAGCAGGTTATTATATACATGAGCGATATTTTCCTGCTCAATTCTCAAATAAAATGAAAGATTTTCTATCAAGTAAAGAAAATTGGGTGTATATAAATAATGAATTCAGAACAAAAGAATTGTTTTTAGGAAATTAGTCTAATTGATGAATTATGGGTGTATTTAAAAGCACAAAAACGTATAATGCTTCTCCGGCTATTCTAAAAGATGTGGTTCGAGAGGTTTGTGAAAGCCTCAGGAAAGAAGAGTATGAGGTCAATTCTCATGAATTGTTATCCGGAGGTTACGATATTTCGATAACTAAAGGAGGTCTGTTTAAAGCCATAATTGGACTCAAAACAGCTTTGAAAGTCAATATTGTACCGAATGGAAATGAATCATTCACTGCTGAAGCGTGTGTAGGAATATTTGGTCAGCAAGCTATTCCAACAGCAATTACAATGCTTGTCGCATGGCCGGTGCTGATTCCTCAGATATGGGGACTTATTCAGCAATCGCAGTTAGATGAGCATGTATTGGATCTTATTCAGATTGCGGTGAATAATAATTTTAATGATTATCAGATAAATAGAGGGGAAACATTATATTGCCCTAATTGCGGACATATTGTTACCTTGGTGATGAAGTTTTGTGGAGAATGTGGTGGGAAATTATGAGTCAGAATAAAAGGATTAACGTTATAAATTGTTCATATGGATCATCAAGAGTCAGTGATTGGGTTTTATTTAGGAGGTGGATATATTTTTCTCCTGTTGATTTTATATTTTTTGTTCTTTTCTCGTCGGAGAAGTGGTTTTATTCAATTTGTAAAATATATAATGGTTCCCTTTACAGTTATTGGAGGGGGGATAGTTTATTTTATTGGATATCAGTTTATTCCCGGGGAGCATTCTGTTAACAGAATTATTACAGATGTTTTTCTTGCCCTTTTTTCGACTGCGAGGCTGTTTATCCTTGGGAATGATTTGGTAGAGATACATCATTATGTTGAGGATAATCATGCATTTATGTTCTGGTTTTCCATCATAGGTGCATCAGCTGCTTTTATATCAGCTTCAATCATACTTAATCTATTTGGTAAAAGATTAATTACCCGGATGAGACTCTATTTTGACTCCTCTTTGGAGAACTACATTTTTTTCGGGATTAATAAGGCATCCTTATCCTTAGCTCAGGATCTTAAAAAGAGAAAGCCAGACAGATTGGTTATATTTATTGATAAACTGGATAAGGATGAAGATCCTGAGTTATATCATAAGATAAAAGAATCTGGTGCATTAATTATAAGCAGCGAATCTATATGGGAAAGTATTCAGGTCGAGAAAGAGGAGAGTATTATAAAATTGCATGAAGATAAAAACAATTCTATTGGTACAGAACTTCATCAGCAAATTAATCTTCGCAAATTACGCCTAATCAGAAAAGTGCTTAATCGTCAAACCCATCTGTTTTTTCTTACGGAAAGAGAAGAAAGCAATGTTTGTATGGCGCGTTCCATAATAAATGAAATAGGAACCCTAAAAATAAAGCATTCAATAAATATTCATATTCGTACAACGACCGGAGAACTCGATGACCTTTTGCATGAAAATCTTCCAATTCTCTCACAGCAACTTGTAATTAACTGGATAAACCGTTCGGAAATTGCAGCCCGTCAATTGGTTTGTAAGTATAATCCAATAGACTGGGTGGAAAAAGATGCAGAAAAAGCATTGGTGAAATCTGACTTTAATATCTTAATTCTGGGTTTTGACCAGACGGGAAGGTCTGTCCTGAGAAAGTTGGTTGAGTATGGCCAATTCCCGGGTTCCCGATTTAGAGCCATAATTATTGATCAGGATATTCAGGTTAAAAAGGGGCGGTTTGAAAATAATTACCCGGGTATTCTATCCAATTTCGAAGTTAGTTTTCATGAATTACAGATAGGTAAAAGTGATTTTTTTGAACTCGTAAAACAATATAGGGGAAGTCTGGATTATATAGTGGTTTGTCTTGGTAATGATAAAACGAATCTTCATACAGCGGTAGATTTGCAACAAATGCTTTTGAAGGATACAGAAAAGAAAATACGAATCATTACACAAATAAAGGATAATGAAAACTACGATAATCTATTTTCTACGTCAAAACCGGTAAATATCTCGATCTTCGGAAGAGAAAAAGATATTTTTACGGAAAGCATAATTGTTAGAGGTGAGATAGAGAGAACGGCAAGACAAATACATGAATATTACAATTCACTGAAACCGGAAGAAAGTAAAAAACAATTATGGAGTGGTTTGTCCAGAATCAAACAATTATCAAATATATCAGCCGCAGACCACATATATACAAAATTGGCACTTACCGGTTTGACTGTGAATGATATAAGGCAAATTACGAATGAGGATGAGTTTGTTGGATATCTGGGTAAAGAAAGAATGGAAAACCTGGCTAAAGGAGAACACCTTAGATGGAATGCTCTGTATTTTACCAACAGCTGGTCTACATGGGCTTTAAACCAGATACCTGAGGATGAAGAATCCAATAAAAACGATATTCGGAAATTACATGCTTGCCTGGTTTCCTGGGACGAACTTTCAAAGGTCAAAGAACGATTTAAAGAAGATTATTATCAATATGATTACGAGAATGTGATTCATATTTATGATTTAATCCAAAAGGGAATTTACACTGAAAATTAAAACCAGATGAGTAAGAGTTATAAACCTCAGCCGGTTATACTTTCACTCAGGGAGTTTCCGGGTGATATAATCGAGCACATAGATATATTGGCCCGTAATGTACATGAACAGTGGGCTTCCGGTCGCATAGAAGAGGGTTGGAGATATGGCGAATATCGAAATGACGAATTAAAAGAGCATCCTACCCTTGTACCGTACGAAGAATTACCAGAATCGGAAAAAGAATATGACCGGCAGACGGTTATTGCTACGCTAAGCGCATTAATTTTTTCAGGTTTTGAAATCCGAAAGAAGATTTCTGAATGAGTTATAGAATCTCTGATTATTACCTGGAATAAATAGCAGATGATTAAAGAATAAATATAACGAATGGTCTTAAATGACGGATAATTACATCTTTAATAATTATTGCATATGAGTAAATTTTCAGTCTTTGGAGTACTTCTTTTTTCACTATCGTTATTCAGTTTTTCCAATCCCAATGAAAGGCATATTGGTGAATGGCGAGGTACAGATAGTAAAGGAAATAAGGGGGTTTTAATCCTGGGAGAGAATCAGAAATTCCTGTTTAAAATGAATAATGATTCACTAAAAAGTGATCATGTAGAACCGGACGGCAGAAAAGTGATGCTTCGATATGATATTGATTATACCAGAGTTCCGATCTGGTTGGATTTCGTATTTTATGATAAAGCTACAAATAAGGAAGAAAGACGATTGAAGGGGATTGTGCAGTTTGTTACTGACAATAAGATGATGTTGAGGGTTAATTTCTCAGGTAAGCGAGATTCTGTATTTGATCCAGAGGATAGTGATCATACTATAATGCTGGAGAAGTATTGTAAATCAAAAGATCCGATGGGTAATCAGTCCGGGATTCGTTGAGTTTATTATCTGTTCTAAAAAGTTTTGGATCAGGGTTATTTTGAATATTTACTCTAAAATCAGATCAACATGAAGTACGTGATTTTATCCTTCCTCATGGCATTCTCCGTAATTCTACGTTATTTACAAAAGAAAGAGTTCTCGTTTTACAATCGCTTTCCAATGTGATTACCCAATATCAGATGAAACTGCTCAAAAAAGCGAAGCCCGGAGAATATCTGAAAATTGACAATTTTGTAATCAGCCGGAACAATGAACGGCCAATTGAAACAGACCCGATTAAATTCTATATCAAACCTTAGTGAAGATTTATTTCGTTTATTAACATAATTAAAAAGCTTGTTATGTTTCATAATATGAATGAATTTCGGGCGTATAAGCTCTTTAGCCGGTTGTTTGTTTATGGGTGTGTCTGTTCTTTAGGATTGAGTACTATCGAAGTCCGAAAGATGAAGCTTGAAGGGATAGTGGATAGTTCAGGGAATATTTCAATTGATATCCTTGACGGAAAAATGCTTGATGCTGTCCTGGATCATTTTAATAGAACCAAATATCCGGATAATAGCCCGTATTACAAGCTCTATTGGGTCCTGAAAGAGTCTTTGTTGTATGAAGGTAATGGTCCGATAGCTCCATGTTTTGATGAATTTGATCGAAATGTAGAATATAACCGGGGGCATTGGTATGCTGTAAGTGACGCAAATTTGAAAGAGATGAAAGAATGTTTTGGCCGGATATTGGACCGGTAGTGGTGAGATATATGAAATACCTCTGCTATTCAGGAGGAATATTTATGATCGTTTAAATCCTTTAGCTAATGATTTCATTCCGGAACATACGGTTTCAAATTCTGATATTGCTGGCTTGTTCAGTATGGGTTGTTTCATGTAATCAACGAGACGAAACAGGTGTACGGTTCAGGCCAGCCAAACAGTCGGTTCTCAATCTTATTGAGGAGTCCGGAAAAGATACTGTCTGCTCAGATTCACTGTTTCTCAAGCGAACCGGATATAAAGAAATTGCATCGATGATAGAAACGCATCTGCCTGAATGGAATAGATATTATTCCCGTCTTACACCGGATTTTCGTATTGAGAAATTTAGAATTATCTCTACAGTTACAATTGAACCAGAAGAGATAATGCCATTGAATACTGGAAAAGAGTTGGCCAAATTTCTTGATTTATACCGTCCTTACCTGATTTGGTCTACTGACAATCAAAAAGCAATTGACATATTCAGCTATAATATCACATTAGAAAAAGATGAAAATGGCAATATTTATGGATTCCGGGACGTTGATAGTCAATTATCAATCATTGATCTGGTCAGGCACAAAAGGATCGTACTGATGACTCAAGGTCCATCCGTTGAACTGCAAGATGGATTCTGGCTAAACAGGAATGTGTTTATTATAGCTTTTTCGAAAGGTATTGATAATGACACTTATGTTCCGGGCTTAATGTTGATTGATATAAAAACGAATTTAGCAAGATATTATTCCCCCGGAAAGAAAATTCAGGTTAAAGAGAATAAATACCTGAGAGCGAAGTTTAAAGAGGTGAAAAATCTGTGGTGAGAGATTGTTGATATACCGATAATGAGTTGTTACTAAAAGATATCATTATGCTGAGAATACATCATGGATTAAAGAGGGCAGAATCGGGTCATTATATTACAGCATTGATACTTACTCTGGCATTTGGTTTATCTACAATAGCATTATTTGGGCAGAAATCAGATACAATAATCTATTTCAATCCGAAAAAATGTAAATGGAAGGAACCCAATAAGAGAGCATTTTATTACCTGGGTATATGCAGATATTGTGCGCCTCCGGATAACTTTGCATTTGGCTCATTTGTATCACAAAATGGACATTTGGGATTTGAATTGAGTGAGAAGTTAAAGGTTGGTTATGGCTATTGTTTTAAAATAGAGTCTAATGTATTTTATTATCGGGAATCTGCCCAGAATAATATGTTATTTATCCGTTGTTCTCCGCTTTCGATTAATCTGATCCCAAAAATACAAGATCAGTATCAGTATTTCTATTACTATCGTACAGAGGTAAATAATGTAGAATGTGAAGATTTATGTATTGTCGACGAACTATTTACTTCTGGCAGAACAAACTCATTTAGATTTGGGATAGGCATTAACCGTAATATGCAACAAACCAACCCTCTGTTGTGTCTGGGGTATGGATATAACAATAAATATGCCTTTAATAAGTGGATGATTTATTCCGATTTGATGCTATCTCCCCGGGAAATAGATGTAGATACACGCATCTGGTATTCGTTGATTGGTGAAAATTTCAAGTTAGGAGCTTCCTATTTTCGATTTTGCAACAGCAATTATTGGGGGATAGGTATAAAGCTTTATTTCCCGGATTATTGAAATAGCTCTTCTTGAACATCTTCGTTTTTATTTTAACCACAGTCAGGTGAGGTGCGTTATTATTACTTTTTGTTTTTGGCTACACATGATACTCCTATACAATGTCATACTTTGGGGGAACGACAGTTTCGTGCCCGTTTCATAAATCTATATTTTTTTTGTATAATTGCAGGAGAACGGTTTTTCCGTTTTTATTCTCCTGTATTAATTCCATAATTCCGTTTAGATATGGACTCCATTAAATTTCCCTTTTACGCTAAGGTATCGCTCCTTTTCATCGGATTATATGCCTTTATCACGATGTTGTTCATTGCCCAGGACATTATTGTCCCCATTATTTTCGGAACAATAATTGCGATTGTGCTTCATCCGGTCGTGAATCTCTTTGTGAAGAAAAAAATCGGACGGATTTGGGCTATTACAATTACTTTTTTGCTTACGTTCCTGGTGATTGCCGGATTTGGTGCTTTTTTGTTTTCGCAGGTAAGCATGTTTAGCGAGTCGTTTCCCAGATTGGTAGATAAATTTACCGAAATTATCAATCAGACAATCACCTGGGCATCGGGGTATTTTGAACTGGATTCTCAGAAAATCAATGCCTGGATAACCCGAACCACAGACTGGCTCATTAATATCGGTAGTGCAGCTGTCGGGCAGACGCTGGTCTCGGTGGGTAACGGACTGGTGGTGTTGTTCCTGATCCCGGTGTATGTCTTTATGATCCTCTATTATCAACCGCTTCTGGTCGAATTCTTTTACAAACTGTTCGGAGCAAGCCACCGGAGTATGGTGAGTACGATAATCAGCCAGATTAAATCGGTTATCCAGCGTTATCTGACGGGACTGGTTATTGAAGCGGTAATCGTAGCCGTATTGAATTCCGTGGGGCTTTTAATACTTGGAATTGATTATGCCATCGTGTTGGGAATTATTGGTGCGATACTCAATGTAATACCCTATATCGGAGGGATTGTTGCCGTGGCATTACCCATGATGATTGCTCTGGTTACAATGGCTTCTCCCTGGTTTGCCGTGTACGTTTTGATTCTCTATATTATTATCCAGTTTCTGGACAACAATATAATCGTTCCGAAAATAGTAGCCTCGAAGGTGAGAATTAATGCGCTTATTTCCGTTATCGTTGTTATTGCTTTTGGTGCGTTGTGGGGGATTCCCGGAATGTTTCTTTCCATACCCCTGACTGCAATCCTGAAAGTTATTTTCGATCATATAGAGCCGTTACAACCCTGGGGATTATTATTGGGTGATACTATGCCGGGTAGAGTGGAAAAAAGAAAATAGCAATTTATGCACATTTTGGGGTAAAGCCTCACAGATATAAAATAACGCCCCTTATTTGACAGAATGTGATGCCTGAAGAGGGATGATAGATGTACATTTGCTTTGATTAGTAATTGTAATTATTCAACCTTGAAAAATAAACCGAAATGAAAAAGATCTTTATTGGTGCAGTTATTTTTAGTGCCATACTGTTGGCTACTCCCGTGTCAGGACAAAATAACACCGGTGCTGCGAACGCATCGGCTGAAGCTAAAACTAAATCGGATCAGGAGCTGGAAAAGAAGGCTGTAGAATGGATTAAATCGCTCAATCTGAATGATGCGAAGAAGGAGTCCAGACTGACGCAGGTGATAGCGATTCACCTGAAAATGACTCGTGACTGGAACAATGACCATCCGTTTACTACCGTACCTGCCGGAATCAATCCGACTACGGGAAATAACCTGAGCGAACTGGACAGACAGATTATTGCCAATTCGGCAATGCCTAAAACGGTACACGAAGCATTAATGTCTGGATTACGCAAAGATCTGTCAGAAGAGCAGGTGGAAGCTGTTCTGGACAAATATACCATCGGTAAAGTTGCTTTTACACTGGCCGGATATAAGTCCATAGTACCAGACCTGACCAAAGAGGAAGAGACTAAGATTGTCGGCTTTTTGAAACAGGCTCGTGAGCAGGCTGTCGATTACAAAAGTATGAAACAGATCTCCGCTATTTTTGAGATCTACAAAAACAAATGTGAGCAATTTCTGAATAACAATGGCCGGAACTGGAGACAGTTGTTTAAAGCTTATGTTGATAAAGTGAAAGCTGAGAAAGCCGCGAAGGCCAATCAGCCTGCAAAATAATTGAATCAGAGTTCTCTCTCCGTTAACGGATTAGCGCCGGTAAAATGTCTGAAGAAGATATTTTACCGGCGTTTTTTCATTAAAGAAAGAAGCTATAGGTATGTAAGAGCCTGTTTGAATTTTTACTGAAGCAGGCTCTGGGTAATAGTAAGTAATAAGACTGGTTAATTAGCACGTTTACACTGAGATACACAGAGAAGGCACAGAGAACCACAGAGTTTTTACTTTTTTCAGAGAATCTTAGGTTACTCTTATGGGGGATTATGTGTAACCAATATAAAAATCAGCATGATCATATAAAATGAAACTTAATTTATTGAACAAATGAAGATTCTGCACTGTTTCTATATATGTAAATCCATGTCGTTTAGTCTGATCAGACCAATATTTTACGAACGACTGCATTTACGGAATGAAAAATCTTCAATGCTATACTGGTCTGTTTAGAAATAAACAGAAACTGTTTTTTTCCTCTTTAACCGTTTGATTTCAGCAGCATCAACCGGGAGATCCGGATCAGAGGTTACAATGAAACGAATGATTCGGGTAGTCGAGGAGATCATATAATGCGCTAAGTTTTGTAGTTTCTGTGGTCAGGAAACAGAACATGCAGAATAACAGGCGGTTCGGAATAAAAGGTATTAACATTCAAACAAGCACAAGAGAGGACGGAAACCACGCAAAAACGTTTTGGACAAATTCATTTAGATGCTGAAATAACGAGCTGACGGAATAGATGTAATTCTGTGTTTTAAGTAAGGAGTTTTTAACCCAATAAATATACAGTCATGAAAAATATGAATGATGCCGCAAAAATTATCGGGGCATTGATGGTAGGAGCCCTGGTAGGAGGTGTACTTGGAATCTTATTTGCACCGAATAAAGGTAGTGAAACACGGGCTAAACTTGCAGACGGAGCAAAAGATATGGCGGAAGATCTGCTGAATGAAGCAACCGCCCTGCGCAGCAAAGCTGACGAACTGAAGTGTCTGGCAGAAAGCAAGATGGACGAAGTGAAGAATATCGTCAAACAAAAAGCAGAAACTCTGATGCATCATAACTAACAGAGACGGCCAACCGAAAGCAGAATGTACGGTTGGCCGTTTTTTTATGATAATTTCTAGATCAATAGCCCTGTAAGAATATGCTCAGGTCTGTCTTTTCATTCAGATTCAGCTTTTTTCGTATCCGGTAGACCGCTTTTCGGACAGCCTCGTAATTAGAGTAATTCAAAGTGGCTACTTCCTTAATGGAAAGCCCTATCCTGAAATAGGCACATAACCTTAATTCTCCGGAGGTCAGACCGGAAAATTCCGATTGAAGGTTATTGTAAAAATCTTTATTTAGCTCTAAGACGCGTTTTTCGAATAATTGCCAGTTAAATGTATTGGCGATATTATCGTATTTGTCCAGCACATAATTTAAATGAGTTTTAATGTGATCGGGAAATACCATATTGTCTGTAAAAATCTCAGATCTCACGACAGACAGAAGCTTACGGTTTTGAAATGTACTGACAGCTGCTACAACCATTTCCCTTTCTTTTTTATTTAGCTCATTCTGTAGAAGCCTGGACCTGATTTCAGCCAGTTCGAGCTCGTTGGTATGGAGTTCATTCTGCTTCTTGCGGGACTCGACCATATAATCATACAGCCGGATTGCTGATGTAACCCGCGCTTCAAGTTCAATTTCATCAACCGGTTTTCTTATGAAGTCGGTAGCTCCGGCTTCCAGGGCCATTTTTAGATCGGAAGAATGAGTCCGTAACCCGGTAGAGATAATAACTGGAATTTCTTGCAGGTCAGGATGTGATTTTATTTCTTTCAGGACTTCTATCCCTTCTTTCTGAGGCATCAGCCAATCCATAATAATCAAATCGGGGAGTATATCCCTGATTGACTGAACTGCGTTTAAAGGATTCGTGACGCCCGATATAGTGTAATTGAGACCGGATAGCAGTAGCTCAAAGACTGCAATTGAGTCCGGCTCATCATCGATGATTAATATTTTCTTCATAAATCGTTTTCTGTTTTTCAGGAAGAAGCTGTCCCAAAAGGAAAAAATATATAGTCTAAACGCAAAGTTACAAAGACGCCAATTGCTTATTGGTAGATATATAAAATTCGCGATTTTAGTCCTTTGCATTCCTGGCGTTCAAAAAGCTCTTATTGGACAGCCTCATGCATAACCTGTATTAATTGATTACCGGAAACTTCAGGATAAACTGAGTGCCCATATTGAGTTCACTATAACAGAATATCTGCCCCTGATTATTTTCGACCAGTTCTTTTACAATCAATAACCCCAAACCACTGCCACGTTCACCGTTTGTACCTTCCCGTTTATAGTTTTTTCCTGATTCAAAAACAGAATCGGCTAATTCGGCCGGCATTCCTATTCCTTCGTCGTGAATTATGATTTGAACGGAATCTTCCTTTACATGATTACTCAAAGTGATATTTCCTCCTGTCCGGCTAAATTTGATTGCATTGGAAAGCAGATTCCGGAGAATCGTATTCAAATGACTGATATCGCAGTTGAAATGTAATGAGTTGTCTATATTCACAATGGTATTGATTGATTTGTTATCCAGTTGCTCCGATGCCAGTTGAATATTTTCTTTGATTATCTCGGATAAGCAGGCTATCGGTTTCATTTCCGGTTGATAGGATATCTGAAGTTTTGCCCAGGTCAGGATATTGTCCAGAATCGCAAATCCCCGTTCTGATGTCCGGTGAAGCATACACATCATTTTTTGATGTTTTTCGGAGACCGATTCGTCCCTGGAGAGGGATTTAGTAAAACTTATCAGCACATTGAATGAGCCAATCAGGTCGTGTGAGACGGTTGAAATCAGGAAATCCTTTTGTTTGTTGATTTTGCCCAATTCGATATTTGCCTCATTTAACTCTTTTGTTCTCGCTTGCACCATATTCTCCAGGTTCAGGTTAATCTGTTCCAGTTCATGAGACAATTTAACGGCCTGTTTGTGAGAACGGGCAAACTTAAGTGATATGATAATGGATTGGGCGCTGATATAGAAAGACACTCCGAAATGGGAGAGGTAGCCCGGTGTAGCCTGGTTGGTTACATAGATCAGGTCGTTTAACATCGTCAGAATCATTACTGTAAAACTGACCGTATGGATAACCGAATAATGGCGATGATTATAAATGGCTTTTATTAAGACAAAAAACAGGTATCCCACACAAATAATGGACGCGTATATCACAAAAAATATATGATTCATCAGAAACCGGATTTCGACCGAAAGGAAAGCAACCGCTATGAGGATGTAGGAAATATATATCGCCTTTTCTATAGCCGGATTAACCTCGGAGGGAAAAGCCAGTTTAGTCAGGCGGATAACCAGGGGAACGGTCAGAAATGATAATAACCAGATCCGGTAACAGAAGGTGAAGTCCAGATCCGGGAAAAAATGAAATATTACCAGATCACCATCCAATAGCATTTTAGAGAAGATGATCACCGACAATAAGGCAATTACCCGGTGAGAATGCTCTTCCCGGTGCACAAAGCTGAGAATGACCTGATATATGAAGAGCAGGAAGAAGATGCTTAAAATAAAGATCGCGACCGTATAGCTACGAAGCGAGTAATCTTCTATGGCATCGTGTGGTCCGATCAATATTTTTTGAGAAATGCCGGCGTAATTGGGATCATAAAAGTTACTTGCCTGAATGATGATGTCAATGGTATCGGTATTTGTAGTGAAATAGTATGATTTAGGGGCATAGATAGGTTTAAAACCTTTGGGATCAATGGTGGCAACACCTGTCTCGCCCAGCAATTGACCATTTACCCATAGCTTATATGCAGACGTGATATTTCCTAATCTAAGCCCGAGGCATTGTGGCGATTTTTTATCCTGTCTGTCCGTAATGATTCGCATATAGTAAGTACCTACGCCAAATGGCGATAACGGTTGCCCGTTTATCGAGTCGTTCTTCCAGTTTGAAGGAACTTTTATGAAATGCTTTTCAGCAGGTGTTAACCTTTGCATCTCACAGGCTGATAAGTGTTTCCCGAAATAGAACTGCCATTCACCGGATAGGTCAATTATCTTTTCATGAAGATTACTTCGCGTTCTTAAATCAGCCATTCCGTTATGAGCCGTTTGGGCATCTATTCTGAAGATAAGAATGAGTGAAAGTATGAGGAGGTAAAAGCCCGGATTTATTGTATTATTATATCTCATAGCGACTTGTAACTTAGAATAGTAAATGAAATGAATCTGATATATCTGCTTTACTATGCAAAAATGGGAATATATATCAGAATGTCCACTATTTGTCCCGATAAAAAAGAGGTCTTATCGGGAAATGTCTCGTAGTTTTGCAAAAAGATAAGTTTGTTTATAAAAAAGTATTATATATAGAGTGAATAGAATGGAATGCTATCCGCCCCTTATTGTTTAATAAGGGGTAGGGATAGCCAACTTTAAATCCGATGAATACCGGGAATTTGATATAAATAGTTTTCTGAAACCGGGAGTGACTGTTAAATACTAATGAAAAACTTTATGGTTGATTATATTCCACATTATGATGCCGATTTTAATCTCTGGCAAGCATTCCTGGTAGAAAAGATCGATCTGAATCTTATTATCTGGGGTATTTCAGATAAGGACTTTGTTGCATTAAAGTCTTTTCAGGCTTTATGGGCAATAGCTTTTGAGAGGGTTGGTAACAAACAAAACCATATCGGTGCCGATATGCAAGCCATAACCGAAGCCCGGAATGATTATGAAGTACATTTGCGCATATTTGTATCGAAATGGCTTACCTTCAACTGTATGTTGCCGGTTTGTGAGCGTGAACGTATGGGGCTAAACATACTCCATAGCCGGGTTGACACAGATGTCAGTTATATTTCTAATAAGATAAGGATTTAAGGTTAATTGCTGATAAATTCATCATGCTTTTATAACCGGAATGAAGTATCTAATTCAGGTCTAAATGCTTATATTTGTACTGATAATATCCTAACCGATTTAGCCTATGATGCAACATCTATTCTTTCTGGTCTCTGATGCTTCTATTGTCGTTTTTATAATCATGAGCATCTATCTTCTGATATTTCCATTTCCAAATGATGCATGGTTAAAGAATTATAGGATATCTACCCGTGTACTATCTGTACTCTTTTTCATGATGGGGCTCTTTACCATTATCATGAGATTGTTTAATCTGGCCGAAAAAGCGGTGGAGATGATACCTTTTTCGACGCTATTTATTTCGACTATTCAGGTTGCTTTATTTTCGATTACACTGATCACTTTACTTAACCCCTGGTATACAAGTTTCAGGGCTATGATCCGGCAATTCTCGCCAATTTTGCTATTCACGGTGGTTTATATCCTGTCTGCAACTTTCTTTGGCGATCCGTTTATATATTCAGTGGATGATTTTCATTCCAATCTCACTCATCCGACCATGGTCGTACGGATACTCTACTTCTTTTTCTTTCTGGCACAGGTAAAATCTTACAACTTTGCTATTTTCCGTGAGATGCGGATTTATCAAAATGAAATTGAAAATTATTTTTCCGATACTTGTCAGCTAAGACTGATCTGGGTAAAGTATGCATACTTCGCTGCACTGGCCCTGACACTTGTGGCAGTAACCTATTTCTTTTATTACAACGTGGTCTTTCATACCCTGTTTGTATTTCTCTATACCGGATTCTATTTTTTGTTCTCGATTAATTACCTGCAATATACGAAGCTCTATAAAATAATCAAGCCGGCCATTGATATGGCACAGGCAGAGGGGAACGAACCCTTAAAAGCACATACCTGGGATATGCTCCGGAAAGAGATTGTTGAAAGGAAAAGCTATCTTCGACCGGGTATTACAATCGATGAAATAGCCAATGACCTGAAGGTTGGACGGAAGATACTCTCAGCATATATTAATGCTGAAGAAAAGGTAAACTTCAACAGTTGGATTAACCAGCTTCGGATTGAGGAAGCCAAAATGCTTCTGCTTGCACATCCCAATCTTTCGTTATCGGAAATATCAGAACGGGTGGGATTTTCCGAGCAATCCAACTTCAGTCGTCAGTTTAAGTTGATGACTCAGCTTTCCCCTTCCATCTGGAGACAAAACAACCTCAGATCTACGATTAACTGAGAGCCTGTTAAAATCATTGCTATTTATCAATTTGAACCGAATATTTCCTGATTTGATAAATAGCTTTTGGTATATATATAGTTTATTTGCAGTTAGAATCGGGTAGTATCCTCATTCGATTTTTTAACCTAAACTTTTACTATGAATATTTAGTATATGTGTATCAGTATTGGTTTTCGGTTTATTTATTCCAATCGTGTGATATAAGTATGAGTTTATTGACCGGGAGGTCACATTATATAGAATGAAGGATGAATGGCAAGGTGAATCTTCGGGTTCGCCTTTTTTTATGCACACAGAGGTAATTCTTACCTTACCAGCACAAACAGTTTCGGAATATCTCTGAAGCTGTTTTTTTGTGTTTTGGACATGGCTTCCATCCAGCCTCACCAACTGAATGAATAGCAGGGATTCAAATGTTGGCTATGTAAGTGTCAGTTTATGAGGAGTGTATCTCGTGTAAAGCTCATGGGAACAGTCTTTCTACCCTTCTTTTGTTATCAAAACCACCCTATTTTGGAAACATTTTGCCGGTCGGTTTATCAAATCGAACTAAGATCAGAAACATTTAAATACCCCCTTCCGGAGGAAGTGACATTAATTTTGCTGATGTAAAACAAAATCTGTTACCGATGAAATAAGCATGCACAAAAAGATAGCATCTATTGTTATTAATATTGTATGTAAGTTCCATCTGAAGCCAAAATATAATATCACATGAAAAAACTGATGATCTGTGTGGTCGCCTTTATGGCTATCCTTAATGGGGCTGATGGCAAAAGCTATACCTCTACTCAGAAAGGGATAATTGTAAACCTGAACCCAAAATCGAAAGCGGCAGCAAAGAGTGTTCGTCTTGAAGTGGTCAATGATAATATTGTACACGTGAGCGCAGCGCCCGGTAATCAATTCTCTACCGAAAAGAGCCTGATTATCCGTGAAAACAGTTCTGCAAAACAAACTCCGTTTCAAGCTTCTGAAAACGGTAACCTGATTACTCTCTCTACTTCATCAATGAAGGCTGAGGTTAACAAACTTACCGGCGAGGTGAAATTCCTTGATATAAACGGTAAGGTGATTCTTCAGGAGAACAAAGGCGGTGGTAAAACCTTCAAAAACATGCAGGTGGATGGCGTGAAAGGTTACAACATCCGCCAGGTGTTTGAGTCACCTGCTGATGAAGCCTTTTACGGATTGGGACAACACCAGGCTGACGAGATCAATTATAAAGGTAAAAACGAAATCCTTTACCAATATAATACCAAGGTTTCGATTCCATTCATCGTTTCCAATAAAAACTACGGTATCCTTTGGGACAACTACTCGGTCACAAAATTTGGCGATGTCCGTGATTATGCACAAATCAATAGGTTCAAATTATATGATCAGGAGGGAAAAGAGGGAGCGCTGACCGCAACTTATCTGGTGAACTCCGACCCATCCAAAGTATTTGCGAAACGCCGCGAAGCTACAATTGACTACGAAAACCTGGAAACGGTTAAGAATTTCCCCGCGAAATTCCCATTCAACAATGCAAAGATTGTATGGGAAGGACAAATAGAACCGTCTGAATCGGGTATTTTCCGCTTTATCACCTATTATGCAGGGTATACTAAAGTCTGGATCAACGGACAGTTGATGATGGACAAATGGCGTACAGCCTGGAATCCCAATTCTTCTAAATTCAATCTTCGCCTTGAAAAAGGCAAACGCTATCCTGTGAAACTGGAATGGTGTCCTGATGGCGGAGTATCTTATATCAGCCTGAAAGCGTTGAGTCCTGTTTCAGATACAGAGCAACAGAAATTGTCGCTTTCATCGGAAATGGGTGACCAGATCGACTACTATTTTATCAAAGGAAAAAATGCCGATGAAGTAATCGGCGGTATGCGTCGCCTGACCGGTAAAGCGCAGGTGATGCCGAAATGGGCGATGGGATTCTGGCAGAGCTTCGAGCGTTACAAAACGCAGGACGAACTTGTAAATACCGTTGCCGAGTTCCGCAAACGCCACATTCCGTTAGATAATATTGTACAGGACTGGTCATACTGGGCGGTGGATCAGTGGGGAAGCCACGACTTTGATCCGGCTCGTTTTACCAATCCGAAAAAGATGCTGGATGATATCCATGCCATGAACGCAAAAGTGATGATTTCGGTTTGGCCGAAGTTCTACAGCAATACGGAACATTATAAAGAGTTTGACGCGAAAGGCTGGATGTATCGCCGTGCCGTGCAGGATAGCGTTCGTGACTGGATTGGGGAGGGTTATATCGGTTCCTTTTACGATGCTTATGCTCCCGGTGCGCGTAAACTCTTCTGGGATCAGATGAACGATCATCTCTTCTCTAAGGGGATTGATGCCTGGTGGATGGATGCCTCCGAACCCGACATTTTGTCGAATGCAAGCATTGAATACCGCAAGCAACTGATGAATCCGACAGCACTTGGCCCTTCTACCAAATATTTCAACACCTATGCGTTGATGAATGCAAAGGCAATCTACGAAGGTCAACGTTCGGTTAGCCCTAACCAACGTGTGTTCTTACTGACCCGTTCCGGATTTGCCGGTTCGCAGGGGTACGCAGCGGCCACCTGGAGTGGTGATATCGGTACCTGTTGGGAAGATATGAAAGCACAAATCAGCGCCGGCATCAACTTTGCCCTTTCAGGCAATCCATACTGGACGATGGACATTGGTGGATTCTCTGTACAGAAACGTTTTGAGAAAGCTCAGGAGGGCAGTGAAGATATGAATGAATGGCGCGAACTGAACACCCGTTGGTTCCAGTTCGGAACGTTCGCACCGTTGTTCCGTGTGCATGGACAAACTCCGCGCAGGGAGATGTTCAATATGTCATCTGAAAGCAATCCGGCTTACCAGTCGATGCTTTACTATGATAAGTTACGTTACAAGCTGATGCCGTATATCTATAGTCTGGCCGGTAAAGTTTACTTCAACGATTATACTATCATGCGTGGTCTGGCGATGGACTTTGGTCAGGATGCTAAAGCCCTTAACGTTGGTGACCAGTTTATGTTTGGCCCATCGCTGCTGATTAATCCGGTGTACCAATACAAAGCACGTGAACGTCAGCTTTACCTGCCGGCCAATACCGGATGGTATGACCTCTATTCGGGAAAATATCAGGCAGGCGGACAATCAATCACCGCAAATGCCCCATTTGAACGGATGCCTATCTATGTAAAAGCAGGTTCGATCGTTCCATTTGGTCCGGAGATCGAATATACTTCACAAAAGCCGGCCGATGTAATCAACTTGTATGTTTACGCCGGAGCTAATGGTTCTTTTGACTTGTACGAAGATCAGGGTGAAAACTATGATTACGAAAAAGGGAAATATGCACTTATCCCATTCAACTATAACAATAATACCCATACGCTTGAAATCGGACAGCGCAAAGGTGAATTTGACGGAATGCTGAAACAACGCACATTTAATGTGGTATTCGTTACACCGGACAAAGCTTTGGGTACAGATACACCTGAATCAATAACCAAAACAGTAACCTATTCCGGCGAAAAAATAGAGGTGAAGCTTTGACCCCACCCCAGCCCTCCCCAAATTGGGAAGGGAGAAAGAGCTGGTGACAAAAAAAGCGTCTACTCATTAGAACCTTATTTTACAGTTAACCAAATTACAAATCAATTAAATCGTAGAACATGAAAAGAAAGATCAAAGAGATCGTGAATCTGGCGTTTCTCGTGGCTTTTCTGTTGGCAAGTTGTATGCAGGCGATGGCTGCAGATTTGCAAAGTAGTAGAAAAATCACAGGCGTGGTAGTATCGGCTACAGATGGTCAGCCCCTTATCGGAGCTTCCGTGCTGATAAAAGGTTCCAAACAGGGAACCGTTACAGATGTGAATGGTAAATTCAGCCTTTCTGTAGGAGACAATGCATCTTTGCTGGTAACCTATGTCGGCTTTTTTACTCAGGAAGTAGGTGTAGGTAATCAATCTTCACTGAAAATCTCATTAAAGGAATCAACTAAAGCAATTGACGAAGTTGTCGTAGTGGGTTATGGCGTTCAAAAGAAAAAGCTGGTTACCGGGGCAACAGTTCAGGTAAAAGGTGAAGATCTGGAAAAACGCAATACCGTCTCAGCATTGCAGGCTTTGCAGGGGCAGACTTCAGGTGTGCAGATCACATCTACATCCGGCCAGCCCGGAGAAGGCATGAAGGTGATTGTTCGCGGTAAAGGTACGATCAATAACCCGGGTCCGCTTTACATTGTGGATGGTATTCAGACCGGTGACATCTCTTACCTGAGCAACTCTGATATTGCGTCCATCGACGTATTGAAAGATGCGGCTTCTGCTGCCATCTACGGTTCTCAGAGTGCGAATGGTGTTGTATTGATCACTACCCGTCAGGGTAAAAGCGGTAGAGCGCAGGTGACATTCGACGGTTATATGGGTTGGCAGAGTGTTGAGCATCCCATCAGTATGCTTAACTCGAAAGAGTACGCCACCATTATGAACGAACAGGCGGTAAATTCCGGAAAATCTCCGCTTTTTACGAATGATCAGATTAATGCATTGAGTAATGGAACCGACTGGATCGACCACATGTTAAGCTCAAATGTACCTACCCGTAACTTCACAGTGGGAGTCAGCGGTGGTTCGGAAGGTTCTGTCTATTCAACATCTTTGGGTACTACCTCTCAGGCCGGTATCGTAGGTGGCAAAGACTACTCTAATTACGAGCGTTACAACTTCCGTTTCAACAGCGAGCATAACGTGATCAAGAACCTGTTGAAAGTAGGCCAGCACATGACCTTTGCCTATATCAATAAAAACGGTATCCAGGTGGGTAACCAATACAGCAACTCATTGCGTAGTGCATTCAACACCAATCCGTTTATGCCGGTATATGATGAGAATGGCAAATTGTTTGACAACAGCAACTCGACCTGGAATAACGGAGCGTCAAACCCTTACGCTTCCATGGTTTATAACAATCAAAACAAAAACAACAATCAGAAACTATTGGGTGACGTTTACTTTGAATTGACTCCGATCAAGAACATGAAATTCAAATCCGCTTTCGGAATTGATTATTATGCCAATGAATCCCGCTCTTTCTCGCCGATTTACAAACTTTCAATCTATGACTTCAATCTTAGAAATAAAGTGACTCAAACCATGGAGAAAGGAATTGCCTGGAACTGGGATAACCTCTTGTCATACAACTGGAACCTGAACAAGGACAACCACTTCGACTTTATGTTGGGTACTTCGGCCCGCAAATATGCCACTTCGTGGATGCAGGGTAAGAATGCAGATTCTGTACTTGACGGTATTGATTATGCTTATCTGGATAATACTACCAATAAGGACGGTGTCTATATGAATCTTCAGGGGCATCCGTATGAAGATCAGCTTTATTCAGTATTTGGTCGTGTAAACTACAACTACAAAGAGACCTACATGATCAACACCACTTTCCGTGCCGATGGTTCGTCCAAATTTGCAAAAGGTAACCGTTGGGGATATTTCCCTTCTGTATCTGCCGGATGGACTGCAAGTAACGAAGCCTTTATGGAAGATATAAAAGAGTGGATGGACTTTCTGAAAATTCGTGCGAGCTGGGGACAAAACGGTAACCAAAGCGTTGATCCGTTCCAGTACATTGCTCCGATCAGAACAGCTTATACCAATTATACTTTCGGAACTACAGAAGGTGTGCTTACACCGGGAGCTTTCCCTTACCGCCTTTCTAATAATAACCTGAAATGGGAAACAGCTGAACAGACCGACCTTGGTATTGATGCACGCTTCCTCAATAGCAAGCTGTCATTGACATTAGACCTGTACAGCAAAGTGACTAAAGACTGGATCATCCTTGCTCCGGTATTGAATACAGCAGGTGCCGAGCCGCCTTACATTAATGGCGGTAACATTTCCAATAAAGGTATTGAGTTGGCTCTGGGCTGGAGAGACCATGTAGGTAAATTCAACTATTCGGTAAGCGGAAACATAGCATATAACAAAAACAAAGTAACCGATGTACCAACCAACGATGGTATTATTCACGGTTCGTCAAACCTCTTGTGGAACAACGCTCCTGAATTCTACCGTGCAGAAAGCGGAAAACCAATCGGATATTTCTGGGGATACAAAACCAAAGGCGTATTCCAGAATGAAGCTCAGGTGAAAGCCTACAAATATGCCGATGGTACGTTGATTCAGCCGAATGCCAAACCGGGAGACCTGATTTATGCCGATATAGACGGTAAAAACGGTATCACATCAGCCGATAAAACCAATATCGGAGATCCTAATCCCGATTATACTTTCGGTTTCGATATTGCCTGCGACTACAAAGGATTCGACCTTTCGGTTACAGCGAATGGCGTGGCCGGCAACCAGTTGGTACAATCGTACCGTAATCAGGCTGACCAGTTTGCCAACTACAGCAAATCAATGCTTAACCGCTGGCATGGAGAAGGCTCATCCAACCGCATTCCGCGTTTGACTGAAGATGCCAAAAACTTCACTGAATTCTCAGATATTTATGTGCAAAACGGCGACTTCCTCCGCATCAGCAACGTAGCGTTGGGTTATGATTTTGCCAAACTGTTGAAAACAAAAGCAATCAGCCAGTTGAGAGTCTATGCGGCAGTTCAAAACCTGCTCACATTCACCAAATACGACGGAATGGATCCTGAAGTGGGATACGGAAACGATGGTGGTATCACAGACCGCTTCTCTTCAGGTATCGATCTGGGTTACTACCCACGTCCGAGAACTTATATGTTTGGTGTAAATGTCAAGTTCTAAAAAACCTTATCACTATGAAAAAGAGAAATTTCAAAATCATAACCTTCGCTTTGGGAACACTGTTTCTGGGCGCATCCTGCAGCGAAAGTTTTCTTGATACCGAGATGAAAACCAATCTCTCGGATGTCAACTATTATCAAACTAAAAATGATGCCTGGACAGCACTGGTCGGCTGTTATGACGGACTTCAGCGCGTATGGTCCGACGGTATTGCCTTCCCGTTTGCCTCTGAGGTGCTTTCCGATAACTGCTTCGGGGGAATGGGTAGTTCCGATGTCTATAATTTTCAGATGATTGATGAGTTTGATAAACAGCGTTCACCATCTGATATAGACCTCTATGCTGCCAACTGGAAAGGCTACTATAAAGCCATTTACCGTTGCAATATGTTTATCGGAAAGATGGATCAGATTAAATGGGACGGCGACAGAACCCTGCGCAAACAGTACGAATCCGAAACCCGTTTCCTGCGTGCTTATTGCTATTTCGATATGGCGAGACTCTGGGGTAATGTCCCCTTGTTGACCGAGCCAACGTCTGAAAACGTTTCTCAGGCCGCTCCCGAAGAGGTATATAAAGTAATTGCAAAAGATCTGAAGTTTGCCTGCGACAGCCTTTCCGGTAAAGCCTATTCTGCTACTGATGCTAAAACAAACGGCGGACGTGTTACCAAATATGCCGCCGAAGCGTTGCTGGCCCGCGTTTATCTCTATTACACCGGATATTATGGTAAATCAGACCTCGCCGGTGTAGTAACCAAAGCCCAGGCATTGGCTTATCTGGAAGATGTAGTTACAAATGGTGGATACGGTTTGGTTAGCAATTTTGCGAATCTCTGGCCGGCAGCTTCATTGAACAATTATGTCGGAGAAGATAACAAGGAGACAGTTTTTGCGATTAAATACACTTACACCAGTAATTACGACGGTGATGCCGATGGCAACCACTGGCTGGTGATGATGGGTATTCGTGAACAAAGTATTTATCCTTATGGCTTAGGCTGGGGTGGATGTACTGTGAATCCGAAACTCTGGAATGCTTACGATAGCCGCGATACCCGTAAAGTAGCTTCAATTATCTCGATTGATGATGAAAAACTCGATTTCCAGAAAAAAGACAAACAGCGCGAATATACAGGTTACTACGTGAAGAAATATACCCCAATGTCTGACTCAGTCGGCAATAGCCTTGCTGTAAAACTGGGTGCTGTAAACTTCATGATTGGTCAGTATCAGGACTATGTTTCGATCCGTTATTCAGATGTTCTGTTAATGGCGGCAGAACTGGGAAGTGCTAAAGCTCAGGACTACTTTGACCTGGTACGCAAACGTGCTTACGGAGACAGTTTTGTACAGGTTCCCGTTTCACAGTCAGCCATTATGGCTGAGCGTCGCCTGGAGTTTGCCTTCGAAGGAATCCGTTACTGGGACCTGCTCCGTCAGGGTGTGTCAGTGGCAGCAAATACCATCAGCGAATCAGGCGTGAAAGTCTATTCCGGTGGTGTGGAAACAACCAAAGTAATTAAAGCTGACGGAATCACTGCGACCAAAGGATTGCAGCAAATACCTTACAACCAGATTACCTTATCCAACAACGTTCTGATTCAGAATGCCGGTTGGTAATAGTCTAACTTTAATAACAAGAGAAACATGAAGACCTTGAAAATATTTTCAGCACTATTCTTATTCATGCTGATGATTGTTTCCTGTCGGGATGAAGTGCCTACTTTAGGCACTCTCCCCGATAAATCGGAAATGAAATTCGAAGTTAAGCAGGATCTGGTGGCCGACCCCGGTGGTAATACCATCATCCTGCGAAATCTGACTCCCGGTACGGAAGCTATCTGGGACTACGGTACCGGTAAATCGTACAAAATGACCGATACTATCCACGTTGCGTTTAAAGGTTCTTATACCGTGAAGTTTACCGCATTGACCGGAGCCGGATTGGTGGCTTGTGACCCCGTTACCGTCAATGTAACAGCCAACAACCTGAACTACGTAAGCGATCCGCTCTGGACAGCCCTGACCGGTGGTGTGGGTAAAGAGAAAACCTGGTATCTTGACCTGAATGCCGATGGTGTGAGCAAATACTATGGCGGTCCATTGTCATTCTTCGGAACAGAAGATAGTTGGACAACTGTTGAAATGCTTGCAGCAGGCAAGTCTTATGAAGTGATTAAATCTGAGTTAGGAATCACGGATGCCTGGAATTGGCAACCTGCATGGAAAGACAATACCTGGTTGCTGGGTGCTGCCGATTTCGGTTCAATGACATTCAGCCTTAAAAATGGAGCATTCATTACTGTAAACCACAAAACCATTGCGGCTCGTGGTACTGAAAACGGAACCTATCTGCTCGATGCCACCAAGCATACATTGACCATCAATGATGCTGCGATTCTGCACGATTCGAATCGGGATGGTCAGGTGACCAAATGGGGGGATATTAAAGTCCTGTCATTGACTGCCGATCACATGCAGCTTGCCGTACTTCGCGATAATAGTTCGGAAGGCAAATGTCTGTTGGTATATAACTTTATCTCTAAAGATTATTCTGACAACTGGACTCCTCCGGTAAGCAAGCCGACCATTGACGAAGGTTACAACCCAACGTTTAAATCAGGAGAACTTCTGAATATGTTGGCAGGAGGTTCAGGTCAGGCGCGCCGTTGGAAGTTGGATGCCGGTGGTAATCCGGTTGACTGGATTGGCCATGGTACAGGTTGGACTAAGAATGCAGCCAGCTCTTCTTCCTGGGGTTGGAATGACGAATGGACTGCTATCGCCAACAATTCATGGATTCAGTTTGATCGTTTCGGTGGCGCACAAAACTATACCCGCAATCAGAATGGGGTAGTCACCACCGGTACATTTACCATCAATGAATCAGGTAATGAGGTGACGTTGACGGATAACACCTTGATTCAGAATTCAAACAGTGGACTGAATCCAACCACGAATACAATCAAGGTCGTGAAAGGATTCCCTACATCTTATTATACGAAAGGAGTCTGGTTTGGAACAAGCTATAACGACTCTAAAGATGAGTGGGTTGTATTCCACTATGTGATTAATTAAATTGACCTGAAAGAAAAAACTCCGGTCGAAAGGCCGGAGCTTTTCTTTCTAATAGTTTTTCCAGAAATAATAGGTTTTCAATAGGTAGATAAAGATAATTTTTGTCCAGAATTTTAGGGATGACAAGCGACTTTCCATCATCCGGATGGAAAATCTCCTGTCACTGAAGGGTATCAAAAAATAATAAACTCAAAAATGAAAACCAGTCGATTGCTCTTTATTCTTCTCGGGAGTCTTATCCTGACCAATACTTTGGCCCAAAGTAAATTACCCCGCAAAATCAAATTGCAGGAACGGGTCATCAGTATTGATATCGATAAAACCAAAGGCGACTTCAATCCGATGTTTAAAGAGTGTATTGGTGCCGGTCGGGCCAATGAGGGCTTGCGGGCCGATTGGCAGCAACAACTGGCTTATGTCAAAAAGGAATGTGGCTTCAAATACATCCGCATGCACGGTCTGCTGACCGACGATATGGCTGTTTACAAGGAAGATAGCAAGGGGAATCCGGAATATAACTTTCAATATGTAGATGCTTTATACGATTACCTGTTAAGTATCGGTATCAAACCCTTTGTGGAGTTAGGATTTATGCCGTCAGCACTGGCTAGCGGCAATCAAACAATATTCTGGTGGAAGGGTAATGTGACTCCTCCCAAAGACTACAAGAAATGGGAAGAGCTGATACGGGCTCTGACACAACATTTTACCGAACGTTACGGTAAGGATGAGGTGAAAACCTGGTACTTTGAGGTTTGGAATGAACCGAATTTATCACCCGGCTTTTGGTCCGGTACACAGGAAGAATATTTCAAATTGTACAGATATGCAGCGATGGCCATCAAAAGCGTAAATCCCGCATACAGGGTAGGAGGGCCGGCAACAGCCGGTGCTGCCTGGGTACCTGAGATGATTGCCTTTTGCCACAAAAATAATGTTCCGCTGGATTTTATAAGTACTCATACTTATGGCGTAAAGCAAGGTTATCTCGATGAATACGGAAACTCCGGCACTGTGCTGAGTAAAGACCCGATGGCAGTTAGCGGAGATATCCTGAATTCACGAAAGCAAATAGCAGAATCTGCTATGCCTGACCTGGAGTTGCATTATACGGAATGGAGTTCATCCTATACTCCGGCCGATCCGATACACGACAGCTATCACCAGGCTGCTTATGTTCTGGAAAAGATAAAACAGGCGGGTAATGCGGCAAATTCGATGTCATACTGGGTATTTACCGA
>CAXXPA010000040.1:0-70046 GCA_963662365.2 Bacteroidales bacterium
ACCTGTATAACCACCACCACTAATTCCTCCGCTGTTGTAACCGCCACTGCTAATACCTCCTCCGGCATAGCCACCACCGGGATTATTTACAACAGGTCGTTCAGTCTGTTCACCGTCTATATCGACAAACATCAGAGGGTTGTTCAGTGCATACATATACCGGTTGTATCCATTAGATAATTCCGGTGATGCCACCTGCGGGTCAGGTGCAAGGAAGCGGCCTAAAACCGGATCATACAACCGCGCATTCATATTGATCAATCCAAAGTGCGCCAAGTGCTCATGCCCTGTATATCCTCTATCAAAAAGCAAATGTGGTTCGTTACCAGACGAGTAAGTCAGCCAGTTGTTGACATCTCGCATACGCCCCCAGGCATCATAACTGTATTCATTTGCTAAATTACCATTTTCATCCGTAATTTGTGTAATACTTCCCAGATAATCACGATGCAGGTAATAGAGTTTAGTATTTCCGGCTGTCTTCTCTGCTACTATATTAGCAGTGTATGGAGACCCGTCAAGGTAGAGCCGTTGCTTCTCCACATTGTCCTCCGTAGTTATTTCATATTGCCCCCCGGAGAAGTAGTATTTCGACAGCACGTCATTTTGCCCGTTTTTGATCTGCTCGAATATCCGGTCGTCGTTATCATCGTACTTAAATGTTGCACGATATGCTCCTGATGTAATGGTAGCCGGTCGAGACATTATGCTGTAGTCCACATCTAAAGAGCTCGATAAGGTAGAAGTGGAGTTAGTTATCCCCGATAATGTATAAGGTTTCTCCGTAATACTATATTCAAATACCCCCGCATCTGTTTTAGTTCGGATGTTGCCATTCGTATTATATGTTACGGTCTGTCTGTTGTTTGTCAAACCATAATTCTGTAATCTGAAAAGATCACTGTATGCAAAGCTTTCCGATAATCCATGGCGATTATCCGAACGCGAGTTAAGTGTTCCGTTTACCCGGTTGAAGTCAAAGCCCATATCTTGCCAGGTATTCAAAGCGTTGTAGGTTTTCACATTCGTCCATAACCCTTCGGGCGTATAACTCTTTGATGTTGTTAAGCCATTACCAAGTGCAACCTCCGTCTCCAGCCCGATGGAGTTTAGGCTTTTAACTTCACGAATGATTTTGTTAGCCCCATCTATCAGCTTGTCCGGATAACCATAAATATTGTAATGGTAATTGACCGTATACCCCAGTGGATTATATTGCACACTCTTTAATCTCCCGGATTCATAGTCATAAGTCTTCGTATATGTCTTTCCATCTACCGTTTCTGTGATTGCATGGAGACGTCCCAGCTCATCATACGATGCTGATTTTGAAGAACCATTGGTATTAGTAACACTTTTAAACTTACCGTTTTCATATATATATCCAGAGGTGAAGTCCTGAGTTGAGCGAGAAAGGATTTGACCATACTTATTGAATTCAATACAAATGGACTTACCACTATTATAAATCTGAGTTATCTTCCGGTTAATATCATCATAAACGATTCTAATAGTTCCGGCGCTTGGGTCTATGAGTTTAGTCTGACGATTACAGGGATCAATGTATTCCATTGTCGTCATCACTCCATTCGTATTGATTGATTCAGGTTGTCCGTCGGCACGATAAGCATAAATCACTTCACCTCCGTCATCGTTCGAACTGACCAACTGTCCCAAAGCGTTCATTGTTTTGGTAGTCGTTACACCATCTTTAGCTTCTGACACAGTGTTGCCAAGGTATGAATAGGTTGTTGTGCTGCCACTCGGTTGGAATACTGTTTGTAATCGGTCATATCTATCATACGAATAAGTAGTCAGCAAAGGTGTTAATCCTGACTTATATGGCATAGAGCTACTCAGTAATCGTCCAAAAGTATCATACTCCCTATCTACAAATACCTCAGTTCCATCGAAACTAACCTGTGCACTTCGGGTCTCTCGTCCAAAACCGTCACTAAATTTATAAGACGTAGGCTGTCCGGTAGAAGTAATCGTCTCTTTAATCAACCTTTTCATTTCCGGATCATTATTCCAATTCCACTTAATCTCAGTCAGTGTCCCGTCAGGTCGGGTCTCTTTATTCATCCGGCGCCAACTATCGTATTCATACGAAACCTTATTACCCAGATAATCGGTTACATCTGTTAAAAGCCGGGTCGATAAATTGTTTTTATAAGTTGTTGTTAATCCTAATGGATCTTTTCGGGTTAATAACGAGCAACCATCGATATCGTAAGTGTATGAAGTTTCTAATACATCTCCATTGAGTTTATTGGTTTGCTTCTCCGCCTTTAAAGTTCCATAATCAGGGTAATACTGGTATTCTATTTCTGATAAGTAAGTATTTCCGAGATATTTACGTTGATATTGTAATCGGTTATCAGGTCCAAACACAAATCTATCAGACTGACTAAAAATCTTTCCAGGCTGCTCGTTTGTTATTTTTTTTGTTGTAAGCAATCCGATGAGATTAAGATTAGTATCTATTCTATTCTCATAAATATAATTTATAGTTGATTTAATTCCGGCTCCATAATCAATAACTTGAGCGCCGGGATTCCCATAAGGATCATATCCTGAATAAGTAGTTGTTACTGTATTTCCTTTGAGTAAATCAGTCTCTTCCTTGCTAATTAGATTTAAAGTTAATTTGCGATTAGTCTCAATTGAAGCATCATAGGTGCAATAAGATTCTATTTCATCGGATAATTGATGAATAACAGCACCTCCCTGATAATAATGATTATACTCTGTGAATAAAGATTTGTTTCTTAAGAGATCGGTCGTTGTAATGGATTGAAACCCTAAAAAACCAAGTCCACCGGTATGATATAAAGCACCATTATAATGGAAATTACTATTGTTGATTATCTGCTTGTTGAATAGAGTTGAATTTTGAGTCGTCACCCAAAGTGGACCCGAATAATCTATTATATTAGGATTCAACGATGCATCCGGCGATTCAATATATTTGCCGGGTGTATAAGAATTGCCATCAAATAAAATACCATAATTCATTTTTTCAACAATGCCTTTACTATCGATCATTGTTGAGATTATATTATTTCGCACACTATTCTTTGAAAAGTAGAATCGTTCTATCCCTGTGGAGTTTATTGCCACTGCTTGCACAAATTGTCTATCGGAATTAATATCAAAAGGAATAAACTGAGAATTTGAACTAATACCACATGTTGAAATCAATTGGCTTTTAAAGCCACTCCAATATCCTCTATACGGATATGCGCTCAAAGTTTTATTCCTATTTAGAATAAGTTCGGGGACATCATCTCCGTCAATATCCTGTACAAAGTAAATATCATCATTCAGTCTATCGAGAAAAGGAGTTTTACAACCACGTACAATGTTAAGACCGTCAGTATAATAAATACCCCAGGAGTTATCATACTTTGTAAAAGTATAAGCAGGAATCCTGGCTAAAATACTTTTACACTTCGAACAATAACCATTCTCACCAAGTGTAGTTTTGCATAAGATGCATGTATTACGATTGAAAAATATTTTATAGGCATTGTAATCGAAATAAAATTTACAATTCGGGCATTCGTAATGCATATTTTCTGTCCACACGCCGATTATGTTGGGGCGCATAATTGCGCCACAATTGGGGCATTTCACAGCATTTGTATTTACATCTTGTTCCGGATATAATATCGTTTTAGAAGCTGCGGGAGAGTGAATTATATCAATTTTATTATCTCCATTTAGATCCGCCAGAAAAATCTGTTTTGATGAAAAATCAGACAATTTTAGGCTCCAATTTCCGATCAACTCAATCCCCTTTCCTGAAATGTATTTATACAAATACGTCTTATCGCTTTTAACGTGCACTATTTCTGTTTTTCCATCCCCATCAATATCTATCGGATAGATTAAATCATCTCCGCTTTTGTATAAAACTTTATTTGATGAAATTATTCCAGCCTGATTATTTAGGTCAATCAAATATGCATTTTCAGAGCCTCCTCCGGATACTAATGAGGATTTTGGAACTATCAATATTTCAGTTGATCCATTGCCGGTAAAATTGCCGGTGTAGAATTCTCTCGGAACAATAGACGGTATCAAATTGTAATAACCGAAACTTAATTTGAGCACTTTCTCTCTTTCTGGAGTGGGAGAGCTTCCCGGAGAAGTATATGGCTTATAAATCTTAAATTTCAATTGTTCGGAATCACTCAATAATGTAGTACTGATTTTTATTAGCTCATCGTGATTATCCTTGTCAATATTTGCAGAAAGTATCGCTATAAATCCATCTTCAGTTTCAATAGATGTATGTGTTGAATTTTCGGAATTGATCCCTTGATAAATATTCAATTTATCATTAGAAGGATAACCGCTTATATAACAAGTCTTATCACCCCTGGCGTAGAACTCTTTTTTAGGGTAAATCAATACTGCATCTGTTTGAATATCTTTATCAAACTTACCTCTCAATATGCAACTTTGATTGGGGTCATAATTCCAATTAGGCAAAGTCTTGATGTCATGAGTCAAACTGGGTTTTCCTGTTTCTCCATAATAAAACTTTAAAGGATTTAAGTTTTCAGTTCCTGCTATACATCCTATTTCATTCAATTTTGACTCGCCTTCTTCAATTGTAGTTCTAGGGTCATTATTAGAGAATTTAAAAGAGTAAGAACGAACAGTACTCGAATTCACACAACAGTCAATCTGACTTAAAATCTTAGTCATCGATATTGTTCTTCCAGATTGAATAAAAAAGTAATCGTCAACTCTATCTTTATATCCAAATTTTATTTTTGCAAAATCGACCTGATTACTGCAACCGCCATATTTTATCTCATTTATATTGTAAGTCTCATTTAGGACATTGCTAATATTTAATCCCACTTTATCAAGCGTGTATGAATAGACTATCTGACTACCGTTTATATCTGTCTTTTTTGTAATTGGATAAGATAATTTTGAGGTTGTATTATCTTCATATCCAAAGATTCCAACTACACCATCCGGATAAAAGACTTTGAAAAAATTAACGATATCACCGGAGAGATATGCAATAACCTGAATATTTCCTTTGACTGTTTCAAATTTGATCTGGGTATCATCTCCACCTATATTTATCAATCTTATGCCATCAAGAGTAAAACAATCATTTTTTGTCAAACTAATGGGGCTCACTTTGGTGTCAAAAAAATAATTTGAACTAACCCTCTCAATTGTTGACAATCCACCAATACTCCACCCCATTCCGGCAACACCATTTCCCCCCTGACTATTATAATTTAAAGAGATATTTGGTTGAAATCCCTGTCGTCCCGGCACAATCTCAATGGGCACATTGTAGCATTTAGCACCTGTAGGGCTGACTGATGATGAAATAGGTATTTCTCCGACAGCATTCGACGTGTTGATCGCGGTAACCTGGCTTGAATTTGCAATACCGAGATAAGCGTCAGTTTCAGCGGAAGTGATTGACTTTCGCACTTGGGCATTCAGCGTTTTTCCACCTGTCGAACTAAATGAATATCCAGGTTTGAATGATATATAATCCCTCCCCACATAACTCTTAGAGGCATCATCATCCTTTGCTTTCAATATAAAATTCTGGTATTGGGCTTTTATCGTTCCCAGGCAAGCTAGTAACCCTATGATTATATATTTTATTCTCATTTCATTTCGATTTTATTCTTTAATCACTTTCCATCGCGATATCTTCTCCCCTAAATAGATATCCAGCAAATAAACACCGGAAGGCTTTTCCGACAAATCTACGCTGGTCAGATCCGATGATAAATTCAGCTCGATCAGTTTTATGCCATTTAATGAGTATAAAACAGCTAAATTCTTTTTCTTACTATCCAATTGGGTTACACCGATCTGAAATACCCCTTTGGTTGGATTGGGGTATAATGTTATTTTTTGCTCTTCCACGTTATCAAAAACGGGATTTATGATTTGGGGATTATTCTTATCCACTTTAGAAGAAACTATGACCACTCTGCGTTGGGTCATATTCCCGTCAGAATCATAGGCAAAGTGCACTTGGGCATCAATATGAGTTGCTATGCATAAAAGCACGGCTAAGAATCCAATAATTCGTTTCATTTACTATAAGATTTCAGTCATTAATTCTCTTTTCCACTTTCAAGTTTATCAAGGCGCGCCTGCATCTCTTTCATCTTTTTCTCCTGGGCGAGGATATAAAGCGTCATTTCCTCAACCTTTTTCAGTAGCGTCACCTGCATATCTACTAGGTTTATCCCTTTCTCCTTAACCTCTGATGCTGTAGGTACTTCCGGCAGATGTTTGTTCTCTTCGATAAAACTATTTACCTCCGTCAAATCGCGAAGCTTGTAGTTTTTGTCGAAGACGTAGTCAGCCCAATCAACAGCTTTCACCAGTACTTCATCGGCACAGATAGTTCCTTTTACATCTAACTTATGCTGGGGCGACGTCACTCCAATCCCAACATTGCCGCCAACCTTCAAATTACCATCGACCTGAATATTCTCGGATGATTGTAGGGCTCCACAGGTAATAGCTTGCCATTGATTATTTCCATAAAAGACAAATCTATTTTCAGGACCTTTGCAAGAAATATATACATGATCTCCTTCATCGTTTATTTGAACATTCTTTCCAATCAATAATGTTTGACTTGCCCGAATGTCGCCGTTTACATCCAACCTACTTTGTGGTGTTGTGGTTCCTAAACCTACATTGCCGCCATTATTCCAAATACCACTGGGAAAAGCTACCTGATTATTAAATGTTGATGCTGCCTGCATCCGGAATTCTTCGGTAATATCTTTGTATACTCCAGCACTTGGCGGATTTCCAACTTTTTGAAAATCCTTCACCCAATTACCCTGGGCTGTTTCACAAACAAGGATAGCCCCTTCTCCTGAAAACCAATTCATATTTGCATAAAACTCCCATGTATTCAGATTTATCTGTACAATGCGTACTGCATTGATCAGAACACCTCTTCCTGTTCTATAAAAACTCGCTGCACCATAAAAGCCATTATCATTAGAGTCTCCATTGCTAGTGCGGAAGTGAATCAATGTTTCTGAATTTTGGTCAATTGAAGCATTATACCCAATTCCACCACTTATTCGTATAATAGCATCCCGACCTTGCTGGTCTAGAGACAAAACTCCAAGTTTGAACCAACTATTAGATTCTGCACTATTACCTAATATGTATGTATTTTGCCCAAAAGCATTTATATTTATAATTGTTACAAATAGAATAACTAATAACCTTTTCATATTTCTCAATTTTATTTTCTATGTTCCAGTTCCTTAATCCTCTTCTCCAGTCGGTTCATTTTTGTATTCTGCTGCTCAATTTTTTTATTCTGCTCAATAGCGTACAATGTTATTTCTTCCAGCTTCTGAAGGAGTTTCGCTTGTACCTCCACAAGATTTACACCTTTTTCTTTCACCTCAGCTTCAGAAGGAATATCCGGCAGGTGTCCATTATCCTGGATATATTGGTCCACCTCTTTCAAGTCTCGCAATTTGTAATTCTTGTCAAAGACGAAGTCGGCCCAAACAGGATCCTTTACTGTGACTTCTTTGGCCGTAATTGTACCTTTTACCTGAAGATTTCCATCACTATTTTCCGAACCGATACGCACCAGTCCATTATTTGCGACTGACAAAAAGGGATGCCATTGACCATCTCCCCAAAAGATATTCCCAACAACGAATTTGTCTTCGCCACCATTGTCGTCTCCAATATTTACCCTTAGTTCAGAGCTGTTCATATCGCAATTATACCGATTGACGAACACTGGATCTGTAACTTCATTTATACCATTGAAGTACAGTCTGCTTCCATAACCAGTTATCTGATCTTTATTTGATCCGACTGATATATCCCCATTTACCTCCAGTTTATAATTAGGGGATGGGTTATCAATTCCAATATATCCATTATTGGTAATACTCATAGCCTCTTTACCGTTAATGTTCAGCGCCAGATTCTCTGTATTTTTGATCTGCATTGTTGCATAGTCTTGAATATTGCCGGCATTATTATATAGGCTTAGTATCTTTTTGGAGCCAAGTATCATATTAGAATTAAAATATGCGCTATTTGCGAATATATCCAGATTGCTGAGTGTTCCGGATTGAAATGACGAAATTGTTTTGCCATTATTTCCCCCAAATCTTATTTCTCCTACACCGTTTGAAACAACCAGTTTATCAGATATATTAGTCGTACCAATGCCAATGTTTCCCACCCGATCTATTGACATAGCTGTGGTTTTAGCATTAGCGCTCCAATCTCCTGGCGTATGAATATTAAAGTTCAATCCGACATGTTTCACTCCGGCATATCCACCTGACGGATAAGAACCACAACACTCCCATGAGTTTGTTGTCTCAATTGAAGCCCCGAAATAATTAGGGACAATATCCCGATAGCCGGTAAACAAAATCCCCTTCGTTCCATTTGTTGAGGTATAGCTTCCTATGGTCAAGAGAGTATCGCCCGGGATTGTATAAGGAACAGTCGTTTGCGCAGTTAAAGATGTCACTATCAGTTTACAAAAGAAAAGAGTACAAATAGCCTTTTTCATTATTTATGGTATTTATATTAGCAATATGACCTCTATTTTATCAGTTTCAGCTCTTTAACAGTCGCTTTCAACGACTCTATTTCCTTCTGCTGTTCAAGGATATATCTCGTCATCTCTTCCACCTTCTGCAGAAGCTTTGCCTGTACCTCTACTAGGTTTACCCCCTTTTCTTTTACTTCAGCAGCAGATGGAATATCTGGCAGGTGTCCATTTTCCTGTATGTATCGATCCACCTCTTTGAGATCACGGAGCTTGTAGTCTTTATCGAAGACGAAATCGGCCCACCCGGTATCAGTGACTATCACTTCTTTTGCACGAATAGTACCATTAACATCAAGTTCAGATTGCGGGGAATCATTATTTAAATTCACACCCAGTTTCCCTCCGACAATCAAATTAGGCTGAGCGGTATCACCTCCACCTTGCGAATCTTTCAAAAAGAAGGTGTTGTTTCTATATCCGATAAAATCTTCTGAAACCCCGGGATGACTAAATGAGATATAGTTTCCTTCATTATTGATAAATGCGGGGTCAGGGGTAAAAGCACTTCCCAACATGATGCCTTTTGCTACATGCACTACTCCATTTATATCAAGCTTGTTTATTGGTGTTAAAGTTCCAATCCCCACATTTCCAGCGGCATTAGTCGCAAACAATGTTTTTATCTGAAACTGGGATGTTACATCTGTTTTTCCTGAAGTATCATACAGACTTATATCTTGTTCTGTCAGAGTATTGTATCCAATATCTTTTAAGGCCCAGGATCTGATCACCAGGGCATTACAAATGTTATTTGTTTGAATCACAAATTCATATCGTCCATTCACATCAAATGCCTTCAATGTATAATGATCATATCCTCCTCCATGCACTTCCTGATTTATAATATTTCCATCACGTGTGGCTATATAATATGTATTTTCTCCTAATGTATTGCTATACCAGTTTCCACCCATAATCTGAATTTTCAGTTTATGAAAATCCCCATCATCTGACTTTGGCAACCATCCTACAAAATAATTCTTTGAGCCATCACAATCTGCAATTTGTTTTCCTTGCCCATAAATATGGATACTTATCATCAGGGAAAAGAGTAGAAAAAATTCAATGCGTTTCATCTGTATAGTCTATTATATAATATTTTCTTCTTTATCTTTTTGTTGTTTGATAATGCACATACGTCATCATCTTTCACTTCAGTGGATTTTAGAATCTCAGGCAAGCTGCCTTTTCTGCATGTGTCGATCCACCTCTTTCATGTCCCGGGGGGAGTTTTGTTCTGATTGGATGGAAATTTCTCAAACCGGAGGTAGTTCAACATACAACAACATCATTCAACACCAATTCTTTACAACTAACAATACTCATTGTTATTGATTATATTTTACCTTATTTACTTATATGTGTATATTATTTGCAAATATATGTACTTGTAATGTGTTTAATCAACTAATATATAGTTATCTTATGTGTATATTAGCTATAAAGTGTAAATATAAATCAATATAAACACCTTGTGTGGGTGTAAAATCTTGTTGTTAAAATTATTTTTCAAAATGCCAATCAGGTAAATTGACATTTTAAGGGGTGGCTTCTATCTTCGGTTAAAAGAAATATTGGATTTTTCATTCATACGCAAACAAACAACTGCATACTATGGTGAAAAGATCAAAAAAAGCCTGCTACAATGCATGTGGATATGCTTTGTTTTTTGCAACCAACGCTTTTCCCGGAAGAATTCAACCTCCTTCATCCCTGTAGCTTTACTCTACGTTTACTCTGTTTTCACTCTATGTTGACTTTATGCTAACATAGTGATAATACAGTGGTAACATAGAGATAACACATAGATAAAATACTCTTTATAAGGACTATTTTATCTATGTGTTATTACTGTGTAGAATTTATATTACCTGCATCTATACCTAAAGCCAACCTATACAGAACCTAAAGCGAACCAGGAGCAAAGGATGAGGGAGTGAGGGTAGGATTATCCTTTCTTCTCATTCTTTACGTTTCCTTTAAGAGCCTGTTTGAATTTTACTGCGATACTTTTTTATGACTATTTCGAGGTAGATTTTTTGCTTTTATCCCGCAGATTTAGCGGGCTAAATCAAGGGGGAAAAGTGAAAAATATGCCCGAAAGAGACTAAAAAAGGAGCAAAAGAAGGAGGCTCTTCTCTTTACTATGGAAATATTTCGGTAAAATTTATACAGGCTCTTAAGCTTTAAGGCCTACATTTGCATTTTAAAACAGATGTAATGTATATGGAGATAGGAGTTTTTGTCGTAGGTATTCTGGCCGGTGTGATGTCAGGCTTATTTGGAATTGGTGGCGGAATTATAATGGTGCCCACCCTGATCGCTTTTTTTGGTATGGATATGCTCAATGCCAATGCAACGTCACTGGCGGCAATGCTTTTGCCTGTGGGGGTATTGGGTGTGATCACCTATTACAAGGCCGGGTATATTAATCTGAAAGATTCCCTCTGGCTTTCGCTGGGGTTGCTGGCGGGTTCATATTTTGGAGCGGAGCTGGCGGTTACGGTGGATGTAAGCGTTCTTTCTAAGCTCTATGCTGCGTTTTTATTATATGTGGCAGTGGGTTATCTGAATATCCCTGCACTGATATATCGGTCAAAGAATAAAAATAGAACGGCTATCCCGGAAAGCGGAGAAAAGGTATCCCGTGCATTCTGGACCTATATAGCCGTGGGAGTCCTTGCAGGTGTTATTGCAGGGATGTTTGGAAAAGGAGGAGGACTGGTGATTGTGCCCATGTTGATAAAATTCTTCCGGTATGACCCTAAGGCAGCTTCGGCAACCTCATTGGCAGCTCTTCAGCTACCGGTAGGGCTTCCCAGTGTGATAGTATATTCTCATGAAGGTTATCTCAATTATCTGTTTGCCGGATTGATGGCGTTAGGGATCGTTCTGGGTGTTTTCTTCGGTTCGAAGCTTGCGCTTAATTTACCGGCAGCAACCTTCAAAAAGGTTTATGCCGTGTTTTTGGTGGGGGTAGCTGGTTATATGGTTTATAAGTATATGTAATCATATTGCCGGATTATTTCAGAAGGTTGTTATTTGTCCTCATGGATGTTATAATTTACTGTTATTCAGTGTGTTTGCTTATTGGTTGTATTTAACGGTTTTAGATTTGGTTTTTTTAACGGGTAAAGTGTTAAATCAAGCCGATACATTTATATTTTTGTACCCGCTTTTGCCGGGGATACCCCATTATAGCAAAGACCCTGAAAACCATAGAAAACTAAACTAAAAACATATACAGATGAATCAATCCGTTGATATCAGAGCGCTTAACGAAAAGATTGAGGCGAAAAGCTCATTCGTTAACATGGTTACCATGGGCATGGATAATGTCATTGTTGGTCAGAAACATTTGGTGGAATCATTGCTGATCGGCTTGTTGTCAAACGGTCACGTATTGTTGGAAGGGGTTCCCGGTTTGGCGAAGACCCTGGCGATTAAATCACTTGCCTCTTTGATTGATGCCAAATACAATCGTATTCAGTTTACTCCCGACTTATTGCCTGCCGATGTGATTGGTACTATGATTTACAGTCAGAAATCGGAAGAGTTTATGGTGAAAAAAGGGCCTATCTTTGCCAACTTCATCCTTGCCGATGAGATTAACCGCGCTCCGGCGAAAGTGCAAAGTGCTTTGCTTGAAGCCATGCAGGAGCGTCAGATCACGATCAGCGAAAAGACTTTTAAGCTGGAAGATCCATTTCTTGTATTGGCTACCCAAAACCCGATTGAACAGGAGGGAACATATCCGCTTCCCGAAGCACAGGTTGACCGTTTCATGCTCAAAGTCGTAATCGGTTATCCCAAAAAAGAAGAAGAGAAACTTATTATCCGCCAGAATATCGGAGCTGCTCAGCCCGAAATCAAACCTATCCTCAAACCTCATGAAATCATTGAAGCACGCAATGTGGTGCGTGAAGTCTACATCGATGAAAAGATTGAGCGTTACATCGTCGATATTGTTTTTGCTACCCGTTATCCTGAAGAATACGGATTGGCTGATCTCAAAAGCATGATTAATTTCGGAGGTTCGCCCCGTGCTTCAATCAACCTGGCTTTGGCAGCCCGTGCATATGCGTTTATCAAACGTCGCGGATATGTGATTCCGGAAGACGTACGTGCGGTATGCCATGATGTACTTCGTCACCGTATCGGATTGAGCTATGAAGCGGAAGCGAATAATATGACTTCGGAAGAAATCATTAGCGAAATTCTGAATAAAGTAGAAGTACCCTGATTTTTGTAGACACAAGATGAAAGACAAGAGATGAAAAGACTCAAGATATTAGACAAGAGATCTAAGGCATAAGATGAAAAGACAAAATATCTGAGACATAAGATATTAGACATAAGATATTAGATATAAGATATTAGACTAGAGAGTTTAGATAAGAGAGTCAGGATAAAAGATTCCAATGCGGAACACTTCCTTCTCAGCTCTTTCAGGTCTTTGTTCTTTAAGTCTTTGTTCTTTGATCTATCAAGTCTTTGTTCTTTTAAGTCTTAGTTCTTTGTTCTTTAAGTCTTTGTTCTTTGATCTATCAAGTCTTAGTTCTTTCATCTATTATCAAACAGGTACATTGAACAATGGAAACAACTGAAATCTTAAAAAAAGTACGTCGCATTGAGATTAAGACGCGCGGACTGACCAACAATATCTTTGCGGGTGAGTATCACTCAGCCTTCAAAGGTAAAGGTATGGCTTTCTCCGAAGTGCGGGAATATCAGTATGGTGATGATGTGCGGGATATCGACTGGAATGTAACGGCACGATATAATAAGCCTTTTGTAAAAGTATTCGAGGAGGAACGTGAACTGACAGTTATGCTGCTGGTCGATGTTTCGGGAAGCCGTAATTTCGGTACGGCCAATGTCATGAAAAAGGAGATGATGACTGAGATTGCCGCTACGATTGCTTTTTCGGCCATTCAGAATAAGGATAAGATCGGTGTTATTTTCTTTTCTGACAAGATTGAGAAGTTTATTCCTCCGAAAAAAGGACGAAAACATATCCTCTTTATTATCCGGGAGCTGCTGACATTTGAACCTCAGGAGACCCGGACTGATATTTCGCAGGTTTTGCGTTATATGACCGGTGCGATTAAAAAACGTTGTACGGCTTTTCTGATCTCTGACTTTATCGATCAGGCGCCATACAAGGATGCACTTTCGATTGCCAACAATAAACACGACCTGATTGCAGTGCAGGTGTATGATAAACGTGAAACAACTTTGCCGGACGTGGGATTGATGAAGATCTGCGATGCTGAAACAGGAGCGGAGCAGTGGATCGATACCTCCTCAGCCAAAACCCGTGCTGCTTACAACAATTGGTGGCAGGGTCGTCAGTCCCTTATGACCGAATCTTTGAAGAAAAGCCGCGTTGATTACGTTTCCATTGCTACAGACGAGGATTATGTTAAAGCTCTAATGTCTTTGTTTTTGCGTAGGGCATGATTTATTAAAGTAAAGACGCACGGTCGTGTGTCTCTAACAGGATAATCAAATGATTAAAACACTGAAATATGGTTTGTTGGCTCTGCTGATGATTCCGGTAGGAATGTCTGCACAGACTACTGTACGGGCAACAATTGATTCGGCTGCCATCCTGATCGGGGAGCAAACGCGTATACATCTGGATATTTCTCAGGAAAAGGGGAAAAAAGTTCAGCTTCCTGTCTATTCGGGTACACTGATGAAAGGGATTGAGATCCTGGAAGCTTTAAAACCTGATACACAAGAGGTCGATGAGCGTATTATCCGGATCAAACAGGATTATCTGGTTACTTCTTTTGATGCCGGATTATATTATATCCCACCCTTTAAATTAATAGCCGGTAAAGATACAATTCAATCCAATACTCTGGGATTGAAGGTGATTACCCTGCCGGTAGATACGGTTAAGAAAGATTTCAAAGACATTAAAGGGATAATGGCCCCGGAGTTTGTCTGGGCTGATTATCATTTTATTGTGTTGAGTATCCTGTTCGTTCTGTTTTTAATTGTAATGGGGATATACGCTTATCTGCGTCATAAAAAGAATAAACCGTTTCTGATCACAAAAACTCCGGAGCCGCAATTACCACCCCATATTAAAGCTGTTTCAGAACTTGAAAATATTAAACATGAAAAGCTTTGGCAACAAGGTCGGGAGAAGGATTATTATACACGCCTGACTGATGTATTGCGCGTTTACCTGACCGACCGTTTTGGTATGAACGCATTGGAAATGACCTCGGGTGAAATCCTGAGCGAAATGCAGCGTTATCCGGAAGCGCGAACCGTTTACAATAGTTTAAAGCAAATTCTGGAATTGTCTGATTTTGTGAAGTTTGCCAAGTTACATCCGATTCCCGATGAGAATGAGCAGAGTATGATAAACGCGTTGCTCTTTATTGATAGCACTAAACCGGTGGAGCTTGCTCCCGAAGAAGTTGCTAAATCGGAAAAATCAAAAAATAGTATGCCGATATGATTCGTTTTGCAGATCCATTGTATTTTATCCTGCTGATTATCCCGGTGCTGATGATTGTCTGGTATGTGCTCAAGCATAAGAAAGCACAAGCCGGTCTGCAGGTTCCGACGATACAGGCATTTGACCGTCTGCCGGTAAGCCGGAGGGTTCGGTTACGACATTTACCATTTGTATTCCGGGTGTTGGCTGTTTTGTTTCTGGTTATCGCCCTGGCCCGCCCTCAATCCTCCAACAGCTGGCGAAATACATCTACCGAGGGGATCGATATTATGATAGCTCTCGATATTTCAAGCAGTATGTTAGCCCGTGACTTCAAGCCTAACCGGATTGAAGCGGCCAAAGATGTGGCATCATCGTTTATCAATGGTCGTCCGTTCGATAATATCGGTTTGGTGGTATTCTCCGGCGAAAGTTTCACGCAGTGTCCGTTGACTACAGACCATGCCGTGTTGCTGAATCTTTTTTCAGGTATCCAAAGTGGAATGCTTGAAGATGGGACTGCAATAGGTTCGGGACTGGCGAACGCTGTTTCCCGGCTGAAAGACAGTAAAGCTAAGTCGAAAGTAATTATTTTGCTGACTGACGGATCGAATAATATGGGGAGTGTTGCTCCTTTGACAGCGGCTGAGATTGCAAAAGCATTTGGGATACGTGTTTACACAATTGGCGTAGGCTCTAAAGGTATGGCTCCCTATCCGGTGCAGACTCCATATGGTATTCGTTACCAAAGCCTGCCCGTTGAGATCGATGAGACTGTATTGAAACAGATTGCGGGAATGACCGATGGCGGTTATTTCCGGGCAACCAGTAAAACAAAACTTAAGCAGATATACGATGAAATTGATCAATTGGAAAAAACAAAGCTCAATGTTCGTCAATACAACAAGAAATACGAGCAGTATCTGCCATTTGCCATCGCCGTATTCCTCTGTTTGTTGCTGGAGTTATTGTTAAGAAATTTCGTGCTGCGTAAGATACCCTGATTCCCTTTATTCTTTTGAGAATTGATCTCACGCATAAACAAATAAACTATTCTTACCTATGTTTAGATTTGCACATCCCGAATTTTTGTATTTGCTGCTGTTATTGCCTGCACTGTTCGGATTCTATATTTATACTTTGT
Source organism: Bacteroidales bacterium (assembly GCA_963662365.2). Lineage (GTDB taxonomy): Bacteria > Bacteroidota > Bacteroidia > Bacteroidales > UBA7332 > CAXXIC01. The sequence goes on from CAXXPA010000040.1 coordinate 16,231, forward strand.
TGGTAAAAAAGAGAGACCTCAAACGATATGGTAATCCGGAGTTATTGGGACAGCTGATGCCTGATGTCTCAGTGCGCCGGCCGGCCTTGAAATTCTGGCTGTTATTGAGTGCGATTGGGGTAGTTGTTTTTGTAATGGCAGGTCCTCAGTTTGGTTCTAAACTCGATACCGTGCAGAAAAAAGGAATTGAGGTTATGATTTGCCTCGACCTTTCAAACTCGATGCTGAGCACAGACCTGGCTCCGAGTCGTCTTGAAAAATCAAAGCAGATTCTTTCGAAGCTTGTCGATGGATTGGATAATGATAAAATCGGATTGATTGTTTTTGCGGGTGACGCTTATGTACAATTGCCCATCACATCGGATTATGTCTCTGCCAAAATGTTTTTTTCTACCCTGAATCCCCGGTTAGTACCGACGCAGGGAACGGCTATTGGTGCGGCGGTCAATATGGCTGTGCGTTCGTTTACCCCCAATGAGGAGAGTGAGAAAGCCATTGTCGTAATCACAGATGGTGAAAACCACGAAGATGATGCAGTAGGAGCTGCCGAAGCTTCGGCAAAGAAAAAAATTCATGTCAATGTGATCGGGGTAGGTACCCCCACAGGTTCGCCTATTCCCGATGAGCAGGGAAATTACCGTAAGGATCAATCCGGAAACGTCGTAATAACAAAGTTGAATGAAGATATGTGCCGACAGATAGCTTCTGCCGGAAAAGGCATCTATGTGCGGGCTGATAATTCGAATGTTGCGCAAAAGACAATTGAAAAAGAACTGGGCAAACTAAAGAAATCGGATGTGGAAAGTCAGATCTATTCGGAATATGATGAACAGTTTCAAAGTATAGCCTGGATAGCGCTTGTCTTGTTGATCGTGGAATTCATCATTCTGGAGCGTAAAAACAAGCTTACCCGTCATATCAGATTGTTTAAATGATTTGTTACAATCATTGATTCCAGTATTCGTTAATGAATAAATCAATAACACAATGAAAAAAATATTCATCATAATGTTTGTTCTTTTACCTCTGATGGCCATTGCTCAGAAAGCGGTAAGACAAAACGTCAGGACAGGAAACAAACAGTATGAAAAAGAACGTTACTCTGAGGCGGATGTATCGTACCGTAAAGCGTTGCAACAAAATCCCAACTCGGTGGAAGCCAACTACAACCTTGCCAATACGATGTATCGCCAGAAAAAATATAAGGAGGCCGCACAGCAATACCAGGCAGCTATTCGTACAGTACCAGACAAGGAAAAGGGTTTTCAGGCTTTCCATAATCTGGGTAATTGTATGATGCAGGAAAAAGATTACGGCAAAAGTGTAGAAGCGTATAAACAGGCTTTGCGTTTGAATCCATCCGATAATGAAACCCGTTATAACCTTGCGTTAGCTCAGGCTTTGCTGAAGAATCAGCAAAAAAATGACAAGAAGAATAAGGATAAAAATAAAGATAAGAACAAAGATAAAAAGGACCAGGATAAGAAGAAGGATCAGCAAAAGCAGAATCAGGATCAGAAGAAAGACCAGGATAAGCAGGATAAAAAAGATCAGCAACAGCAGCCTAATCCTAACCAGATGTCTAAAGATAATGCGCAGCAGCTGCTTAATGCTTTCCTGCAGGATGAGAAGAATACGCAGGACAAGATGAAGCAACAAATGATGAAGCAGAGTCAGAAAAAATCATCTTCGAAAGACTGGTGATTTATGGCTTTGAACTAACTTTGCGATTTGGGTAGAATTCAGTGCAAAGGCAGAAGACAAAAGACTGAAGACAAAAGACTGAAGACAAAAGACTGAAGACAAAAGACAGAAGATTAAAGACAGAAGACTGAAGACAAAAGATTAAAGATTAAAGAACAAAGATCTTAAGAACCGGGAATCCGGAACTTATAACGTAAAACTTACAACTTAAATATAGATGAAAAAGATAAATATTCTGTTTGCACTTTTGTTAGCCGTATTATCGACGGTAAGTGCCGCGAATATTCGATTTACGGCTACAGGACCAGGTGCCGTAGTGATGGGAGAGCAATTTCGTTTAGTGTATTCTGTTAATGCGGAGGCCCGCGATTTACGTGCGCCCGATATGCCCAATTTTGAAGTTTTGATGGGGCCATCGAAATCTTCCTATTCCAGTATGCAGATCGTTAATGGGAATACGACCAGCGAAGTCTCAAATTCGTTTACTTATATTCTGATGGCATCTAAGGTTGGTACTTATACAATACCTGCCGCGACCGTAACCGTAAACGGAAATAAATATACATCGAATGCCGTAACCGTGAAAGTTTTGCCGGCGGATAAGGCTTCAGCGGCACAAAAGACTGCTCAAAGCGGAGGTGGACGTAGTCATGCAGGCGCTTCAACGTCATCATCATCTGCGAAGATATCCGGGGAGAACCTATTCGCGCGACTTATTTTATCGTCACATAAGATTTACGAGCAGCAATACATTCTGGCCACCATCAAGATCTATACACGTTATGATGTGCAATTTGAGGATATGAAATTTCCTCAGTTTGACGGATTTCTGGCCGAAGAGGTAAATCTGACCCCTCACTGGACTATTGAAAATGTAAATGGTGTGAACTACAATTCAGCCATCGTAAAACAGACCCTGTTGTTTCCACAGCGTGCCGGTAATCTGAAAATAGGAAGCTGTAAGTTTAATGCAGTTGTTCGGTTGCGTAGTCAGGGGGGGGGCGGAAGAAGTATCTTTGATGATTTCTTTGAAACCTATCAGGATGTGCGTAAGGTCCTGACTACACAACCCACCTCAGTTGATGTAATGCCTCTTCCGGCAGGTAAACCTGCTACCTTCAACGGAGCGGTAGGTGATTTCAATATTACTTCTTCGCTGTCCCGTTCACATGTGAAAGCCAATGAGGCTGTTACTGTGAAAGTTACTATTTCAGGTAACGGGAATCTGAAGTTGTTGAAAAACCCCGAGATTAAATTCCCAGCTGATTTTGAGGCTTACGATCCCAAAGTGACCAATAAATTTAAGACCACAACCTCCGGTACTGTAGGTAGCAAGGTGATTGAGTATCTGGCTATTCCACGTTTTGCGGGGAATTATGTCATTCCGGGTATTGCATTTACCTATTTCGACAGTAAAAGCCATTCTTACAAAACCACGCGCACTCAGGATTTCAAGCTCCAGGTAGATAAAGGTGTTGGCGGAAGTGCTCAAAACGTGGTCTCTGATTTTACTAATAAAGAGAGTCTGAAAGTATTAGGCCAGGATCTTAACTTTATAAAGACCAATGAGTTTGAATTAAGCAAAGAGAGAACATATTTCTTTGGATCGGCTCTGTATTGGCTTCTGTATCTCATTCCATTCCTGTTGTTTGTCGTACTCTTTAGTGTATTCCGCAAAAAAGCGCGGGAGAATGCCAATCTGGCATTGATGCGCACCAAAAAAGCCAATAAGGTTGCGACTAAACGTTTGAAACTGGCTCATAAGTATCTGCAGGCAAAGAACAAAGATGCTTTCTATGATGAGATGCTAAAAGCAACATGGGGTTATCTGAGTGATAAGCTGAGTATTCCTGTTTCAGAATTGAATAAAGACAATATCGAGAATGAACTGGTAAAATATGGCGCGGAAGAGAAGTTGATTAAAAGTTTCCGTGAGATACTTGATATCTGTGAATTTGCCCGGTATGCTCCAGCGCAAAGTTCCGATGAAATGCATCGCATTTATGATTCAACTGTAGATGCGATTGGAGTGATGGAAAAAATTATCAGAAAATAGTTCGTTTGATTAATGTTATAACCGTCGTAACGGATAATTCGTGAAATGATGAAGAAGATATTATTTATATGTATGGCATTTCTGGCTATTGTCAGTGTACAGGCTCAGAATATTCAGAAAATGGCAGAAAAAGCTTATGTGAAAGGAGATTACCAACGTGTCATTCAGATCTATGAATTTATGCTCAAACAAAATGGGGAATCGGCAGATCTTTACTACAATCTGGGTAATGCATATTATAAATCAGATCAGATAGCACCGGCAATTCTCAACTATGAACGGGCACTGCTATTGGCTCCCGGTGATGAAGATATACGTCAGAACCTCGAAATAGCCCGGTTAAAGACTGTTGATAAGATTACTCCGATCGGGAGTTTTCTGCTGGCAGACTGGGTGAATGCAATCCAGATGAAAACGAGTTCTAACGGCTGGTCAGTTACAGGCGTCCTGATGTTCATTCTTTTTATCTCGGCGCTTTTTATCTATTTCTTTTCAGGCAGAGTCTGGATGAAAAAGGTTTCCTTTTTTGGGGGGATTGTAGTATTACTCTTTTGTATATCTGCTAATTATTTTGCCTATGCACAAAAGCTGCGGCTAACAGAACGGAACCAGGGCATTATATTTACTCCTTCGGTCGTTGTGAAAAGCACACCCGATGACACCGGGACCGATTTGTTTGTGGTGCACCAGGGTACTAAAGTAAAACTGACAGACAAAGTAGGAGAATGGACCCGTGTACAGTTGGAAGACGGCAATGATGGCTGGATTAAAGAAGAAAACTTTAAACAAATCTGATTTCAAATAAAGACCCTGTTTTATCAGAATTATCACAAGACGCGTTATATCTTTGCAAATGACAAGATGCAGATATAACGCGTCTTTGCATATCTGTAAATGATGAGATGACTGAATGCAGGTTTAGTCATTGACCCGGGTATAAAATTAACCATAACACAATCGAAACAATCACAGTATTATGAACAAGCTAATCGAGTTGGATCATTATCTCACATTGCTGATCAATGGATGGCATTCGCCCTTTTGGGACCAGTTCTTTTTCTTATATTCAAAAGTATGGGTTTGGATACCCTTCTATATAGCATATATCTTTATCATTATAAAAAAGGATAAGAAGCAAGCCTGGATGTATGTAGTTTCCATGATAACAGTTATCCTGATTGCCGATCAGATTTCTTCCGGATTATTGAAGCCTCTGGTGGAAAGGTTGCGTCCTTCACATGACCCTTTATTGGAAAACACCATACATATAATTAATGGATATCGGGGAGGCCCGTTTGGCTTTGTATCATCGCATGCTGCCAACTCAACCGGACTGGCTGTCTTTTTGGCATGGGTGTTCAGGAATCGTTTTAATACGTTATGTCTGGTTCTTTGGGCCATGTTTACGGCCTATTCGCGTATCTATCTGGGCGTACACTTTGTTGGGGATATATTGGGTGGTATTGCAGTGGGGGTGTTTGCCGCTTTAGTAACATGCCAATTGCTGCATTATATGCAAAAAAGGCTGAATGTTGCTTCTACCGGTCATGCTATAATGCATACATTTTCGATAAAAGAAATACAATGGCCAATTATTGTCTATTTTACAACCTGTGTAATTATGCTGGTTGTTAGTGTTTGATAACATGCTTTTTAAAAAGCAGCTAAAAAGTTTGGAAATAAGCGTTTTATATCTTAAATTTAATGCGTGAAAGAAACCAGAGTTTTTAACCTGTTAATCTAAAGAGATATGACTAAAACAATTTCTTTTAACGAGCTTCGTCGGATTAAATCCCTTTTACCGGCCGGAAGCACACAGCGAATTGCAGATGAATTAAACATTTCTGCAGATACTGTTCGAAATTATTTTGGCGGTGACCACTACAAAGAAGGACAAAGTATCGGTATTCATATTGAACCGGGTCCTGCAGGCGGTGTCGTTGCTTTAGATGATACAACTATCCTGGAGAAGGCTCTCGCTATACTTGGCGAACACCTCGAACTCCAGGAAGTAGAGTAATAAACTTCAAAAATTATGAGTACCTCAATGCACGCAAATGAAGATGCATTGAGGTTTTTTATTTCAGGTTTCAAGGTTGGTCGGGTAAGTTAATCTCGAAGAGCATTCGGGCCAGAGGTTATTTATGTAGAATTCCGGATAAATAGACTGACTCCTTCAAACAAATGTGAATTTATGTTGTTTTAATGAATGAAAGGATTTCAGATACAAGGATTGTGCTGATTTGCTGTGTGAGCCTGAACTAAAGTAATAATCTGAAAAATATTATCTTATGGAAGATAAACTTATCACACTCGCTATTCATACCTATGAGAAAGCCCTTATATTGAAGTCGCTGCTCGAAAATGAAGGTATCGAAGTGTACATTCACAATGTGAATCAGATACAGCCGATGGTGTCGGCCGGAGTACGCGTACGTATCAAAGAATCCGATCTTCCACATGCTTTGCGTATTGCGGAACAAGCTAAGTTAAACGATGAATCCGAAATATGGCCTGTGACAGAGCCGGAGAATTTTACCATAAACCGGATATTGGTGCCGATTGATTTTTCTCCATATTCTGTAAAAGCGGCAGAGATGGCTGTAAAGCTGGCAGGACGCTTTGCTTCCGAGGTTATGTTTATTCACTCATATTATGTACCTATCGCTTCGGGGGTATTGCCTATCGAGGTTACCTTTACGGGAGAGCTATTCAGCGGAGAATCATTAATGGCTGTACAGGAGAAGGTGAATAAAGAAATGGAGCATTTTCTGGAAGAAGTAAAGAGAAAGATGCATAATCAGGAATTGCCGAAGGTGAAATTTGATCATGTAATTAATGAAGGAATTCCCGAAGAGGAAATTATTCGTTTTTCAAAAGAATATAAGCCTTCGATTATCGTAATGGGAACAAGAGGAAAAAGCCCTAAAACAATCGACTATCTGGGTAGTGTAACAGCTGAAGTGATTGATCGTAGCAAAATTCCCGTTTTTGCCATCCCGCAAAAAACTAATCTTCCGGATATTGATTCCATCAAAAATCTGGCTTTTATTGCCAACTTTAATCAAAAGGATCTGATAGCTTTTGATAAACTGATGCGGTTGAAAGGGGATTTGGAATTTCAGGTCCATTTTCTGCACATTTCTGATAAGATTGATATGTGGGATGAGGTTTCCCTGACGGGGATGCAGGATTATCTTCAGAAAATGTATCCCAATCTGAAGGCTACATACGGAATCATCAATGGAAATGACGTATTCAACAGTATGGAAGAGTATATTCGTAAATTTGATATTGATGTGATGGCTGTAACAGCCCACAAGCGAAATATTTTTGCATCCTTATTCTATCCAAGTATGGCTAATCAGGTGTTGTTTCATACTGATACCCCTGTTTTGGTCCTGAAGTGATTTAAGAAATCTTCCGGATGTTTTCTGTGAATTGTAAATAAACAGCTTTTAATCTTCATTTTGAAAACCCGACATGGCAATTTTATGCCAAATGTCGGGTTTTCTCTGTTTAAAAGCATCAAAACAGCTTGTTCCCGGATTTTACGATGAATATTTATAACGGAAAAATTTCTCTAATCAGGGCATTTATTTTACCTTTGCAGCGCTTTATCAATACACTCAGTATGCATTTTGACCTTAAAAGTTCAAAATTGACATTTGAGATAAACGGAAATTTAGTCAGACTTATCTTTTTATTTATAACAACTTAATAATTAACTATTTATGGCAGATAGTAAACAAAAGCTCTTTACCGAGTTTGCTCCCGTTTCTACCGAAGCGTGGATGAACAAGGTAACGGCCGATCTGAAAGGAGCTGATTTCGACAAGAAGCTCGTTTGGAAAACCAATGAAGGCTTTTCTGTGAAACCTATGTACCGTGCCGAAGATATCGAAGGTATGGCACAAACTACTTCTCTTCCGGGTGAATTCCCATATGTTCGCGGAACTAAAGCCGACAACAAATGGTTTGTTCGTCAGGAAATTGAAGTGGAAAACATCGAAGCTGCTAACGCTAAAGCCCTGGATATCCTCAATAAAGGTGTGGATTCTCTGGGCTTTGTTATTGATAGCGAAGACGTTTCTGCTGAAAATATCGCTAAATTGCTCAAAGACATCTGTGTAGAGTGCATCGAGGTTAACTTTAAAACCTGTGCATGTGCATCGGTTGAGTTGGCTAAAATCTTAGCTGCTTACTTCGCTTCTGCAAATGTTGATTTGGCAAAAGTAAAAGGTTCTTTGAACTTTGACCCGATTGGTCGTGAACTGGCTCGTGGCAAACAGTTCGAAGATGCAGCTAAAGCTTATGCTGAAATGGTTGATGCAACTAAAGCTCTGCCTAACTTCCGCGTATTGGCAGTAAATGCTGCTTACCTGAATAACGCAGGTGCATACAGCTATCAGGAACTCGGTTTCGCATTGGCATGGGGTAACGAAGTGTTGGCTCAGGCTCAGGAAGCTGGTTTGGATGTTGCTGCTGTTGCTAAAAATATCAAATTCAACTTCGGTGTTGGCTCTAACTACTTCATGGAAATTGCAAAATTCCGTGCTGCCCGTATGTTATGGGCAAACATCGTAAAATCATACACTGAAGATGCGGATGCCGCTAAAATGGCAGCTCACGCTGTGACTTCTGACTGGAACATGACTATCTTCGATGCTCATGTGAACATGCTTCGTTCTCAGACAGAAGCGATGTCAGCAGCTCTTGCAGGTGTGGATTCAATCACTGTTAATCCTTTTGATAAAACATATCAGGAGTCTGACGAATTCTCTGAAAGAATCGCTCGTAACCAACAATTGTTGTTGAAAGAAGAGTCTCATTTCGAGAAAATCGTTGACCCATCTGCAGGTTCTTACTATATCGAGCACCTGACTGCTTCTATCGCAAAACAGGCATGGACTTTGTTCCTTGATGTAGAAGAAAAAGGTGGTTTCCTTGCTGCTGTTAAAGCAGGTACAGTACAGGATGCTGTTAACAATGCAGGTACCGCTCGTCGTGCTGCTATTGCTGCCCGTAAAGAAATCCTGTTGGGTTCTAACCAATTCCCTAACTTCAACGAAAAAGCGGCTGAGAAAATCAAAACTTCGGCTCAGGATTGCGGATGTGATGCTCCTGCTGCAAAAGTTCTTGACTTTACCCGTGGTGCAAGTGAATTCGAAGCATTGCGTTTGGCTACAGAGAAAGCGGCTAAACGTCCTAAAGCGTTCATGTTGACTATCGGTAACCTGGCTATGCGTTTGGCTCGTGCTCAGTTCTCTTGTAACTTCCTGGCTTGTGCAGGTTACGAAGTAGTGGACAACCTTGGTTTCGAAACTGTAGAAGCTGGTGTAGAAGCTGCTAAAGCTGCCGGTGCAGATATCGTAGTGCTTTGCTCAAGCGATGACGAATACGCAGAATTGGCTCCTAAAGCAAAAGCTGCTTTGGCTGATAAAGCTATCCTGGTTGTTGCCGGTGCTCCTGCTTGTGCTGAAGACTTGAAAGCTCAAGGCATTACTGAGTTTATTAATGTTCGTACGAATGTTCTTAAGACTCTTCAGTCGTTTAATGCTCGGTTGTTAAAATAATATTTTATCCTAAACGCTAAGTCAACAAAGTTTTTAAGACTCAAAGTTTTCTCTTATAGAAATGATTACAAAAGAACGATATGAGTTTATTGGTAAAACAATTCTGGATTGTGCTTTTGAAGTTCATAAAGAATTGGGCTCCGGACTTTTGGAATCTATTTACGAAGAGTGTTTGACAGAGGAACTTCGGAATAAAGGACTCAAAGTTCAAAATCAACTTCACCTACCACTTCATTATAAAGGAAGAAAACTAGACAAGCACTTTAGGATTGATATGCTCGTAGAAGATATAATTGTTGTGGAAATTAAATCGGTTTATGATATATACCCAATTGATGAAGCGCAGCTTGTTTCTTATATGAAACTGGCAAATAAGAAGCTGGGATATCTCTTAAATTTCAATGTTGTGCTACTAAAAGATGGTATCAGAAGAAAAGTTCATAACTACTTTAACCACCAATAATTAGATCTTTGCGGCTTGTAATCTTTGTGACTTTGCGTTTACAAAAGAAATAAAAAAATGAGAATTCAATTTAATAATATCGATATAACTGCCGGTTTTGCAGCTTCTGCACCGGTAAGCAGTGAGGCTTCATGGTTGACTCCGGAACAAATTCCTGTTAAGTCAATCTACACTCAGCAAGACCTCGAAGGAATGGAACACCTGAACTATGTGGCCGGTCTTCCTCCTTACTTGCGTGGTCCGTACAGTGGTATGTACGCTATGCAACCCTGGACTATCCGTCAGTACGCAGGTTTCTCTACAGCTGAAGAGTCAAACGCATTTTACCGTCGTAACCTGGCTGCCGGTCAGAAAGGTCTTTCTGTAGCATTTGACCTTGCGACACACCGCGGATACGATGCTGACCACGATCGTGTAGTTGGTGACGTAGGTAAAGCGGGTGTTTCTATCTGTTCTCTGGAAGATATGAAAGTATTGTTCGACGGAATTCCATTGAACAAGATGTCTGTATCTATGACAATGAACGGTGCTGTATTGCCTGTTCTTGCATTCTACATCAACGCTGGTTTGGAGCAGGGCGCTAAACTGGAAGAGATGGCCGGTACTATCCAGAACGACATCCTTAAAGAGTTCATGGTGCGTAACACTTACATCTACCCACCGGAATTCTCAATGAAGATTATCGCAGATATCTTCGAATATACTTCACAAAAAATGCCTAAGTTCAACTCTATCTCTATCTCAGGTTACCACATGCAGGAAGCAGGTGCAACCGCAGATATCGAGTTGGCTTACACACTTGCTGACGGTCTTGAGTACCTTCGTGCCGGTGTAAATGCAGGTATGGATATCGACGCGTTCGCTCCACGCTTGTCATTCTTCTGGGCAATCGGTATGAACCACTTCATGGAAATCGCTAAAATGCGTGCTGCACGTATGTTGTGGGCGAAAATCGTGAAACAGTTCAACCCTAAAAACCCAAAATCTCTTGCTCTTCGTACCCACTCTCAGACTTCAGGTTGGTCATTGACTGAGCAGGATCCTTTCAACAACGTAGGTCGTACCTGTATCGAAGCGATGGGTGCTGCACTGGGTCACACTCAGTCACTCCACACCAACGCGCTTGACGAGGCTATCGCATTGCCGACAGACTTCTCTGCACGTATCGCACGTAACACTCAGATCTACATTCAGGAAGAAACTTACATCTGTAAAGAGGTTGACCCATGGGCAGGTTCTTACTATGTAGAAACCCTGACTAACGAACTGGCTCACAAAGCATGGGCGTTGATCGAAGAGGTTGAGAAACTGGGTGGTATGGCTAAAGCGATCGAAACCGGAATTCCTAAACTGCGTATCGAAGAGGCTGCTGCACGTACTCAGGCTCGTATCGATTCCGGCAACCAGGTTATCGTAGGTGTAAACCGTTTCCGTCTTGAAAAAGAAGATCCGATCGATATCCTTGAAGTGGACAACACAGCTGTTCGTATCCAACAGGTTGAACGTCTGGGTGAATTGAAAGGTCCTCGTGATGAAAAAGCAGTACAAGCTGCTTTGGAAGCAATCACCAAATGCGTGGAAACCAAAGAAGGCAACTTGCTCGAACTGGCTGTAGAAGCGGCTCGCTTGCGTGCTTCATTGGGTGAAATTTCTTTCGCTTGCGAAAAAATAGTAGGTCGTTATAAAGCTGTAATCAGAACTATTTCAGGCGTGTACTCATCAGAAACCAAAAACGATTCAGACTTCCAGAAAGCTTCTCAACTGGCTGAGGAATTCGCTAAAAAAGAGGGTCGTCAGCCTCGTATCATGATCGCTAAAATGGGTCAGGACGGTCACGACCGTGGTGCTAAGGTTGTTGCTACAGGTTACGCTGACTGTGGATTCGACGTGGATATGGGACCATTGTTCCAAACTCCGGCAGAAGCTGCCCGTCAGGCTGTAGAAAACGACGTTCACGTAGTAGGTGTATCTTCACTGGCTGCAGGGCACAAAACTTTGGTTCCTCAAATCATCGAAGAACTGAAAAAACTGGGTCGTGAAGATATCGTGGTGATCGCCGGTGGTGTAATCCCTGCACAGGACTATGACTTCCTGTACAAAGCAGGTGTTGCTGCTATCTTCGGTCCTGGTACTTCTGTATCGAAAGCCGCTGTGCAAATCCTTGAGATTTTGCTTCAGGACTAATTGTAAATACTGGACTAACAAAAAAAACCGGAGTCATTCAGACTTCGGTTTTTTTTTTCGTTAGCGGCTAAATGAAAAACAATTAGCTTATCCTTCTCTTTAAAAACAAGATTTCCGGTTTTGTTATTTTACTTTCTTAGATAACGGAATGGATAGTTTTTTAATTTCTGAAGCGATTAAGCCTGCAATCTGATTGGCTCCTTCGTTATTCAGATGTGTATCATCTTTTTTCCCTTCGGGATAATTCGGATTTTCACCGGGTTGGACATATAAAAATAGCTTTTTAGAATTTTCCGGACCAAATTTAATGAGCAACTTTTCAGTCAGAAGCTGAGCGTCAATCATCGGTATCCTGGTTTCCTGAGCCAGTTCGCGTACTGCCTGAGGATATTCTCCGTGACTATTTGTCAACACTCCTTTTTCATTAAAACTCCTCCGGGAAATAGGAGTGAGCAAAATTGGTGTAGCACCTTTAGATCGGCTTTCGTTGATGAACCGGAGCAGATTTTCCCGATATGTTGTATACGGGCTGGTAAATCGGGTGGAGTCTTCGCTTTTTTCATCATTGTGTCCAAACTGAATCAATACATAATCTCCTTTTTTCAGTGAATTGAGTACTTTATCCCATTCGCCTTCCCGGATAAAACTTTTCGAACTGCGTCCGTTCAATCCATGATCATATACTTTTGCCGATTTGTCGAGATAGAGACTGAGTTTCTCAGCCCATCCGGTTTCAGGACGTTTATCCTCTTTCTTAATGGCCATTGTGGAGTCCCCGATAGTGTAGACGCCAATCATCTTACCGGAAGAACAAGAAGTACAAATAATAAGACTTACTACAAAACTAAATAAATGTGATTGCTTCATAACAGAATAAGGTGATTTGTTTCATGATACAAAGAAATGATGAAATAGTAACCAGAATGTGGAATATTCAATATTTAAAGGGGAAAAATTGGGATTTAGCCAACAGATAGGCCTTAAACATTGTTTTTAGTATAGGCAGAGCTCTTTTTTGAAGTAATATTGCCTCCTTAACTATGGAAAACACCCTGTCCGAAATATTTGCCCGTTACCCCAATCCCACTCCGGATTTGCTGATTCCGGTATTGCAGGATATTCAGAAGGATGAGGGTTATTTGCCGGCCGAATATCTGAAAGAGGTCAGTCGTTACCTTCATGTACCGCTAAGCCGCATCTATGGAGTGGCTACTTTTTACAATCAATTCCGGTTACATCCGGCAGGGAAATATCATATTCAAGTCTGTCGGGGTACAGCATGCCATGTGTATGGTTCGGTGGATTTGCTGGAATTTTTGCAGGCTGAATTGGGTATTACAGCGGGGCAAACTACAGCTGACCAGCTCTTCAGTCTTGAGATTGTTTCCTGTATTGGAGTGTGTGGGTTGGCTCCGATTCTTACCATCAACGGAGAGGTATATCCCAGGGTGACTCCGGATAGTCTCAGAGTGCTGCTTTCAGATTTCAGAAACAAAGAAATTCACGAATAGCATTTTATGAATCCATGACAAATGAATGCCACAATTTACATTGGTAGCGGAACGTGTGGGCTGGGTGCCGGTGCAGCACGGACGGAAGCAAAGATCCGTTGTTTTCTGCGGGAACATAATCTGACAGCATTGATTATTCCGGTAGGATGTATCGGGCTTTGTTCGTCCGAACCCATCATTGATGTAAAGATGACCGGTAAAACCCGTCTGTCTTTCGAATGTGTAACCGAAGAAAATGTAACCGGAATTCTGGAGGCTTTATTTCTTCAAAACAGGCTCCCGGATTCAAATATTCTGGGCCAGTACCGTAGTTCTGATGATGATATCTGGGTGGGTGTACCTTATCTTGACGAGCATCCGTTTTTTATTCGTCAAAAAAGAATTGTTTTGCAAAATTGCGGTGTGATAAATCCGGAAGACATTCACGAATATCTCGCAAAAGGAGGGTATCAGACGCTGAAAAAAGTAATGATGAAGAATACTCCCGCCGAATTATGTGAAATAGTTTTGCAAAGTGGGTTGCGGGGACGTGGAGGTGGCGGATTTTCTACCGGAGCAAAATGGAAAATGATGTTGGCAAAAACAGAAAAGGAGAAATATCTTGTCTGTAATGCCGATGAAGGTGATCCGGGGGCGTTTATGGATCGGGCTGTTATCGAAGGAGACCCTCACCGTATGCTTGAAGGGATGGTGATAGCCGCTTTTGCAACGGGTGCCTCGAAAGGGTTTGTTTATATCCGGGCTGAATATCCGCTGGCTACATTGCGATTGGCCAAAGCAATTGCACAGGCTGAGAAAGCCGGAGTTTTGGGGAAAAATATATGGGGGACCGGATTCTGTTTTGATATTGTGATTCGTAAAGGGGCCGGAGCTTATGTTTGTGGGGAAGAAACGGCTCTGATGAGCAGTATTGAGGGCTTGCGCGGAATGCCTTATCCACGACCGCCATTCCCGGTAGAGAAAGGGGTATTCGGGAAACCTACCGTTATCAATAATGTCGAAACGTTTGCCAATATACCTGATATTCTCGCGAATGGAGCTGAGTGGTTCAGTGCTCTGGGAACAGAGAAAAGCAAAGGGACAAAGGTTTTTGCACTTTCGGGAAAAATCAGATATACCGGATTGGTGGAAATCCCAATGGGTACTCCTGTCCGGGAAATTATTTACGATATCGGAGGCGGAATCCCAAATGGTAAAAATCTTAAAGCAGTACAGATGGGAGGTCCGTCTGGTGGATGCGTGAATGAAGCTAATCTCGGAATTGAAGTGGATTATGAGTCTTTGCTTGCCATTGGGGCCATGATGGGGTCCGGTGGCATGGTCGTGTTGGACGAAGACACTTGCATGGTGGATATTGCCAAATTCTTTATGGCATTCATTCAACGGGAAAGCTGCGGGAAATGTACACCCTGTCGCGAAGGGACGCGGCAATTATTGCATATGCTTGAGGTTATCACATCTATGCCTTGTACAGATAGTGAAGAGGAATTGGCCTACCGGCATTCCCTTATTGACCGAATGGAGCGATTAAGCAGGGTGATAAAAGATGCTTCGTTATGCGGACTGGGTGCAGCTGCTCCTAACTCAGTTTTGAGTACCTTACGCTGGTTTCATCAGGAGTATGAGGATCACGTTTACCGGTTGAAATGCCAGGCAGGGGTGTGTGCATTGAATAAAACTCTTTTAAATCCTCCTTATAATGTACTCCATCGAAATAAATAACCAGAGATATGACTGCAACGCAGGAGAAACCATTCTCGATGTATTACGGCGCAATAAGATCCAGGTGCCGACCTTCTGCTTCCTGAAAGGACATTTACCCACAGGAGCCTGCCGTATGTGTGTGGTGGAAATCGAGGGGCGTCGCAATCTTGCAGCTTCATGCAGCGAACCTGTTGTTGACGGCATGAAAATAAAAACACACTCCCCGAGGGTAGTGGAAGCACGTGAGACTATCCTTGAACTGTTATTGGCCAATCATCCCGATGATTGTCTT
Organism: Bacteroidales bacterium; assembly: GCA_963662365.2. Classification (GTDB taxonomy): domain Bacteria; phylum Bacteroidota; class Bacteroidia; order Bacteroidales; family UBA7332; genus CAXXIC01. The sequence continues at coordinate 31,721 of CAXXPA010000040.1, forward strand.
TATTGCGAGAAGTCAGGGCATTGTGAATTGCAAAAGCTGGCTACCCAATACAAGGTAGTGAGGGGCACATTCCCAAAGACTGAATCAGTTAAACCCATTGATGAATCGAGTCCGTCTATCATACGCAATCCCAATAAATGTATATTGTGCGGGCGTTGCGTGTTGGTTTGCCAACAGATAGAAGGTGTTGCTGCTATTGATCGCACAGGTCGTGGTAGTCAGACCGTGATAGCCTCGTCGGGTTTGATTCCGCAGGCATTATCCCGCTGTATTAATTGTGGCCAGTGCGTGTTGGTTTGCCCAACGGGTGCATTAACTGAAAGTAACGAAATACCACAGGTATTAAAAGCATTGCAGGATTCCTCCAAAAAAGTAGTAGCTCAATATGCACCTTCTGTAACAATAAGTTTGGCAGAAGAGTTTAATCTGCCGGCTGGAACCGACCTGAATGGAGTGCTTAATGCAGCTCTTCGACGCATGGGATTCTATCGTGTTTTTGATACCTCTTTTACGGCCGATTTGACTATTCTTGAAGAGTCGGCCGAATTGATTGAACGGGTAACTAAGGGTGGCAGACTTCCGATGATAACCAGTTGTTGCCCGGGTTGGGTGAAATTTGCAGAGGAATTCTATCCCGAATTATTGCCGCATCTTTCTACCTGCAAATCTCCGCAGATGATGATGGGGGCGATGATTAAGAGTTACTGGGTGGAAAAAGAGCAGATACCGGTTGATTCTGTTTACTCCGTTTCGTTTATGCCCTGTACGGCCAAGAAATTTGAAAAGTTACGCCCCGAAATGATGCGTGAAGAACGTCAGGATGTCGATGCCGTACTTACCACGCGTGAATTGATTAAGCTGATTCATTTTTTCGGCATTGAAATGGATAAGCTTACCCCTGAAGATACCGATCCTCCTTTCGGCAGAAGAAGTACAGCCGGTAAAATATTCGGAGCATCGGGTGGTGTAATGGAAGCGGCTTTGCGTACTGCATATGAAAAGATGACAGGTGAAAATATGACTGACCTCACTATTTCTGCTGTGCGTGGTCTGGAAGGTATAAAAGATGCTGTGATGACAGTCGGTGGCATAGAAGTAAAGATCGGCGTTGTCAGTGGTCTGATGAATGTACGAAGTCTGCTGGATAAGGTTAAAGAGGGAACTTCAGATCTTCAGTTTATCGAAGTAATGGCTTGTCCCGGAGGATGTATCAATGGTGGAGGCCAGCCAGTGGAACAGGATCCTGAAACCTTGCTTGCCAGGATGAGGGCTTTATACCTCATAGATCAAAAAGAGAACCTGCGTACCTCGCATGAAAATCCGTTTATTCAGGAGTTGTATAAAGAATATCTGGGTGAGCCATTGAGCGAAAAGAGCCATCATTTACTACATACAAAATATATTGACCGGAGTGATTTGGAATAACATCAGAGAATATACCGGATGGAATGATGACAGGGATAGAATGACATAAAAATACCCGACAGTGGATCTGCCGGGTGATTTTATTGTGATATCAGAGAGTAATTATTTTGCTTCCCAACCCAAAGCTCCGGCACCCAGGATAGCTGCGTCGCTAGCATTCAGTGCTGAAGGAATCACCTTGATTTTGCCTCTCCATAAAGGTAAAACGTTATTGTCCATCGCTTCTTTGATCGGATCGAAGATTAGATCGCCAGCCTGAGCTAAACCACCGAATACCACGATCGCTTCAGGTGCAGAGAATGCGATAAAATCGGCAAAAGCTTCACCCAGGATGGCGCCTGTAAACTGAAAGATTTCTTTTGCAATTTTGTCACCCTGTACTGCAGCATCGTATACATCTTTCGATGAGATCTTGTCTGTAGGGAGGTTCCGCAATAAGCTTTCTTCAGTTGTATTTTCCAGAATCTCACGAGCTGAACGAGCTACACCGGTAGCAGAAGCATAAGTTTCCAGACATCCTTTCTTACCACATCCGCACAAGCGACCGTTGGTACGACGGATAGTAGTATGTCCTAGTTCTCCGGCAAAACCATCGTGGCCGTAAAGGACATTCCCGCCAATTACGATACCACTACCTACACCTGTACCCAGCGTGATTACGATGAAATCTTTCATGCCACGAGCAGCACCGTAAGTCATTTCACCAATTGCAGCGGCGTTTGCGTCGTTAGTTACTGCAACTGGCAAACTGAATTTAGCTTTCAATAATTCGCCAAGGGGGATCATACCTTTCCAGGGAAGATTAGGGGCCAGCTCGATAGATGATTTATAGAAGTTTCCGTTTGGAGCACCAATGCCGATTCCTTTAATTTTTGAGAATCCACCTGCTTTTTCAACTAAAGGCAGGATGCCTTCATACAAAGCGTTAATGTAGTCATTGATTTCAGGATAGTCAGGAGTTGCAATAGAACCTTGTCCTAAGATTTCGCCTTTTGCATCCACAATGCCAAATTTGGTGCCGGTACCGCCCATGTCGATACCAATTACGTACGGTTTTTCCATGATAAATAATATTGTTAGTGTTAGAGTTAGTTAGTGTGACAAAGTTAACATTTTCTTTTTTAGAGACCAATTCCATAGTAGATATGTCAAAAAAATATTCGTTGTTTGACAAATTACACATTACACGGAACAGATAACGCGATGAAAGAAATTTTACTTTCCTCTAATAGACGAATAAACTCGTTGAAATCCCTATCAATATGGGTACCCTTAATGTAAAAAAGAATTGGCATTGTGTCTTCGTGTAATTCTTATTCAAACAAAAAAGCCGTGAAATTCGCGGCTTTTTTGTTTATTTGAGTTTGATGATCACATCTTTTCGTTTATTATCTGTGCACCATAGTTGCACTTGTTTGAAAAAGTCGGCCGGAGTTTTCACCCCGAAAGTCTCTTTCTCGGCAAATACGGTCATCCGATAGTTAATCTGGTTATTAGCATCGGGTTTTACAAGAAAGAGATAGTTTACTTTATCTTCTGCGTTTTTCACAACATATGTTGAAGGAATATCAACAGCCAGACCTACGGTTTGTTTGGCATATTTGACCGTATCGTTCACGGGGAAATCTGTTCCCCACATGGCGATCCAGTTTTTTAGCGTCAGTCTTCATCGTGTCGACAGGCATTTTCTGAACACCGGTACAGAAAATCAGATCTTTGGCATCGCCTTTGCTAATAGTGTTGTATACTTCGGCATCACGATGTCCGGCGTAGAGAATGTAACGGCTTTTTAAATCGATTTTACGCCCCTGGTATTCCCAATCAGTTACATTCATTTCTACTACAGTGCGAACAGGGCCTGAAGCCAGCACGATAGCCTGACGATTACTTACCGGTGCAATGTGGATTGCTTTTTTACCGTCCCAACCTTTGAGTGTTCCAACAGCTACGCTTCCGCCAACTTTCAGGATGTCATCACCAAATCCTTTAGCCAGTTGTTCATCGGTCGGATACCAGCGTGATTCTTCAATTTCCAGTTGTTTTTTATATTTTCCATAAAGATCAACAGTTTGTTTCTGGTCGAAATAGATGCGGTAAGCCATCAGTTCCGATTCAAAAGCAGGACCGTGGTGATGAAGTTTGTTGTAAAGGTCACCGGTAGGAGAGGAGGCTTCGGTAACTTTAGAGATAGTTTTGTCATCGTTTTTCTTCAGCAATTCAGCATAAACACGTGCAGGATAACGATTGTCGGATAATGCAGTTCCCGAAATTTTCAATACAAATTTTTTGGTTTCGCCTGGATTTAGGTTGGTTACAAAAGCCAGTTCATCCAGTGTACCATTACGGTCAAGATCATCACATTGCGATGGAACTTCTTTTTTACCATCAAAAACCGTGATTCCTTTGATCTTTTCATTTTTGATCCTGATAGTAACCGGGATATCGTTTTTTGCTTTTTTGCCGGTGTTAGTTACGGTAACAACCTGCGAAGAAGCTTTTGTAATAACGCTTTGGGCAGATGATTGTGCTGCAATAAGCAAACATAGAGCAGTAATAGATAGTACAGATTGGTGTTTCTTTCTCATTGATATAGGGTTTAAATGAAAATCGGGGATAAAACAGGTGAAAGTTAAAGACAATTTTGGATTTAACCAAAACTGTTTCTGCTTATTGCTGTTTTACCCCCGGTTAAAGGGCTATTGAATAGTAATTTCGGACTTATTAACTTTATCGGTAAATGTTGAATTATTTACTTTGATTGATTTACTTTGGATACGAACGTTTTTATTGTTTTTACCGTCAACGCTCATACTTTCTTTAATTTCAGGACAAGTGAAGTTCTGAACGCTCATGTTCTTCACATTTTTCAAACTTAAAGCCGGTCCTTTTTTAGGATTTATTTCCAGGTTTTTAAGCAGTATCTTGTCTGATTCGCAGATCTCTGCTCCGGTTTCACAAAGAATGGTACTGTTTTCTACTACAATGTTTTTGATATTCATTTCGGGCAATCCATTGAAGTACATTGCACGACGTGCGCCCCGGCATACTACATCAGAAATGAAGATATCTTTGAATACAGGGGTTTCTTCCGTTACAGGAACTACAGTTTCCGTGTCTGTTTTGTCCCCGTCCTCAAGAGCCTCCATTGCTGATTTTCCTCCGTAAAACAGGTCAAATAGAAGAGCTTCTGTCGGAATGTCTGTCATTGAGATTTTCGAGATATAAATATTCTCTACTACACCACCGCGTCCGCGTGTACTTTTGAAACGAAGACCAACGTCTGTGCCAAGGAAGCTACAGTTTGTAACTTTGATATTTTTTACACCACCTGACATTTCGCTGCCTACAACAAAACCACCATGGCCGTGGTAAACAGTACAACCGTCTACGATTACATTCTGGCTGGGTTTGCCGCGTTTACGTCCGTCAGCATCTTTTCCTGATTTAATACAGATTGCATCGTCACCTACATCGAATGTAGAGTTGGTAATCAGGGCATTTGTACATGATTCAAGATCAAGACCATCTCCGTTTTGAGAGTACCAGGGATTGCGAACTGTAAGATCTTTGATTATTACATTCTCACACATCAGCGGGTGTAGATTCCAACCAGGAGAGTTTTGGAAAGTAACACCTTCGAGCAGCACATTTTTACACTCTACAAAGCTGAATAATACAGGTCGAAGAAAGTCTTTTACTGTTTTCAGGTCCTCCAATGTTTGCATTTGCGGAACATTGAAGTTGCCTTCTGTATTCAGATATCCTTTGTAAGAGCTTTGAGTGGGGAACCAATAGTCTTTCTGGTCGTTTAGTATGCCTCCTTTTTTAAGCAGGTCTTTCCACTGGGATTCGGTCATTTTCGCTTTCTTGACCGGACGCCATGCATTTCCGTTTCCGTCTATTGTTCCATTTCCGGTAATGGCTACATTTGTAAGATTGCGTCCCATAAGTGGAGATTCGCAACGGTATGTCTCAAGCCCTTCAAAAGAAGTTTTAATCAGCTTATAATCGTCATAGTTGCTGCTGAATAAAATTACAGCTCCTTCGGCCAAATGCAGATTAATATTGTTGCGAAAATAGATAGGTCCTGTGTACCAGATTCCAAAGGGAACGTTCAAGGTCCCCCCTCCCTTTTTTGAGAGGGTTTCTATAGCAGATGCAAATGCTTTTGTATTGAGTGTCTGTCCATCTCCTTTACCACCAAACTCAGTAATACTTACTGAATTTTTAGGAAATACAGGGCGATTTACCTGTGGCATCTTGAATTCCAGATTCTTATAAAGATCATTAAATTCATAACCTGCAGCTTTGGGGTTTTGCGACAATGTGGGAAATATACTGCTTGCTAATAGCGCTAGCCCTATGCAAATCTTTTTCATCGGATTTTATTGTTGGTTTTTTTTGATTATATATATGGTCCGGACCGTTTTTATGATAAAGATATCGGACCATATGCTCTTTATCTACAGACACTTTTTTACTTCTTAAGAAAGACTACTTTTCAAACCGGAACCAGTCTACATCCATGTATCCGCCGTCATTCGACCATTTGGGGCGGGTTACGAACAATCCTACCTTAGCACCGATCCATCGACCTTCTTTGGCATTGAAGGTTTTTCCCAGTGTCGTGAATGTTTTATTGTTGTAACTGTAAGAATATGAGCAGACTCCCCCCCTGGATAATTTCAGGCGCAGATACACGGTCTTATCCTTGAGATTTACGGATTCATTTACAGTCTCTGTAACACCTTTATCTGCATTAGTGCATACATTTTGAGATAATATTAGTCCTTTTTCCGTATTTTCAATTACAATTGTGCCGTAAGAGAACCCCATAACATTCATTCCAAATCTTTCTCCGTAAAATTTACTGCTTGGGAAAACAGTGACTTTGGTCGTTACAGTAAATTCTTCTGCCGGGAGCTTTTGCATCAGTTGATTAGGTACATTCCATAAATTTTTATATTCAGCGGTAACCGGAACAGAAAACATACGCAGTACTCCGTTTTCGGAAGCATTGTATACCCATGTCGGTTTTGAATTAGCGTGCCATTGCCATTGTAGTCCTAATTCCCGGGAATCGAACTCATCACTTTCTGCAGGTGTTACGATTGGATATGTTTTGCCGACATTGGGTTTTTTATAAGTTAAAACAGGTTCTCCGCAGCCGTCTCCATCTTTGTCAACTCCGATTATAGGCCAGTCTTTTACCCATTTCATTGGTTGAAGGTGGATGATCCGTCCGTAAGGTTGATGTTCCTGAAAATGTATAAACCAATCTTCCCCCGTTTGAGTAGTAACCCACCCGCCCTGGTGTGGCCCATTTATTTCTGTTTTACCCTGAGCCATAACAATTTTATGCTCATATGGCCCAAAGGGAGATTTAGATCTCATAGCCAATTGCCAACCTGTAGCTACGCCACCTGCAGGGCAAAGGATGTAATAATAACCGTTTCTTTTATAGAATTTAGGCCCCTCTATCGTTTCGTTTCCGGTAGCATGACCGTCGAAAATAATTTTAGATTCAGCCAATACTTTTGTTCCATCAGGTGAAAGAGGTGCAACAGCCAGTATACTTTTTAATCCGGCACGACTACCGGCGAATCCGTGTACTAAATATGCTTTGCCATCTTCATCCCAAAAAGGACAAGCATCTATAAAACCCTTTCCTGGTTTGACTAAAGTTAATGGCTCCCAGGGACCTTCTGCCTTTTTAGCTTTGGTCATGTAAATTCCATAATCCGGATCACCATAGAAAATGTAAAATTCACCATTGTGAAAGCGAATACTCGGAGCCCAGACTCCATTACCGTGTTGAGGTATATCGAATACCTCTTCAGGTGTTTGTTTTGTTACAGCATATCCGATCAGTTTCCAGTTAACAAGATCTTTTGAATGAAGTATTTGAAGTCCGGGAGAACTGTTAAAACTCGATGAGGTCATATAATAATCATCCTCAACCCGTATTATATCAGGGTCGGAATAGTCGGCATAAAGTATAGGATTTTGATATGTTCCGTTTCCTTTGTCACTTACCCAAACTTTCGATACATACTCTTGCGCACCGGTGTTTATACTGAATCCTGAAATAACAGCAAACAGTAAGGCACTGATTCTTTTGTTGATCATTTCTATTTGTTTTTTGTTGTATTTTCTCGGTAACAAAATTATTTTATATGACCTTGGTTCGTGTGTATTATTTGGTAATTTTTAGTGGAAAAATTGACAATTGACTTTAGCTGATTGTAGAGTTGGATTATTTGACCTGATTTGTGTTAAATTTTGATAGTAAAGAGGGTGCTGAAAGAGAAGAGTGCTGATCTTTTATGAAATGAAAAAGGGAATGGAAAGTGATAAATGAAAAACGGATCTAAAAGCACTAACAGCTTTTAAATCCGTTTTTCTAATGATGTAGAATATATTTTTATTCGATTCCCTGAAAGAAAGCTTTTAAAGAACCTACCGGCAATTTTGCTGCTAGCTGCATAGGTAGGCGGCGATCATCTTTGCTCATCCAGAAATCCATTACTTCGCGTTCAATTTTATTCTTCTTCAAATGTTCGAATACTATGGTTAGTTTATATGTAGGGTATGTTTGGTCTTCCGGTGTTTTCATTTCTACTTCTCCCTGGTAGGTAACTTTAATGTTAAAAGGTCGGCTTCCTGATACAATTACTACTGGAATAGATTGGTTCTTTTTCATTGATGGAATGTCCAGTGTCCGGATGTAGTAGAAAATGCTCATCATATCAAAAACCGGATTCCCACTGTGAAATAATGTGGTATCATTACGTTGGGTGCCGTTGCGGAATGTTCGTGCCCGTGTGCTGACTTTTCCATTTGAGTATGAGTAGAAAAGTTCATCTTTGCCATGATAACTTCCTTCATGGGTAATTTTGGTATAAAACAGCGGCTGAAGTTTTGGGGTAGTTAGAGAAATCAGAGTGTCCCTGACTTTCATGAAGTTGTCGAAGAACGAAGTAGTTCGTGCAGCCATTCTCAGTTTAAGAGCTGTATTGGACTGAAAAATAGTTTCCTGTGTGGATAGAGTGGCAATAGCTGCTTTTTTCCAGATCAATCCCCATTGGTAATAGAGATTAAACTTAAGATTCTCACCTTTAGAAAAAGGCATGCTTTGCGCTGATGTTTCAGCCATCAGTATTGTTGAAAAAAGCATCAGCAGGGCAAAGAGCGTGTATTTGATTCCAGTCGGTTTCATAATGATTTCTGTTTTATACAGATACAAATATAGCACATCTCTTTGTACTGCTGGCGCATTTGACGAAATTTATATCTAATTTGTTTTTGGAGAGATTTATGGGTTAATATAAACATTCAATTTGTTTATGTTAAGATAAATTATCTTTTCCAGAAGAGATTCAGGATCTTATATACTAGTTTAAACCCTTTGAAAAACGGAAGCGCTGATGCGATTTGTTTAGCTATTACTGATAGGTTTCCAATCCAGCGGAATATGTCCAGGTAGTCATCCACTTGCTCTTTTAATTTATCCTCCTGTTTCTGGATTCGGGCAAGCAGCTTCAGCTTCTCTATTTGTACCTCCTCAAGTGTAGTCAGAGCGGCATATCGTTCAATAGGTAGATTACTCTTCTTCATCATGGGGCTCAATGGGGGGTAGTGAAAAATATTCGGCTGAACAGTTTCACCAACGGGTTAATAATCCATTTCTTGCGAAAAATATATAATAAGGCAAGCAGCAAAAGATATGCCGCGCTTACCAGATAGATGCCCGGTAAAAGGCCTTCAAAAATAGTCTGCGACCACCAGATAAAAGCAAATGATAGGTAAAAGAGTGCTCCGCTAAACAGGATGATGGTTAGTAAAATAAGCATTACTGATGAGAAAATATGGGTGAGTTTCTCTACGGTATCCAGTTTTAGCAGAGTCATCTGTGATTTCAGGTAGGCGCGACTATCTTCGAAAAATGAGTCGTCTTGTGTTTCTTTTTCTGCCATATTATTCACCTAATGACGGTTCATCGGGGGTCATCGGTTCTTCAACCTTTTTCCCTCTGGATAAAATTCTACCCATAAGCTCATCGAGCTCAGTCTCTTTAAGCTTAATTCCTTTTTCTTTGAGCCATGCTGCTACTTTGTTCCGGAGCTCTTCGCCTTTTTCGGTTGTTAACAGCAGTGTGACTCCGGTAGCCAATGCTGCTCCGGCCAGAAATGCCAGAATGCCGCTTGTTTCTTTCTTCATAGTTATAAAGGATTAACGGTTAGTGTCTCACAAATTTACACATTTTTTTCGAAAAGTGTTTGCATTTCTCCGATTATTTTTATACGTTTACCCTTGAATTTATTTTAAAACTGGAAATTATGGCAGAACAAGATGACTTATTTGTTTATGATGATGAGGAGTCTATAAAATTTATCAGAAATTATCTCCCTCAGGAAATGAAAGAAAAGTTCACAGACGATGATTTGGCGTATATCGTTGATCTGATCTATGAATATTACGAAGAGTGTGGAATGTTCGATGCCGAAGATGATGCGGCTATTGACATTGACGAAGATGCACTGGTCGCTTTTGTGGTGAAGCAAGCCAAGAAAGACAAGGTAGGTGCTTATACAGCGGATGAAGTAATGTTTATTGTCAGAGGTGAGTTGGAATATTGTGAATCAATAGGGATGTTTGAGTAAAAATTTGTACTTTTGCGCCTTAAAAAGTCAGATAGTCAAATTGTCTATATAAAAAGACTTTTTGACTATCTTTTTTTATGTAGTAAAATGAAGCTTTTCAAATTCTTCCAGAAGGCGGATTTTATTAATGAAAAATGCTGTTTTTACTGACGTAGAACGTACAACATAAACTTATAACTATAAAATGGCTAAAGAGTTAAAAGAATTGACTCCACGCAGCGTAAGCTATTCGCAGTGGTATCAGGATTTGGTAATTAAAGCTGATTTGGCGGAAAATTCAGCCGTTCGCGGTTGTATGGTGATTAAACCTTATGGATACGCAATCTGGGAAAAGATGCAGCGTTATCTCGATGATATGTTTAAAGAAACAGGTCACGTAAATGCTTATTTCCCTCTGTTTATTCCCAAATCATTTTTAAGTAAAGAGGCCGATCACGTCGAAGGTTTTGCCAAAGAATGTGCGGTGGTAACTCACTATCGTTTGAAAAACTCTCCTGATGGTTCAGGTGTTGTAGTTGATCCTGATGCTAAGCTCGAAGAGGAGTTGATTGTTCGTCCGACTTCTGAAACCATTATCTGGAACACATATAAAAACTGGATTCAATCATATCGCGATCTTCCCATTATGTGTAACCAATGGGCTAACGTAGTCCGTTGGGAAATGCGGACCCGTCTGTTCCTGCGTACTGCTGAATTTTTGTGGCAGGAAGGGCACACGGCTCATGCTACACAGGAAGAGGCTGTAGCAGAAGCTCGTCAGATGCTTGACGTATATGCTAAATTTGCTGAAGAATTTATGGCGGTGCCTGTGCATAAAGGCGTAAAATCCGAAAGCGAGCGTTTTGCCGGAGCAGTGGATACATATACTATCGAAGCGATGATGCAGGATGGAAAAGCTTTGCAATCAGGTACGTCGCACTTCCTGGGACAAAATTTTGCAAAAGCGTTTGATGTGACATTTGCCAGCAAAGAAGGAACACGTGATTACGTTTGGGCTACTTCATGGGGTGTTTCTACCCGTTTGATGGGTGCTTTGATTATGACTCACTCTGATGACAACGGTTTGGTATTACCTCCGAAACTTGCTCCTTTCCAGGTGGTAATTGTGCCTATTTATCGAAATGATGAGCAATTGGCTCAGATCAATGAAAAAGTTGCAGGTATTGTTACTAAATTAAAAGCTTTGGGAGTCAGTGTGAAGTATGATAATGCGGATAATAAAAAACCCGGTTGGAAATTTTCAGAGTATGAGTTGAAAGGTGTTCCTGTACGTATGGCGATGGGCGGACGCGATCTTGAAAACAATACTGTAGAGGTGGCGCGTCGTGATACATTGACTAAAGAGACTATTAGTTGTGATAATATCGAAAATTATATCAAAGGTCTTTTAGACGAAATACAGGCGAATATCTATAAAAAAGCTTACGATTTCCGCGAAGAAACTACTCAAAAGGTAGAAACCTACGCTGAATTCAAAGAGAAGATCGAAGAAGGCGGATTTATTTTGGCTCATTGGGATGGAACTGCTGAAACCGAAGCTCTAATTAAAGAAGAAACCAAAGCGACTATCCGTTGTATTCCTTTGGAAGGAGATAAAACTTCCGGTGTATGTATGGTGACCGGAAAACCTTCGGCACAACGCGTTTTGTTTGCAAGAGCATATTAAAAAATAAGGAGGTTGCCGGGGTGATTCGGCAGCCTCTTTTTGGCATAGACACACATTTACCATTATATCACTACATTATTATTTATGAAAACAAAAATCTTGGTTACCGGTGGTACCGGATACATCGGTTCGCATACCGTGGTAGAACTTCAGAATGCAGGCTATGATGTTGTCGTAGTAGACAATTTGTCAAATTCAAGTGCTGATGTTATAGATGGCATCGAACGCATTACCGGCATTCGTCCTGCTTTTGAGAAGCTCGATTGTAATGATTTCGATGGCATGAAAGCGCTGTTTGAAAAGTATCAGGGTATTAAAGGAATTATCCACTTTGCAGCAAGCAAGGCAGTAGGGGAGTCGGTTCAGAAGCCGTTGCTGTACTATAGAAACAACTTTGTGTCTTTGATTAATCTGCTTGAACTGATGCCTCAGTTTGCAGTTGATGGAATTGTCTTCTCTTCTTCCTGCACCGTATATGGCCAGCCCGATATTCTTCCTGTTACGGAAGATGCACCTATCAAACCGGCGATGTCTCCTTACGGAAATACAAAGCAGGTTTGCGAAGAAATAATTAAAGATACTATTCATTCAGGTGTAAATTATAAGAGCATTATTCTCCGTTACTTCAATCCGATTGGGGCTCATCCCTCAGTTGAAATCGGAGAGTTACCTAATGGTGTACCTCAAAACCTGATTCCATTTGTAACCCAGACTGCTATTGGTGTTCGCGAGAAGCTGAGTGTTTACGGTGATGATTACAATACACCTGACGGTTCATGTATCCGTGACTATATTAATGTAGTGGATTTGGCAAAAGCACACGTGATAGCCGTAGATCGTATGTTGCAGGGCAAAACCAAACAAAATGTGGAGATTTTCAACCTTGGTACAGGGCTTGGCCTTTCTGTATTGGATATTATCAAAACATTTGAAGATGTGACTGGTGTGAAGCTGAATTATCAAATCGTTGGTCGCCGTGAAGGTGATATTGAGCAGGTTTGGGCAAATCCTGATTTCGCTAATAACGAGTTAGGCTGGACTGCTCAGGAAACAGTAGCCGACACATTGCTTTCTGCCTGGAAATGGCAACTGAAACTGCGTGAAAAAGGAATCATGTAATTATTCTTTACTTTATAAAAAAAAGCTGCTACAGAAAATTCTGTAGCAGCTTTTTTTTTGTGTTCTGGTTATGCTTTCTATTCTAATAATTCGTTATCGTGCATTTTGCGCATAAAAGTAACAAAATCGTTTTTTTGATCTGATTCCATCCACTGCATGCCACTGCGGGGGTGTTCATTCATAGCCCCGGTGATTAGATAGGGGATGTGATATCCCCAGTCAATGCTTTTCTGCATCGGGTGGATATGGTCCTGGATTGCTTGCAGTAATGGGAGCAGGCGGTATTTGGGGTTTTTGAGGAATGCTATCAGGATCTCAATCGGGCAGTTTCCTGCTCCGCGACCTAATCCCATCAAAGTTGCATCGAGCATAGTACAACCCTCTTTAGCTGCAGTGATAGTGTTAGCCATTGCAAGCTGCATATTGTTGTGGGCGTGAATGCCGATCTGCTTGCCGGGGAGAGCATCCACATATTTTTTTACCAGATGTGAAACTGTTTCATCGTACATACTCCCAAAGCTATCTACAGCATAGAAAACGGGTACTCTTGATTTAGCTACATCTTTCAATGCTTCGTCAAGTTCCAGCTCATTAACCTTCGAAACAGCCATCAGGTTGATAGTGGTTTCGTAACCTTTATCCATGCAATGGTGTGCAAGTTCTACAGCTTTGTCTATCTGATGTACATAGCATGCAACACGGATCATGTCAAGCACGCTTTCAGATGCCGGAGGAATGTCCGACAGTTCGATCCGGCCAATATCAGCCATTGCTGATAGTTTGAGAGGTGTTTCGTTTTTACCTACAACACGTTCCAGGTCTTTGGCATGACAGAATTTCCAGGGACCCATCTCTTTGCGGTCAAATGCCTTTTCGCTACTTAAGTAACCGATTTCCATATAGTCAATGCCTGCTTCGACACATGCATTGTAAACGCTTCTTACGAAATCGTCGCTGAATTGCCATTTGTTCATCAAACCACCGTCGCGAACGGTGCAGTCCATTACTTTGATATCTTTATTGTACATGTTTGTTGGTTGTATATTTTGATTCTGCATTAATATTATTTGTTAGTTGAATAGAATCGGGTTGTAGAGGTTGTTGATTAAATCAAATCCTTAGTTATTCATTCTTTCTATTCATCTATACTATTATATTATTTCTCGTTGTGTGGCAATAGTTTCATCTCTTCTTTAATGAAGTATTCGATCAGGATAGCATATATTTTTTCAAATGCTTCTTTGTCAAGGCCTAATTCTTCAGCCCATTGGCCTCTTACGCGGATAACTTCGTTTTTACGGTCTTCTGCTACGATGCTTACAGCATCGGTTTTATACTTTACAATTTCCTTTACGTATTGAAAACGTTGTGAAAACAGTGTGATTATTTCTTTGTCAATCAGGTCTATATGCGATCTGATTTCTTCTTTGCTATTGCATTCTGAAGGTGTTTTGGGTAGTTTCAAAGCTTAAAATATTAAAGATTTTTCAGGTGGCAAAGATAATAGAAAATCTTGTTTTACAAGCATTTAAAATGTTTTTTGGGAAAAGCTGGCCGGATATGAAGTGTTTCGAGGTTAAGAAGTGTTCCGGGCAAATATTGAGCCGAAGATCAGTGTTAAACAACGGAATAATTTGATGTTCGTGATTATTGTCGCAATAAACAATAGTGTTTTTATTTGCATTTATTGCATGGTAATCTTTTCTGATTCAGTTTTCTATATGCATTAGAAATGGAATATATTGTAGGTTTAGATGAAAATGCTAAAAAAGAATTATAGTGATATCACAGAAATGTTCTATTTGCAACTGCGTTAATTGTATGTTGATGAAGGGTAGGTGGTTTTCTTTTTTTTGATTTAGGTAAATACAGGGATATTCGAATAAGATTAATTATTCGAAATTTCTATATTGGTTTTGGATTAAGTAAGAGTGAGGGGGGATAGGGGCGAAAAAGAAAAGTCACGCTGCCGATATGAATAAAACTCCGTGTGACAGGATTTGAGTGCTCGCCCGCTTTGTAATCCACCGTCCAAAGGAACCCCGAAGGGTGTGGCCCGCCATTGAAAGCTAAAGCTGTGTCTCGGAATAAGTAAAATGTTGAGTTTACCAATCAAAGGCAACGCGACTAATTCTTTTCTAAAGCAAATATACAACGCATTTCTTCAAAATCCTAATTTTAGGTTCATAAATTTTAGTGTTTAACACTGTGTATTCGTTTGTTTGTCGGCCCCCGGTGGGTCTAACTATTTGCTTTTTAGTTTATAGCTTTATTCTTCCATCTCTTTTATTTTTTACGTTTGGTATGCCGAAAAAATGACTTATATTTGGATATAAAATCAGAATAATATAGCGTATGGAACTATTTCCTATAGTCGATGAAGAGGGTAATGTGATTGGTAAAACCGATCGCGCAACCTGTCACGGTGGATCAATGATATTACATCCGGTAGTGCATTTGCATGTGTTTAATAGTAAAGGAGAGTTATTTCTTCAGAAGCGACCAATTCACAAGGATATTCAACCCGGAAAGTGGGATACTGCTGTCGGAGGACATATTGATTATGGCGAAACCGTAGAAGAAGCGCTCTTTCGCGAAGTACGTGAAGAGCTGGGTATATCCGATTTTGAACCACGGTTTTTAATTAAATATGTATTTGAGTCAGCTGTCGAACGCGAGTTTGTCAATTCATATTCGACAATATATGATGGCGAATTATATCCCGATATGCACGAGTTGGATGGTGGCCGTTTCTGGAGTATTGCCGAGATCAAAAGTCAAATCGGAAAAGATATATTTACCCCAAATTTTGAAGGTGAATTTTTAAAATTAGAAAAGTTACTTAACCTGTAATATTTCAGTGTTATGAATGCGCAGCGAATAGAAAATATACACCGTGAAATTATTGAATTGATTGATAATAAGGAGTTGAAGAAAGCTATTGTCAAGCTCACATCCATGATCAGGCAGGGGCAGGATTGGCAGGCCGATGAAGAACTTAAACGTTGGGAGACTACCTATAAATTTATGTTGCTCTATTTTGCTCAGGGCAATCCGGATCCTGAGCGTGCAAAAGTTTACAATGATTTGGTAGCTCATTTGTATAAGTTGGCTGATTCTACAGCCGATGCGATGCTGCTAAAGGAATCTCCGTCCTATTTTTTTGACAGAAAACGATATTTAAGTTATTCGGTGCAGATTACGCCGGCGCAGTTGGAGCGGCAGATCGATAAATTAGTCAGTGATATGGCCCTCACAGAACTGATTGATGATGATAAGGTAAAAGCACAAAAGGTGAGTACAATATCTCACACTTTTGACAATGATTTGTCAGTATTGTTTTTGCAGGTTTGGTTGTCAGATCGGTTTTCGGAAACAGACTCTACACATTACAGTAATCTTATTACATCTGAAATTTTTCCGGTTGAGGCTATTTGCTTAATGGTATCAGCATTAACACTTAGTTTGTTTCGTCGTTTTGACGAGGCTAAATGCATGCTTCTGATAGATGCTTGTCGTCGTCCGGAGGAAGATATTCGTCAACGGGCATTGGTGGGGATATTACTTGTTTTTTATATTCAACAGAAACGGTTACCTCATTATTCTGAAGTGGCGCATCATTTTGATGCTTTGGTCGAGCAGCCGGGATTGATGACTGATTTACGTAATATCGTATTACATTTTATCCGTAGTCGTGAGACGGAAAAAATTTCGCGTAAAATGACTGATGAAATTTTGCCGGAAATGATGAAAATCAGCCCGATCTTGCGTAAAAAAATGAATCTTGAAGATTGGAAACAAGAGTCTGGTGAAGAAGATAAAAATCCAGATTGGCAGGAGCTTTTCGAAAAAACAGGCCTTGATGAAAAGATGAAAGAGATGGGCCGTTTGCAAATGGAGGGATCTGATATTTTTATGACCACATTTTCGGGGCTGAAAAGCTTCCCTTTCTTTTATAATATCAGTAACTGGTTTTTACCATTCAATACGCATCATTCGGCATTCTTCGATATGTTTTCTCATCATACAGGGGTTGATTCCGGAATGCTGGGTATTATTATGAAGTCGGGTATTTTGTGTAATTCTGATAAATACTCATTGTGTCTGAGTTTAATGCAAATGCCGGCTGCACAACGGGATGTTGTGGCTGCCCAATTTATGAACGAGGGGCAGGATATAGATCAAATGCAAGCTGAAGAAGCATTACTCCAGAATAATAAAAAAGGAGATACTATTGCCAAACAGTATATACAGGATCTTTATCGCTTTTTTAAGTTACATCCTCACCGTTCCGATTTTTATGATGTGTTTGGATTGCCAATGCATTTTCACCGATTGCCATTGTTAAAGCCTTTGCTGTCTGATAAAGAGAGTTTGCGCATCATTGCAGAATTCTTTTTCAGAAAAGAGTTTTATGTAGATGCGTTGGAGGTGTTCAGTCAGTTATCGGAAATTGATGCAGAGAACAGTGAGCTTTACCAGAAGATCGGTTATTGTTATCAGATGTTGGATAATGATAAGGCTGCATTGAAGGCCTATCTGAATGCCGATATGATTTTCCCGGATAGTGCGTGGACTATTCGCCGGATTGCACATTGTTACCGTCGTTTGAAGCAACCCGAACCTGCTCTTGAATATTATATGCGTTTCGATAAGATGGCTCCTGATAATCTTAATATAATTCTAAATATTGGTCACTGTTACCTGGAGAAAAAGGATTATGCCGAAGCTCTGCGTTATTATTTTAAAGCAGATTATATTGACAACAGTAATCCGAAATCATGGCGGCCGATTGCCTGGTGTTCTTTTCTAGCCGGAAAACTGGAGCAGGCAGAACGTTATTATCTCAAGATTCTGGAACAGTCGCCCACTCCACAGGATTGGATGAATATCGGGCATGTGGTCTGGTGTCTGAAACAACCGGCACGTGCATTGGATTATTACCTGAAAAGTGTAGCATCTACAACCGGAGGTTACGATAAATTTCGTGAGAATTTTGTTGAAGATGAAAATGAACTCCTAATGGCTGATCATTTAACCAAAGATGATTTGCTGATGATGCTGGATGAGATTCAATATCGGCTGGATGAAAATATTTGATTAAGATATTGAGAAATATAAATGCGAAGTCAGGAAAAGGCAAGGAGAGTGTATCTCTTTAACTTATCCTGACTTTCTGTTTCTTCTTCTTCTGTTTATTTTTGGGTCAGATGTACTTTTTTACTCTGCATAACAGGTTTTTTTTGTACTTTTGCCGAGTTTTGAATTATTTCGATTAATATGAGTATATTAGAACTAAGCGAACAGGAAATTATCAGACGAAACAGTTTGGCCGAGTTGAGAAATCTGGGAATTGATCCCTATCCGGCCGAAGAGTATGTTGTTAACGCCTATACTACAGAGATAAAGGAGAATTTTAAAGACGAAACAGAGGTTCGTCAGGTGTCAATTGCGGGTCGTATTATGAGTCGCCGCATCATGGGTAAAGCCTCTTTTATCGAGCTGAAGGATTCTGTCGGTAGAATTCAGGTGTACCTGAATCGCGACGAGATTTGTCCGGGAGAAGACAAAGAACTCTACAACACTGTATTCAAGCGCCTGCTCGATATTGGTGACTTCATTGGAGTGAAAGGGTATGTTTTTCGCACTCAAACAGGTGAAATCTCAGTACATGCTCAGGAATTTGCCATTCTTTCCAAATCACTTCGTCCGCTTCCTATCGTGAAGGTAAAAGATGGAGTAACTTACGATGCCTTTACCGATCCTGAACTACGTTATCGTCAACGTTACGTTGACCTTGTTGTAAATGAGGACGTAAAAGAAATCTTTGTAAAGCGTACCAAGGTGTTCAACACCATGCGCGACTATATAAACTCATTCGGTTATCTCGAAGTGGATACTCCTGTACTTCAGCCTATCCCCGGTGGTGCGGCGGCTCGTCCGTTTATCACGCATCACAATGCATTGGATATGCCGTTGTACCTTCGTATTGCGAATGAACTTTACCTGAAACGTCTTATTGTAGGTGGTTTTGAAGGTGTGTACGAGTTTTCCCGTAACTTCCGTAACGAAGGTATGGACCGTACCCACAATCCGGAATTTACCGTGATGGAGCTTTACGTTTCCTATAAAGACTACAATTGGATGATGACCTTTACCGAAAACATGATCGAAAAGATCTGTATGGCAACCAATGGTACAACAGAGGTAAAAGTCGGTGAAAATACAATCAGCTTTAAAGCGCCTTATAAACGCATTTCTATCCTTGATTCCATCAAAGAATTCACAGGCTTCGACCTGCACGATATGAACGAGGATGAGATCCGTGAAGTTTGCAAGAAGTTAGAGATTGAAGTGGATGAAACGATGGGTAAAGGCAAGATGATCGATGAAATCTTCGGAGAAAAATGTGAAGGTAATTATATTCAGCCAACATTCATCACAGACTATCCGGTAGAGATGTCGCCGCTGACCAAAAAACACAGAAGCAAAGCGGGTCTGACTGAGCGTTTCGAGTTGATGATCAACGGTAAAGAGATTGCAAACTCTTATTCTGAGTTGAACGATCCGATCGATCAGCGTGAACGATTCGAAGAGCAACTTCGTCTTTCAGAAAAAGGAGACGATGAGGCGATGTTTATCGATCAGGATTTCCTCCGTGCCATGGAATATGGAATGCCTCCGATGGGTGGTATCGGTATTGGTATGGATCGCCTGGTGATGTTGATGACCAATCAGACTACCATTCAGGAAGTTCTGTTATTTCCACAAATGAAACTTGAAAAAACGCAGAAAAAAGATCCTGCGTCAAAATATATTTCTCTTGATATTGCAGAAGATTGGGTTCCTGCGA
This sequence comes from Bacteroidales bacterium, assembly GCA_963662365.2. Classification (GTDB taxonomy): domain Bacteria; phylum Bacteroidota; class Bacteroidia; order Bacteroidales; family UBA7332; genus CAXXIC01. The sequence continues at coordinate 51,447 of CAXXPA010000040.1, forward strand.
TCCAAAAAGCAGGCTATCTGACCATCGAAGATTTGAGTGAAGCTAATGCCGGTAAATTGCATCAGGAACTTTGTGGCTTAAATAAAAAGTATAAACTTGAATTGCAAAATCCGACCGGTGATTTGGTTTCAACCTGGATTGAGAATGCACAAAATTCATTGAAATAGTATTTTATGAATTTGCAAGGGAGAGTTGCTATCATTGGAGGTGGTAGTTGGGCTACGGCTATCGCTAAGATGGTGTTGAATAATGTTAAGAGCATAAACTGGTATATGCGTCGGAAGGACCGTATCGAGGATTTTAAACGTCTCGGTCATAATCCTGCGTATCTGACCGGTATCAAATTTGATATGGACCGGATTAATTTTTATTCCAATATTAATATTGCGATTAAAAATTCCGATGTTATCATCTTTGTCACGCCATCTCCGTACATGAAGCAGCATTTGAAGAAGTTAAAAACGGATTTGTCGGGAAAACTGGTGGTTTCGGCTATCAAGGGTATTGTCCCAGACGAAAATATGATAGTTTCGGAATATCTTTCGAAATTCTATAATATTCCATTTGATCAAATTGCAGTTATCGGAGGCCCGTGTCATGCTGAAGAAGTTGCCCTGGAGCGTCTTTCTTATCTGACGATTGCGTGTAACAACTCGGACAGAGGAGCTCAGGTGGCTCGTTTATTGGCTTGTCGTTATGTTAAGACCACAGTTTCAAAAGATGTCTTCGGACTCGAATATTCATCAGTACTAAAGAATGTATACGCCATTGCATCGGGTATTTGTTACGGTCTGAAATACGGAGATAACTTCCAGTCTGTATTGGTATCAAATGCCATACAGGAAATGGATCGCTTTGTAGAAGCCGTCAGCCCCGATCATCGTAATATCTGCGATTCGGCTTATTTGGGGGATTTACTGGTAACCGCATATTCTAAATTCAGTCGTAATCATACTTTTGGTACAATGATTGGCAAAGGATATTCGGTGAAAACGGCTCAGATTGAGATGGAGATGATTGCAGAGGGGTATTATGGAACCAAATGTATCAATGAGATTAATCAGAAGTACAAAGTAAAGATGCCTATTCTGGATGCAGTCTACAATGTTCTTTATAGCAAAAAGATGCCTTTGATAGAAATCCGGAATCTGAAGGAGACTTTTAGATAGACCATTTAATCACATATCTATACACACATTTATTATGGAAAATATTGCTTTAAACATTGAAAAAGCCTTCGGGTTTGTCGCTGCTGAGAAAGTGGCTGCTTATGAGGCTGAAGTAAAGAAGTATAGCGCAGATTTGCACAACGGTACAGGAAAAGGAAATGACTTTCTGGGTTGGTTGAATTTGCCTTCTTCAATTACCGATGCGGTATTATCTGAAATCGAAGCTACAGCTAAAAACCTTCGCTCTCGTTGTGACGTTGTTGTTGTTGTTGGTATTGGAGGAAGTTATCTCGGTGCAAAGGCTGTAATCGATGGTATCTCAAATACATTTGACTGGTTACAGACAGAGCGTAAAAATCCTGTGGTGGTTTATGCCGGACAAAATATCGGTGAAGATTATCTTTATGAATTGAGCTCTTTCCTTCAGGGAAAACAGTTCGGTATCATCAATATCTCTAAATCAGGCACCACAACTGAGCCAGCTTTGGCTTTCCGGATTCTGAAAAAACAGCTGGAAGATGCTGTTGGTAAAGTAGAGGCCAAAGAACGTATCGTAGCTGTTACTGATGCTGCTCGCGGAGCATTACGTACATTAGCTAATCAGGAAGGTTATAAAACTTTTGTCATTCCGGATAATGTAGGTGGTCGTTTCTCTGTATTGACTCCGGTAGGTTTATTGCCTATTGCAGTTGCAGGATGTGATATTCGTCAGTTAGTCGTAGGTGCTGTGAAAATGGAATCAGTTTGCGGACTAGAAACTCCTTTTGCTGAGAATCCGGCTGCTCAATATGCTGCAGTTCGTAATGAATTGTACAAAAACGGCAAAAAGACAGAAATCTTAGTGAACTATCACCCCAAATTGCACTTTTTTGCAGAGTGGTGGAAGCAACTTTACGGTGAAAGTGAAGGCAAAGAAAATAAAGGTATTTTCCCCGCTGCCGTAGACTTCACTACAGACCTTCACTCAATGGGTCAATGGATTCAGGAAGGTGAGCGTACAATCTTTGAAACCGTTATTTCGGTGAAAGCTTCCAACTACAAAGTAGAAGTACCTGCCGATGCAGCTGATCTTGATGGTCTGAACTTCTTAGCCGGAAAACGCGTAGATTACGTAAATAAAATGGCTGAATTGGGAACACAGATTGCTCACGTGGACGGTGGCGTACCTAATCTTAAAATTGAAATTCCGCAATTGAATGAATACTACCTCGGTCAGTTGATCTATTTCTTTGAGAAAGCATGCGGTATCAGCGGTTACATTCTGGGAGTGAATCCTTTTGACCAACCAGGTGTTGAGGCTTATAAAAAGAACATGTTTGCCTTGCTTGAGAAACCAGGCTTTGAAGAAGCAACTAAGGCAATTAAAGCAAGATTGTAATTAAAAACGGCAATCCCGAAATATCCGAAACGCTGATATACTTTGTATGTTAGCGTTTCTTTTATTAAAAAGGGGAATTGGATATTTTTCAGTCCTTCACCCCTCAATCTTTCATTCCCCCGATAGATGATGATACAAAAAGCAATAGAAAAATACCAGCAGGAAAAAGGTAAAAAGATACAGCTCAAAGCGGTGCTGTTTGATATGGACGGAGTGTTATTCGATTCGATGCCCAACCACACGAAAGCCTGGCACCAGACAATGAGTGAACTGGGATTCCATTGTACACGGAATGAATTCTACCTTTTCGAAGGCGCGACAAGTAGTTATACAATCAATCGCTATTATCACCGGGTGTATGGGCGCAATGTCTCGGAAGAGGAGCGCAAGACTATCTATCACCGCAAGACGCTGCACTTTAATGCTTTGCCTATTGCTGATCCGATGCCTTTTGCACTAGAGGTGTTGAATAGTGTAAAAGAGGCTGGTTTGACTCCGGTATTGGTTACAGGTTCAGGTCAGAAGAGTTTATTAGATCGATTAAACAGGCATTTTCCCGGGATTTTTGAGCTGGACTTAATGGTGACGGCTTATGATGTTCATCAGGGTAAGCCACATCCTGAACCCTATTTATTAGGATTGAAAAAGGCCGGAATCGAGGCGCATGAAGCGATAGTCATAGAGAATGCTCCTCTTGGCGTACAGGCAGCTGTAGCAGCCGGTATATTTACTATTGCCGTTAATACAGGCCCAATTGAAGATGATATTTTATTGAAGGATGGGGCAAACATTCTATTGCAGTCTATGGAGGAATTGCACCAGAAATGGGATGAGATCACTCAGGCGGTCCGATGAAAGGATATTTTACATACAAGAAAGGGTTTCAGTCAAAACTGAAACCCTTTCTTGTATAATGATCGTCTATCTTATCCTAATATTGCTTCAATAACCTCATCCAGTGTACTAAGCTTCTGTTCACCTGTAATCATGTTCTTAAGCATGATCTTATTTTCATTCATCTCATTTTCACCTACCAGTGCCACGAAAGGGATCTTTTTCGCATCGGCATAGCTCATCTGCTTTTTCATTTTTGCAGATTCAGGGTAGATTTCCGAACGAATACCTTTCTGTCGAAGTTGAGCCAACAGTTGCAGGCAATGTGATTCTTCATTTTCTCCGAAGTTTACAAACATTACTTGTGTCGCAAGCATTGAATCCTCCGGGTAAAGATCCAGTTGGTTGAGGACATCGTAAATACGATCTGCTCCGAATGAAATGCCTACTCCTGATACTCCCGGAAGACCGAAAACTCCAGTCAGGTTATCGTAGCGACCACCACCGGTAATACTTCCGATTTGTACATCCAAAGCTTTTACTTCAAAGATAGCGCCGGTATAGTAGTTAAGACCGCGGGCCAGAGTCAGGTCAAGATCCAACTGGCAACGAATTCCCATCAGATCAATCTTACGCAGAATGTATTCGAGTTCTTCAACGCCTTTCATACCCTCTTCGGATGATTCCAATACGTTTTTCAAAACACCGATTTTCTCGTAATTAGTTCCTTCCAGTTCGATAATGGGTTGCAGTAAAGCAATTGCTTCTGCTGAAATTCCTTTAGAAGCCAACTCTTCGTTTACTTTTTCTAAGCCGATTTTGTCCAGTTTATCAATAGCCACAGTGATATCGACAATCTTATCGTGCGCTCCGATTACATCAGCAATGCCACTCAGGATCTTACGGTTATTGATCTTAATTGCCACACGAATACCGAAACGGTTGAAGACCTCATCCATAATCTGAACCAATTCCACCTCATTAAGCAGCGAATTGGATCCAACAACATCGGCATCACACTGGAAAAACTCACGGTATCGTCCTTTTTGAGGACGGTCGGCACGCCAAACCGGTTGTATCTGGTAGCGTTTGAAGGGAAATGAAATTTTATCCCGATTCTGTACTACAAAGCGGGCAAAGGGTACGGTAAGGTCGTAACGAAGGCCTTTTTCGCACATTTGCATTGCCAATTTATTGGTTCCGGTTGAAAGTTCGGATTCGCTCACTCCGGACATGAAGTCGCCAGAGTTTAATATCTTAAAAAGCAACTTATCGCCCTCTTCGCCATATTTTCCCATCAGAGTGGAGAGGTTTTCCATGGCCGGAGTTTCAATCTGCTGAAATCCAAATAAATGGTAGACGTCACGGATGGTATTGAAAATATAATTTCTTTTCGCCATTTCTACCGGAGTGAAATCGCGGGTCCCTTTGGGTATGGATGGTTTTTGCATTAGTTTTGTATTAATAAATTCGGGAGCAAAAGTATAAATAAACAGTGAAAGAGACAAATATGGGAGAGTCTCATCGTTTGGCTCAAAAGAAAATAGTTTATCTTTGTAATAAATCCAAATTCAAACTTATCATATTATGAATATCGCAGCAAAACTAACCGATCTGATTGGGAGAACACCGTTGTTGGAACTCTCTAATTATAACCGGAATCATAATCTGGATGCTAAGATTATCGGAAAGTTGGAATACTTTAATCCAGGTGGCAGTGTTAAAGACAGAATTGCATTGTCGATGATTGAAGATGCCGAGCAAAAGGGATTGCTGAACCCGGGTGGAACCATCATCGAACCAACCAGTGGTAATACCGGCGTAGGGTTGGCTCTGGTGGCGGCAGCAAAAGGTTATACACTGATTCTGACCATGCCCGAAACATTTAGCGTTGAGCGAAGAAATTTATTAAAAGCTCTTGGTGCAAAATTGGCTCTTACTTCCGGACTGGAAGGCATGGCTGGCGCTATTCGTAAGGCTGAAGAGCTGAATGCTGAGATAGAGGGATCTATAATTCTTCAGCAATTTAAGAATCCTTCGAATCCTGCTCGTCATAAAGTGACAACGGCTGTAGAAATATGGGATGATACAGATGGTGAGGTTGATATATTTGTTGCCGGGGTAGGAACAGGTGGAACAATAAGTGGAGTTGCTGCCGGCTTGAAAGAGAAGAATCCGAATGTGAAAATTGTAGCTGTGGAACCAGCAGAATCTCCGATTCTATCGGGGGGTAAACCTGGGCCACATAAAATACAAGGAATTGGAGCTAATTTTATTCCCGATAATTTTGACTGCAATTTGGTGGATGAAATTCTTACAGTAAGAGGGGATGATGCTATTTTAACTTCACGGCATTTAGCTCAAACCGAGGGCTTATTGGTGGGGATTTCAGCTGGAGCTGCAGTATTTGCGGCACGTCAGTTGGCCGAGCGCCCCGAAAATAAAGGGAAAATGATTGTAGCTTTATTGCCTGATACCGGTGAGCGTTATTTGTCGACCTGGTTATATGATTTTGATGGTTATCCGTTATGATTGATTTTCAAAAAAGATAATATTAGAAACAGTGGCTTATTTCAGTTTCAGAAACAAGCCGCTGTTTTTATTTCCAGGCTATTCAAACAATAGTTTTTGTATTTTTATAATGTTTTCATAGTTTGAGTAGTAGTGTGTAAGCCATTTCTTTCGTTCAATGAGTGTTTTTTCATAAAATGGTTGTTGCATAAGTTCTTTAATCTTAGTGATAAACTCATCATTGGACCGGCATATATGGCAAAGCTGATCCAGATCAGATCCGGCTACCATTTCAGAAGAGACGATCACATGTCTTCCGGCAAAAAGAGCATAAAGAAGTTTGAGCTTGATACCGGTTGGTTGGGATGTGGGTAACACATGTATCTGAGCGTCAGAAATCAGTTTAGTCATTTCCTCGTCTGAAGGATTGGCTATAATTCTGATTGCAGGATTTGATTTTGCCATTTCCAATAGTCTTTCCGATGGATTCTTTCCGGTAATAACCAAGGGAACTTCTAAATCTGGCATAATTCTTTGAATGATAAATTCAGCTGCTTCAATATTTTCAGCTATCTCCAGATTCCCGTGATAGAGGATGAAATTTCCGTTTCCTGGTTTACACTGGACCTCTTTAAAGGGATGAAATGCACTTGCCAGAATTGTCGCTGGATTAATAGATTTAAAATAACTTTCGTCCGTTTTTGAAATAGTTACAAGTCCGTCAGCATTAGAGAGTATCTTTTCATAATGTTTTAGTCTACAGGCCTCTATTCTTAAATAGATTTTCATGGGCAATCTCTGTTCTCTATCGGCCAGAAGCGAATAATATTGGTGCTCGATATTATGAGTTCGCACAATTTTCTTCCTTCCTTTTAATAAGGGGTGGTTGAGAAAGAAAGTAGTATGCAGTCCTTCAAAAAAAATCGGGTCGTTATCTTCTAGCAGATGTTTGAGTAATTCTTTATTCCGTCTGGTGTTGACAATAAAAGGAAGTTTTGTTAACTGGTATCTGAAGTTACGCGGACGATGGTAGTAATAGACTTTTGAGCAGTATTTTTCAAGGATCTCCCTGTTTATTCTCTTGTATTCATAAACATGTAATGTGATGTCTATATTAATGCTCTTAAATGCCAGTATTTTATAGAAAACATCAATAGCTCCGCCATAATCAGGCGGGTAAGGATTGTCAAAAGAAATCAGATGGATATGTTTGGACATGAAGCAGATATTTATTTTATAGAATCAAACAGATTAATGAGGGTAGTTTCTTCCTTTTCCCAGCATAACTCTTGTTTTGCTCTTTCAAAGATACTCTTTTTGTCCGGTTTGTTTTCCCATTCATTGAGCATATCCCGAATCGCTTTGGCCAGATATTCCGGTTCGTAATGGTCGATAAGAGTTCCAATTCCGTATTCTTCTACCACATTGCGGATTTCAGGAAAATCGGTAGCTAATACAGGTACTTCAGCCTGTGCAAAGTCAAATATCCGGTTGGGGAGCGAATAGTAATAATTCAGTCCCCGATTCTCCAGTAAGCTTATACCCAGATCTGCTGAAATGGTATATGCCCGGAGCTCTTCAAATGAAATTTTCCCAAGCATAAATACTCGGTCTTCTACGCCTCGTAGTTCTATACGTTTCTTGATTTCATCAAAAATGTCTCCATCGCCAATAATACAAAAGACTGTGTCGTTGAGATATGGCATTGCATCAATTACCCATTCAAGGCCGCGCCCCACATTTATAGCCCCCTGGTAAAGCAATATCTTTTTCCCTTCAAAAGATAACCGACCAGGTGTTGTCGTCTGTGATTTTTGTATTATCGGAGCATTGCGTACAACTTCCATGTGGATGTTGTTTTTTTTACCATAAATTTCGGCGATTGGTTTGCACACTGTGTATGCGTATTTTACCCGGGGCAAAATAAGATTTTCGATCATATTCCATATTTTCCTGATTACCGGTCGATTTACTAATTCAGGAAGTTCGGTGAAAAGTTCATGAGCGTCAAAAACAATGGGTTTACATCGTATTTTAGCCGCTAAGAAACTTGCCGGTAAGGTGTCTGTATCGTTAGATAAGACAATATCGAATTTAGAGAAAAGCAATTTGAAGAATAATCTCAGATTATATTCAGCATAGAAAAGAGCTGTCTTCTGAAAAAACAGGGGGAACCGCTCTATATTATATTCGCGTTTCAGGGGTTTGCTTTGTGGCCGTAAAATTCCAACCAGATGGGGTTCATAACCGTTTTTGCTTAATGTAAGGCAGACTTTATGTACACGTTGATCAGTATGTAAATCATTTGTAACGGCAATCTTGACGATCTTATTCATTTGGTAAGTTTTCGGATTAACTATTTTTGAAACGAAGTAGCTGCAAATTTATTGCTTTTATTTTTCAGGTTATGAAGCCAAAATGCAAATTCGACTCTAAAGGTTTGCGCCTCTCCTCAAAAACGAGTAAGTTTGCAGAAAACTCGCGATCATGTTAAAGATAGAAGAAAATTATTCATTATTACCCCATAATACCTTTCATTTACAGGCAAATGCCCGATTCTTTATCGAATATAATTCTGTAGAGGAATTGAATGAAGCTTTATCCATCGGATGGGTCTGTAGCAACCGTTTGTTCCACATAGGTAGTGGAAGTAATCTTTTGTTTCAGGATAATTTTGCCGGAGTTATTTTGCATTCTGCTATTCGGGGAATCGGAAAAGTGGGAGAGGATGCCCATAACGTGTTGGTAAAGGTTGGTGCAGGTGAGATTTGGGATGATGTGGTTGCTCATTGTGTAGCAGCAGGATGGTATGGTTCAGAGAACTTATCACTCATTCCGGGTGAAACCGGTGCGGCAGCAGTCCAAAATATCGGAGCTTATGGTGTAGAGTTGAAAGATATCGTTGATTCTGTAGAAACAGTGGAGATTGCTACCGGCGAAATACGTATATTCAGTAATGCCGAATGCAAATACGGTTATCGTGAGAGTATTTTCAAAAAGGAGCTAAAAGATAGGTTTATAATAACACATGTAATATTCCGGTTGAGTAAAACACCAGTGTTTCAGCTAGATTATGGAAATATCCAGTCGGAGTTGCAGAAATACAGTGAAGTAAATCTGACTACAGTGCGCCAGGCGATTATTGCCATTCGTGAAAGCAAACTACCTGATCCGGAGAAAGTAGGCAACGCTGGAAGTTTTTTTATGAATCCATACGTTTCGGTACCAAAATATCTGTTGTTGAAACAAGAGTATCCTCAAATACCACATTATCCGGTATCGGATGAACAGGTAAAAGTTCCTGCAGCCTGGTTAATAGAACAGTGTGGATGGAAAGGCCGGGAATGGGGTGGTGCAGGTGTACACGATAAGCAGTGTTTAGTATTGATTAACCGTGGAGATGCTAAAGCTTCTGAAATAGTAGAATTGGCAACAAATATTCAGTCTTCTGTTAAAGATAAATTTGGTATAGAACTTACTCCTGAAGTGATTTACTTATGACAAAAGTCGTTTTTTTAGGAACCGGCACTTCGACAGGTGTACCTGAAATTGGTTGTACTTGTGAAGTTTGTACATCAGCAAATGATTTAGATCATAGATTGAGAACTTCTATTCTTGTTTTTCATGAGGGGAAAACGATTCTGATTGATTGTGGCCCGGACTTTCGCCAACAGATGCTTCAGTCTCATAATCGGGAAATTGATGCTGTTTTGATTACGCACGAGCATTATGATCATACAGCCGGACTAGACGATTTACGGCCATTTTGTAAAGAGGACGCAATGCGTGTATTTGCCGAATCTGGCGTAACATCTAAATTAAGACAAAGAATGCCTTACTGTTTTCGGGAAATTCATTCACCGGGGACACCTAATTTGCAACTTAGTGATATTGATAACCTGCCATTTGAAATAGATGGATTAACCATTACTCCAATCAGATTGCTTCATGGTCGTCTGCCTATAATGGGTTATCGGATTGGGGATGTGGCTTTCCTAACTGATTTAACTGAGATTCCGGATGAAGAATATGAAAAACTTCAAAATCTGGAAACTTTGATAATATGTGCTTTACGTAAAAAGAAGCATATTGCTCATCAGAACCTGGAGGAGGCGCTTGCTCAAATCAGACTCATAAATCCCAAGAAATCTTACCTGATTCATGCAAGCCATCATCTAGGTCTGTATGAGGAAGTCAGTAAGGAATTGCCGGAAAATGTGTATCTGTCGTATGATGGACTGGAGATTGAAGTTTGATTACGATACATAAAAAAACCCGAAGTTGATTTTTACTTCGGGGTTTTTTATGTGTTAAAATCCGTTTTTATTAGAACTTAACGCCTAAGGTAAATAGCAACTGATTATTTGTGGATTTCATAGTTGCTTTTTCGGGTACTATCCAGGAACCATTATTATATGCTGAAAATGCATAGATGTCTTCTTTGGTAACCCTGGAGACATATGCGAAATCAGTATAAATGCTACCAAAACGATATCCAAAACCGGTTGTATAATAATCAGTACCGCGATCTAATGAGTAGTGAGGTAGAGTCGAACCAAATGTATCCATTTCATAATCCGGATTGGTAAGTGTGGATTTGATTGGAGATGATTGATTTGCATAACCTGCACGCAGACTAAACTGCGGTGTTACTCTATATTCTGCACCGATTTTAATGTTTTGTCCCGCTTTCATATCTTGATTGATATAATCATTAGCAGCCCAACCATAGCCATCGGGATCTTTCATCTTCATCTTTGCATAATCCACATATTCATATTCAAAGCTCAGGATTCCTTTTTTCCCGGCAATAATTGCTGCACTAGCCTGTAATTTCATTGGGGTGTGCAATGAATACTCTGTATATGCATTTGAGGGGGTGTTTGCAGTTTTAGTTTCATTATTTTCAATATTGTAATTGCAGGCAATATTTGCATCATAATAGTCTGTAAGTTTGTAATAGGTAGGCGTATGAACGGCAAGGCCAAAACGAAGGAAATCGGTCGGACGTAAAATAACGCCGGCTTTCAGATTAATTCCAGATCCCCGGGTTTCCAGATAGTTGTTTAATGTAAATCCTTCATTATTAGCGTTGTCTTCATCATAAGCAGAACTCATACGGTAATTAAGGTCGGTAATTCCTATAGTGGCACCAAAATAGAATACATCATATACATTTCCACCAAAAGAAATATTATACTCGTCTTGATATCCCCTTTCCGATATTTTTAGTTTTGCTTTGGGGGTAATAGACCACATTGGATTATATTGATTTGTATTTGATACAGGATCAATTAAATAACCGTTATATCCCAGGATACTGATCCAGCTGTTTATGTTCGAATATGCATTATTATTATCATATGTACTTAAAGCTGATTCAGTAATCCCTGCCCCATTGTTATAACGATTTGTAACCTCTGCAATATAGCCTGTTAAAGAATGGTTTAATGCATTGTTTTCTGTCTGATAATTCCTGTAATAATCTTTCAATCGATTATATCCGACCCCAAAATTGAAGTTTACAAAACCTTCAGCATTTGATTTGAATGTTGCAATGTATGCTAAGTTGCTGAAATTAAACTTGGTGTTTGTATTTTCAATTCCTGTCCCATTCCATTGCGCATTATTGTTTTGAAAGTTGAGATTCATAGTCCCGGCAAACTCGGAAGAGCGATATACGCCGATACCAGCCGGGTTGTTCGTTAAAGTCGAGATATCTCCACCTAACGCACCAAATGCACCTGCCATACTCATATAGCGGGCCGTACCATTTATATCAGTTTTTGAGTATTTTAATGCATCAATTTCTGATTGAGCAAACAATGAGCTGAGTGCTGCTATAATGCAGGTGCTCAATAAGCCGATTCTTTTCATACGTCATTAATTATTTAGTGTTTTGGCTACGTGTGGAACTCGCATACAATGTCATCCTCATTTGTGCAGATTTTTCTGTATGCTCGTTTCATAATATGTCTTTTTATTGCGATTAACTGATTATTTATCTTCTGCCACCGCCACCACCGGAAGAGGAACGGCCTCCACCGCTACTGCTACCGGATGATGAGCTTCCGCTACTGTTGCTACCGGATGAAGATGAACGTCCGCTATTGTAACTTCCGCTACTTGAACCGGATGACGGAGTGCTATATGAAGAACTGCGTGTTTCGTTGCTACCTGAACTGTAACTTGAAGATCTTCCACCTGAATAGCCGGAGCTTCTTGTTGTTCCCGGATTGTCGGATGAGCCGGTTGAGTAGTTTGTTCTACTACCTGATGACGGAGTATAGCTATCTTCGTTGTAATAACGTGTGCCCCGGCCTCCAGATGTTCCGGATCCGTTACGGTAGGTATTTTCCCGTGATTGTCCGCCTGTTGAACGAACATTGTTTTCGTTTGATCCGGGTTGACTATAACGATCACTACGGCCTCCGGATCTTGTTCCGGTTGAGTAGTAAGAGTCAGATCCGCTTCGCGTTGAAGGTACAGTTGTGTATCGGCCGCTTCGACCACGGTTGTAGTTTGAATTTTCGTAGCTGTCGGTAGATCGGGTAGTTACATTATTGCTTCTGCCTCCATATCTGCTGCTGCGTGATCCATAAGCATCAGTTGTCGGGCGTCTGCCGTTATCATAGCGTGTATAGCCGGGGTTGGAATATCCCCAATTATGATGATAACCACCGTAATATCCTCCATAATATCCGTAAGGATAGCCACCATAGTATCCGTAAGGATATCCCCAGTTACCATAACCATAATAAGGATAATATCCACCATAATACCAGGGATCATACCAGCCGCTTCCCCAGCCCATAGACCACGAAGAACCATACCAGCCGAATTGCCAGTAAGGGCGATAAGAGTAAGGAGTCCACATATAATCCCAGTAATAACGATTAGTCCATGTCGGTGTTACCCAGGCATAACTACCGTCAGTGTATACATTCCAGTCATTGTTGTTCAGAAAATATATTTCGGTATAGGCCGGATCGCTGATGTGTATTGTAAATCTCGGATTGTGGAATCTGCGAATTCGTTCAGCATATTCGAAGTCTGATTGAGAACCATTGAAGCCATTGATGTACTCACCTTCTTCTTCGTTCATGACCACAGAGTCTCTTGGTGGTATTGAGTCATTATACGCCTCTTCTCTTCCAATCGGATTGCCCCGGCGGTTATATTCATCAACGTTCCTTTCGCCCGAGGTGATTACAATCTTCTTAGCTCCGGTGACAACCAAGGTGTTTGCTTTCGGTTTCTCCTTTTGTTTCTGCTGAACAATAGGATTTTCTTCGCCCCGCTTATAATACAGGTCGTCTTCGGGGATAAATTTCCCTTGTCCCATTAAGGTGACCGGAATAATCAGTGCAAAAATCCAGGAGCCAATTTTAATAGTTTTCATGGATAAATCTCCTCTATTTTAGTTAGTACATTAATAAGACAATAGATTTTCAAAATAGTTTAAGGTTCGCGATAAAATGCTTACTTTTGCAGGCTTTATCGATTTTACCTTGAATATTTGGTAGATGCAGTTTATGGTAAATATGCTGCATTACATTTGATTTATTAATCAAAACAAAGATAGAGCTTTCCACTTAATCGGATGGATTAGAGTCTGTTTTTAAATTATTTTAATCTGGAAGAACCTGTAAGATCGTATAAGTGAAATGAAATAACGATTTTGCATAATCAAAACAAAAAAATAATTAAGGTCACATGAATAATTATATCGAAGTAAATATACGGTTTACACCTTCGGATGAAATGTATGCCGATATAATGTCCGCTATTTTAGGGGAAAAAGGATTTGAAAGTTTCACATTTTCGGATGATATTCTCAAAGCTTATGTATCCGAATCTGTTTTCAGCGAATCCTTGTTGGAGGAAGCTAAAGATGAGTTTCCGATTGACAATGTTCAGATCTCTTATGACTATCAGAAAGTAGAGTCCAAAAACTGGAATGAAGAGTGGGAGAAAAACTATTTCCAACCTATTGTTATAGGTAAAGAATGTGTTATCCATAGTTCATTCCATCAGGATATGCCTGAAGCTCGTTTTGATATTTTGATTGATCCTAAAATGTCATTCGGTACAGGGCATCATGAAACAACCAGTCTGATGCTGGCTGAGTTGCTCAACCTTGATGTTGCCGGCAAGTCATTTCTAGATATGGGTTGCGGAACTGCTGTTCTTGCGATTCTGGCCCGTATGAAAGGAGCTTCTCCGGTAACAGCTATTGATATTGATGAGTGGGCTTATGAAAATTCGCTTGAAAATATCAGATTAAATCAGGTTTCGGATATCACCGTCAAATTAGGTGGTGCTGAGTTGCTTGGAGCAGAGACTTACGAAGTAATACTGGCAAATATTAATAGGAATATTCTGCTGAACGATATGCATCACTATATTTCATGTATGCATACGGATTCATTGCTTTTTATGAGTGGTTTTTACACCGAAGATATCCCTATGATCCGGGAGGAGGCTGAAAAGAACGGATTAACCTTTATTGGTCATACTGAGAAAAATCGTTGGGTTGCTGTGCAATTTATCAAAAAGTGATAACATAGCTTATTTCTCTGAATTGTCAAACAAAGTCTCAACGCATCTTAGTAACGCGTTTTATGCTTTATGCCATATAATATTCTTAATAAAATAAACTTCCCGTCGGATTTGCGCAGTCTGGAACAGGGTTGTTTAGAGCAGGTCTGTTCCGAATTACGTCAGTTTATTATTGATGTATTGTCCAATAATCCCGGCCATTTTGCAGCCAGTTTGGGCGTAGTAGAGCTTACTGTTGCTTTACATTATGTTTTTAATACTCCTTATGATCGCATTGTTTGGGATGTAGGACATCAGGCTTACGGGCATAAAATTCTTAGTGGCCGTCGCGATATTTTTCATACAAATCGAAAACTTCACGGAATAAGTGGTTTCCCTAATCCGGCCGAAAGCGAATATGATGCATTCATTGCCGGGCATGCTTCAACATCAATCTCTGCTGCATTGGGGATGGCTGTTGCTTCGGACCTGAAAAACGAGCATGACCGTCATGTGGTCGCTGTCATTGGCGATGGCTCCATGACTGGCGGATTGGCTTATGAAGGATTAAATAATGCCTCCATCAATCCAAATAAACTGATTATTATTCTGAATGATAATCATATGGCTATTGATCAGAATGTGGGTGGATTGAGTGAGTATCTGGTTAACCTGACTACTTCACAGACTTATAATAAACTTCGTTACGATCTGTATCGTTTTTTGCGTCGGACCAAGATATTGGATGCTGATCGTAAAGACTCGATCATTCGATTCAATAATAGCCTGAAATCATTACTTACCGGACAGCATAATCTTTTCGAAGGATTAAATATTCGTTACTTCGGGCCGGTGGATGGTCATGATGTCAATCAGGTCATTAAAGTGCTTAATGATATCAAAGATCTGAATGGTCCTAAACTGGTACATCTTCGTACCACAAAAGGAAAAGGTTTTGAACCAGCCGAAAAATCGGCCACCATCTGGCATGCACCGGGACTTTTTAATAAAGAAACGGGGGAGCGACTGGTGAAAAAAGGCGCTCATGAGCCACCGTTATATCAGGAGGTTTTTGGTCGTACATTAGTGGAGCTGGCTGAGCAGAATGAAAAGATTGTGGGGATTACTCCGGCTATGCCTACAGGTTGTTCTATGAACCATCTCATGGAAAAGATGCCCCGTCGTGCTTTTGATGTCGGTATTGCCGAAGGTCATGCAGTTACTTTCTCTGCTGGTTTGGCTAAAGAGGGGATGCTGCCTTTCTGCAATATTTATTCTTCATTTATGCAGCGGGCATACGATCAGGTGATTCACGATGTTGCAATTCAGAATCTGAATGTCGTAATGTGCCTTGATCGGGCCGGATTAGTCGGAGAGGACGGTGCTACCCATCATGGCGTATTTGATCTGGCATTTATGCGATGTATCCCTAATCTGACAATTGCAGCGCCAATGAATGAACATCAGCTAAGAAACCTGATGTATACGGCTCAGTTACCAGATAAAGGTCCGTTTGTGATTCGTTATCCGAGAGGTAAAGGTGTTTTGCCTGATTGGGAAAATTCAATGATGGAGTTGCCGGTTGGTAAAGGACGGAAGTTGAGTGAAGGGAACGATGTTGCGGTTTTGTCTCTCGGACATATTGGAAATAATGTAGCAGAGGCAGTTGGAAAAGCAACAGAGAGTGGTGTCTCGGTAGCACATTATGATATGATCTTCGCCAAGCCTTTAGATGAAGAATTGTTGCATGACATTGCTAAAAAGTATTCAAAAGTTATTACTGTAGAGTCTGGGGTATTGAAAGGTGGATTTGGCTCAGCTGTGTTGGAGTTTTTAGCTGACCATCAATACAATCTCAAATTGAAAAGAATTGGGTTGGCCGACCATTTTGTTGAGCATGGAACTGTACAGGAACTAAATGAATTAACAGGGTTGGATACCGGTTCTATATTGAAACAGATTCTGGAATTTTAAGTGTAATTCTCCTATAAAGCAGGCGATCGTTTTACTGAAAAGTAAAGCGATCGCTTTTTTTATTTCATTTCATTAAACCTTCATTCAAATCGGTTGTCTTATTTCTGTGTTTAATATTTCACCTTTATAAACTAATAAAATCTTACACGATGAAAAAAGTTGTTTTTTTAGCATTGGCGATTATTCTTTTCGCAGGAAATGTGTTGGCTCAGACTCCACAATCAACTGAAAGAAATCGTGACCGTGGTCCGGTTAATCGCGAGCAACGTATGAAAATGAGACTGGAAAGGCTTAATCAGCAATTGAATCTTAATGATGAACAAAAGAAAAAAGTAGAGGCATTGTTTAATGATGAAGAAGCTCAGATGAGTAAACTTCGCGAACAACAAAGTGATAATCGTGAACAGAATCGTGCAGCTTTCGAGAAAATGAGAACTGAACGTAATGCTAAAATGAAAGAAATTCTTACACCTGAACAGTTTTCCAAATACACCGAGATGAATAAGAATATGGGTCCGAGACCCGGAGGTATGGGTAATGGTCAACAGGGAAATTAACAAAAAAATCTGATGTAATAAATATTATGATGCCGGTGACTGAAAAGTTTCCGGCATTGCTTTTAGAATATACTTCTTCTCCGTTTTACCCTGAAAAATTGACTAAAAATATTATTTTTGCATAACCAAAAAAGAGAATCATGCAGGAAGATATTATACAAGCGTGCAAAGTCATGCAGGAAGGTGGCGTAATCCTCTATCCGACAGACACTATATGGGGAATAGGATGTGATGCCACAAACGAAGATGCCGTGCGTCGGGTATATGAAATCAAGAAAAGAATCGATAGTAAAGCATTACTTGTATTGGTCGATAGCCAGGTAAAGGTAGATTTCTATGTGAATGATGTTCCTGATATTGCCTGGGATCTGATCGAACTTGCCGATAAACCGCTTACCATTATTTTTTCAGGTGCACGTAACCTCGCCCGGAATCTCCTGGCTGATGATGGTAGTGTTGGTATTAGAGTCACACAGGAAGTTTTTTCCAAACGTTTATGCGAACGTTTCCGAAAGGCTATTGTTTCTACCTCTGCCAATATTAGTGGAGAACCTTCACCCTTGAATTTTTCCGAAATCAGTCCCGAAATTATTGCAGCAGTCGACTACGTGGTAAAATACCGTCAGGATGATCTTTCCAGACCAAGACCTTCGGGCATTATAAAACTCGGGGACGGTGGCGTTGTAAAGGTGATCAGGGAGTAATCGCAGGTGAAAAAGCGAAAACAAATTGTCAAATACTTATGCGCAGACTTGCTCGCTGTTTCGATAGCCTGGTTTCTGTTTAATGTTTTGAGATTTCATCTGGATGCAAAGGTTGAGTTTGCTTCATTGGGTGATTTTCTGACTAATAGCGCAGAGTTGAAAGAACAGATGCTTTCAACTCTTATCTCAGTATCTGTTTTTTATCATTCGGGATACTATAACCAACCGTTTCGAAAGTCTCGCTTATCGGAATTGATTACCACCTTCAATTCTTCGGCAATAGCGACATTTCTGCTTTTCTTTCTTTTTGTGATTAATAACCTACCGCTTAATTACTACGTTTATTATGTTTTATTGTCGGCATTATTTCTGCTTTTGTTTTTATTGACCTATTCATTTCGCCTTATAATCACTCAATCATTAACCGACAACATTCATTACCGCAAGTGGGGATTTAATACATTGGTGGTAGGGACAGGGGAAAAAGCAAAATCCATTATCCGGGAACTAAATGAAATGCCCCGTTCTATGGGATTTCATATTATTGGGTGTGTCTCTGTCGATGAAACGCGGATGAAAATAGATAGAAGTCTATATCTGGGAAGGTTGACTGATTTAGACCAGATTGTTATAAAAGAGAATATCGAAGAGATTATTGTTGCTCTGGACTCTTCCGACAGTGAGACATTACTAAATACTGTCTATCCGTTGTATAAATACAATTTGCCGGTGAAAGCAGTTCCGGGTAAATATGATATTCTTTCGGGTAATGTAAAGATGAAAACGATTTACGCTACTCCATTAGTAGATGTGACAAGCAGTAACTTTAAGGAATGGGAGAAGAGCTGCAAACAAACACTTGATATTCTGTTTTCTCTGTTGTTTCTCATTCTACTAAGTCCGTTGTTTGCCTATCTGGCTTTGCGTATTAA
>CAXXPA010000041.1:0-28042 GCA_963662365.2 Bacteroidales bacterium
TCCTCGTTCAATTCAGCACCAACCTCTTCCGCCTCCGGGTAAGACTCTTCTTCCAGTTTTTCCAGATCCAGTATTGATTTCTGCTTATCGATTTCCAGTTCGCATAACTCCTTAAAATCGGGATACAATCTCGAAGAGTAATCATAATCCGTTTCCTCACCGTTACTATCCGTCAGATTATCATATTGCAGGCGCCATTGTTCAAATTCGTACAAACGGGAGGTGATGAACTTAATCTTTTCCAATGCACCGGACAGCCTATCAATATCGATCCTTAACTGTTTAAAACAAAACCGCTCATCATAGTCCGGTCTGTTTTTATCGATTTTCCGTTTCCATTCCTTTTCCCGAAGGTTATTTCTGAAAGCTGTCAATCCGGGATAATCACCTTCGGCATCTCGTTCCATAAGCCTGTCCACATTCTCTTTGACCTTTTCTATGTTATACTTGAGCGAAATCCGGAACTCCACATCATCACCCTCCCGGATAATTGCGCTGGTCAGCGAATCGTCATATCCCTCCCATTGCTGAAAGTCGGCAAACTGGCTGCTCAGATACCCCATTACCATCTCGTCGCTGTAGGACATGATATTCTCTGACAACTCCTGCACAAAATGGTGATGACGTTTTTCAAACTCCGCGTTACAGAAACTCTTTTGGGAATTCCCGTCACAGGCACTCAGCTCTTTTTCTCCATCCGTTGAAGGAATGATCAACCTCTGCGCTTCTTCTATATATTTTCTAAAATATTTTATTTGCTCTACTTTCATCTTCTACAATTTAACAACAGTATAAATAAACATCTTTTTCAAAAGCAAATATAACAAATAGAAACATAAACACACGTTATGAATATCAAAAAGCCTCAATTATTTACAAAAAGAATAACATTTACACAAAACTGCACTTTCCGTATTATTCCTCACTCATCATCCCCTTCACCATCAGGGTAGCAGTAGCAGGATTGGTCGCCAAAGGCACATTGTGCACATCGCATACCCTCATCAGCATTTGCACATCCGGCTCATGCGGGTGCTTACCCAGCGGATCGCGAAAGAAGATCACCAGATCAACCTGTTTTTCAGCTACCTGAGCCGCTATCTGAGCATCTCCCCCCATAGGTCCGGAAAGAAGCTTTTCCACGGTAAGGCCTGCCGCCTCAGCATGTTTACCGGTCGTACCGGTCGCAATGATCTGAACGTTCTTTTTGTTCAGTAAGTCGATGTGCTTATTCAAAAAACCCACCATTTCTGCTTTTTTGCCATCGTGGGCAATAACTGCTAATTTCATACGTCAATATTTTAGTTGGTTACTCATGTTATCGATAACTACTCCCCGTAGCGCAAGATTGCAAAGCGTACCTCGTGCTGGAAATCCAAACAGCTTGTAGCTGTTTTATGTATCTCTTATTCAAGTCTCTCCGTCTGCGCTCAAAACTGATTCTAAGTGTTACTTTGGCTTGTACCCAAATTAATATAGCATCTCAACCACTAGTGTCCACTAAAAGTTAGAAAAAGCACATTGAATTAATTGATATTCTATTAGTTATCGGCCGTTTTTGAGCGTGACGATTTGAAATCATAGCTTTACCCTGAATTAAGCTCAGGATAATGAATAAAGGCAAATATGTTTTCACTCAAATAACAAGTTTTTTACCACAACGTCCATTTGATCGTATCGTTGAAAAATACAACGGGAACAGATATGTAAAGCATTTCACTTGTTGGAATCAATTGCTGGCAATGATGTTTGGTCAGCTAACCAACCGGGATAGCCTTCGGGATCTAATCGTAGCATTAGATGCTCATTCAGCAAAAAGTTACCATCTTGGATTTGGTAAGAACGTTAGTCGAAGTAATCTGTCAAAAGCTAACGAAAATCGAGATTATAGGATTTTCGAAGAGTTCGCCTATTTGCTTATTGATACAGCAAGGAAGAAGCTCGTTAATGATGATTTTAAGATCAAAGGGAAAGTATATGCCTTTGATTCAACGACAATAGATCTTTGCCTTAATGTGTTTTGGTGGGCAAAGTTTCGCAAAACCAAAGGAGGCATAAAGCTCCATACTCTTTACGATATCATCACGCAAATCCCTGCTTTTGTGCATATTACAAATGCGAAAATCCATGATGCTAATGCGATGGATCTCATTCCATATGAATCCGGTGCATATTATATATTCGATCGGGGATATGTCGATTTCTCCAGGTTATACAAGATAACTCAGTTATCTTCCTTCTTTGTAATCCGTGCCAAAAAGAACATGAAGTTTAAAAGTTCGGAGTTCTTAGAAGTGGATGAAAATAAAGGCGTAATGAGTGATCAAAAAGGCGAATTCCTTGGATATTATGCAGCAAAAGATTATCCCGGATTAATCAGAAAAATCGTATTCTATGATAAAGAAATGAATCGAACATTTGTTTTTCTGACTAATAATATGGAGCTTCCCGCCGAAGACATTGCTCTGCTTTATAAGAATCGTTGGCAAGTCGAGTTGTTCTTTTATGGAAAGTATATCATTATGTAAAGTCGAAGTAAAAGTATCATTGACTATCAGTCGATTGTATTTTTACTTTACACTTCGACTTTACATAATAATAGTTACATCTTCATGCCCTTTGACCAATCTCGCAGATCCTTGTTGCGTTGCCATTCCCTGTCAGTTGCAGTTTGAGGAAGTGCATGACCTAAAACGGAGTATGCCATGCTTCCATAAACTTTTGTACTTAGAGATTCTATTCTCAGAGTAACAGTTGCTTCGGAAGTATTGAATACTGTGCTCAATAAGCTGTTCAATTGAAAGTTCTTCCATAATATTATCGATATTAATAGTTAGGCATATGCCTATGCCAATATAATATTATGTAAAGGGATTATGCAAAGTATGAGTAGAAAACTTCAAGATATCAGCATTTTAGTTCCTGAGTTGATAGTGCTACTTTGCATAATGATATACTTTCCATAATAACAGTTATGTAAAGCTTTCCATAAATACATCAAATGGATCAAACAACATCTTAAAGTCAAATCATTTTGGGGAGAAACAGAGAACGCCGTTCGTGTCCAGATATACACTGCTTTAACAGCGTATTGTTTGGTTGCTATCATAGGACATGATCTACAGTTAGGTAGGAGTACCTATGAAATTTTACAAGTTTTAGGAATATCGCTATTAGATAAAACACCTGTAAAAGAGCTGTTTAGCAAAATAGAATATCAAGAAGTCAATGATCAAATTAATAACCAGCTGTCTCTCAGCTTATTTTAAGTGGACAGCAATGAATTCGTCCCAATTTTTATGGGACACTAGTGATCTTCACATATAACTTAGAAAACAACTTCATACAATCCCCAACCAATAAGGAAGTTATTGTAATATTTCCTTTTTTAGAACAGATTACATTATAATGATAGTCTTCAAATGTGAAAGCCCAATAACTTCGTTCATTACATTTATTAGAAATCTATCCAATCCCTCTCGTTAATTCCGAAATCATCTTTTGCCATTTGTATTGCATACTCTAACTCCTTAAACCAATCATCATAAATACAAGGTTCTTCTAGCTCCTTATGATGATATAAAAAATACCCTCCACTATCTAATGGATCTTTTTCGAGAACTAACCATTTAATATCGTCAGAAATAAATTCATTTGGAATAATTGCATACTTCTTCATAATCAGGGATTAATAATTGAAACATGATAATTTGTTACTGCTTTATTTAAATTCAACTGATTGAATATCTCAAAGTTAAAATGCGGTCCAGGACCATGAGCTCCAGTAATATCAGAAGTAGTCATCCTAAACTGACGTAGTTGATCAGACGACCGAAATACACCAGGTGCAATTTCAGTATAACCTGGTTTTAAAAATTTCTCAGCTAACTCCAATCCTTTTTCTGCAGTTCTTGCTCTCGATGTTAGCTGAAGAGTTTTTGTGCCTAATCGACCAGCTTTCCCAAAATCTCCAATATATGGAATAATAGCCAACGCACTAATTCCGGCATTTCCCCATTGCCCTCGTCCTAAATAAATCAGAGCATTAGCTAGATCTGTAAATCCTGTCGGATCAGCGATACCTGCCACATCTAAACCCGTTTGAAATTTATCAAGCCAACCACTATCTTCTTGCCCAATGGCTTCCTTCTCACTCTCATCCAGCTTCTCTTTCTTATGCCCAGTTACAACTACCTCATTGATAAATCCACTATTCAGCGACGCCATGTTATTCGTCATAGCAGCATCGGAATATACCAATACACGATTGTTAATGGTACGAGTAAAATAACCTTGCTGCATCATAGTTTGCGCATAACTTTCGGCTATCATATTGGCGGTAAGACCGGCTATGATGGAGTTAATCTGATTGATCAACTGTAAGTTTACTGCTTCAACTACGACTTCCCCTAAATCATAACTATCGGATACATACCCCGTTGGATCCACATACCTCAACGGATTATTAAGACAATACGAATAACGGTTATAATTCTGCAAATTAGAGGGATCCTGCACCACGATATCCGGACTCAGGAAGCGTTGCAAATAAGGATCATACAACCGACCGTTCATATTGATCAAGCCGAAGCCGGCCATAAGCTCAAGCCCGGTATAACCGCAAAGTACTTAAGAGTTCAACACCTCCACCATCAACCCAATCACACACTGTTTAAACAACAGAAACAAAACAACCTTTGCAAATCAATGATTCATTAAAGATTTAAGCACCTTTACACTTTATGGGGTCATAATCAAATACTACCTGCTAATACTTTAGTGTCTACTAATGGCCAAAAATCAAAGCGCGAAAATTCATTTATCGGCAATAATAGAAAATTGGTTGATTGCCGAGTTATTTGTTATTCATTTTGTAATTTAAGGCTATGGGGAATCTTTAGTTCATCTCGCTTTTTCAAATACTCAATTTTACTAAAGGGACCATATACAATATCTGTGAATTTTACAATAATAAAATAATGTAAATCATCATCATCCAGCACATTTGATTGTTTGTTTTTAATATTAACGCTATCATCTTGCTGAATAGCGATAATAAAGTCTCTATTTTTATTTACGCTAGTTACATTTCTATGAATTTTCACATCAACAAATACATTTCTTTGTGCTGACTTGTAAATAATAGCCCCCTCAGGGTACCCTATATCCACAGCCTCATATTTCGGTAAATAATAATAATTGTCTCCTAAATCTTGTTCATTGGCTCCTCCCCAGATTAAATACAAAAATACCACAAGAAGTATAATGACTATTGTAATAATCCATTTTTTCATTTGATAATTGTTAGAGGGTTGTTATAGTGTATCATAAAATCTGTTCCTTGCCCTTCTGGCTTACCATACCAATTCATAAAATTCCTCATTATATTTTCTACTGAGTTATTCGGTCTATATTTATAATGATATAATTGGTCAACAACTTCTACTGTTTGAGTACCCCTAAATATAAAAGAAGTACCTGGACAAAACGAACAAATCAAAAGACGTTTTAAGTCAGGATTAATCAATTTTACTCTCTAAGTTCTATATCAATCTACTTCAGTATCATTTTTAAAATACTTCCAAGCACGAACAACCCAACTCCTATTACACTAACTATTTTGAGAATTCGAAGAACCTTAACCAGGTTTTCACCTTCATCTTTAGGATTGCCCATATTGTTTAACGTAATACGACCAAAAATCAAAAGCCTAAAATATTGCCCCACCGTCGGTGTATAATTCATCTTTTTAAGCGAAATTGCATTATTGATCTCATCGAAATTTTCATAGTGTAGCCCCATTATCTTGAAAGCTGTTCTATTATTGCGATCCACCAGATATAAAACCTTATAACCACCAGCACTACCTGTTTCATGAGTAACTATTTTACCTACAAAGTCAATAAAATGTAAGACCTTTCCAAATGGATGCCAAAATGAAAAATATTTCAGGCTGTCATGACTTACTATTATAAAGCGAATCTTCAACAAATTAATCAATAACACTGATCCACCACCAAATAATAACAATCCCGAAATAGCACTAAAAACATCTATATCGTTTAGAATAAACTTTTTCAGACAATTAATTATCAACATAACCGACATCAATAACACAAAAATATTAAATGGAATAGTCCAATAAATGGTATCCTTTTTAAACTTACTTTTAATAAACGCCTTCATACATTTCATATGTTTCAGATTTACCCCAATCACTATTATCAATCATATCTCCTAATCCAACGGCTCCATTACCTAATAGATAGTTAATACCCAAAGTTCCATAATCTGCAGCAAACCAGCCCGCCGCCACTAAAGATCCAACCCCAGTAGTTGATGCTCCTAACATTGCACCATTGATCCAATGTGATGGTCTTATCTTCCCTGACATCGCTATATCCGCTACAAGTAAAACACCTCCAATTTTGTTTATTTTTGTTCCAACATTTCGAATTTCCTCCAAAGGCTTTATCTGTTGAGCCCTCCAGTATTTCGATCCCGGATTTCTCCATTTATCTTGAAAAACATTTGAGACTCCATTAGTTTTAGTTTCGTGCCATATTTCGTTGTATTTGGCATATTTACTTTGGTATGTATTGAATGTTGATGCACTCCCTTGTACAAAACTTACACCTTTAATCACATAAGACAGATCTGCTCCAATATCTCCATCTCCCTCCTCACTCTCTTCGACTTTCTCTTTCTTATGCCCAATTACAACTACCTCATTGATAAATCCACTATTCAGCGACGCCATGTTATTCGTCATAGCAGCATCGGAATATACCAATACACGATTGTTAATGATACAAGTAAAATAACCTTGCTGCATCATAGTTTGCGCATAACTTTCGGCTATCATATTGGCGGTAAGACCGGCTATGATGGAGTTAATCTGATTGATCAACTGTAAGTTTACTGCTTCAACTACGACTTCCCTTAAATCATAACTACCGGATATATACCCCGTCGGATCCACATACCTCAACGGATTATTAAGACAATACGAATAACGGTTATAATTCTGGGGATTATCGGGATCCTGCACCACGATATCCGGACTAAGGAAGCGTTGCAAATAAGGATCATACAACCGACCATTCATATTGATCAAGCCGAAGCCGGCCATAAGCTCATGACCGGTATAACCGCGGTCAAAGCGGGGCTGCATACCATTGAGATTCGCCAGCGCGTTAGTAATACCTATCTGTTTCAGCGCCCAGGTATTCGGATCACGCGGGCGTCCCCAGGCGTCATAACTATAGCGGTTTTTCAAAGAGCCGGTATTATCGGTAATGGCAAGCCACGATCCCTGATAATCGGTGTGAATATAGTAAAAATTCCGGCTGCTTGCACTATCCTGATACACCGCACATATCCCCGTTGGGGCATAGATCAGTGTACGACCGCAAAGGTAGTTGCCGTTGTTGTCATACAGAAACTCGCTGTTATTATCATACACCTTGGAGTAACTGAGCGCACTGTTTTTATAGAAATCGACCTTAAAGCGGTTTCCATCCGGACCGTAAGCAAACAAATCCTTGTACGTACCGTTGTCGATGTTGAAAATCTTGTTGTCGGAGGTATAAGTGCTGGTGGTACTCAGCGTGACCGATCCGCCCGAAGAACTAACGCCACTCACATTCGCTACCTGATGGGGAGCCTGACCATACTGATAGGTTCCCGCCAATGTAGTGCTGTTGATATTGCCATTATCCAGATAAGAATACTCCTGCGTAATGTTCCCCACGATACTGCCCGTAAGCCGGTCCTGATTATCGTAGGTAAAGCCCTCTGACAGTGCTCCGTCAGTGCGGTTAGTCAACTGCCCCTGCGTATTAAATGTAAAGCCCAGGTTCTGAATACTGGCCGGGGCAGCCGCTGTTCCCGTCAGTATGCTGCTCAGACGGGCATTGCCATCATACCCCCAGGTAGTGCTCAAGACTGGTCCCTCGCTGTATTTAGTCCATTGGTCACGGTCGTTTTTAGTATCACCGCTCCATATCAGGGAATGATCTGCTGCATTGTTTATCTGGGTAAGGTTACCGTGGGTATCGTATCCGTATTCTACAGAAAGCCCCGTGGGGTAAGTCACCTGCAACACTTGTCCGTAACTATTGTACTGCATCGCGGTATTGTAGGTTTTCCCGGCTCCTGTCACCGATTGGGATATTTGTCGTTCCAGCCCGTCATAATCGAGGGTTCTGGATACACCGTCACGCGTTACCGTTTGCAGTAGTCCCAGTTTAGGCTGAGCCGTATAATATGAATATGAGGTGCTCGTACCCGGTCCGCTCGTAGAGTTCAATCGGCCTCCGGCATCGTACACGTTGGTTAATGTCTGTCCTTTGGCATCCTTCTGGGTGAGTAATTCACCGAATCCGTTGTACGTATAGGTCGTTTGTCCGGCATCAGGATCAGAGAGGGTAAGCTGGTTACCCATATTGTCGTATGTCATCGTGGTTGTCGCTCCGGCAGCCGTGATCTGCTTCACCTTACCGGAAGCAAAATATTGGTAAGCAACCTGTCCGGTGGTACCACTCACACTGGTAATATTACCCAGGGCGTCTGTTGTCTGTGATTTTGTCACGCCCGAGATATTATCGGTAGTCGTAGTCACATTTCCCGAATAGGTGAAGCTGTTATTCACATTGGGCCCCGTTACCGACTGCAATCTACCGTCACTCTGGTAGGCATAGGTCACCGGAACGCTGTAGCCGGGATTCAGTACCGTGTTCTGAGTTCCATCCGGATTATAAGTATTAGTAGTGGTAAGCGTAGCATTTTTATAACCGTAGGCCACCTCCTGGAGTTTATTGCCTGTGGCGTTATAATATTCTGTCACCGATTTCCCCTGTGATAAATCCTTTTGCACAGCATAAAGAGCAGTACCGGACTGATCCCATCTTGTAGTAACCGTCAGCTTATTTCCGTCGGGATAGGTAACCTTACTGATCATGGAGTTGGCTTGCGGGGTATAACTGTAAGAGGTTACCAGTCCGTTAATATCCTTCTCGCTCAGTTTGGCTCCATCGCAGGAACGTGTAGTCACATACGATATATATCCCAGTGCATCGGTAGCAGAGGTTTTAAACCGTCCATAACCATCATAAGCATAGCTGACACTGCGGGTTCCATCGTTGGTGACGGTTGACTGTTGGGTTATATTACCAAAGTTATCGTATTGATAATTTGTCGTCACCTTACCTTGCAGTACAGAAGAACTTACCAACAAAGGGTTGGTACCGTTATAGCTGTTCACGGTTATCCGGGTATACGTATCGGCTCCGAGTGTTCTGGTTACGGTTTGCTGTGTCAGCCGTGAGATACATCCGGTAAGTTTGGTATAACTGTTTTGGGTATCAATAGTCCAGCCGTCGGAAGTAGTCGTTTTCTTTTCGGAGATCCGTCCGGTATTGGTATCAAACGATACGACTGATTGTGTGGTGGTCAATCCATTCAGACCGGTTGCTGATGAAGAGGTCGTGACGGGTAAAAAGAATTTTTTTGTAACATCACCGCCGTAATATCCTTGCGTATAGCAGTTATTGGCAATCACCTTATCGGCTTTATAGTTCACCTCACTGTTTGCCCAGGTATAATAAACACCAGTAGCACCGGATAAGGTAAAATTATAATTGCTCACCTTCGACAATTGCGTGATCGCATCAACCGATTTCACAGTCGTGAATCCCATAAATCCCCGCCCGCGGGTATGTATATAACCATCGGTATAGGTAACTGTGCTGTTGGATAATGTCCGGTTGGTATTTCTGTCTGTCGTCACTATGTTTGTCGCCAGCCTGATCGGTTCTTTGATGGGAATGACCGGATAGTTGCGGGTTCCCGACTGATAGGTAGCCGGGCAGGTATAGGTAATATCCGATTTGACATTGTTTCCATTGGTGATGGACGACACATAGAGGTTTTGATCCGGCGATGTAACAAAAGTAATTTTCTTGAAGTTTCGTTTAGTGGGTGTAAAATCCCCCCAAAAAGTGATCTCAGTCGACACTGAATCTGGATTCATGGTTCCATAATACAACTCCTTTTGCCCGTCTCCATCTAAATCAATTGAGCGTAAAAAATATTCTTTAATCAGGTCAGTGCAGTTTACAAACCGGGTTTCGATAGGAGGTAAAGCAACAAAATTATTCCCATTGGATAAATATACACGAACAGTATCAGACCCTAAACTAATGAAGTCACTTTTGTTATCATTGTTAATATCATCAACAATTGTTGTGGTTATATTCAATGCTCTGACCGGACTAATCACCACAGTAAAATCACTATTAGTTGTTACAGCTCCTTTAGAGTATAAAGCCTCCCAATTTCCCGTTTGATCATTGAGTCTCAGTATATCCGTCTTCCCATCACCATTAAAATCAGCTGAATAAAATGGATTTGGATAAAAACGATTCGGGAAAATATCACCTGGAGTATATACAATCCCCTCCCCTCCCCAATAAGTCCGTTTATTTGTTACATTCTCATAAAGATCAACAAATTTTGAACCACTGTATTTATAAATCGTACCTTTTCCATCAATTGTTAATGCAAGAAACTCCGTCTGTCCATCCCCATCGTAATCCATTAACTGAACATTATTGGCTTGTACATTTGGAATGCTGGTCATTGATATACCGATACAATTGAAAAGAGACCCGTTCTTAGTCTCAAGTCGGTCTATACTTCCATCATTATTAAAATCTCCGTAATAGTATTTATAAGTATCGCCACTATTTTGTGGCGTGTTATACCATTTATCATAAGAATTTAGCAAAGTACAGTCAAAGGTTGCTCCATTATATTTGTAACTATCCAGATTATCACTAAAACTATAATAATAAGCTGTATTTGGAGGATAAACAACTTCTATTCTTTTAGTTTTCTTATCTGAATAATGCACAATGATCTCATCTTTACCATCGTTATCTCTATCCAGTATCGAAATATCTAATGCAGTATTGGCTTCGTTTAGCGTTACTGTAGTCAGGTAATCGCTTGATGTAGTAGATGACTGTCTGGTTGCCGGAAGGTTGAGCACGCTAGTACTATAACTTCCATCTCCATTTGCAATAGAAACATTTATCACATTGGTCGTTCCATAGAGACAATTCCAACGGATAATATCTTTTCGTCCATCACCATTCAGATCACCGAAATATACTTTATTTTCAAATAATGTTCCCATCAATGACCCCATACCGGTAATAGTGGGTGTATAGGAGGATTGCGCTCCCCAGTTAATGATTGTCGGATTATAAGAAATGCCATCTGCCGTAAGCGACACCTGATTCAGTTTGCTATACAGTCCGTCATCCTTAAAGTACTGCAAAGAATAATCTTTCGAAAGCGCCCCTTCACAATAGACTTTTATTCCGGTCAATAATACATTCTGTGTCAGTTGTGCTCCGGCCATATAGGTTGAATTTTCATCGGTGCGTTTACCGTAAACAAACTGAACATAGCTGTATGGAGCTTTACCTGCATTTGCATTTCCCGTATAGTTTATTTTATTGATCCTCGTCTCCCCGGTATTGCTGTCCCTGAGATATTCAAATGTCATATAATTACCATTTGCATCCGTCACTTTATTGATACCCCACACTGCTGTAGCCGAATTGCCAATCATCACAGTACGGGAATCAACGGTATTGCCATATTCCATCACAGTTCCATCTTGTGTCGTGAGGGTAAATCCCGTCCCGCTAAAGATGACGCTGGCATACGGATCGTGCTCGGGGGCGTATGTATTCGTCCCTGTGCTGATGAGTCGTGCCCCATCCAATACCAATGCATCTGATGAGGTCAGCGTAACACTCCCTCCCATACCGTCATTGTAAGGATTTTTATTGATCCGGGTAATCGCGGATAAACCGGCTAATCCCCATTTGTAACCCAATAGGCTATTACCGCTTTGGCTATTGTACACCAAACTCAGGTTAGGCTGAATCCCTCCTGTTCCGGGAGAAACCAGTATCGGAATCTGATAGGTAGCGGCACCGGTCGGGTTAATGTTAATCGTACCGCCAATTGCTCCCGGGGCTTTATTGCTTTTGTCCAATGAATAACTGGTTCCCGCGACAACCGGAGTGCTGAGATAATTGACAGGATCAACACCCTGTCCCAACAGCGATTGCCCGGCAAATAACACACTTAAGAGTAAAATAAGTTTGTTCATGCGTATTACTTTTTAATGATATTGAAGCTCTTAATCTTACCATTGATATCTACCCTCACTATATAAATCCCTGGGGTAATGCCGGAAAGATCTATCGGACTATCGTAAGCACGTACCGGAACTTCCAGCACTTGCTTGCCCAGCATATTCAGAACCTTAAGCGTATTACCCCCGATAGAAGATCGCAAATCAGAAATCCCTTTGATCTCTACAAATAAATCTCCGTGCGTCGGATTGGGATAAACCTGTACACTACAGTCGGGTATTGAGTCAGGGATGATATCCTGTTGAAATGCATTCGGCGATTGGATCAGTTGAGCCGATTTTATCAAATAAATCACCTGGGCTCCTGTCCGGTTCCCATTAGCATCATAGGTGTACGAAGCAGTAATAGATTGCGCGTTCGCAGCTACATGACCAAAGAACAGAAAGCTGAGCAATAAGATCTTGTTA
The DNA here is from genome assembly GCA_963662365.2 of Bacteroidales bacterium. Lineage (GTDB taxonomy): Bacteria > Bacteroidota > Bacteroidia > Bacteroidales > UBA7332 > CAXXIC01. The sequence continues at coordinate 12,644 of CAXXPA010000041.1, forward strand.
AAGTTTTTCTTCATGACATTAATTATATATTAAACAGCAACTTACACTATTACACGTTCTATTTAATTAAAATAAGTAATACTTTTAGACCGTATTCGTATTTATGTACAAACATATATCTTTATCCTGATTAAACAAAACCATACAGTGTTAATTTTTAATTTAACATATAGTAAAATACATATAAACATTTAGCCATACATTTGAAACTTAATCATATAATTAAATAGGATTTTACAGTACTTATTACATAGCAAAGTTTTGATTCTTTACATTACCTCTAATACTGCGGATTACAACTCTATAAAAAAATAACCGTGAGTTTCCCCACGGTTATCTTGATCTTGCATCACATGTAAAAAATCCCAGACTGCCGGGGTATTATTCCTCACTCATCATCCCCCTCACCATCAGGGCAGCCGTAGCCGGATTAGTTGCCAAAGGCACATTATGCACATCACATACCCGCATCAGCATTTGCACATCCGGCTCATGCGGATGCTTACCCAGTGGATCACGGAAGAAGATTACAAGATCAACCTGTTTTTCAGCGACCTGAGCAGCTATCTGAGCATCACCACCCATCGGGCCGGAAAGAAGTCTTTTCACTTTAAGGCCTGCCGCCTCAGCATGTTTACCGGTCGTACCGGTCGCAATGATCTGAACGTTCTTTTTGTTCAGTAAGTCGATGTGCTTATTCAAAAAACCCACCATTTCTGCTTTTTTGCCATCGTGGGCAATAACTGCTAACTTCATACGTCAATTTTTTATTTGGTTACTCATGTTACCGATAACGACCGGTATTTTCTCCGTTCAGCGATAGGCTCTGCCTTCGTTGTCTCCTCCATAGCGCGAGGTTGCGAAGCTCGTGCTGGAAATCCAAACAGCTTGTAGCTGTTTTAGAATTCGAAGATTAAAACTCCACTTAAAACCGTTATTATCAAATCTACTTTTTCTTCTTAAACGCCGGCGTATACGACACCCCGACATTAAAGTTCAGACTGAATTTTTGAGAGGTAGAAAGTACCTGATCACCGGATTTTGTCTCGCTAATTTTACCATTCAGCATATACACCGGTGCTCCGATCTTGGAGGACAAAGTAAAGCCCTTTCCAATGATCTTCTGGTACAATGCGGCAATTTCCAAACGCCCCCCTTTCAAAAGAGAAAGAAGAGACCGAAGCAATATCCGGGTGAACATATACCTGAGTCGCACTGGTCATATTGACACCAAATGAGAATCGGGAGTTATCGGCAAAGGGCCTGCGAATATAAAAATAGGCAGGAACGTAACAGTCTAAAAGCCATTTGGGGGTTACCCAATGGGTAAAAGAGACAACAGGCACCAATGGTATTTGTGCTGTAGGATCCGGATAAGCCAGAATCCCGGCAAAAATAGAGGTCCTGGCGGTCTTCTTGACCAACAAGGATGCAATGGCCTTTACATGTGTTCCTTCATACCCATTATCTGAGAAATCAAAGGAAGTAATCAGGTTACAGGTCAGCGTTTTCCCAAACAGACGCCCAAAATAGATCAGGTTTATGGCATCTGAAAACACATAAGAGCTTTCGGCCTCCTTTCCATATTGCTCTATCGATTGGTTGTTTATTGAATCCTGACTTTTAATCCTGAACGATTCGTACCGATGATTGAATGAGCTTAAGACCATAAACTTCTTTGACCTGTACAACGGCAAGTTGATGGAAGAAATTACCCGTTGCTGGTTTCTTAGTTCCGCCTCCACATTATTCTGATCTCCAATCTTTGTTTTGATATTAGTGGGAGTGCTTACGCCATACTGCACATCCACCAAATTCGCCAAAGGAAACTTCCTGTTTATTCCCTGATATATTTGCAAACGAACTGAATCATTGTCCGTTTGAGCAAATACCAAACCCTGAGATTGAAATAACAGCACTATTCCAATCAATAACTTACTATACCGAACTAAAAACCTATTGAAAACCATTTGTGTGAAATACATATCATTTAAACAAAAGAAGAAATCTATCAAAACCTATCCCGACAGGGAAAATAAAAAATTCCAGACTGCCGGGGAGCTGTTTGAGTGAGGAGCCCATTCTCTAATCCCCTTATGCCGCAGTGTCAGTACATGGGCGAGCGAACGAGTTCTTCCCGGCGATGTTTTTGCTTACTTTTTGCGCCAAAAAGTAAGGCCCGCAGCAGGCGATAAAACTAACGGGAAAAGACCCCGCCATCCTAAGAACGCGGGGTCAGTTGAAAATTTGCAATTATAAAATCAATCCGGATAGATATCCAGAACAACTTCCTTTTTACGTTTTACAAAGAATCTGGAAATTTTCTCTTTGTATTTCTCCATTGAGGCATACACAGCAGGCACCAGTACAAGTGTAAGGAACAATGAACTGGTCAGACCACCAATAATTACCCACCCCATACCATTCTTACTTTCGGCAGAAGCTCCGGTAGCTAAAGCAATCGGAAGCATACCAAAGATCATTGCCATGGTCGTCATCATGATAGGACGAAGACGTTCTTTCCCGGCTTCAATCAAAGCATCGTGAACCGAAAGGCCTCTGGATCGCAGGTGATTGGCAAAGTCAACAATCAGGATCGCATTCTTCGCCACCAAACCAATCAGAAGGATCATACCGATGATAGAGAAAATAGACATTGTACATCCAGAAATAGCCAGAGCAAACAATGCCCCAATAATTGCCAATGGAATGGAAAACAATACCACAAACGGATACAGATAGGAGTTATAGAGTGCCACCATAACCAGATAAACAAAGATAAGTGCGGCTCCCATAACCAAAAACAAACTGCCAAAAGCATCAGACTGACGCTCCAACTGGCCTTTGTAGTCAATGGTTATAGCTCCCGGATCAATTCGTTTTGTAATCTGATCCTTGATTTCCTGCCCTACCGTACCCACAGGACGTCCATTAACAGCGCAACTAACTGTCAGGGAAGAAATGCGATCATAACGTTGTAGCTTATTAGGCCCTAAGGACTGCTGTATGGATGCAAAGTCAGAAAGCTGAGATAACCCTCCCATACTGTTTTTAAAAGTAATATTCTTGAGGTCATCTACTTTACGTCGGTCTGATTGGTCAAACTGGACATTGATAGCATAGTCTTTTCCTAATTGAGAAAATTTCAGATCATCACTTCCGGCAAAGGCCATTTGCAATGTGCTTCCAACATCCTGAACCGTCAGACCCAACAATGCCATTTTATTACGATCCAGCTGAATTTGCAACTCGGGCTTACTTTTGTCAACAGATAACTTAACATCCATGGTACCGGGTACAGATTTCATAACTTTCATGATACTGTCTCCCATTACAAATAGCTTATCCAACTCCGGTCCGCGCAAGAGTACCTGAATAGGAGCATCGTCCGCTGTCCCCATAATATTAGTTGGAGTAGCAGTTACTTTAACTCCCGGGATCTTCTGTAATTCAGCTTTGACCATTGCCGCAAATGCCTCAACGCCCATTGCTCGTTTTTCCTTGGGAACTAAGGTCACAGTGATTTCACTTTTATTTGCCTCGGTAGTTCCTCCACCAGCCTGTCCGCTGGAAAAGCCAACGTTTGAAAATACTTTTACAACTTCCGGTTTAGTGTACAATAACTTTTCCACTTTCTGGGTCAACATATTGGTCTGATAGAGCGTATTCTGAGGTTCCCCTTCCAGCTTGATGGTAAATTCACCCCGGTCTCCATTCGCCGCAAATTCAGCACCGATAAAGCCTTTTGCCAACAAGGTGAATGAAGCAATCAACATAACGGTCACAATACTGTAAACAGTCTTCCGATGATTTAATCCCCATTTCAATATACCCTCATAAATGTGAATCGCCTTGTTAAACATAGATTCAAAACCGAGCGCCAAACGTCCCATTAGAGAAGCTTTGCTTAAGTGCTCAATTTTACCAAACCGGGATGCCAGTAAAGGTGTGATTGTAAATGACACCAACAAACTCATCAATGTGGAGAATACGATAACCAATGAGAATTCACGCAACAATCCTCCGATCAGACCTCCAACCAAAGAAAGAGGAACAAATACCACCACGTCAACCATAGTAATGGCCAAAGCCGTAAATCCAATCTCATTTCGTCCGTCTAATGCTGCCGTTCTGGGTTCTTTTCCCATATGAAGGTGCCGGTGGATATTTTCAAGAACCACAATCGAGTCATCCACAAGGATACCGATTACCAGTGATAGTGCCATCAACGACATCAGATTGAGCGAAAAATCAAAAATATACATCGCTGCAAACACGGATATTATTGAGGTCGGAATAGAAACCAATACGATCAGTGAATCGCGGTAACTATGCAGGAACAGAAACATAACAATGGCCACCAGTATAATGGCCAACATAAGATCATCCATTACAGCACTTACAGATTCTAATGTATAAGTGGACGTATCGGCCGCAACATTAAACTTTATTTGCTGTGCAGCATAGGTCTTTTCCAATTGAGCCAGCTGTACATGAACCAATTTGCTTACCTCAACTGAGTTTGCATCCGATTGCTTTTGAATCTGTAAGCCAATCGATTCTTCATTGTTTATCCGGTTGAGCGATGAAACTTCAGTACTTCCATCTGCAACATCTGCGATGTCTGACAATTTAATCAGGCCACCCTCCTTTGTTTTGGAAATTACGACATTGCGTATTTCGTCTATAGACTGAGTCTTACCTGCCAAACGAACGGTATATTGCTTGGTATCACCTTCAATCTTACCGGTTGGCATCTCTAAGTTGGCGTTGGAAATAGCCGAATATACCTGAGCTATGCTAATGTTGTAACTTTCAAGCTTATCCTTGTTTACATCAATTTTGACTTCCCGATCGGTGCCTCCAACCATAGAAATCTGTCCTACTCCATTAATTTTGAGTAGTTGCGGACGAATCTGGTCATCGACTAAACGATATAGTTCTTTAGCTGACAGTTTTCCCGTTACCCCTAATCTTACAATGGGGGCATCATCTACAGAGACCTTACTGAGTGTTGGCGATTTTGCACCGGATGGTAAGGTTGACATGCTGGCATTAATGCGACGTTGAGCATCCTGAAGTCCTAAATCGGCATCTGCCGTGGCATTCAATTCAAGCATTACGACTGACACCCCTTCCTGCGACGTAGATTGAATATCTTTTACATTCTCAACTGCTGAAACGGCATCTTCTATTTTTTTACTCACACCACTCTCGACCTCTGCTGCAGAAGCGCCAGGGTATACTGTTGTCACAGTTACAACAGGTACAGACATTTTGGGCAACAGATCATACTTCAGTTTTGAATAACTGAATACCCCTGCTAAGCCCAGCACGGTAAAAAACACCACAACAAGAGTAGGGCGTTTTATGGCTATGTTGGTTATTGAAATCATATTGATTTACTATTTATTCATTTACTATTTACAGAACTCTCTTCCGTCGGGTGAAGGAAACATTTAAAGACTCGGTTTATCGCCCCTAAATCCCCTAAAGGGGACTTTTGCAACAGACTGAACATGATTTTTGAAGCGCTTTAGAAACTGTAATACGAGTTTCAGTTAATGTTTTGCACTCTCTTTAAGTCCCCTTCAGGGGTCCCGATAGTTATCGGGATAGGGGCAGTAGTAAAGAACTTGCTTCCTAAACTCCTTGCAAGCCCGGGGTGGGGTCTCCTAGTTAGTCACTTTAATCGCTTTCCCATTCTCCAGATTAATCTGGCCGGATATAACAACTAGATCACCTTCGCTCAGGCCTGATTCAACTTCCAGGAATTTATTGTCACCTTCTTTTATTACGATATTACGCAATTTAGCTTTGCCATTTTCTGCCACGTAAACTTTCGCATCGCGGGAACTTCCCTGTAACGCTTCACGTGGAATATAAAGCTTCTTCCCTACTGCCGGCTGATTTATTACCGCATTGGCAAATGTTCCAGCTTTCAAAGAATGTTTACCGTTATTGGCTACCAGGATTTCCACATCGTAGTTGTGACTGTCATCCCCCTTTGCACTGACAAAATTGACCTTTCCATTGAAAATTACTCCCGGATAAATATCAGTAGTTACCTGAGCGTTATCCCCTACCTTGATTTTATATGCATTGGTTTCTGACACACTCAGTTTAAGCTTCAACTTTGAAATGTCAACGATAGAGGCTATCACTGTACCAACATTAACGAACGCTCCTTTATCCACCAGTTTTTTGGTGATGACACCGCTGATCGGTGATTTTACGGTCGCATCGGTCAGTTGTTTTTTATTTTGCTCCAACGTAATCAGAGCATTTTCATACGAAGTACGCGCATCATCCAGTTGTTGCTGGGTAGCACCACCTCCTCTGACCAGATTTTCGAAACGAGACAGATCGCGTTTCTGCTTTGCCAGAGCAACCTGAGCCGAACGTACTGCCAGCTGTTTAAGCTTGTTGTCGATTGCTGCAATTGCACTTCCCTGACCTTTCACCTGTCCGGGCTCAACATTTAAAATAGTCAGTTTACCTTGTGCTTCAGCAACAATATTCACCTCGGAGTTAGCCAATAGCGTACCCACCAGATTAAGCGCCTGATTGATTTCCATTGGCTTTACCGTATAGGTCTGAACAGTAACTACACTGGAAATACCACTGTTCATATTCTTGCTGGAATTAATTTTTTCGTGGTTGGTATTCAGTTTAAATCCGGCTGCTAAAATCAGCGCTAAAACCACCACACCCGTGATAATCTTTTTCATAGAGGTATCTTGATTATTTGTAGTTAGTAATATAATTCATTAAAGTACCCTTCGACTGTTCCAGATCGAGACGGGCAATAAAGAGAGAGAATAGTTTATTGAAATAGTTGTTTTGTGATTCGCGCAGAGAGCTTTCGGCTTGCACCAGCTCCAGGGCTGTACTCATACCTTCATTGTACTGCAATTGTGTACTGGAGTACACTTGCTGGGCTAGCTCCTGGTTTTCCTTCTCGTTGCGGATATTTTCTATCGCATTCTTATATTGGATTTCGTAGTTCGATACATTTACCTTGATGGACTGTTCCGTGAGTTTCAGGTTCTCCTGCGCTTTGGCAATATTATACTGGGATTGAGCGATTTTGGCTCTCTTCTGAAATCCATCGAAGATGGGAACTCTCAGTGAAAAACCAATGTTGTAGCTGTTGAACCATTTTTGGCTGCCGTCAAAGAAGTTGAACTCTTTTCTCATGGCATTGTAGTTGTATCCGGCTGAAAAGTTCAGGGTAGGTAAATATCCCGCCTGGTTTCTTTTCTTTTCCAGCTCCTGAACGGTCACATTCGTTTTCTGTAATTGGTAATCGACCCGGTTCTCCACATTCAGGTCTGTACGCGATGCCAGGTATTCCCGTTCAATGTCAATATCCAGCGCCGCCGTATCTGAGAGTGCAATAGCAGCCTCTACCGGCATGCCCATTTGGTATTTGAGCATATTGAGGGACTGTTTGTAATTCAATTCACTCTGCTCCAGTTGTGTCCGGGTATTGTTGTAGCTGACACGGATTTTATCCACATCAGTTTGCTTAGCCATTCCGTTTTGAAATTTGAGCTCCATCGATGCCAGTTGTTTCGCTGAAGAGGCAAGCGTCGCTTTCAATGCTCCGGTTCGTTTGGCAATCACCAGAGTCTGGTAGTAAGTTGAACTTACGTTATAAGCAGTCTGTTCTCCGGTCTTTTGCTGGCTTTGGCGTGAATACTGCTCGTTCACCTTTGCCGCTTTTAGTGCAACCAATACCGTGGGATCAAAAATCTTCTGGGTCAGCTGTAATCCGGCTGAAGCATTATATTTCGTCCCAAAAGTCACGGGAATCACCTCTCCCGGCTTTCCGGCAAGCTCTCCCGGCAACATTGAAACTGACAACTTCAGGTTATCCGTATAGGAAGCCGAGCCCTCAATCTGAGGCAACATCGTCCCGATTTGCTCATTGACCTTTTTCTTTGCCGCGGCCATATCATAGCCGGCAATCTTCTGATTTTCGTTGTTGGCATTGGCATAATCCAGGCATTGCCTCAACGATAGCGTTTGCCCGGATACAAATCCTATGCTTGCTCCCAGGCTTAATAACAATACAATCTTCCTTTTCACCATAAACGTGCGTTATTTAATCTTACAATATTAGATTTCAGATACAAACATCCATTGAGCTACTCTTTATTCACTCCCTCACTCCCTCAGTCCTTCATCCCCTCAATCCCTTGCCCGAGGCTTTCCAGAAAACGCTCAATAAAGCTGATATATATTTCTTTAGGATCCCGGTACACCGGGCAAAACTCCGAAGAATCAATCTGTTTTACCTTCATAAAAGCGGATATAGTCCCTGAAATCAGGCATATCCAGTTGAATATGATCTCGGGAATCTCACTTTCCGGCTTTCCCGTTAGCTCTCTAAAAAGTTCCCGGATTTCAAAAAAGCGAACCAGCATCTCCTGATCGTGCATCGGCCGCTCCAGGCTAAACATCAGTTGGTAAAGCTTCACATTCTCAAAAGCAAATCCCCAGTGAATCAGCGATAGCTTGATCAGCAATCGTTTAGCGTTACTATCGTTTTCTCTTTCTATTTTAAACTTTTGATGTAAATCAATGAATCCTCCTTTGATGATTTCCAACAACAAGGCATCTTTATTCTCAAAATGCTCGTAAACTATCGGGGGAGTATATTCAATTGATTGGGCAATTTTACGAATGGTGACGGCATCCCAGCCATCTTTTGCCACAATCTGACTAGCCGTATCCAGTATGCGCTGTCTTATTTCCTCTTTCTCCCGTTGTTTTCTTTCGATGTGTCCCATCTAATAACATCGTTAGTTTAACTAACATTCAGGACTCTTTTTATTTCATTCAATCTAAAAGAGCCAATAAAAAATTGATAGAGAGAAACCGGCTGTACACCTCTGTGAAACTAACCGGCCTCTCATCTACATATAGAGTTGATATTAACCGTTTATCCCTCTCAGGATTCCCAGCTCCACACCGCGAATCTCCGCCAGGCCTCTCATGCGTCCAATGCCGGTATATCCGGGATTGGTTTTCTTTCCGGAATTGAGGTCATCAAACATTTGATGTCCATGATCCGGACGTACTGCGATAGAGGTTTTTCTCTCCTGCATGAGGTGTACAATCTCGTTAATGACAGAGTACATATCCACGTCCCCTTCCAGATGGTTGTCTTCGTAGAAATCACCCTGTTCATTGCGACGGGTACTGCGTAAATGGATGAAATTAATGCGATCACCAAACTTGCGTACCATTTCCGGCAGTAGATTGTCTGCTCTTACACCGAAAGAACCGGTACAAAAACAGAGGCCGTTATTCAATGAAGGCACAGCCTGGATCAACGCCTCAAAATCAGCTGCGGTACTCACTACCCTGGGTAATCCCAGAATAGTATAGGGAGGATCATCCGGATGTATCACCATCTGTACTCCAGCCTCATCGGCTACAGGGATAATTTGCTGAAGGAAATAAATCAAATGGCTGCGCAATTTATCCGCATCGATATCCTGATAGTTATCCAAAGCCTCCTGGAACTGTTCAAGCGTAAAGCTCTCCTCGCTTCCCGGTAATCCGGCGATGATATTGCGTTGCAGAAGTTGTTTTTCCGCATCGCTCATTCCGGCAAAACGTACTTTAGCTCTTTCCAGCTCCTCCGCGGTATATTCGTTCTCAGCGTCTTTCCTTTTCAGCATAAAGACATCGAATGCCACGAAAGCTGCTTTTTCAAAGCGGAGTGCTTTACTTCCATCTTCGGTCGTATAGCTCAGGTCGGTACGGGTCCAGTCCAGAATGGGCATAAAGTTGTAGGTAACAACGTTCACACTACAGGTAGCCAGATTACGGATCGACTGTTTATAGTTTTCTATGTATTGTTCAAAACCGGTGGCATGTGTCTTGATAGCCTCATGCACAGGTACGCTTTCCACTACACCCCAGTTCAACCCGGCTGCTTCGACCATAGCTTTACGTTTCATGATCTCTTCCACGGTCCACACCTCACCGTTCGGGATGTGGTGCAAGGCGGTAACTACTCCGGTACATCCCGATTGTTTGATATCGGAAAGGCTTACCGGATCATTCGGTCCATACCAGCGCATGGTCTGTTCCATGCGATAGCCTGTATTGGCATAGGATGGCATATTTTTTTCCATAATGTTATTTGATAATATGAAGTTTATAATTCACCTACTGTAATTGAATTAGTTGCTCACGTAATACACAATGTTATATTTTCTATACGACTTTCGATAAAACAAGAGTAACCTCAAGTCCCCTTTAGGGGATATAGGGGTAATATATTCAATTTAGACTCCACTGTAAGCGCTAAATCCGCCATCAATCGGCACCACCACACCGGTAATAAATGCCGATGAATTACTGCACAACCAAAGCAATGTGCCGGTCAGATCTTCCGGAGTGCCAAAACGACCCATTGGTGTATGGGCGATGATGGTATTACCTCGGTCTGTCAGGCTTCCATCCGCTTGCGTCAGCAACGCTCTGTTTTGATCGGTCAGGAAGAATCCCGGAGCAATGGCATTTACCCGGATACCCACTTTAGAGAAGTGTACGGCCAGCCATTGGGTAAAGTTCGATATAGCTGCTTTAGCAGCACTATAGGCTGGTATTTTGGTCAACGGACGGAATGCATTCATTGAAGAAACATTGATCACGCTGCATCCTTCACGACCGATCATATCTTTGGCAAATACCTGTGTCGGCAGCAAGCTACCCAGGAAGTTCAGGTCAAATACAAACTTGAAACCTTCCGTATCCAGATCAAAAAACGATTTCGTTTCGCTGTCACCCTTCAAATCCTCTTCAGATAAAAAAGGATTAGAGGTTGTTCCTTTAGGGTGGTTACCACCCGCTCCGTTAATCAGGATATCACACGGGCCGAATACCGACAGGATATTCTGATGCGCCAATTTCAGGCTTTCGATATCCAGTACATTTACAGCCAGACCAATCGCTTTACCACCGGCTGCTGTAATTTCATTCGCTACTTTTTCGGCATTCTCTGCTCTCAAATCGAGGATTACAACTTTTGCACCCTGCTCTGCAAGTGCTTTGGCCATGGTGCTACACAGCACTCCTCCTCCTCCGGTTACTACCGCTACTTTATTTTCAAATCCTGTTGACATATATCTTTTCTTTTATCTTTAGTTTTTCACCTACTAATTTGCCAGTAAATCCTTCATCTTCCCACTAATAAAATTCGTTGCAAACTTTGGATTTAACCGGTATATAAAGTCCATGAATTTTGAATCCTTACCGACAAAAACACGGGGTAAATCGCGCTCTATAGCATCTACAATAATAGTCGCTGCTTCAGATGGAAGTAAAATCTTATATGCAGAACCATCAGCTCCAGATGCCGGATCTTCTTTTAATCCGGAGTTTGATGAAATATTTGTTCTGATTGCACCGGGGAAAACAACTGTGACTTTCACTTTCGAGCCTTTTAATTCAGCCCCCAGACCTTCTGTCATTAGCTTCACGGCTGCTTTTGTTGCACCATAAATGGTCTGACCCGGGACAGGCAAAAAGCCCCCCATACTTGATACATTTGCTATATGTGCTTCAGGACGGGTTAGTAAATGAGGTAAAAATGTCTTTGTCATATAGAGCGTACCATAAAGATTGACTTTTATTACACGCTCAATAGCCTCTAAACTCAATTCATTTAACCGGACAAAAGGCTGAATGATACCCGCATTGTTGATAATACCATCTACAAAGTCGTATGTAGCCAGCACATCCTTAAGCAACTGCTCTACTGCTTCCCGATTGGTAATATCACAAACAAATGTGGTCAGTGACCTTTGTGTTTGCCAGGCTAATTCAACTGTTTCTTTTAATGCTGTCTCATTGATATCCACAGCAATCACCTTTGCTCCTTTTGACAGTAGATGAAGGACTAACTCACGCCCCATTCCATTTCCACCTCCGGTGACAAGGAATACTTTATCTTTAATTCTCATTACGTTCTTTATTTCAATTATTCAGACAGACTCTTTTATATCTTCCTATACAAGTCTCCTCTTTTCTCCTTAGCTTTAATACTTTTTTGAGTAGATCAATACTATCCTTTTACCTTTTCAATCCGGATATGGATTATTTCAAACGAACACTTTTAGCCTGGAAATGCCCCATTAACAACCCGAAACAATGCGCATCATCTTTTTTCTCCAGAAGCAGATTGACTTTAAACAGCTTATGATAGAAATAAACTTTTACGGCATTTTTCATTTCCTCTATTTCCGAAATCTCGGCCGGATCTTGTCCTTCCCGTAAAATTGCACCTTGTAGTTTACCGTTTTTTCTGACTAGATTGACAATCATCTTTGAATCGCCTCCGGGAGTTCCCACGCAAAGCACATCCCATTTTCCAACAAAATAGTCCTTACGCCCAGATTGTGCTTTTACGGTCATGGATACCAAAAGCATAAATACGCCTAAAATCAGAATTACCTTTCTCATCGCTAAATTTTTCACGTCTATAAATTGGATTAATATTTAATTTTATAGTTAGTATTTTCTCTTACTTGTTTTTGTTACAGTAGAAGGTTGGGGATTTGACTTAAGCATAGCCCAACGAACAAGGAGCAATAAAACGATTTTCGTATTTCGGTCTACCGTTGATCCAAAAAAAAGTATTTGAATCTACAAATACATTCCTTTATGTCAGGCTAAGTCTGATACTGTTGCGTTCAGCATGTATCCGATCAAGCATATCGGATAGTGGCCGGAGCGAATAATCCGATTTATTGGAATGACGGGTTAACTCTATCATTTCAATCCGGATGGCAATCTTTTCTGCTAAATTCTGAGCATTTAGCAACTTTACTTTGAGTTCATCAATGGTTTGCATATAGCTAAGTTTTAAGTTAATCTTCAACGGCCATCATATTATATTGTTACAAAGGCTATTAGTATCCAAGAAACTAAAGTAATAGGAATACAGAGTTATCCCCCGAACCACAATATAAACTTTTCGACCGTTTTCGTTTTTCAGTACAAATATAATACACAATAGAATATTGTATTCGTTTTGAATGTTAATCTTTGTTTTACCTTCTCTTTATTTTGAACCAGGTAATCTTCTGTGCCTCATTAAAGCCATTTTTATCACTTAGAGCTTGTCAATGAAAAGCAAGAAGTCTCAAACTGCAATACATCTGTATACATTGCAGTTTGAGACTTCTCGTGAATTGGGCCAAATAAATCGAGTAAAATATACTGGTAATCTTGGGTTTATAAATTGATATATTGTTTTACCCCAGCAATCGCCTTCTATTCAGAAACTCACTTTAATTTCAACAAGTTACTATGCAAATCTTCTTCGAATTTATTTTTCAGAGTAAATTCAACTGTTTGACGAATATCCCTGCTCGATGAAGCAAAAAGAGCTTTATAATTTCCCTGATCTGCAATCCATTGATTATTATTTTCTTCAAATGATGAGAGCATATAATCGGTAACCCGCATACTCACAGTTTCACTTTCATCTGGATTCAAAAGCTTTGTCTTTGCAAAACTTTTCAACTCTTTTTCCGGCTTATCGAGTTTTCCATCCGGAGCCGAAACGTATAGTTGTACAACTTCGCGTCCTGCTACTTGCCCTGTATTTGTTACTTTTACAGTAGCAATCCAGTCTCCTTTTGAACGTTTAACAGAAGCATTACTGTAAGAGAATGTTGTATATGAAAGACCATAACCGAATGGGTAAGATACATTGACTTTCTTCGTATCAAAAAAACGATACCCAACATAAATACCTTCTTTGTAATCGGTATAATGTACATTCTTCACAAGCAGCTCATTTTGAGGCAATCGCTTCCGGGGAAGAAAGCCATGCTGCGCATAAACCCAATCGTATGTAATATCCACAGGAAAATTATCGTATGCCGGCGAATCACTCAGTTTAACAGGGAACGACACTGTCAATTTACCCGAAGGATTAACCTTTCCACTTAAGACATCGGCCATTGCATTCCCCATCTCCTGTCCACTTGTCCAGGCACAAATTATAGCATCCGGTTTGTTTTTCCAGGAAGCTGTCTCGATTGGGATAGCGATGTTCAATATTACTATAACTTTTTTGCCGGCAGCATGATATGTTGTACAAACCTTATCAATAACCTTTAGCTCATTTTCACTCAGGGTAAAATCATTGCTTGTACAATCAAGGCTCTCACCGGCACTTTGGCCAATTGAAACAATTGCATAATTATTTTCCGAGGCCTGCTTTTTTAGCTGATCTGCAGAAAAATCAAGCTCAGGTTTATCCGGGAAAGCATTAAATGTAGTCAATAGCATCCCATTATTCAATGCTGCATCACCCTGCTTAAGATCAACTATTCCGACATGTTTCTCGTATGCATCTGTTACGGGTTGATCAATTTTAAATCCAGAAGAAATAAGACCATTATGCAACGAAATATTCTTCACCTCCACACCCTTTTGGTAATTATACGCCGCATTACCGTAAATGGCTACTTTTGAAGCACCTACTAATGGGAGTGTATTTTCATTTTTCAGAAGAATAGTACTCTCTGCTGCAATTCTTCGTGCGATCTTAATATGCCCTGAAATGTCAGGTTTATTACTGAATTGATATCCGGCATAAGCTGGGGTTTTGACAACATACTCTAAAACACGTTTCACATTCCTGTTTAATTCTTTTTCAGATAATGTTCCATCTTTCACGGCTTTTACAATGGCATTATATTGTATCTCATAACCGGGCTCTACTATATCATTTCCAGCTCTCATTTGTGCAGCACCATCCCATCCGGCGTCCCAGTCACTCATAACAAGGCCCTTAAATCCCCATTCACCTCTCAACACATCCTCTAGTAACCACTTATTCTCAGAAGCATAAACACCGTTTATTTTATTATACGAAGACATTACCGTCCAGGGTGCAGATTCTTTTACTGCAACTTCAAAACCTCTGAGATATATCTCACGTAGGGGACGCATAGATATACGAACATCATTCAGCTTGCGGGCTGTCTCTTGATTATTACATGCTAAATGCTTTATAGAAGAGCCAATACCAACACTCTGAACTCCTTTAACATAAGATGATGCTATTTTCCCTGACAAAATGGGATCTTCAGAAAAATATTCTGCAGTTCTCCCTCCAAGTGGAAATCTCAGAATATTCATTGCCGGGGCAAGAATAACGCTTATATTATATTCCTTGCATTCTTCTCCGATTGACGCACCGATAAGCCTTGCTGCTTCGAGATCCCATGAACTTGCAATAAGAATTGACGAAGGATAGTTTACAGTAGGGAATTTTTGTTCTGTATTTTTTCGCTTTTCCAAAAGTCGCAATCCAAATGGACCATCCGCTAGATATGTTTCCGGGAAACTGAATCGTTT
>CAXXPA010000042.1:0-456449 GCA_963662365.2 Bacteroidales bacterium
TGGTTTGCTCAGAACAAAGTGGAATTTGAGCATACCCGTAGTATATTTCAACGGTTTGTAGAAAATCTGATAGAGGAGGTTGCAATATTTGATCCTGAGATTAAAGGTCTTGATTCGAAGAATTGTATTTTTCGAATCTATCGGGATACTCGTTTTTCTCCGGATAAAACGCCCTATAAGGCATATTATTCGGCTTATATAGCTTCAGGTGGAAGGAAAAGTAACAGGGGTGGCTATTATGTGCATTTACAGCCAGGCGAATGTGGTATTGCCGGTGGTATTTACGGCGCTGAGCCAGGTGTGTTAAAGGCTCTTCGGCAAAGTGTATATGAGAATATAGATGAGTTCTTAGGGATAGTCCAAGATCCGGAGTTTGCTGTCTATTATAAGGAAATGTATGGCGAGAAACTTAAGACTGTTCCCCGCCCATTTCCCAAAGACTTTGAATATGCCGACTGGCTTAAACCAAAACATTATTGTGTGGATACAAATCTGTCGGATGATTTCTTTTGTCAATCAGATTCTCTTCAACAGGCAGCCCGGATCATGAGGCTATTGTATCCATTTAATCGCTTTCTGAATTATACAATCGACGAATTGTCCGGTTTATAGTAGTGACTCAGGTTTACGGGCAACCAATACGAATAAATCGAATGATTTTTGTGTGCCCAGATTGGTTTTTTTGTTGACAGTGTGAAATTTATAACACCAATCGACATGGAATCCTGCTTTTTTGCAGATTTTACTTAATACATTAGGGTGAATGCCATTATGAGGTACATTTTCGGGATAATGAAAGCTGCCATCTTCAGGCATAAGATCGCCAATAATAACTAATCCGTTATCATGTAGTTTGTTGTAAAATTCACGTAGGATTTCAGCATGATTGGAAATGTGATGGAAAGTCATTAACGAAACAATCAGGTTGTTTTGTTCGTCTAATTGTGCAATATCCTTCTGGATAATCTGGATATTGTGTGGGTCATGCTCTTTCACTTTTGTCTGTAATACATCCAGCATAGCCGGTGAGGTGTCCAGCATTTTTATACGACCGGCTTCTTCTGCAAAATGCAATCCGACCAGCCCTGTTCCACAGCCGAAATCCAGAATATGACTGTTGGGTTTGATTTGTGCATGTTTGCGGATAATATTTACAAATTTCTTCACCATCTCTTTTCTGACCGGATTATTGTCCCAGTCAATAGCTTTCGCTGCAAATTGATCAACCATAGTGAAATTGTTTTAAAGTTGTGTATTTTTGGTATAGATATTATTTTTTATATATACTGGAAATGTATAGATCGACGGAAAGCAAAGGTATATTTTTTATTTAAATATGACAGAATGCAACTGTTAAATTTTTGAATATGGAAGTGTATTCTAAATAGTGTTGTTTTGTTGTGCAGATGAATTGAAGGTGTACATATATTCTGTACTGAATATTTTAAAGGTGTATATATGTTTTAAATCAAATAAATCCCTATTAAGTTTAACCGTTTTTTAGGGAATGCATGTGCAGCCTGATTATTTGTGATAAGATATGGTGGTGGGGAATAATAAAAAAAGCTGCCTAAGGCAGCTTTTTTTATTATGTATACAGAGATTATTCTTCTTCGTCCTCTTCAGATTCTGTCATATTATGATAGACGTTTTGAACGTCTTCATCATCTTCCAGTTTGTCGATAAGTTTGTTTACCTGAGCACGTTGTTCAGGTGTCAAATCTTTGGTGTCGTTAGGAATGCGTTCAAATTCGGAGTTGATAATTTCAAAACCAGCTTCTTCCAGATATTTCTGAATAGCATTGAACGATTCGAATTCTCCGTAGATAGTGATCTCATTGCCTTCTTCAATTAACTCATCTGCTCCGTAGTCAATCAGTTCCAGCTCCAGATCTTCAAGTTCAACTCCCTCTTTCTTGGCTACTTTGAATACACTTTTGCGCTCAAATAAAAATGAAAGACTTCCACTTGTACCTAATGAACCACCCGCGTGATTAAAGTAACTGCGAACATTTCCAACTGTACGTGTTGTGTTGTCAGTTGCTGTTTCTACCAAAACTGCAATACCAAAGGGGCCATAGCCTTCATAAACCATTTCTTTGTAATCGGCTTCATCTTTTGAAGTCGCTTTCTTGATTGCGCGCTCAATGGTTTCTTTCGGCATATTTGCTGCTTTGGCATTCTGCAGAAGTGCGCGGAGGCGGGGATTTGATTCAGGTTCAGGTCCACCATTCTTTACAGCAATCGAAATTTCTTTTCCTAATTTTGTGAACGTGCGAGCCATATTGCCCCAACGTTTCATTTTTCTTGCTTTGCGATATTCAAACGCTCTTCCCATAGTTTTTTCAAGAAGTTAGAGAAGTCAAAAGAGATTAGAGATGAAAAGATATAGTGGGCTTCCCAGATATTTACTCATCATTAAGCTCTTCGCTCTTCCGGATTGGTTTTTAATTATCTTAATTTTGCATTTAATTTTTGTTCCAGATTCGATTGGATTTTACCCATAATTGACTCAATTTGTTTGTCAGTCAACGTTTTGGTCTCATCCTGGATCAGGAAGCTCACAGCATACGATTTCTTGCCGGCTTCGAGGTTTTTTCCTTCGTATACGTCAAACAATTCTACCTCTTTAAGCAGCTTACGTTCGCTTTCGAAGGCTATCTTTTCAATTTCGGCAAAGGTTACGGCTTTATCCAACTGGAGTGCCAGGTCTCGTTTAACTGAAGGATATTTCGATATTTCAGTAAAGGTTACCTTTTGATTACGGATTTCTTTCATCAGGACATTCCAGTTGATATCTGCGTAAAATACCGGGGTATCAATATCGAACTGTTTCAGTATAATACGGTTTACAATTCCTGCAGAAGCTAATAATTTTCCTCCTTTAGTCGTATAGGTAAGAGCCGCTGCAAAGATGTCGTCGCTTACTTGCGATTGAGTCAGGCGACTGTTGTTCACGCCAAGACGGGCAAAGATATTTTCTATATATGCTTTTAGTTGATAAACCGAGCTCTCTTCATTAGCATGAGCCCATGTGTTGCTTACCTTGCTTCCGCAAAGCCATAATGCTAAATGTTGATCTTCGCTGTAAGGGGAAAGTGATTCTCCCTCTTTTTGCTTCTCTTGCTCATAACGGTAGCAATTACCGAATTCATAGAGTGCAAGGTCGCTGTTTTTCCGGTTACGGTTATACGCTACGCTTTCGAGTCCACCGAATAACAGGGTCTGGCGCATTGCATTCAGGTCGTTACTTAATGGATTCAGCAGCATTACGCATTTATCTGCAGGGAATGTTACCAAATCATTGTAGTAGGCCAATTTGGTAAGTGAGTTATTCAGGATTTCATTGAATCCTGAGCCAGAGAGTTGTTCCGCAGTCAGATTTTGCAAACGGTGGCTTTTATCTGTATCTGTTTTATATGAAAGTGTTGCGTTTACCTGCTCGCTGATTTCTACATTATTGTAGCCATAAATGCGAAGAATATCTTCGATCACATCCACATCGCGTTGTACATCCACACGATACGTAGGAATACTTACTGTCAGGTTTTCTTCTGTTTCAGCCAGAACTTCTTTTTCCAGACTTTTCAGGATGCTTTTAACAGTCTCTTTCGGAATCTCTTTACCGATTAAGCTGTTGATTTTTGCATAAGGTAGTTCTACCTTGCAATTCTCGATCGGTTGAGGATAAATATCTACAATTTCACCGGCAAAAGATCCTCCGGCCAGTTCCTGAATAAGTAGTGCGGCACGTTTAAGTACATATAATGTATTGTTAGGATCAGCACCACGTTCGAAACGGAACGATGAATCAGTATTTAATCCATGGCGGCGAGCGGTCTTACGCACCCACATCGGATTGAAGTATGCACTTTCGAGGAATACATCGGTTGTTGATTCGGTTACACCTGATTTTAATCCACCGAATACACCTGCAATGCACATACCTTCTTCTATGTTACAGATCATCAGATCGTCTGCTGAAAGTTTGCGTTCGTTCTCGTCCAGCGTTGTAAATTTGGAACCTTCCGGTAGAGTCTTTACAATTACCTGATTTCCTTTGATTTCTTTCAGATCGAAACAGTGTAGCGGATGTCCCATTTCGTGAAGTACATAGTTGGTAACATCGACTACATTATTAATAGGACGTAATCCGATAGATTTTAAACGGTTTTGTAACCATTCGGGGCTTTCTTTTACCGTAACACCTTTGATTGTGATGCCTGAATACCGGGGGCAAGCTGTTGTATTTTCAACAGTGACTTTTACGGCATCTGCATCAGAGTCTGTTGTAAAGCTATCTGTCGATGGGCGGTTGAGTGTTACCTGTTTGCCTTGCTGGATAAGGCATGCGGCAAGATCGCGGGCAACACCATAGTGAGAAGCCGCATCAACGCGGTTGGGGGTAATATCAACTTCCAGGATGTAGTCTGATTTTACGTTGTAATAATCTTTTGCCAGGGTTCCAACGACTGCTTCATCAGGGAGTACAATGATTCCGTGATGGCTGTTACCGATACCGATTTCATCTTCCGCACAGATCATGCCGTTGGATTCGACACCCCGTATTTTTGATTTTTTGATCGCAAAAACATCATCACCATCATATAGTTTTGTACCTAATGTTGCTACAACAACTTTTTGTCCGGCAGCTACATTTGCAGCCCCGCAAACAATTTGCTGAGGTTCGCCTGTTCCAAGGTCTACAGTGGTTATATGTAAATGGTCAGAGTTGGGGTGATCTTCGCAAGTCAGTACATGTCCGATTACAAGACCTTCCAGTCCGCCTTTGATTGTTTGAAATTCTTCAATTCCTCCCGTTTCCAGTCCGATAGAGGTAAGGGCTGCTGCAACTTCTTCAGGTTGCAGGTCTAAATTTAAATATTCTTTCAGCCAGTTGTATGAAATATTCATTTATATAAATGTTTGATATTTTGATATCAGGATCTTTCTTTTGAAAAAAATACTTTGGATGAATAAAACTGCGAGAGTATGATACAAACAAAGCGGATGCAAAAATAGAAAATTTTACTCAAATGCTTCGTCTATTCCTTCCTCTGTGGGTTCGGTTTCGTAATTTTGCTTGAAGGTAGATTCTGCACAAGGATCTGAGAATTTAGGAGAAGGCGGAAAACCTTCCGTTTGTGTGTATCCTAATCGTCTGTCAGCATATACCTTTTTAATAAAGGTTGCGTAAATAGGTAATGCCATATTTGCTCCTTGACCGTCAGCAGTCGTGTCAAAGTGAATTGCACGGTCTTCGCAACCTACCCACATACCGGAAACCAATCTGGGGGTAAAGCCCATAAACCAACCGTCAGAGTTTTGGTTTGTGGTACCTGTTTTTCCACCCATCGGAGCTTTTATTCCGTAGCGGTAACGTATCCTGACCCCGGTTCCTCCGTCGATAACGCCTTGCAGCATGTGCAACATTTTGTATGCGGTTTCTTCGCTGAAAACCTCGGACATTTTTGGCGCAAAATTAGCCAGAACATTTCCATAGCTGTCTTCGATGCGTGTTACATATACTGGTTCTGCGCGAACGCCTTTATTGGCAAATGCCGTGTAGGCCGAAACCATCTCTTCGACAGTTACTTCACATGGTCCGAGACAAAGTGAAACTACAGGGTCGAGCTTCGATTTAATACCGAACGAACGCAACAGACGCACAAAAGAGTAGGGGGATAGTTTACTCATCAGGTAAGCAGAAACCCAGTTGTCAGAGTTGGCAAGTCCCCATTTCAAGGTTACCATTTCTCCGATTCTCTTTTTATTGGCATTCCGTGGCACCCATACACGCCCATCTTCGGTGAAGAGTCGTTGTGACACATGGAGCATTTCGTTACATGGGGTGAATCCCTCTTCCATAGCCAGGGTATACAGGTACGGTTTTATCGTAGAACCTACCTGACGGCGACCGAGTGTAACCATGTCATATTGGAACTGTTTAAAATCGATACCACCCACATATGCTTTTACATAACCTGTATGTGGATCCATACACATAAAACCGGACCGTATAAAATACTTATGATAGCGGATTGAATCCATCGGACTCATTACCGTATCTTTCATTCCATTCCAGCTGAAAACCTGCATAGGAATAGGGGTATTGAAGATGCGACGGATTTCGCTGTCCGATACACCTGCTTTTTTCAGGATGCGAAAACGTTCGGTCTGATGCATGGCGCGTGTCATAATCAATTCACGCTCTTCCGCCGAAATTTTATTAGAGAAAGGAGCATAGTCGCGACCCCGTTTTTCTGCAAAGAATTTAGGTTGAAGGAATTTACCGATGTGCTCAGTGACAGCCTCTTCGGCATAGCGCTGCATGCGCGAGTCGATGGTCGTATAAATTTTTAGTCCGTCTACATAGAGGTTATAGTGGGAACCGTCGGGCTTTTTATTTTTATTACACCATCCGTAAAGAGGATTTGTTTCCCATGCCAATGAGTCTTCGCTGTATTTCTGCATCTGGTCGTCAGAGTAATCACCACGAACCGGTTTGTTAGCCATCATTATTTTACGAAGGTATTCCCTGAAATAGGGGGCAGGTCCTTCTTTATGATCTGCTTTGTTGTACCGGAGTTTCAGCGGAAGCTTTTTAAGAGAATCACATTCTTCTTCAGTCAGGTAATCAGCCTTACGCATTTGATCAAGCACTACATTCCGGCGGTCGCGTGTTCTGGCATTAAACCGAAGCGGATTAAACAGTGCCGGGTTTTTACACATACCCACCAGTGTGGCTGACTCTTCAATATTTAGCTTATCGGGCGACTTGCCGAAATAGACCAGTGCGGCAGATTGAATACCAACCGCATTGTTCAGAAAGTCGAACTTGTTGAAATACATGTTGATGATTTCCTCTTTGGTGTAGAAGCGTTCCAATTGTACCGCAATTACCCATTCAATCGGCTTTTGAAACATTCGTTCCGTGAGGTCGCCTGCCTGCGGTGAGTAAAGTTGTTTTGCCAGCTGCTGTGTAATGGTACTACCTCCCCCCGCGCTTTTCTGCATCAGGATTCCGCGTTTGACCAATGAGCGAAGCAGGGCCCAGATATCTATACCTGAGTGGTCGGTAAATCGTGCATCTTCTGTCGCGATCAGTGCTTCCACTAAATGTTTGGAGAGTTGCTTATATGTTACAAAAACACGGTTCTCGCGGCTTTGATAATAACGTCCCAGTACTGTCATATCAGAAGAGTATACCTCTGAAGCAAATTTGTTTTTCGGATTTTCCAACTCTTCAATAGGAGGCATATACCCGATTTTGCCATTTGCAATCAGGATAAAGAGGGTAGAAATCAGAAGGATAAAGGTGGTAAATAAAATCCAAAAGAAGCTGATAAAGCGTTTTTGTTTGGTCGTCATCGTTCGAAATTTTTTAACCCTGCAAAATTAATCCTTTTATTGGTTCTGGCATAATTATTTAGCTGAGTTGTTTGTATTGTTGGTGAGGGAGAACCCTTTCCTGGTCTGATATGGCAGATCTGATAACCGGAAATGTATGTTTAGACTCTCTTATTTGTTATATTCCTCTTTTTATCTTTCCTGAAGAGGTTTCCCTGAATTGTTTCCGGAAGACAATTTGTCGTGGTTTCTCGTATTTCGAAAGGATTTGGGTGAACTGATTTTGTAGATTTGAAATTTGTTCTTCTGAGTATTCCTCGCCTTCGATCACCAGTACAAGCTTTTGTCCGAGAGTATTATCTGGTTGAGCTGTAAGGTAGAATCGTTGAGGAATCACTGCTGAGAGCTTTTTCTCTATAGTTTCCGGAAAAAGTTTAATGCCACCGGAGTTTATAACATTATCGTAACGCCCCAGCCATCGGAAGGATTTTGCTGAAGTCAGTTCAACCAAATCATTGGTGATAAAGGGGGCGGTTTGAAGATGAGTCGCAAAAATAACCAGACAGCCCCGCTCATCCTGTTCAAAATATACATCTCCTAATGCACTATATTCTTCCGATTTATCCGGGCCGTTGAGCCGGCGAACAGCTATGTGTGAAACCGTTTCTGTCATGCCATACGTGCAATAGCAGGCAGTGGATATGCTTTGCAGTTGCTGCTCTAATGCATAAGGGATGGCGCTGCCACCGATGATTAATGTCTCAATCTTTTCGAGATCTTTCTTACCGGTTTCGCTATTTATCAATTTTTCCACTTGTATGGGAACCATGGCGCCAAACTTTACTTTCGCAGGGACTTCAGGTGTCGATGAAGGCTCGCCGGCAATCATATTCAAATTGGAAGTCCATGCACGGACTATCATCATTTTCCCGGCAATGTAACTGGCCGATAGTGAAAGTAAGATAGTGTCTCCGGGTTGTAATCCGAATGAATCATTCGTTAGTCTGGCAGAAGCTATCATGCTTCTCTTGGATAGTGCAATGGATTTAGGAGTTCCGGTTGAGCCTGAAGTTTGACCCGGTACTGTTTCATTACTATCCATCCATTTTTCAAGAAAGGAAAAAAGAGTTTCTTCCCATTCAGGGAGTTGTTGGTCTCTTTTTGCCTGAATAAGTGCAGGGAGTTGGTCGCTCGTATAGGTTTGTTGATGGATAATCAGCTTCATTTTTATTATCTGTTTAAATCCTTATAGTTTAGTATTCCAGTAAACTTAAATCCCAATTCTTCTCAGGAAAGTAAAATAGTCGTTCACCTTCTAAGGTCAGGGGTGAAGGAAGGTTATTAGTATAGAGTAACCCTGTGCCCAGTCCCTGAGGAAGAGGATTGCCTAACGTATAGCACCACTGCGCGATAGCGTTAAGTCCGATATTCGACTCCAATGCGGAGGTGATCCACCATTGGGTATTGCGTTCATTAGCCCGATCAATCCATTCTTTGCTGCCTGCAAATCCTCCATGCAGACTTGGTTTCAGAATAATGTATTGCGGGTGGATTGTATCAAGTAGCGCACTTTTACAAGAACAGTCATTTACTCCGATCAGTTCTTCATCCAATGCAATAGGGAGGGGTGTCTGTCTGCATAAGCGGGCCATCTCTTCCCATTGATTGGCTTTAATCGGCTGTTCGATTGAATGGATATTCAATTTGGATAAAGTGTCCAATTTATTCAATGCATCTTTAGGTGAAAAAGCACCGTTGGCATCTACCCGCAGTTCTATGTGGTCGGCGCCGAATTCTTTCCGGATTGCTTTCAATAAATCCACTTCGGTCTCAAAATCAATGGCGCCGATCTTTAGTTTGATACAAGAGAAGCCTTGTTCGAGCTTATCCATGATCTGGGTGCGCATCTCTTCTTTTGTTCCCATCCAGATCAGTCCGTTGATCCGGATGGAATCTTTCCCTTTTGAAAAAGAAGATGGGAAAATAACTCTTTTTCCCTGGTTTTCAAGATCCTTCATTGCCGTTTCAATTCCAAAAAGAATCGATGGGAATTCTTTCAGTCGGTCATAAAGCTCTTCCTTAGAGGGAAGTATAGGTGACAGGCTTTGTAAAACCGATTCATAATCGGGTCGGTCGTCGCAGCTTAATCCGCGAAAAAGTGCACATTCCCCTAATCCGTAGATCTCAGGTGTTTTTTCGTCCCATATTTTTACAAACCAGGTTTCTTTGGTGGTAAGGATACCGCGTGATGTCCCGCTGGGTTTCTTAAAAATCAATCGGTAAGGTGTGAATTCGGCTCGAAGCATATTTTGCTTTTTGATTAGATGCAAAAATTTGATGATGAGAAGGCAAAAGGATTCTGTTTTATAAATCAGACTTTGCGAACTTCTTTATTACAATACAATGGATGGCAAAATTACAACTATTTCGGGAGTGTGTCAGAGTTGTCCGGTAGAAATGTTGTACTTTTGCAGCTCCAAATATTATTCATAATGTTAAAGTCAACAGAACAACTACAGAAATATATTGATACCAAAGCTTTTCGTATTGTATCGGATATAGCGGATGAGCTTCATATGGAGTGCTACGTGATCGGCGGATATGTGAGAGATATTTTTTTGAACAGACATTCTAAAGATATCGATATTGTGACTGTTGGTAGTGGTATAGCCCTGGCAGAAGCTGTTGCAGCACGACTGGGGCGCGGCGCTTCTTTGGCGGTTTACAGGAACTTTGGCACAGCGCAGGTCAAATATAAAGATATTGAACTGGAATTTGTTGGGGCACGAAAGGAATCCTATTCCCGCGATTCCCGCAAACCGATCGTTGAAGACGGTACGCTCAGTGACGACCAGAACCGTCGCGATTTTACTATTAACGCACTGGCTATTTGTCTGAATAAAGATCGTTTCGGTGAATTGGTTGATCCTTTTGGCGGTCTCGAAGATATGGCAAAGAAAAATATCAGGACTCCACTTGATCCGGATATTACGTTTAGTGACGACCCGTTGCGAATGATGCGGGCCATACGTTTTGCCACACAGCTGCATTTTCAGATTCAGCCTGATATATTCGATGCGATCACCCGCAATAAAGAGCGTATCAACATTATATCCAAAGAACGTATTGCTGATGAGTTGAATAAGATTATGCTCTCAAGGAAACCCTCGGTAGGTTTTGTTTTACTTGAACAATGCGGATTGCTTCAGATTATTATGCCGGAATTGTTTGCACTCAAAGGTGTGGAGTGTAAAGAGGGCAGAGGTCATAAAGATAACTTCTACCATACACTTAAGGTGCTGGATAATACTGCCGATAAATCAGATAATCTTTGGTTACGTTGGGCGGCATTGTTGCACGATATAGCCAAGCCGGTCACTAAACGTTGGGATAACCAGTTGGGTTGGACTTTTCATAACCATAACTTTATCGGTGAGAAAATGGTTCCCCGCTTATTCCGTGCTATGAAGTTGCCGATGAACGAGAAGATGAAGTATGTACAGAAGCTTGTCGGATTACATATGCGTCCCATTGTACTGGCAGAAGAGGAAGTGACAGATTCGGCGGTTCGTCGTCTGATTTTCGATGCGGGGGATGATGTGGAGGATTTAATGCTGCTTTGTGAAGCCGACATTACGTCTAAGAATCCGGATAAGGTAAAACGTTTCCTTCGGAATTTTCAGTTGGTCCGTGATAAAATGAAAGAGATTGAGGAGAAAGATCGTATCCGCAATATGCAACCACCGGTATCGGGTGAAGAGATTATGGAGATCTTCGGATTAACTCCTTGTCGTCAGGTAGGGACGATTAAGACAGCGATTAAAGATGCTATTCTTGATGGTATAATCCCCAATGAACGTGAAGCTGCATTGCAGTTTATGCATGAAACGGCTGCAAAGCTGGGATTGGAAGTGACGAAATAACATTAAATACAGACATAAAAAAACCTGAAACGAAAGTTTCAGGTTTTTTTATGTCTGTATTTAATGATTAGCGCATTGCGGGAGCTTGAGTAGCAGGAGCTGCATCAGCTTTTTCGATTGCAACCAATTCAACTTCGAAGACCAAAGTAGAGAAAGGTTTGATTGCCTGGTTTCCGGTTTCACCGTAAGCCAGTTGATAAGGGATGTAAAGTTCGTATTTTGAACCTACAGGCATCAGCAACAGACCTTCAGTCCATCCTTTAATTACACCGTTCAGAGGGAAAGAGATACCTTCTGCATTTTTGTCAAATTCTTTACCATCAATCGTTGTTCCGCGGTATTTTACTTTTACTTTGTCGTTGATTGTCGGTTTAGCGCCTGTTCCTGCAGTGATCACTTTGTATTGCAGACCGCTTGCTGTAGTTACTACACCCGGTTTTGTTTTGTTTGCTGCAAGGAATTGTTCGTTTGCAATTTTAGATTTAGCGTTCGCTTCTTTTTTTGATTGGGGAACGTAGCTTCTCAGGTACATATTTGCAGCTTCGTTTTTCATAGCTACAGAAGAATCACCTTTCAAGGCAGCTTCAAATGCTTTAAGTACCATTTCTTTGTTTACTTTCTGACCTTCAGTCATTTGTTTGAATTGGTTTGCAATATTTGAAGCGTATGACAAGCCAAGGATATAAGATTGTTGAGACTCTCCCAATCCTGCTTTGAAACCTGCTACAACAGAGTCCATTTTGTTTTTACCGCCGGGGATCTGAGCTGCATTTTCTTTGAACATGTTACCCAGATTAACACCCAATGCATAGCTTAAAGAGTCAGTTTCAGTTTTCATTGAAACGCTTTTTTTGCTGCAAGAGCTAAATGAAGCAGCGGATACAATAGCAACAGCTGCTAAGCACACTAGTTTTTTCATTTTGTTTTTCTTTTATCTTGTTAAATGTTTTGTGCCGGTTAAAACGGCGTAACCGTTAGTTTATCGTTTGAATTTGCTTTGCAGATATGTATTGGCTACATCTGCTTTCATAGCTAAAGAGGCGCTATCTTTTAACGCTGCTTCGAATGCAGCCAACAATACTTTTTCGTTCACCTTTTTGCCTTTGGTCATTTGTTCAAACTGTTTAACCATGTTTGATCCGTAAGAAAGACCTAATACATAAGATTGTTGTTCTTCGTTCAATCCTTTTTTGAATCCTTTCAATACAGAGTCAATTTTGCTTTTACCACCGGGGATTTGAGCCTGATTTTCTTTGAACATTGATCCGATATTCAGTCCAATGGCATAACTCAATGAGTCGTTTTCAGACTTTAAGGAAGAGCTTTTTTTATCACATGAAGAAAGAGTCGCTCCTGCAAACAAAGCAGCTGCGAAAAACCATACTAGTTTTTTCATTATTTCTGTTTAAGATTAATTATACAATGTCGATAAGTTCAACTTCGAAAATCAAGGCTGTATTTGGGCCGATCATTTCGCCTGCGCCACGTTCTCCGTAAGCCAGGTGAGAAGGTATGTAGAGTTTCCACAAAGATCCTTTAGGCATCAATTGCAACGCTTCCACCCATCCCTGAATAACCTGGTTGACACCGAATACGGCCGGTTCTCCGCGTTTTACGGAGCTGTCGAATACACTTCCGTCGATAAGAGTTCCATGGTAGTGGCATTTAACGCTATCGGTCGCTTTGGGTTTTTCACCGTTACCTTCTTTCAGAATTTCGTATTGAAGTCCGCTTGGCAAAGTTACCACATTTGCATTTTTGCTGTTCTCGGCCAGAAAAGCTTCTCCGATTTTACGGTTGGCTTCGAGTGCTTCGTTTTGTAATTGCCCGAAATAAGTATTAATTACTTGTTTTGCTTCTTCGTAAGACATTTCGGGTTTTTCTCCGGTGTAAACAGACTGAATAGCGCGGCTGAAGTCTTCAACGTTCAGACTTTTAATACCTGTATTCATGAAGTTCTGACCCATGCTTAACCCTAAGGCATAACTGATTTTATCCATTTTTTGTATTCTAAATTAACAGTGTGCAAAAGTAAGCTTTTTCTTGATTCTACCGATTAAAAATTGCATTTTTAGTTATTTTTGTAGAGAATCTAAAAAGGAAATATCATCATGAGAAAATTAGTCGTATTAACCGGTGCCGGAATGAGTGCAGAGAGTGGTATTTCGACGTTTCGCGATGCCGGCGGTTTGTGGGAACAATATAGGATAGAAGAGGTAGCAACTCCTGAAGCGTGGAGGAGAAATCCGGGTCTGGTACTGGACTTCTACAATCAACGGCGTTTGCAGCTGCTTAATACTTCTCCCAATGGTGGGCATAAGGGGCTTGCAAAGCTGGAGCAATATTTTGATGTCAGGATTATTACCCAGAATATTGACAATCTGCATGAGCAGGCGGGAAGTTCGTCGGTTTTGCATCTCCATGGTGAATTGATGAAAGTGCGCTCAGAGCGCTTCGAAGAATTGGTATATGAACTGACTCCCGGAAATGCGGTAGTAAAACTGGGCGATACCTGCGAAAAAGGTTATCAGTTGCGTCCTCATATCGTGTGGTTTGGAGAAGCTGTTCCGATGATTGATGAGGCTGAGCGTATTGTGCAGCAAGCCGATATATTTGTGATTATTGGCACTTCGCTGAATGTATATCCCGCGGCAGGACTGGTGCATTGCGTCAATCCGGGCGTTCCTGTTTATCTGATCGATCCGAAAGAGGTAAAGGTGTCAGGTAGTGGTGGCTTAAAGGTTATTCAAAAAGGTGCGTCAGAGGGGGTGGAGGAATTGACACGCGAATTGCTAAATTCGTAGATGCTATTACAATAGTTCGTTAGATAAATCTTTAACATTATGCGGCAATAGTGCCGTGATACAGTAGTTCATTGATGTATTGGTGATTTTTGATAGTGTTCGTTTTAATGCCGAACAGCTCAATAAATTGGTTTAACATAAAAGCGTTGTGAGATAGCGTTTTAGCGTCAGCGATGGAAAATGGCTTGTCTTTATTCCCGTCTTTGCTCCAATGTGCTGCTTTGGCAATGTTGACCGCCGTGAGCGATGCATTGAAGTGAAAATCGAGTTTGTTTAAACTTCTGGCTTGAGAATGATTAAGCCCGGTTGCTTGTTTTGCATCCCGATAACAGAATTCGATCTGAAAACGGCAATGATAGTAATCCAGGACGTCGATTGCATTTGCATTTACATCGGTTGAAAAGATAAGTCTTTGTTTGGCTTTGTTTTTTCCGGTAAATCTTTCGACAACTAATAAAATGTCTCGTTTAAGTGATTTGGAGTAGACAACCGCAAAGAAAGCCTCAATATCGTTTTTGTAAGCGAATCGGGTAAAACGGGATAAATCCAATTCTTTGAGATTGACTTTTCCATCATACTTTTTGGGTGCACCTCTTTTGCCGGTTCTTTCACCGAGGTATTTGTATTTTAAATCAGCGTCATCTCTGAGCCTGCTAACCAAATGAAATCCGGCATTGAATAGTTTTTCAATAAACTCAAATTTAGAGAAATAGGCATCGGCAACAACAATATTGGATATTTGCTGAAGCTCTTTTTTTCGTTTACACAAGACATGGGCATACCAGTCTATAAGAGTCATTGTGGCGATGTCGAGTGTTTTTGTCGGTACAGTTTGTACAGCTTCCAGATGTAAACATTGATTCAGGTCTATATCGATTGCTCCGATTCCGGAAATTTCAAGTCCTTTTTTAACGGCACCAGCACAACCAGACCAGAAGCGACCTAAATAAGGTGTTTTCTTCCCCGATTTAGAGATATAGCTTGGATCAAAGGCAATGGCTGTTCGTTTGCCGAAAAATGTTGAAACCAGTTCTTTGTTGAAGTTCATAAAATCAAACTTCTGTTCAAATTGCTGACGAAATCGTTGTTCTCCGTATTGGCTATACCGTTCCATCTGAAGGAAATTGATGCGTTGCGGTATTACTAAATAAAGCATAAGGACTTCTATCATAAAATCACTTCTCCATTTATTGAGCTTAAGAGATTTGTTTATAACGCCTGATATTATTGAAAAATATTGCTTATGAACCTGAAAGATCACGACTTTAAGTATTGGTGGTACAATCCTTAAAGATACTGATTTTCAGAGGAATAAGCAAATTTCAAAACAGGTTATTTTGCTGTAAATCAAACAAATAACTCAAAGTTTAACGAAGTATTGTATTAAAAAGCGTGAAATATTTCCGCTGATTTTAAGTTAATATAAATGCTAACCTGCTGTAACGTAATCTAAAGGGCATTTTAGTGATCCGGGTGATTTCTTTTATACCTTGTTAAGGTAAAACAAATGGCAGGAGTCAGTATTAATAATGTTTATTTTTGTCCTTTGAAACGTGTCTAATTAAAAATCAGTATGAATATGAAAAAAGTGTTTGCCTTTCTCGTGGTATGTTTACTTGCTGGAACAACCGCGTTTTCACAACAAGTAGATCCTCATGCTCTCGGACTTCGTATTGGAGGTGGCGATGGTTTTGGTACAGAGGTTTCGTATCAACACGGATTGTCCTCTTCTACGCGCATCGAAGCTGATTTGGGATTTTATACCAGTCCCAATTTCAATAGAATGAGATTGACCGGATTGCACCAATGGGTGTGGAATATTCAGGGGGGATTGAACTGGTATGCCGGTTTGGGTGCCGGTATAGGTCATGCTTCCAATAAAAACGAGGCAAATGAGTTTATTCTCGATCTTGATGGTAATATCGGTCTGGAATATAAATTAGATGTGCCTCTTCAGATTACACTCGATCTTCGTCCTTCGTTTGGAACCTCAGAATTCAGCGGTACAAGCATTGGCCTTGGACTGAGATATACTTTCTGATTTAACTTTTCCGATTTTGTAATATGATAAAAAACCGGTCCGGCATGATTTGCCGGACCGGTTTTTGCTTATGTGTTAATTCAGAAGTTGTAGTGCCTGGGGATAATAAATCAACAACAAAAGAGTTGTCCATGCAATTAACAGAATATAGGTTATTGCATAATAACTGAATTTCCGGTTCTTATGATGTAGCGAATACATTAGTATCCAATTGGCAAACACTCCTCCCATCATTTCGAAAAGATGCAGGGTTCGTTCAGGTATTCGTCTCCGCTCATGAATTGCGGCGCGTTTGTCAAAGGCGAAAAGAACTCCACTGATCAGATTGATAATCAAAAGATGGATAATTGTTATATCGGTCATGAGGTGTTGCTTTTTGAGTTGTTATGTGGCTAAAATCGATTAATTGCACAGGCTTTAATGATTATCGGAATGTTCCAGATGCTTCCTGATTCCGTTGATCGAATTGATGGGTGAATTGGTCAGTAGCATATTTAACAGCCAATCCGGTAAATTATCAGCCGGATCTACATAAAATTCAAGTTCTACGTGAGCCAGATTTTTACCGGCAGGTTTGACGGTCCACACTTGCCGGTAATCTTTGATACGTACCAGACCGTCTTGCAGGGGGATGATTCCGGAGAGCGGAACCGCAGTTATTTTACTCACCCCTGTAACCGGATCAATGGTCGTTGTGACATTTACACATAAGTCCCGATCCTTAAATGGCCACGGCAAATTGTATACCAGATAATACTGTGCCCGTTTGTTCTTTTCATAAAGCAGTACTTTGATCTGGTTGAGATTCTTATCCCACCAGTCCGTATTATTAACGTCCTCAATCAGAGCAAAAACTTTTTCTGCCGGTTCTTTGATTTCTGTTACTCCTTTAAAGGATTTCAGATTTTTTTCGGATTCTTTTCGGGAGTATATCAGGATATCATCCTTCTTTTTGACGAAATCCCAGGATTGGGCGAAAGTAGAAACCGGGTACGTCAGGATCAAAAAGAATATTATATGGAAGTATAGCTGTTTGTGTCTCATAGGCTCTATAAACGGGTACTCTGGATTTTCTTCAGTGTGTTTCATTTCTGTAAAATTTAAAAAACCGCCAGCGGATCCACAGCTCACCATCTCATTATCGCCGCATAATAGCCTCTGGCCCCATAATCATAGGTATCATACCCATGCATTTCCACAAACTCTTTACCGTTGTACTTCCGGTGTTGCAGATCGGGATTATCGCCTGCTTGATACGCCCACGGCAAGCCACTCGGGTAATATTGTGTGCGCTGCGCAACAGTGTTGGTATTGGCAAGCCATACCTCCCGGTCGTCACTCAGGTGATCGCGACGATAGTAGAAATACTGCGGTGATGCGAGACCCTCCACATACCCCTCGTCATTATAAATACGAGTCAGCGTAGTCAGCGAAGCATTTCCCTTCAGGGTTTTGTACTCGAAGTTATCAATATAGGCCGTACCATCCTGATCGACCGCCCCGGCCAGATAACTCTGTGCGACTATCTGCCCGTCGGCCAGCGGTGTGATGTTGGTCAACTGCGTGAAATACTCCGTCCCCAGCTTCTTGCCACTTGCATCGTAAAGGTTACGGATCTGGTTGCCGTTACGGAACTGGATGACATCGGGCAAATTTAATACATTATACCGTATCGTCACTATCTTACGATCCAGATCTTTAATCAGATTACCGTTAGTATCGTAGGCAAACTCACGCGAGGTGGCCTTGGAGCTATCCTGATACTCCTTTATATTGTAGAGTGCCTGAGAACCACAAGCATCGGTAATCCAGTCGATCTGGTTACTCTTTTCGTTATTGGTATAGTGCAGGGTAAGGTCATCCACCAGTACGTTGTTACTCTTGCGCTTCAGCGTCAGTACATTGCCCATCTTGTCATAACTGTAGCTTTCATTGTAGCTGTTATCGGCCAGGGTGGAGGAGCCTTGTCTGAACGTGGCCGAGGTTAGCCGGTTCAGGCCATCGTACTGGTAGGCATAACCTCGGGTAGTGCTGTTATACGTCCAGGTGCTGTAAGCAATATTCCCGTTGAAGCAGGGGGTGACTCCATTGGGCAGATCCTTATTGTAAGCGAGATTTTCTTCGAAGCTTCCGCTTTTAACCTTTGTAGGCCAGTTTTGGATATTGTATTCATACTGTCCGGCTTCACTGCCGTTGTGGCATTTCTTCTTTTCTACTCATAAGCTTCATTTATTTTACTTCTCAAATATACAGTTACAAACTGTATAAATAAAAGGCACGGGTTACAAACCCGCGCCAGTTGGAGCCGCTGCTATGCCAGCCGGAGGCCGGCTTTTAACAGGTCGAAGTGTGGACACTTCGCCCAACGGTACTCGCTACTTTTACACGTTACGCTGAACCTGAGGGCTGCCACCAAACTACCGAGTTACGGTTTTTACACGCTTCAGCGAACCGGAGATATTATCAGTATCTTCTAATGAAATCAAATAGTTTTGAGGATTCACAATCTTTACATGTCGATTCAACTCATTCAAATATTGGCCAAAATAATTCTGCTTTCCCAATAATCTTCTTTTCTTTTGTTCGTATGTTTCCATATTTCAACATGCTATCCAATAATTGTCTTTATTGATTCAGAAACAAAGATATCAACTGTATCATTTACAATTGACCCATTGATTTTTCCTATAATTTTTAACTCCCAACATCTATCATACAAATCATCTTCAGATGCTAATGAAGAAACAACTACACCGTTTTCAAATTGAATCTTAAGCATTTTATTCAGATCTAGCGTTGCCTCGCTTATATCTAAACCATATAACTGAAACGCCGTATGAAGAGGCAAGGGGGAATTTTCTTTGACTATTGTACAACCAGAAATAAACTCAATATTAATTGATTCTACATCTTCGTATAGTTTAGCGTTATTAGAAATTGATATTTTGAAGATTAAATAGCCTGTATATTCAATTGAATATACATTTGCGCCCTTTAAGATTGAATTCAAGTGTACCATATGTCTACTATTCAGATTGTGGAATATGATTATCTTTTTTATTTGTTGTAGCTTTTCCGCTAGGTGTTTTGGGACTATTCGAATTTGGATGAGTTACAACCGCTCTTTTAGGGTGTTTTGCAGATCCTTCCATTGTACGAACATCTACTTTTCCTTTTTTTGTAGGGACAGTGTAAATTGTTCCTCTTTCAGATGTTTGAGTTGCATCTTTTTTAGGAAATCCAGCCTTTTCAAATCCTTCTTTCATTTGTTTCTGACTTTTGGGAACTGCAACCCCGTCTGGTGTAACAATAAAGCCAGCACCTTTAGTGGATTTAGTAGCATCAACAACCTTCTCTCCCGTTCTTACAGCATCAACAGCCTTCTCCCCAGCCCTGACAGCTTTAATCCCTGCCCCAACACCACCCGGAACAACAGGTAAAACAACTGCGGCGGCATCTGCTACAACACCAATACCATCAACAATTGCAGCACCAACATTACCTGCTTTTACATTATCAACAAAACTTTTTGCCCCTGTAGCAAGACTAAACACATCCCACGCTGTTTCGACCCATCGTCCATTGGGGTCAACTTTCATTACAGGATTGTTGTGGCAGGCGGCATACGGACTGATGTCGTAATCATCTTCAGCATCGGGGTAAATATATCTACCCAGTCCACTACCGTGTCGGTAGTAAACCAAACTTCTCCGGTGATACGGTTGGCTATGTTCATTGGTATTTCTTTTTCAGATTACAAATCTTTATAATATGAAGAAGGCGGGATGACATATCCCGCCAACGGAACATCTCCTTTCTACGGCTTCATATCCGGTGGAACGGAGTTGGCTTTAAGCCTCCTTTTCCCTGTCCGTTCAATACCACGGCTTTTGACCGCAGCACCGCAAGGCGGTTTGCAACATCTGCCTGCACAGCTATTGCGAAGGATCATCTCATCACTGAGAACCCTTCATCTTTTATACAGCACGTAAAAGCGCTTTCTTTATCTCTAAATTTGCACTTTTACTTCAGGACACACCTTCGCTCAACTACCTAACGACCGAATTACGGTTATCGCACCCTACGGGTGACGGGGCGTATTACCCTCACTACTCTATAACCCTCTTGCTCTTATTAATCGTAGGGTCATTTTCAAAAAAATAGACAATCAATGAATCTCCAACAGCAATAGAATCATCAGAGGTTGATTCTCCATAATATTTTTTGTCATTCCAAATAAAATAATATTTGGTCAATAATGTCCCTTTTGATCCAACGTATTTCTTTTCATACACAACTGCAGAAGTCTGGATTCCGTTATTTAAAAGTCGATAATTGGTAATAGAATTATAAATGACAGTTGAAAAAATCCATAATACCAGAATTACGACAATCCCAATCTTGATATAGTTTGCACAATCATTTTGTTTAATATTTTTTTTCATATCTGGTTAGTTCTTATCAGTTCTTCTCTTTTGGTCTTCTGAAGCACCACTAACAACTACTTCTGTCGTTTTATTGACAATTGGAAGCCTCTTCTTGTTGATAGATTTATTTCTTGTATTTTTCTTTACTTGTACCGAAGCTGCTTTCTTTGCTTCTGATGCAGTAAGTCTTTTTCCTGCATTGTGAGCTTCTGCCCTAGCTGCTTTTACTGCTTGTGATTTGGATTGAGTAGACAAGTTATTAATCTTCAACTTAACAGTAGCAGCACCTGCAAGAACGCCAATTATAGTGTTTTTAACAACCTTTTCTGCACCGTTTACTTTTTTCTCAATGCCATTTTTTGTAACTTGAGCATCAAATGTATTTTTTGCAACTTCAGATCCCAAAGTAACTAATGCTTTTTTTCCAACAGATTTCAAAGCAGACCCACCGCTTGTTACTGCACCTTCTAAAGCCGCAACACCAATATCTGCCAAATCTATATCTTCTGTTAGTGCTGCACCAATTGATTTGCCTCCGATCAGGTTTGCCGTAACTTGCCCTGCATATTCTGCTCCAGCCCCAAGAAGTGCGCCACCAACATAATTCCAAAACCTCCCATCCGGATCAGTCCTGTTTTCCATGTTATTATCACACATAGAGTAAGGACTTTCTGCGTAAGCATCTTCAATCTCCGGATCCGGAGTCTGAAATCTCATAATCGACGGATAGTACTGCCGCCAGACAATGTCATAGGTATCATACCCATGCATCTCCACAAACTCTTTGTTGTTGTACTTCCGGTGTTGCAAGTCGGGATTATCACCAAACTGATACGCCCACGGCAAGCCACTCGGGTAATATTGCGTCCGTTGCGCTACAGTATTTGTATTCGCAAGCCATACCTCACGGTCGTCACTCAGGTGATCACGACGATAGTAGAAATACTGCGGTGAAGCGAGGTTCTCCACATACCCCTCGTCATTATAAATACGAGTCAGGGCAGTCAGCGAAGCATTCCCCTTCTGTGTCTTGTACTCGAAGTTGCCAATATAAGCCGTACCATCCTGATCGACCGCTCCGGTCAGATAACTCTGTGCGACTATCTGCCCGTCGGCCAGCGGTGTGATGTTGGTCAACTGTGTGAAATACTCCGTCCCCAGCTTCTTGCCACTCGCTTCATAAAGGTTACGGATCTGGTTGCCGTTACGGAACTGAATGACATCAGGCAAATTTAATACATTATACCGTATCGTCACTATCTTACGATCCAGATCTTTAATCATATTGCCATTGGCATCGTAGGCAAACTCACCCGAGGTGGCCTTGGAGCTATCCTGATACTCCTTTATATTGTAGAGTGCCTGAGATCCACAAGCATCGGTAATCCAGTCAATCTGGTTACTCTTTTCGTTATTGGTATAGTGCAGGGTGAGGTCATCCACCAGCACATTGTTGCTCTTGCGCTTCAGCGTCAGTACGTTGCCCATCTTATCGTAACTGTAGCTTTCATCGTAGCTGTTATCGGCCAGGGTGGAGGAGCCTTGTCTGAACGTGGCCGAGGTTAGCCGGTTCAGACCATCGTACTGGTAGGCATAACCTCGGGTAGTGCTGTTACGTCCAGGTGCTGTAAGCAATATTCCCGTTGAAGCAGGGTGGACAGATCCTTATTGTAAGCGAGATTTTCTTCGAAGCTTCCGCTTTTAACCTTTGTAGGCCAGTTTTGGATATTGTATTCGTACTGTCCGGCTTCACTGCCGTTGTGGCGCTTCTTCTCCTTTAGCCTTCCCAGTTCATCGTAACTGTTTGAGGCCAATGTGACGGGTGTTGTGCCGTTCAGGCTATAGCTGGTGGTTAGTGGACGCAGGCCATTTGGGAAAAGCAGTTCTAGTTGTCTTCCGGTTGATTGCGGAATAAACGCTAACCGTAATAAACGAAGAGTCGTTGATTTGTTCCTACAGGTATTTCTTCTTCCAGTAGTGGAATCTGGCGATATTAATTCCTCGTTCTACACAATACGATTGTTGGTTCAGATTGTTCTTGATGCATTCCTGAACATGCTGGTACATCTCTTCTTTCTTATCCATATCTTTGTGGTTTTTATTTCTGCAAAGTTATGCGCTATTGATTCGCTAGTCAAGATGCAGTTTGCCGAAGGCTTACAGATAAACGAAATAGTCCGACAGGAAAAGATTATTGAGCATACTTCTATGCGTATGGATCTGCTTTATTTTTGAGATTATGATAGATGAGCGGTTTATACCGGATTTTCCGGCACTGTTTCACCGGTATAAACACAGAAAGCAGTTTCAGACTTTGAACTGAAACTGCTTTCTTGTTTTGATATCGCGTACTTTTGCCAGCCGGAAGCTTTGCTTTTAGCAATGACGACAGCTGAACTACCTAACTGCAATTACAACAGCTACGCCGTACAGGGTTCACCTGTGTTCGTCTCAATTATTCTTACGTGATGGTTCCACCTTTTCCTTGTCCGCTCAACACCTTAGCTTTTGACTAAAGCACCGCAAGGCGGTTTGTTGGCTACTCCTGTAAGTCGCCAACGGAGGCCACACCTGTTTCCTCTTCGTTGAAGGCTCCGGCCATCTGTTCGCTCGACTCCGGCAGATTCTTCTTGCAATACTGAAACAGTCTTCCATCACTTATACAGCATTTGAAAGTTCTCGCTTGTATGATTCTTTCAATTCATGGCACACCTACGGAGAACGGAGTTATTGCACACTACCGGCATCAGGGGAGGGGGGGATAGCCAATGTATTATTCTATTTTGCCTGATATTCAATATTTTCTTTGAAACCACTTGGATTTGGAGCTTTCGTTGTATTAAAAATACAATTAAAATCCTTCTGAATTACAAAAGAATCTCCATGATATGGAATTTGAAGTTGCCACATTACCAATTCCTGCTTATGAATTTTATAATATTCAACTTCAGAATTATACAACTGCGATATTTTTTGTTTATCTGCTTTATCCACCTCTATTTTTAAGAACTTATTAAATGGGGAATAGATAACTATCACCTTCCCCCTGCAATAGAAATAACCAATTGCATTATTTAAATCGATAGACCGCCTTGGGTATCTCCATATCGTAAACAAAAGAGTATCTAATCTTTGATCAATATATAAAGTAAATACCTT
The DNA here is from genome assembly GCA_963662365.2 of Bacteroidales bacterium. Lineage (GTDB taxonomy): Bacteria > Bacteroidota > Bacteroidia > Bacteroidales > UBA7332 > CAXXIC01. Next base: position 23,705 of record CAXXPA010000042.1, read on the forward strand.
TCGTTTGCTATTTATAGGCAAATCAATGAAATCTTCTACAAATTTCTTCAAAGTGTCATTTTCTAAATAACAACTTTTATTCCATTTCATCTCAAAATCCAACAAGGAATTTGATTTCTTATTAGATTTAATACATGATTGGCAAAGAATAAATATCATTAAAGCGATCACAAAACACCACTTATTTCTCATATCTAACGCAATATATTAATTAAACTCAAATGGCCATTTAACAATGAGTGCACATTATAATTATTAAGATAATTAGAATAATCATATCGATACGATACGCTATATTTCCTATTATTATGACCTAAAATGAAAATTGGCAATTTTCCTTTAAATGTGTAATATGCAGCACTCCTATCGCCGTCACCAGTTGTCGGATCCCAATTGGAAGGCCAAGGATCCAGAGTTTTATCCCAGTGTACATGACCACTACCTAGCACTTGATAATTTCGCTCTTTATATCTAACATAGTTTTTTCCGCCTTTCCATGTGGATTTTAATCCCCCATAAAGACTACCCCCATTTTCACCAATATCAAAAGTAATTAAACCATCAGGGGTAACCAAGAAACCATATTCAGATTTATTTTCAAACGAATTTTTCCATACTCGGTTGTATCCTTTTCTTTCTCCTTGCAAAATAGGAGTACCATTATCTTTGGATGTTAAAGCATTTTTCAATTTCTCACCTCCCGCATTCAACAATCCCACAGTCGCACCCGTAGCAGCACCACGCCAAAAGTCACCACCTGACAACTCAGCACCAATACCTCCTGAGATAGCTGAATATGCCGTAAGTTCAAATAAGGAAGCCGAACCATTGGTTATTGCATCAAACGCATGTCCACCAAAAGAGCTAAATGCTCCGGACATAAAGCCTTGGCTGAATTCGCCACCACCCATCTGTGACATCATGCCATTTGAAAACGCATGAGTCCCTGCACGTAATGCTTCATACCCAAAGTTTCTAGTTTGTCCAAACGCCGCCCCAATATTGTTTGTAAGTGACCCTGATAGTGCACCAACCCCTACTGCACCGGCAAAACTACCCCAATTCCAATTATTAAAACCGCCATCGCTAAATGCTACACTTGCGTTATAACCAGCAGCACCAATCGCAGCTCCTAAGCATAGGGACAAAGAAGCACTCTCCTGATGGATCGGTATATTTAAACGGATTTCCATAGCAATACCCATACCGGTTATAGTTGAGCCAATTATCAGGTTTGTTTGACTTTGCGCGTAAGATTTGTTTTGTTCGCGCAAGTTTCAAAATCCTTCCTACTTCAGAGGAGATGAACCTTCTTTGTTTTATCGAATTTTACACTTTGTGACAGATTGGCAGACCGTCTTTGAGTCTTAAAAACTGCAAAAAAAAGTTGTACACTTTGCATCAGATTCGTTGTAGACTTTGGTCCAGAATATTCAGTGTGATGTGATTGTTTACTCCATCATAGACTTGCTCTTATTCAAACTAGGATCATACTTCCAATATATAATATCAATGGAATCTCCTATATTTATATTGTCATCAACATCTGAATGCCCTTCGTACATATTCCCATTTACGTAGAATTTATAATACGTGTTTACAATTCCTCTATACCCAGGAGTTCTCTTCTCTATAACAATTCCTTTGATACTTACTCCTTCATTTTTCAGCTTGTTATTATCTTTAGAGCCAGAGAATATATGAATAATAACAACAATAACGACGACAAAAATCAAAGCAAAACCTACTTTATTTGCCTTACTAATTAATATCAAATCTTTTAATCTAATATTTGTTTGTGTTTTCTTTTTCATCTATTATTTATCTGTTCGTTGTATAACAAAGCCATAAACACCACTTACCGATATTCCTGCTGAGGTATTTAAGTTGGAAGGAGTAACTTGTTCATAGATTTGATTGATTGATTTTAGACTTGATCTGATGCTATTCGAGCTTCATTTCTAGCAATTTTTACAGCCTGATTTTTTGATGTAGTAGCAATTTTTCCAACTTTTGCAAAAGAGCTAACACCAGAAGAAACCAGTCCAATTGCTGTATTTTTTGCAATATTTCTATCCGAATTTATTTTTGCCCCCTTTTCGGCGGTTACATCAAGTGTATTTTTAGCAATTTCCGAAACACCAGTAGCTATAATTCTACGTCCAACGCTTATCATATTTGTTGCAACTTGCCCCGCAAATTCTACTCCAGCCCCAAGAAGTGCACCACCAAAATAATTCCAAAATCGTCCATCCGGATCAGTCCTGTTTTCCATGTTATTATCACACATCGAATAAGGTCTTTCTGCGTAAGCATCTTCAATATCCGGATCCAGAGTCTGGGACCTCATAATTGCCGGTTAGTACTGCCGCCAGACAATGTCATAGGTATCATACCCATGCGTTTCTACAAACTCTTTGTTATTGTACTTCCGATGCTGTAAATCCGGATTGTCGCCTGCTTGATATGCCCACGGCAAGCCACACCTCACGGTCGTCACTCAGGTGATCACGACGATAGTAGAAATACTGCGGCGATGCGAGGTTCTCGATATACCCATCGTTTTGGGTCTTATATTTGTTTGTCGGAGCATAATTAGCTCAACTGAACGTTGTTTTCTTATAATAAAAGAAAGTCGGATAGAAACCCCATCTTAATTAACCAATATCATGATTCTAAGGTCTCATATCCGATTCGGCAGATGTCTTATATTATAATTCATTCTCATTATAATCATAATCCTCTAACGTCCAATCAATAACAACTTGCTTTATCCAATCTGAGAATGACTCATTTACAATATCTGGCATATCATCTGACGTATACTGATAATTAGATTCCCAAAATACGATTATACATGAATCATTACTTAGTTTAGATGTGTCAAAGCAATAATAATTACCACCTCCATCTGGAGAAAAAGGTACAAGGTAAGAAAATTGAGGAGATTCAACTTCAAAATGTTCGAAATCAAATACATTAACAATGCTTTCATTATCTTCATTGAAGCCATAAACCGTAACCCCCATCAGGTCAAAACCATTACATCTCTTCAATAGATATTTATAATCATCAGGTAACACTATATTGTGTTTTTTTCTCAAATATTGCAACACTGTTGAGATTAGACAAAGGTGTATTTACCGTCAAAATCTTATTTGAGAATTTCAGTAACTCAATTATTAATTCATCTATTTTTTTCATATGTAAATCAAGTAAAATATAAATGTTTAATATTTAGGTGATTATCAAATCACCTGTTTAAATTTCAGATTAGTTTGGACAAAATCAAAGATAGCACTTGCCACAATGACAAATGCGCTGGCTATCGGAAAGCAAGAACAGATAAGGGATTAAAATTTCATACACATGATCAAGTCAATAATCTTGGGTGCTTATCTGTTGATGTCAGTTTCATACCCGGCTTAGACAACGGATTACTCCTTGCCTTGTACCAGTAAAAATCGACCTTTGGTTGTATGCTGTCCGCTATGTTCTTTTATCTGTTATAAATCAAACACCAATCGGTACAGGTTTCTCATTTTGAATTAGTTGTACCTCATACCCCATTTTTTGCAATTCGCTTTTGAGATATTTTCGCCGTTTCTCTTCCATGCGGCTGTTCAGGTAGTCAGCCCCTAATTCTTTGTAGGGGACGTTGTCTTTCAAGACATGATACACGGATTTAAGTATCGAGTGGGCGACGGCAACAATGGCTCTTTTTTTGCCTCTTCGGGCGGCCAGGCGGTGATAACGGGCATGGTAAAATGTTTTCTTGGTACGTGATGCCGCCCATGCGACTTCTACCATTATGGATTTTGCCTGTTTGTTTCCGTGTGGGGTGCGTCCGCTTTTTTTTTACCGGCGCTCTCATTATTGCCCGGTGCTACACCAGCCCATGAACATAGGTGGTCTTCTGTCGGAAACACACTCATATCCAGTCCGATTTCGGCAACAAGATCTTCCACTGTTTTGGTACTTAATCCCGGAATCTGGCGAAGCAGTTCCAATACGTTTTCGTAAGGCGATAATAGCTCTTTTATTTTTTGATTAAGTCCTAAAATCTGACTTTCAAGGTGTTCTGTATTTTGACGAATGGTTTGCAATAAATAAATATGGTGTTCTTCAACGTATCCATTACAAGCCTCCCACAGCTCTTCTTTAGTTGCTTCTATTTTTTTGTGGTACACACTTTCAATATCCTCCATTGTTACCGGTTTGCCTTCACAGAGTTTATCTATCAGTTTGGTGGCAGTAACACCGGAGGTATTACTTAACACACTCGATAATTTCACATTGCAATCTTCCAGGATTCGGATAATACGGTTCTTGTTTGAGGCTGCATCCTGTATCAATTTCTTGCGATAACGTGTCAAGTCCCGCAATTGACGTTGTTCCTTTCCCGGAATATAACTGGGTTTGAGTAACCCGGCAAGTAGCAACTTGCACAGCCAGGCACTGTCTTTTTTATCTGTCTTTTGTCCCGGTACATTTTTCACATGACGGGCATTGACAATCCAGACTGTTATGCCGGAGGGCTCCAAAACATGATATACCGGTTTCCAGTATGAATATTCTGGACCAAAGTGTACAACGAATCTGATGCAAAGTGTACAACTAATCTGGACGAAAGTGTACAACTTTTTTTGCAGTTTTTAAGACTCAAAGACGGTCTGCCAATCTGGCACAAAGTGTACAATTCTGATAAAACAAAGAAGGTTTATCTCCTCTGAAGTGGGAAGGATTTTGAAACTTGCGCGAACAAAACAAATCTTACGCGCAATGTCAAACAAACCCACACGCATGTTACAACTAAAAAGAATCTTACAACTTCGGATTAACGGAGAGAGAAAATCAGAAATCTCCCGAAAAATACCAATCCACCGCAATGTGCTGGATAAATATCTGGCCCTGTTCGATCAATCCGGCAAAAGCTATTCAGAGCTGCTATCTCTTAGCGATAGTGAGCTTCATAATATTATTTCACCTCCCCGTGTAGAACCGGACAATGAGCGATTAGCTCATTTGCAAAGTTTGATTCCCGGCTTTATTGGGGAACTTTCTAAAACTGGTGTTACCCTCAGAATCCTGTGGCATGAATATCTGGAGAAAACCCCGGATGGATATCGCTATGCCCAATTCTGCACCCATTTTACCGAATACCGTAAACGCTTGTCAGCTACCATGCACTTCGAACATACTCCCGGAGAAATGCTGGAAGTTGACTTTGCCGGCTCTAAGCTATCCTACATCAATATACAGACCGGAGAAGTTATCTATTGCCCTGTCTTAGTATGTACACTTCCTTTTAGCGGATACACTTATGTAGAAGTACTTAGCAATGCCACGCAAACGGAGCTTTTCCTGGCATTGGGACGTTGTCTTTGTTTTATGGGTGGTGCTCCCCGCAATGTCAAAAGCGATAACATGCGTCAGTTTATCACCCAAAACAACCGCTACGAATATACCTTTCCCGAACTGGCAGAGCAATGGTCGCTCCACTATAATACCTCTCTGGCAGCTGCTCGGCCCCGCAAACCCAAAGACAAGCCTACGGTTGAAAACTCGGTTTACCAATCCTACATGCGTATTTTTGCTCCTTTGCGAAACCAGCAATTCTTCTCCATTGAGGCTCTGAATGAGGCTATTTTGAACCAGTTGGATAAACATAACCAAGCACTGTTTCAAAAGAAACCCGGAAGTCGAAACCAACTTTTCCTGGCATATGAGAAGCCTGTTTTAGCGCCATTGCCGCCTGATGACTTCGTTGTCAAACACGCCGTAACAGCCAAAGTGCAAAAGAATTACCACATTATCCTGGGCGAGGATAACCACCAATACAGCGTACCTTACATCCACATCGGTAAAGAAACGCGGGTGGTGTATGATCACAACGAAGTGGAGATCTTTATCGGACTCAAACGCATAGCCCTGCATAAGCGAAATCCCAGAAGTCTGGGATATACTACCCTGCCAGATCATATGCCCCCTCACCACCGCCAACAGGCTGAAATAAGAGGCTGGGACGCCGACTTTTTCCTTCGATATGCCCGGTCGGTTGGCCCCTATACCGTTGAGTTTTTCACCCGGCTGATGGCAAACCGGAATTTTGTCGAACAAACCTACAGAGCATGTCTCGGTGTTAAACGATTGGGTTCAAGCTATGGAAATGAGCGCCTTGAGAACGCTTGCAGCAGAGCCTTGTCAGGCAAAATCTCCTACGGCTCGCTTAAAAACATATTGGATAAAAATCTTGACCTCCAATCATTAACCGAACTAGAGGAGCTCGTCATCGAAATCGACCATGATAATATCAGAGGCTCCAAAGCATATTGTTAAATCAAAATCAATCAAATCATTATGAACACGCAAGAAACATTAGCGCAGCTTGAAAAACTAAAACTAGCCGGAATGCTCAAAGCCTATCAAGGCATCCTGGCAATGCCCGTACAGGAACAGCCCTCCATACACCAATTCATGGCCCGTATGGCAGAAGCAGAACTTCTTGAAAGAAACAGAAAGCGAACCGAAACAAGTCTCAAGCAAAGTAAAATGAGGTACAATGCCGTCCTGGAGCAAATAGAATGCTCTTCTTCCCGCAATCTGCACAGAGAACACCTCGAAGCCCTGGCGGATTGCAGTTACATCCACCGCGGTGAAAATATCCTCATCACCGGTGCTACCGGTTGTGGTAAAAGTTATCTGGCCTGCGCTTTAGGGCGCCAGGCCTGTGCCTTTGGCTACAAAGTGACTTACCTGGGAATGGTTCGGTTCCTGGAAATGATCACCCAGTCTCGCATTGACGGCTCATTCGTTAAACAAATCAATAAGCTTGAAAAAACAGACTTATTGATCCTCGATGACTTCGGTTTGCAGGCCATTACTCCTAATGCCAGAGTTGCCCTGTTGCAAATACTTGAAGACCGATATGCCCGAAAATCGACCATCATTACTTCTCAGCTACCCGTCGCAAACTGGCATACTTATATCAATGAATCGACCATTGCTGATGCTATCTTAGACAGACTGACAGGAATGGCACATCGCTTTGAACTCAAAGGTGAGTCTATGAGAAAAAGGAGATAAAAAATCATTACTTTTGCTACCGAAATTCTTCCCCTTCATAGTTGTACACTTTCGTCCAGATTGGTTGTACACTTTCGTCAGAATAATCAATGATCAAATATTCTTTTCTCCTTTAAATCTATACTTGGATAGAAAATATATTCTAAAGTACTTCCTTTTAGTTTAATCGATATCCCCCGATATGCAATTCCAAACATTTCTAACTCACCATTTAAATTGGCTGAGTTAAATTCTGAGTAATGCTCTTTTGCTTTTATTTTTGTGATTTTATCGCCTGCGTAAGCCACAATCAACACTGCTGTAATTAATATAATAACAGATTTATTCATAATGTGATTTTTACTTGTCGAAATCATGTAATATCCAGGTGTTATTTGTTTTCCAGTTCTCTATAACTCGGTCAATAAATTGACTCCCAATAACAAAACAGCATTAGGCTGTTCGGAGACAGGCTCCGCCTTCGTCGTTATAAGAACAAGGCCTCTGGCCTTACCTTGGTGGGGAAAAACTGATTTTCAGAATATCTATTCAATATAACATTTCCTTTTCGATTATTCTGTTTCGTCATCAATGCATTATGCCCAAAGTAGTTTTAGATGTCATCATAGATCGTGCCCTTTATTTAATTATATGGTTTCCACGATATCCATCTTAACCAACATCATTTTTCTACTGTGCTATATCTGGGTGACAGGGGTAATTACCAATTTATACATGGTCTAAATTTGTTACAATTGTTTATGAGTGTGAAATATTTGCAAATATATACACTTTGATTTTATTTAATCCATTATTTATTAAGTATTGTTTTAGTATATTTATTGTATAATAAATAAAATCAATACGAATGCAGTGATATAGCATAAATTGTACGATTGATAATATTTCTCAAAATGCCAATCAGTTAAATTGACATCATCTTACGCAGTTTGCTTATTAATCACGCCTTAAAACCAAAAAATGCCACTCCACGAATCGATTGCCAACGCTTTTCTACAAAAGAATTCAACCTCCTTCATCCCGATGAGTTTTACTCTATTTTTACTCTATGTTGACTTTATGCTAACATAGTGATAACACAGTGGTAACATAGAGATAAAATAGTGATAAAATACTCTTTATAAGGACTATTTTATCTGTGTGTTATTACAGTATTGAATTTCTATTACCTGCATTTATACCTAAAGTTAACCTATAGTGAACCTAAAGCCAACCTTAAATGGATTATTTTGTAACTGCCAAATTTATCCCATCGAACGATCTGAGAAAGAAGCATCCAATGGTTACCGGGTCTAACTTTGTCTTGAATGATATCTTAAATTCTGTGATACTTAACTATTTGTATATCACGTGCTTGATTCTTTCTCGGTAGGCCCCGGATAGATTTGTTTGCGAATTGTAGTTTTCAACAAAAAAAGCGACTTTTCAACATTTCAGACAAATGTTTCATAATATCGTAGGTCGTGAAACAATTTATTGCTTAATTTGCTGAAAATATAGAACTGAATTCATATGGGAAAAATTATTGCATTAGCTAATCAGAAAGGAGGAGTGGGTAAAACCACGACCACGATCAATTTGGCTGCTTCGCTGGCAACCCTCGAAAAGAGAGTACTTGTGGTAGATGCTGATCCCCAGGCCAATGCCTCATCCGGATTGGGTATTGATATAAAGTCTCTCGAGTACTCGATTTATGAGTGTATGATTGACGGAGTAGATATCCATGAAGCTGTAAAGCCGACAACAATTGAGGGGTTGGAGATTGTTTGTTCGCATATTGATTTGGTTGGAGCGGAGCTGGAGTTGCTGAATGTCGATAACCGGGATCGGGTATTGCAGTCCGTTTTGCGGAAGATAAAAGATGAATACGATTATATCCTGATAGATTGTTCTCCTTCTCTTGGCCTGATTACCGTAAATGCCCTGACGGCGGCGGATTCTGTGATTATCCCGGTGCAGTCTGAATACTTTGCTCTGGAGGGGATTAGTAAGTTGTTGAATACGATTAAGATAATCAAGTCGAAGTTGAATCCTTCTCTTGAGATAGAGGGTTTTCTGCTAACTATGTACGACTCCCGTTTGCGTCTGGCAAACCAAATATATGAGGAATTGAAACGGCATTTCCGTGAAATGGTGTTTACAACCGTAATTCAACGAAATATTCGTTTGAGCGAGGCACCCAGTCACGGGATTCCGGTCCTGCTTTATGATGCGGAGTCGAAAGGGGCTGTCAACCATATACAGTTGGCAAAAGAAATTATCGAAAAGAATAAGGTCGCTGAAAGCCAGTAGTTCATAAAGCTTATCAAAAAAATCACTGATACTTGTAACTTGTCACATAAGATATGGCAGCAATTAAGAAAAGCGTTTTAGGTAGAGGATTGGATGCGCTCATCACTATGGATGAGGTAAAAACCGGTGGTTCATCTTCTATCAACGAAGTAGAGTTGAAGAAGATTGTACCCAATCCGGATCAGCCGCGAAGGGAGTTTGATCCGGTGGCATTGGATGAGCTGGCTACCTCTATTAAAGAACTGGGGATTATTCAACCCATAACCCTACGCGAGATTGCACGCGAGAAATATCAGATCATAGCCGGGGAGCGCCGCTATCGCGCTTCTTTGCTTGCCGGGCTGATTACCATTCCTGCTTATATACGGACCAGTGGTGACGAAGAGATGCTTGAAATGGCCCTGATAGAGAATATTCAGCGGGAAGATCTGAATGCTATTGAAATTGCATTGGCTTATCAGAACCTGATCGAACAATATAGTCTCACGCAGGAACGTTTAAGTGAACGTATAGGTAAGAAAAGGACCACGATTGCCAACTTTCTGAGGCTATTGAAGCTTCCGGCGGATATTCAGATGGGGTTGAAGGATAAAAAAATTGACATGGGGCATGCGCGTGCATTGATACCTGTTGATAATCCGACAATACAACTCCGTATTTATGAAGAAATACTGGCTAATGAACTTTCAGTGCGTAGGGTAGAAGAGTTGGTGAAGGCTTATAATGCCGGAAAAAACATCGATGAAATTGCCAAGAAAGAACTAAAGAAGAATGCTTTACCGGAAGAATACAATATATTGAAAAAGCATCTCTCTAAATATTTCAAGACAAAAGTTCAGTTTTCTATCAGTGAAAAAGGAAAGGGAAAAATCAGTATACCCTTCAAATCGGAAGAGGATTTGGAGCGAATTATCAATATTTTTGACGGTTTAAAGTAATTTGACATTGATTACCAGGTGCTTTATCTCAATAATTGCATTATATTTGTGCATTACCTCCGCTTGTGCTCAGCAAAGCGGAGTTTCTGTCAATAAAACAGGGCAGAAAGATTCGTTATCGGTAACTGAGTTATCGCTCAAACAATCAGAAATGAATGATGCCGGAGCTGTAAAGCTTCGTTTTGCTCCCGATCCCGGTAAAGCTGTGTGGTATTCAGCGTTGTTGCCGGGGCTTGGTCAGATCTACAACCGAAAGTATTGGAAACTACCTCTTGTCTATGGTGGATTTGCCGGATTAACCTATGCCCTGGCATGGAATGGTCAATATTTAAAAGATTATTCTAATGCTTATCAGGATATTACTGATAATCTGGACAATACGAATCGTTTCATGGATATTTTACCTCCTTCTTATGTGAAGCAGTATCAAACCGGAGCTTTAACCAAAGAACGACTGACCACAATTCTAAAAAGCCAGAGAGATAAATTTCGGCGTTATCGGGACCTGACCATAATCAGTATGGTTGGTCTTTATTTTGTTACAATGATCGATGCATATGTGGATGCGCAATTGTTTCAGTTCGACATTAGTCCGGATCTGAGCCTGAAAGTACAGCCCTCATTGATCAAAACGACTAACCAAAATGACCGTTCACTGGGTTTAGGCCTTCAGTGTTCGATTAAATTTTAGTTTTATGAATAAATTTCGTTTGTTATTTCTTTCATCAGTAGTATTTCTTTCAACAAACCTTACTTCTTTCGCAGTACAAAAAACACCGGGGGTTAAGGAGTCTATCCGGGATGAGGCAATTCAGGTTCCAGTGTCTCTCACCGCCAATATTGATTCGCTGCTATCTGACTGGATGATTACCAATCATTTATCGGCCGATCCTGATTGTATTCATAATTCGGTGAATCCGGATGTTCCCGATTCGGTTTATATAGATAGATTGTCAAAATTGCCTTCGGTAATCGAAATGCCTTATAACCAGATTGTTCGTTCATATATCAATTTATATGCCGGACGGTTAAGGGAGAGAGTCAGCTATATGTTAGGCCTGGCTCATTTCTATTTTCCATTGTTTGAGCAAGCTCTTGATGCGGAAAATATGCCGCTCGAGTTAAAATATTTACCGGTTATTGAATCTGCTTTAAATCCGGCTGCCACATCGCGTGTGGGTGCGGCTGGTCTTTGGCAGTTTATGATCTATACCGGCCATGATTATGGATTGGAAATTAACAATCTGGTAGATGAACGTCGCGATCCGATTAAATCAACCTATGTTGCCGTTCGTTATCTGAAAGCTTTATATCGTATTTACGGTGACTGGAATCTGGCAATTGCAGCTTATAACTGTGGTCCGGGTAATGTAAACAAAGCGATTCGTCGCTCAGGTGGTAAGCGTGATTACTGGGAAATCTATTTCAACCTGCCTAAGGAGACACGGGGGTATGTGCCTGCGTTTATAGCCGTAAATTATTTAATGAACTACGCAAAAGATCATAATATTTGTGCTGCACAATGTAAATTGCCCTTGAATTCGGATACAGTTCAGGTTTCTCAAATGATGCATTTTCAGCAGATTGCTGATATTCTGAATGTTCCGGTAGAAGAGATTCGTATTATGAATCCTCAATACCGTCGTGATCTTATCCCCGGGAACATTAAGCCCTATACCTTGCGTTTGCCGATGAGCTCCGCCTATGCTTTTATTGACGCTCAGGATACTATTGCCAATTATCATGCCGATCAGTTTTTATTTAACTTCCGTAAGACTGTTGATCCCGGTTCTCCTGAAGATAATCAGATACAAACTATTATCCGCCATCGTGTGGGACGAAATGAGGCAATTGCCAGTGTTGCGAAGCGTTATGGCGTATCCGTTTCGGAGTTGAAGAGCTGGAATCATCTGCGTTCTTCTAAATTAAAAAAAGGAACTTTATTGGTTATTTACCGCGATAAACCGGCATCACCGGCTGTTGAGTCGGAAAAACAACCATTGACTGCACAGAATAAAGCTAAAGAAGAGGTTAAACCGGTTACCCGGGAAGAGAAAGATTCCACAATTACTAACCATAAAGTAATGAAGGGGGAGACTATATCTTCTATCTCCCGGAAATATGGTGTAACGGCTACAGACTTGAAAAACTGGAATAATTTGTCGGATACAAAGGTTATTCCCGGAAGTTTATTGACTGTACGCATGGTTAATAAGGCTGATAACAAGGCGGAAAATCAGGAAAAAGCGGGGGGTGTTACAGCATCTGTGAAACCCAGATCACGTGAAAAAAAGATGAAAACCGAAACTGTAATGGCGGTTTTACAGCATAAGGTTAAAAAGGGAGAGACTATTTCCGAAATTGCACATCATTATAAGGTTTCAGTTTCAGATGTTAAGAAATGGAATCATCTTCGCTCCACTAAACTCGATCGTGGAGATAACCTGGCTATCCATACCCTGAAAACAAAAACAGTTGCTGTGACAACTGATGAACCCGTGCTTGCTCAGGCTAAAGGAAAGTTGAGCGATACAGCACATGTTTCAGTAGATTCTTTAAACGTAAAATCTGCTTCTTCTCACAAACTGGATCCGAAAAACACTCTTGCCAGGTCTAATGACTTACAGGTGAGAGGATTTGAATATTATCGTGTAAGAAAAGGCGATACGCTTTGGGCTATCGCCAGCAAATACCCCGGTATAAGCGTTGAGCAAATTATGCAGGCTAATAAAATGAGAAGCCATGATGCTATTCAGGTCGGTATGCGCATTAAAATTCCGAAATCGTAATACGATATGAGTGAAGAACAAAATAAGAAATTATCAGAAGAAGAACTGATACAACAAGAATTTCAGGGATTACTTAGTGATTATTTAAACTCACCGCACAGAAAAAAAGTAGATCTTGTAACCAAAGCCTTTAATTTTGCAAATGAGGCACATAAAGGGATACGACGCAGGTCCGGTGAACCGTATATATTGCACCCGATTGCTGTAGCGCGTATAGTAGCCAAAGATATGACTCTGGGTTCTACCTCTATTTGTTCAGCTTTGCTGCACGATGTGGTTGAGGATACAGAATATACCGTTGAAGATATCTCGGTTCTGTTTGGCCCTAAAATAGCTCAGATAGTTGACGGGCTTACAAAAATTGCAGGTGGAATATTCGGAGAGCAAGCTTCCTCGCAAGCTGAGAACTTTCGAAAACTTCTGCTTACGATGTCCGATGATATCCGGGTAATTCTGATTAAAATGGCAGACCGTTTGCACAACATGCGTACTCTTGATTCGATGTTGCCCAGCAAACAATTTAAGATTGCAGGAGAGACTCAATATCTCTATGCTCCCCTGGCTTATCGTTTAGGACTTCATGCGATTAAATCGGAGCTGGAGGATCTGAGTTTTAAGTATGAGCATCCCGATGCTTATCGGGAATTAACGGAACGAATAGCTACAGAAGAATCAGTACGCCAGAATGTTTATGAGGATTTTGCCGCACCTGTAAAAGAAAGACTGGATCAGATGGGGGTGACGTATGAGATGCACTGGCGTACAAAATCGGTTTATTCCGTGTGGCAAAAAATGGAAAACAAAAAGGTCGCTTTTGAAGAGATTTATGACCTTTGTGCTGCCCGTATTATTTTCACTCCAAAAGATGAAAATGATGAAAAGATTGAATGCTGGAATATTTATTCTGCGATAACAGATATATACAGGCTTCACCCTGAGCGAATCCGAGACTGGGTGAGCCGACCTAAGGCAAATGGCTATCAGGCTCTTCATCTCACAGTAATGGGGCCGGGAGGACATTGGATAGAGGTGCAGATACGCAGTGTCCGGATGAACGAGATTGCCGAAAAAGGTATGGCGGCCCATTTCAATTATAAAACCGGATTTGGCAGTTTAGAAAATAGCACTGAGTTAAATATATGGTTGAAAACCATTAGGGAGATTCTGGAGAATCCCGGACCGAGTGCAATGGACTTTCTGGATACCATTAAGTTGAATCTGTATGCTTCTGAAATATTTGTATTTACGCCAAAGGGTGAAATTAAAACACTGCCTCAGGGGGCTACAGCATTGGATTTTGCATTTACATTGCACACACAACTTGGATATCATTGCATTGGCGCTAAGGTAAATCATAAACTGGTACCATTGTCCCATAAGCTCCAGAGTGGTGATCAGGTTGAGATTCTTAATTCACGTTCACAATCTCCACAATCTGAGTGGTTGAATTATGTAACGACTTCTCATGCCCGTGTTAATATCAATAAGTTTCTTCTGAAAGATGATCGTCTTGCGATTCAGCAAGGTGAAGTTATTGTCCGGGAGTTTATTTCAGCACACCTGGGTAATAAGCAACATGCGATGAATACTCTTATCCAGATTCATAATCTGACTTCCAAAGAGGAGCTGTTTAAGATGGTGGGGAAGAAAGAGATCGATCTTGAAGGTGATGAAATTGCAGATCAGGTTCGTGATAAGGAGGCGGGATTCTTTACCCGTTATTTGCGACAGACTTTTGGCGGAGGAAAGTCTCCCAGAAAAGAAAATTCAGCTCCGGAGAAAGCTCAGATTGATAAGAAGAAAGCCTTCTATCTGGATGAGGATGACTTTAACAGGACCTTTAAATTTGCAGATTGTTGCCATCCTTTACCTTTTGATGATGCTTTAGGGTATATTGGAGAGGAAGAAATGGTGGAAATTCACAAGCGTTCATGTCCTGTGGCCATGCGTTTGAAAAGCACATTTGGAAACAGGCTTTTATCTGTAGAGTGGAGTTCTTTTGCCGAGCACTTTTTTCCGGCAGGCATAGAGGTAAAAGGAGTGGATGCTATTGGTGTTTTGAACGAAATTACAAAAGTGCTTTCTGAAGAATTAAGTATAAATATACAGAAGATTCATATTGAAACTAAGGATGGAATCTTTGATGGGAAAATTGATTTCCTGGTTCATAGTGCTTTGGATGTGAATAATCTTTGTTCCAAACTTATGAAGGTTACTAACCTGACCAGTGTATCCCGCGTAGACGGGAAATAGTATAAGTAATAAAAAACATGGCCAATCGCTAAATAAATATTGAAAAGTGTTTTTAGCGATTGGCCATATCATTTTACCGTCCAACTACTCTTCGTAGATCATTTTAATTGTCATACCTCCATCTATCGTAAGATTTGATCCATTAATGAAATTGTTGCCGGGAGTTGTCAGGTATAGGCATGCCTGAGCTATATCAATAGGTTTGCCTGCCCGGTTACTGGGGTGTTGTTTATGATCCGTAGTTTTCAGCGTGTCATAATTTCCGGTCACAATCCATCCCGGAGAGATAGAGTTGACCTGAATGTTGTATTGGGACAGAGTTACAGCCAAAGCCCGTGTAAGAGATAATATGCCGCCTTTTGAAGCAGTATAGGCTTCTGTGTCAGATTCACTCATGAAAGCTCGTGTAGAGGCTATATTTACAATACTTCCGCCATTGTTCTTCATTAGTGGTAATGCTGTCTGGCTGCAAAGGAATACGCTCCGTAAATTTGTGTTGATAACTTTGTCCCAGGATTCAATAGTCAGCTTTTCAAAGGGATAAAACTCCGATATTCCTGCATTATTTATCAGGATGTCCAGACTGTTAACACGCTTCCTGATTTCTCTGAATAGATTAGTAATTGATTCCGGGAGACTCACGTCGGTATATATAAATTCAAAAGGAAAGTCTTTCTTTGCCGGTTGTATATCCGCAAGAAATACTTTTGCTCCTAAAGAAGCATATTGACGGGCTATTTCATTTCCTATTCCAGAAGATCCTCCGGTTACCAAGATGTTCTTGTGTTCAAATAACTTTGTTTTCATCTGTTATTATTGTTAGAGTTTGTGTCAATTAAATTACAGGTTAAAATAGATACTTTGTAAATGTTTGATTGTCAAATGCAGATTATTAATCACCGTAAAGTCTATTTTATATTGGATTTGTTTATTCAAGTGAAATAACCTCTGAATCCGGATCAAACAGTACCAATGTGTTTTCTGTTAAGTTGCATTAGTTGCCGATTGGATTGGCAGAATATTTTGGGCAAGCTTATGTGTTTGGTTTCCATAAATATACAAGGATAACTCCGGTTAAGCAACTGATGGCTAATTAAAAGTTAAACGTTTCTATCCATCAGTTTCTAAGGTATTATATGTTTTTTCTTCTTTCAATTATTCGGAATGTGACGCAAAATAGCTTAAATTTGCGATCTATATCAAACCAAAAATAACCTTTATGGCAAAAGTAAAAGGGACAGTTGTAATCAATTCGGAACGATGCAAAGGATGTAATTTATGTGTTGTTGCATGCCCTTGTAATGTATTGGATCTGCAACCCAAAGAGGTAAACAACAAAGGATATCATTACGCTTATATGAATAAACCGGATGACTGCATCGGATGTGCAGCTTGCGGATATGTATGTCCGGACGGTTGTATTACAGTGTACAAAACAAAGTTATAGGAAAATTTGTTTATACCTGAGCGCACATTGCGGAACGTATGTTATTTGTGAAAACAAACATCAAAAAAACAAATGAAAGAAGAAATAAAATTGATGAAAGGGAACGAAGCTATTGCTCATGCTGCAGTTCGCTACGGTGTGGATGGATACTTCGGATACCCGATAACCCCTCAGTCTGAGATTTTGGAGACACTTATGGAGCTTCATCCCTGGACAACTACCGGTATGGTCGTGTTGCAGGCAGAAAGTGAAGTTGCTGCTATAAATATGGTTTATGGTGGAGCCGGGTGTGGAAAAAAGGTGATGACTTCCTCTTCCAGTCCGGGAGTAAGCCTTAAACAGGAAGGAATTTCCTATATTGCAGGAGCTGAATTACCGTGTCTCATCGTAAATATTATGAGGGGAGGACCCGGGTTGGGAACGATTCAGCCTAGTCAGGCAGATTACTTCCAAACAGTAAAAGGTGGCGGGCACGGTGATTACCGTTTGATAACACTAGCACCTGCATCAGTACAAGAAATGGCCGACTTTGTTGGGTTAGGATTTGAACTTGCTTTTAAATACAATAATCCGGCCATGATATTGGCTGATGGAATCATCGGACAAATGATGGAGAAAGTGCAGCTTCCACCGCAGCATGACAGGCTTACCGATGAACAAATCGAGCAACAAACGCCCTGGGCTACTTTAGGCAAACCGAAAGGAGGTAATCCCAGGATAATTACTTCTCTGGAGCTCGATTCCGTAGAGATGGAAAAACGCAATCTGAAATTGCAGGCAAAGTACAAACAAGTAGAACTTACCGAGGTGCGTTATGAAGAGATTCAGTGCGAAGATGCCGACTATCTCCTTGTAGCTTTTGGATCAAGTGCCCGTATTTGTCAGAAAACAGTAGAAATGGCACGTGCAGAAGGGCTTAAGGTCGGACTTTTACGCCCGATTACTTTATGGCCTTTCCCGAAAAATGCTATTCACTCATATTCTGAAAAAGTAAAAGGCATGTTAACGGTAGAATTAAATGCCGGACAAATGGTCGAAGACGTTCGTCTGGCTGTTAATGGTAGGATTAAGGTTGAACATTTCGGCCGTTTAGGAGGGATTGTTCCAACACCAGACGAAGTGCTCAGCGCAATTAAAGCGCAACTCATGTGATGAGCTTATCATGCAGGGTTAACTATCCTGTTTGCTTGTATGCAATCGGCTCCTGATTATTTTATCATAAACTGACACAAAGTTTTTTGTCAGAGTGTTATAAATTCATTCCAGAGAGGCGACTATTTTATAATGTGTTTTTTACGGAAGTTTTGCTCTTTACAAACAAAACTATCATTAAATCAAACTTGCCGGTTATGACAACTGATATATTAAAACCTGAAAACCTGGTTTATCAAAAGCCAAGGCTACTCAACGACAATAATATGCACTACTGCCCCGGCTGTAGTCATGGGGTCGTACATAAACTTCTGGCCGAAGTCATCGAAGAGATGGGGATGGAAAACGAAACTATCGGTATTGCTCCGGTTGGTTGTGCTGTTTTTATCTACAACTACATTGATATCGATTGGCAGGAAGCTGCTCACGGACGGGCTCCTGCATTAGCAACTGCTGTTAAGCGCCTAAATCCCCAAAAAATGGTTTTTACATACCAGGGTGACGGAGACTTAGCTGCAATTGGAACAGCAGAAACAATCCACGCGTGTAATCGCGGGGAAAATATTGTTATCATCTCGATTAACAATGGAATTTATGGAATGACCGGAGGACAAATGGCCCCGACAACACTGGAGGGGATGAAATCGTCCACTTGTCCGGATGGTCGCGAAATCAGCCTTGCCGGATTTCCACTGAAAATAGCAGATATGGTAGCTTTACTAGATGGCGTTTGCTACGTGACTCGTCAAAGCGTCCAGACAGTGGGCGCAGTGAAAAAAACCAAAAAAGCGCTACGCAAAGCTTTTGAGAATTCAATGAATAATAAAGGTACCTCGATGGTTGAAGTTGTTTCAACCTGTAGCTCAGGCTGGAAAATGACTCCGGAGCAATCAAATAAATGGATGGAAGAAAACATGTTTCCGCACTATCCCCTTGGAGATATCAAAGACATTTAATTAACCGAAGAGAAAGATGAAAATCGAAAATCAGACTTTCGATTTTATTTTTCTAGTAAAGATACGATAAAACATGACGGAAGAATTGATCATTGCAGGTTTTGGCGGACAAGGAGTCCTTTCTATGGGGAAAATTTTAGCATATTCCGGATTAATGGAAGGTAAAGAAGTTAGCTGGATGCCATCATACGGTCCGGAACAAAGAGGAGGTACAGCAAATGTTACTGTGATTGTTAGCGACAAACGCATTAGTTCGCCTGTACTTAATCACTTTGACACTGCAATTATTCTAAACCAACCCTCGATGGATAAATTCGAATCAAAGGTAAAGCCCGGTGGGATACTTATCTATGATAGTTATGGCATACACAAGCCTCCAACCCGAAAAGATATCAGGATCTATCGGATAGATGCAATGGATGCCGCTACTGCTATGAACAATAACAAGGCCTTTAATATGATTGTATTAGGCGGTTTTCTTAAGTTACGACCAATCGTAACCCTGAAAAGTGTTTTGGCAGGTTTGAAAAAGTCATTGCCAGAGCGCCACCATAAGTTATTGCCAATGAATGAAAAAGCTATCCAAAAAGGGATGGAAATCATACAACCTGTTTTTGAACTAATTGCAGGCTAATATTAATTTTCATCGACTATCAAAAAACAGGCTCTATTTCTTGTGTCAAGTAATAGAGTCTGTTTTTTATGTATCCGGTGATTTATTCTTGCAGATATACCCTGGCTAATAGAATTTTTCAAACTTTAAGGTCATAATTACACGTCGCAACTGCATAATTTTGTACTTTTGCGCAAATTCTCTAAAAAAAGCAATTTATGTCGGAAAACAAAAGAATTAAAACGGCTTTAGTTTCTGTTTATCACAAAGACGGACTGGACGAAATAATCACAAAGCTGCACAACGAAGGTGTAAAATTTATTTCGACCGGCGGTACACAACAATTTATTGAATCACTCGGATTTCCCTGTGAAGCAGTAGAAGATCTGACCGGTTATCCTTCTATTTTAGGTGGTAGAGTAAAAACATTACATCCCAAAGTGTTCGGTGGTATCCTTTGCCGTCGTGAGCTGGCAGGAGACTTGCAGCAAATTGAGCAATACGAGATTCCGGAAATTGACTTAGTGATTGTTGATCTTTATCCGTTTGAAGATACTGTAGCTTCCGGCGCAGAAGATCAGGCTATTATTGAAAAAATAGACATCGGCGGTATCTCTTTGATCCGTGCCGCTGCCAAAAATCATAAAGATGTAGTAATTGTAGCTTCAAAAGCTCAATACACTCCATTCATGGAATTGCTGGAAGAAAAAGGAGCTGAAACGACTCTTAAAGATCGTCGTTGGTTCGCTAAGGAAGCATTTGCTGTTTCTTCGGGTTATGACTCAGCTATTTTCAACTACTTTGATGAAAACGAAGGTAGTGTATTCCGCAATGCAGTTGATAATGCCAAAGTACTCCGCTATGGTGAAAACCCTCACCAGAAAGGTCTTTTCTATGGAAAATTCGAAGATATGTTCGAACAACTACAGGGTAAAGAGATCTCTTATAACAATCTGTTAGACATTGATGCCGCTGTTACTTTGATCAGCGAATTCGACGAACTGACTTTTGCTATCCTGAAACACAACAATGCTTGCGGATTAGCATCACGCCCCGTAATGCTGGATGCATGGACAGCAGCACTGGCAGGGGACCCTGTTTCTGCATTCGGTGGAATTCTCGTAACTAACGGTGTCGTTGACAAAGCCAGCGCAGAAGAAATCAACAAACTCTTCTTCGAGGTTATTATTGCTCCCGATTATGACATGGACGCTCTCGAAGTGCTTACGTCTAAGAAAAACCGCATTATTTTAGTTCAAAAACAATCTGTAAGCGGTGGCAAAATGTTCCGTTCTTTACTAAACGGCGTATTAGTACAGGATAAAGATACTAAAATAGAAACAGCTGAAGATTTGAAACTGGCTACCACCAAAGCATCATCAGCACAGGAAATTGAAGATATGTTGTTTGCTAACAAAATCGTAAAAAACAGTAAGTCCAATGCGATTGTTTTAGCGAAAGATAAGCAGTTGATTGCCAGTGGGGTAGGGCAGACTTCTCGCGTAGACGCATTGCGTCATGCTATCGAGAAAGCTGGTTCTTTTGAATTTGACCTTAACGGAACAGTTATGGCATCAGATGCATTCTTCCCTTTTGCTGACTGTGTGGAGATTGCTCACAAAGCAGGTGTTACTGCTGTTATTCAGCCGGGAGGTTCTGTCAGAGACCAGGACACGGTAGACTATTGCAACGCCAACGACATGTCGATGGTAATTACCGGATTCAGACATTTTAAACATTAATATTCACGTAGTTAACGTAGTTGCTGAATTTCGGGAATTAATTAGAAATAAAGGTTTGTATAACTTATTGCTATAGAATATAAATCTTGTTTCAGTAATTTGGTAATTTTGTAACTTAATAACTCGCAACTTACAAATAACATGGGATTATTCTCTTTAACTCATGAAATAGCCATGGACCTCGGTACTGCAAATACCATTATTATTCATAATGGTAAAATTGTGGTAGATGAGCCCTCAGTAGTGGCACTTGACCGCCGCTCCGACAAACTGCTGGCTGTTGGTGAAAAAGCACGGCAGATGCATGGCAAAACGCACGAAAATATCCGCACCATTCGTCCATTGCGCGACGGTGTGATTGCAGACTTCTATGCCTGTGAGCAGATGATGCGTGGCATGATTAAAATGGCGATGCCAAAGAACAGCTGGTTTTCGTCTTCTCTTCGCATGGTAATCAGTATTCCTTCGGGAAGTACTGAGGTGGAAATTCGTGCAGTACGCGACTCGGCAGAGCATGCCGGTGGTCGTGATGTCTATCTGATTTATGAACCTATGGCGGCAGCTATCGGTATCGGACTTGATGTAGAAGCGCCCGAAGGGAACATGGTCGTTGATATTGGTGGAGGATCTACCGAGATCGCAGTAATTTCACTGGGGGGAATTGTATCTAACAAATCAATCCGCATTGCGGGTGATGACTTAACGGCCGACATTCAGGAATACATGCGCCGTCAGCACAATATCCGCGTAGGCGAACGTACTGCCGAAATGATTAAAATCAACGTTGGATCTGCTCTGACAGAGTTGGAGAATCCACCTGAAGATTATATCGTTCGTGGTCCTAACCAAATGACAGCTTTACCAATGGAGGTTCCTGTTTCCTATCAGGAAATCGCACATTGTATCGAAAAATCAATCTCGAAAATCGAGACGGCTGTATTAGCGGCTCTTGAGCAAACACCTCCTGAGTTATATGCGGATATCGTTCGTAATGGCATTTGGTTAGCTGGTGGTGGTGCGCTACTAAGAGGACTTGATAAGCGTTTGACCGACAAGATCAATATTAAGTTCCACATAGCAGACGAACCTCTTTTAGCTGTAGCTAAAGGAACTGGCGTAGCGCTAAAAAACATCGATAAATTTTCCTTCTTAATTCGTTAAGATGAAATACTAGTTTGTCTCACAAGTTTGTTTCGGTTCGTGTTTTTCTTAACCAAAATAGTACCGGACAAACTTTTGAGACATCTTGTTTAATTGAGAACATGCGAAATCTGATTCAATTTTTGATCAAATACAGCTCCTGGTTTTTATTGGTGATTTATACCATACTGGGATTTGTCCTGCTTTTCAACTACAATATCTATCACAGGAGTGTATATCTGGGATCAGGCAGCAAACTGGCAGGGAGCGTCTATTCGTTTTCCGGAGCTGTTACTGGATACTTCAATCTCAAACAAACCAATACCGATCTGTTGGAACAAAACAGCCGACTCGAAATGGAAGTACTGCGTCTAAAGCAACAAATTAAATCCATTGCGGGAGAAAAGATTGCCAACGACTCTGTTCATAATGGTTTATTCCAAAAATACGACTTTATTACGGCACAGGTAATCAATAATAGTGTGAATCATGTGCAAAACTATATTACCCTAAATAAAGGGGCATTGGATGGTATTCGTCCGGAGATGGGGGTGGTTGACCAAAACGGTGTAATTGGTATTGTTTCTGATGTGTCAGACCATTACTCTGTTGTAATTTCACTGCTTAATACCAAACTAAGACTTAGTGCAAAAATTCAACGTACACAATTCTTCGGTTCAATTCTATGGGACAGTAAAGATCCCGATTATGCTCAACTGCTCGAGCTTCCGCGCCATGTGGAATATAAAAAAGGAGATACATTGGTGACTAGTGGTTTTTCTGCTGTTTTTCCTGAGGGAATCATGATCGGAACCATAGATGCAGCCAAAAGAAAGCAAAATGACGATGTCCTTCCCATTAAAGTGAGATTGAGCACCAGATTCAGTCAGCTTAGTAACGTACGGGTGATTTCCAATAAACAGATTGATGAACAACACAATCTTGAAAGTAAGGTGCAATAACTATGATTTATACATTTCTACGATATGCATTTTCTTTGCTGATTATCTTAATAATTCAGGTAACAGTATTAAACAACTTCCATATTCTTGGATGGGCAACCGCTTATTTTTATATCTATTTCATTATTACATTACCTGTAAATACACCTAAAAGCTTTATTTATACCCTCGGATTCGGGTTAGGATTGTTAGTCGATATATTCTGTAATACACCTGGGATGCATACTTTGGCTACGCTTCTTACTGCTGCACTTCGAAATCCTGTACTATACCTTTATTTTTCCCGTGAAGAGGCAGAATCAAGCATCCCCACAGCTAATAATTTCGGGATATGGCGTTTTTTACGTTATGCAGTAACTTTAGTTTTTATTCATCATGGAATTCTTTTACTGATCGAGTCGTTTGCACTCTTCAATCCGATGATGATGTTGGGTAAAATAGGAGCTTGTGTATTATTTACCTCTCTGCTTATTTTTGCTGTCGAAAACATTAAAACTGCACGCAAGTGAATATCAATCACGATTTTGATAACAGACGTTACTATATTTCAGGAGCAGCTATATTTATCGCTTTGATTTTCATTATTCGTCTCATTTTCTTGCAGATCATTAGTAGTGATTATAAGAAATATGCTGATAGTAATGCCTTTCTGAAAAAAACAATTTATCCATCACGCGGTTTAGTTTATGACCGAAATGGTAAACTATTAGTATTTAACAAGCCTACATATGATATAATGGTCGTCCTGAGAGAGATTCAGGATCTTGATACATTAGACTTTTGTCGTACTATCGGATATACTAAGCGTCAATTTATTGAGCGGATCGAACAAATAAAGGACAGGAAAAAAAATCCGGGTTACTCATCCTATACTCCTCAGCTCTTTATGACCCAGCTTACCCTGGAGGAGTATGGTGCACTGCAGGAAAAACTATACCGTTTCCCTGGCTTTTTTATTCAAAACCGGACTCTTCGTGAATATACATATCCTTCTGCAGCTCACCTTTTGGGTAGTATGGCTGAAGTAAACAACAAAGATCTGGAAAATGATCCCTATTTTGTACAAGGAGACTATACCGGACGTTCAGGTGTGGAAAAGTTTTATGAACAACAACTCCGGGGAAAGAAGGGATACGAGATTCTTCTTCGTGATGCATACGGGCGTATTAAAGGTAAATATGAAGATGGAAAGTTTGACCTGATTCCTAAGTCCGGTCGCAACATAAAACTTACGATTGATACGGAACTGCAACAATATGGGGAAATGTTGATGTCAGGAAAGTTGGGTAGTATTGTAGCTATCGAACCTTCAACTGGTGAAGTACTGGCAATGGTTTCTGCCCCTGATTTCGATCCGTCTATGATGAATGGTCGCCAACGCGGGAAAAACTATGCAATGCTCGAGAAAGATCCAAATAAACCGCTGTTCAACCGACCACTGATGGCAACATATCCTCCCGGTTCAACTTTTAAAACCACTCAGGGATTGATGTATCAACAGGAAGGAATTATTAATTTAAATACATTTTTTCCTTGCGCACATGGCTTTGCATACGGATCCCATAAGTTGGGATGTCACTCTCACCCTTCGCCACTTGACCTGACCCATGCGATTGAGCACTCGTGTAACTCTTATTTTTGTTATGGTCTGCGAAGTATGTTGCATAACCGATTTAAATATCCTAACATACAGTCAGCCTTTGATGTGTGGAAAAACCATATGGTAAAAATGGGATTCGGTTATAAACTGGGCATTGACCTGCCGAGTGAGAAACGAGGCCTGATCCCAAACAGTAAATTTTACAATAAAATTTATGGAAAAAAGGGATGGCGTGCAGAAACTATCATCTCGATCTCGATTGGACAGGGGGAGGTTTTGGCTACCCCACTCCAGATCTGTAATTTAGCGGCAACAATTGCCAACCGGGGTTTTTATGTAACGCCTCACGTTGTAAAACAGATTCAGGATACAATTCTTGACTCAAAATTCAGAGTAAGACATCATACCGGGATTAATCCCCGATACTACGATCCCATACGCGATGGTATGGCATTGGCGGTTCAGGCAGGGACAGCAACGGCAGCTGCTTTACCGGGTATCGAGATCTGCGGAAAGACAGGGACAGCACAAAACCCTCACGGTGAGGATCACTCTATTTTTATGGCTTTTGCACCCCGGCAGAATCCGAAAATTGCAATCGCAGTTTATGTGGAAAATGCAGGATTTGGAGCTACTTATGCTGCACCGATAGCATCGCTGATGATAGAGAAATACCTCAACAGGCAAATAGCTCCGGAAAGAATTCATAAAGAAACACAACTTAAAAACACAATAATTTCAGTCCGTGGGATCAAGAAATATAAATCTGTGGAAAGAACTGGATTGGTGGACAGTACTCATGTATCTGCTACTGGTACTGGGCGGGTGGATTAGCATTTACGCTTCTACTTACGATTTTGACCATGCCAGCATATTCGATTTTAATGAACGATCGGGAAAGCAATTGCTTTGGATCGGGTTGTCTCTGTGTATTGCTTTTGTTCTGTTGATGCTCGATAGCGATATATATGAACGTTTTGCATTCCCGGCTTATATGGGAATGATTTTACTCCTGATTGTCACTATTTTTATAGCTCCCGATATTAAGGGGTCCCGATCCTGGCTGGTATTAGGGCCTGTAAGCTTACAACCTGCAGAGTTCGGGAAATTTACAACAGCATTAGCCCTGGCTAAGCTTATTGGAGAATATCAGTTTCAATTTAGTAAACTGAATAGCTATCTTCGGATGGGCGGCCTTATAGCACTCCCATTTTTGCTTATATTGGCACAAAAGGAAACGGGATCAGCGCTAGTTTATTCTGCTTTTCTGATTATGCTTTACCGGGAAGGGATGAGTGGATTGATTCTCTTTGGGGGATTTGTAATAGTGGCCCTCTTTATCATCTGTATGAAATTCGAAGGTGTTGTCAATGTAATTACACCAATGGATACTCTGTTGGTCTATTTGCTGATCCTGGCTGTAATCTGGATGTTTTTGGTGAGCTATGCAAAGAAACCTTTTGCTGCGCAGAATATTCTTTTTGCCACAGCCGGGATATTCTTAGTATTTGGCGTAATCTCTTTCTTTGGAGTACATATCAATTTTGCATGGATTGGCCTGACTCTTGTAATCGGAGCTATTATTTATTTGATTATTCTTACTATTCAGGAACATAGCAAAGACTACTGGATTGTTATTCTGATGTCAATAGGCTCTTTATTATTTTCATTGTCGGTCAGCTATGTATTCAATGATGTTTTGGAACCGCATCAACAAGTACGTATCAAGGTAGCTTTAGGCTTGGAAGATGATCCGCGCGGTGTCGGATATAATGTAAATCAATCAAAAATAGCTATTGGTTCGGGCGGAATTGTAGGAAAAGGTTTCCTGAATGGAACACAGACCAAATTGAAATATGTGCCTGAACAAGACACCGATTTTATATACTGTACTATAGGGGAAGAGGAAGGGTTTGCCGGATCAGCCGGTGTGATTGGATTGTTTCTTGCATTAATTCTGAGATTAATATACCTGGCAGAACGACAGCGAACAAAATTTGCCCGTGTTTACGGTTATTCTGTTGCAGGAATTATCCTTTTTCACTTAATGATTAATGTGGGAATGGTACTTGGTCTAACGCCCGTAATTGGAATTCCGCTACCGTTCTTTAGCTATGGAGGTTCATCGCTTTGGGGATTTTCTATTTTGTTATTTATCTTCTTGCGGTTGGATGTTTCAAGGCTTGAGAGATTGTAAGCTTATCTTCTGTGAAATAAAAACTCTATGAATACATTTTAGTAGCAATTCAATAAAAACCCTGTCAAATCTAATCACATAAAATTGACAGGGTTTCCGGTTTTGAGACGTAATGATAATCTAAAAATCATTAGAAAAACTTTAGATTGTAACAGCGGCTTTATTTATATCGACGATTCACACCAAACTGCATTAAATGCCGCTTATAAAGAATGAAATCGCACAAACACAATATTGACTTCCTGAAACTTCTGGTATTTAAATTCTCTATTTTACATAAAAAAGAGAAAGGCAATTTGGATATTCTCCCAAAAAGTTGTTTTAACAAAAAACTCTCCCTAAATTTAACCCCGATTTTAAGTAGAATCTAACGATATTAATTAAATATCTTATGCTGAAAAAACTGAATACAAGCGGCAGAGCTATTCTTATAGCTTCCGCATTATTGTCCAATGTTGCACTCTCCGGTTTTTGCGACGAAAAACACAATTTCGAGAATACTAAAAATCTGGATGTCTTCTATAGCCTATACAAACAGTTAGACCTTTTTTATGTAGATTCCATAAGTCCTGAAAAAACAATCCGAACCGGAATCAATGCTATGTTGGGCAGTCTGGATCCATACACCAACTACATTCCGGAAGATAAGATGGAAGATTTTAAATTTATTACAACCGGAGAATATGGTGGTATAGGTTCAGTGGTAAGAGCCCATAACGGAAACGTGTATATCTTTGAACCGTATGAAAATATGCCAGCCGCCAAGGCAGGCCTAAAAGCAGGCGACATCATTCTGGAGATTAATGGAAAGAGCGTCAAAGAAAAGGATATAAATGAGGTAAGTGATATGCTAAAAGGACAGCCAAATACTACCATAAAGATAAAATATTTGCGCGGAGAAAAATCAAAACCACAAGAGGTTACGATCACCAGAACCAAAATTTCGATCAGCT
This sequence comes from Bacteroidales bacterium, assembly GCA_963662365.2. Lineage (GTDB taxonomy): Bacteria > Bacteroidota > Bacteroidia > Bacteroidales > UBA7332 > CAXXIC01. The sequence goes on from CAXXPA010000042.1 coordinate 51,825, forward strand.
CTGTGCCTTATTATAATGTAATTGGTAATCATACAGGCTATATTCTGATTAACAGTTTTACAGATAAAACCGGCGATGAGGTAAAAAGTGCATTTCTTGATCTGAAAAACAATAAAAAAATCACTTCCCTGATTATTGACTTACGCGGAAATGGCGGGGGGATTATGGAAGAAGCGATCAAAGTAATCAATTTTTTTGTCCCAAAAGGTGTTGAAGTTCTTTCAACCAAAGGAAAAGTAAAACAATGGGATCACATTTACAAAACACCTTCAGAGCCATTGGATACCTCAATCCCGATTGGTGTTATGGTGAATAGTGGTTCTGCTTCAGCATCCGAAATTGTAGCCGGAGCCCTACAGGATCTTGATCGCGCCGTAATTATCGGTGGCCGTACATTTGGCAAAGGACTTGTACAAACTACCCGCCCTGTCAGTTTTAATGGTAGCCTCAAGATAACCACTGCCAAATATTATACTCCCAGTGGAAGATGCGTTCAGGCTATTGACTATAGCAATCGCAATCCGGATGGTAGTGTAGGGAAAATCCCAGACAGTCTTACAAACGTCTTCTACACAAAAAACAGACGTCCGGTACGAGATGGTGGTGGAATTATCCCGGATGTAAAACAGGATGAATCTCAGCTTCCAAATATACTTTACTATCTGGAAAATGACATGTTATTTTTTTATTATGCAACTCAATATGTTCAGAAGCATGACAAAATAGCACCGGTAAACAGTTTCTCAATTACAGATGCTGATTATATAGAATTCAAAAAGCTCGTAAAGTCTAAAAACTTTACCTATGACCGTCAAAGTGAAAAAGCACTGAAAGAATTAAAGGAGATTGCCAAATTTGAAGGGTATTACGATTCTGCTGAACCTGAATTTAAAGCATTAGAAGCTAAGTTGACCCACGATCTGGACAAATCACTTGATGCATTTTCTTCTGATATTCGCCATCAGCTTGAAACAGAAATAGCGAAACGTTATTATTATCAAAAAGGAGAAATCGCAGCTTCCCTCAAGAACGATAAGGAGATAACAAAAGCATTGAGCGTAATCAATGATTCAAAACAAATCGAAGAGTTGTTAAAACCAACAACTACAAAGTAAAAACCATCTGTATTTGTTATAAAGGGGTTGCAAATAAACTTTGCAACCCCTTTATAACTTAAAGCCAATATCAAAAAAATAAAAACACACTCTATTTCATTGATAATCCGAATAAAACTACTACCTTTGCGTCGCTTTTTGAGAATAACAATATAATGTCTAACTCACTAGTAAACCAAAATCAATTAATTATTTATGTCTGAACAATTTAAAAATGTAGCACCTGTTGAGAATTTCGACTGGGATGCATTCGAAAAAGGTGAAGTTTTTGGCGAAAAAAGCCATGACGAATTGGTAAACACTTACGACCAGTCTTTAAACACTGTTAAAGACAAAGAAGTGATCGAAGGTACAGTTATTTCTTTGAACAAACGTGAAGTAGTTGTAAACATTGGTTACAAATCAGACGGTATCATTTCAATGAATGAATTCCGTTACAATCCTGAATTAACTATCGGTGACAAAGTAGAAGTTTACATCGAAAGCCAGGAAGACAAAAAAGGACAATTGATCCTTTCACACAAAAAAGCTCGTGCTACCCGCTCTTGGGATCGTGTTAACGAAGCTTTGGAAAAAGACGAAATTATCAAAGGTTTCGTGAAATGCCGCACTAAAGGTGGTATGATCGTTGACGTATTTGGTATCGAGGCATTCTTGCCTGGTTCTCAAATCGACGTTAAACCTATCCGCGACTACGATGTATTCGTTGGAAAAACTATGGAATTCAAAGTTGTTAAAATCAACCAGGAATTCAAAAACGTTGTGGTTTCACACAAAGCTCTTATCGAAGCAGAAATCGAACAACAGAAAAAAGATATTATCTCTAAACTCGAAAAAGGACAAGTTCTTGAAGGAACTGTTAAAAACATCACTTCATACGGTGTATTCATCGACCTGGGTGGCGTTGACGGCTTGATCCACATTACAGATCTTTCCTGGGGACGTGTTTCTCATCCTGAAGAAGTTGTTGCATTGGATCAAAAACTTAACGTGGTTATCCTTGACTTCGACGATGAGAAAAAACGTATCGCTCTCGGTCTGAAACAATTGACTCCTCATCCATGGGATGCTTTGAGCGCTGAACTGAAAGTTGGCGACAAAGTAAAAGGTAAAGTTGTTGTAATGGCTGACTACGGTGCATTCATTGAAATCGCTCCGGGCGTAGAAGGATTGATCCATGTTTCAGAAATGAGCTGGTCACAACACCTTCGCAGCGCACAGGACTTCTTGAACGTAGGCGACGAAGTAGAAGCCGTAATCCTGACTTTAGACCGCGAAGAGCGCAAAATGTCATTGGGTATCAAGCAATTAAAACAAGATCCATGGGAGGCTATCGAATCTAAATACGCAGTAGGTTCAAAACACACCGCTAAAGTTCGCAACTTCACCAACTTTGGTGTATTTGTTGAAATCGAAGAAGGAGTTGATGGTTTGATCCACATTTCTGATCTTTCCTGGACTAAAAAAGTAAAACACCCATCTGAATTTACTCAAATAGGTGCTGAAATCGAAGTTCAAGTATTGGAAATCGACAAAGATAACCGTCGTTTAAGCCTTGGCCACAAACAATTGGAAGAGAATCCATGGGATGTATTTGAAACAGTATTCACTGTTGATTCAGTGCACGAAGGAACAATCATCGAATTGTTAGACAAAGGTGCAGTAATCGCTCTTCCTTATGGTGTTGAAGGATTCGCAACTCCTAAACACCTGGTAAAAGAAGACGGTACTCAGGCACAAGTTGATGAGAAGCTTGAGTTCAAAGTAATCGAGTTCAACAAAGAAGCAAAACGCATCATACTTTCTCACAGCCGCATTTTCGAAGATGCTCAAAAAGCAGAAAACAGAGAAGCTGCTAAAGAGAAAAAATCTGCTAAAAAAGCAACTAAGAAAGAAGAAGCTCCTTCTTCAACTCAGCAAATGGAAAAAACCACTTTGGGAGATATCGAAGAACTTGCAGCTTTAAAAGACAAATTAGCAGGTAAATAATTTTCCTACTTAGGAATGATCCCGAGATTCGGCCTCTAAAGAATCTTGTTTTGATCTATAAAGAACAGTAAAAATACAGGTGTAAGTGCCTGTTTTTTTACTGTTTTTTTTATATCCCAAACTTTCTCGTAGTCCTTCTTCTTACCTACCAACCACATTTTATACCAGTTTGTCGCAGAAGCATGGGGTGCTCAGCGTGCTGATAATTCATCAGGGCTAGAGTAAACTTAATATATTGTTTTTAATATTTAAAGATAGCTCTTATGCTTATTATGTAACTTTTACGGGTGTATTAAAATTAACTGCATATTGAACAACTTTCTTTGGATAAAATGTGTTTTATTATTAACTAAAGGAAATGTTATTGGGTAATTTGTATTAAATGTATTTGTAACCTGTAAATCTAAAAATATTATGGAAAATAATTGTGATATAAAGTTGACTGTAAGAAAGTATCTCGAAAAAGTTACAATGTTAAATTCCGGGGATATACAAGATGATACATTGATTTTTGATCAGGGATTACTTGATTCAATGGGATTGCTTTTTTTAGTGGATTTTTTGAGAGAAAATTTTGGCGTTGAAGCACTGGATGATGAGTTGGTTAATGAAAATTTTGAATCAATAAATAGTATCTCAAACTTTGTTAGTAAAAAAAGAATACTCAGTAACTCTGTGTCTCTGTAATAAAAGATCAATTATTTATAATCGGATTAAGTGTTTTTTCTACTATTTGTGCATGAATAAGTTGCATTGAAAAATGATATTCCAAGAGCTTAAGATTGTATTTAAATAGGTGTGAATTAAACGGGATATTTTGTTGTAAATGAGGGTGGTCATTTAAAAACAATATTTATGTGTGGGATTGCCGGTTTCTATAATCATCAGGAAAAGGATGATGGGGTTAGAGTATTAAGACGCATGCTTACACGGATAAAGCACCGAGGTCCTGATCAAAGTGGTTTTTATCTTTCTAAAGAGGTGGGTTTAGGAAGTGTGCGTTTGAGTATTATAGATTTAACAACGGGTGGAATGCCTCTTTCTAACGAAGATAATTCTTTGTGGATCGTGTTTAATGGCGAGATCTTTAATTATATAGAATTGAAGAGGGAATTAGTTTTGAAGGGGCATATATTCAGGACGACAAGTGATACAGAGGTTATTTTACATGCTTACGAGGAATACGGTTCTGGATGTTTGAATAAGTTTAACGGGCAATTTGCCATTGCTATCTGGGATGAAAAAACAAAAGAATTATTTCTGGCTCGTGATCGTGTAGGAATTAGGCCTTTATATTACACTCAAATAGATGGAGGGCTTATTTTTGCTTCTGAAATAAAGTCAATTTTCGAATACCCTGGTGTTGCTACAAAAATCTCTTCAAAAGCACTTGCTCAGGTTTTTACATTTTGGACAACGATTACACCTGATACCATATTTGAAAATATATTTGAGTTAAAGCCCGGTAGTTTTATGAAAATTAGTCATCAGGGGATGGTTCAGAAACAATATTGGGAATTACCAGTATTTAGACCTGATGAATACTTGCAATTATCATTAACTGATGCGGTGGATAGTTTTCGTGAATTGTTTAAAGATGCCGTTCGTATAAGATTGCGTGCAGATGTTCCGGTTGGAGCATATCTGAGTGGAGGGATAGATTCAAGCGTAACTACTTCTTTTATCAAAACGATTATACCAGAAAATCTTCGCACTTTTTCAATAGGATTTGCCGATGATGAATTCGATGAAACGAGTTTTCAGGATATAGCAGTAAAATATTTTAAGACTCGCCATACTTATATAAAATGTTACTCAGAGAAAATTGCTGAAAAATTCCCCGATGTTATCTGGCACGCCGAAATTCCTCTGTTGCGAACAGCTCCTATACCAATGTATTTACTCTCAAAGCTAGTCAGGGAAAATGATGTAAAAGTCGTTATTACAGGAGAAGGTGCTGATGAGATTCTGGGTGGATACAATATATTTAAGGAGGCGGTTATTCGTGAGTTTTGGGCAAGAGACCCACAATCAAGATATAGGCCTTTACTACTAAAGAAGCTTTATCCTTATTTACCACAGATGCAATCTCAGAATCCGGCAGCATTGAAGATGTTTTTTGGGTTCAAACTTGAAGAAACAGGCTCTCCGGTTTACTCACATTTATTAAGATGGAATAATACTTCCCGATTGAAGCATTATTTGACTGATGATATAAAACAAAAAAATTCTGATTATGATCCGGTAGGGTCTTTTGCTGAAAATCTGAATAGTAAGTTTGAAGGAGTTGATCTTATATCTCGTGCACAATGGCTTGAAATAAATCTGTTCCTTTCCGGTTATCTGCTTACATCTCAGGGAGACAGAATGGCAATGGCAAACTCGGTTGAAGGCAGATATCCGTTTTTAGATTATAGAGTAATTGAATACTGTATGAAATTACCTCCTGCATATAAGTTGCACGGTTTAAATGAAAAGTATTTGCTTAAGAAAATGATGCAAGGTCATCTGCCGGAAGAGATCTTAAACAGATCAAAACAGGCTTATCGAGCACCGATTAAGGACGCTTTTGGAAAGAACAATATTCCGGATTATGTTGATGAGATGTTTTCTGTCAACCGGATATCAAATGCGGGAATTTTTAATTCAAAACTAACCAGTGATCTTTTTTATAGGTTAAAAAATCAGAGGCCAATGTCAGAGATTGATAATATGGCAATCGTTGCTGTTTTATCAACTCAATTGATAGATTATTTGTATGTGCAAAAAAAAGGTCCTGTATTGAATGAAGCAGAGTTGGTAAATTGTGATATTGAATACATCAGGGATGTAACTTGACTGATAAATAAGCATAGTAAATGAAATTTAATAATAGAAATATATTTATAAGCTCTACAGCATCAATTGGCTCTAATGTAAAGATTGGTGATAATACTTGTATATATGATAATGTGGAAATTGGAGATAACGCAATAATATGTGATAATTGCGTTATTGGCGAGCCATTAAAAGCATATTATACTGATAGTGAATACGACCAGCCTAAGACTAAAATTGGGTCTAATTCATTGATAAGAAGTTTTTCTATTATTTATGCAGGTTGTCAGATAGGAAGTCGTTTGGCCACTGGGCATAGAGTGACAATTCGTGAAAACACAATAATTGGATCTGATTGTAGTATAGGTACCCAGTCTGATTTGCAAGGAGATATTATTATAGGTGATTATTGCAGATTGCATAGTAATGTTCATTTAGCATCAGGATCAAGAATTGGAAATTTTGTTTTTATGTATCCATATACTGTTATGACAAACGATCCTAATCCTCCATCGGAGATTGTACGAGGGGCAAGTATTGATGATTATTCTCAGATTTGTGTACATACAACTTTGTTGCCTGGGGTTAAGGTTGGTAAGAATTGCCTGATTGGTGCAAATTCATTAGTGAATCATCATGTGAAAGATAACTCTCTGGCAATGGGAAATCCAATTAAAGTAATTATGGATTTAACTGATTTAAAAGTTTTAGGGGTAGGTCAGTATTATCCATGGATGAATAATTTTGATAGAGGTATGCCATGGAAGAAAGGTGAATTTGAGGAGTGGTTGGCGAAAACAAGAAATTCAATATAAATAGAACAGAATATGAATATTGATCATATCGGTGTAGTTGTAAAATCGATAGATGAAGGCATCAGACAATGGTCTGAAATGTTTGGATATTCTCAGAAAACAGAGGTAGTTGTGAATTCCAGACAAAAGGTTAAAGTTGTATTTATGCAGAAAAATGATTCAATTATGGTCAAATTGATTGAGCCTACCGATGTTAATTCGTCAGTGTATAATTTTGCTATAAAAGGAGGGGGGCTTCATCATTTGTGTTTTAAATGTAGTAACCTTCAGGAAAGCATATCCAACTTAAAAGAATATGGGGCTATTTTGCTTGTTAAGCCACAACCGGGAGAAGCATTTGGAAATGAGGATATAGCTTTTGTCCTGGCAAGGAATAATTTAAATATTGAGTTGATAGAAACAGATAAGAAAGCAAAGGTGATTCTTTAAATTCTAATGGCTGATGAGTTAAACTCAAAAAGTTGATAATACTTAACCTCCTTAAATAATTATATTATGAATACACAAAATAAACCATTTTCAAAGGATATATTATATATTGAAGATGTAGAGTTGGCCTGTAACCAGATTGTTGAAAGATTAAGAGGTGAAGTGTTACGTCGTTTTACCCGTAGAGGTGCTGTTGTCGGAATTAGCGGTGGTATTGATTCTTCCGTAACTTTGGCTCTTGCAGTAAAAGCTTTTGGAGCTGATAATGTTTTAGGTGTGATGATGCCGGAAGCTGATTCAAGTCCGGATAGCAAAGCGTTTGCACAGAAACTTGCGAATAAATTTGGTGTGAATACAGTGGTTGAAGATATGACGTTGGCCTTGAAAGGCTTTGGTTGTTATCAAAGACGAGATGAGTCAATTGCCCGGGTAATTCCTGAGTTTAATCCTGAAATAGATAAAGCAAAGATAGTGATTAAACAAAGTATCGAACAGAATATTCCTCCCGTTTTTTCAGTTACGGTTATTAAACCGGATGGCTCTGAAATCAGTAAATTACTTCCGGCCAGAGAATATCTTCAAATTGTAGCATCCTCAAATTTTAAACAACGTTCAAGGATGTCTATGCTTTACTATCATGCAGAAAGGTTGCATTACTCAGTTATTGGAACGCCAAACAAGCATGAAGTAGAGCAAGGTTTCTTTGTTAAATTCGGTGATGGCGGTGCTGATGTAATGCCTATTGGTGGATTATATAAAACACAGGTTTATCAGTTGGCGGAATATCTCGGAGTTCCGGAGGAAATTATTCAACGAACCCCAACTACAGATACATATAGTGCAGAGCAAACTCAGGAGGAATTTTTCTATCAGCTTCCGTTCAGGATTATGGATTTAATCTGGTACGGCTGGGAAAATAAATATGATCCGGCTGAAGTAGGTGTTGCATTAGGCAAAACTGCAGAAGAGATCAGTAATATATATAAAAACTTTGACCGGAAAAAAAAGACAACCGAGTATCTGAGAATGCCTCCGGTTTTTCTTTGATTATATTTTCACCTAAAGTCGGATATGATATGAATGCGTTCGATTATTTTCTTGACAATTCAAAAAATCTGGATAAAGATTTTATTTTGAGCTCTAAGGAAAGGGTTTCTTTCCGATATGTTTATGAAAATAGTCTTTTGGTAGCTTCTTATTTGAATAAAAGAATAGGAGAGGGTCAGAATATTGTTTTAATCGGTCAGAATTCAGTTTTCTTTATTATAGCATACCTGGGTATTTTAAAATCAGGAAATATATGTGTACCATTGAATCCTGCAATTGAACAGGGCAATCTAAATTATATTACGGAACTCACAGATTGTAAAGTTATTTTCCTATCCAAAGATGTGCGTTCCGGATTAAATATACCTGGTCTTTTAAAGATAAATGAAGATAATCTTAGTGTTATTCTAAACGAGAAACAGAACTTTCAAGATTTTAATTACTTCTTTGATGATAACAGATTGGCTGAAATAATATTTACGTCCGGTTCTACTGGCATTCCCAAAGGGGTAATGTTAAGCCATAAGAATCTATGTGCCAATTGTTCTTCTATTGTTGACTACCTGAAACTATCTGCTTGTGATCGGGTAGAAGTAGTATTGCCTTTTTTCTATTGCTATGGACTTTCTTTATTGCACACTCATCTGAGAGTAGGAGGCTCGATCGTTTTAAACAACAATTTTGTATTTCTTGGGTCAGTTATCAATGACTTAAATAACTATAAGTGTACTGGTTTTGCAGGAGTTCCGAGTCATTTCCAAATGTTGTTGAAGAAATCCAAGTCATTCAAAAATACAGAGTTCCCATATTTACGCTATGTAACACAGGCTGGAGGAAAATTGCATGATGTATTTATTCAAGAGTTTGTCGATTCTTTCCCTGATATTGAATTTTTCACAATGTACGGACAGACAGAAGCAACTGCCCGATTGTCATATCTTCCTCCTGAATTGCTTCATGATAAGCTTGGGTCAATTGGGCGGGGTATACCCGGGGTTACGCTTAAAGTCATCAATGAAAAACATGAAGATATCAAATTGGGTGAGACTGGAGAGTTAATTGCGCATGGGGATAATATTATGCAAGGGTATTTCAAAGATGAAGAAGGAACACAGGAGGTTCTGAAAAACGGATGGTTATACACAGGGGATCTGGCTCGAATTGATGAGGATGGCTATATTTTTCTTACCGCTCGTAAAAAAGAAATCATCAAAGTTGCAGGTAAACGTGTAAGTCCAAAAGAGATTGAAGAAGTTATATTGTCAATACCTGAAGTTATGGATTGCACTATTGAAGGTGTCGATGATGATTTGCTGGGAGAAGCTATTAAAGCGAATCTGGTTTTGAGTGGTAATTATGAACCTGAATTGGTAAAAGAGAAAGTATTACGGCGATGTAATGAATGTTTATCGTTATACAAGATTCCCAGGATTTTCCTGTTTAACGAAAATCTTAATGTAAATGCTGCAGGGAAAAAAGTCAAGCATAAATTATAGGAGATATTTATATATCCACTCTGATGTGTTGATCAATATAAGCTGAATCTTTAATTACAATTGTTATCATATTCAAAGTAATAATTTATATGTAAAACACAAATTCACATGAACTATATTTATATCACAATTGTTTTTTAATTAGATGAGCAATGATACTCTAAATAGATTGTTGATAAAACTACATAAAGACTGCACTGCTAACTATTGTATATTAATTATTTAACCTAAGCGATTATTTTCTTTTCAGTATTGGATGTTGCCAAATATACGATAAATCAACCTGTAACAATTCTTTGTTCTCGATGTAATTTTCTACTTTTTCACTTTATTGAATATAATATATGCTTATTTAGTATTAATATATTTAGTGTAGAACCCAATTAAAAAACTATGAAAAAGTATTTCTTGAATTTTATGATTATTAGTCTCTGTCTTAGTACTGTAACTTTAGCTAATTCTTATAGGACTAAAAAAGAATCAGATAAAGTGGTTAAAAAGACTCAGGGACTTCCACTGAACAGATCATCACCCACGGACTCCTCTTTATTTGCTGTAGAAGTTAACAATCGGGCAGGCACTATTCAAATTAATGGAGAGAATGTTTCAGTAAAATCAGATAGTTTACATCATGTAAATTATTATTCTATCGATAAAAGTGGAAACAAAGTGTCTGTGATACAGGACAATGAATCTTCAAAGATTGAAGTGTATCAAACAGGACGAAACAATCAAATAAAAATAATACAGCAAAATCAATAACTTTCTATTATTTACTTTTTAATTTAACCTAGACTATGAAAACTTCATGCTTAACCTTAGCGATGCTTTTTATTGCATCAGGTGCAACTTTTGCACAGAGTAGTAACTCAAACAGTGTTAATCAATCAGGCACATTACAAACTGCCACAGTAACTCAAAAGGGCATCCTGAATACATCTGATGTCACTCAATCTAACTATCTCAACAATGCAACGATCAAACAAATTAATTACAACAGTAATTTGAACAACACATCCACAGTGGTTCAATCAGGAAAGGAAAACAGTGCCATTGTGAATCAAACATCCAGTAGTACCCAAAATGCATCTGCCCTGGGAACTCTTGAATCTAAAGTAACCCAAAGTGGAAATAGCAATATCGCTCAACAAGATCAAGGTCCGAGTGATAAACAAGGAAAATCATCAGCTGCAATTACCCAAAGTGGAAACAATAATAAGGCAACACAGCAACAGCTGGCTTACGGAAATGCAGCTACGATCGACCAATCCGGTAGTAGTAATGAAGCATCACAATATCAGGATGTGAACTTGCCAAATAATTCTGAAGGAACATACAATTCAGCTACTATTATTCAATCCAAAGATAAAAATAAAGCGACTCAAACTCAAAATGGTTGGTCAAATAATGCATTTATTATGCAGTCCGGAAATATGAATAATGCTGTTCAAACTCAAACTGGCAAACTGAACATTGCGAATATCTCTCAAGCCGGTGATAAAAATAATGCAGTACAAACTCAATTAGGCTGGGGTAATGTAGCAAATGTTCTAGATCAATCCGGTGATCTCAATGAAGCTCTTCAGATTCAAACTGGTGAAATGAATAACCAATCAGCAATAGCTTCCGGTGATAATAATCATCTGGTTCAAAATCAATCCGGTTCTAATAATATCGCAACAGCGGATCAATCAGGTAGTAGTAATACCGCAACTCAAACTCAAAATTCATGGAAAAGCAAAGCCGCTGTTAATCAATCTGGTAGTAATGGTTTCAGTACACAAGTTCAATTTGGAGGTTTGAATTCGGCTTCAGTTGTTCAATCATCAAAAGAAGATGTTGCTATTCAGTCTCAAGTTGGTTCAGCAAGCTCTACTAGCTCCGAGTTTGTAAATGTTGCTGAAATTACACAAAAAGGAGTCGGATCTAATTATGCAGAACAAATTCAATGCATTAACGGATCTTCAGTACCTAATACTGCTATCATCAAACAAGATGGAGAGCTAAACAGAGCATATCAATCACAAGATGGCGGAAATAACTACAGTATGATATCACAAGCTGGTTGGGGACATGCAGCAAATGTAATTCAAACAAATGAATAATTTGCATTGCCTTTGTTTTCATACAGATTGTTGAAGGTATTTGATACTTGCATAAATATTACCCCGGATTTAAACCCGGGGTAATGTAATAAAACGATGGTTTGTAGAATACTTTGATTCATCATCAGTTTTTATAATGAAACTAATAAATATCGAGATGAAGACAACCAACTTCTTTTGGATTGTTCTATTAATGAGTTGTTATACAGCGTATTCTCAAAATGTCAGCAACTTCTCAGAAATAGAATCAATACAAAATATTCGCCAAATCCGAGCTCCTACTACTGATAATATAATTAATTCTCAACCATTGAATCGGTCTACAGGGAATGTTGTTTTTGCCCAACAAACCGGAACTATTAATAAGTTCTTGATAAGTCAGGAACACAACACTAGTACCAACACCCAGAATCAGGCATTTATTATTCAGTCCGGAAAAGAAAACACGATAAATGCCGAACAAAGTGGAGCAGATAATAAATTCATTGGCTACCAATCAGAATCATTGAATACACTTTTCAAGATTCTTCAGGGGAGCCAGGATGAAATCATCAATAGAAATGAGTTCTATCAAAACACGTCGATGGATAATGGCGAACAAAACACAATTGATATTACTCAAGATGGCAATAACAATAGAATAACGTCAATACAACAAGGTGATAATAATGTGATCACTGCTCAACAAAAAGGCTCGAATAATTATTTGTTTGCCCTACAGAAAGGCTCTAATAATGAAATAACTAATTATATACAGGGTAATAACTCCGAGCACGTTTTACTTGATGAAATCGTTCAGATCGGAGATAACTTAATAATTAGTGCTGAAGGAACTTCAGGTTCAAAAATAAAGAGCAACACATTCACTCAGATTGGGTCTAATTTATATCTGAAGATAGATAATAATCTGTTAAACGATATCGGAGGTGTTAATGTGGACCAGACAGGAAAGGATATGAAAGTGATAATTGATCGCTCATATTTCTCATTTCCATTGAAATAAATAATTACGTTTTAGAGACAAACCTGGCAGGTTGAAAAGGCCTGTTAGGTTTATTCTCAATACTTTCTCTCTTGTGGACAAACTACCTGATTACTATAAGATCAGTTTACTTTGCTTACAAATCCCTGCCGTTCAGATTGCCAACAATATTATATAGATTGCCAAAATTATATTATGCCCATTATTAGTTATATATTGCTCAATTTACTAATCAATACGTCTGTTATAAACAACACTGATTCAGTTAAAGCTAAATCTGCAACTGCAGACCTGATGAAACTTGTTAATGAGGTTATTCAACAGAAAGAAAAATTGAATGATATTGAAACCGAGATAGACGCCTTGCTTGTAGATGATACAAAAACCAAATCGGGTAAAGACTTTTACGACCTATTTTATGCCGGTTGGGAAGCTCCGGAATCTGCTAAAAACTACACAATAACTATTTCAGAAAAACCATATCGTATTAATACAACATTGATTGTCATTTTAATCAATGAAACACCGGTATATCAATCTGTGTTACAACCGCGACTTGATATCATAGAAGCTATTTCAGAAGAAGCTATTTTAACAACACAAGATTATTTGTCTAACTATACGGAAATAGTAAGACAGCTTAATGGTGATGATATGTCCGGATCTGGCATATATTAAAACAATACTCAGGTTAATTATACTTGACTATATTTCTATATTAGATAATATCTTCGATAAAGAATGCCTTGAAATAATAGTACTATACGATACATACAATTGTCAGAATCTTAAACTTTTAAAACTTTATGCTATGAAGAACATTAGGATAACATTAGTCATGGTGTGTTTTCTTGTAGCAGGGAAATCATACGCTCAGGATTTTGTTTATACTCCAAAAAAATCCGGCATTCGGAGGAAATCCTTATAACTATAGCTGGCTATTAAGTTCAGCACAGGCTCAGAATGAAACCAACCAATCCAAATCAACGTCGTCTTCATATAGCACGGAAAGCTCTAATCCGTTAAAGAATTTTACCGAAAGCCTTAATCAACAAATATTAAGCCAGCTTTCACGACAAATTGTATCTAAACAATTTGGGGAGAGTGGTTTAAGCTCTGGAACATATGTATTAGGAGATTATCAGATTGAAGTTGGGAACCAGTCAACTGGTTTGAATATCAAGATAGTAGATAAAAAAACGGGGAGCCAGACTTCAGTATTAGTCCCATATTTCTAGATTTATCTATTTAAAACTCCGAAAGCTATGTCTAATAAAATCAATATTCCAAGAATCTGCTTTTTGCTGATCATAACGATGCTAACGGGCGCCTGTGGACAATTTATTCATCAGCCCATGCTTCCTCGCAGAGCTACTATTGGGCCTGAATCTCCAGCAAAAAAACTTCTTCAGGATTTACCCAGACCTAAAGAAAAAATTATCACTGCGGTATACAAATTCCGAGATCAGACAGGGCAATATAAACCCTCCGAAACAGGCTCTAACTGGTCAACTGCAGTAACCCAGGGGGCAACTACGATTCTAATCAGAGCTTTGGAAGAATCGGGTTGGTTTGTTCCTATCGAGCGAGAAAATATCGGAAATCTACTTAATGAAAGGAAGATTATTCGTACTAGTCGTGTACAGTACGAAGGCGACAAAAATAGTGAATCATTATTGCCTCCTCTTCTTTTCGCTGGTGTTATACTCGAAGGGGGAATTATTTCCTATGAAACCAATATCCTTACCGGTGGTGGAGGTGTTCGGTATATGGGGGTGGATTTATCAGGTCAGTATCGTGAAGATCGTATTAGTATTTACATACGTGCAGTTTCTACCTCTAACGGTCAAATACTTAAAACAGTTTATACGACTAAATCTATTCTTTCTCAGGAAATATCTACCGGACTATTCAGGTATATTACTCCAAAAAGGATACTTGAGACTGAAACCGGTTTTACCTATAATGAACCCACCGAAATGTGTGTAACTGAGGCTATTGAAAAAGCAGTAGAAAGTCTTATTATAGAAGGAGTACGAGATAATTTGTGGGCAACTCAGCATCCTCAAGATACTACATCTACTGCATTTACGAATTACTGGAAAGAGAAGCAATGGAATTACGAGGTTGGTTCTTTAAAGCATAAGAAAGAAGATAGAATTCGTGGATTGCTATGCATGGGATTTCAAGCTGGATCTAACTCTTATTCGGGTGATTATGCAAAAAGTGAACAAAAGCCGAAAGCATCACTTTCGTTGGGAATAGCTTTGAACAGATATTTATATATAGAACCGGAATTCGGGATTAGAGAATTAATAATTAAGAATAAGATTGATGACAAAGCTTATTTTAGTGATCTATCAATGCGATTGCTTTTAAGACCTTTTAATAAGCTTTCCCCATATGTCAGCATAGGTGGGGGAATAGACTTTAATCTAAAATCTCAAAATGTAGGTCTGACTCAAGAAAAATATATACCCCAATTAAGTGGCTTAATCGGACTGGAATATATGGTGAGTAGAAAATTAGGAATATCGCTATCTTCCGGCATAAACTACTACCTAAATGATAAATTCGATGGGATTCGGGTCGGACGTTATAATGATTTTGCTTGGGGGGTGTCAATGGGAATGAAACTATATTTATTTAACCTGAAATAGTAGACTTATTTTTAAATTGAACAATTTGATTAGGCTAAAAAAGTATATGCAATAGATTGTCGAAAAATAAAAAATAATGACCTATGAAAAGAATTATTTATATTATTACACATATACTGCTTATTGTAATATTAGCAGCATGTGAAGATAAAATTGAGATCTACAGTTACGGAACTATAGATGGCAAAGTATTGGATGGTAATACTTACCTCCCGGTTCAGGGGGTTCAGATAACGACTTCACCGGCTAGTAATGTAATATTATCAGATAAGGATGGTGCGTTTACCTTATCTAAAATTAAAGAAGGTGAAACTACTGTTACTGTTCAAAAGAAAGATTACTTAAATAGTACTTTTACAGTTACGGTCTATGGAAATGAGAGCACACATATGAATATACTTATTAATAAAGACGAAGATAATATTGGAAATATAACGTTTTCAAATCCCGAACCGGCTAATGGTGCTGTAATCGATACATCTGTAGTAACTCTGAAATGGAAAGTAGGAAATAATAAAACGAATAGTGAGTTAACTTATGATATTTATTTGTTCAAATCTAATTCAACTGTTCAAAATTTACTGGGAGAAGGTATAACAATATCACAGGTAATAACAAGTAAATTAAATCCTGGCATCACATATTACTGGTATGTAGTAGCTAAATACAAGGGAATTCAAATTGCTAATAGTCCTACCTGGTCATTTATGACACAAAACAGCGATTAATAGAAATGAACTCAGACCTTATGATACCCCCCCTTCGGGGCAGGGTTGTTAAGTTCTTTGCTTAGTTCTTTGAAATGATTATATTAGCATAAAAATTCAATCGATGCAATTGATAGAAGTGCTATCCACAATAGAAGATTATTGATCTCCTCTTGGTCGTCGTCATTCTTTACAGAATATCATTATTATGAGTATTCTTGGTGTCATGAGTGGTAAATCCGGCTTTAGAGAGCTCGCTCGTTTTATGAAAAACAATGAAGCAGAGTTTAGACAACTACTAAAACTGCGACACAAAGTTCCATCTCATGTAACTTTGACGGCTGCTTTCAAAGAGCTGGATTTCAGTAAATTCAATGAGGTTTTTAATTCTTGGGCTACTCGGTACGTAAAGCTGGAAGAACAAGAACTCCTTAGCATTGATGGTAAAGCAATAGCCTCGACAGCCACTAATAGTCATAATAGTTATCAAAATTTTGTCAGTCTGATCTCAATCTTTGCCTCCAAACGGGGCTTAGTGGTTGGCTGTCAGAAAATCGAGAATGCAAAGGCTAGCGAGATTCCAACGGTTAAAAATTGATCGAACAACTGGATATTGAGAATTGTATATTTACCCTTGACGCTCTTCATTGTCAAAAAAAACAGTAGAGGAATTATACAGAGTCATAATAATTATATTATTCGAGCAAAAGCTAACCAGCCGAATTTACATAACCAAATGAAAATCAATACATCAAATCCGAATACAGCATTGCTATTTATGATCGGACAGACAAAATTCGAAACAGAACAGAGCATCGCAGAATTTCTATCTTTGATAATATCAATGGCATATCTCAAGAATGGACTAGTTTGAAACGAATCATTAAGGCCGAAAGGACAGTTCATTATTCAAATGGAAAAACTCATCAGGCTGTTGGTTACTACATATCTAGTGTAAAGTCCGATAGCGCAGAGTTTTTTGCCAAAAACATTCGTTTACATTGGTGTATAGAAAACCGTTTGCATTGGGTTAAAGATGTTACAATGTATGAAGATAATAGTTTTCCTGTTGGCGGATTTGCTCCTGAGAATATCTCTATTCTGAGAAATATTTCAATCAATATCTATCGTAATTATGGATTTGATTCAATCAAACATGCGATTGAAAGACATGCTAATAAAGTCAAAGAACTATTTGCTTTAGTCTCATCTAAAGCTGATTAATTAAGAATTTAACAGCCCTGCCCTTCGGGGTATCATAAGGTCTGATCTTACAACTTTCTCAGAATGAGTATTTCTCAGACCGTTGAACATTTAATAAATTCGCAAATCAATAATGCTGGGAAAAGGTTAATCAAGTCTATTTACCGATCAAATCCTATCCAGAACAATTAGAATAAGGCTATTTATAGATGCCTTGTAATTGGGAATAGCTTTATGTGCCAGTCTGTTAGCAATGATGGTGCAAATGGTAATAGCCTTATGTCCCATCATTCGGGCTAATCCTGCTAAGGTAGAGCTTTCCATCTCATAGTTGGTAATACAATAGTTCTTGTATCGGAATGCTTCAATCTTTTCATTTAGTTTAGGGTAGGCAAGAGGGAGGCGTAGTTCTCTTCCTTGTGGAGCATAGAACCCTACTGCAGATACAGTAACTCCTTTTACCATATTGTCAACACCTTCAAATCGGGAAACAAGCTCTTCATCAGCATCAATCACATATGGTTTTCCCCATTCCTGAGGCCAGTCTGTTTGTCTTATGAGTTCTTCTTCGAAAATAGAATCACAGACTTCTTTTTTTGAAGCATAGTAGTTTAATACAGAATCTAATCCGATTGATTTCTCAGAAATACAAAAAGACCCCAAATCAAGAAATGATTGTAATCCTCCTGATGTCCCCACACGAACCAATGTTAATTGTCGGAAGTCCTTGTTTTGAGTGCGGGTTTCGAAGTCTATATTTGCAAGAGCATCAAGTTCATTAAGAACAATATCGATATTGTCTGTTCCGATACCATGCGAAAGAGTTGTAATCCGTTTCCCCTTGTATGTTCCTGTTATGGCATGAAATTCACGATTATACACTTCACATTCCAGCGTGTCGAAATGTGATGCAACCATAGTCACTCTTTCTGGATCTCCAACCAGGAGTACTTTGTCCGCTAATTGTTCAGGCTTAAGATGCAAATGAAATACACTTCCATCGGGATTGAGTATAAGTTCTGATTCGGGGAAAGTTTTCATAAGGATTCGGTTTGTTTTTTAAGGCTGATAAGATTCAGATAATTAAAGAAAATCATTCATCCGGAAACTATAATGCCGAAACCTGAATAACTGATTTCGGCATTAGAACTGAGAAAATTACGTTTATCCGATTTTTTCTGAACCGGAAGTTGTTTTCCCGGGTTTGGCGATAGCATCTCGCATGCTTGTATCGGCTTCAATATTTTTCATTTTATAATAATCCATTATACCCAGGTTTCCGTTGCGGAAAGCTTCGGCCATTGCCTGAGGCACCTGAGCCTCAGCTTCGATTACTTTAGCACGGGCTTCTTGCGCTTTGGCCTTCATCTCTTGTTCAAGTGCAATTGCCATAGCACGACGTTCTTCTGCTTTGGCTTGTGCAATATTTTTATCAGCTTGTGCCTGATCCATTTGTAATACGGCTCCAATGTTTTTACCTATATCGATGTCTGCAATATCAATCGAAAGTATCTCAAAAGCAGTGCCACTATCCAATCCTTTTTTTAGTACTAACTTAGATATTGAATCCGGATTTTCCAAAACCGTTTTATGGCTTTCGGATGAACCGATAGAAGATACTATGCCTTCTCCCACTCGGGCCAGAACTGTTTCTTCACCAGCTCCACCCACCAATTGTTTGATATTGGCGCGAACAGTAACACGAGCTTTTGAAACCAACTGAATGCCGTCTTTTGCAACTGCGGTAACAGGTGGGGTATCAATTACTTTCGGGTTGACTGACATTTGCACAGCCAGAAAGACGTCACGGCCAGCCAAATCTATAGCTGTAGCCATTTGAAAGCTAAGGTCTATGTTTGCTTTTGAGGCAGAAACAAGTGCGTGTACAACCCTCTCTACATGTCCTCCTGCGAGATAATGAGCTTCCAGTTCATCACGGGTCAGTTGCTTCAGTCCGGCTTTGTGTGCTTCAATCATTGCACGGACAATTATTGTGGGGGGAACTTTCCGGATTCGCATTAGAAATAGCTGAATCAACGAAATGGATACTCCTGATACTTTTGCCGATATCCAAAGCAGAAAAGGCACAAAGTAGAAGAAAATGCTCAACAATACAATTGCTGCGGCAAGCAAAACTAAACTAAATTGAATAGGCATAGTTTTTCTTTTTGGGGTTTATAATAATGGTTTAACAATAACGTTGGTGGGATTGACTGATACAACTTCTATAGGGGTATTCTCATCAATAAAACCGGCGTCTGATTTAGCTTCTACCGTTTCATTATTTATCAAAGCCTTACCAATTGGATTTAGACGAGAGAGTGTAACTCCCCGATCTCCTTTCTTAATGGTGCTTTCTTTCTCATCCGAGACGGTCGAAGATATATCTGCTTTAAGTGCGATCCGGTCAAGTGCTTTCGATTTGATAAAACCAATAAACGATGCAGCTGTGAGGATGAGTGATATACTGAGTACTATGGTTCCGCCCTTTGCTCCCAACGATGAAAAGGCAAACATGATTCCTCCTACAAAAAAAGCAGCGCCAATAATACCCACAACACCAAATCCGGGGATGAAAAATGTTTCAAGTAACAATAATCCAATACCAAGTAACAATAATACTATGATGATAATCAAGCTAATGTACATATTATTTCAGATTTTGGTTTTCTAAATTAATGGCCTTAAGTTCCATTTCTTTTTGTTTAGTCTGTAATTCTTCTACACTTTTTTCCAGAGTAAGTATGGCATCTGCAATTTTCTCTCTTTGGTTTTGTTTTGCAGATGTATATTCGTTACGTAATCCATCAAGTTTTTTCTGAACTTTCAATAACTGATCAGCGCTTTGCATTGCTTCGCGAAAAGCTGTCTTGGCTTCTTCATTTTTAAAATCAGCCCAGGAATGGTAAATTTTATTATCATTTATAACCAGACGGAATGCAGTCTTTGTATTTAAGATGCCCTTCCCGGAATTATTTTGATTGTGCACTTTTTTCAATAACGCGGTATAATTGGCTCCTTTAATCCAGGAATCTTTTATGCTTCGGATCTGAGCTAACCGGGCCAGCTTTTCAGGTGTTTCATTTTCATATACCTTTTTACTTTCATTGGGTATAAAGATATAGATTACCACTTTGTCTTTGGGTTGGTATCGGTCACTGGCAAACCATCCTACATTATTCTGTTCGTCGATTGCGAGAAGATAGTCATTGTAGATAGAATTGAAAGGCATTCCTACATTTTCCGGTGCCAGATAACTGTCATTTGCCAGATTATACCTTGTGACGAAAATATCGTATCCACCCATAGAGCTCTCATTATCAGATGCGAAATAGAGGGTTGTGCCATCGGAAAGAACAAACGGGAAGTTTTCATTGGCAGTGCTATTTATGGTCTCTGCCAAAGGGGTTTTTTCGCTCCAGGTATCCATCAGCCGATTTTGAGTATATAGTTGATATCCGGTTCCGTTGTTCTTTTCGGCAAAATAGATTTTATCTTTTCTTTGATTTTGATATACAGATGAGAATCCACCATTTGTCCTTTTAAAAAAGTGATCTGAACTTTCTACAGAGCCGGATTCCTGACTGAGGTTGTAAAATTGCATAAAGTTTGCTTTATCCACTACCAGGCTATCGATGATCTGAACCTTTTCCACCCCCCGCATCAGTCGGGCTGCCGTTTCTGATTGCAATAAACGTTTTTCTGCTTTTCTTTTCAACTCCGGATCAGCCTTAGGGTTCTCGATGCACTTTTGAAGTTGAATTATACTTTCATCAAACTGATAATTCGAATAACAGAGTTCACCCAGGCAAATAGCCTGATATTGGTTTAAAAGAGGATCTTTTGGTTTTATTTTCAGTTGTTTGGCGAAAAGCTCTTTCGCTTTCGCATAGTCGCCTTGTTGGAAAATTATTTTAGCTTCTTCAACAGATTGAGCAAAAGTAAAAGCGGAAATAAAGAGTAAAAGGGTTGTTGTTTTTATTTTGATTGGGTTCATAACTGAAAGGGTTCTGCAATAAAAATCTGTATTGTTGAAGTTTTAATCGATTTCTTTTCAAACTTACATATTTTTTTGGAATAGAGGGAGAATAAAGCATATTTTTTATTCGAATTGCAGGTTAACCCATTCTAGTCGCAATTATAAGACAATTGAAAGTTGAAATGTCTTCCTAAAATTTCGCAGGAAAATAAGAATGCAGAATGTCAGATAATAAAACAATGCCGTTTTGTTGATAAGTTGTAGTAATCACCAGAATAGTAGTATATTGAGTATTTTATTAGGCCATCTGCTCGATTATGCAGTCGTAGTTTTCTAATTTAGTCCTTTACAATATCCCAAATAGTAACATCTACCGTAATTTATTGTCGTGTCTTTGTTTAGTTCTGTTAGTGGAACTAAATACTCATTTCTAATTATAATTGTGTCGCTAAGCAGTCTTGGTATTTCTTTATCGAATTTCATGAAGATAGTATCTGCACTTTTTCGCCAATGTCCCGTAAACCAATAGTCAGAGAAGAAGACACCTGTAGAGTTTATCTCAAATGATTTGTCTTTTCTGAATTTTATATATGACTGATTCTGTGTTCCTTCATAACAAGCTCTAAATTCTACTTCGCTTTCTAAATTCTCAGAGTCGAGTTGCCACGGACTAAAAATGATATAAGTCAAACTAGTCAAACCAATTATTGTCGGAAGGCAGAACTTGAAAGTCAGATTCTTTCGTTCTTTGTAAATCTGAAAAAATCCTTTAACCACATAAGTTAAAACCAAGATAAATGTTGTCGGTATAAGTAAAGTCAGTAGAATGAAAGTTATTCCAGTCAAATACTTGTCGATATGGTGATAAAAGCTCGACAGCAAAACAAAAACGACACAAGCAGTCGTAACAATAATAGTATGTTTATTTGCTTTAAATTTCCTCATAGCTGTCTATTTGTACCAGGTTTTCTTTTTTATAGTATGCCGTAACGGTAAATTGTTTGAATAGTGGCAGATTGCGTGATATTTACCGCTCAAACCACTATTGTTTGAGCGAGTTACAAGCCTTGATATTTATCACTTCGCTGCTATTCTTACACAATATGTGTGTGCCCAGCATGAGCAGTGCATACTCGTTGTAAGCTCTTGAAAAGGTCCAAAAGTACTAATAAAATTTATAAAGAATGCAAAACCCCACATATTAACGAATCGCTCAGTACGAGACCCGTACGCTGAGTGGTGTAAGAAGCTCTCCCTGCCGGTTATCTACCAATGGGCAGTCTACTTGATATCGGTTTTTATTAAAGTCTTGAATGGTTCTTACACCGCTGATCCTCCTCAGACACTCCTCACATACTCCTCACATACTCTTCACAAACATTGATCGTTTGTAAAATTCAGATATAGGTGCATCTGCTTACCTTTTGGAGAAGTTTCATGTGTTTTCCTGTTAATATGATATTGTAACAACCAGGGGAGCATATTCAGCATATAGTTGTGTCGCCTGGGGTTTACATAGCCTTGAATTGAAGCCTCTGTATTGTTAAAGAATTACTCCTGGGTTCTATCGGTCTTTTCAACCGGTTGAGTTTCTGACTGACAGATACCAGGAATCAGGGTTACGTCAAACTTTTATTAAGCACAAAGGATTAACAGCTATATGTTTCGATGGGTATATTATATAAACAGACAGCCCGTCCCGAAAAGGAGACAGGCTGTCAATGGTTATTCTGATTCTTGAGTTTGAGTTATTCTGCTGAGTGTACGCAGTCGCTCAATTCGCGTGTAAGCTTCATTGCACAGAAATTTGGTCCGCACATAGTGCAGTAACCTTCATCGGAATGAGAACCTTCCTTGTAGTATTCCAAAGCACGCTCTGGATCGAGAGAAAGATTGAATTGGTCTTTCCATCGAAAATCGAAACGGGCTTTGCTTAATGCATTGTCCCGTACTTGTGCTCCGGGATGACCTTTAGCCAGATCTGCAGCATGAGCTGCAATTTTATAGGCGATAACGCCGTTGCGTACATCTTCTTTATTGGGTAGTCCGAGGTGTTCTTTGGGAGTCACATAGCAAATCATTGCAGTGCCTAACCATGCGATTTGTGCTGCACCGATAGCCGAAGTAATGTGGTCATAACCTGGTGCAATGTCAGTTGTTAAAGGTCCGAGGGTATAGAATGGTGCACCGTGGCATACCTTTTTCTGCAATTCCATATTTTCCTGAATCTTATTCATAGGAACGTGTCCCGGACCTTCGATGATTACCTGTACATTGTGTTTCCAGGCCTTTTCGGTCAGTTCGCCCAATACCTCAAGTTCAGCAAACTGAAGTGCATCGTTGGCATCGTGGATAGAACCGGGGCGCATTCCGTCGCCCAGAGAGACAGCCACGTCGTAAGCTTTGAGAATTTCGCAAATTACATCAAAATGGGTATACAGGAAATTTTCAGTGTTGTGGACTTTACACCATTTGGTTAGGATGGATCCACCACGTGAAACGATACCGGTCAGGCGCTTGCTCAATAACGATGCATGTTTTAGCAATACACCAGCGTGAATGGTGAAGTAGTCCACTCCCTGCTCGCACTGTTCAATGAGTGTGTCGCGGTAGATTTCCCAGTTGAGATCTTCGACTTTGCCATTCACTTTCTCCAAAGCCTGGTAAATGGGCACGGTTCCTACCGGTACGGGACAGTTACGGATGATCCATTCACGTGTCTCGTGAATGTTGGCGCCGGTCGAAAGGTCCATCAGTGTATCACCTCCCCATTTGCAACTCCATACAGCTTTTTCTACCTCTTCTTCAATGCTTGAAGACATCGCGGAATTACCGATATTGGTATTAAGCTTAACCAGAAAGTTGGTACCGATAATCATTGGTTCAGCTTCGGGGTGATTGATATTGGCGGGGATAATGGCACGTCCTGCAGCTACTTCTTGTCGAACGAATTCTGGCGTAATGTGGCTTTCGATTCCCAATTGGTCGATCATCTGGTTTTCCCGGATGGCCACATATTCCATTTCAGGAGTGATGATACCCTGTTTGGCATAGTACATTTGGGTGATCTCTTTCCCGTCTTTGGCACGGTAAGGATTACAAATATGCTGGAAACGCAGGTGATCTAATGATGCGTCAGCTGCACGCATGCGTCCGTATTCCGAAGTGATTTCCTGAAGTTGCTCTACATCGCTACGTTTTACCATCCACGATTCGCGCAAGCGGGGAAGTCCTTTTTTCAGGTCAATGTCAATCAACGGATCGGAGAACGGACCGCTGGTGTCATAAACTACTACAGGCGCATTTTGTGTTACTTTTCGCATGCCACTTTCGATTTCGATAGTGTCGAGTAATGTGATGCGGCGCATGGCCACATGAATGTCATGAAATTTTCCCGGAGCATAAATCTTTTCTGAAGCCGGGTAATCGATTTTGATGTTGTTGTTCATACCGTTATCTTGCTAATAATGAAAGAGGGGATACGGTACATCGGTCGGATGATGATGATGAGAAACTATGAATAAATTCCTACGGCGGCATTACCCGCATCAGGTTCATAGGGTGTAATCTCAGCCTGAAAGTAAGGCACCCCTTTTATAAGAGGCAAAGGTAATGGATTTTAGTGTTATAGACAAATGTGAACCCTTTTTCAATACTTGTTATATTCCGGGGATTTGACCTGTACTTGTTGTTTGCATTCTTCTTCAACCCCTAAAAACAGAATTTTATCGGATGAATATCAGTTCCGGTGGAATAATGTTAACCGTGTCATCAAAAGGTGAATTATCTTTGTATCAGAATCAAACTTATAAACTCAGGATATTATGGATAATCAAGTAAAAAGTGAGGATCCGGCACCTTACAAATGCAGTTACCACGACAAACATAAACATTGTACCGGTTCGAAACTCTTTTTCGGAGTGATTGTTATCCTGGCAGGACTATTATTGCTGGGATTTAATACAGGATTTCTGAATAATGTTTACAAGCCGGTCATTTTTTCATGGCCGATGTTGCTGGTCGTAATCGGCATATTGCAATTCTTTCATCATCGTTCGGTTGTCGGGGGACTTGTGCTGATGCTTATTGGTGGTTTCTTCCTAATGCCGAAACTTAATTTTGTTGATCCGGCATTTGTGAGCCTTTACTGGCCGGTGCTGATTATTGCTGCCGGACTATTCATTATTAGTAAAACGGCTTTTGTTTCAAAGAAAAAATCGTTTCGCATGTTCGAATCAGGTTATACCGGCAGTGAAATCCGCAATGGTATTATCGAGGAGAACAATATATTCAGTGGCTCAAAGCGCAAATTCCAGGATATGGTATTCCGCGGGGGGGAGATCAACTGCATTTTTGGTGGTAGTGAACTTGATTTGACTCATGCCGAATTGGGCGAAGGGGTAAATCAATTGGAGGTAAATTGCATCTTTGGAGGAATAACCCTGATTGTACCTTCCAACTGGAATGTTCAACTGAAAAAAGATTCAATTTTCGGTGATTTTGCCGATAAACGCCAATATTCCGAAGCTCAAAAAGACAGTGCACGGGTTCTGATTGTAAAAGCTTCCTGTATTTTTGGTGGTGGTGAGATAAAGAGCTTCATATGAGCCATCCTTTTCTCAACAAGAATATATTCCCCTTTTATTCAGCAGCCTGGATATTTCCGACTACGCTGCAAGTATGGGCGATGATGGTGACAAGCCATTTTACGCTTGAAA
This sequence comes from Bacteroidales bacterium, assembly GCA_963662365.2. Classification (GTDB taxonomy): domain Bacteria; phylum Bacteroidota; class Bacteroidia; order Bacteroidales; family UBA7332; genus CAXXIC01. The sequence goes on from CAXXPA010000042.1 coordinate 77,887, forward strand.
TGGCTCTTGCGTTGAGTTTTATTTCCAATGGCGTTCTTTTTATATTAGGACTATCGCTATGGTTTTTTGTGAAATATACACTCATAAACACGGTCTCTCACTATAAACGGATAATGGATTTTACGTCAGCATGCGTTATAATTCTTATCATCTGGCAGGCTGTTGTCTATTTTATCGTGCAGTTGTTTTGGGGGAGTGCTCCTGAATTTACGATGTATTTTCCACAACGGTTAATATACGGATTCATGGTTTATGTGCTGATTTTGCTCTCCTATTATTTACGGATCAGCTATGATGATCTGCACGAAAAAGCACGAAACGAATCACGTCTTCGCGAAATGCTCAAAGACAGTGAACTGGATATGTTAAAGTCACAGATAAATCCGCACTTCCTTTTCAATAGCCTCAATTCGGTCAATTGGCTCACTCAGATCGAACCTGTTAAAGCCAGCGAAATGATCGTTTCTCTTTCAGAATACTTGCGCTATTCCATTGCCGGTAGCCATCGCACTATGTCTTCGCTGAAAGTGGAGATAGAGAATATCACGCGTTATATTAATATCGAGAAAATCCGTTTTGGAGATAAGCTTCGCGCAAATTATAAGATCTCTGAAGAGTGCCTTCAGGTGAGAATACCCTCTATGATCCTTCAACCGCTTTATGAAAATGCCATCAAACATGGTGTTTACGAAAGTATGAATCCTGTCTGGATTGAAACTCATATTTCCTGTATTGATGATCATGTCAGGTTTGTTATCCGAAACAGTTATGAACCGAATACTCCTTACCAGAAGGGAAACGGACTGGGTCTGAGTAATGTTCGTCAACGATTAAGGCTGATATATGGCGAAACTGCTTCGCTGGAAATCCAGAAACAGGAAACTCTTTTTACTGCAACATTATTAATCCCCAGATTATGTCCATCCGAACTTTAATCATTGACGACGAGGCGCCGGCACGCGCTTTATTGAAGCACTATTTGTCTGCCCATTCCGATGTGGAGATTCTGGGCGAAGCACCGGACGGTTTTGAAGCATTTCGTCTGATCAGGGAGTTACAGCCCGATCTGATTTTACTTGATATCCGTATGCCCAGGGTGTCTGGTTTCGAGTTGCTTGAATTGTTGGAAAATCCCCCTGTAGTGATCTTTATTACCGCATTTGACGAATATGCAATAAAAGCCTTTGAAGCTAATGCCTGCGATTATCTGATGAAGCCATTTCATCGCGAACGATTCGATCAGGCAATCGGGAAAGTACGTCAACGTTTATTACAGTCAACAACAGATTCCGGAACTTCGGTGAAACAGTTACTGGATGAGGTTTCGGGAAAAGAGGAGGATTTGCAGCGTGTGGCAATACGTAGCGGACAGAAAATCCGCATTATTCCCGTGAATGATGTGCTTTATTTTGAATCGGATGGCGATTATGTGCAGATTCATACAGCCGAGGGGCGTTTTCTAAAGGAGAAGACCATGAAGTTTTTTGAAAGTCATTTGGATGAACGTCAGTTTGTACGTGTGCATCGTTCCTATATCGTCAATGTAGAGCATATTAAAGGACTGGAATTGTACGAGAAAGAGAGTTGGACAGTATTATTATCTAACCGCGAAACAATCAAAGTAAGTGCTTCGGGTTACAAAGCGTTGAAAAAGGTGCTAAATTTGTAGACTTAAACAGATAAGGGCATTAATATCATTCCCGCTGATCTCGCTCATTGCGCAGATTCTTCTGTGAAATTGGCGAAATCAGCGGGATTTTCTTATCAGATCATTAACGAATCAATATCATATTATGACAAGAGCAAATTTAGTTTGGAACGATGTAGAGAAAATCCGTGAACAGGCTCCTTTGATCCAGAATATTACCAATTATGTAGTGATGAATAATACAGCGAATGCTTTGTTGGCTATCGGAGCTTCACCTGCCATGGTGCATAGTGTGGATGAGGTGGAAGAGATGGTGGTCTTTGCCGGTTCGTTGGTGGTAAATATCGGAACTTTGAGTCGTCACTGGATCGATGGAATGGAGAAGGCAATGGTAAAAGCCAAAGAACTGGGTAAGCCAATTGTATTTGACCCGGTTGCGGTAGGTGCAACCCAACTGCGTAATCAGGCTTGCGAGACATTGATCCAAAAAGCCGCACCGGCAATTATTCGGGGAAATGGATCTGAAATCATGGCCCTCAATAAAGCAGCATCGGGTGGTAAAGGTGTTGATAGTACAGCTGCCTCGGAAGATGCCGTCGAAGCAGCCAAAGCTATTTCTAAAGAATTTGGTTCGGTAGTAGTAATCAGCGGTCAGACTGACTATATTGTTAGTGGTGATCAGATCGCCAGAGTAGAAAACGGAACTCCAATGATGACACGTATAACGGGAATGGGATGTACGGCAACGGCTATTTGTGGCGCTTTTGCAGCGGTAAACCCTGATGCTTTTGAGGCAGCTATCAATGCGATGTATGTAATGGGTATTTGCGGTGAAATAGCTTTAGCAAAATCTACCGGCCCCGGCAGTTTTCAGGTGGCTTTCCTCGATGCCTTGTATAATTTAAATATGGCTGATATTCAGGATGCTTTGTAGTATTCATATACCTGAAAGATTCCTGATAAATACTATATGAATTCTTTGAAAACAAAGAAGAGAGAGGTACTACTGTAGCACCTCTCTCTTCTTTACTTCTATAAATAACGGTTATTGTGCCTGATAAGATGGGTAATCGGTATATCCTTTTTCATCAGGTGTATAAAAGGCATCCATTTTTAAATCCTGCGATAGAGGCCAATCGTTTTTTAAACGATCTACCAGATCTGGATTATTGATGAAGGGACGTCCGAAAGCGATAAGATCACCTAATCCGCTTTCAAGGTCAGCTTCAGCCTTTTCTTTGTTGTAGCCCCCGGATAGAATTATTGAGTTCCTGAACAGTGACCTGATAGCTGTCTTAATTTCCAACGGAACAACAGGTGCACCCATTGCTGAATGATCAACTAAATGGATATAAGCAATATCTGATTTGTTTAATCTCTCTGCCAGATATTTGTAGGTTGCTTCAATCTCGGGATAGAGGGGCATATCGCTGGCTACGCCATATGGCGATAAACGAATGCCGGTTTTATCTTTTCCTATAGCATCTGCTACAGCATTGACGACTTCAATTATAAACCGACTACGGTTTTCAATACTCCCCCCATATTTATCTGTGCGTACATTACTTACAGGTGAAAGAAATTGTTCAAGTAAATAGCCATTGGCTCCGTGTAATTCAACACCGTCGAATCCGGCCTTTAAAGCATTTTTAGCGGCGTTGATAAATTCCTGCTTTGTCTGAATAAGATCATCTGTTGTCATTTCCCGGGGAATTGGAAAATCCTGCATCATTTGAGCGTCAGTCCACATCTGACCGGCTGCTTTAATAGCTGAAGGCGCCAGTATTTGGGCTCCCTCAGGCATATTAAGGATATGGCTTATTCTTCCGGTGTGCATCAGTTGTACAAATATTTTTCCGCCCTTTTTGTGTACTGCCGATGTAATCTTTTTCCACCCCTCAATCTGATGTTCAGTATAGATTCCGGGGATGCGTGCATAACCCAACCCATTTAATGACGGGGATGTACCTTCTGTAATAATCAGTCCTGCATCTGAGCGTTGGTAATAATATTCTGCCATCAAATCATTAGGAACATGACCGATTGCCCGGCATCTGGTCATTGGCGACATCACTATGCGGTTTTTCAACTCAAAGGATCCCAAACTGAGAGGCGTGAATAATTTGTATGTTCTCATATTATCGGTGAATTAAATTCAATATTAGATATATAACGGAAAAGTTACAAATAAGGTTTTTAAATTCACTGATTATGGAAATATGGTGTCAATGAAAAAAGCTATTGGATTTATAAGTTCCAATAGCTTTTTTTTGATAGAATGTTACATTCTACTCGATCGGTTTTATATTGGGTAAATTAAAGTTTTTAATTGAACTCGTCCAGTTCTCACGATTACTCTTTATCTCTTCAATAAAAGCAGTGCAGTTTTTTCCGGAAGCCCTTTTAGTTATTGCAAATAAAATAATTCCATTTGTTCCATCCTGCCCGGAAATTACTTTATACCGATAGCTATTCCATTCCACAAGACTTGTCTTTTTATTCTTTTCATAACTTGATGTAAAATTGATCTGGTATTCGCCTGTATCCGGATTCTTCACGGTTGTATAATCACAGAGCTTATCTTTTTTCTTTAAAGATTCCAGTTCGTTTATTTTTTGCTGAAAGATATTTTGAACGCTGTCTTCTCCGTAAACCACTTCAATCTGAATCATCGAGTTAAAGTTATTCTGTTTCTCATTGTTAGGTAAATAGATTTGTTTATAATGATTATTTCCGGGATGTTGTGTTCCTGAGAGTTTGAAAGTCTGTGATCCAAAGTTGATTGCAGGTACTGATAATTGATCTTTGACATTCTGAGCACTTGCCGATAAGCAAACACTTAAAACCAGTCCCGAAAGGAGACTTTTCATCTTTATTCTTTTCATAGATTTTAGTTTTAAAAGGGTGAACTACTTCGATTGAAACAAATATATGAATAATACTTAAAACAAACAATTGAATTCCTTTGTTAAACGAATCTGAAATATTGCGATAAATAAAAAAAGAAGTTACCGGAAATGAATCCGATAACTTCCTGATCAAATTTTATTAATACGGATCATATTTATTCCCGATAATAAACGCGTTTTACACGTGAGGCCACAGATGTAATAATTTCATAAGGAATCGTTCCCAGTTTATCTGCTAACTCAGTGACAGGCAGTTCTTCCCCAAATATTATTGCGGTATCACCTTCCTGTACATCAATATCTGTAAGATCAATCATAGTAATTATCCATGCAGATATTGCCGACTATAGGTGCGCGTTTGCCGTTGACCAGTACTTCACCGACACCATTGCTCAGGTGACGGTCGAGTCCGTCGGCATAACCGATGGGGATAGTAACGATGCGGGAGTCGCGGGTCAATTCCCATTTGCGTCCATAGCCTATCGTTTCGCCGGCTTTTACAGTTTTGATCTGCAGTATGGTCGATTTCAGAGTGCTGACGTTACGTAATCCCCTCTTCACCTGATGAACTCACTCCATATAGTCCGATTCCTAAACGTACCATATCTTTTTGATATTCAGGGAAACGGAAAATACCTGCAGTATTGAGAATATGATGCAGAACTTTATAACCCACTGCAGATTCAATAAGATTGGCACATGTCGTAAAGACATTTATCTGGCGCATTGTGTAATCGTCGTGTTCATTGCTGTCGCTGCCCGCCAGATGGGAAAAAACAGAACGAACTTTTTAAAGCGCTTTGAGTAGCCAGTAGTTCGGTGAGTTCTGTCATATCTTCAGGCAGGAAGCCCAGGCGGTGCATACCGGAATCGATTTTTATATGCACAGGATAGTTACTAATTCCCTGCATTTCGGCTGCACGAATTAATGCTTTCAGTAGTTTAAAGCTGTAAACCTCTGGTTCCAGTTCGTTGTCAAAAAGCACGTTGAAACTGCTCATTTCAGGGTTCATAACCATTAGCGGCATATAAATACCCGCTTTGCGCAATTCGGCTCCTTCGTCGGCTACTGCTACGGCCAGATAGTCGCAATGGTGCTCTTGCAGGGTTTTGGCTAATTCATACGAACCGGCACCATAACCGAAAGCTTTCACCATGCAGACCATTTTGGTCGTTGGATTCAGTTTACTGCGGTAGTAATTAAAGTTGTGAACTATTGCATCCAGATTGACTTCGAGGATAGTTTCATGAACTTTTAATTGCAGCCGGTCTGATATTTTTTCGAAATGAAAGTCGCGGGCACCTTTTACCAGAATGAGCTCATTATCAAAAGATGAGATAATGGGTGATTGCAGGAACTCATCTGTGGTTTCGTAAAAACCTTTGCTCATGGGAAAAAGGGATGCCTGTTCGAAAATATTCTTACCGATTCCGATCAGTTTCTCTACCCCTTTTTGTTCAAGAAGGGTCGCGACTTCTTTATAAAGCATTCGGTTCGATTTCCCTGTCTGTTGCAAATCGGAGAGGATAAGTGTGCGCTTAAGGTCAGAGCCTTTAGCCCGGCGCATTTGAAAATCGAGAGCCAGTTCAAGTGAATTAAAGTCGAGACTATAGGTGTCATCTATAATCAGACAATTCTGAATTCCTTCTTTCACTTCCAGACGCATAGCTACCGAATGTAGCTTTTTCATCCGGGCCTTTATTTTTTCAGGTGAAACCTGAAAATAAAGCATCACAGCCAGGGCAATGAATGGCATTCTCTATATTAGCATCTTCAGTAAACGGAATCTCAAAATCTCCGTCAATAATATGAAGATAGTTGTAATTGATATATGTTGATTGCTCTTCTTTTTTTACTTTGGAAATGAAAAGCGGAGCATCTTGATTCTTTTTCGACCAGGAGAGGAAATTCTCTCCGACAATGGTATTCAGAATGCAATGTTGTACAATCGGATCATCTTCCTCATAAATAATTGTCTCAGAATGAGCAAAAAGCTTCAGCTTTTCCAGACACTTTTGTTCAATGGATTGAAAGCTTTCCTGATGAGCACTGCCGATATTGGTCAGAATGCCGATTTGAGGTATGATGATTTTCTCCAGCCTTTCCATCTCTTCCGGTTGCGAGATGCCGGCTTCGAAGATTGCCAGTTCGGCTTGTTCTTCCAGGCGCCAAACCGATAAAGGTACACCCGTCTGAGAATTGTAGCTGCGAGGTGAGCGGACAATACGTTTATCTTCATTCAATAGCTGGTAAAGCCACTCTTTGACTATGGTTTTACCATTACTGCCTGTGATTCCAATCACCGGAATATGAAATTTCTGGCGATGATGGGTGGCTAATTGCTGTAATGCAGTTAACGCATCATTTACAAGGAGAAAATTGGCATCAGTAAGACTTTCAAACAATACACTTTGTTGACTAATCACAAAGTTACGTACTCCTTTCTGGTAAAGTTCGGTTACGTATTTGTGACCATCGTTTTGTTTAGTCTTCAATGCAAAAAAGAGCGTTTCTTCGGGGAAGGAGAGCGAACGGCTGTCAGTCAGCAGAAGGCTGATAGGACCATCTATTATCTCGGTGCACGAAGCGTGGATAATGCGTGCAATTTCAGTAACGGAGTATGTCATAACTGTTCAAAAGATTTGAGTTGCTCAAGTATATGGGCAACTTCTGTTGACAGTACAAAGGTCGGGCATTTTTTAGTTAATTGTTCTGCTTTTTGCAAATTTTGCTGCAAAAAGTTCTTATAAGATTCCGCTTTGGGATTAAACGGTCTGTGTTGAAGTGCTTTACGGAGTTTCTCCCATTCTGCCATCAGTGAAAGGGTTTCCTTTGAAAGCTGGGCTTCTGTAAATCTATGCCAGATATAATCTACAGTCTGTCCTGACGGGTGAATCATATCCTCGGCATAGAAACGGTAATCGCGCAATTCGTCCATCACAATTTCATAAGCCGGAAAGTAGCTGCAATATTCAAACTCCTTCACCAGTTGGTCAATAGCAATCAGGAGTGTAGCTTTGCTGAGTTGGTTTTCGTGTGCTCCGTCCTTCCAGTGGCGGATGGGACTCACGGTAAAGAGCAGCTTCAGTTTCGGATTCTCTGCCCGTAGCTTATGGATTAGCTCTTGCCATTCCGTTACAATTTGCTCCACGCTGATTCTTTCCCGGTGGAATAATTTCTCCGGCAACTTGTGGCAATTGCTCACTACCTGTTCCGTTTCCTTCAGTTGATAAACAAAGGCAGTCCCGAAAGTAATGATCAACCGGTCAGTTTCCCGCAACCATTGCGCTGAACGAATCATCCGCCCGTTGATCATCGATAGGCACTCCTGCGCATCGACCGCCGAAAAGCGTGAATGGTGCGCAAAGCTGTGGTACACGCCGTGATGCTCAAATAGGTCTTTCCCGGTAAATATTCGCCTCTCCAGCAAGTTGGATAACGCTGATTTTAACGACAACGGATTATACAATATGCCGAATGGATTGATATCGACCTGAAACTTGTTGTCGGTCAGCTTTTCCCCGATATTCTCGGCAAAGCAGGAGCCAAGCAGCATCAGCTTGTCAGTGTAACTGATCGGGGTGGGGGATAGGGGTATTTCGATGGGGGTGTGAAGTTGCATGACGGTTTTGTTTTTTGGAGGATGAAGATAGTGAATTCTTCGAAGCGAACAGCGGCTTAATGCCGCTTGTTGCGTTTAATATTTCCGCGAGGTATTAGCTTTGAGCTGAAGATGCCGGACTAAACTCCGGCATTACCACATCGGTCACACCTCCGGTGTTATGAAATGCCGTAGGCATGGCCGATGTGGTAGCACACGGGTTTTAACCCTGTGAATAAAAGGAAAGCCAAATCCAAATTAGACTTCCCTTTCATGTTCTAATCCTACAAGTGGTCTAAATTCGTTGTCTGGTTAATTATTTACCCATCAGGTAGCTTTTGAAACCGGCAAAATCCTTGCCCCGTTCGATGCTCTTTTGGGTACCTTAATGAGATCAGATGAATGGATTGTTCAATAAACCGGGCTGAAAGCCCAATCTATCATTAGCCCAATGGCAATGCCTTGGGAAAAGGGTGCAATCACAGCAGGATTTCGCTCTGAAAGAGCAATATAAAAACGAATGAATTATGTTGTCCTTTCAGAACATGGGTGGCTGTTGCGCGATTTTATTATCCAACGGCGTTGCCGTTGGGCTGATTATGTGTTAGGCCTTCGGCCAAGAGGAATTGGCGGCAGAGCCTCTGCTGATATTTTTGTGGTCTGGCGTTTCTGAGGTTCAGCCGGGATGTTGCAAGTCTGGAGACTTCGCCCAACGGCTTTTGCTTATGCTACGCTACGTTCAACGAGGTTGTCTCATTTTAAATTTTGAGCCCACCTCCTTTTTTTTTCAGAATTCAGGATATTTAAGCACCATTTATAATGGTTTAAGCGTTCGAAAAGTACACCCGTTGTAAAAGAATCGGAATCTTCTATAAGTTCTATAGTTGTTTCAATTCTATCTTCATTCAAAGTAATTTCTTCATTTAGCCTTTCATCAGTAATTAAACGTTCAGGGAAAGAAGTGCTCATTTCTCTAGGTAGTAAAACATTTTCAACTATATTGTCTTTTTCATTTAGGTCATATAAATTAAAATCAAACTCAATTGAGAAGTTTTCATCAACACGATCTATAATGAGCTTAACGATAGATTTTGATTCATTTAAACTAATTCTAGCTTCATATGCTATATTCTCACCCTTGAACGTATAATAGCCGTCTTGATCTATTTTTACGAATCTGAAAAGAATTGATTGTAAATGTCCTTCAATGCCGATTCTAATATTTTTATCAGTTGAAAGATCATTATAAACTATTTCTATCGAATAATTAACCTTTGAGATAGATACAGTTTCTCCATTTTGGATTCTTTTTTGGATAACGGATTTTAGAACATCTTCTTTCATTTTATGCGATTTTATAAGGTGACTAATTATTAGATAATATACGTTGATTTGCTTGGAAAGAAAAGAGTTTGTTTTAGAGTCTGTTTAAATTTTATTGCTCAACTTTTCTATGGTTATTTTGATGTGCATTTGTTGCTTTTATCCCGCAGATTTAGCGGGCTAAATCAAGGGGGAGAGTGAAAAATATACCCGAAAGAGGCTACAAAAGGAGCAAAGAAAGGTTTTTCGCCTCCTTATATGATAATGTTTCGGTAAAATTTTAACAGGCTCTTAGTGAATTTAATTGTTTAAAATTTACACTGTTTTGATAATTTACCCCAGCGGAATTAGCTAAGAGAAAATGAAAATTTAGTTTCATAATACACAAATAAAATTCTAATATAAAAGTATTTGTTATTATAGTAAATCATCAAAAACGGGAAGCCAAACCATCGTTCAACTTCCCTTTTCATATTCTAATCCGAAGCGGCCTGAAGCCGCTGTACGGTTGATTATTTCCCCATTAGATAACCTTTGAAACCGGCAAAATCCTTGCCCAGTTCGATGCTCTGTTTGGTACCTTTCATAAACTCCTGCAGCTTTTGTGGAATCTCCACTTTCTCTCCGATGATGTTTTCCACCGTTTCGAGGAATTTAGCCGGGTGAGCCGTTTCGAGGAACACACCGGTTTCACCCGGTTGCAGTTGTTCGGTCAAAGCCTTGTATCCGCAAGCGCCGTGTGGGTCGAGCAGGTAGCCGGTAGCTTTATAAGTAGCGGCAACAGTTTCAGCAATTTGTTCGTCGTTGTAGCTGCATCCGCTGATTTCGCCTTTGATCGCTTCCCACGATTCGCCGTAGAGGTCAAGCACACGGGCGAAGTTACTCGGATCACCTACGTCCATCGCGTTGGCAATAGTCGATACAGACGGTTTCGGAGTGTACACGCCGGTGTTGAGGTAGTTCAGGAAGATATCATTACGGTTGTTGGCCGCGATGAAACGTTTGATGGGCAATCCCATTTTCTTGCCGAACAATCCCGCAGTGATGTTGCCAAAGTTTCCGCTCGGTACACACACTACTACGTCATCAGCTTTGCCTATTTTTTTCAGTTGAGCGTAAGCGTAGAAGTAGTAGAACGCCTGAGGCAGGAAGCGTGCCACATTGATCGAGTTTGCCGAAGTGAGGTTCATCTTCGCGTTCAGCTCTTCGTCCATGAATGCCGATTTCACCAACGCCTGGCAGTCGTCGAAGGTACCGTCCACCTCCAGTGCAGTGATGTTTTGTCCCAATGTGGTAAACTGGCACTCCTGGATCGGGCTCACCAGACCTTTCGGGTACAACACATACACGTGAATACCTTCCACACCAAGGAATCCGTTGGCCACCGCGCTGCCGGTATCTCCCGAAGTAGCTACGAGTACATTCACATCTTTCTGTCCCTGTTTCTTGATGAAATAGCCCAACAAACGAGCCATAAAACGACCTCCCACGTCTTTGAACGCAAGGGTAGGACCGTGGTAAAGCTCCAGGCTGTAGATGCCTTCACTCACCGGAACAACCGGAGCGTCGAAGTTGAGGGTGTCATAAACGATGGCCTTCAGGGTGTCAGCTTCAATGTCTTCGCCGAAGAAAGCATCGGCTACCACATAAGCGATTTCCTGAAAACTCATTTTGTCGATATTCTCGTAAAATTCTGCCGGAAGGGCTTTGATCTTCTCCGGCATGAACAGGCCGCGGTCAGCAGCCAGTCCTTTTACAACGGCCTCTTGCAGTGATGCCGGTGCTACTTGTTTGTTGGTACTGTAATATTTCATTTTTGGTTTTATTGTCAATTGGGGGGTAGAGACGCAAAATCTTGCGTCTCTACATTCATCGGAATAATTCTTTCATAAATTCATCACCCTTCAGCAGGCCGTAACCGCCTTTTTCAGCTGCGAATTCATCATACACCTGTACATCGTCGGCTTTCTGGCCCGGTTTGTAAATGATAAACGGTACCGGAGAGTTGGTGTGTGTCTTGATGCGGCAAGGGGTCGGATGGTCAGGCAATAATGCGATAGTCACCGGTTCGTCCCATTTTGCAGTCTCTTCAAGGATTGTTTTCACGCAACGGCTGTCGAGGAATTCGATGGTTCTGGTTTTCAATTCCACATCGCCTTCGTGACCCGCTTCGTCGCTTGCTTCGATATGTAAGAATACGAAATCTTTCGTTTTCAATGCTTCCAGAGCTGCGGCAGTTTTACCTTCGTAGTTGGTGTTCCAGAGGCCGGTAGCACCTTCCACGTCAATGGAATTTAGTCCGGCATATACGCCGATTCCTTTGATTAAATCTACCGCCGAAATAACAGAACCGCTTTGTATTCCGAAAACCTCCATCAAGGTTCTCATCTGCGGTTTGTACCCCGGAGACCATGGCCAGATGCTGTTGGCAGGATCTTTGCCGGCAGCAATACGTTTCAGGTTCACCGGATGGTCAGCTAAAAGTTTCTGAGATTTCAGAATAAGCTCGTTGAGAAGGCGTGCAGTTTCTTCCGCTTCGGGCGTTTCCGCTTCGATCATTACCTCGCGGAACGGAGTACCCGGTACATCGTGCGGTGGTGTGCATTTGAGGGCTTTGTTACCGCCTTTGATTTTGAGCAAATGGCGGTATGATACTCCCGGGAAGAAATTGACAAACTCGTTGCCGAGCTCTTTCTGCAGGAAAAGAATCAGCTCCTCAGCCTCTTCGTTAGAAATGTGACCGGCAGAGTGGTTCTTGATTTTGTCGTTTTCAATGCAGATGATGTTGCAGCGCATGGCCATTTCGCCCTCTTCGATGGAAATTCCCATGCTGGCAGCCTCCAGTGAGCCACGTCCTTCGAACTCTTTAGCCACATCGTAGCCCAGTACAGTCAGGTTGGCAATCTCGCTACCCGGAGCAAAGCCTTCGGGTACGCTGCAGAACATCCCGCTGACACCCATCGCGGCCAGCTTATCTATGGACGGTTTGTTGGCCACCTGTAGCGGAGTTTTTCCGCCCAGTTTTTCGATGGGCTCATCGGCCATCCCGTCACCGAGTATGATGATGTATTTCATTGTTCTATTTACCATTTAGTCATTTACAATTTACTATTGAATTAGCCAACATGCTAATTCGCTAATATCCGGATTATCTGATATTCGCAATACTGATAATATCGGCAAATACCCCTGCGGCAGTAACGCCCGCACCGGCACCGTATCCTTTGATGATCATCGGATATTCGTTGTAGCGCTCGGTGGTAATCATGATGATGTTGTTACTTCCTTCGAGGTGGAAGAACGGATGGCTATCGTCCACTTCCTGCAAGCCAACCGATGCTTCGCCGTTTTCGAGTTTAGCCACAAACCGGTAACGTTTGTTCTCTGCTACCAACGCTTTGCGTCGCTCTTCGAACTCTCCGTCGAGTTCCGAAACGGTTGCCCAGAAATCATTAAGACTTCCATCGAAATATTTCTGTGGAATGAAGAGATTCTTTTTCACATCTTCCTGCTCGATGGCGTATCCGGCTTCGCGTGAAAGGATCACCAGTTTCCGGATTACATCTTTACCGCTCAGGTCGATACGGGGATCCGGTTCTGCAAAACCGGCTTCTTTAGCCATCACGATGGTTTTGCTCAATGGGATATCTTCACTCAGGGTGTTAAAGATATAGTTCAAAGTTCCCGAAAGAACAGCTTCCAGTTTCAGGATGCGGTCGCCACTGTTGGTCAATGCATTCATCGTATTGATGATGGGCAAGCCGGCTCCCACGTTTGTCTCAAACAGAAACTTCACACCGCGTTGGTTGGCTGTTTGCTTCAGTTCGGTATAATTGTCATAAGAAGAGGAAGCCGCTACTTTATTGGCACAAACTACCGAAACGTTGTGTTTCAGCAATTCGTTATAAACCGATGCGATGGTTTCGCTTGCCGTACAGTCAACAAAGACAGAATTGAAGATGTTCATCTCCTGAATTCCGTTTATGATCGATTCAGGAGACGCAGGAACAGTTGCCTTTGCGAGTCCCTCCTTATAATTTTCAAGGTTAATACCTTCACGTTTGAACAAACAATGTTTTGAATTGATCAGTCCGACAACATTGATTTTGAGTGACTTCTCTTTTAAAAGTTTCTCCTGTTGCTTCTGGATTTGTTGCAATAAATTACCGCCTACCAATCCGACTCCGGCAACAAAAAGATTAAGTTCCTGATAATCCGACAGGAAGAAACTTTCGTGGATAACGTTCAATGCCTTTTTCAGACTGTCCACACGGATAACGAAGGAGATATTGGTCTCAGAAGCGCCCTGAGCACAAGCAATCACGTTTATCCCGTTACGGCCAAGTGTACCGAAAAGTTTCCCGGCAATACCGGGAGTGTGCTTCATGTTTTCGCCCACAATAGCCACACAAGCCAGATCTTTCTCTGCCTTGATATCGTTAATCTCTCCGATAGAAATCTCGTGCTCAAATTCTTCTTTCAGCACTTTTACGGCCAAATCGGCATCGGCATTACGCACACCGAACGAAGTGTTGTTTTCCGAAGCAGCCTGCGATACAAGGAATACACTGATCCCTGATTTTGCCAAAGCACGGAAAATGCGGAAGTTCACACCAATAACACCTACCATACCTAATCCCTGTACGGTAATCAGGCATGCGTCGTTGATTGAGGATATACCCTTGATCGCTTTTTTCTTATCACCCACCATATCGCGGGAGATAAATGTTCCCGGTGCTTCCGGATTAAAGGTGTTTTTGATAACAATCGGAATATTTTTATGGTAAACCGGGTAAATGGTTGGCGGGAAAATCACTTTTGCCCCGAAGTTACAAAGCTCCATCGCCTCAACAAAACTCAGTTTGTCGATCACATAAGCTTTGCTGATAATGCGGGGATCTGCGGTCAGGAATCCGTCCACATCTGTCCAGATCTCCAACATTTCAGCCTGTAACGCTGCAGCAACAATAGCCGCTGTATAGTCTGAACCACCCCGGCCCAGGTTGGTGATTTCACCGGTTACACTGTCTGTCGAGATAAATCCCGGAATCAGAGCAATTTGAGGTTGCTCAGCAAAAGTCTCTCTGATCAGCTTGTTGGTAAGTCCAAAGTTGCAGTTGTGCTTGCCAAACTGAGTGTCGGTTTTGATAAACTCTCTCGAATCGTATAGTTTTGCTCCGTTGATCGCATTGCTAACAATTACCGATGACATGCGTTCACCGTAACTTACAATCATGTCGTTGGTTTTCGGAGAAAGATCACGGATCAGGTAAACACCTTTGTATATGTTTGAAAGTTCATCAAGAAGATCGTTCACTTTCTGGCGTGTTTCAGCTTTTTTATCAGCTAAAACAACACCTTCAATTACATTGAAGTGGCGGTTGACAATGGTTTCTATTTCCTGAAGATATGCAGCATCTCCGTCTACAGCCATGCGTGCGGTTTTCAGCAGTTGGTCTGTGATTCCGCCTAAGGCAGAAACTACTACTATGATGGATTCTTTGCGGGCTTCCGCTATCTTTTTTACGTTCTGAATGCTTTCAATGGAGCCTACCGAAGTTCCTCCAAACTTTAAAACTTTCATATGTCAATAATGATTTTGTTTTGGCTACATATGGAACTCGCATATACTGTTATTCTCTTTGGCTAACGTAAGTGCATGCTAGTTTCATATAGTATATTCTTTATGTATTTGCAAATAGAGTATTGCCCTGGTTCAGGGTAAACGATAGTGTCGGTACGCAATACTGCTCCCGTTGCTGCCTTTTGCAACGTACCGCACAAATTGGATGTGATTGATTGATTGGATAAAGACATGAATTACTGAACCCCCCAAGGGGTGGTCGTCGTAAAGAGCAGGGTATGTGCTGTAAGATTCATCATGTCTTCTGTTTTTGAAAAGTGGTGCAATATTACTCAGATTTTCAGACATAACCTAATAAAAATGGAAATAATTGATATTAGGACCTGATATGATAGTGTACTCATCATAAAATACTGCCGTACCGACACTGTTTCATGAACAGGCTCAATAAATTCGTTACATATAGGTTGTCTATTGGTTGACTTTAGGTTGGTTATATATTGGCTTTAGGTATAAATGTGGGTTATATAAAATCAATACAGTAATAACATATAGATAAAATACTCTTTATAAAGAGTATTTTATCTATATGTTATGTCTATTTTACCTCTGTGTTATGTCTATATAAGTGTAAAGTCAACCCGGACTAAACCTATAGTGAAAATAGACGCAAGGAAGCACTTGATTTCAGGTTCAGGTGAATATTGGAGTGTTTGTGGAATTTTAAACAGGCTTTTAATAATGAGGCTTTGTTCTGGTGTCAAATCTTAAATGTTTGGTTAATGGATTATATTAAAAGATGTCCTTATTTAGATTTTATGGAGGGCAGTGGTATTTATATTGAAAATAATGTTTCATGTAATGTAAACATGTAAAATTAAATTAAAAAATATATTGATCATTTGGCTTGTTATTTATATATTTGGATTTAGAAATTTAAAAACAGATAGGTATGCATGTGTATTTTTTTAGAAAGAGATCTTTTCTTGCATTAGGACTACTTCTTTGGATCTGTGTTGTTCAGGCTCAAAAAGCACCTATGAAGTTTGGTAAGGTAGATCAGGCAGATCTGCAAATGAAGGTGTATCCGGCGGATACAAGTGCCGCTGCGGTTATGTTGTGCAATTTCGGTTATTTTGATTCCCGGAATTTCCAGTTTGTACATCAGGTACGGATAAAGGTCTTGAAAGAAGAGGGGAAATCCTGGGGGGATTTTATAGCTCCGGCAGCAGAAAATGCCATCGTGAAAGGGCAAACAGTTAATTTGGAAAATGGCGCACCGGTTGTTTCCAAGCTGAAAAAAGAATCAATTTTTATAGAACGCATTACCAAGGGACGTTATCGTGCACGTGTGGCTATGCCCAATGTGAAGGTGGGATCGGTAATAGACCTGGAAATCTGTTATGTAGGTTTGCCTTCTTACTGGCGGTTTCAGGAGAGCATTCCAATGCGTTGGAGTGAACTGATTATTGAACCCAATACTTACCTGACATTCCGAAAAAACTTTTTCGGATATATTCCAATATCAGAATCATCAGACTATCGCTGGGTAACCAAAGATGTGCCTGCTTTTAAGTCAGAGCCTTATGTAGATAACTCAGAAAATTATCTTTCACGATTTGATATCGAAGTGTCTGTCATAAATATTCCGGGTGTATATTATAAAGAATATGCTACAACATGGGAGGCTGTTGCTGAAACATTACGACGGGATGAGGACTTTGGCCAGCATTTAAGTGGAATATCTATTTTTCTAAATGGATTGGAGAAGCAGATAAAAGCAGTGGCCAAGACACCCGAGGAACGCTTAGCCAAAGCGTTTGATGAGGTCAAGAAGATTAAATGGAATAAAAAAGAGTCTATTTGGCCTTCAGGTAATAGTTTGAGTACCGCTCTGAATAAGAAGATTGGTAATAATGCTGATATTAATCTGATTTTGATTTTGCTATTGCGTAAATTGGATATCGATGCCAATCCATTGGTGTTGAGTACGCGTGATAATGGAGTTTTACCTCCTTATTCGGTTAGTTTCGATAAACTGAACTATGTGATAGCCCATGCAGTTATTGGTGATCAGAGTTATAATCTGGATGCTACGGAAGAGAATCTGCCACTCGATATGTTGCCGGAGCGTGATGTTAACGGTCGTGGTTTGCTGATTACAAAGAATACGCTGGAATGGATTAACCTGACTGCACTCAGGAAAGATAAATCGATGAGTATGTTTAATCTGAAACTTACCACTGAGGGATTGTTGAAAGGAGAGTGGAGCAG
Organism: Bacteroidales bacterium; assembly: GCA_963662365.2. GTDB lineage: Bacteria > Bacteroidota > Bacteroidia > Bacteroidales > UBA7332 > CAXXIC01. The sequence continues at coordinate 95,227 of CAXXPA010000042.1, forward strand.
GTCGAACTTTGATTATGCTGCGCTGGATCAACGAAATCATTATAAAACGTTCAACAGTCAGGATGAATATCTGAAATCGATTGAAAATAAACATATCGGACTTTCAATAGATAAATATGAAGTCATTGATATGGATAGTTTGTCGAAACCACTGAACGAGAATTTCTCATTAGTTCTGAAAAACGGAGTGACAAAAACAAATAATCAGTTTTTTATAAATCCGGCCTTGTTTGAGAAATGGACGGAAAATCCGTTTAAACTCGAAGAGCGTCTGTATCCTGTGGATTTTGTAACTCCGATCGAAAAAACGCAGGTGTTCCTACTTGAATTGCCACAGGGGTATCAGGTAGAGCAGTTGCCGCAAAACATTAAAATGGCTTTGCCGGAAAATGCCGCCAATTTTCAGATGCAATCTGTCGTAAATGAGAATTCTGTTCAGGTATTGTTTAAATTAAATATCAATAAACCGGTTTTTCTTCAAAAAGAATATCTTGATTTAAAAGCCTTCTTTGATCAGGTGGTGAAGAAGCAATCTGAAATGTTGATTATAAAAAAAGTATAGAATCATGATGAGGAAATTTATTTGTTCAGGAGCGATTCTGGCCCTTTGTTCGACATTGGCTGCCAAAGAGCTGAAATACCCTGTCAGTTCGATTCCCCCTGCATTAAAAGAAAATGCACATACTGTAATGCGTCTTTGTCAACAGGAGCTGGAGATAAAATCCGAAAAACTGGCTGTGTTAACGGTGACAGAAGTTCGTACTATTCTCAACAAAAACGGGGAGGAGAACGGCCATTTTGAAGAAACTTATGATCCCCTGAATAAGATTTCAAATCTGAAGGGACGTGTTTACAACGAGCAGGGAGAACAAATCCGGAAATTTGGTTTTGATGATATTGTGGATCACAGTTGCATCAGTGGTTTTTCGATCTATGATGATAACCGGGTGAAAGAGATCGATCCGAAAGTGATGACTTTTCCATATACTGTCGAGTATTCTTATGAGATTGAGCTGAATCAGACCTTGTTTCTGCCTTCATGGAGCCATAGCCTGGAAAACACTTCTTATGAGAATTCATCGTTTACTGTAAAAGCGCCGGCCGGATATCTGTTCAGATATAAAGAGTATAACCTGCCCGGCGGGGTGAATAAAACATCCCTGGACGGTAAAGATGCATATTCCTGGTCATTGAGTAATCTCAAAGCACGGGCTCATGAGCCGATGTCCGGTATAGGTTCCCCGAATTATCCGTTGGTCCGTTTAGGACCTGATAGATTCGAAGTCGGTGAATCAAAAGGATCTGCTGTAAGCTGGAAAGAACTCGGGATATGGGTTTCGTCATTGCTCGAAAACAGAGATCAGTTGCCGGAAGTAACCAAAACGAAACTGGCAGAGATTACCTCTTCTTGTAAAACCGATTTTGAGAAGGTGAAGAAGGTATATGAGTATATGCAGCAGAAAACGCGGTATGTAAGCATTCAGGTTGGGATAGGTGGATGGCAGCCGTTTGATGCCGCAACAGTGGACCGGCTTTCGTATGGAGATTGTAAGGCATTGTCTAACTATACAAAAGCATTACTATCTGCAGTAGGGATTAAGTCATACTATACTTTGGTTAAAGCCGGTCATGGAAGTAACAACATTGACGAATCGTTCCCTTCAAGTCAGTTTAATCACGTCATTCTTTGCGTACCGATGACAAAAGATACTCTTTGGCTTGAATGTACCAATCAGCGTATGCCTTGTGGATACAATGGAGATTTTACTGACGATAGAACTGTTTTATTGGTAGATGGGGAAAGCAGTCGTTTGGCACATACCCGGGCTTATTCAGCCAGGGAGAATTTTACTTCAAGAACGGTAAAAGTAAATCTTGTGGATGAAGAATCCGGCGAAGCAGAGGTAGATACCCGTTATCTGGGTTTGACCTATGATGAAATATTACCGATCTATTATGCTGATGCTGTCGATAAACAGAAGCAGGTGTTACAGCGTATAAATCTTCCGTCGTTTTCATTGAATAAGTTTGCTTACAATGAAAACAGAAGCCAAACACCCTGGTTTGATGAAAACCTGAAGATTTCTTTTACGAATTATATGCGAAAAATGGGGGATATTGTTTTACTGCCTGTGAATTTTATGAATAAGCTGACCTCTTTGCCTGATAAGGTACGCAACAGGAAAAACGAGATGTGCATTCGTCGTGCCGTTTTGGAATCAGATACGGTAGTTTATCAATTGCCTAAAGGATTTCAGGTAACCGGATTGCCCGAAAAATCGGAGCTGTCAGGGAAATTCGGGAGGTATTCTGCGACTACTGTCCGGAAAGAAAATACATTGACCTACATTCGTAATTTTGAATTGTTTAAAGGCGTTTTCCCCGCAGAAGCCTACGCTGAGTTTCGGGAGTTCCTTGAACAAATAGCAGCTTGTGACGGTGCTGTCGTTAGTTTGAAGAAACAGGACGGAATAGCAAGTAACAGGTAATCCGCCTCCTTTTCATTATAAAGCCACATTCGGTGTATTCTTCGTGAGTACCGGATGTGGCTTTCTTTTTTGTATGAATATCTGCTTATTGTAAAATATCCACCTTTTCTGCCAAAAAATCCACATTGCTCCCTGAGGGGCAATATAAATTTGCAGAGTCGATTTTTTGAGATCGAAATAAAGGAAAAATACAGGTATTGCTTTTGGATTTCTTCTTTGGAATAACGAAGATTGAGCGAGAAGCATAATTGCCGGTTTTTTTGATTGAAACAGCCCTTAATACATTTCATTACAATGCATCCTTCTACTATTTTCAGAACCGTATTAACGTTATTTTTCGCCGGAGTTGCAGGCATAGTTTCAGCAACGACTTATTATACTTCACCTACGGGAACTGCAACTGCCAGCGGGTCAATTTCAGATCCTTTGGCGATAACAACAGCTATCTCTAAGCTGGTTGCCGGCGATGTATTGTATGTGAGAGGTGGAACCTATAATTCAAGTGCCCGATTAAATATTTCCAGATCCGGAGCTTCAGGGAACTTAATTCAGATACTGGCATATAATGGGGAACAGCCCATTTTTGATTTCAGCACGGAGGCTTATAATAGCAGTAATCAAGGGGTTTTGCTATCCGGAAATTATGTGCATATAAAAGGAATTATTGTACAAGGAGCAGGAGATAATGGTATGCAGGTGACCGGTAGCAATAATGAAATCGAGTATTGTACGTTTCGATGGAATTGTGATTCGGGGCTTCAAATGAAAACAGGTAGTGATAACTATATTCTCAATTGTGATTCGTACGAGAACTTTGATTATAAAAGCACGAACAGTGATGGTACGCCTGATTACGGTGGTAATGCTGACGGATTTGCCGACAAACAATACACAAATGCAGGGACGAATACTTATGACGGGTGTCGTTCGTGGTACAATGGCGATGATGGTTGGGATCATTTTGAATTGATCAGCAATACTGTTTACAAGAATTGCTGGTGTTATGCAATGGCTCCTGCTCAGTTTGATATGACTAACCATATTCGCTATACAACTGATAAGGCCTATATCGATGGTTTTGCTAATCACATTATACCTAATTATGGTAATGGTAACGGATTTAAATTAGGTGGAAATTACACAGCTCACAATGCAACCCTGACTAACTGCATAGCTGTAGGTAACCTGGTAAAGGGATTTGACCAGAACAACAATAATGGTACGATGACACTTTATAATTGTACCTCTTACAACAATAAATACAACTACGGTTTTTCGAATAGTAGTTACGGGACATTGATTGTCCGGAATTGTGCATCTTTGTCAGGTACGAGTTCAAATTCATTTAATTGCAAAACCGTAACGAACCAATATAATACCTGGAATACCGGATTTTCTTGTTCTGCAAGTGATTTCCAGAGTCTGAATGTGACTCAAATGTTATTACCCCGTAAAAGTGATGGCTCGTTGCCTGACATTACCTTACTGCATTTAGTCTCAACCAGTGGCATGATAAATATGGGAACAACAGTGGGCCTTCCTGCTTACGTTTCTTATTCGGGAAGCGCACCTGACCTGGGAGCCTACGAGTATTCTGCTTCGACTGGGCTGTCAGTCCTTTCGACAGGTTCCGATATTGAAGTGTATTACTCAGCAATGAGTCATGAAATGATTGTAAAGGGGGCTATCGCATTAGTAGAAGTTTATAAACTTACAGGTCAAAAGATATACTCTCAGTCTGGCTTTTATGAGGTTCTTTCTTTGAGTGTAAATGATTGGTCCAAAGGTGCATATCTGGTACGGGTGAAAACACTGGAGGGGTCAGTTATGATCAGAAAAATATTGATTGCTTAAAATGTAGTGTTATTTGGATAGATGGTTAAACAGTGGTTGCCCGGATTGGACGTGATGTTCGATCCGGGCGTTTTTTTATGAATAACCCTAAACTGAATGAATCGTTAGATTCAGGCATTATAGTCTATACTCATTGTACCGGCTGAAGTTTCCCGGAATTTCCCTATTTTTGCAGAAATTATAAACTGACTGACCGTGATAACATTTTTCGTAAGCCGTCTATTATACTCTTTGTTATTTTCTTTATTAACACATTGTTTAACCTGTCTGTTTTAGCTAATAATCCATTTCAGGTACAACTTAATAATCCGGCTCAGGTTAATGAGATTATCCGAAAAGCTATACAGAAAAAGGAGCTAAACCGTCTATCCAACAAAGATTTCTATCAGTGTGAACGCTATGAGAAGCTCAATATGGGGTGGATAAACCTTACTCCGAAAGAGAAGCAAATGCTGATTTTGAAGTATTTCAAATTTTTGTTTGAAAATACAGACTCAACCGATGTCAGTGGAAAACCGGTTGATTTCATCTTGTCTAAAGAGATGCTGGAGGATGTATACTATCGAAAAAGTACCAATACCAAACGCAATGTGGTAAAAGGAATTAACCGTGAATGGGTGTATTCATTGCTGCATGAGCAGGGATTACGTACCGTGATTACTGAATTTCTCAATGATTACAGTATCTATGATAATGAAATGACCTTTCTGACACAGAAATTTGTCAGTCCGTTGTCTTCATCCCTTTCTCAATTGATGTACAAATACACGTTGTCAGATACTGTTCGTATTGATGGCGTTTTGTGTTACAAGATTGATTTTAAACCTGTGAATGAGCAGTTTCTTGCTTTTCAGGGGAGTGTATACATTGCAGGTGACTCAACTTATGCAGTAGCCAGGTCTAATTATTACATTTATCACAATTCCAACCTTAATTTCATTGATACCATTGGTTTTAAGGAGGATTATCAGCATACGTCGGATGGTGCGTGGGTAATCGGGCGTAATGAGGTGAGTATAGAGCTGAGTCTCTTTAAGCTATTTGCCCGTCGCATCAATTCTTTTAGAAATTATAGTTTTAAACCCATTCCTTCTTTTGTTTTCGAAAATACGGATCCGGTAACCTATAAAGTTGATGCATGGAATAAGTCAGATCAGTATTGGGCAGAGCATCGCCATTTTCCCTATTCTAATCAGGAAGAGAAAGCGAGGGCTAAACTATCTTCTTTTGTGAGCGGAAATTCATCCGGTGCAACCGGTTTTATACTGAATGGGTTGTTTAAAAACTATCTTCCGTTTAAAAAGTTTGAGGTAGGACCGGTTTTTTCCTTTGTCAGTTCCAATGATATCGAAGGATTGCGTTTACGACTGGGTGGAACTACTAATGCAGCCTTTAATCCTCATCTGTTTATCGAAGGATATGGTGCGTACGGATTTAATGACGAGCGTTGGAAATATTCGGCAAAGGCTACTTATTCTTTTCCAAGAAGAGAGAGTCACCCAAATGAATATCCAGCCAATTCATTGAGTTTGTCGCATCGTTATGACCTTCGTTTCCCGGGGCAGGAGCTAATTAATATTGATAAGGATAACGTGTTTCTGTCGTGGCGTCGTTCGCCGCTCGATCGTATGTTATTTGAACGGAAAACAGAATTACTCTACAAAAAGGAATTTTATAGTGGTCTATCTTATTCGTTTTGGGCTAATAATCGATGTTGGCAACCGGTAGGAGCGATTGAATTTAACAGTCGAAGCCTGGATGGAAGAGTTTCTGCTGTATCATCGCTCAATACAACTGAATTTGGCGGGAAGTTTCGTTTTGCGTTGGGTGAACGATTTTATCAGAATCGTGATTCGCGTATGGTCGTTTCCCGTTACAGTAGTGTTTTTACTTTTTCGCATGCTATGGGTATAAAGAATCTGTTGGGGAGTGATTATGGTTATCAGCTGACTGAAATGTCTATGCAGCATGCCCAAAGTCTGGCGGCCTTTGGATACGTAGATGTAATGTTTAAGGCCGGAAAGCAGTGGTCACAGGTTCCTTATCCGTTGTTGATCATTCCGCAGGCCAACCAGTCATATCTCGATGTTCCGGAAACATATAATCTGATGAATGTGTTGGAGTTTGTTTGTGATAAATACGCCTCTCTGTCGCTCGATTATCATATGAACGGGCTGCTTTTTAACTGGATGCCGGTAAATCGTTATCTCAAGTTGCGCGAAGTGTTTACCTTTAAATCTTTGTTGGGATCACTGAGCGGTTACAATAATCCTGCAGTAAACGCTTTCACACCATGGATTTTTCCAAAAAGTCCGGTTACATATGCTTTAGACAAGACACCTTACACCGAGGCAGGAATAGGACTTGAGAATATATTCAGTTTGATTCGTCTTGATTATGTATGGCGATTGACTCACCGTGAACATCCCGGTATTGACAAATCAGGTATACGGATAGGGTTGAAAGTGCAATTTTGATATGTATTGTTTGGTGTTGTAAGCATATCGCTCTGTTTTGAAACGAAAATTAAATAATGCGTCCGATAAATCATTTGTTTTTGATATATTTGCCAGAGAAAACAATGTTGTTAAAGAGATCGTTAAACCCGGTTCTGATAAAGGTACATTTCGGTTCGGACTACCGGGGATTCTTAGGGACACACATATACATCACAAATAACGAATTGATATGAAACTAGCTGTAATTGCCCACGATGGAAAAAAAGCCGAAATGGTGGGATTCCTCAACAAAAACATTGAATTATTGCACAAGAAAAATGTGAAAATAATTGCAACAGGTACAACCGGCAAACATGCTGAAGCTGCCGGGCTAAAAGTAGAACGTGTGCTTTCTGGACCTCTGGGAGGCGACGCTCAGATAGCAGCTCAAGCGGCAGAAGGCCAAATCGACCTTGTTTTCTTTTTCCGCGATCCGCTTGATAAACATCCCCATGAACCGGATGTACAGATGTTAATGCGTATATGCGACGTTCACAATGTGCCTCTGGCTACCAATCCGGCTACAGCTACCCTGATGCTTAAGGGGTTTCTGGCTGAATAAAGATCATTACTTATAATAATTATAACCGCCAGGTCCGTTTGCCTGGCGGTTTTTTTTGATCAAAGTTGAAGGTGTCATTTGTATTTTTAATATGATAATATATGCCATTTTTGGATATATTGCGAAATAGCTATACTTTTGTTTTAAAGATAACTAAGATCAATCCGAGTATTATACCAAGCATTTATGAAAACTTATTTTATTCATTCTGAGGGCCAGCAATTGGGGCCTTTTTCCGTAGAGGAGTTAAAGCAACGAAAAATATCCCGAGATACTCCCGTTTGGTGTGAAGGTATGGATGGCTGGGAATTAGCCATTACAGTAGAGGAATTAAAAACGCTTTTTATTAGTACGCCCCCTCCGTTCAATAATTCGAAGTTGGCAGACTCTCCTTCGTTAACGGCTGAGAAATCATCCGGCGAAACAAAAGTTTCAGAAGAACAACCTGAAAAAAAGAGTAACACCTGGATTTATATCAGCTTCGTATTACTAATTTGTATCAGTATTGCTTTTTTTACCTATCAGCAGATTCAGATTAATGGGTTGGAAAGTGAAGTGATAGAAAAAACCGATTCAATCAAAGAGTTGAAAAGGATATCAACCGGTCAGGCTCAGGCATTGAGTGAGATGACGCAGGAAGAGGAGATGCGGGCAAATGTGGAGAAACGGGAAACTCTGAAGCAAGAGTTAAATGGATTGAACATGAAATTGCAACAGGCCAAAGATAAACTTGCAAAACTAAATAGCAGTGAGTTTGAAGGCGCTCCTGAAGATAAAATAGAAATGATTCAGACACAAGAGGGAGAGATCCGTTCACTGGAAAGTCAGGTAAAACAGATTAATCAGGAATTATACGGAGCTCAATAAAGACAAATATTGAAACATTAAGTCATCCACAAATTACATCCAGCAATAACGGATTCGTTTCGTCTGGTTCGATGTAGTTTGTGGATCTTTTTGTCTAAAAATGATAACAAGTAAAGGGCAGGCACAGACGTTCCCCCAAGAGTATGACCATGCTGTCCAGATACCTTCGGACCCAGATATCGTTAAACAAATAATTATTATTGATGCATGAAGCACTACCCAACAGTATTGTCTATAGCAGGCTCCGATAGTTGCGGAGGAGCTGGCATTCAGGCTGACTTAAAGACCTTTTCGGCGCTTGGTGTTTACGGGACAACTGCAATCACAGCAATTACGGCGCAAAATACATTGGGCGTTCGATCGGTGCAGCCAGTGACTCCGCAAATTTTACGGGATCAGATTGAAGCCGTTCTTGACGATATGAAAGTAGATGCGGTAAAAATTGGAATGTTACATTCACGTCCCCTGGTTGAGGTTGTTATTCAAGCCATTCAGAAATATCGTCCGGAGAATATTGTACTTGATCCGGTGATGATATCTACCAGTGGTCATCCTCTGTTGGATGAAGAGACAATTTCAGTAATTGTCAGTGATCTTTTTCCTTTGGTGGATTTAATTACACCTAACCGCAATGAGGCTGAGTGGCTGACGGGAGTTCAATTAAATGATTGGAGTGATGCTGAGAAGTCGGCTGCTTTATTCATGCAGAAAGGATGTAAGGCAATACTCATTAAAGGTGGCCATTTTGAGGGAGCAATTAAGCAGGATATGTTATTTGTCTCAGAAGGTGAAAATAAATATTCGTTTGCAGCACCGGAGGTTATAACACGTAACTCTCATGGTACAGGGTGTACACTTTCATCGGCAATTGCTGCATATATGGCTATGAGGTCAGAGTTGCCCCGGGCAGTAAAAGAGGCCAAGATATATCTGACGGAAGCATTAAAAAAACGGTGCAGATGTCAGGATAGGAGAAGGTATTGGTTCTTTAAATCATTTTTTTGCACCTTGTCCTCTGTCGAAAGTAGGGGAGTAGAGTTGTATCGAGGATATTTTTTTTAAAAAAATAGTACATCCAAATATCTGAAATAAAGCCTGAAAGCCCGATTGGATCGATAGTTTGGGGGAAATGATCATTGTTGTTTTTGCATAAAATAAAAATTAGTTCTATCTTTGCACTCGCAATCACGAAATGGTTCCTTGGCCGAGTGGTTAGGCACCGGTCTGCAAAACCGTTTACGGCGGTTCGAATCCGCCAGGAACCTCAAAAAACGACAACAGTTATGCTGTCGTTTTTTATAATTAAAATTTGTTCGTGGATATTTGTTGTGATTGATATCTATCTGTTTTTATTTTTGCAGAAATAAAAATTAGTTCTATCTTTGCACTCACAATTACAAAATGGTTCCTTGGCCGAGTGGTTAGGCACCGGTCTGCAAAACCGTTTACGGCGGTTCGAATCCGCCAGGAACCTCTCCAACCCTCAAAGGCTACAGTAGAAATACTGTAGCCTTTTCGCATTTTGCTGATTATCAAGCGTTTTTAGCAGTCCCTATTTACACCCCAAAACTACAAGTTTAATTATACCCGATACGATATAATCAAGAGTAAATCCATTTTGTTTATACCCTTTGGGGTATAATGTTAGCTTGCTTATACGAATTTATACCCGAAATGGTATAAAATAAACTATAATCCTATATATTTGTACCCGTAAGGGTATAAACATTCATCGAGTTTCCCTGTTTAATACTATATTCCCCCACCATAGCTGGATTAAATATGACACTAAGAGAATTTGTGAAAGAAAAAAGAAGTAACGCTAAACTTACTCAGCCGGAGCTGGCCGAAAAAGCGGGTGTAGGGCTTCGGTTTATCCGTGACCTGGAACAAGGAAAGCTATCCTTGCGAATGGATAAAGTAAATCAGGTTTTGCAGCTGTTTGGTCATGAACTCGGTCCTGTGAAAATAACTTTCGACGAAGAATCATTCAAATAAATGCATAATGAGAAAAGCTGAAATAAAGTTCAATGAACAGTTTGCAGGGGTATTGATTGAAGATGAAAATGGATTTCATTTCAGGTACGATGAGACCTATCTCAGAAGTACAAACCTTATAGCCGTAAGCTTGACTCTCCCTTTACAGGAAGCGGCTTTTGACAGTCAGGTCTTGTTTCCTTTTTTCGATGGCTTGATACCCGAGGGCTGGTTGTTGGAAATGCCGATATGCACCTCAAAAATTTTTCGTTGATCTATGATTCTCAGTCCGGGCCTGTGTTGTCCCCGGCTTATGATATGCTTTCTACAGCTTTGGTCAATCCGGCTGATGATGAAGATCTGGCGCTAAACCTAAATGGAAAAAAGAAGAAACTAAGACGCAAAGATTTTGAGGTTGCATTCAATACATTAAAACTGGATCCCCGACAGCAAGCGAATATCTTTGCCAAAATGGAAAAAGCCAAACCGAAGTGGATAGAGTTTATTCAGATTAGTTTTCTTAGTCCAGATTTCAAAGAAAAGTACATTCAACTTATCAACGATAGATTTGATCGTCTTTTAAAATAACGGCAACAAGAAAGGCCTTCCCGAAAGAGAAGGTCCGCCTACTTGCTAAGGTTACCACACCCAAAAACCGAAGTTTTAGCGCTGAATCCGTTTGATCAGATTCTTAAGTTAATGATACTACAAAACTCACAATAGCCCCGATAAAGGCCATAATTCCTGATTTTTAAATTATCAGGACAAATATATATCCGTCAAATACGGACTGAAATACAGAAAGGCCCTCTAAAACTCTCATAGAAACAAATAGAAACAGCCCTGCCGGAATACTTTCGACAGGGCTGTTTCTATTTGTTTTCAATAACTATTTTCGACTCCTTTTTTTCTTGTGTGTATTTACCACAATTCTGCGTTTTGTTTCGAGAATCATCTCTTTGGCAGAATCTTTCCGGGTAATCAGATGAGGAATACCTACACCCACTGAAAGACTCATCAGGATAAATGATGCTTTGGCACCGTTACTGAACGTATCGCCCAGTATTTGTTGGTAATCGACATCGTTACTTCCTGTCAGGTTTATTAACCCCAGCATCATACGATAGGCAAATATACCGGGAACCATCGGTATTACAGCGGGGATAGAAAACACCAACGGGGGGGCATGTTTGCTCAATGAGGTCCAGATGCTGAGAATACCTACCAGTGTAGCTCCTGCAAAAGCAGCCAGTACAACGCCGCTTCCCGATTCGATCATCCAGAATTTTACAAAGCTGCCACTCATTCCCAACAGGAATATCAAAAATATAGTACGGACCGGAACATTAAATAAAACGGCAAATCCTACGGCCGCACATCCTGCCCAAAAAGCTTTTTCCAATATTGTCAACCACTCCATATCCTTATATTTGATAAATATATATTGCAAATAACATGCCCAGGGCAATCATAAAAGCCAGTATTAATCCGTGCGTCCAGCGCAGGATGCCATTCAGGGTATTACCGTCAAACAGGTCGGTAAACGTATTGATGAATGGTACCCCGGGAATCAGAAAAAGCACAGAGGTGGCAAAAGCATGTTCTACCGGGATATTGAGCCCTATGCGGGTGAAGAATCCCGAAATCAACGATGCGGTAGTGGCACCAAAAAAGACGCACAGATAAAGGTTGAACCGCATCTTATGAGCCTCCTGTCGGATGTATAATCCACAAAAGGTAGCCAGATAGGTAATCAGCATTTCAATCGCATTTCCGCCTGCTAAACGACAAAAAGCGCTTCCTGCTAAAGCCACCAGCGCCAATATCACTAAACGGGGATAGTGGGGGAGTGCTACAAGTCTGTCAATCTCCTGTCTGATTTGGTCTAATGTCCATTTTTCTTCGATCACATTCCAGCTCATCCGGCTTATCCCTGAAACTACACGGAAATTAACTCCGTGAGGGGAGGTGCGTTTTAGTCCGTGATAAAGATTTTCTTCATTCTCGTCGTTGAGGGTAAGTGTGAGTGCGCGGTGGGTTATAAAGAGGTCTATATTGTATCCGAATGCTTCGGCAATCCTGCTCACAATAATTCGTATACGCGCTGTGCTGGCTCCGGTACTCATTAATAGAGAACCGATTTCCAGTAACAGCGACCCGATCTCTTTGATCTCTTTTTCGTCATGGACTCTCATATCATCTTGTTTTGCTTCTGGATTAAGCGTGTAAAATTACGCCATTCAATCGGATAATGTGAGCAACCCGATTCTTTTTTATGAATCTTTTACGGCTGAAGACAGGACGGATTTTGACTGAAAGATGCAGGGCTTATTGTATTACAGGATAAAAGAAACGGCGGAATCGTTCAGTTGAACAATTCCGCCGTTTATAAAAAGAGCCTGAATTTATCGGGTTAATGTAAAGCGCATACTTATTCCGAAGTTGGTATTGGATACCGGATAAGTTGAGGATGAAACCAACGGTTTTATTGATCTGTTTGTCGAAATATGCTCTTAGCGTTAAGGCTTTACTAAAGGCATAATCGGCTGAAAGCTTCACGGTAATGTTGCTTGTACCGCTGGTGGGTTGTGTAAAGGATTCTTCGATTTTGCGAATTAAAGCCTGATTCAGCCGGTATGAAATATCCCCGCGGACATTCAGATCGCTTTTGAAATTTGATTTGTCTTTTCCCGTAGGTTCAAATAACTGGAAATCGGCGATCTTATATCCCAGCCCCAATATGAATTCATTAGCCAGTGTTTCTACTAACTGATTGGATGAAATATTCAGAGCAACGGTGCGCGTATCTTTATATTCTCCATGGATCGACATATTGTTCTTCAATGTAGCATCCACTCCGATTAGCGGACTAAAGGATTCGGTGATGCTTACCGAACTGATGTCGTAAGGAGAAGAGGGGGTAGGCGATCCGTTGAGCACATCACGTATAAAGCCCAGGTCATCACCTCCATTAAGGCTTCCCATCCAGTTTGAATAAGAAGAGTATGAACCCACGCTATAAGTACAGCGATATGCATGATTCAGATTAATCGATTTCAAAGCATTTTTAATGAACGGTATTTTACTCAATCCGTCGTAGGTGATGCGCCAGTTGGGTAGCAGGCTCTTCAGAGACGGGGAAAGCTGAGGTCTCTATATTACGGACGTCTTTCCCTGTATAAGCCGCTATAAAGGCCGGGGATAAGCACATCTGCCGAGTTGGGATTCACTGCTCCGTTTTTGGAGTCATAGTTTTTACCCCCCAGAATATTACCTTCCATAAAACCACCCATAGGATAGAGAGTCCCCGAATATTGATTTTCAAGACGGGCTGCTATGATATCCCGGTTTTTCAGGAATTGGTTGAAAACATCCGATTGATAACCGTTTTTGGCGTTCGTCGGGCGTAACGATGTCGAGATAGCGATCGTGGTCATGGTAAAACTACCGCCAAATATCACAGGGCTGCCCTCATACATAAACTGAATCTGTTTATTGTTATTGGTTGCCCGGTTGGCATTCAGTTCAATTTTCAATCCCTGGATGGGCTCTACGTTGGCACGTATCTGTAACTCATCGTTGGTGTTGAATGCGGCTGGAGTAAGCAACGAGTCATTTATGATCAGCCAGTTTCGACTGATGGCCTTATCGATATAGCTTTCATCAGTAACACCAAAAGCAAAGTCAAGCCCCGGAGCCATGATACCTCCATTACGTCCCTGCCCGAATGCCGGTCCTACATCCGGACGGAAGGAGGGTAACGACATTGAATTTGTCCGGCGGAAGTTGATAGATATATTTCGTACAGCCATTAATCCGCGTGCTACATATTGTCCGATTTCGTATACAGGGGAATCTTCTGATCTGGCTTCCTGCGCCACTGTTAATTGTAATTTTTGATTTCCTTTGTTATTAATTCGAATCGAGTTGTTATCGATAACTTTGTAATCCAAATTGAAAACAGTGTTATCGGCTTTACGGGCAATCACTTTAACCTTGCGGTTGTTCAGGTTGTGATAGATCGTCAGTGTCGTATCCTTGCGCAATGAGATGGTTTGTTTAAACTCTTTATTAGTCAATGCTGCACCTCTGTTTTGCATTCTGGAATTGGCTACCATACTGAATTTGCGATTTGCTTCACGAAGGAACTTTGATTTATTGTAAAGTTGTTCCAGATTGAAGCGGGTGTCGAAACTCAGTTGCATTTGATTTCTGATCGTATTGCCGATTTCGGTAGTTGCGTCGATATAGGCACCTCTGTCCCAGTTGTACGATGAATTGTATTTCACATCCGCAGTTGTAATCCAATCGAGGAATCCGATTTTATTCAACGGAATGCTCCAGCTCAGGTTCGCTGTTTGTGAATAGGTCAGGGGGCGTCCCAGTTTTCTGATACTACGGTTTACCGAATCCTTCCAGATCTCATACTCATCCAGGAATAATCGTTGATTAATGGGTACATTAGGCTCGTCAATACGTGCGTTCGTTGCAGTATTGATATTGAACCTGATCTGTTTTGTAAAGTCCCAGCGCAAACTGAACTGTCGGTTCCATAAGAAATCTTTTTGCCAGGAAAGCAGTGGATTGTCTATTGTCAATGCTCCTGTCAATGGATTGTTAAGATCTCTCGACAGCATTTCGTAATAGTTGCGAGAGATATTCGTATTAAATCCGATATTATTGGGCAGATAATTAATCCCCATATCCTTTACTACCCGAAGCGATTTCGGTTTCAGTTTGCTGAAAGGTTCCCAGGTTTTAAACATGGGTGTATAATTGTAGGTAAAAGTCCCCCGATAATCTTTGCTGGTTTCCCAGGCCGTTGTCGGATTGTGTTTGTTGCTTTCGTTGTATGAATAACCGACACTAAAGTTGGCCGGATCATAAGGCATTGGTTTCTTGCTTTGAATGTCGAACTTAAGGTTGGAAACACTCATGCTTTTTACAGTCATCACATCCTGTGTGTAATTTTTCAACGAATCCTTTTGTGCTTCTGTGCGCAGATCGTCAAGCACTGATTGCAACAACAAATCCTGATCCAGCGGATTGTATTTGGGTGTTGATACCTGTTCGGAATAGGAGTAATAAAGCGGTGCTTTCAGTTTCACCTTTTCAGGAACCAATCGTCCTAATTCAACATTAGTGGCAATGCTATATTGATAATAATCATCCACCCTGCGCTGATTTACCGATTGTTCGATGGAGCCAAATCCTGCTGTCTCTTTTATTCCGCTTAGATTGACAGAGGCAATATCAGAAACTGTCAGATTGACATTTCCCGTTGCTGCCCAACCGCCCTCTTCGTTAAATCCGGTAACGCGCAATTCATTTACCCAGATTTCACCTGATTTCAATAAAGAAGCATTTCCTCCAAGTACCTGCCCGGTATTTCGAATACCGATCATTATGGTTTTAACATCCGACAGACTGGGATTACCAACAATAGTGATCTGGTTTGCCGGTTTCTCCTGATCGTATGTGATAAAAGCATCCTGGAAGGTTATGGTTGAGTTTGCCTCTCTCTTCTGTCTGTTTCTTTCCGATTTGGCATCAGTTAAAGCTTTCAACGGGAAGTCGAACATGTTTGATGTTGGCCAGACAGAGAGTCTGTCTGTCGTGCTATTGGCACTGTACTCGCCTTCCGGTGTAAGTTTTAACGGGATTTCGTACTCATAATAGTTATTCTTATAGTCTGAACCTAAACGGATAAATACGGAAAGATCACCATCCTTAAGATCTCTTGTATCGTCTTTTAGTTTTTCAGCATGGGTATACATTTGCAGACGTTTGTATTGTCTTAAATCGATACCGGATGTTTTATACACTGCTCGGGCATCGCCAGGATCCAGATCGGTAACTTTAAGTGCTAATGATTGTTCGTTAAGCTGGGTCAGTTGCGGTTGGCTCGGGTCTATTACACGGCTAATACCGGGAGGTAAAACATAGGCTACCGGTTTTTTGTTGCTGTTTTCTTCAATATTAACAGCTGAGACAATCAGTGATCCGTTACTAACCGTAGCTTTCTCTTTGTTCAATGCCTGAGTGTAGGTGCGCCATTCACCGCGAACTAGCTCCAATGTGCCGAAACGAAGGATCGTAGAGTCCTGGAATCCGGTCATGAACATACGAATAAAGCGTATGGTTTTGAAATCACGGATACTACCGATCCGTTTTTCATATTCACGGACAGGGATTTTGAACTGATACCATGTTACGTTTTGTTTGTTATAGGTCGCAACCCGTTTATCTGTGATATAGTTTTTCCCGATTACGGTGTCGGTATGATTCAGGCTAACCTTGTATTGGTAGTAACGTTCATACTCATTGAGTGTGTTATCCTGGTTAATATCTTCAACATCTGGTACATTCTTTGAAGCGATGTCATATTTCTCGGGAGAATCTTCCGACGCGGTTGAGTTTCCTTCGGTGCCATTATAATGTTTATAACGGTTTAGGATACTTACTTTTTTCTGGTCGTAATCAGAGCCTCTGAAATAGTGGTAATTATCACCAGCCGGGTCATTCAGTGGAGAAAACGGATCTTCCTGGAACCTGGTAATTGTTTGCGACGAGAGCTTGCTTCTTAGTTGTGAAACATATTGACTGTAACTGGGGAACGTTTTTTCCTCAGCGGTGGTAAGACCGTCAAATCCGATATCCTGAAGTTTGCGGAGTCCTGACGTATTATCGAATGCATAGGTGAGCGACTGTCTTTTTGATATGCGTCCCCAGTTGGTTGAATCTACTAATGAAACATCTCCGTTGAATCCGTTCTCAAATGACTTTTTACCGTCTTTCAGGATATCTTCCGAAATTTCACCCAGGTTGAAATAAAGGTATCCGCCGGAATGTTTCTTTTCTGTGTCATATACGAACGGATCCATCATCCAGAATTCGATATATTCGATATTTGATGCCTCGAAATCGGTAATATCAAGTTTACGCATGATTCCTCCCCACCGTTTTTCAGGATTCAGGAGAGCACCGTCTATGTCCATTCCGTCGACATCCAGATTATAGGGACCTCTTTCTTTGGGGTAGTATGCCAGGTTTAAAACGGGTAAAACTGATGATTCGCCGTATGTTGTAGATCTGTTTGGGAAAATCTCCTGCTCGGTAACCTGTCTTACAAAGTGATTATCACGTTGTGTTTTATCCGCTTTAATATGGGACGGCATTAAAGAGGAACTTGTACGGGTGAAAATTCCGTCGATCTGGTACCAGGCAAGCAAAGCTCTGTTCTTACCATAGTTGATATCGTTGGATTTGGTGGCTTCGGGGAAAAGAGCCGATGATGAGTTGTCATACGGTGTTGAAGCCAGCGTCCACGGATAAAACTCCCGAAGACTATATCCTGTTTTGGTTGCCTCGAAATCATCCAGATAGGAGACTCCCTGTTTCTCCAGCTCTCTGGGGTGACCGGGCTTGATCTGTGCAAACTCGGCATTTACTGTTAATTGAGAAGGAGCTGTCGCATTAATATAGGGTACCTTGTTGATCAGATTGGTCAGCCAGCGGAATTGAGTACGGTATGAGGTATTAAATCCCCAGATGGTATTGCTGATTGACTCTTCGCCCATACTCACCTTTTGGGTAAGCGGCTTTTCTGAAAGATGCATGATTGTGGCACCTATATTGAAATTCTGACTGAATTCATAGTTCAGATTCAATCCGGCCAGGGTTTTTCGCTGCATACTAAACGTCGATTGGTTTTCAAGTGAAACACTAACCGGTGTACCAGATTCGAGAATATTGCTGTTGAGAATAGTTACTACCCCCATAGAATAATCGACTGTATAATCTACATTTTCAGTCAGTGTAGCACCACCTGCAGTTACTTTTACCGATCCGCGGGGTACATTCATGGCATTGAGTCTGATCTCCGAACCGCTGGATGATTTATATTCTCCTTTCAGCAGGAATTTATTCTTTTCCGCAATCTGTTGTGCTACGGTTTTGGTAGAATCGTACAGCTCCTGATAAACGTATTTCTGAGCAATGGTACTATTCCCGATTTGCGCTTTCAGGTGAGATCCGAAAGGTTCGACTACGGGAAAGTAGATGCGACCGTTTTGGCTGGAAACAGTATAGCCTTCCACAAAATCGAAGAATCCATCAGGGAAATTCTCGTTCTTGGTATCCAACCGGTCAAGATTCATCACCTTGAGCAGTACTTTGTTTTTAATGTTGCCATCCGGAATGTAGTTGACGTAGGTTCCGGTGGTATCGCTTTGGTATACAATATCCAGACGGAATTTTTCCTTCTGAATCTGATAAGCGTTCAGGGCATAAACGTTTTTCATCATCAGGTCCCATAAGGGCAGGTTGGGGGAGAAGGAGGTGTTTTTCAGCAATTTCAGATACAGAGCTCCGCTTGCCGTCGTGTTATCAGAGGAGAATTCCCCGACCTGATATACATTTCCGCCCATCGTATATTCGTAGGCCACTGATAATACCTCGTCAGGTTGCAGGGCTGATTTCAGAGAGATATATCCCAACTGCTTGTTGAGGGTATATTCTGCCGCGTCCAGTTTACGGGCACTTTCGATCTTTTCATAATCACGGCCGCCTATAATATTCTGTGGATCCAGGAGCTGGCTGGCCAGACTGATGT
Organism: Bacteroidales bacterium; assembly: GCA_963662365.2. Classification (GTDB taxonomy): domain Bacteria; phylum Bacteroidota; class Bacteroidia; order Bacteroidales; family UBA7332; genus CAXXIC01. The sequence goes on from CAXXPA010000042.1 coordinate 114,088, forward strand.
TTCGAAGGTTGGTCTGACTCTTCATGAAATCATATTCACTATTTGAAGAGTTATCCGGATTTTTGCTTCCTCCGGCTTTAGACCAGTTATTGCTTAATAATGAGTCCCTTTCCCCTAAGTCAGTGAACCCGATGATATTGCGTGCCTGGTCATAGTTTCCCCGTTTATTTGTCACCCACACTTCAATCCGGTTGATCACGATACCCGATGAGATGTAAGGCAGTTTGCTCATCCATTTGTCGTAATTGTCACGGAAGTAGTGAGCTAAAAAGAAATGGCGGTTTTCGTCGTACTGATCGATTTTGATTTCGAAAGGAGTGGTTTGAACACCACCTTTCGAATTGACAGTCTTCGATTGCGATTCCTGTTGTGCGATCAACGCTGTGGCCTTAAGCTTTCCGAACTGCATAGTTGATTTTACTCCGAACAAGGCCTGGGAACCTTTGATCAGAGAACCTGATGCAGGCATACTTACATTACCGGCTTCAATGTTTTTGATGATTTCGTCTTCTTTACCCTCGTATTGGAGTTTAATCTTCTTGGAGTCAAAGTCAAAAGTAGCTTCAGTATCGTAATTCAGGTTGAAGTTTACTTTATCACCAACTTTGGCATTTACATTCAGTTGAATCTTTTCGTCAAAGTCGAAATAAGTACGTTTACGTGAGCGTTCAGGTAAAGAAGGATTCTGGATGTTATTTCTTTTTACGCCAAGACTGATTTCTGCAGATCCCTGGGTACGGATTTGTATCCCACCGGGGCCAAATAGTTTCTCCGCCGGTCCTAGTCCGATTTTCATATCCAGAAAGCTCATATTGTCGCGGCCTTTGGAGATTGCCTCGGCATTTTTCTCACGATAGTAGGACTGAAGCGACTGATAGAACGATTGGTTGATATACTCTTTCTCTGTCAGTAAGACCGGTGTGGCTATATCTGTATCGCCCATCCTGGTGCGGATGATATAGTTGCGGGTCTCAGGGTCGAACTCTACCGTCGTATTGATGTTTTTGGGTGTAGGCAGGTCGGCCGGCCTTTTCTGATTAATTTCTTTGAAAGAGGCAGGAGCGGTCTGAGCAACCGGAAACCGACTACGCACAGTATCCGGTGATTGTGGTTTGTCTGCCGGTTTGGGGGCTTGTTGTACGGAACCGGTTTTAGCAAATACACCGATAAAACTGCAGGCTAATATCACCAGCGCGGCATATTGTAAAGGGCTGATTCTTTTTTTCAAAACGTATTGAGTTTTTGAATGAGCGGACTATAATAGTTTCAATGCTGATTTAATGACTTGTTCAACTGTTAGTTGAGGTGATTCTGAGAGCAGCTTGCGCACTACTTTGGCTGATGCAGACTGTATGAATCCCAACATAACCAGAGCGGCAATAGCTTCGCTTTCCGTTTCGGATTGAGCCAATGCTCCCAATATTAACGGTTCACCTGTGGCTTTTATTTTGTCTTTCAGGTCTACAATAATGCGTTCAGCTGTTTTTGCACCGATTCCTTTTACGGTTTTCAGCAGTTTGGCATTGCCCGATGCAATGGTTCCTTCGAGTTCGCTCACAGTCATTGACGACAGGATTACCCGTGCTGTATTGGCACCGACTCCTGAAACGGAAATCAATAGTAAAAACAATTCACGTTCTTGTTTTTCCTTAAACCCAAACAGTACATGAGCATCTTCGCGAATGGACTCGTATACATAGAGTTTTTCACGCCGGCCAATAGCCAGAAACTGATAGGTGTTGAGAGAAATATTTATGTAATAGCCCAATCCGTTACAGTCGATTATAGCCGCGGTGGGAGTTAGTTCCGCGATTTCTCCCGAGATATAGTCTAGCATATGAGGAATTTTTTTATTGGAGTAGGATTCTTTTTCCGGAATTTATTAAAGTTTGTCGATCATGTTGTTTGTCTGGACTGCGATATTTTAACAAAGCGGGTCTCAACTTCAATCGGTTCTGTTTTTTACCGGATTTATTCAATCAATAAAGCGTTAAATTACTTCATAAACAGTAAATAATCATCACAATTACCCTAATTTACGATAATACCTACAAAAATATAACAATTTCCCGAATCAATAAGGCGTGTCCGAAGAATGTTTTGTTTTGGCTGTATTAGATATTTAACCTTGAATCAACTATTTTTGCATGAAATTTCACGAAGAATGGATTTACAACTCTTAGCTGAGAAGGCTAAAAAGCAGGAAAAACAATATAAGCTGTTTTTCAAAAGTCTAAAGAAAAATCAGTTGCGCGATCTGGATGATACAATTCATGCATTTCATGAAGAAGTGTTTGATGAAGTTGATTGCCTGGAGTGTGCCAATTGCTGCCGCAGCCTGGGGCCGCGTATTACCGATCGGGATATTGAAAAAATGGCGGCAACACTCCGCGTAAAGCCGCATGAGGTTGTAGCTACCTACCTTCGTATCGACGAAGACAATGATTATGTGTTCAAATCCATGCCTTGTCCATTTCTGATGCCTGACAACTATTGCAGTATCTATGAAAACAGACCCAAGGCTTGCCGTGAATATCCTCATACCGATCGCAAGAAGTTTTTTCAGATTCACCAATTAACCATTCGTAACGCGCAAACCTGTCCTGCCGTATTCGAGATTCTCGAACGGTTGAAAGCAGAGTTTAACGGATAAGATTTGTGCCTGTCTGGAAATTAGAAAAGAGAACCCGGGCAGGCTGTGACAACGTTGATCCGGACCCAGGTATTTGGCTTTCCCGCCGATTTTCAGTATTATTGCATAAAAATAGCGGATTTGCTATTAATACCTCTCATCTGAAAGGAGAAGAGGAGATATCCAGATAATATAATTTTATAATGAATACATTCGGAAATATTTTCAAACTCACCTCTTTTGGTGAATCGCACGGCAAAGGAATAGGCGGTGTGATTGACGGAGTTCCTTCCGGTATCGAAATCGATATGGCTTTTATTCAGAGTGAACTTGATCGTCGCAAACCCGGCCAATCGAAAATCACCACCCCGCGTAAAGAGAATGACGAGGTCTCTTTTCTCTCGGGTATTTACGATGGCAAAACCACCGGTACTTCCATCGGTTTCGTTATTTACAACGAAAATCAACACTCGTCGGATTATGATAATATTAAGGAGCTGTACCGGCCTTCACATGCCGACTATACATATTCTACCAAATATGGAAACCGTGATCACCGCGGAGGAGGACGTTCATCTGCCCGTGAAACGATTGCCCGTGTCGTAGCCGGTGCTATTGCCAAGCTGGCATTGCGTCAGTTGGGAATAGAGGTAATAGCCTATACTTCTCAGGTAGGTACGGTTGCGTTGCCCGGTTCGTATCAGGATTACGATCTTACTACAATCGAGAATACCCCTGTGCGTTGTCCGGATGCTGAAATAGCAGAAAAAATGATTGAGCTTATTCAACAGATGAAAGCGGAAGGTGATACTATTGGCGGGGTTATCTCCTGTGTAATCAAAGGTGTACCTGTCGGTTTGGGAGCTCCTGTTTTCGATAAACTTCATGCACAGTTAGGCAATGCTATGCTGAGCATCAATGCTGTAAAAGGCTTTGAATATGGAATGGGATTTGCCGGCGTAGGATTGCGTGGTTCGGAGATGAATGATGCGTTTTACAACGATAACGGAGCTATCCACACCCGTACCAATCATTCGGGAGGTATTCAGGGCGGTATTTCAAACGGTGAGGATATCTATTTCCGCGTAGCGTTCAAGCCTATTGCGACTCTGCTTCGCAATGTGGATACAGTGGATAAGGATGGAAACGAAATCGTACTGAAAGCAAAAGGCCGACACGACTCATGTGTATTGCCCCGTGCGGTACCCATTGTTGAGGCTATGGCTGCCATGGTAATCTTTGATCAGTACCTGATGAACAGAGTGACCAGATTATAATTCAGATATAAAGTATAAAAAGCCCGCCGGATGCATATATGTGCTTCGGCGGATTTTTTTTTTACGTAATATTAATTTTGATGGCTATGATATTATGAAGAAAAAGAAAATCCCGGTCATTTTATTGGACCGGGATTCGTTATGTTCATCTTTGATGGTTGTTTATTTAGTCAATTTCAGAAGTTCTTTATCGATAATCTTCTTTAGATCTTCTTTGGCCATATACCCCTGCGTAGCAGTCGGTTTTCCTTTCATCGGGAAGAAAAGCAGTGTGGGAAGTGCCTGGATGCCAAGTTCTCCGGATAACTGTCTTTCTTTTTCGGTGTCCACTTTGTACACGATGATTTTTCCGTTATACTCTTTCGATAATTCTTCCAGAATAGGAGAGAGCTTACGGCAGGGACCACACCAATCGGCATAGAAGTCCACAATGCAGGGCTTATTGCCCAGATAGACCACATCCTTGCTGTTCTTTTCGTAGTTAAAGACCTGCTTCAGGAACTGATCTTTACTGATGTGGATGACAGTTGTCGCAACCTGTTGATTGGCGGCAGACTCCTCCTTCTTATTTCCGGCCTGCGAGCATTGAATGAAAAACAGTGCTGCCACGGCTACTAATAATATTTTCTTCATCTGATCTTTTGCATTAAAGTGTTTTGCTAATATAATCATTTTCTCCAAGCCGACAGGTTTATTTTGAATATTTATGTCTTTAGCCGGACAGCAGTGGTTTAGCGGATGCTAATGCTGATTGACTTTCAACATGGCATAAAAACGACCGGATTAGCTGTATTGTTCGATAATCTGTTTGAGTTGAGCGGCTGGAATTACGCCAGACTGACGAAATACCGGCTGTCCGTCTTTAAAAAGAATCAATGTCGGAACTGATTGGATTCTGTACTCCATCGAAACAGCCTGATTCTGGTCAACATCTACTTTCAGAATCTGAGCATTGTCTCCAACCATCTGTTTTACCTCTTCGAGGATAGGTTTCATCATCTTACACGGATAACACCATTCGGCATAAAAGTCCACTAATACGGGTTTTCCTGAATTGATAGCTTCTGCAAATTTGTTCATAATTTATTTCTCCTCTTCTTTATTTTTTGTTTTTGAATTTGATTGATCGGTCATATTACAACTTTCTCCGTTACATCCACATCCTAAGAATACTCCGGAGATTAACCATCCGAGTGTGGCTCCCCAGGCTGTAGACAGGTACCAGTTTTGCTGGATAGGGCAGGAGCCGGATGCACATCCGATAAATTTCCAGTATAATAACCCTCCGATAGCACCAATCGCAGCGTATAACCATTTGTTTTTTAGTATTCTTTCCATGTAATATAAAAGTATAAATGACCGTTTATGTAAATAGGTAAATTTTTTTTAGGTCTTCTTGCATTCAGAGATGCAACGAATGATATCCATAACCTTCTCATGCTCCAGAGAATAGTACATGTTGCGACCTTCTTTTCTTAGCTTAAGAATGCCTTTCGCATGCATATCAGTCAGGTGATGAGAGATAAGGGGCTGGGTACACTGCAAAGCGCTGCAAATATCGGAAACGTTCATCTCCTGATGTTTTGACAATACGGTCAGTATCATCAGGCGGTTTGCGTTTGACAATGCTTTCAGGACGTAGGCTACACGTTCGAGTTCTTCTTTGCAGATACAGGGATCCATAGTTTAATGACTTTATTACACTGCAAATATATAAATATATGTTGATATACGATGTGTTTTTGCGGTTAAATAATGTTATGGAAATAGATGGTGGTTGTAATGTGTTGAAACATAGTGTGATTATGCGTTTTGTCTGTCATAAGAAAAGGCAAGAAGTATTGGGTAATATTTTATATTTTTACTTATTCATCATCTTCTTCATCAAAATCAACCAGGCTAAGTTCGCCGGCTAACAGGATGGCAACGTGCTTTTCCAGATAGGAGCGCTTAAAGTTAAACCATTCTTCCCGTAAGGTAGATGCATTGATATAATGCTTAAAATGAGCAAACGGTTTCTTGTTGTTAAGAATATCAATAAGGAGGTTTTGTTCTTGCGGATATTTAGTCAGAGACTCGATAAAACTCTCCATCATCCGAAACGACTCAGATGAATACAGCGGACGCACTTCTATCCGGTCTTCCCAGTTGTCTACTTTTTTGATTTGTTCCAGCCAGAACTCTCTGCTTCCCGCAAAATCCTCTTCATAGGCATCTGTCGGAATAGTTTCGTAATCAAAGTTTTCCCGGTTGATGAATGCGATCAGTCCGCAATCGATATCTTCAGCAATACGGGGGATTAGTTGATTGTATGGCTTCGGGATATTGGCTGTAATATCATCCTCTTCAGTTGTTTGGGTGTTTTCACGTAAAAACTGAAGTATGCGTTCAAGGTCTGGCTTAGATTCTTTTACCAGGTATAAATGATCCAGGATCTCGGTTAATAATTGTTCTGTATTCATGGTTACGGTGTATTTATATTCCGACGATACGATTAGTGATTTATTTCCGTAATAGAACGTTGTGAGAATCACTTTTATTGTGATCTCTCTTCCGTTTCACGGGAAAGTACATTGAAACTCTCTTTCTGTATTCCCTGTATTCATCCCCGAAATCTCTCAACAGTCTCTTTTCCTCGGATCGTTTTAAGAATATGGTTGCCGGAAAAAGAAAGATCAGAATTGCAATCAGGCAAAACAGGGAATTCAGGAATATTCCGATGGCGGTATAGACCGAGAATGCTCCGAACATCATCGGGTTTCGACTGTAGCGATAAGGACCGGTGGTCACCAGCTTTTTCGTCTTCGGACTGATGGCGATGTTAAAGGCTTCGGCAGGACCACCTTCCCCGATTCGGACCAGAAACACGTTTGACCAGATTGCAAAGCTAATTCCGATCAGGAAGACGGGCAGCGAGATAATGATCCGAAGCGTTTCCGAATCAATCAGACTTAAATGGGTGATGGAATGATCCCATGCGGCTAATTCTATTAACCCATTGGGTATTACTATGCCAAACATTGTTAGTCCGAAGGTGAATCCGGCGATATGTCTGAGGAAGGTTCTCATTATTCCCGACTATAAGACTATCTTTCTGGAAACTCCGTTTATTCTTACGATATATATTCCCTGCGGTAAGTCAACTGTTGTTGTACCTTCTTCGCAATAAACCGTTTTAACAAGCACGCCGGTCGATGAAAAGATCCCGATTAATACGTTTGACAGGTTGTTTTCAATCACGATCCGTCCATTTGCAGTATAAACGCTGAAATCATTATCCGTTATTCCTTTCAGGTTCGTAGAAAAATCCTCCTCCGTGATATTTTCAAATTGTGACCAGTAGTTTGCTATCTGGTAAGCCGTTTTTGAATTAACAGGAACGACCAACTTACAGTTGATATAATCTACACCTATAAATGTGGAGATGGTAATTTCCGGAGGAGTTGGATTGGCAGCACGTATTTTCTTTAGTCCGTAACATCCGCCAAAAGCTTCGCCAGGTATTTGTGTCAGATTTTTACTTAAATATAAGCTATCCATACCCGAACAATTGGAAAATGCAGAGCCGCCAATGCTGGTGACAGAGTTTGGCACTGTTGAGTATCCGGTGAAACCGGAGCAATAATAAAAAGCTGAGGTTCCTATCGATGTAACCAGATTTGGGATAGTCAGGTTGCCTGTCAGTCCGGAACAATAAGTAAATGCACCACCTCCAATCGACGTAACCTGGCCCGGGATTACGAGATTTCCGGTTAATCCGCTGCAACCGAAGAAAGTATTGTCCTTAATCGACGTGACTGAGTTTGAGATTGTAAGAGTGCCCTTAAAATTTGCGCATTGATAAAAAGCTCGTTCTCCAATATTGGTAACCGAATTTGGAATGTGAATATCACCTGTGAATCCGGAGGAATATGCAAAGGCTGAGTTTCCAATTGTAAGTAATGAATTCGGAAAAGTCAGGCTGCCGGTATATCCCGGACAATTTGAGAAAGCCAGATTCCCAATCGTTGTTACTGAATTCGGGAACGTCAGACTTCCGGTTAGCCCTGTACAAAAGAAAAAGGCTGAACCTCCGATAGTCGTTAACGATTCAGGAAAGATCAGGCTGCCTGCCAGTCCGGAACTTGCAAAGGCAAATTCCCCGATAGTTGTAACCTGATTAGGAAAGGTGATTCCGGTTAATCCGGAGCAATAGTTAAAAGAACTCTCTCCAACCGTTACAAGTGTATTAGGGAACACAATGCTCTTTAGTCCGGTTCTATAGAAAAAGGCCCGTTTGGGCATCTCATTTGCCGGATAGGTTGTCGATGCCGATGAATAAGTACCTCCGGTTCCTGTATAAGCGGTAATGTTTGCATTGGTCAGATAGACATTTGCCAATACTGTCATATTGTCCCGCATAAACTTCACATCGCGTGCGTCTATAGTTCCGGTTACCGTAAGGTCTGTGACCGTTGTCGTTTCAGTGGAGGTAAGTAATGTGCTGAGAGTGCCTGCCGTAACCACATTTACGGTTTTTGAAACTTGCCCGAATGCAACGATTGCCAGTAGGGCAAAAATATAGGTCAGAATAAACTTTTTCATAGTATTGAATTTTCAGGTTAGGTTAGTATTGTTATGTCAGAATCCTAAGCCGTTCTGATAATCTGTCCTGAACGTATAACTCCATTCTTAATCTTGTTGAGTTGGCATAATACATCAATCGAAGTGCCGTATTTCTGCGCAATGGAGAAGAGGGTTTCCCCGGATGTCACTTTATGGTAAGCAATGCCGGGTACATTTTTCAGAGCTTTACCGGTAGTCATTTTGCCGGCATCGGCATAGAATACATAGGTATCCATGTGTGTAACTTTATTCTGGAAATCGAAGATCTCGGCAGGGTTGATAGCTATTCCGAGGATACGGGTCTCAAAATGCAGGTGAGGACCGGTTGAATGACCTGTGTTTCCGCCCAACCCGATCACTTCACCGGCTTTCACATACTGTCCCATTTTTACAATTTGCCGGGATAAGTGGCCGTAAACGGTTTCCAATCCGTTCTTATGGCGGATCACAATGACATTGCCAAATCCTCCGGGCTGAGAAGCCACAACCCGCACTTTTCCGTCAAAAGCCGCGTGGATAGGTTCGCCCACATATACCTGAAAATCGGTTCCGTAGTGGTAGCGATGCATGCTGGGCCGATAACCGAAGTTAGAGGTGACAGCTCCCATACATGGCATGCTCCAGGCGGAAACATCGATTACAAAGGATTCGGGTAGATCGTCGTTCTTATATGGATTTACCAGGTTGGTATTCCAGTTGTTATTGTACAGTCCAAGAGCAGGATATAGATCATCCTCGCTTTCAGTGCCGATATTGGGTTTGCTTGAGATAATGGAGTCCAGGCGAAATTTTTCCTCACTCATTCTGACCTGATCAGCCAAAAGCCCATTTTGCAAATGAGGCGTGCGTTTTGCATGATGAATATGGGTTCTTCCTGCTAATTTGCGGATATGCCGGGATTTCGATTTTGCATGGGCACTCAGATTCATAAAAAGGGAACCGATCGACACAAAGACATATAATACAGTCCGTTTCATGATATTTCAGTTTTATGTAGCAGCCTGACGGGTAGTGAAGGGTTCTGTAATTCTGCTACGTATATAAACTCATCCTTTCTATATTCAAACTTTCCGGTTGTTCAGTATTGAACATGTCCCTCAATTGGCCTTTTTGACGATAAGCAGAATCTCTTATTCGGATAGTGTTTAAGTTAAAAGGGTACTTTATTATAAAACAAGTGCCTTAAATCATTGGTTTTTGAGTATGCGTTAACGATGGTCAAGAGAAGTAATATTTGTTTCAAAATAATATTTCTCTTGACTGGAACGGATAAATTTTGCTCCTTTCCACTAACTTTGTTTGTATAACCGTCAATACAAAGCTTATGCAAAATACAGCGAAGGTTCTGATCTTATTTGGCTTAATAGCCGTGGTTGCTGGAATTGTAGTCTGTTTTTGGGGCGATAAGTTCTCCTGGCTGGGTCATTTACCCGGAGACATTTGTATTGAAAAGGAGAACTTCAGATTTTATTTCCCGATTACCACGATGATTATTGTCAGTGTGGTTTTGTCGATAATTATCGGGATTATTAAGAAGTTGTTTTGAGGGGGCTATGGAATCAAATATGCTGTAACGATATTGATCGCTCATTTTTTTTCGGCGGATTAAAATCCATTGATCTTGTTAGATTGTCAATAATAGTCCCAGGTAGGAGGTAAAGATATTGCCGTTGATCAGGCTGTGTCCTGCTGAGAAGATCAGGTGAACTTTTGTACTTGCATTGAATGACCCTCCGATATTAAATGCCGTAACGGGTTTTTCACCAACCACATCCGTCGAATGATAATAGAGTTCACCTCCCAGCATCAGAGCAGGAGAGAGGTTATATTGGGCCTCCCAGCCCAAAAAGAAATAGTTCCGGTTGCCTGCTCCCGGGTTGATCCAATATCCCACTCCCACTTCGGTATTGGCATATCCGAAGTTTGCATTCTGATGCGGTACGGTGGTGTAATTCACCGGAACCAGCAGATGAACCTGTAGATCAGGTGCAAGTCCGTAATTTACTTCAAAATGGGGGGATGTCCCTGACCATACTCCCTGCCGGTAATTGTTGACAGTAGAAACGTAATACTCCCAATGCTTGTATTCCACCGGTTCCGGATCATCGGTATTGAAAGGTGGCCCGGCGTAGCTTTTTTGTGCACAGAGCAGGGCTAAAAAGCAGGATGTTATCAGTAGTTTTCGCATAGCGTTATTTGTAATTGTTTCTTGATTCTATAAATAACAGCATTTGTGGAACAGTTGTTTTGTATGCGCGGGAATATTGTCTTATTCTATGGATTGAATTGCTCAGTATTTTAATACTGGGCGGTTGAGGATAAAAAAAAAGATGCCCTACCAGAGTGGCAGGGCGAGGGATTATAAAACACTAATCCGATTAATTGTTTCCTTGTTTTTCTTATCAAATAAGTTGAATGTAACTCCAATGAAATAGCCTAATTTAAAAGGTTTGGAGACTGGTACGATATTAGGTAATTCGGTCAAAGGAACTTTAATTGGCAAATTTGTATTGTACTTATCAATAACTCGTTCTACTTGTGATCCTGCAAAACCAAAATTGAAAATTATTCTTTCACTTTTTCCAAATAATAAAGATGCTCCTAGGTAATAATTAATCTTTTCTGTATTTGTGCTAATTCCGAAATTTGCTCCTAATTTAATATCATTATCGGAGCGTTTTATATATTTAAAAGAATACCCAAATAGGGGGTAAATAGATTCCGATTCTTTTCTTTGATAATTAAAGTGGTGCTATCTGTTTCCTTTTCAAAACGATATTTTTGATCAAAAAGTCCGATGTTCCAGAAGATACCTGTGCTAACATCAATTTTTACACCACCTTGAATTTTTACGTTGTATTTGAAATTAAAAGGCTTGACTTCAATTGATGATGGCATATTGGGAAGTGGTTCTGCTTTAAGGTTGTAATTTATCAAATCAGCATTATCTGAAATTATTAGTGTTTGATATTTAAGATTGAAATTGCTTACATTGATAGCATCATATACTTTTATTAATTGGCGGAAAAATGAATGGAATGAATTTCTTCGTATCTGACTATTAAAAACAGATATTCTATCAAAAACTTCATTGGCTGCTTTGGCAGCTGCTTTAGCTACTTGCTGATCATTTCCTTCAGGGGGGGTAATAGGGCTGTAAGCTTTAGATAGTGCTAAGAATTTAGTGTCAATATCATTTAAAATAGAAAATGACAATTTTAAAACCTCATCTCTTCGTGCATCGTCTATCTGAAATATATCTTGGGTTGCAATTCTTTTTTCGTATAATATTTGATCAGAGGATTGGTCGGAATAGAGAATGCTAACTAATCTTTCATAATACTCGGTCAGACTATTGAGCTTATTTAATGCTAATGCATAATTTTCAAGAGCGTAATTGAAATTCATTATTTGTATTTCGATAGTTCGTGTTGTTGTTAATGCAGAATCGTAATCATTTTGATCGGATATTAATTGATCCTTCAACGAATCAAGTTCATTGTTGAGTTTGTTTTTGTCAGTTTTTATGTATTTAGAAATAAATATAGAATCATTTTCTGCCTGATTGTTGATATTGAGTATTTGTTTTTCTTGTGTTAAGTTATATCTTTCTTGTTTTAGTTCTTCAACTTTGTTCTTCTGTTCCTTGCATTTTTCAGCGCTATCTTTAAGGCTGACTATTCGTGTGTCTATGTTTGAACGATAAAAATCAATCAAAGCCCTTTTTTCATTTCTTTTTTGGCATTCTGAGAATTTTATATCGTTTTGTATTATTTCATTGGTTTTCTTTTCGATCATTCTTTCGATTTTATTTTTTCTTTTCACTAACGGTATAAGTTTTACTGATTCTTTGGGGATACTAATTGGGATGATTTGAATATTTAATGTATTGTCTATTAGGTTGAAATTTGTAGGATCAATAAAAGTTTCGCTCTTAAATTCACTTAGGTTAGTGCTATTTATAATGTTGTTCTGTTGCTCAGTGAGTGTTACTTTATAACGAAATAGATTTATATCTTTTACTTCAAATATTATATACCCATTTTGTTTTACCCTGTAAACAGGGTAAATATTCATATTTCCGTTTCGCGCATTATAAGTGATAAGATTATCAACGACTTTTATTCTCGTCTTTGTTTTTGAATATATACTGATGCAATTGATGAAAATAAATAATGCTATAACAGGGATTGTATAATGACTTTTCATAATTATTTGATGTTAAGATGGTTGTGTAAAATACATAGGCGAATGATTGATTGAATTTAAAACCTCATCCCTTCTTCTTCTTATATTCCTTCACCCAATAAGGAGCCACTTCAATACCTAGTTGCGGTTCCTGTATTTTATCGGTAACAATGACTTGTTACGTACAATGTCGTGGTTCTCGACAAAGGTGACAGCCCGTTCCGGATTGTCATTTAGCAAAGTCTCCGGTTCTGTAAGAGTCCGCAGGCTGAATCCGTAACTACAACAGAGGTTTCTCAGCTGCTATCCATATTGAGTTGGCTATTGGAGCAATTCCAATAAAAAGCTTGCATGATTACTTTCATGGTAATTGGGTGTTGTTGGGTTCGTTTAATTGTCTTAGGGCGTCATGCATTGATCGCACTTACTATCTTGCAATCAACTGACAATATTGCCTCACGACGAACGATTATTCCATTGTTTGTGCCTGTAATAAACGGATTAAACCCCGTTGCTAAAATATCTGCTTTTTAGTGAAATGCCTTCGGCATGACAGATTCTGTAGCCCATGAGTTCATTCACGGGAATAAAATATGTTGTAGTTTCGATTTTTAATTACGTGGGCTTAAATCTTAAGCTGGTTATTAAAGGTTTGTGATTGTTATTCTATTATTGCACCTCCCCAAAACCAACATTCATCTACCGTCTTATACCATTTTCTTACCCCTTCGACATCCTGACCATCCTCCGTAAAAGCTACATAACTGATCTCTTCACCGACAGGGGCAACTCTCACAACAGATGCGGTCGTTGATGGGTTGCCACTTCGTAGACGTAGAGCAGCAGTTGTTTTGACCGTTCCTGTTTGATTGGTCACATTGAAACTCAGATTATATCCTGCCTTTTGCCTGCTCTGTTCAACGATCTTCTTTAGATCAACCTTAAATCCGGGGCAGGTTTTCAGAGAATAGATTTCCTGGTGCCCGATAATGTGATTCCGATCGATAGGAATGTTCCATCTTTTGCAGATTTCAGCAACCAAGGAGGTGCATGAATTATACATATCCTCTGTCCATTCGGTAGTTTCGTTGCCTTCATGCTCTATTCCAATCGTATAGTAATTGGGATTTATATATGTCCCGTTCCCCGCGGATTTAATCAGATTCCATCTTGGCGCATGAACTCTACCGGCGTGCCAAGCGGTATCTTTTTCTTGTACATACTGGTGGATATCTCCGTTTTTTCCAATTCCATAGTGAGCCGATACAGAAGACGCTCTGTTTTGAAACCATTCATCAGTGCCGGAAAGCGATCCTGCCATAATGTGTATGACAATCGCTTCAGGTCTGTAGTTTTTCCGTCCTGTCGTAAAATTAGGACTGGGGATTTGTTTAGGTTGTGGTTGCATAGTTCCTATCCTTTAGCGGAGTCATCCATTTTTGATTCATCATTCACAACTTCAGGTTGAGAATCCTTGTTTTGGGTAGCCTTATTTTCCGGTATTTTCAATGCTACATAGGTGGCAGAGCTTAATCCGATAAGCACTAAATTATTCTCGGATATATCCGGGATGATAGCGTTTATATCGGAGGAAGCGGGGAGGTTTTTTAAAACCGTAACGATCATCCAAATGCCAAATACAATATTGAAGAGAACAGTTTGCAAACGGTGAATACTTGCTCCATTCTGGTCTGAGATGATATCGATAATGATACCGTCGCTTTCATCATCCTGATGCCTTGTCAAAGTATTATCTTTCTGGTCAGACAAATCTGTTAATCGACCGGATATAGTGGTTGCAGAACTGATTCCCAAAAGAATTAATGTGGATTCACGAAATGTGGGAATGGCATTATTACTGATGATAATGGTAATGAAAGCGGAGAGGATGATGATCATCCACCAAGCCAACTGCACACGTGAAAAGCTGTAAGGTTTTTTTATGGCATTACTTGCATCCCTCAACAGATTGTGTTTTCTGTCTAAATACAAGACAATTGCAAGAAGGATAAGAAAAGTAAACCAGTAGATTACAATGGGATTCATAATTATATAGATTTAGATTATTTAGGAGTACAATTTATTGTTAGCTTGCTCACTTGAGTAGTTTTAGCATAATATCCTAATGTGAACTGAAATGAGTGGGTTATTATTTCCCTTTATACCTCGACTCCTTCCCATTCAATACCCGGATAATATCATTTACTACCTCGGTAGAAGAATAGTAGTACCAATGGTTCAACTGATCAATTCCGCTGGGTTGGTCGGAATCATCCTTTGAGCGTGTGACATCTATATCAAAGACGTCATTCATCGTATTTTTACTTTTGCGACCATACCGTCCTAAGCGGTTGTTGAAATTCTTGGTGTATTTGGAGATATCAAGCACGATATCGTGTTCGTGGTGATAGATGTGTACCCGGTAGCCAATATCGATCAGACTTTGAAAAGCCTGATGAGGTTCGAAGATGGTATATTCCACATCTGCTGCTACAAGAATAATTTCTCTGAATAATTCATACTTATGGGGTAGGCTCAGCAACATGAATTCAAGTACCTGATTCCCCATAGAGTGAGCCATCAGGTGGATATTTCTTTTGCAGGGCAGGTTTTGTTCCTGTTTCAGAAACTGACGAAAGAAGAGGATCAGCTTATCAAAACAGCGGGCCAGTGTTATGCCGGAACGTTCAGCGTCCCGGGAATCGTTACGATAGTGAAGCGGTATATCGGGACTTTTGGAAGGCCAGGTGAAAATAACGATGTGTTTGATGGGTGAGTCTTTTACCACATACCTTTGGTTAAGCCGGTCGAAGCAATTCTTTACATCATTCAGGTCGGTATTGAATCCGTGAATGAAAAAGAGCACATCTCCCTCTTCAGCAATCAGTTCGTCGTAGAGTTGTTTGAAAAACCGCGAAGAACCTTTCAAATCAGTAATGTTTGTATTATGTAACTGGTTATACATGATTTCTGTTTCCGTTTTAGGTTCAGGAAACAGAATGAATTTTCCATCAATATACTCTCCAAAACGAAGATTATCTCCAGCATATTCCAGTCCGTCGGGTCGGATTATTTCCGATGTTCCGACCGTTACAATTTCGCGGTTGGTGATAAAGAGATTCATGGCTTAAATGATTTAAAATAGTTATTCGGTACTTCTCACTCTACGTTAATTCAGTTTTAAATAAAAGGAAATCAGCTGTTTTTCTATGGATTCTGAGCTGCTTTGGATTTCAATGCATTGAACTTTAAGATAAAGGCCACTCCAACGTTAAACAAGGTGTAATAACCGAAATCGGATAGATCCTTCATTACTCCGATTTCAGGGCGTATAGCCCATTTGTCCAGATCCGAACTGAAACCGCAACCCACATTCACTCCCCATAGTGTTTCGTGATCGTCCGGGAATATGTCAAGCTTGGTGGTCAGGGTAATGTCGAAAGTTTTTCCGGATGAATTGCCAAAAGCAATTCTGGGGCTAATAACGGTAGAGCTCACAGAGCTTTCGTTATTTGTGGAATAGAAATATTTACCCAGACCCAAAGCTCCGGCAATTCGGTCTTTTTTTAGACTAAAACGGGGAGAGATGGAGAAGTAATTGATATTTATATTTATATCATTGCTTTCCTGTGCCGGGTTTAGGTGTTCGTATCTTAATTTCAGATCGAACTTATCGGTAAATCCATATCCAATCCTCAGGCCAAAATTATTGTTGATGTTTTCAGTCCCATCAGAAGAAGTATTATAATAGTAGGCAGAGTAATTTCCCATGCATTCTATTTGTCCTTTTGACAGTGTTCTGGCACTCTCAAAACTGGTATTGACCGGTGCCACGGAAGCACAACTGTAAAGCATCCACAGGCTACATGCAAATATCCCGGGAATTTTGCAACCAGTCAGAAAAGCGGAATAGTTGATCTTTTTCATCGTCCTTGATTTTAAGGTTTATACCTGTTTCTGGTAATTGAGATCTTATAACCTGAGTTCGGGAAGGAATAAAGCAAATGAGAAAGGTTGTGATATCAGAAACAAAATTTCATTGCGTTAAGAGCCATCTTTAGGTCAAGGCTGTTAAGGTCTTACATTTTGGCAATCCGGCAAGCGGCTTAGAGCTGCTGCACGGTGTGGGGCGCTAGCGTTCAGCGGCTTCAGGCCGCTTGACGCGTAATGGATACAACCATAATTTTGAATAATCTGAGGATTTAACAGTTCTGACCTTTAGGGGGGCTCAATATCCTGATTTTCTTATTCCGAACTCCGGCTTATAATAAGTGCAAACGAATATCCGACTTGATTAAAAATGATTAGACAAGTATAGTTAGAATAAGTACTATTCTCAACGAATAGAATCACGACAAAATCCGCATTTAGAAGGGTGTAGTGCAGAAATTCAGGTCGAATCACATTATGTAGAAAGGTTGGTTTCTGTCGCAATAAACCAACGGGGATTATAAACAAAGATAGTGTTTGAATTTAGGAAAGTCAATACCACTTTTGTAGTATTTTTATAGCGCCTTTCTACTCTTTCTGAGTGGGCTTTTGTTTCAATGTGTAGAATTTCAATACAAAAGCGACTCCGAAATTAATCCAGGTAAAATCTCCAAAGTTGGATATACTTTTCATCACTCCGATTTCGGGACGAATGCCCATTTGTCCAGGTCAGAACTAAGACCGCAGCCAAAGTTTATCCCCAGAAACGTGTTGTCCTCTTTCTCTTCCGGGAATATGTCAAGCTTGGTAGTCAGGGTAAAATCAAATTTCTTTCCTGTCGAATTGCCAAAAGCAAATCTGGGGCTAATAACAGTCGTACTCTCAGTTTCCTCATTTTCTGCGGATGAGAAATATTTCCCCAGATCCAATGCTGCGGTAATCCGGTCTTTCTTAAGGCTGAATCGGGGAGATAATGCAAAGTAATTTATGTTTATATCATCATCGTCCAGAGCCGGAATCAGGTGTTCATACCTTAATTTCAGATCGAACTTATCGGAAAAACCATATCCAATCCTAAGTCCAAGATTGTTGTTTACATTCTCAGATTCATCGGAAGAATTGATAAAATAGGCAGTATAACTCCCCATACATTCCATTTGCCCTTTTGATAGTATTCTGGTACTCTCAAAACAGGTATTGACCGGTGCTATGGCAACACAACTATTGAGTAGCCATAGTCCACATGCGAACATCACAAGGTGTTTGCATTCAGCCAGATAAAATTGGTATGTGATCTTTTTCATCATTTCGGGTTTTTAGGTTAAGGTTAGTACCCGGTAATTGAATCAGGATCGACTATGATTTTTAATAACTGGTTACAGTATCCTTATGACCGGGTAATTGCATAAATAGTAGAAATACTGTTGGTCGGAGTAGATTTATTCGATTTCTTTTTAATCGATAGGATAGATGTATTCAAGCGTACTATTCTCAACGAATAGAATCACGACAAAATCCGCATTTAGAAGGGTGAAGTGCAGAAATTCAGGTCGAATCACATTATGTAGAAAGGTTGGTCTATTGTTGCAATAAACCAGCAGGAATATAAACAAAGATAGTGTTTGATATAGCGAAAAACAATACCACTTTTGTAGTATTTTTATAGCATCTTTCTACTCCTTCTGAGCAGATTTTTGTTTCAGCGTATTGAACTTTAGCAGAAAAGCCAGTCCTAAGTTTAGTCCGGTATATTCATTGAATCTGGAAAAATCCTTTACGATTGCTATTTCTGGTCGGATAACCCATTTGTCCGGATTAGAGCTTAAGCCAAGCCCCAGATTGAGTCCCCAAAACATATCATCATTTAATCCTTCGGAGACGAAACAAAGCCTGGTGGTTAGTGTATAATCAAAATTTTTTCCTGCATAACCGGTAAAAGCAATTCTGGGGCTAATGAAGGTCGCACCGCCTATCTCGTCATAGTTGTATAACGCAGAATATCTGCCGATGTCAACTGCTCCGGCGATTCTATCTTTCATTAGACTAAACCGGGGGCTTATAGAAATGTATTGTATCGGTGAAGTAATGATCTCATACCTGAGCTTGATGTCGAATTGATTGCTGAAACCATATCCTAACCTTAAACCGATAATGCCAATCCCATAAGTTTCATGTGATTCCCCATAAGTTTCATGTGATTCAGTTTCACTGTAAACAGATAGATCTCCCATACATTCTAATTGTCCCTTTGATAACGTTTTGGCGCTTTCAAAACTGGTATTGATCATAGTAAGCTGGGAGTAACCGGTGGCACAGTAGCCGTATATTACACATACAATCATTATGATGCATTTATACCCGGTTTTCAAACGTAGATAATTATTATTTTTCATGGCTTTAGAATTTGAGATTGCTACTATTCCGTCTATAGCCCCTCTATTTCTTCCTTGCTCTTCGCTCAATCTTGTTCCTGATCTTCTTATAGGAGGGCGGAGGTCCCAGTTGTATCTCTTTTCCATCAATAAAAAGAGCATCTGTAAAGCCCCATTCTTTCCAGATCTCACGGTTTGTGGTATCGTATTCCAGGAACTCAATTTTTCCTTCAAATTCCTTAATGGCTCTTTGGGTCCGCTCATAGGTCATATTCATAGCCGGACACCAGCCATTCTTGAAAATAGTTACATTAACCTTATCCGTGCCCTTCAGAGGTGTTTTCTGTGGTCGGGTGAATTTCGGGGGAACCGCCTGATCATGAAATGGTTTCCACAATAGCCGCATAATCCCGCTTTTGTCCACGACTTTATACCCTTGCCGCTTAAACCAGGATGCCCGCATAAAAGAGGGAAGAATTAACCCCCAGGTGACCAGTCCGTCTGCGCCAAGTTCCCGGCAATCCTGCTCGGCAGCCTGAATAAGCGCTTTACCCATTCCTTTATGCCGGAAATCTCCGCGTCCCTGTTTATGACCATGAACCCAGATGCAAAGGACAACATACAGCCCTTTTCCTTCAAACATGGAATATTCGATAGGAAGATAATGGATCATACCGCCTATGATTCCATTGTCATCCTCTGCAAATCTCACTCTAAGACCTTTGTCCTTCATCTGATTATACCATCTCTCCTTATGATCTCCGGCTTCTTTAATGTCGTCAGACCACTCTTCCAGGCAGCAGAAATAGGGCTTCTCGTTTTCCGGGTTGATGTCGATGATTCTCATATGACCTGAGCTTTTACTGTTATAGGGTACTACTTATATACAACTATATCTTTTCAGAAAATGTTTTTTCCTTACAAAAAAAATCCCCGCCAGCTACTGCTAACGGGGATTTTTTTTGGCTCTATAACGTTTTGGGTGAGATTACCCACCTGAAACGTTGTAGAGCCATTTTTTCCATTTTCTTATTTCTCTTTTTTCCACAATTTTACGATTTGCCGAAAAAATTGCGGGTTTGAATAAAAGTGAATATGCGCATAACCACCAACCACGTTTTTTCGCATTAGCCCGCATTCCCATTCTTTATTCTTTTCCGGTTTCTGCAGCTTATACTGAAGTTGGTAATTCGGTGTTTCCTCCGGGGCTACAATGTGTGAATGATGAAATTCGTGACATCGGGTGTTTGCCTTTTGAAACTCAATTTCAGCATACCCGAATCGATGTAGCCGTTGAGTCATCCGGACTTTACAGTTGAATATACCGGTCATAGCATATTCATTATCGTCCGAAACAATGGCGGAAGTCAGATACATTAATCCGCCGCATTCGGCAAAAACCGGCATCCCCTCATTGGCTCTGGCTTTTATTTCCTCCAAAATGGAACGGTTGGCTGACAGCTGCGAAGCAAAAACCTCAGGATAACCGCCGCCAAGGTATAAAGCCTGTACCTCTGAAGGCAATTGAGTATCGTTCAGCGGACTAAAGTAGTGCAAGGTAGCTCCGCATTCTTTTAGCAGTTCGAGATTGTCACGGTAATAAAAACGGAACGCTTTATCGTAAGCAACGCCAAGATGTAAGCCCCTTAAATCCTGTTTGTAAGGTAGTGCTATTTCCGGATCAACTATCTCCGGCTGAGAACTGCACGGTTGCATTTCAGCTATATCGAGTAGTTTCTGAACGTCGATTGTCTCAGCCATTGTATTGTTTAACAGATCGATTCTTTCTTTCAGATCACCGACTTCTTCGGCCTGCATCAGTCCCAGATGGCGACTTTCGAGACTGAACGCTTTATTCGAAGGCAAATATCCCAGGCAGGCTACTCCTGTTTTTTGCTCAATAATATCTTTTAGAAAATTATAATGTTCTTTGCCGGAAAGTCTGTTCAATATGACACCCGCTATATTCAGTCCGGGCATATAGGCTTTGAAGCCGGCAACGATAGCAGCTACGCTCTGGTAGATCGCTGAACAGTTGAGTACCAGGACAACGGGCAGATGAAGAATATTGCTGAGTTCAGCGGTGCTGCTTTTGCTTTCGGGACCAATTCCGTCGAACAATCCCATCACGCCTTCCACCACTGAGATATCTGCGCTTTGGCTGTGTTTGGCAAACAGATGTCTGACCATATTCTCACCGAGCATGAAACTGTCGAGATTATAGGATGGCGTTTCGGTCACAAATTCGTGAAACATCGGATCAATATAGTCCGGCCCTGTTTTAAACGGAGCTACCTGTAGCCCTTTCGATCTCAAAAGCTTCATCAATCCAATGGTGACGGTTGTCTTTCCGCAACCGCTTTGTGTCCCGGCAATAATTAGTCCTTTCATAAATATTGGGATTAAACGCAAAACAGGATCTAAGAATAAATAGATTCCCCTTAGCGTCCTGCTCTATAGCGTTTATTTTTTTATAGGATGTAATATGTTAAACAGGGTTTTGAGTCCTTCGGAAAGGCGGGGTCCTGCAAGGTCAAATAAGCGGTTGTCTACCTCATAGACCTGATTGTTTTTCACCGCTTTGAGACTTTGATAGGATGGAGAGCTCATAAACAGCTTTTTTTTGCCCTTGCGTATCAGAATAATCTCCGGATTCATCTGGATCAGCTTTTCCAGGCTATACGACCAGCCGGTAATTTCTTCGGCAATATTGGTGCCACCGGCCATATTGATCATTTTCCCGATGAATGTATTGCCACCAGCTGTGAATTCACCGGATTTGCCAAAACCGATCACGTAATAAACAGAGGGCCGCTCGGTAATTGTTTTTACCCTGGAGACAACGTCCGAAACGTCTTGCTGCATCTTTTGTATGATCGAATCACCGGCTTCTTCGGCATCGACAATTTCTGCCGTTTGACGAATCACGTCGTAAGCGCCCTCAAAAGTTTCCTGGTTTTTCAGTACCACTATGGGAATCCGCATCAGATCAATCTTTTCGGCCACCTCTTTTTTGAAATGGGTGGAGGCAATCACAAGATCGGGACGAAACGAAGCCAGGGACTCCAGGTTCGGATTGGTAATTGTTCCTATGGAAGGTATTGTTTTCACTTCCGGGGGATAGGTGCAGTAATCGGTCCGGCCCACCAATTTCTTCTCCTGTTTCAGTGCAAACAGGATTTCAGTGATGGATGGGGAAGCCGAAACAATGCGTTGCGGGTTTTCTTCAATGGTCACTTCCCTCTGAAATGTATCTGTGATTTTTATCCCTTCGCTTTTCAGCTTTCCGGTTGCACTGCAACCGGAAAGTAATGCCGCAGAAAGGATCAGTAATGCTGTTTTCATCATTATATGGATTTAACTGAATTGGATTTATTATCCCGGACCAGACTTGACGTGACCAGGAGCTTGCGCCCATTCTCCGGATTATTGAAATAGTGGGCTTCAACGGAGAATACTTTTCGGATATTTTCCGGATTTAGCACATCTGCCGGCTTCCCTTTTGCGATCAGATGACCTTCGTGCAGCAGGATCATTTCCTGCACGTAATGGAGTATCTGATTCAGGTCGTGCAGAACCGTTATCACGGTAATCTTTCTTTCCTGATTCAGTTTGTTGAGCAGGTGCAGGATTTCATGCTGATGCTGGATATCAAGACTGGAAACCGGTTCGTCGAGCAGCAGTATATCGGTTTGTTGTGCCAATGCACGGGCAATAACTACCCGCTGCTTTTCCCCACCGCTCAATACGCGTACGGGAACATCGCGCAAATGCCACGTGTTGGTGTAATCCATGGCTTCTTTCACAATACGCTTGTCCTGCATCGAATCGTTCTGTAGCGGATGCTGGTAGGGGCTTCGTCCCATCATTACGATTTCGAAAGCGCTAAAATCATAATCCAGCGGTGAAGATTGCGGTACCAATCCGACTATCTTTGAAAACTTCTTCTGATGGATTGCCGTAATATCATGTCCCTGAATAAATACTACCTTTTTATTGATCGCCAGCAAATTACTTAATGTGCGCAGGAGAGTCGTTTTTCCTGAGCCGTTTGGGCCGGCGATGCAATAGAGTTTGCCGGGGGCAAATGTCAGGTTCACATCTTTCAGGATCTGTTTGCCGGATAAATTGATATCCAGATGGTTAACCTCTATCATAATATTGTCTTTTGCGATTGGTACAGAAGAAACAGGAAATAAGGCACACCAAATAATGCTGTAATGCTTCCCACCGGTAGTTCCGATGGTGCCAGCAGGGTGCGGGCAATCGTGTCGGCAATCATCAGGAATATGGCCCCGGCAGCTACGGAGAGGGGGATTATCTTCCGGTTGTCAGGCCCTGTTAAAAGTCGTACAATGTGGGGGATGATGAGTCCCACAAATCCGATAACGCCGGTATGGGCCACTATGATGGCAACCATGAACGAACTGACTAAGAGTACCCAAATGGTTGTTCTACCGGTATTTATACCCAGGCTTTTGGCCGTATCTGTACCCATCAGCATTACATTCAGGTGACGGGCATGATAGAAAAGTACAAGAATTCCGGCTATAACAATCGGGGTCAGAAGAACAATCCGGTTCCAGTCGGCAGCATTTAATCCGCCCAGCGTCCAGAAAACAATCTGTTCGACCTTATCCCGGTTCAGAAAAATAAGCATCGATACCAGCGCAAGGGAAAGAAAACTCATCGCAACACCGGCCAGAAGAAGTACCTGAGAAGAAACTTTCCCTGTACGTGAAGCAATCAGGAAAACGATTCCCAGTGTGGCAATGGCAAATACAAAGGCCATTCCGGTAACTCCGAGTACACTGGCCTCAAGCCCGAGTACAATAGCCAAAGCTGCGCCCAGTGAAGCACCCGAAGAGATACCCAACACGTAAGGATCGGCCATCGGATTACGGAAAACAGACTGGAATGCGGTCCCGGTTGAGGCGAGAACCATTCCCCCGAGAGTGGCCAATATCAGCCGGGGAATGCGAATTTGCCAATAAACCACTTCCAATTGTAATAGAGCAGGGTCGGTGGTTTGCGCATTATTCCGGAATGATATTTTTGAGCTCCAAAGCTGCAGTGCTTCGATAAAAGAAATTTTTACCGCACCAAGCATGCTACAGGTCAGCAATATCAGCATCCAGAGTAGTACGGTAAAAACTACCCATGTAATGATTGTTTTCTTTTTCACTGTAAATGGTTTATTGGCAATTTGTTTGTTGATATTGGCCGGTTTAGTATAACAGGGTAAATCCCAGTCTGAAATTGCGTCCCGGCATCGAATAGTTTTGGATAACCATATAGTTTTTATTCCACATATTATAGAGGCCAAAGTTAATGGTCCCGCCCACGAATACCGATTGAGAGAACGTCAGGTTACCAATGCTATAAGCACCCACAGACTGAGTATTCGTGGTATTCGAGTATCGTTGACCTACCCAGGTGTGTTGGTACATCAGGACGGATTGTTTGTACTTCAGATTAATGCTGCTTACCGTTTTGTTTTTAGGAACATTCGACAGGAATTTCCCGGTTCTGCTGTCTTTTGCATCCATGCGGGTAAACATACCGTTGAGGCGGATATTGAATTTTCCCACCGAATATCCGGCAGAAGCGTAGGACTCAATTCCCTTGATTTTTGCTTTGTCAATATTTTGTACCGTGTAATCTTTGTTTTCCAGTTGTACCCAGTTCATCCAGTCTTTCATATCGCTGTAAAAACCGTTCATCCCCAATGAGAAAGAGGTTGAGCCTAATGTTTTCGAATATTCGGCTCCCGCTTCGTAGTTCATCCCGGTTTCGGGTTTCAGGTCGGGATTGCCATATTGCGTTGCACTTTTATAATATAGGTCATTGAAGGTCGGGACGCGATAGTTCTTTGCTATATTACCTTTGATGGCCAGTGAGTTAAAGAATAGTTTTTCAATTCCGGTCGAATAAGTCAACGGAATTGTGTTGCCGTTAATTATTTCACCTCTCCCGCTTAGGCTGTATTTCAATTGGATTTGAGGGATATTGTGTGTGACCGAGGTGAAAATAGCCGAACGGTAGCGTTCCTTGCTTCCGGTGAATGAGTTGGCTTTGCAAAATTCCATGGTTTCATTCAGCCCGGCATTGAGTTTGACATCTCCTAAAGCCACGGTGCCTTCCACTTCATTGACCGACCAGGTCGCTTTGCTGAATGATGATGTAGATGCTGATGGTTTTTGGTAATCGAGCGAGTTGTAAAAAAGACCCGAACGTGCCCATAAGCTGAATTTATTGCTCTGGTAGCTCCACTCAACGGATCCGGTCGCAAATTTATCATGTTGGTTGGCATCTGTGGTTTTCTTCTTCGCAACGTCAGAGAGGGTAGGGGCGATATTCTTGTCATTGTCATTGTACCAACCATTCAGCTTGATTTGCTGGGATTCATTTATGCGGAAAATATTGTTCAACATGATCCCGTACGTTTTCGCCCGGGCATTTGTTTGAGTGGTATCAATCAGCTTATTGCCCGAAGTAGCCACGTAGGTAGCCTTGTAAGGGAAATCATTATCGGCAGTCTGGTAAAAAGCTTTCAACGATCCGGAATAGAACGAATTGCCGAACGTTGCTTTTGCACCCGAAGCGAATGTGCCAAAACTTCCCGTCGAAGTATTGATCTCAAAATGAGGTTTCAGGTTGAATGGCAGTTTGTTGTTGAGGAATAACATCCCCCCGGCTGCACCGCTGCCGAACAGAGCACTGCTGCCTCCCATCTGTACTTTCATGTCTTCGAAAAAGTAACCCGGAAGCTGGGCAACGTCGCATCCTGCACTTACGATACTTTGGATATTAAATCCGTTCCAGATTACCGGTGTGCGTTTGTCTCCTGTACCGCGGGCAGAAATACCGGAAGATCCGGCTCCGTAAGTGTTTACCTGAAGCAATGATAGTTGTGAGAGAAGTTCGCTAAGATTGGCGGATGGCTGCATTTTGACGGCCAATGTGTCGATGGTGGTATAGAAGTGGCCGGTGTTGAAATTGCGGAAACGTTCTCCAACCACGCTGATTTCGTTTATTTGATGGTTTGTGTCCCGAACCCCGGCATAGCCGTTTAATCCGCAAAGAATAGATAGAAACAAAGCTGCTGTTAATGATAGAAAAGTGCGCATGACAAATAATTTATGTTTTACATTTAAACTATTTGTAGCCAAGGAATTAAAAAAATCAGTAGAGGTATATCCGGAGTTCATCAGACTGATTCTTCGCTTTTTTTCCCGAAAGCTACGAATTATTCCGATTCAGGCAGGTCTTCTGACTTACTCCGGTTTTAGCGCCTTCCCATCCTGTGCACGGACAGTGGCATAATTGCTAAAACGTATAATAGAGCTTACAGCAGCGGGTACTGTTCAGGTTTTTCACCTGATTCCCTTGCAAATAGCCCGTAGAGCGGACTATTTTACCAAAATCGCCCGCAAAGGTAAAAACATTATTTAATTTGTAACTTATCCAGGTGGAAACAATATGATTTTTTTTTCGCAAGGGACATTTTATCCATCATCGGATTTCGGATCATTATAAAAAGAAAGAGTGGAATCACAGACCCCACTCTTTCTTTTTATTCTATAACAGGTATATTCCATCTTCTTCGATCCTTATCAGCTTTTGACGGTATAATGCACCAATCGCTTTTTTGAATAGTTTTTTACTCATTTCCAGTTCGCGGTAGATCAGAACAGGATCGCTTTTGTCTGTTAAAGGAAGGAACCCTTCCGCATCTTTGAGCAGGGCGAGTATTTTGGCCGCATTAGGCTCTACGGCATCGTACCCCGGTTTCTCAAGAACCACATCGATCTGATTCTCTTCCCGGATAGTTTTGATGTAGGCTTTCCGGGCTTCACCCAGTGAGAGATGTGTGAATATATCACTGTGGAAGATTAAGCCTTTGTACTTGTTATTAATAATTACTCTGACGCCCGGCTCTGTAACATCCCAAACAACAATTTCAACTTCATCACCTTCTTTAAGGTTGAGATTCTTGTTGTCAAAGAATTTATTGATTTTGCTTGATGCCGCTAACCGGTCGGTAGTGGTGTCCAGGTACATATAAACCATATACGACCGGCCTTTCTCCATTTTTCTCATTTGTTCCCGGAAGGGTACGAATAAATCGCGTTCCATACCCCAGTCCAGAAAAGCGCCATACTGATTGACATCATTGACCCGTAAATATCCGAACTGATTCAACAATATTTTGGGTGTGGTGGTCGATGTAATGAGCCGGTCTTCACTATCTTTATAGGCAAATACCTCAATCTCATCTCCTTCGGAGACAGATCTGTCCCGGATATATTTAGAGGGTAATAACACTTCGTCGCCGTCAGAATCTCCTAAATATACTCCGACTGTAGTTTTCCGCATTACCTTTAATACATTGTGTTTCCCTATCTGAATCATAGTTTTGTTTATTTGTTATTGACAACAAAGGTAATGATAAAATTTAGCATAGGATTCTAAATCCATATACGCCAGAATTTGTTTCTATAGTAATGAGCCCCGGATAGCATTGCTTTAACCGGGAACAGGATGGGGAACCAGCCATGCATATAGATTTTTTTGCGATATTTACCGATGAGAATTCAATGTCGTTTAGCTTCCTGATCCAGTTTTAATACTTTTGAAAAGGAGTATGGTATAGGTTTAAACGCATTTAAGATGGAAGAATTAAAATAGAATTACAGAGGTGTCACAGAGATATTACAGTCCTATATAAGACTGTGATATCACTGTGATACTACTGTGATACCACTGTGATATTACTGTGATATCTCCTTATCAACTACGTTTAAACTACATTTGTAAAGGGTAGATAAATATCAGGAATTTTAAATTATTCACTAAAAAGAAAGAACTATGTCTGTAATTATGGAGTTTGCCATCTTTCCTACTGATAAGGGGGAGCATGTGAGCCAATACGTGAAAAAAGTAGTAGAAATGATCGATGTGTTACCCTACAAAAGCCAGCTTACTGCGATGGGTACGATTGTAGAATGCAACACGATGGAGGAGTGCCTGAAGATAATCTCTAAAGCCAATGCGATTCTGGAAGAAGATGCGGAACGGATCTATTGTACCGCAAAGTTTGACAACAAGCCGGGTAAGACCGGGCAAATGGAACATAAAGTACAAGCGGTAAGAGGTGATAAAATGTGATCGGTTTGTTGCCGGATTAATGCACGAAAAATGCAGAGTGTTTTTTCAATGAATCAACATTCTGCATTTTCTGTTATTGACTAATCAGCATGTCAGGCTTTCCTGCTTTTTGATGTCGACTAGTTTATTATTTCTCCCCACAAATTGGGATTTCGCGTTAATCGGAATTGTTGTTCCTTTGCCTACCTGTATTTTCGTTTCAAAACACCCATTTGTTAAATTTCATCGGGTTTCCGGTGGGGCAAACTGAGATTTAAAGCTTATCTTTGTGTCCCGTAAATCCATAGAATATTGTTGTTTGTTGTCGTTGGTGTCCGATATGGAGATCAACCCATCAACAAATCAACATTTTCAGTCAATATTATGATCGGTCTATTAGGTATAAGTTATAAAACTGCTCCCCTGGAAGTGCGGGAGAAATTTTCATTTGCGAACGAAGAAATTGTTCCGTTTTCTGAGTTTTTGCAGCAGGAGACGGAGATTTCCGACATTGTGCTTCTCTCGACCTGCAACCGCATGGAGCTCTATTTTTCCCAGGATAAATACGACCGTCAGAGTGCGTTTGACCTGGTGTTCAAAGCGATCAAACGGTTTAAAAATGTCGATTTAAACTGTTGGCATCAGTTTTATCATCTTTCGAATACTGATGCCGTGCGTCATTTATACAAAGTGGCATCGGGGTTGGATTCGATGATTCTCGGTGAAGATCAGATCATCGGGCAGGTGAAGGATGCATATCTCTTTTGCACTAAAGCTGCATTGACCGATGCGGCGCTGATGCGTCTGTTTCAGAAGTCATTTGAGGCGGGGAAACGGGTCCGGACGGAGACCGGCATTAAACTGGGAACGACATCCGTCAGTAGCGCGGCGGTTGAGCTTTGCACCAATCTGTTCGGTGATCTGACCGATAAATCGGTATTGTTGATCGGGGCAGGAGAAACGGGTAGTCTGGCTTTGCAAAACATTGTGCAGAAAGGTGTAAGTCAGATCACTGTTGCAAACCGGACACATGACCGGGCATTGGCATTAGCCTGCGAGCACAACGGAGAGGTATTGCATTTCGATAAATTCAACGAGCATTTACATAAATACGATATAGTGGTGGTCGCTACCGGCGCACAATCGCTGCTGATTACCTCCGAAATGGTGGAAAGGGCGCAGAAATGTGACGAGTGCGGTACACAGGTATATATAGATCTTTCTGTTCCCCGGAATATCGATGAGAACATCGGCGATATGGTAGGGGTACAGCTTTACGGTGTGGATGATCTTGAAGAGGTTGTTCGTGAAAGTACTGAGAAAAAGCTGGAGTGTGTGGATTCAGCCATGCAGATTATTGAAGAGGTGGTAAATGACTTCAACGAATGGATGGCAAGCCGTTCACTTCGTCCGGCTATTAAAGCGATTACGTCAAAGTTTCAACGATTCAGTCAGCTGGAACTGGCCGAGTCTAAGAAAAGCCATACTAAAGAGGTCTATGAAGCTATCGTGGAATACGATCACCAACTCACTCAACGTTATTTGAATCAGTTGGTGAAGAATCTGAAGGATATGACCGACAATGGTAAGAACCTCGATTCGTTGCAGTTTATAACTGAGCTTTTTAAGAAGGAGTAAGATAATTTGAAAATGTGAGGATTTGAGAATCTGAAGATGAAAAGAATCATACCCTCAATTCCTCACCCCCTCATTCCCTATATTAATGAACAAAATAAGAATAGGAACCCGCGGAAGCCAATTAGCCCTTTATCAGGCAGAGAAAGTAAAGAGTGAACTCCTGAAGGTTTATCCTGATATGACGGTAGAAATCGGGATAATCCACACCAAAGGGGATAAGATTCTCGATGTAGCGTTGTCAAAAATAGGCGATAAGGGTCTTT
This sequence comes from Bacteroidales bacterium, assembly GCA_963662365.2. Lineage (GTDB taxonomy): Bacteria > Bacteroidota > Bacteroidia > Bacteroidales > UBA7332 > CAXXIC01. The sequence continues at coordinate 144,143 of CAXXPA010000042.1, forward strand.
TTACCAAAGAGATAGAAGTGGCATTGGTAGAAGGAACGGTGGATATTGCCGTACATAGCCTCAAAGACCTGCCAACCAATCTGCCCGAAGGATTAAAACTGGGTGCGGTATTGGAACGGGCTGAGTTTCGCGATGCCTTTGTGAGTCGGGATGGCCGCAAACTATCCGGGATGAAAGCCGGTGACGTGATAGCTACTTCCAGTCTTCGCCGTCAGGCGGGATTGCTGCAGGTAAATCCTCATATTACGCTGAAAGATATCCGGGGAAATGTCAACACCCGTTTGCAGCGAATGGAAGAGGGTTACTGTGACGCGATGATTATGGCAGCAGCCGGTCTTCAGCGTTTGGGACTGGATAGATATATTACGGAGATTATTGATCCCGAGGTGATTATGCCTGCTGTCAGCCAGGGGGCAATTGCGATTGAGATCCGTCAGAATGATCCAACAGTAGAAGCTGTCTTATCTAAAATCAATCACGATGAAACGTGGCAGGTGGTTGCTGCCGAACGAGCATTTCTGCGTACCCTCGAAGGTGGTTGCCAGGTACCATTGGGCTGTTACTCCCGATTGGAAAATGAACAGCTAAAACTGAGCGGTTTCGTGGCTTCCATTGACGGTAAAGAGATGATTCGTGAAACGCTAACCGGTTCAATATCCAGACCGGAAGAACTGGGTATTCAACTGGCAGAATTGCTGAAGGAAAAAGGAGCGGAGAAGATTTTGGCAAATATAAAGCCTTCCAAACCCCTACAATAGAGTGGCTTAAGATTATTCATTTGCTATTAACTGTGCTTTGTAAGTCCCCTTTGGGGATTTAGGGGGCTTTATTCAATATTATTATGTCATTTCCAATAACCCGTTTGCGCCGTTTGCGCAAATCACCTGTATTAAGGGATATGGTTCGCGAAACCATCCTGACACGCGACGATTTGGTCATGCCTCTATTTATATGTCCCGGAGCTAATGTAAGTAATCCCATCAGCTCTATGCCCGGTAATTACCAATTGTCGGTTGATCTTTTGGTTGAAAAGGCCAAAGAGTTGTACGATAAAGGATTGAAGTCGGTTTTGTTATTCGGAATTCCCGAGCACAAAGACGAATACGGACTGGTTGCCTGTGAGCATAATGGCATCGTGCAGAAAGCTACCCGTGCCCTGAAAAAGGAGGTGCCCGGCCTTTACCTGATTGCCGATGTCTGCAATTGTGAGTATACTACTCATGGCCATTGCGGTACGATAGTCAATGGTGATGTTGATAACGACCTTACCCTGATTACTTTGGCAAAACAAAGCGTTTCGCTCGCAGAAGCCGGAATTGACATGGTCGCACCCAGCGATATGATGGATGGCCGGGTAGGAGCCATCCGCCATGCATTGGATACCCAGGGCTTTCAGATGACACCGATTATGGCCTATTCGGCTAAATATGCATCTGCTTTCTACGGTCCTTTTCGCGAAGCAGCCGAGAGTGCACCTCAGTTTGGTGACCGTCGCACCTATCAGATGGACCCGGCAAATACAAACGAGGCATTGCGTGAAGTGGCTCTCGACATAGAAGAGGGCGCGGATATCGTGATGGTAAAACCGGCACTGAGTTACCTGGATGTAATTCAACGTGTGAAGACCAATTTCAATATGCCGGTAGCTGCATATAATGTCAGCGGAGAATTTGCAATGGTAAAAGCTGCTGCCGAAAAAGGGTGGATTGATGAAAAGCGTATCGTGCATGAAATCCTGACCTCGATCAAGCGTGCAGGCTCTGATATCATAATCACCTACCATGCACAGGAGGTGCTGGGTGATTTGTAATATAGGGAGTTATAAGGAGTCATAAGGAGTAATAGGGAGTTACAGGAAGTAATAGTGAGTAAAGAGTAGTTATAGGAAGTCAGGGGGGAGTAATAAGGAGTTATAAGAGTGTCTAAATGTAAGAAACAATCCCTATAACTCCATCTGACTCCATTTAACTCCCCATAACTCCTTATTACTCCCCATAACTTCCCCTAACTCCCTCAAAATAAACAACAATGAGAGACTACAAAAACAGTATTGCCGCTTTCCGTGAAGCACAAAAACACATTCCCGGAGGCGTGAACTCAGCCGTACGTTCATTCAAGAGCGTAGATGGGGATCCCCTTTTTATTGCCAAAGCTAAAGGAGCAAAAGTGTATGATATCGATGGTAATGAGTACATCGATTATGTAGGGTCATGGGGCCCGATGATTCTGGGACATGCACACCAGAATGTTATTGATGCCATTCAGGAAGTATCGGAACTGGGGACCAGTTTCGGAGCGCCAACGTTGCTTGAAACTGAAATGGCACAAATGATAAAACGGATGGTTCCTTCCATCGAATCAGTCCGTATGGTAAACTCCGGAACAGAAGCCACTATGAGTGCATTGCGTCTGGCCCGTGGATTTACCGGACGTGAACTGGTATTGAAGTTTGAAGGATGTTACCATGGGCATAACGACAGCTTTCTGATAAAAGCCGGTTCGGGTGCACTTACCTTCGGTACACCCAATTCACCCGGTGTTACCACCGGAACCGCACAAAGCACTCTGATTGCCAAATACAATGACCTGGAATCCGTTAAACAATTGTTTGAGAAGCATGGCGAGCACATTGCAGCTGTTATTCTGGAGCCTGTAACCGGAAATATGGGTGTTGTTGAACCTCAAAAGGATTTTCTTCAGGGCGTACGCGACCTGTGTACCGAAAACGGAACTGTCCTGATCTTCGATGAGGTAATGACCGGATTTCGTCTGGCTGCCGGTGGTGCACAAGAGTTATTGGGCATAACTCCCGATCTCACTACATTGGGTAAAATCATCGGAGGTGGTCTGCCGGTAGGTGCTTATGGCGGTAAACAGGAGATCATGGATCAGCTGGCACCTAAAGGTCCCGTATATCAGGCCGGAACTTTGTCGGGTAATCCATTGGCAATGGCCGCCGGTTTGGCTACTTTACGCATTCTGGAGCAAACCCCTTTCTTCTATAACGTAATGGATATGAAGGCAGCCCGTTTAGCCAACGGATTGAGAAAATGTCTGGTTGAAGCTGGTATTCCCGGAGTTGTCAATCGTGTAGGATCAATGTTTACACTCTTCTTTACCGAAGATAAGCAAGTTACTTCTTTTGATGATGTAATGCGTTGCGATACGAAACGTTTTGCCCGCTTCTTTAAACTTTCTCTTGATGGAGGTGTTTATCTGGCACCGTCGCAGTTCGAAGCCGGTTTTGTTTCTATCGCTCACACCGATGAACTGATCGATCAAACCATTGAAGCGGCATACGATGCAATGAAGCAACTGTAAAGAACTTGTGTTCATCCCAAAAGTAATAAACTTTTGGGATGCCTTTTTCTTTACAGATAAAACCTAAAACATATAACGTAAAAACCTATTCATGCAGGAATCCATACTACTCAAAACATTACGCGGAGAAGCGACAGAGCGTCCTCCATTCTGGTTTATGCGCCAAGCCGGTCGCGTGTTACCTTCTTACCTTAAAATCAAGGAAAACTATACCTTCTGGCAGATGATGCAGAAACCTGATGTGGCAGCCGAAGTAACTTTGCTTCCGGTGCATGATTTGGGGGTAGATGCTGCAATTTTGTTTTCGGATATTCTGGTGATCCCTTATGCGTTAGGTATGGGGCTGGATTTTACCGACAATGGTCCTGTGTTTGAAAAACCGTTAGCGTTTCGTGCTGATCCGTTGGCGGACCTGAATCCGGATGCATCCAGACTCAACTATATCTACGATGTGATTGACCAGATCATACGTACCCGTCCTGCTGGTACACCACTGATCGGTTTTTGCGGTGCACCTCTTACTGTACTGTTATTTATGTTGCAGGGATTGGGCCGCAAAGGCGATTTTCCCGAGGCAATCCGTTTTTTGTATGAAAATCCGGAAGCAACCCGCGAAATGATAGATGTGGTAACTGATCTGTCGGTTACATACGCATTGGGTCAGATAGAGCATGGCGTTGAGGTGTTCCAGTTGTTTGATACCCACGCAGGATTAGTTCCGTTTAAGATGTATCAGGAGCTGTTTATGCCTTCAGTCCGTAAAATTGCAAAGGCTGTTCGCGATAAAGGCGTTCCATTTATCTTTTTCCCGAAAGGACTGGGCACAGGTATAACCGAAATCACGCCTGATGATTGTGACTTTCTCAGCATTGACTGGCAAACGCCGCTCGAAACAGCCCGTAAACTGGTACACCCCGGAATCGGATTGCAGGGAAATGTTGATCCCCGTCTGCTTTATGCTTCCCCCGCAGAGATGGAGCGTCAACTACAACCCTACATCGAATTCGGACGCAATCATACCGACTGGATTTTCAACCTGGGGCATGGTTTTATGCCCGGATTATCTTTTGAAAGTGCTAAGTTTCTTGCCGACTGGGTGAAAAGTGTAAACTGGGGACGTTCCTGATTTGAAGAAAATAGCATTTTAAGACTTCATCCTCTCAGTCTTTGAATATTCATCATTACAATAAATAATATTCTCATGAAGGTATTACTTCTCGAAGATGATTTCAAACTTTCGTCCGAAGTCAAAATTTTTCTTGCGGATAAAGAGATAGAATGCGATGTTGTGTACGACGGTAACCTGTTTCTAAAGCAGCTTAAACAGTCGGACTATGATCTGTTGATCCTTGATATCAATGTGCCGGGGATGAATGGAATGGATGTGTGTGCCAATGTGCGTATTACCGATAAGGTGACCCCCATTATTATGCTCACCGCTTTTGGAGACATCGAAGATAAAGTGGATGCTTTCAACCGGGGAGCCGACGATTATCTGGTAAAGCCTTTTCATTTTGATGAGTTGTTTATCCGCATACAATCGCTGATGCGGAGAAATCAGACACCTCAGGCAGGTGATGAGATTATCCGGATTGAGGATCTGGAAATTAATGTCTCGGAAATGAAAGTTTATCGTGGTAAGACCCAGATATCCCTTTCGCCAAAAGAATACCAGCTGTTGGTTTTATTGGCTGGTGCCAGTGGAAGAACAGTTTCCAAGCAAACCATTTCAGAGCGGGTCTGGGATATTAATTTCGAGACCGGAACCAATACAATCGAAGTTTATATTAATTTTCTCCGTAAAAAAATAGACCGCGATTTCTCCCCGAAACTTATTCATACCCGCCCCGGATATGGTTATTATATAAAAGCTGAAGAAGAATGAATCTGAAGCAACGTTTTGCTCTCTATTTCAGTATCTTGTTTTCGACGATTCTGGCCGTAGTGTTGATCGTCGTTTTTTCATTGTTTTCTCATTACCGGACAGATCAGTTCAAACTGCGGTTGGAGGAGAAGGTGCTTTCAACAATTAAACTGTTGGTGGATGTACAGTTGCCCAACAGGCAAATGATGAAGATACTTGATCAGAATCCGATTGATAAGCTTTATAATGAAAAAGTTCTGGTATTCAATCATCAGGGCGTATTGATCTACTGCAATATGGGGAATGCTGTGGTTGACTGGAATCCGAAAGATATTGAATTTCTCAAAGAAAATAAACGCTTTTACAGACATCAGGATAATATCGATATTTTCGGGGTTTTTCATGATTCACGTGATAATAACAAAGACTTTTACCTCCTGATTTCTGCAGAGGACAGGTATGCTAAGAATCAATTGCAGTTTCTGGGATATTCACTCATCGGGGCATTTATTTTTGGTACTATTTCCGTCATGTTGTTGTCGTATTATGTCAGTGTGAAGAGTTTCTCTACATTAGACCGGTTTAGAAACCGGATTTCCGAAATATCAGAAAAGAAGTTACACCTCCGTCTGGAAGATTCCGGCAAAAACGATGAAATAAATTCTCTGGCCAAATCATTTAATCAAATGATGGATCGTATCGATGTTTCTTATAAGCAGCAGAAAGAATTTACAGATAATGCTTCGCATGAACTGCGTACTCCAGTAGCCCGTATTACCATGCAATTGCATAATCTGCTTAAGCTGGAAAAACATAATCCGAACACGGAGAAATACCTATTCAGCATTCAGGATGATACCAACCGGATGGCTGATATTATCTCTTCATTGCTGTTGTTGTCGCGTATCGATAAGAAGCGGGCTGCCGACATTATGCCTGTATGTCGTATAGATGAAGCCATCTTTGAGGCAATGCAGACATCGCAAAAGACCTATCCCGATTATCGCATTTCCTTTAATATTGAAAGTGAGGTTACTGATGAACCCAGCCTGGAAATAAAGGGCGATATGAATTTATTGAAAATAGTCTTTATAAATCTATTGAAAAATGCTTATCTCTACTCATCAGACAAGCAGGTGGATATTCTTATTCGCCAGGAATTAATGGCTGTACGGGTTATGATCACCAACAAGGGCAAAACCCTGAGTGAAGCAGAGCAACAAAATATTTTTAAATCCTTCTCCCGTGGACAAAATGCCCGGAATATAGACGGAACCGGCCTGGGGCTTCGTATCGTAGATCGTATTCTTCATTATCATAACGCAGAGATAAAATATGATATACCGGAAGCCGACGTCAATCGGTTCACTCTTCTCTTTCAGATTTAAGCAGATTTTAAGGTTTGTTTTAAGCTCTGTTTAATATTGATGTTGTAATCTTTGTAACATAGATAATATCTGATGGATAATTCAGTATTCCTTTTTGATATAATTGATTAAAACACAATATAAGGAATTTACAAACAGCAAGAACATAAGTTCAATTCTTTAAAACTTTTGAATTCTCTGTGAAGAGTTAGACCCTCTGCTTTGGCAGGGGGTTTCGAGTTTATATAGGGTTAGCGTTGATCATTTAGGGGTAATTCGTTATCTTTGCACCAGGTTTTCTTACTTACAGGTAACTTTGCACATTCAATATGTACCATACTATCACCAAAACTTACGATAATTTAAAGGCTGCTCATCGTCAATGGCGTCATGCAGGACACTGTGCATTTGCGCACGGTGAGAACTGGCGCATTGATATCAGCTTCAGGGCAAAAGAGTTGGATCATCAAAACTTTGTCTATGATTTCGGCGCTTTGCGTCCTTTACGGGATCAGCTTGAGTATTATTTCGACCATACATTGCTGATCGACGATGACGATCCTCAGCGTGCTTTCTTTGAAGATATGCATGAGAAGAAACTGGCCGATATACGTTTCGTACCTTCTTCAGGTGCCGAAGGTTTAGCGCAGTTTGTTTTCGGATTGGCGGATAAATTTATTCGGGAAGCAACCCAAGGTCGTGTGTTCTGTACCAAAGTAGTGGTGTATGAAGACTCTAAAAACAGCGCATCCTATGAAGGAACCGGCGAGTAATTCCAGTTTATTACCTATTTACGAAACCTTTTATGCCTTTCAGGGCGAAGGAACTCATATAGGCCGGGCTGCGTTCTTCATCCGCACAGTCGGATGTCCCGTACAATGCAGTTGGTGTGATTCTCCCGGAACCTGGCATAAAGACCATCTTCCCGAAAAGATTAATCGGATTTCCGTTACCGAGCTGGCACAAATGGCCCGTGTATGTGGAGCTCCGTTTGCAGTCATTACCGGTGGAGAGCCAGCTGTTTTTGATTTAACACCACTTACCCGGGCTTTACATGCCGAAGGTCTAATGACGCATATAGAAACCTGTGGAGCCTATACTTTGCGAGGAGATTTCGATTGGATAACGGTTAGCCCGAAGTGGAATATGCCTCCTTTGGCTGAAAATATTCAACGTGCCAACGAAATCAAGATTATTGTTGAAAACGAATCGGGCATTTCTGAGTGGTGGAATGAGATTGGAGAACATTGTACACCCAATGCCCTGCGCGACTCTGCTCCAGACATCTGGTTGCAACCTGAGGTCAATCAGCTCAGTCCCGATTTGCTCGATGCCATTACAAATGCGGTAAAGGCTCATCCACGTCGCTATCGGGCCGGTGTGCAATTGCACAAGGTCTACAATTGTGATATGCTTGATCCCAATAGTAAAGAGCCGGTAAGTTTGTAATCTGAATAAATAAAAAAATAGGATGTTCCAAAAGTTTGAGCGTATAACTCATTTTTGGAACATCCTATTGTTGTCTTTCCCTGCATTATTTCTGTCGGATTACTGTCTGTATAATTATCTTTTCTTTTTTTGAATCTTTCGATATCGTAGTGTGGTACTTCAGTAGGTTTAGTTCCGTATGTTAGGTAATACCTGGCCTTTTTCGTAAAGCGCACTATTAAATAGTATTGATATCCTTTGATCTTTATAGAGTTGATATACAAAGGGGGATTATCCTCGTTTTCAAGCGTGATTCTTAATTTCTTAAGGAGGGAGCCCTTAAATAGAAATTCGTTTTTCTCCTTTGAGCTGAGCGCCCCGTTTAGTAATGTAGCATATTGGTATTTTTATTTATCGCTTTCATTGTTGATCAGATAAGTGTATTTGTTGTACAGAAATGAAATGATCAATAACAATGCGCCCAAAGAGACAAATACTACAGTCTTGGAAATGGTGTCGAGGTACGCGATGTCGTAGAAGAAGAGCTTGATTAGGGTTACTGCAAAAAGAGCAATGGCGCTAAGTCGCAGGTATTGTCTCTTTTTCCAGATGCCCAAAGCTATCAGCAGCAACGAATAGATCCCCCATAGAATGCTTAATCCCAGTTTATGTGTTTCCGTTGTACCTGCCATATCCAGCCAATGGATCAATTCGCTACTTAAACTCCACAGAATGCCGGTGTGCAATATCAGATCAAAAACCTTATTCAGATCACATCTCATAAACTCCTGACGAATATATCGGTAGCAGGTGGTCAGTATGACCGCAAATGCGGATAAGGCAATGTATCGGATCAGGATATTAAAGATGCCGATGTGATAATATTGCGCCAGTGATTGTTGAAGATAATTTTCGCGTAACTCGCTGAGTAAATAAAGACCACCGGTGAGAAAGGCGATACTACATGCTGCGTTCAGAAAAAGAGTGACATTCCCCAGTTGTTTATTCTTTAATTTTGCAATATTCAACCACGAGAGAGCAGTCAGAAATAATAAAGAATAAACGATTTCCCACACATATTTTAGTTCCCATAAGTTGTCATTATAATAGAAATCAGGGAGCTGATCTTTGGCAACCTGTGTTTCAATCTTCGAAGCTGAATAGAGTTGATCCCAATAATTGGCAATTTCAATACGGAAAGCATTATAGATCGTAAATAACAGAATGCCTGAGATCGCCAGAGGGATAAAAATAGATAAAGCTGATTCCTTTTCAAAAGGAGTGGGGTATTTTTTGTTGCGGTGAATGGCGAGTACTATTCCAAAGCAAGTAGCAAAAAGGATTGAGTTGAGTAAATAGATGTTGAATATCGGCATTAGATAGGTCCCGGGATGCTGCGGCGTAAAATGTCCGTACCCCGTAGACCAATCGTCGATCAGACTCAGAAAAGCCACAATCATTAATGGATAAGCCAATCTTTCGTAGAAGGAGACTTGCTTGGTACGACCGATCCAAAACAGTAGTGCTGTTTCTCCAGCCCAAAGTAATGTTACCCAATTTCCATCAAGTTGCACCGGAATGGCTATGGTGATAAATATCAGGACTAAACCTGAAACAAAGTAAAACAGGTTTCTATCGGCAAGTTTACGACGGAAGACAATAAGACTAACTATAAAATGAGTAATAGCTACGCAGAGGGTATATAATCCCAATAACTGATCATGTTTAGCATTGAGAATACTGTATCCGAATGCGTAAAGAATAAAAGAATTTGCAAGTATGAGAAAGATATCTCCGATGGTAAACTTCTCATTCTGAATTAGCTTATTTGCCAGAAAGATCAGATAGAATGTGGTGTAGAACAGAGAATTAAATGCTAATGCTGTGCCGAAATGTTTATCTGCATGATAACTAAAGGCGTACCAAACAGCATAAATCAGCCAGGTAGATACGAAAGATGAATAATATAACGGTTTCCAGTAATGCTTAAAAGCTATTGCCAGTATACCGATATTGATGATGGACATATAACTGAATAAAACTGCAGCATTGCCCTCCTCGTTACTCAGCAGGAACGGTACAGCATAAGCACCTACCAGTCCGATGTGTGCAATCACCTGCCGTTTGTATCGAATAGCGGCAGTCACGGTAAATACAGTGAATAACACCATTAATACAAATGCGAGAGTCTGTGGAATAAGAGCGTAGAAGTCAAAGGCTGCAAAGGTGATGAAATACATGATTGCCATGGAGCCGCTTAGCAAGACCGCACTAAAGTCCATATATTGTTTCTTCAGTCGAATAGCGAACCCCATCAAACCCAATCCGGCCAGATATCCAAGTATAATTCGCGTTAAAGGGCTGATCAGTTCGTGATCAATCGCGTATTTCGTACCGATACCTACTCCGATTACGGTAATGACTATTCCGATCTTATTGATTAGATTCTCTCCGATAATTTTCTCCCAGTCGGATTTCTCTTTTATCTCTACCTCCGTCTCTGGTATTTCGTAGGACGATGTTTCCTCAATTACCTCTGATACCTCTGATTTCAGAATTTCTTCATGCTGAAAGATTTCCTCTGTCCGGGATTGTTTTTCTTCGATCTTCTTCAATCGGAGGATCTCTTCCCTTAAGAGTTCAACTTCTTTCATGAAAAGCTCCTGTCGTTTCAGCAGAAGCTCCAGTTTATTCTCCAGCCCGGTGATTTTATAGGTATTGTCGTTCATGGTATGTATAGATTTTATTTCAACCATTTGTCCAGCCAGCGGAAGAATATCCGGTGCCAGAGAATGCTGTTTTGAGGCTTCAGAATCCAATGATTCTCATCGGGGAAGATTACCATCTCGGCAGGAATACCGCGCAGTTTGGCTGCATTAAAAGCCGACATACCTTGCGAAGCGAGGATGCGATAATCGTGTTCTCCGTGTGTGACGAGGATTGGTGTATCCCATTTATCTACAAATTTATGAGGCGAGTTAGCGAATGAGCGTTGAGCTGTTTCATTGTTTTTGTCCCAGTAAGGGCCACCCAGATCCCAGTTGGCAAACCACATTTCTTCAGTTTCCAGATATTGCTGTTCAAGGTTGAAGATGCCAGCATGAGCAATAAAGGCTTTGAAGCGCTTGTTGTGATGTCCTGCCAGCCAATAGACCGAAAATCCGCCATAACTTGCTCCCACAGCCCCCAGTTTGTCTTTATTTACAAAAGGCTCTTTTGCCAGATCATCGATGGCGCTCAGGTAGTCTTTCATATTCTGACCACCATAGTCACCGCTGATTTGTTCATTCCAGGCCTGACCAAAACCCGGTACACCGCGACGATTGGGTGCAACTACGATATAACCGTTAGCGGCCATCAGTTGCAGGTTCCATCGGTAAGAGAAGAACTGACTGACGGTACTTTGCGGTCCGCCCTGGCAGTATAGAATAGCAGGGTATTTTTTAGCGGGATCGAAGTTGGGTGGATAAACTACCCAGGTCAGCATTTTTTTATTGTCAGAGGTTGTGATCCAACGTTCTTCCACTTTTCCCATGGTTAGTTGATCCAATATCTCCTTGTTCTCGAAACTTAACTCTTTTGTTTCTCCGCTCTGAATATTTACAGAATAGACTTCGTTGGGTTTTGACAAGGAGTGGCGAAGTGCAACCAGTGTGCTTTTAGCCTGTTTGATTTCTTCAAAATCGTAATGGCCGGTGGTGATTTGACGAATGGATTTGTCAGAGATGTTTACCTGGAAAATATGAGTAGTTCCCAATTTACAGGCAATCATCCAGAAGGCCTTTCCGTCGGGAGTCCATTCAAAAGCGTCGCAGTTATAGTCGAATGCGGTTGTGAGATCGGTTTTACTGCGGGAGACCATATCCATCACAAATAGCCGTTTCTTGTCTGATTCATAACCGTCGCGTTCCATACTGATCCATGCAATGCTTTTGCCATCCTGTGAAAACTGAGGATTAGTATCGTAGCCCATCATGCCTTCTGTCAGGTTCTCGGTCTTTTTTGAATCAATATGGTAGAGATAAATGTCCGTGTTGGTTGATTTAGCATAATCCATCCCTTTCTTTTTGCGTGAAGAGTAGGCTATGGATTTGCTGTCGGGACTCCAACAGAGATTTGAGATATCTGCATCGGGTTTTGTCGGGCATTCATACGGTTCATCCTGCATGATATCGGTGATGTTTGACAATTTTTCTCCATCAAAGTCCGCTACAAAAGGATGGGGGATACTTTCGACCCATTCGTCCCAGTGTTTGTACATGAGATCATCCACAACTTTTCCTGTTGCTTCCGGCAGGTCTGAATAGATGTCAGATGCTCTTTGGCCGTATTTCACCTGACTGATGAAAAGAATCTTTTTACCATCGGGCGAATAGATAAATGCATCAATGTCTTTATCGTATTGGCTGATCTGGGTGCGGTCGCTGCCGTCGGGGTTCATCTCCCAGATCTGAGAAGTACCGCTTTCGGTAGATAGGAAGGCAATCTTTTCACCATTCTTCACCCAGCGTGCATTGTTTTCGCCTTTCGCACTTTCGGTGATCAGTTTCTTGTTGCTTCCGTCGGTATTTATCGTATATAGCTCGCGGTTGCTTTTGTTTTCGGGGATGCTGATGTAAGTAACGCCATAGAGGAGCTTTTTGCCATCGGGCGATACCTGAAGGTCTGTGATTCGTCCGAAGCTATTGAGAATTTCAGGGGTAAGTAAACCATTCTCTATTTTGGGATGACTTTTCCCGATCACTTCGCCGTTTCCGTTTTTATCTGTGGAACAGGCTGACATTGCCAGTGATGCTGCCATAAGGTAACAATTGATTTTATTCATGATGAAGTCGCTTAGTCTTTAAGCGTGGAAAATTAAAGCTTTTGATTTGCGTATGCAAATATCAGCTTCTTTTTTTAGAATAAATTGAAAAGGGAAGTAAAGGGCTAGTGGTATAAAACGAGAAAAGGTTGTCATCACGACAACCTCAACCTTTTTTGTTAACCTTAAATCTAATACCATGAAAAACATTACAAAGATAGATGTTTTTTTCAGAGTGTCAAATTTAACGTATATGAAATTTTTGATGCTTAACTCTATTTAACTCAACGTGTTTTGTTTTTATAGAATTGTACAAATAGCATGTTTTGTCTTAATTTATTTAGCATTTGGACTACATTTATCGTAGTTGTTTTATGATATCCTCGATATATCCGAGTACGTCTTCTTTTCCCACTCTATCTTCGGAGGAAGTTTCGATGATTGGAGGAAGTTCTTCCCAGGTTTCAAGAAGTTTGTTTTCAAACAACCTGCGGTTTGAAACACGTTGTCCTTTGCTGATTTTGTCGATTTTAGTAAAGATAATGGTGAATGGAATGCCATTTTCCCCCAGCCATTCAATGAACTCCAGGTCAATTTTCTGAGGCTCCAGCCGTGAATCTATCAGAACGAACAGGCAGGTGAGCTGAGGCCGTTCCAGAATATAATCTTCGATAATGCCACGGATCTGCTCCCGGCCTTCTTTACCGCGACGGGCATATCCATAACCGGGTAAATCGACCAGATACCAGTCATTATTAATGATAAAGTGATTGATCAGCATCGTTTTTCCCGGAGTAGAAGAGGTCATAGCCAGTCCTTTGCGGTTGGTGAGCATATTGATAAGTGAAGATTTGCCCACGTTTGAGCGACCGATGAATGCAAATTCGGGCATATTGCCTTCCGGGCATTTTTTTACATCAGTATTACTGATAAAGAATTGTGCGTCTTTGATAATCATAAGAGAATAACATTAATCCGGTGAATGTAATAAATCCGTTTATCATGAGCAGTTCGTATCCGAATTTGTATCCGGTAAACGTCATGACTGTATATTCGAGTAAATAAGTCAGTAACGGGGACAGGACACAGATATAGGGTGTGTACCGGTCGCGCGTATCTTTTGGGGTAAACAGGCCAAAGGCATAGAGTCCCAGAAGTGGTCCGTATGTGTACGATGCAATCGTGTAAATAGCATCAATCACGCTTTTGCTGTTGAGTTCCCTGAAAATCATTATAATCGCAATCACCACTCCTGTAATAAGCAGGTGTGATCCTATACGGATCTTCTTAGCTTTACCGGCATGATATTTTTCAATATTGAGAATGTCAATGCAGAATGAAGTAGTGAGCGCAGTCAGTGCCGAATCGGCACTGGCGAACGATGCTGCAATGATTCCTATGGTGAAGAATATCAGTACGGGTGTTCCTAAGATGCCGTTTGTGGCAAACATCGGCAGGATTGCGTCACCTGATTCAGGTAACGTGATGCCGCTTTGTTGAGCCAGAACCAATAATAACACACCCAATGTCAGGAATAACAGATTTACCGGGATAAAGGCAAATCCGTAGGTGTACATATTTATTTTGGCTTCTTTCAGGCTTTTGCAGGTTAGATTCTTTTGCATCATATCCTGATCGAGCCCCGTCATTACAATTGTGATAAAGATGCCGCTGAAAAATTGCTTAAAAAAGTTCTGTTTCGATTGCCAGTCGTCAAATACAAATATGCGCGAATGTACATTTGACGTGACGGTATTCACTATGCCATGAAAGTCGAGATCCAGATGCAATGATATCTGGCGGATCAGTAATATCAGCATGGTGATCATGCACAAAGCCTGTAAGGTATCGGTCCAGATAATGGTTTTAATTCCGTTCCGAAAGGTGTAGAGGAATATCAAAAGCAGATTTCCGGTCACATTCACGATAAACGGTATTCCCCATGGATCGAAAACGAATGTTTGCAGAATCAATGCTACAAGATAAAGTCGTACCGCAGCACCGATGGTTCTCGAAAGCAAAAAGAAGGATGCCCCGGTCTTATAGGCTCTTTTGCCAATTCGCTGATACAAATAGCCGTAGATGGAGGTCAGATTCATCCGGTAATAAAGCGGAAGCAGTATCCGGGCTATAACGATGTATCCGCAAAAGAAACCGAGAACAGTCTGCATATAGCTCATGTCGATATTACGTACCATTCCGGGTACGGAAATGAATGTGACACCCGACAATGAGGTGCCGATCATGCCAAATGCGACAATGTACCACGGAGACTCTTTATCTCCTGAAAAAAAGGTCCGGTTGCTTCCTCTTTTTCCTGTAAAAAAGGATGTGATCAGCAGTACCGAAAAATAGATTAGAATGATGGAGAGGATTAATGTTCCCGACATGATGGATTTAGCTTTCGGAAATAGGTCAAACGATGCGACTAATGATCTCTGTTCCGGGAATTGTTATTTTCTTACTGGTAGTATCTCTATCCAATAACCGTCGGGATCTTCGATAAAATAGATACCCATAGCTTCATTGATAAAACATACACAACCCATTTCCTGGTGTTTCTTCAGTGCGGCTTCGTAGTCATCAGCGAATAGAGCCAGGTGAAATTCATTGTCTCCCAGTTCGTAGGGTTTTTCCCAATCACGAAGCCAGGTTAGCTCCAGTTTGTGATTTGTATTACCGTCAGAAAGGTATACAATAATGTAGCTGCCATCTTTAGCTTCGATACGCCGTGACTCTGTCAGACCAAGTGCTTCATTGTAGAAAGTAAGACTTTTCTCAAGATTGAAAACGTTGAAATTGTTATGGGTAAATGAAAATGAGCTCATAATTTAAAAATGATTTTATGTCTGTAAGACCAGTTGAACAGGGATGCAAAGGTAAGAAATTAATGTTAAAGACAATTCTGCTTGTTTTTTATAAAATAAAACGGACAGAGGTGGCTCCCTGTCCGCATGCTGTTATAGTTGATATTAAGTTTACTCCCGATCCTTAATATAAGAAAATGTTATTGAGTCTAATCTTTCATTCGCCATTTTCTTGTCAAAGATCTTTGGGTAATAAGATGAATCAACTTTTTCTTTATAAACAAGATAATCCGGATGATTATCTTCTGTCAAAGCCTCATGGAGTTTGCTGAATTCTGCGATTCCCGCGCACGATTCAGGAGGACAGGCTAATCTGCCGGTAACGCAAAGGGGAATTGTAGCCTCTTTGCTCATGGGGACTATTCTCTCTAATTTGATCTCATGAATCCAGCGATTTTTAAAGTCATATTCATATTCTAAGACTTCACCTTCAATTCTTAGTAAGGTAGAGAGTCTGATATCAGAATATGATTTAATAATTGATGATTCTTCGGTGGGAAGGGTGGCGAAGTAATACTTGCCATCTTTCATGAATCTGTGATTTTGTATATTATCCCATCCCATAACAGTTTGGACAATCTGATGTAGGTCAGAAAGTGGGGTGGTCGAATAAACCTGGACTCTTCTCCAGACTTTTGGTCTGCAATCTTTCAGCTGTACATTCAGCTGATAAATTCTTTTGGCCATGTTTCTTTTTTTTTTTCTTTAGAGGGTTTTTATTTCGTTTAGGTATGTCGTTCTTTGTTAAAAAGTGTTTTTTTTAGATGATTCCTTCTTAAGGCTATTATGGTTGATATTTTACCTGTAGGGTTTGTTTTGTTATATACCTGTAGGGTTCTATGTGATTCGCTTTATCCCTTGTGCCGGAATGTTTGTTATCTGCGTGTGTTTTATTTTGATATGGTAATGTCTTGAAATACAAGGTTTAGATGTCAATTGTAATTAGTACCGCTAATATAGGAAAAAAAGAAATATCTCTTGTGTAAATATTTCTCAATTTTTATCGGTTAGGGGGATTTAGAATAGAATTGAAATTTCCGGATTCATTGTTCTGATCCGGGAGTGGAAATTATAGAGGCAGAAGTCTGAAGATAAAAATGTGTAAAACCAGTGAGAAAAGAATGTTGAGCTCTAGTGGATTTTATGAGATTGATTCTGTTTCCATTGAATTGAAGGCCGTGAGATAAGTGTTTGAAATAGAGCAGAGGTTGGTAAGGTGGTTGGTTTAGATACTCTGTTATTTTATTTTACGTCTTTAATCTATGAAGTGAGTTTATTGTAATTGTTGTTATGGATAAGTGTAAAGATAAAAAGTTTCAGAGAGTAAATATATATAAGTGTATTTATGGCCGGTCTGAATTTTACCGGAATATTCTTGTAAAAGTGACAAGTCTCCTTATTTTGATTCAAAATAAACAGGGGCATATCGTAAGATGATGTTTGGAGTTGAATATAAAAGGGGAGATTCGCCATAAAGGTAAACCTCCCCCTGAATCCGTAGATTGTATCAGGTCAAATAAATAAATTGATATTTGATTCTTCGGCACGTTCAAGATAAGTGGCAACCCCCCCGATATTAACACCGTCCATTAATTCTTCGGGTTTAATACCCATCACATCCATAGACATCTGGCAGGCAATAAACTCGATTCCATTATCAAGAGCTTGCTGTATCAGACTTTCGAGACTGTCAACCTGTTTGTTTTTCATGACCCAGCGAATCATTTTGGGACCGATACCACCCATTTGCATTTTCGACAAGCCCAACTGCTTGCTACTGGCCGGTAGCATCATACCAAACATCTTTTCGATCAGAGTCTTTTTGGCAGGTGCTTTTTTCTTAATCACGCTCAGCCCCCAGAAAGTAAAGAAAATTGAAACTTTCTTTCCGGTTGATGCCGCACCATTGGCAATGATAAATGAAGCAATTGCTTTATCCAGATCGTTGCTGAATACAATCAATGTTTTGTTGTCA
Organism: Bacteroidales bacterium; assembly: GCA_963662365.2. GTDB lineage: Bacteria > Bacteroidota > Bacteroidia > Bacteroidales > UBA7332 > CAXXIC01. The sequence continues at coordinate 161,769 of CAXXPA010000042.1, forward strand.
CCACCACCTTGCGCTATTGTTTTAGACTTTGGCATAGCCTTCTCAATTACTGCGCGGATGATGCCGCTTTTTTGATCCAAAGAAATTACTTTATTTCCGGTTATGTTTGCCCACGACTGGGAATCTTTGAGGAATCCGGGGTCTGTTGCCGTAATTTCAGCGCGTTCTCCTACATGAAGTTCGTCAAAAACTGTCTTGAGCTTCATGATCGGTCCCGGACATTGTAGTCCGCATGCATCTACCGAGATGGTTTTGGCATGTTGGACTAATACCTGAGTATCAGTGTCCACTTCGGGTTCTGTATGTTCTGTTGTCTGTGGCGGAGTTATTGCTGCATCGTAAGTTTTGTAGCCACCAGACAGATTCGCCACATTTGTGAATCCGTTTTGCAACAGGATTCGGGTGGCAATATATCCACGAAGACCGACTGCGCAGAAAACCACAATTCGTTGATCTTTGCGGAGCTTATCGAGATTTGACCGCAATGAGTCAAGTGGAATGTTGATCGAGCCGGCAATATTTCCAAGTTCATTTTCTTCCGAGGTACGTACGTCCAGTAATAAGCTTCCGGATTTTTTTTCATTTTCAATGTCATTCCAATGGCAAATATTCATTCTGCCGGATAGGATATTGTCGGCCGTGAATCCAGCCATGTTTACCGGGTCTTTGGCCGATGAATAGGGAGGGGCATAAGCATGTTCAATCTCCATCAGGTCATAGATAGAACCACCGTTCCCTATAACGGATGCAATCAGGTCAATGCGTTTATCGACTCCATCATATCCCACAATCTGGGCACCAAACAGTTTCCCGTCCTTGGGGCTGAATGTGATTTTAAGGCTCATTGGGATAGCGCCGGGGTAATAACCAGCGTGTGAAGCCGAGTGAGTTATTGATTCAATGAACGGAATATTGTATTTGCTCAATACTTTTGCCGATGCTCCGGTAGCGGCAACAGTGAGATCGAAGACTTTAGCGATAGCCGTTGATATAGAGCCCCTGAATTTATGTTTGTTGCCATACAATAAGTTATCGGCACAAATGCGTGCCTGTTTATTTGCCGGGCCGGCCAGATAAGGCAGTGTCGGCTTTCCGGTAATTGGGTTCAGAGTCTCCACCGCATCACCAACAGCGAAGATATCCGGATCGGATGTCTGCATATATTCATCTACCCAGATACCCTGAGTTTCACCGATTTTCAGTCCGGACTCTTTAGCCAGTTTGGTTTCCGGACGGACACCTATCGAAAGGATTACCATGTCGGCAGTCAGCTCTTTTTTGCTGCGAAGCATAATCTTAATGCTCTTGCCTGTAGGTTCAAAAGCTTCTACAGCCTCATTGAGATGTAAAGCTACGTTATGTGAGCTCAGGTGGTGGTGAACAATAGCTGCCATCGGAAAGTCGATCGGGGTCATTACCTGGGGAGCCATTTCCACGATAGAAACTTTGATACCCAGCTGATGCAGATTTTCGGCCATTTCGAGGCCAATAAAGCCGGCGCCGACTACTACCGCTGATTTTACCTTACGGTCGCGGATATAATTTTTAATGCGATCGGTGTCAGGAACATTCCGAAGAGTGAGAATACCTTCCATATCTATACCCCTAAGAGGAGGACGTACAGGTTCTGCACCGGGAGAGAGAATAAGTTTGTCATAAGTTTCCGTATAGGTCTCTTCAGTCAAATGGTTAATAACCGAAACAGTTTTGGCTTTACGGTCAATGCTTAATACTTCGCTGTTGGCACGAACTTCCAGATTAAAGCGTTTGCCAAAAGATTCCGGTGTTTGCAGGAATAGTTTCTCGCGCTCGCTGATTGTGTCTCCAATGTAATAGGGCAGACCGCAATTGGCATACGAAATGTAATTTCCTTTCTCAAACATGATGATTTCGGCTTTCTCGTTCATTTCGCCGAAGTCGTGCAGCTGCCGATGCTCCACCGGCAACGCCTCCAACCAGTACAATTTTCATGTGTCTGTTTTTTATGTATTTATTTGTTTGTTGATATTCGTTTTTGCCGATTTCCTTAAACGGCATTCGGGGACTACTGATTAAACGGATTTACACAGGTCATTGTTTCGTAAATCCATAGATGGAATTTGTAGATTCAAATACAATAGTCAGAATAAGTAGTTTTTCTAAGTTGCCGGTTTGGACTATCCCATATTGCAGGCTTTCTAATATTAGATATTTTATATATGTGTATGTGTTTATATAATTTGTTCTTAAAAAACCGCCTGATAAGCCAAAGGCTCTATAGGCGGTTCTATATTTCAAAATATTATGTATGTGGCTAAGCCAGATTTTTCGGGTATTTCTTAAAGAGGCTCCACCATTTCAGTTTCAAAACACCGAAGACAGCTTCACCGAATATCCCACCATTCATTTTAGAAACGCCTAATTCGCGATTAATAAAAATGATAGGCACTTCTTTCAACCTGAATCCGTGCATATGGGCGGTAAATTTCATCTCGATCTGGAAAGCATACCCTTTAAAGTGGATCTTATCCAGGTTGATGGATTCAAGTACACGGCGGCGGTAGCATTTGAATCCGGCAGTGGTGTCGGCAATATGCAGGCCGGTTACAATGCGAACGTATTTTGAAGCAAAGTAGGACATCAATACCCGCCCGATTGGCCAGTTTACCACATTTACACCGGTGATGTAGCGCGAGCCGATAGCCACGTCTGCACCTTCGTTGGCACATGCGTTATAGAGTTTTTCCAGATCGTTGGGGTTATGAGAGAAGTCTGCATCCATCTCGAAGATGTAGTCGTACTTTTTCTCAATTGCCCATTTGAATCCACAGATATAAGCTGTTCCTAATCCTAATTTACCCGATCTTTCGATCAGGAAAAGGCGATTGGGGAATTCAGTCTGCAGTTGTTTAACGATATCAGCGGTTCCGTCGGGAGAGCCATCGTCAATTATCAGAATATCAAACGGTTTGTTCTGATTTAACACAGCGTGGATGATATTCTCGATATTCTCGCGCTCGTTGTAAGTCGGGATAATAATTATGCTGTCGCTCATTTCGTTCTAAAAATCGGTCAAAATTAGCGATTTAAATTGATTTGACAGAGCTGTTTGCTCAATAATAATCTGAAAAAAGTTAATTTTGCATCTCTCGTTAGATTAAAAAAAGATAATTTGGAGCTTCAACAGTTATTCGAAGAATACCGTAAGCACCCGCACCTAAAGGTGCTGGCTGCATTAACGGAACAAAATGATACCCGGGTGATCCGGTTGGAAGGTGTCAGGGGGTCATTAGCCGGTTTTGTCTTTTCGACATTATTGAAAACAACCAATCGTGTATATATCGTGGTGATGAACGATGCCGAAGAGGCGGGTTACCTTTACCATGATGTGACACAGGTGTGTGGTGATACGGATGTATATTACTTTCCCTCTTCATATAAGAGAGCTATAAAGTATGGCCAGATTGATCCGGCCAGCGGGATTTTGCGTACCGAAGCGCTCAACCGTCTGCGACATCCTCAGGGAGCTTCGGTGATAGTTACCTATCCTGATGCAATTGCCGAAAAGGTTGTTTCGGACAGTACTCTGAGTTTGAAGACGCTGCGTATTGCTCAAAATGAAGCGGTAGATTCCATTTTTGTGGCAGAAGTGTTGTATGAATACGGTTTCGAACGGGTGGATTATGTCTATGAGCCCGGACAGTATGCTGTACGCGGAAGTATTCTGGATGTTTTCTCTTATTCGCATGAATATCCTTACCGGATCGACTTCTTCGGCGATGAAGTCGAGAGTATCCGTACCTTTGATGTAGAGACGCAGCTCTCTAAACAAAAACTGGAAGAGATATACATAATTCCTGATCTGGAGAATGAGGAGGTGGAAGGTGTTTCGTTTCTACAGTTTGTCCCCGACAGTTGCCTGTTGGCACTTCAGGACATGACCTGGACGCAAGGCCGTATCGAGGGGATTATTGCTGAAGGGATCTCTGTCCAGGCTATTCAGACAGACGAGTATGATAAATTGCTGATGCGTAAATTGGTCGAACCGAAAGAGTTTGCCCGTGATCTTTTGCGCTTCCGCAGGATTGATTTCGGTCCCAAAACATTAGCAACAGCACCGACGGTCCTTACTTTCCAAAGTAGCGTTCAACCGGCTTTTCATAAAAACTTTGATCTGGTGGCCGAGGCTTGCCATAAGTTGCTCTCAGATCAATATCAACTCCATATTCTCAGTGATAGTGCAAAGCAGACGCAACGTTTGCAATCCATCTTCGAAGAGCGGGGTGATAATATACCCTTCATTCCGGTGCTGAAGACATTGCATGAAGGCTTCATTGATCATGACCTGAAGATTGCCTGCTTTACCGATCACCAGATCTTCGACCGTTTCCATAAATACAACCTCCGCTCAGACAAGAGCCCGTTCGGGAAAAATAGCTTTGTCATTAAAGGAACTCAGTCAGTTTGAGGTGGGTGATTACGTCGTACACATTGATCATGGTGTAGGTAAATTTGGCGGACTGATCCGTACCGAGATCAACGGGCGGATACAGGAAGTAATCAAACTGATTTTCCAGAATGAAGATATCTTGTTTGTAAGTATTCATTCGCTGCACAAACTCTCGAAATATCGGGGCAAAGAGGGTGAACCTCCCCGTGTAAACAAGCTTGGAACGGGTGCGTGGGAAAAGATGAAAGAGCGCACCAAGAGCAAGATGAAAGATATTGCCCGCGACCTGATCAGGCTTTATGCCGAACGACGGGAAGAGAAGGGCTTTCGCTATACCCCCGACTCCTATATGCAGCAGGAGCTGGAAGCTTCCTTTATCTATGAGGATACCCCCCGATCAGCTAAAATCAACTGCCGACGTGAAGCGTGACATGGAGAGCGAACGCCCAATGGATCGCCTGATCTGCGGTGATGTGGGATTTGGTAAGACAGAGGTGGCGGTTCGTGCTGCCTTTAAAGCGGTGGCCGATAACAAACAGGTCGCAATATTGGTTCCTACTACCGTACTGGCTTTGCAACACTACAAAACGTTCAGCGACCGTCTGAAAGAATTTCCCTGTCGGGTGGACTACGTGAGCCGCGCTCGCAAACCGGCTGAGATTAAAAAAATCATCAAAGACCTGCATGAAGGTCAGATCGATATATTGGTGGGAACGCACCGGTTGATCAGTAAGGATATTCAGTTCAACGATCTGGGATTACTTATCGTGGACGAAGAGCAGAAGTTCGGCGTATCGGTAAAAGAAAAGTTGCGACAACTCAAGGTGAATGTCGATACGCTAACCATGACGGCGACTCCGATCCCACGGACTTTACAATTTTCACTGCTGGGTGCACGTGATCTCTCGGTGATACAGACGCCTCCACCTAACCGTTATCCCATTCAGACAGAAGTTGCATGCCTTCAACGAGGATATTATGCGGGAAGCCATTCAGTTTGAGATGAGCCGCAACGGTCAGATTTTTGTGCTGAACAACCGGCTCCATAATATATATGATCTTGAGGCGACAATCAGGCGCCTTGTGCCGGATGCGCGTACTATCGTGGGGCATGGACAAATGGATCCGCACAAGCTGGAAGAGATCATTATGGATTTTGCCAATTATGAATATGATGTACTGATTGCCACATCGATCATTGAGTCAGGCCTGGATATTCCGAATGCTAATACGATAATTGTGAACAATGCCCAGAACTTCGGACTGAGTGATCTGCACCAGTTACGTGGAAGGGTAGGCCGTAGCAACAAAAAAGCGTTCTGTTATTTGTTTGCGCCGCCTTTACATATGTTGTCATCAGAAGCCCGTCGCCGTTTACAGGCTATTGAGAACTTTTCGGAGCTGGGAAGCGGTATTCATATTGCAATGCAGGATCTCGACATTCGAGGTGCGGGAAATATGCTGGGCGCCGAGCAGAGTGGGTTTATTGCCGATCTGGGCTATGAGACCTATCAGAAGATCTTGCAGGAAGCTGTGACAGAACTTAAGCAGGATGAGTTCAGCGAACTCTATCGCGAGGTAGAAGCTGAAGAGGTGCAGCCGGGAAAAGAGCATTTCTATGTAACAGATACCATAATCGAATCGGATCTGGAGCTTCTTTTCCCAAATGAGTATATTCCGAACGATTCAGAGCGGATTTCACTCTACCGCGAGTTGGATAATATGGAAGAAGAGACCGAAATTCAGGCTTTTGTGTCGAGACTTGAGGACCGTTTCGGTCGCATCCCGCAACAGGGAAAAGAATTGATTCGCATTGTGCGATTACGCCGGTTGGCCAAACTTCTCGGTATGGAGAAAGCTCGTGCTGAAGAACGAACGTGTTTTTGTTCATTTTATCTCAGATAATGACTCTCCTTATTATCAGTCAGATGTGTTCGGTAAGGTACTGACGTTTATGGCGCAGAATCATAAAATCTGCCAGTTGCGCGATAAGAACGGCAAGCGTTCGATGGTGCTCCTCCACTGTACAAGACGGTGGAGACAGCAGTGCACTTGCTGGAGAAAATGCTGGAATAGTTAAGTGGAGTGGGGTGACTCAGCGTCATCCGATTTTGCTTTATGCATATAAGCCCCCTGTGTCCGGAATGGATGCAGGGGCTTTTTTTCGAGAAAGTCAGGAATAATGAGTGTGTCGTGAGGATCAGGCTACGAATTTAGAATCCTTAAGTGGGGATATATAGACTACAGGGGTAGGGTTGGAATGCTGAGCGGTTTCTTATCTTCCGTTAGTATCCCCAAACAATCTCTATCAGTTATTTGTTTTTTTATAAGCAACAGTTAATCTAAACCGGAATTACCGCTTTTAATCTGAACTGGAAATATTGGATTGCATCATTTTGCCACAACTTCACTTTCGGGAAAATGTCTTACAGGAGGAAGACTGGATGTAAGTGGGTTTTGATCATCGACAAGTGAAATAAAAGTACAACCTTTCGATTTTCCGGGAGGATATCGGAAAGGTTTTAGTTCCTGTATGTTAAAAGTTTTGCATACAGGAATTTTTTATGTGAACAGGTGTTGTTGCGATTTGGATTGTAACATAATTTTGTATCTTCGTTAATAAATGAACTGGTTGATTAGAAGGGCTTTAATCTTTCTATTTTATATGAACCGGTAAGATGATCTTTGGAAAAATTCATCCCTGATGATGAAGATTATAGTGCTCTTTAAATAATTAAAAAACCTAAACGATTATGAACCGATTTTACTCCTTTTTGACCCGAAAGGTCGTCTTTGTTATTTTGCTTTTATTAAGTTCAACAGCCTTAATGGCTCAGTATCCCGAAATCACTGCTGATGCCAATACCGTGGTTTTGGACCACTTCAACCAATCGTCATCCGGTACGGTAAGGACTCAGCTCAACTATGCCACCAGTTTAAGTGGTCTGGGACAGGCGGCCAACATCAGTAATCAGAACTTCGTGATGTATCCTTTCAGTAAAGACCTGACCAGTGCAGCAACTATTGAATTCTGGATAAAGCCGGAATCATATGATATGGGATTGGTCTGCATCAACTGGGGTACCACTACTTCGGCTCCTTCTGCCGGATATGTTTTTCATTCCTCGATTAATCCGGAAGGAAAAATCAGAATTTCCAGCTGGAATGGACAGGGTGGAGGCTTGCTTGTCGGGAATACAGTGCTTCCGTTAAATACCTGGACGCATGTTGCGATCAGTTGGGGGACAACGACTAAGATCTATATCAATGGAAAGATTGATGGTCAAATGACGGGTGTGTTTAACCCATCTGCTTCGGGAAGTTGTATTTATCTGCCTTACTGGGGAAGTTCCAAATCAGTCACAATTGATGAGTTCCATGTATCTAATATCCAGCGAACAGATGCTGAAATAGCAAGCCGGATCCCTGTTTTCTTTAATGAAACTCAATCAGATGCAAATACATTGATATTGGATCATTTTAATCAGTCGTCAACCGGAACGGCAAAAAATACGCTGAATTATACTGATGGCTTAAACGGACTGGGTCAGGCAGCCAACATTACAAACAAAAACTTTATCATGTATCCGTTTAATAAAGATCTGACTAATGCGGCTACAATTGAGTTTTGGATAAAACCGGAATATTATGACTTTGGATTGGTTTGTATCAACTGGGGTACCACTACATCGGTTCCTTCTGCCGGATATGTTTTCCATTCCTCGATTAATCCGGAAGGGAAAATCAGAATTTCCAGCTGGAATGGACAGGGTGGAGGCTTGCTTGTCGGGAATACAGTGCTTCCGTTGAATACCTGGACACATGTTGCGATTAGTTGGGGGACAACAACTAAGATTTATATCAATGGTAAGATCGATAATCAGATGACGGGTGTTTTTAACCCATCGGCCTGGGGAAGCTGTATTTACCTTCCTTATTGGGGGAATGACAATCCGGTTACTATCGATGAGTTTCATGTCTCAAATATCTAGCGTACCGATAGCGAAATCGCTTCCAGGATCCCCATTACCACAAGTATTGATAAAACAACCTCCATGCAGATCTCTGTTTTTCCCAATCCGGCAACAGACTACCTGAAAATAAGTCCGGTGGATGGAGTCGGCAGTGTGAAAATATACAGTCTGGATGGACAAGAGTTGATGAGTACGGTATTGAATAACAATCAGCTGGATATTAGCAGTCTCCGTAATGGAATTTACATTGTACAGATTGAAACCGGAGAGCAAGTTTACCGCCAAAAGTTTATTAAACAATAATCCCCATTTCTTAAAAAAGAACTCCTGCTTCGCGAAAGGTGCGAAAGCAGGAGTTCTTTCATGCAGGGAGTTCAATGTCCGGAGGAAATCCGTTTAGACAGTCTTATATTCTTATTCTCAGCCGGAGGAATAGTTGTCAGAATTTTACGATTTTAGGATTCGTCAATTTCTCAAAGTCCTTATAAGACATGCGGATCAACTCGGAGAGAGAACCGGCATTAAATGTAATTTCTTTATCCTCAGTCAATGATTCTGCTACAAAGATCTCTAGTCCAAAAAGATTTCCGAAGGGAGGCATAGCGCCTAATTCACATCCCGGAAATAGTTCTGCGAACTCTTGTTCGCTGGCAAGTATAACATTGCCCGCTCCGGTAGCATTTTTAAGCTGATTTAAATCAGCCTGGCAGGAAGCGGGCAGTACAGCCATTGCCATCTTTCCGTCAATTCTTACCATTACGGTCTTTGCCAGTTCTTTTCCCGGAATGTGTGCGGATTCTGCAATTTCCAAAGCGGTATAAGCCTGTGAATGTTTAATAATGACGTACTTGATTTTGTTGCTGTTGAGGAATTCGATTAATTTGCTGACTGGCATAATCGTTGTTTTTAATAGATTCAATTTAAGGGTATGTGATTCTGTAATTTACAATAACCGTGTACATCTTAATGAAGCTGTTTAATGCGGGGATTGTAAACAAAAGGTTTAGCACGTGACATGAAACAAGCCGATCACGGATTCTTCAGCAGCATTCCAGGCTTTAATGGCCTGAGGCGTTGGCAGCAGTTGTACTGAACATCTGTTTTGTCTGAAAAATTCAGCAGCCTCAAAAGAGAGATCGACATAACCAGTCTGTCCGGTTCCAATGATTAATCGTTGTGCCCCTGTGTCGAAGATATCAATTGCTTCATCGAGCGAAACTTTATGTGAAGTTCCATATATCTCTTCTGATAATTGCCTGTTTCTTCTTTTTACCTGACCGTTTAGTCGAATCACAACATCATATTCATAGACATGACCTGAAATCGTAATGCTCCCAAAATGTGTACTGTCGATAGTCGGTTTCATGGTTTGCTTCTTGTTATTTCCATTCCATACAAATTATAGTTATTTCTCCGGCTCTGCGTAACTATTTAATAACATATCCAAAATCAAATTGGTTGATGTGGTAAATGTATTTTGCACAAATGGCAGGGCGGTGTTTAATGATTGAAATAAAATGTGTAGAATGCTTTAGTATAAAGTCTATCGGGGACTTGCGCTTAAAACAAAACCCCTGTGTTCAGGTTGAACGCAGGGGCATTGGGTTAGTTCAGGATAATTATGTCATCGTTAAGGAATATATGTTTCCATGATTACAGCATTTCCGAAAGGAATGATTGTTACGTCTGCAACAGAAGCGGGAATCAGGGCTGTTTCACCTTTATCTATGGTTACAGAAACACCATTCAGGTCTGTGATTTCAGCTTTACCATCCATGCAGATATAGATGATGAAAGAATCTTTAGCCAGATTGTTGCGCTTCATCTCATTGTGGATACTAAGCAGATTTGTTTCGAAGTATTTACAACTAGCTAGTTCTACAGGAGCGTCATCTTTCTTCTTGTAGTTTGTTTTGTAATCGGGATATACCTTGTAGTCGATTGCATCTTTTGCCTGTTCGGTGTGAAGTTCACGGCTGTTGCCCAGTGCATCGCGACGGTTGTAGTCGTAGATGCGGTAAGTAATGTCAGAGGTCTGTTGGATTTCCGCGATGAACGTTCCGGCACCAATAGCGTGTACACGACCTGCGGGAAGGAAAAACACATCACCCGCTTTTACAGGATGTTGTTGTAATGTTTCCATAAATGTGTTGTTTTCGACAGACTTAACGTATTCATCGGGAGTGATTTCTTTGGAGAATCCCGAGTAAAGTACGGCGCCTTCTTTTGCCGAGATCACATACCACATTTCGGTTTTCCCGAATGAATTATGACGTTGTTTAGCCAACTCATCGTCGGGGTGGACCTGGATCGAAAGATCATCGCATGCATCGATAAATTTGATCAGAAGCGGGAATTTGTTCCCAAACTGATCTGAAACTTTTTTACCCAATAGCTCTGCTCCGTATTGGTTGATAAGATCTTCCAATGTTTTACCTCTCAGTTCACCGTTGCAAACTTCCGAAACATTGTTTTTTACGTGAGATACCTCCCAGCTTTCACCAATGCCTTCCTGCACAGGTTCGATAGCTTTGAATTTGCATATCTCATTGCCACCCCAGATGGTGGATTTGAGAATAGGGAAAAATTTTAAAGGATACATAAATATAATTGTGTGTTAGTAGGATGCAGATGTAAACGATTTAGTGAAAATGATAAATATTCATGTCCTATAAGACGAGTAAATGGATTATTTCACCTAAATATTATGGATCGAAATAATTGTAATTATTAAGCCCAAAGATACAAATTATATTTTGAGGGTTTTAAATCAGTAAGCTTTTTCAAAAAACGATGTGCAATATACCGGACTTTGTGCCCTTCTTTACTAATTTTGCAGGAGAATAAAGAAACAGGAAATATACACAATCAATGATCAGTTATTTACAAGTAGATGGTTTGACCAAATCGTTTGGTGATTTGGTGTTATTCGATAATATAAGTTTCGGTATTGCCGAGGGAGAACGCGTCGGTCTGATTGCACCCAACGGAACCGGAAAGACAACCCTGTTGAATATTCTGGCCGGTAAGGAAGATTATGATGGCGGATCGGTCGTTTATCGCCGTGATTTAAAAGTCGGATATCTTTCCCAGGATCCCCGGTTCCCGGCAGGACTCACTGTCCTGGAGGCATGCTTTCATTCTGAAAGTGAAACCGTGCAGTTGATAGCTGAATACGAACGGGCTATGGCATCGGGTGATCATACCAATCTTGAAGATATTCTGCACCGCATGGACCACCTCAAAGCGTGGGATTATGAGCAGAAAGCGAAACAGATCTTGTCTGAACTGAAGATCCGGAATTTCGATCAAAAGGTCGAACAGTTATCAGGAGGTCAGCTTAAACGTGTAGCTTTGGCTAATGTCCTGATTTCGGAACCGGAATTATTTATTCTCGACGAGCCAACCAACCACCTTGACCTCGAAATGACCGAGTGGCTGGAGGGGTATCTCAATCGTTCGCGCCTGAGCCTGCTGATGGTAACGCACGACCGTTATTTTCTCGACCGTGTATGTAATGAGATTATCGAGATGGATCGTCGTCAACTTTATACTTATAAAGGGAACTATTCCTATTATCTTGAAAAAAGAGAAGAGCGCATGATGGCACAGAACGCGGAGATCGATCGTGCCAATAACCTCCTGCGCAAAGAACTGGAGTGGATGCGTCGTCAACCGCAGGCCCGTGCCACCAAAGCGAAATCGCGTATCGATGCATTTTACAAACTGGAGGAGAAAGCCAAACAGCAACGTGCCGCAGGTGATGTCAAACTTGATGTAAAGGCTTCATACATCGGCAGCAAAATCTTTGAAATCGAACATCTGTATAAAAGCTTCGGTGATCTGAAAATCGTTGAGGATTTCAACTATGTGTTTGCCCGTTATGAGAAGATGGGTATAGTAGGCAATAACGGAACAGGAAAATCGACATTCATAAAGATGCTGATGGGACAGGTTGCTCCCGACAGCGGAAAGATTGATATCGGTGAAACCGTAAAATTTGGCTATTACAGTCAGGACGGACTGAATTTTGACGATCAGATGAAAGTAATTGATGTGGTGCGTGAAGTAGCTGAAGTAATTGATCTCGGAAACGGCAATAAACTGACTGCATCACAGTTTCTGCAACACTTCCTTTTTGCTCCTGAAACACAATATAATTACGTGTACAAGCTGAGTGGGGGAGAAAGACGCCGTCTTTATCTCTGTACGGTGCTGATGCAAAATCCGAACTTCCTGGTGCTTGATGAGCCAACCAATGACCTTGATATTGTTACCCTGAATGTGTTGGAAGAATATCTGGCGAATTTCAAAGGTTGCGTAATTGTCGTTTCGCACGACCGCTATTTCATGGATAAGGTAGTGGATCACCTGATGGTGTTTCAGGGAAATGCGCAGTTAAAGGATTTTCCCGGAAACTATTCCGACTATCGGGAATGGAAGGAGATGAAAGAGCTGGAAGAGAAACAACAGCAAGCCGAAAAGGCTAAAAAAGAAGAGAAGCCTGCTGTATCCAATAAACCGGCCCGCCCTATTGATGACAAGAAAAAGCTTTCTTTCAAGGAAAAACGAGAGTTTGAACAACTCGAGTCCGAGATTCCACAGTTGGAGTCTGAAAAAGAGCAATTGGAGCAGGAAATGAGTAGCGGAACCCTCTCCACTGAAGATCTTTTGGCTAAATCGGCACGTGTCAGCGAGCTGATTGATCTGATTGACGAGAAAACCATGCGCTGGTTGGAGCTTAGTGAGATGGTATAGAGGTGGTTATGTATTGAGTAAATGTAATATCAAATAACTAATACCGGAAATCAAAACAGAAATCACTGTTAAATAAATAGAAACGGCGAAATAAATATGCTGTGTATGTATGTTGGATAACATAAAACGTGCTATATTTGTACTGTGTTTTTCATGGTATTAGATTTAAGGTTAATAAAGGGTTGAGGTTGTCGTGATGACAACCTTTTCTTTTTTCTACCAGTTTAACCTTCTCTCTCTTTCTTCTCTTCGATTTTAGATCCCTGATATTTGTAAATATTGTGAGTGGCAGGCTCAATATGCCGATTTGCTTTTCCCATTGGAAATAGATCAATCTTTAGAGCTTGTTGGGCTTTTCAATGCATCCCTTGTACCGGTGATGTACTGCTCTTGTTCCGCTCTTGATTAAGGGTTATTCTATAGATATCCCATAGATATCCCATAGATAACCCATATTATATTATGATATGGGATATCTATGGAACAACTATGTGACGATATAGGTAAAAGTCCGGAACAACACCGGAACAACACCGAAGCAACATCGGAACAACAACAAAACACCCATATGGCATACCTTATAGTGGTTGTTCTCATCTATTCCTTCATATTTCCCGGGTGATGCTTTAATTTTCCTGCAAAAGATTTCTGCTTAATTTGTTTCATCCGCGTCATTTGTATACCATGTCTTTACTATTTTCCTACATTTGCATCATTCTAATTAAAATAAGGAAAGTATGACCTTCAGAGAACTTGTCTTACGAAACCGCAGTTATCGCCGTTTCGATCAGAAGTATATTATATCACAAGAAGACTTACTCGATTTGGTGGATTTGGCGCGATTAACGCCTTCAGCCCGGAATATGCAGTCGTTACGCTATGCATTAATCAATGATGCAGTTGTGAATGAGCAGGTGTTTAGTTGTTTGAGCTGGGCCGGTTATCTGAAAGAGTGGCCGGGACCCCAAAACGGTGAACGACCAACCGCTTATGTCGTAGTGACAAAGGATACCACATTGGCGCAGAATATTCTTTGTGATGATGGCCTGGCAATCCAGACTATCCTTTTGGGGGCAGTGGACAAGGGACTGGGCGGATGTATAATCGGTGCAGTGAACCGAAAAGCGTTGCAGGAGATCCTGGCATTGGATGAACGTTACGAGATTCTTTATGTAATAGCGTTAGGTAAACCGGTGGAAACTGTAGTGCTGGAAGAGATGAAAGAGGGTGATATAAAATACTGGCGCGATGAAAATCAGATTCACCATGTGCCGAAACGTGCATTGGAGGAGATTGTCCTGAAGATCAGTCCATCAGGAGTATAAAGGTTAACAGTCAATTGAATTAACTCATTCCCGGAAAATAAAAAGATGAAGAAAATCATAATGGGGGTGTGTTGTTGCCTTTCAGTTTGGGCGATGGCACAAAAGAATATACCCGTGCGGAAATATCTGGTTTATGGCCCTGTAAAGCTTACAGCGCCTGTGATCTGCGATTTAGAGAATGTACGGGGGGAGAGGTATAACGACAATTCGATGTTGAAAGTACCGCTGGCTCCGATGGATAACGGACAAAATTTCAGAATGGCCTTATCTGACTCTGCAGGTGTTTTCAATCTGCAGAAAACAGCAACAGGCAGTTCATTGACGTTGTTGAAGTTCTATATTACCCCAAACCGTTTTGCTCCATTGAAAATCAGCGTCCAATCTCCAAATCGTTTTGAAGTGTATGTTGATGGTGACAAAGGGGGCGAGAAGACAACCCGGGAAGAGAGCTTTGAGAAATCTTTGCCGGAAACGGTTTCCTTTAAAGCCGAACCGCGGCGTTACGAAGTGCTGATCAAACTTCTTGCAGGAGAAGACGACAAATGCACTCCGGTGGTTCAGGCGGAAGTAATACCACAGAAAAATGATACCCTGACAGAGTTTGTAGTTACGAATGAGCCTACCCGAAAACTCTATATACAGGATTTTTTGGTAGGGAAACGGCCCAAATCGGTCTCGTTGTCTCCCAATGGACGTTACGCTCTGATTAAATATTCTACAACGTTCAAAGATGGGGGTGTTGCTGCACTGACTGAAGTGTTGGATGCCGTAACCGGGAAAGTATTGCTTACGGATAATAACAATTCGAGAGGATTAAACTGGATGCCGCTCGCCAATTGCCTGTACTATAACGAGAAAGGCATGAAAGGAAAAGAGTTGCGTACAATTGATCCGGTAACACAACAGGAGAAGATACTGGCAGAGGAGCTTCCTGATGGTTCATTTAGCTGGAGTCCGAATGAAGACTTTCTTATTTATACACTTAACGAAACGGCGCCTGATGAAACAGGAGATCTAAAGCGGTTGCTTTCTCCGGAAGATCGGCAGGCGTATTGGCGCAAAAGAGCATATCTGAGCCTGTATAATCTGAAGGCAGGTTTGTTTCAGCGATTAACATATGGTAAGGATCCGGTCTCTTTGCAGGATATCAGTGCCGACGGCAAACACATACTTTATAAGGTGAGTCGGGATTTATTAACCGAGCGGCCGTTTAAGACAAGCTCCATGTATCAGTTAAATCTGGAATCGATGACGATAGATACGATCTGGAAAGATGATAAATTTGCCTCTACGGCAACCTATTCGCCCGATGCTGGTAAGGTGTTTATTACCGGATCGGCAGAAGCTTTTGGCGGGATAGGTTTGAATATAAAACCGGGTCAGATTTCAAATTTGTATGATACACAGGGGTATCTCATGGATATAAAGAGCAGAAAAACAGATCCCATAACCCGTGACTTTAACCCGTCAATCAATTCTGCAGCCTGGAGCCGTGCTGACGGAAAAATATACCTGAAGGTTACAGATGAAGATTATGTTCGCATCTATGAGTATGATCCGAAGAAGAATGTTTTTCATAAACTTCCGCTGGCTCCGGATATTGTAAGCGAAGTAGATATCGCTGCACATTCAGATAAGATGGTCTATTCCGGACAAAGTGTTTCGTCTGCCGGTTCTGTTTATATTTATGATCTGAACGCGAAACGGGAAAAGTTATTGGTTAACCCTTCGGCAGAGCGTCTTAAGGATGTACAACAGGGGACGATGGAAGACTGGAACTTCACATCAGCGGATGGAACGCTTATTAAAGGCCGTTGTTATTTACCTCCGCTATTCGATCCGGATCGCAAGTACCCGATGATTGTCTATTTCTACGGTGGTATTTCGCCGGCAGAACGATCATTTGAGCGTAACTATCCATATGCTTTGTATGCTTCTATGGGGTATGTGGTGTATACATTGCAACCTTCCGGTACGATCGGTTTCGGTCAGGAGTTTTCGGCCAGGCACGTAAATGCATGGGGTGAAAAGACGGCGGATGAGATCATCCTGGGAACAAAGCTGTTTTGCCGTCAACACGCATTTGTCGATTCCACCCGGATAGGATGTCTGGGAGCTTCTTATGGAGGCTTCATGGCGATGTATCTGCAAACTAAAACCGATATTTTTGCCGCTGCAATTTCTCACGCGGGTATTAGTTCTATTTCAAGCTATTGGGGTGAAGGTTATTGGGGGTATTCATACAATGCCACAGCTTCGGCGGGTAGTTATCCCTGGAATAATGCGGAAATGTATGCCGGACAAAGCCCGCTTTTTCATGCAGACAAAATAAAAACACCTATTCTCCTGCTGCATGGTACAGCTGATACCAATGTCCCTATCGGAGAAAGCATTCAGATGTATACTGCGTTGAAGGTTTTGGGGAAACCGGTTGAGTTTATCCGGGTAGAGGGTGAGGGTCATCATATTTCCAATATTCAGAAGAAATATGAATGGCAGAAGACAATTCTGGCCTGGTTTGATAAATACCTGAAGAATGATTCCCGTTGGTGGAACTACATTTACAAACCTAACCCTTTGGAAAAATAAGGAAGCCTGCCTTATTAGCGCAAAGTCCGGTAAGCATTTCACTTTTGGGAGCCTTTGTGTTCTGAGTTTTCAATTAACTTAATTTAAAACCGAATTGATAATCACATTCGGAAAAGCAATATCTTTGCACTTACAAGTTTAAAAGATCATTGATACATTATGAAACGGACATGCAGAAAACTCTGTGCCAAAGAGCGAGGCATTTCTGCAGGTTTAATGTGTAGCCAAAACAAAAAATAGTATTGACGCATGAAAAAGTTTTTCGACTTGACAGGTAGAAATGTTTATATGATGACAGCATGGCGTTTGCTGGTTGTATTAGTTCTATTCTCGATAACCCGGTTGTTGTTTTATTTGCTTAATCAGCCCTATTTCCCGGGGATGACAGCTTATCACCTTTTAACTTTGATGGGCTCAGGATTACAGTTTGACCTGACAGCTGTTCTGTATACCAATATTCTCTTTATTTTATTAATGATTTTGCCATTCAGGTTTCGCTATAATCCATATTATCAGCAAACAACCAAATGGATTTATATTGTAACCAATTGTGCGGCGTTGGCTTCAAATTTGATTGATGTTGTATATTTCCGTTATACAATGCGGCGCACTGATTTCGGGTTCTTCAGCGAATTTAGTAACGACTATAATGTAGGCAAAATATTTTTTACGGCAATTCGTCAGAATTGGTTCCTGTTAATCGTTTTCATTGTGATTGTTTTCCTCTTGTTGAAGGCTTACGGCAAAATGCAAAAGAGTGGAGTAATAAGTTCTCCATGGGCATATTATCCGGTTACAACCATTATGATGGGCGTGTTTATGTGGTTGACGGTATGTGGAATGCGTGGCGGATTTGGTATGACTACCCGGCCTATTACAATCAGTAACGCAGGTGAAAAGGTTTATCAACCCATTGAGACTGCCATTGTATTGAATACCCCGTTTTCGATATACCGGACAATTACCCGTTCTACGTTTAAGCGTTTAGATTATTATCCGGAACAAAGCCTGGAGCGGATTTATACACCGTTGCATGCTGCGAATCAGTCCGGTGAGTTCAGAAAGCTGAATGTAGTGGTGCTGATTCTGGAAAGCTTCTCAAAAGAACATTCCGGCTATTTCAATAAAAAGTTTAACGGCGTAAAATATAACGGATATACTCCTTTTCTCGATTCTTTGGCACAACAGGGTAAAACATGGGTTTACTCGTATGCTAATGGCGTGAAATCAATTGATGCTATACCATCCGTATTGGGAGGGATCCCTTCGTTGGTGCAACCCTTTGTTTTGTCGCGTTATTCGCTCAATAAAATTGAAGGATTACCTGCTTTACTTACAAAAGAAGGCTATACAACAGCGTTCTTTCACGGGGCGCCTAATGGCTCGATGGGATTTAATTCCATTACCAATATGCTGGGATTCAAAAGTTATTATGGGAAAAACGAATATGCCGATGATAAAGATTTTGATGGATTCTGGGGGATCAGGGATGAAGAGTTTCTGCAATATTACGCACGATCGATGTGTAAATTGAAAGAGCCTTTCATAACATCGGTATTTACGTTATCATCTCACCATCCCTATACTATCCCTCAGAAATATGAGAAGGTTTTTAAGGGTGGAACTTTACCTATACATCGTACTGTGCAGTATGCCGATTATGCTCTGAAGCGTTTTTTTGAAACTGCATCCAAAACTTCCTGGTATAAAAATACGCTTTTCGTAATTACTGCCGACCATTCACTGCCTTCTCCTGAGCATGAAGAGTATAAATGTCCCACAGGAGCATTTTCAATTCCTATTATTTTTTATCGTCCTAATGGTGAATTGCGTGGAATCGACTCAACCAACCTGATTCAGCAGATTGATATTATGCCTTCAGTTCTGGGTTACCTGAACTATCCAAAGCCATACTTTGCTTTTGGCCGGAATCATTTTGATCAACAAGAGAAGCCATTTATCGCTAATTATATCAATGGCGTTTATCAGTTTATTGAGGGTGATTACGTAGTGCACTCCAACGGTGAAAAGTTACTGGCAGTCTATGACCTGAAAAAGGATCGGATGCAACATAACAATCTGGCCTCAAGGCATATTCCCGCTGCTGAAACAGTATATGCCCATTTTAAGGCTTATCTGCAACAATACAATAACAGGATGATTGACAATAAACTGAGAGTGGACAAAGAATAATCACATTCTGATCATAGAGTATTAAATAACTAATCAATGGAAAAAAATAAGAACATATTTTGGGTAGCCTTGCTGTTATTGTGCGTAGCATGCAGCAGCCCGGAGAAAACACCCTTCCCGAAAAAGACTGACTATAATTTTATGGTGGTTTCCGATATGGGAAAAACCGGTGAGTTTACCCCAATGGCTACGGCTCATGAAGTGGGAGTAATGGCTGATTCCCTGAATCCGCATTTTATGATCAATTCAGGAGATATGTTTCATGGCAATGGCGTGAAGGATACCAATGATGTTTTATGGCAAACCGGTTTTGAGAAACTCTTTCCGGGCAAGAGTCTGATGGTGGATTGGTATTCAGCTATCGGAAATCACGAATACTTCGGAAATCCGCAAGCATTAGTTGATTATGCCCAAAAAGGAGGCCGGTGGAAAATGCCTGCAAGATATTACACGTTGGTAAAACAAATTGATGCTAAAACAACTTTGCGAATCGTAGTACTGGATACATCGCCTTATGAGAAGAAATATCGTAAAGATGATAGATATCGGGCTGTTTGGAATCAGGATGAAAAGAAGCAAACTCTCTGGCTTGATAGTGTATTGCATGCATCACATGAGACCTGGAAGATCGTTGTGGGGCACCATCCCATTTATACAGCCGACTTCGGACATGGGAATACGCAGGGATTGATTGATGAGGTAGATCCGGTTTTGCGTAAATATAAAGTTGATTTCTATTTCTGCGGTCACATTCATAAATTCGAGCACACATTGCGAAAAGGAATGAATTATATTGTGACAACAACAGGATCAAAGAAACGTGCAGTGAATCCCTGGTTCTATACCCGCTTCTATGCAAAATCACTTGGATTTACTTTGTGCAGCATTACTCCTACAGGTTTTCGTGTTTCGTTTATTAATGAGCGGGGAGAAGAACTTTATTCGTATCTGAAAAAGCGCTGATTAACAGATCAATGTCAATTTGGTTAAAAATAATTCCGAAAAAAGTCCGCCAAACGTTTGCAGATAACGAAAAAAGGCGTACCTTTGCATCGCAATTGAGAACAAGGCGCGATAGCTCAGCTGGTTAGAGCGCATGATTCATAATCATGAGGTCCCCAGTTCAATCCTGGGTCGCGCTACTCAAAAAGCATCTGCTGTAATATGCAGATGCTTTTTTTAAGTAAATTTTCAATTGTATCATCCTGTTAAAGGGACAAGGCGCGATAGCTCAGCTGGTTAGAGCGCATGATTCATAATCATGAGGTCCCCAGTTCAATCCTGGGTCGCGCTACAGTGAAAATCAAGAGGTTACGGTATCCGTAGCCTCTTTTTTTGTGTAAAAGAGTTGAAAAAGGTCTAAATGGCGTAAATAAATTCAACTATCCGGATAGAATTGTGTTTTACTGATATTATAACAATCGGTTTGGAAAAGTAAATCATCAAAAGTAATACGGATATGAAGATTACAAGAGTTTGGCTGGATGAAAGTCAGGATAAATGTATCGCTTGCGGCATGTGTGAATCTATTGCACCAGATGTATTTGAGGTTACCGATACAATGACCGTGAAAGAAGAAGTGGATTTTGATCAATACCAGGATGAGATAAAAGAGGCCGCTGAAAGTTGTCCTGTAAATGTGATCAGCTACGAAAGCGAATAGAATCGATGGAACGTAAAAAGAGTTCGCTGCATTAGTTTAGTGTAGCGAACTCTTTTTTTATAATATCAGAACCAGCCTGACCGTTTGAAAAACCAATAAAGGCTAATGCTTACTCCGAGAATTATTATCAGAATAACCGGATATCCATAACGCCATTGTAATTCGGGCATATAGGCAAAGTTCATGCCATAGATTCCAGCCAGCATGGTGGGTACCCCGATAATGGCAGCCCATCCTGCAAATTTTTTTGATACTTCGTTCTGATAGATCGAGGTCATGGAGAAGTTGGCTTCAAGAGCCATTGTCAGCTGTTCTTTGGCATTATCTACCATTTCATTGATATGGATGGCATGGTCATAAATATCGCGGAAATATGGCCTGATATCTTCGTGGATCAGATCCGAATCGAAACGCATCAATTGGTTACAAATATCAATCAAAGGTAAAACCGTGCGCTTTATTTCATTTAATTTGCTTTTGAGCCGATAGATGTGTGCCGGAGTTTCGCGTTTGAACTTTTCATTAAAGATTTTATCTTCGAGATCATCAAGCTCTTCTTCAAGCAGATCGAGGATTGGAAAATAGTGGTCGACAATAAAGTCCATTACCGCATATAATACAAATCCGGGACCTTTACGAAGAAGTTTCGGCGTTTTTTCACACCGGGAGCGTACTTCGGTGTAGGCCAGTGAAGAGCCGTGACGAATACTGATGAGAAAGTTCTGACCCAAAAAGAAGTGAGTTTCTCCTATTTTAAACTGTTTTTCTTCTTGCACACCTTCTTCTTCGTTCATCTGTATTGTATGCAGGACCAGGAAATAGGTATCGTCGTATGACTCTATTTTGGGGCGTTGATGTGCCCGGTGGGCATCTTCGATAGCCAGTTCATGCAGGTTGAATTCCTGCTTCACAATGTTAATCAGATTCTCGTCGGGTTCCCGAAGCCCGAGCCATACAAACTGATCTTCTTTGGAGAGGGCCTCACTGATGTCTTCCAGCTCAATGTTTTCGATGCGGCACCCGTCTGAATAGACTGCACAGTTGACGATGCTATCCATGGTTTCAAAGGTTTGATTTCTACAAATTTGCGAAATATTCTACGCATTTCCAATTATAACCCAATATTCCTTCGATCTGTTTATGTAAAAAACAAAAAGCGATGACTGAATAGTTATCGCTTTTGTAACAGGTGATTTCTTTTTAATACTCTTATTTCTTTTCGGCTTCTTTTAGCTCCTTCTCTTTTTTCTCCATTCTGGTTTTCAATTCGGGAATATATTTCGTCATCATAATGTTCATTATATCTTTTTGCATGTCAGGCATTACGGTGATCATTTTTTTACCTGAGGGGGATTGGTAAAACCTGATATAGCTTTGAATATCGGCTTCGGTGAAATATTTTTCATACAAAGCAACCATATCCTCGTTGATTAACTTTTTAGTGATACCTTTAATTGATCCGAACATCGCATCCATCATCGCTTTTGCTTTTACTTGTGCTGTAGAATCTTTTGCCTGTGATTGGAGTTGCGTAGAGAATGAAGAAGACATTCCTTCGAACATTTTATCGACCATAGCATCCTGTTGCATCAGGTTGATGAGTTTCAATACAGATTCGTGTTTGGACTGAGCCTGAGCTGACAAAATGCTCATCAGGCAGATTGTGAAGATAAGAGTTAATTTTTTTATCATGATTTGTGTGTAAGATTAATTTGCTGGTAAAATTAAATAAAACATTTATTAGACCAAATGAATTTCATATAATTTTATCGCGATGAAGTTTTGTGTGATTTTTACAACCGAAGCTGTTCGCTATCTTTTACACCCTTCGACGGAAGTTGTACATCGCGTGTAGATGTTGAAGATTCTGCTGTCCGGTGGAATGTGGCGACTACATCACCACCATACCCCGGGCACACCTGCTATTGTTCCTCTAAAAGTCGTTGTGCTAAATTCTATCCCCACTGTAACCTATAAAAATGTAAACAGCAGTGTCTCTTTTTATCCTTAATGTCTACTTTTGAGCAGCTGGGCCAACTCCGATTCCGAAAGCGGATATTTGTAAAAAAGGCGGTAGAAGGCTTTGATCTGCTCATGCGCTTTCTTCTGCGACTGCCGGTAGAAAAACTCCGAAAGCAAAATCAGTCCTGGAATGCGGTTGATGGATGGGGGATTGCCAAACCAGTTGTACGGTTCCTCCGGAATATGGAAGACATGTTTCTTTTGCACAGCAGGGATTTTCTTCCAAAGAGGGGAGGCATAGATTTCCGTGTAGGGGTCATCCCCGCCTTTGTCCACTGTGAAGATGTAATCGGGTTTCCATACCATGATCTGTTCCATCGAAACGGTCGCATAACCCCGAGCCTCGATTTCCGTTTCGGCGGCGTTGCGAATGCCTAACAAATCAAAGAGTTGGGCATGCTTACTACCGCTTGGTGCGGTCATCAGGCCATCATTACCCACAGCCAGGTAAGCAGAGGCATTGTTTTTGACATTTGTTTTTTGTAACTGAGTCAGTTCTTTATAGAAGTTATCGAGGAAATCAGCACAGATTTTAGTCTCTTTATTTTCCCCTAACAGCGAACCGAGAAAACGGTAAGAATTATCCATCTTCAGAATATTGAGATCGATGATAACCAGCGGAATATTGGTCTGTTTACAGAGCTTTTCGTATCGGGAGTAATCTTCTGGAATAAAGCAACCGGCAATGATAATGTCAGGAGCTATGTTAAGTACTGCTTCGGGGTTTTTAATATCCGTTACAGGAAGCTTTCGATAGCTTTCATGGATATATTTCATATCAGTGTTATCGGGATTGAGTCCACGGCTGATAAGTTTGTTGCCAGAACAGGGGAAAAGCATCAGACAGGTCTTTTCGTCGTGGGGTAGGATGCGGTTGATTTTGACCGGGATGGTTACTTTTCGCCCGGCCATGTCGGTAATGGTTCTGGTTTGGGCGAATATCAGTTGCGATGCAAGCAGCAGGAGGATTGTTAGTCTTGTTTTCATAATTTGTTATTTTATTGGACACAGATGAGACAGATTTTTTTACCACTAAGACACTAAGACCACTTAGATTCACTAAGAATTTGGCGTGGAAACTTTGTGACTTAGCGTTTGATTTTATTTTCAAATACTTCGAAAGCTATCTCGCTGAAATCATCTTTCTGGTAGGGGAGAGACGAGTTCTTAATCGTTTCCCAGCCGAGCCAGCGGATATTTGCATTGGCCGCAATCGGAGAGTCGGGATGTGCGGAGATGGCTCCCGCATTTTCCAAAAATCCGGCTATTTCTTTCGAGAAGAAATGCCGTGCGATCTTTAAAACCTGCTCGTTACTCCCTTTTTTGACCAACAGGAAGAAGGTGCTGACCGGATTGCCATCTTCGGGAGAAAGCACCTCCACATCGGCATTACTGCGGACAAAGAGGGTGGTATAGCGCTGAACTACGTTGAAGGGTGATGACTCGGGGTGATTTTTCCCGATATCCCTGATGATTTTAGAGAAATGCCACTTGAACTTTACCGAACGGGCGTAATCACGGATGCCCTGTTCTCCATATTGCTCATGGAGGTAAAAGAGCATATTGGCTCCGAAATGGTCACGTTGCGGTTTCCCCATTTGCGTTACAGCATCGGTATATTCCGGCCTGAGCAGGTCACTCCATCGGGTAGGCATAGGTAGATATTCTTCCTTCGATTTATCACATAGAATCACTAACTCTTCTGCTCCAAATGCGTGGTATTGTTCTGTCGTATCGTAAAGTCCTGATTTTTTCCAAAGCTCATTTATATTTACATCCAAAGGCGTATCGAAATATCCGTTTTTTACGAACCTATCCACAAATCGACGGGTCATGAGCGAACTGAATCCTTTACCTACCAGGATATCCGGCAATTCGTCCGGATTTTCACAACGGGCGAGGTAGAATTGAAATGCCTTTTTATTATTTTTCTGGAAGAATTGGTGGTTAAGGGCAATGTTTTCTGCTGAGGCGAATCTCTCCATCTCCTCAATAAAGGCCTCGTGCCAGGTAAAGTCGGCAAATCCGGCCATATTCACTTTGCCGGATTGAATCAACTCCTGTCGGATATGTTCCAATTGGTCGAAATCCTGATGTTCGCGTTGGACGATATGATTCAATTCCGTCAGTATATCATCCCGATTTGCCGGATTGAGGTATTTGCCAAGCGTATCCTCATAACTCATCGTGAGAGGGGAGAGGTGAATACCGGCACAAAGCAATGTCCGATAGGCTCCTTTGTGGGATTCCAGGAGTCTCCGGAGAGGGGTCTGTTCGCTAATATATTTGGTCAAAGGTTCC
Organism: Bacteroidales bacterium; assembly: GCA_963662365.2. Classification (GTDB taxonomy): domain Bacteria; phylum Bacteroidota; class Bacteroidia; order Bacteroidales; family UBA7332; genus CAXXIC01. Next base: position 187,023 of record CAXXPA010000042.1, read on the forward strand.
ATATTTGAGGATTCTTTAAATCGTTATATTTTTTTGTTTCCGGAAGTTTTTTCGGCTGACCACCAATCCTCAGAATCAGCTTAATCAACAGACTTCCATTATCCATTCTTTTTTTGTCAATCCGGCAAGCGGCCTAAAGCCGCTGCCCGGTGTGCGGGACTAGAACCGTACATACACGGTTGTTTTGAAATTTCGTCCTATACCTTTCAGGTAACCGCCATAAGGCAGGTAGGTCGTATCCAGCGCATTATTTACCAAAAAGCTGAAAGTGGTTCCTTTTAATGCTTTGGGTAAATGAATATTTAATCCCACATCCCAGAGCGGATAGGCGTTCCGGGCATTCTGGCCCCAGGTTTTGGTGACGGCATATTCGGGAAGCTGGTCGTACGAAGCGATGTAGCTGAAGATGACAAATACCGACGGTTCCACATTCTTCCAGCTTTTGAAATATTGCAGCTTGTTTCGTATACGTCCCGGAGGAATTCCTTCGAGCGGCGTGCCTTTGCTTATAAATCCTTCACTACTCACATCATCCCCGTAAGCGTAAGTTGCGTTGATGGTCAGTTCGGCTTTTCCGGCTCTCTTTTTATCTCCGGTAAAAGCAATTAGCGAACCGTCGAAACCATAAAGCCGCGCTTTTGCAATGTTGATGTAGGTGTATTTGTTGGTAAAAAGCTCATATTCCGAAATCCGGTTATGGAAAAACGAAGCCCAGCCATTTAACGTGTAAATCAAGTGCTTCAGTTCCCCTTTAATAACCCATTCGATGTTGTAGCAGGTCTCCGGCTCGATGTCCGGATTGCCTACAAAGGTACCGCGACCGCCGTAAAATACACCTACTGCTTCCATCGGTATCGGGAACCGGAAGTGGCGGCTCAGACTCAGGTCGTTTTGCAGCCACGGACGAAACTTATAGCTCCAGTCGATACCACCGGTCACGTTGTAATACGATTTGGAATGGATGCTGTCTTTTCTCAGGTTTCCGTAATCACCGCGCAGGCTTAGCCCGATTTGGTGTTTCCCTTTTTCGTACTCAGCAATGCCGTAAATGCCACCGATGGTTTGCTGTTGCTCCGAATAGTATTTGTACAGGCTGGAGGTATTGTGCCGGATGTCGTTGGTGCCGTGGTCCTGACGCAGGTAGTCGGCATAGGCATCAGCACCGGCTTCACCTACCCAAAATGGTGCGATTTTTTTCGAGGCATTTACCTTAACTCCTCCTGTTTGCTTGAATGAATAAATCATCTCCCGGATGGCAAGCTGTTTGGTTCCCGCATTCACCTGGTCCTGGCGTTGGTCGGTATTTAGCCCGTTGTACCAGATGTTGCTATTCAAAGAAGTTCCATTCGTTAATGTGGTGCGGAATTTGAGCGACGATTCGAGGTTGTATTTATCAAAGAAAGTCCGGTAGTCGTAAGGATTGTTCTGGAACCCCAACGGCTTTTCCCGCTGCCCGCTGTAGTAATTGTTGTCCCATTCGAGGATGCTCTGCCCTTTGATTTTATGAGCAAATTTGGAGGAGATATTTTTGTACGTGTATGCTGAATTCAACGCCTCCACATTATCAGGGTAGTGGAAGTTATCCGCCAGCGTATAGCGTCCGCCTATTGTGAATACGTTTGCCGAATTAGCATATCTGAGGCGCGTATCTCCGCTTCGCTCGTTATTATTTGTCCCGTACGACAATTTCGCATTTCCCCCGAATCCCATTTCTTTAAAGGAGAGTTTTTCATTAATCAACAACACACCACCCACACTACCGCTTCCGTAGGCAATGCTGCGTGCGCCGTGCAGGAGCTGCACATCCGATATATCGTTCGGATTGATATCCTCCAGCTTGTATCCCGATTGGTCAATACCGGTTTTCACCATCCCGTTTTTCTCCACATGGATACGGCTGCCGTACATTCCCCGTATCAGAAGCGGAAAAGTCGTTTCATTCACTTTTACGATGCCGGGAAGCTGGTCCACTACGTTGATGAAGTTTTCCGAAGCCACAGTAGAGATATCTTCCGGGGTAAGAACAACCGCATTTTTCGCCTTTAGCTTTTCCTGCCTGAATCCGTTTACGCTGACTTCGTTGAGGCGTATTTCCCTCTTTTTTGTACTTGATTTGTCGTTCAGCGTATCTGCCGGAAGGGCAGATACCTGAAGACAGATAAAAATTAAAAGAATAGGAGAGATATATTTGAATTGCTTCATTGTGGCGGTCTTATTATGTCCGGCGTATTTGACGGACAATGGGTGAACGATTATTTCACAATCAATTTCGAGGTGTGACTACCCGCTTTAATCAGGTAGATTCCTGGTGTAATGCCCGAAAGGTCGATGGTCAGCTTCTCTTCGTTATTTGCCTGTGCCATTCTAACCAAACTACCGCAGGTGTTGTAGATGGATACTTTTTCGGAGGAGGCTTTTCCGAAAGTTACAGTTACGTATTCAGTTGCAGGGTTAGGATAAGTGGTAAATGTGGTGGCCAATTCCGAATTAATATCTGTTGGGACTCCTGACGCGGCCGTATAATAGACCTTTAAAAGCGGGCTGGTTGTTGCATTACCTGTTTCCCGGGATAGGAATTGTTTGGCTGTCTGAGCTTTTGTTTCATCTCCTTGTAAAACCCATCCGAAGTTTGATGTCGGCGTATCTAACCAGCCTTGTACTTCTGATGTCATATTGGTTGAGACAAAGTATTTCAGGCCATAGGCATCAACCCCGGTGGTTGTTAAGCCTGTTCCCGCATAGATAGTCGCACTTACAGTCGGGTCAAAATCTCCGCCTGGAGTTGTCCATGCCGGACTGCTGGTTGGAGAGGCCACATTGTTAAAGGTGTAGAGCCAGGTAACATCGTTTTGTGTGGCTGTGGCACCTTGTCCACCCCCCTGCATGGATGTACCTTCGCCCCAGTCTTTTAAAACGCGATGCAAATCAACGTTTGTCCCCACGCCTGAAGTCCTGCTGAAATACAAGCTTAAACGTACACTGTCGATAGTCGCATTGGCAGGGACGTTTTTTGCAACTTCAAAATAGACTAACGCCCGGCGAATACTTTGTACAGGTGCTCCTGCGTCCTGATTGGTTCTTCCGGCCGTAATGGAATATAATGCGTTACTTAATGAACCTGTTGCTGACTGAATAATGGTATTGTCCTTTGAGCAAAGGATGGATACCGATTCGCTCGCTTTGATGATGGAGCTAAAGCAAATCGTTGAAAACAAAAAGAGTGTAAAAATTCTTCTTCTCATAACTTTAAAATTTAAATGTGTGAAACCTATTGTTTTTTAGAACCAAGAGCAAATATTTTTAGAATCAAGACTATGAAAGCATTGTCTAATGTCTTTGTTCTCTTATCTTTAAGTCAATAATCTAAAATCTAATGTCAGCCTCAATCCATCTCATACGGCTTAAAGCGATACCAACGGATAGGTACATGACCGCCGCCCTGACGCTCGATGTGCTGCCATTTGAAATAATTGCCGTCTGAGGTGCGGATGAGCCAAACCGGCGATTGATTTTCGGGAAGGCGGACAACTTTATCGCCGATTACCAACACCTGATAAGCACCCAGTAGCCGTGCTTCACTCATCTGGATAAATCCGTCTTTCCAGGGATAAGCGATAGAGTCGTTCGGATTAATGGGAAATACCTTATCCGGCATTACGCTGTCCTGCATCAACTTGGTCACGTATTTGAATTCCGCAAAACCTTCCGCTCCCAATCCAATCCCTGCAAACTCGGAAACGTTGAGCGCCATCGCTTTGATGGGTGTTGACTCGTCTCCCCAGAGAAATACCACCGGACGGCCTCCGTAGGAACTTGTTACCGGATCCTGGATGCGCCACGCCAGCATCTTCAGGTCGTATTTGAAATGGGGAAACTCATCCAGTGAAACGATAGAGTCGCTTTCGAAATCCACTCCGAAACCGGCAGGGTAGTTCTGTGGCTTGGTTTCAAGTATTCCGGTCGAGGGGATTTGGTCGGTAAAGAAGGAATTTTCGTCCAGTACTTTTTTACAGCCGGACTCGAAAGCCAAACCGGCAGTACACAGCAGGAAAATGAAATATTGATTTAGTCGTGTCTGAGTCATTTTACTATGTGGTCTTTAAAGTGAATACTTTATTATTCAAAATGAAGAATAACGGTAGGTGTGATGATTCGCTATTCTACTTTACTAATATAAAAATCGTGCCAAAGTTGTAAGTTGCAGTATATCAGTTGTTAATATTTTTGAGGGTTATTCATTGTATCACATATCGGTGGGAGATTGAGTGCGAAATCTACAAATATGTATAACGGTTATATATTCTTTTTAGATAGGCACATTGAACTCGTATATCAAGATCATATATAATTAACACAACTCTTTTTCAAGATCCTTTTCTGACTACATTTTAGTTTTTCTACCGGTTGTTTTCCTACATGAATGTTGGGTTTGGATTATTGTAATTTTATCTTTTAATTATTATGCGTCAGATTGTCAGTGTGTTATAGTTTGGTTGACGTTTTGTGGCACACTGTTTGCGTTATATTCTGCAAAAGATAACGATAAGGAGAGGACAAAGTCTTCTTTTTTATTTACGATTCGTTATTCCTGATTTGGAATAACGGTGAATAACAGAGTTTGAATCTCCATTTATTAAACCAAACAAGATTATGAAACAAGAGATGAAGCAATGCTATCCGGTATCGATTGTAGGAGCCGGACCGGGAGATCCCGAACTGCTAACCGTTCGTGCTATGGAGAGAATCAAGGCGGCGGATGTATTACTTTATGATTGCCTGCCTGCCGTGCATGTGGTGGAACTGGCGTCCAACGAAGCTCAGGTGATTTTTGTGAATAAACATTCCGATAACCCAAATGACAAAGCCGATATGGTCGAACTGCTCAGCCGGTATTATCATGAAGGAAAACGGGTTGTTCGTCTCAAAGCCGGGGATGCCATGATGTTTAATGGCGGAGGAATAGAAGCCCGCCGGTTGAAAGCATTGGATATTCCTTTTGAAATAGTGCCGGGGATTACAGCGGCCGCAGCCGGTTCTAATCTTTTTGCCATTCCCATTACCGAGAAATATGAAAGTAACGGTGTAATGTATGTCATTGCCGATGAAATCCGGGATCATTTTGCCCAAATCAGAGACGTGGCTCGTATGATGTTGCAACACGGGACCACAGCGGTACTCTATATGGCTTATGACCATTTGAAGGAGATATTTGCAGTTTTTCAGGAAGAAGGGGTAGGAGAGGATATGCCGGTTGTGGCAACTTCTATGATTTCGTTGGCCGATGAGGATTGTGTAACGGGAACTATTGCCGATATTCTTCAGAAAATGGAGCAACGTGAAATGCTCTCACCGTTTACCTTTTTTATTGGCAAATGCGTAGAAAACAATATTGAACCGAAATCGCAAAAAGAGCGGTTTGCCAGGCGAATTGCACAAATGTGCTAGTATTAACCCTCTAAACAATGACAATTATGAAACGAAAAACCTTACTGCTTCTGCTGATTGCATCTTGTACCGGAGGAGCATTTGCTCAAAAGACAACCGCTAAGAAGGATTCCGTATCTCGTGTATATTCACTCGGTGAAGTATCTGTAAGTGCGCTTAACCTGAGTAATAAATTTCAACAAATCGGAACTATTGAGTTGCAACAATTTAACCGGGATGACCTTGCATCTGCCCTGAAGATATTGCCCGGAGCCAACATAACCAATGTGGGAGGGCGTAATGAAGCCATGCTTTACCTGAGAGGTTTTGATTTACGTCAGGTCCCTATTTATGCCGATGGCGTTCCAATTTACGTCCCTTACGACGGTTATATCGACCTGTCCAGATTTACCACCTATGACTTATCCAAAATCACGGTTTCAAAAGGCTTTACCTCAATATTGTATGGCTCCAATACATTGGGAGGAGCTGTCAATCTGGTATCCCGCAAACCGGTCAAACCCTTCGAACTGGATGCCCAAACGGGTCTTAAACTGAGTAGTTATGGTCTGAACAGTTATTACTCAGCCGTAAATCTGGGAACGAAACAGAAGAAGTTCTACGCGTTGGGAAGTTTCTCATTATTGGATAAGAAGTTTATGTCGCTCTCCGAAGATTTCATTCCGCTGAAAGGAGAGACTGGTGGTCGTCGGGATAATTCGCAATCCAAAGATTTCAAGGCAAGTGCGAAGGTGGGCTATACACCCAATGAGACCGACGAATACTCTGTAAATTACACCATACAGGAGGCTGAAAAAGGTGTGCCAACATATAGCGGACATAATGTTTCTCAGGGTTATCGTTACTGGAAATATCCCGAGTGGAACAAATCGAGTCTTTACCTGATTACTAAAACGGCTTTAACTTCCAATACCTATCTGAAAGGGAATGCCTTCTACGATAAATATCTGAATTTGCTCTACGCCTATGACGATTCTACTTATACGACGCAAAAGAAGGCTTCATCGTGGAAAAGTCATTACGACGATTATACTACCGGCGCTTCGCTGGAACTGGCTACTGAAGCCATCGGTTGCAACACTCTGAAGTTTGCCGCACATGAAAAATATGATGTGCACCGTGAGCACAATGATGGGGAAAAAGTCAGGGCGTTTATCGATAATACCCTATCAATCGGAGTAGAAGACACCTATCGCTTCTCGAAACAGTGGAATGTTATTGCCGGCGTGAGCTACAATATCAGAAGCAGTGTGAAGGCTCAGAATTATTTCTCTTCAAAAGACTCTATTGCCGATTTTCCTTCCAACACGGGAAGGGCGCTGAATTACCAAATGGCTTTGGTGTATAATCTGGCAGACAATCAGCAATTGTCGGCTTGTGCTTCCCATAAAACCCGCTTCCCAACGTTGAAAGACCGCTATTCTTACAAATTGGGTAAAGCCGTTCCCAATCCTGATCTGAAACCGGAGTATGGATGGAGCTTCGAATTAAACTATGCAGCTACTTTATCCAAGAAACTACAAGTGGAAGCAGCATTGTTTCTAAATAAGCTGAAAGATGCCATTCAACAAGTAGATAATGTGAAACCAGGTCAATATCAGTTGCAGAACGTTGGAGATGCCGAATTTAAAGGCATTGAGCTTCAGGCCGGATGGAAACCGGTATCTCAACTCTCCACCGGAGTTAGTTATAGTTATATTGAACGCAAAAATATCAGCAAACCCAGTGTGAAATTTACGGATGTGCCCAAACATAAAGTATTTGGATATGCGCAATACAACCTGTCGAAACCGGATGCTTATTTCCAGTTGAGCAGTGAGTATAATTCAGAACGTATTAGTACCAGCGATGGCAAATATACCGCTCCGGAATATTTCCTACTGAATGCAAAAATTCATACTCAGTTGTACAAAGGACTTGCATTCGAAGCATCTGTCAACAATATATTTGACAAGAATTACAGCATTGTTGAGGGGTATCCTGAAGAGGGACGTACATTTCTGTTTTCTCTAAAGTATAAATTATAACAGGTTGCTTTTAAAACAATCAGCATCATCCGGGCATTTTTTTATAATTCGGATCTTGTAGCTTAGTCATACGTGTTATTCATTCTCATACTTACAACTAAGTGTTGTGATTACATTGGTTGTACCGGATGGATGTCTGATTGTTTTTCTCTATTTGTTGTTTTAAAAATGGAACCTATGAAATCAGGTAAGAAAGAAAAGTATTGTTTTTTGCTACTAATCATCATTAGTATAATGGGGTGTAATCCGGTAAAGAAAGAAAAGACGGAGTATACACGTATCATTACTGATATGGCTGGGCGGAAAGTGGAGATTCCCAGGCAGATTAACTCTGTTTTTATTGACCGCCACTCAGCTTTGTTGGTGTATGCATTTGATACGGCAATAACTGTTAACAAGGTGTTTAAGTATAATGAAACGGAGAAGAAATACCTGAAGAAATCGTTTTATGAGAATAAACCGTATGTGATCGAAGAGGGGGCTGATGAAGAAATTATGAAACTTCATCCCGATATAGTTCTTTATTCACAATTGTTGACTCCGCAAAACATTGAAAAGGCCAACCGTTTACAACAAAAGATTCACATTCCGGTTGTAATGATGGATATGCGCATTGAGCGGTACAAGGATATTTTTGCCTTTATGGGTAATCTGTTGAGTAAAGAGGCTAAAGCCCGTGAACTTTCCGGTTTTGTACGTCGCTACATTGATCCTATACCATCCATGGCCAGGCAGATTCCAATGAAAAAAAGACATCGTATCTATTATGCCGAAGGGATAGATGGCCTACAGACCGATCCTTCAGGCTCTATTCACAGTTTATTGCTTGATTCGGTGGGAGCTGTGAATGTCGCTCAGACAGATATACTCCCGGGCAAAGGAATGTCTATTGTTTCAATGGAGCAAGTCTATAAATGGAATCCGGAAATCATATTAGTCTGGTCAGGTAACTTTGATAGCCTTGATTCTTATAAGACGATTAAAACCGATCTCATTTGGGCCAATATTTCAGCAGTGAAAAAGAATAATGTCTATCAGGTTCCATGGCGCCCTTTCGGGTGGATAGACCGTCCACCCGGAGTCAATCGTCTGATTGGATACGTGTGGTTGGCACATCTGTTTTACCCCGAAATATTCAGGTACGATATGAATGCCATTGCCAGGGAATACTTTAAGACCTTCTTTCATTACGACATGTCGGAAGCTGAAGTCAAAGAGATACTTAATCCACAACCAGATATAAAATGATGTAATATGTATTTGCATCATGATTTGTCTCCTTATTCTTTTAAAGAGGCCTGCCAATCGAATCCTAAGGCAGGCTTTTTTGCATAAAAAGGCCCGGAAGTAGTCACCGGGCCTCAATACTTTTAGAAAATAATGATTATTTACCAATCATTACTTCGGTAGATTTTACGATAGCGTAAACCTCATCACCAACTTTCAGTTTCAGATCTTCTACACTTTCGACTGAGATCAGTGAGCTCACAGTATTTCCGCCACCAATGTTTACTTTTACTTTTGCCATTACAGCGCCCAATACGATTTCTTCGATGGTTCCTTTGATTTTGTTTCTTGCACTAAGTTCCATAATTGTAAGGTTTGATAATGTGTGACAATAAATAATAATTCGTTTGTCAAATATAACGCAAGAATTTTGATTCAGTTTGTTATTCATTTTGTTGGATAACGACATTTTGATATTAATATGGCGTTATTCATTTCATTGTGTGAATGGGTTTGTTATGCGGTACTCAAATATAATAAACGGAGAAACAGTTTAATAAAAGAAAAGAAGGCGTGAGAAAACTGATTGTTGAGAATGTAAATTAACTGAAGCTAAATAATTATAAAAATCTGAAGGCTTGTCTTAATAAGGTACAAGCCGGAATATATGAATGAAAAAATGGACTTTTATCAGTGATGCTGACGTGATATGTATAAATATTCAATGACAAATTCAGAAGCATGAAGCAATCGTCTAAAATGATACAGAAACCATTAGTTTGGTATTCCGTCCCATTCCGAACATGATCGATTCGAACGGGCGATATCTGTTATCTGCAAGGTTATCGCCCTTTATTTTCAGGTCCCACTTATTTCTTCCTGTCCGATAGGTAAATCCTAACGAAGCGCCAAACAGTGTGTACGAAGGAGAGAGGTATCCGCCATCGGAAGATGGCGCAATTCTGTTCTGGGTAGCATAGTAAAGAATATCCCCGCCAATGTAGAAAGACCGGGCGGAATTGAGCATCCTGCGTAGCATGATTTCCTGACGGGTATTGATTGGTGAAATGTTTCTCAGAGGGATGCCGTTACTTAACCAGCCAGGTATTCCGGAAAGCTTGTCACCGCGGGTGATAACCAGTGAGCCATTGTATATTAATCTGTTGTCGGGTTGTAAGAAATGAGGCCACCTTGCACCAACAGATAGTTCTGCACCGAAAATACGGGCTTTATCAATGTTCTGATACAGGTAATTAATTCCTTTTTTACCGGAGTTGTTCCAATAATCGAGTGAAATGAAATTGTTAAGGAAGTTTGCAAACAGGCTACAGTCGAAATATATTGCACTCAGGTTTCCGCGGATACCGGCATCAAGATTAAGTCCGTGTTCCGGCTTCAACCTGGGATTACCATAAACAATGCCATCGGTATTGGACGAGACAATAAACATCTCTGTTGCATCGGGCATACGGCAGGAGCGGGCAACCTGAAATGAGCAAAACAGATTTCTCCGGAAGTTATAAACGACGCTTGTTGTCCCATTCCAGGAATAAACGTTGCTGTTTCGACCGCTTTTTTGCAAAGTGTCGTGAACCTCACCTTCATTAATACGCGAATAATCGCCTCTGATTCCTGCCCTGAATTTCCAATGGCCGTTTAGACTTTGTGATTCCATTTCGGCGAATATACCGGCTAAAGCAACACCTGTATTTTGGGTAACCCGATTGCGGATGGTTGTGGAGAGGAAATAATCTACCTGTTCGGTGGGGGAATTGATGCGGAAAATCACACCGTCTGTACCCAGGTTAAGTTCTGTTCTTTTTCCTGTTTTCAGAATAGCCAATCCTCTCCAGCCGGAATACCAGTTATCATATTTTACCTTCTCACTGTAAGATAATTTTCCGCTTCCGGCATCGTAAGAATCCCTTACCTGATTGCGGATTTCTTTGTCGTAATAGAGCGAAGCTTCTATCTTCTGTAATGTTTGTTCGGGCTTCCATACCAGATAGATCGCATTATGCCAAGTATTGTCTTTCGGATTATAGACACGCATATATCGGGTGCCATTAAATCCGATAGGACGTCCCCATGGACCGCCCATATGAAGCTCACTTTCAGTAGTAACGCACAGTGAATGATTGTTTTCCGTACTAAATGCCACGTGAAAGTCTTTATCTCGGTATCCACTGTTTTCTGTGGCTACTCCTTTGCCACAAACATAATCATCTGCATTGCGGTAACGCAATGAAGCCTGTGCAGCCTGATTCAGACCAGCCCAATTGATTCCTGCCAATAGGTTCCTTTCGTGGTTATTTATGCCGTAAGAGGAAAGGAACTTACCATGTAATCCGGGTTGGAGAAATGGCGATTTGCTCTCCAGATTGATGATACCCGTGATGGCTCCCGGGCCATATTTTACCGAAGCCGGGCCTTTGATTACTTCCACTTTGGCTAGATTATAGATGTTTACACCCTGTCCCATAAATCCGTCGGAGAAGTTGCCCATGCGGCGGTTTCTGTCTTTTGTGATGAGCAATCGCTTACCGCCCAATCCCCGCAATGCAATGGCGGAATGATACTCTGACTTTTTCGTAATTCCGGGTACTTGTTCCAATGCATCGATAAGCGAAGAGGCGATTTTGTCTTCTATTACAGAGGAGTCGATTACCGTCATCGAATATGACTGGGTCAATATTTGCCGCAGGGGAGAGGCTGTGATTTCAATGTTTTGGAGTGTCTCCGATTCATCTTGTAGAAACACATATAGAGTCGAGTCTTGTCGCTGATTTTTCAGAAGAACGGTTTGATGCTTGTATCCGATGTGCGAAAAGGTCATTGTGGAAATCTTAGATTTGTTGTTGGATAATGTAAAATATCCGTTACTGTCACTATTCCCAATCTGTTTCTGCCGTTGATCCGTGATTTTGGTATATGGTAATGGTACACCGGAAGTTGCATCGAAGATGTATCCGGTGATATTTCGTCCCGACGGATTCTGAAGAAAGCACGTGATAATGAATAAAAATATGAAATAACGTTGCATTGCATTTGTTGTTTAAGAGGTTCATTGCCACCGGAACAATCCGTTATACTCTTTATCGGTAAGATTATATTTGTAGAATAGCTGGTAAAATGTTTGCACCTTATCCTTTGTTATCTCATTGGGCTGGCTGTAAAAAATATCTCCAAACCAGATCAATCCCAATAACCGGTTGATCGAAGGGGGCATATCGAACCACATATATGGTTCGGTGGGAACGAAGAATACCCGTTTGGTTTTGACAGCGGTAATGTGTTTCCATACAGCTGATTTCATGATGGTGCGGTACGGGCTAGTCTCTCCTTTGCCGATGCAAAAGACGTAATCAGGATTCCACACCATGATCTGTTCCATCGATACGGTGGCAAAACCTTTCGAGTCGAGTGGTGCTTTCACGCAGTTGGGGATGTTCATTTCTTCGAATACCTGGGCATGATTACTCCCGCCAGGAACGGAACGCAATCCGTCATTATCATTAGCGACATAAGCTTTGCCGGGAACGTGTTTTCCGCTTTTCAGGCGGGCTGCATCTTTGTATATATTCTTGATATAGGTGCTTAGCACAGCTGCCTGATTCCCTTTCCCCAGCAACTCTCCTAACAACTGATAGCTTTTGTCCAGCTTCATTAGTTCCAGATCTACCACGACTAACGGTACATTGATCTTTTGTGCAAAAGCTTCATATCGTGTAATATCATCGCGGTTAGAGATAAATGCAGCGACTACCAGTATATCAGGGTGTAGCTTCATTATTTCTTCGGCGTTTTTGGTATCTACCTCACGCAGTTTGAGGAAGTCTTTGCTGATATACCTGAGTATTGGACTTTCCATCGAGCGGGCTTTGGCAATCATCTGGTTTCCGGCTATAGGGAAAAGCAATACGTTTGTTTTGTTATCATAGGGGATAATGCGTATAATCTGGTCAGGAATAGTCACCTTACGCCCGGCCATATCGGTAATATTACGAGCGGAGAGAAGGGAGCCTTTCCTCAGCCCTCTCCCAGGGAGGAGGGGGAGAAAGAGGAGTGCTGATATAATCAGGATTTCTTTAAAGCTTGCCATTGTAATGTCAGTTTTTGAGTGTCAACACCCGTTCCTTTAAAACGGGTTACCATAAATTTAGCGTAGAGACCTTCGCGAGTACGGATCAGGAATACCGGTTGCAGGTTGATCTGGGCTTCGTCCGAAGCATCGGCTAGAGTAAATACACCGCCGACAGATGGCCGGAATTTTTGCCCGATAACCAGCTTTCTATAAAATGCATTGGCAGTGATTTGCAGCATCACTAATCCGTTGACTGTTGAAGTATGTAGTTCGGTTCGGTAAGCTGCCAGATTCACCAGTGTATCTGCTTTCAGAGCCCCGATACGAGCCGGAGTTATGCTGTCCACGGTAAAATTGTTGAAACAGGTAACACCCTGACCCACCATGACAGCTTTGGTTGATTTGGAATCGTCGGTCGGATCGGTGTACATTAAGATGACCGGATATCCTGTATTGTTGTAGTCTCCGGCATAATTCTGAGCGTAGGCAAATTCGTTGTAGAAAAGCAGGTCATATCTGAATTCCACCGAATCGCCTTTCAGCGAATTATAGCGTTTTAGAATTTGTCCTGTTGCAACCGGATTGTTGGGATGCCAGGAGGGAAGTTGAGTGGACAGATACAATGTATCAAGTGATGCATTTCCTTCGTGGTAGATATCAAGTCCACAACCGTTGCGTACAACAGGCGGATGGCGTTCTACCTTGTATTCTTTCAGCGTGTATATATCTTCACAATATGTCACCGGTTTGGTCAAATCCTCTTGCTGGCAGGAGGCAATTAAGCTTAGAAGTAAACTTATAGAGAGAATGATTTTTGTTTGTAAGGATTGGATATTCATAATGTTCTCATTTTTTATTGGGTAAGGAAACCTAACAGGCTTTGAAAACCTGTTAGGTGGAGCTGATTACAGTAACTTATTTTATCAAAAATTTTTGTGTTATACAATTAGTGCCATCGGAAGCCTTTACAATATAAAGCCCCGGAATATTGACAGGAAGGGAGTATATACCTGCATCAAATGAATAGATGCCAACCACTTTACCTGAAGTATTGTAGATGCATACAAACAGCGTCCCCGGAGTGTTTACAAGAATTGAGTTATCACTACCGGTGATGGTAGCGGTCTCTGAGGTAGCAGCATCTATGGCAGTCGGAAGAGATGCTGATGCTGAAATAGTAAGCGATTCCCCTTTTGATGCAGTCACTTTGTATAGGGTTGTCCCTTTTTCGGCAGGGAAAACGGATAGTAATAGATTGCCGTATCCGCTGTTTGTCTCTGCTGAGACTTTGATACGAGGCTTATTGTCATCCAGTTGTCCGCTGCTGAGTAGCATTCCATCCGTAAGCGGATTGTTAAAAGCATCGGTAACCGTGACTGTTGCATTTTTAGCTGATATGTTCACCGGTACCTGATAGAAATAGTTGCCCTTTGCCAATACACCGGATGAAGCCTCTATCAGGTTGTCCAGTGGATCGATTTGCCCCTCGTAGGTGTAGCTTTTACCGTTGACAGTGATGATCACCTTGGTTACTTCATATTGGGCAGCATCGTCCTGTGGTAGCCAGAGATAAAGTATCCCTGCTTCATCTGTCATGACATCGGTGCATCCCCACTCTTTGCCATCTACAGTGATGGAGGTTACCGGGGTGGATTCGGTAATTCCCGGCACTACAAACTGTGAACGATAGAGCTTATCCGTCGTAATGCTGTTGGTGGGGTGCGCGGCATCGCCAATGACAAAGTTGCCGCTTGCATCGGTAAAGGTTACTGTGCCACCTGTGATCACCGAACCGCCGCCCATCAATGCACCGGTGATGCCCTGTGTAATCTTACCGGTGATGGTACCTCCGGTGATAATGCAGTTTGGCGGGAGCAGGTAGTTAGCTGTATTTAGATTGTTACCGGAATAGAGTTGTACTTTTCCACCGGAAATACGAATGTTTGAGATGGTTTGTCCTGATTTTGAACCGATCGCATAAGCGTAGTAATAGGTGTTTGCCGTGATGTCCCCACCATTTATATAGATATTGCTACAAGCATTGTTACCACCGATGGCTGCGGAGTATGTTGCCGTTGTAGAGACTACAATTGTTCCCTCTTCGATAGTAATATTTGAGCACCCGGCACCTGATGCGGCGCCAATACCGGCACATCCGCTACTGGATGCATTCAGGGTTCCTTTTCCTTTGATGGTAAGCATGCCATTAGTCTTTCCTTTTTGTAATCCCGCATATGAGCCACCACTACTCAGTGTATTGACAGTTCCCTCCTGGAGTATCAATGACAAATCTTTCCCGGTGTTGATATTCAGGGCACAGCCATTCGCAGAACGAATATCAACACCATTCAGGATAACCTCATCAGCACCATCATTTATGGTAACGCTATTGGTGCTAGATGTTCTACTGAGGGTAAATCTGCGACCGGAATAGGTATAGGGTTGATAGCCGATCTGGTAGCTTCCTTCATTGATTAAAACAGATCCAAGGGATATGTCAATGATGCCATCACCGATTTTGGCTGGTAAAGTAGCCGTAACCGCCGTCCCGTTTACCACCGCATTATACGCTATGCCACCGGTTGTCAGCGTGTAGTCGCCGTTGGGAAGATAGAGATAGTAGTTGTCATCATCAGGGTGGGTATAGGTAAAAGTGTAATCTTCGGTGGTACTGGTTATGTTGTTTTTCACAGAAACGGTTTGAGTGCCGTTACGGGGAACGGTGACACAGTATAATGAATTATTATCACTATTCACTGGAGTTGCCGATATTGTTCCTAGTATTTTTAGAGAAGCTTTACCAATAACTAACTGGCTGGTTGCGATTCCCCCTATGATTGTAAGCACACAATCATTCCCAATTACAAGAGATTTTAATTTATAATTCGCATTAATTCCTCCCATTGCTATATTTGTTGAAGTAGGAGTGCTGATGGACAAATACTTGAGATTGTTGATTATACTTATCGTATTGTTAGACATATTAGTTGAAAATCCTTTCGCTTGTGATGTCGCTGTTAGTTTATCCCCATTGAGTGTTAAGGTTGCTTCCGTTGTTCTTTTTATATTGATTATCGGTGATGCATTACTGGATGTTGTAATAGTGTTTTCTCCCGCGCAATTTAATATCAGGTTCGTTCCGGAATTAACAATCATTGGAGAACCTGTTGTACTTATATTGACACCCCATAGATTAAGTTCCTGGGCTGCTGCTTCTATCGTTATAGCATTTGCAGTAGTTGCTGCGCTGAATATATCATACATCCCGGTATGTGATATTGTTGGATTTCCTGTAGCCCCAACGGCATAATTTCCGTCTTTAATAAATAGAGAGCCGGCAGTAAGGTCTATCGCATTATTAGGCGTCGGGGTCACTGCTCTGTTACTTGCTATGATAAACAAGCTGCATAAAGCTAAAAGTATCTTTTTCATACCTATTGAATTTACGTGAATAAATTTGGAAAATAAGCGGGAGAATCTATTTTACTCCCGCTTATCCGTTAGTTAATTAAGCATTTTGTACTTCAGTGTAATGTACTGTTTATCCGTAGCCGGAATCCCTGTGGTAGTTGTTCCATTTTGGAAACGGGAAACCATAAAGGCGTAATAGTAGTCACCGATATTAATAACATAAATCGGTTGAGCAGACGACGCTAATCCCTGGAACGTATTCCCGATTAAGAAAGTAGGATAGTAAGTCGATTTAACATACGTGCGGATTAACCGGCCACTATCATACCGATATGGTGAGCCTACAGGGAGTGGCAGGGTTGCTGCATTATCACTTACCAATGTCCCATTTACATCAGAAATGCTCAGGGTATCGAATGCTGCTGTTCCGGTGAAGTTCGTCTTATACCCGGTAACCCCATAGCCTAAAAACAGAGCCGGACAACCCACTGCTTCTGATACCGTCTGGGTATTGGAGGTATACACTTTCTCGTTGTAGAAATACAACTCATACCCTAAAGATGTATTTCCGGTAGAGAGTGTATCGGTTAGACTGGTGTTGGTGTCATCGGTGAGTTTGATCCCATACATCCGAAAGGCTCCGACAGTAGTACCGCTCGGATCGCGGAGGAACATAAGAGAATCCACCTGGTTGATCGTGGTAGATCTCAGGGTGGCATTACTTGCCGGAGCAGTTTCTGGCATTTCATTACTCGAGCAGGCATAAAAGCCTACAGCTAAGGCTGCCAGTAGAGTAAGGCTTGCCCAGCTTTTGATTCTTGTCATCATTGTGTTTCGATTTAAATGATGTGAAACAATAAAGAAAAAACATGTTGGATTGAATCGGCCGATTCTGAAGTGGTGCTCCGTAATGGAGAGGTACATCTTACGAAATGATATGATTTATCGTTTTACAATTTTCTTCGTGAAACCTCCCGCCTGAAAGAGATAGATACCGTCGGCCAGACCGGTAAGCGGGATAGTAGTGGTTTCATTGCCCAGAGTACCTGATTGTAGTGTACTTCCGGCAATCGATACGATTCTATAGGTGCCGCTTATTCCGCTCACGCGGATATAATCGGTTGTCGGATTGGGATAGATGGATAAGACATTGTCCATTGAGGCTGATATAGCTGTGGTAGTACTTACTCTTTTGATCGCTCTGACATTACAAAGGTTTGCCTGATGAAATGAGCCTATTGTCAGATTGTGGCTTTCACTCGAAAAATAGATATATCGACGGCCGGCTCCCTGAAGGCTGGCATGAACATAATTGGGACTCCAGTAATAGACAGCTTTCCCAAAGTCGGCAATAGACGTACTGATCGTGCCTGAGGGAATCATATTCATACCAGCACCATTGCATTCATTGGCCAGCGCCGGATTGTTTGGCCAATTGCCGCCGTTCAGCCATGTGGGTTCTCCGTATCGGTTCGTACCTAAAACTTTGCCATTGTCGGTTTTCAGATGCTGTCCAAGATCATTGACATATAATGGCAGGAATGTCGTTTCGGTGCCCCCGGTTGGTGTGGGCTTCGTTTCTAACACATTAATGACTTTATCTGCACCGACAATCGTTCTGCCCAATGCCACCCAGTCGGCGGTATCGGGCAACATCCAGCCTTCGGGACAGATGCCACTGTGTTTGGTATCGTTGGCAGCAGGCCAGGAGTAGAGTAATCCGTATGTATTGCAGGTGGAAGCATTAAAGTTGGTGTATCCCCAGCGACCTGCGCCCATCCACCAGGTCCAGTCATTGGTTTCGTCGGCCGCATTGATGAATTGGGTCATTTGCAGGATTTCAGAACCATCATTGTAGTGCCTGGTACGGAGATTGGAGGTCATCCACCAGGTGTTGCCGAAGCGGATTGTGTTATACACATTGCCTTCGTTGTCGGTCACAGTTCCTCTTTCGAGGGTGGCGAAGTCGATCTTTTGTGATGCTGCCGGATATAGTAAGAGCAGCCACAAAGTCATTGCGGTTAGAAATAGTTTCATATCTTTGTGTTAGTTAAGCGGGAGCAGCACGGGCTTTGTTGCATTCGCTGGCCGGCATTTGCGCGCCCGGCTGTTTCCCTTGATTAATAATTATTTTACTTTTTTCGGGCCGGGACATGTTGGTAGCATGTTCTGGCCCTTTTGTTATTTACGATTGTTCGTTATAAATAGTTCTGGATAACGGTGCGCGTAATCAATTGCATATAAAACCTTGACAATAATCTTGTTAAATGAATTACTTGCCAGTAAATATCAGAATGATAGTCTTTGTTTGGGGGCTTATTTTCTTAGTAAAGAGAACGTTCAACAGAGGGATAATTCCATAATCTCCCTGTTTGCACACCCTTTTTTTCGCATTTTAGCTTTTATAACAACTCCCGGAGTTAGGGGGGTATCGAACTTATCCGACTCTAAAGAGCGAAAATCTCCCTTTTCATTCGTGAAAATATAAAAGGATTTGTTTTCGAAGCTACTTTCTTTAATGAGTGTTAATACTTCAATAAATTCTTTTTCCATTTACTTTCTTTAGCCTGTTTGACTGTTGTTAAACTCTCTTTCTTTTTTAATTCAGGAGCTCCGATCTGATTAAGATCAAATCTCTTTTTGTAATTGAGAGAATTTGGGATATTCAAAATGTAAGATAACGATAATTATAGCCTTTTTGATATGGTTTGTAAAGTCAATAATTGTGCCATTTGCTAAATAGCTGGTTGTTAGTGGTTTGTGTGATGGTGTCGTGTAGGGTTATTACGAAAATGTTATAGTTGTGAACATTTAATTACTAAAATGTAATAAAAGTCTATTGTTACAAGGAAGTAAACCCGATATAAGCATTATTGCTTATATCGGGTTTACTTCCTTGTGCAATTTTGTGTGTTGATTATTCAAAACTCCCCCTCAATCACCTCTCCGTTGCGAAGACTATTTCGCAGAGCCAGTATCTTATTATCCAGTGTTTCAAGCGCAGTCAGATTGGCCTTTTCGGCAACCGAGGTTTGGATAACTTTGTGTATGCCACCGTTTTTGATGACTAAGCGTTGTCCGGCCATCAGGGCTAGAATTGGATCGTGCGTAGCCATCAGTACGATCTTTTCTTTTTTGACCAAAAGGCTGAGTGCTTTTTTGCGGTCTATGCCGGCATTCTCGATTTCATCAATCAGCACGACGGGGGAAGAGCTGAGAAAAGCCGTATCGGCAATCATCAGCGCCCGTGATTGTCCACCGGAAAGAGCGGTAACGGGTGTCTTACCGGTGAATGATTCTCCAGCTAAAAGATTTGCCTGACGAATAATTTCGCCAACAATCTCCGTAGGATTCATGATCATGCGGCTTTCGGCATGCATGGTGATGAACTCCTCTACAGTGGTATCCATCACGAAGTTCATATTTTGCGAAAGCTGTGCTACCAGTTTGTGCTCGAGGGAGAAGCGAAGTTCCGGGTCGGGTATCTCTCCATTTACCAGTATCTTTCGCCCGGTCGGGGTGTCGCCCTGTGCCATCCATTCGATATCGGCCAGCAGTCGGCTTTTGCCCGAGCCAGTCGGCCCTACAATACTGGTAATGGTACCGCTTTCAAGCGTAAGGGTCATCTCTTCGGACTTGCCGCTTTTGTCGTGCCCACCGATGATGGAGATCGAACTGACCCGGTTTTCCTGCTTGTCTTTTGCCAGTTCTATAAAACCGGCCAGGTTGCTTACCAGTTGCGTCTTATCCATGCCGATATCTTCAAAGAACTCATCGGTCAGGGAGTCGAGGTAGTTGCCAAGACTTACTTTGGGATCAGTCGGATTGATTCGGTAAGTCTTGAAAAATTCATTGACGTATGGTGTCTCGTTGGAAATAACTTCTATTTCTTTTTTTAATAGTTCCATAAGGTAGGGATTGAGGGAATGAGGGATTGAATAACTGAATAATTGGTTGTCAGAGTATGAGTATTATATCTTAATCTTCTTGATATTCCCCATTTGATAATCTTTGCCGATCTTAGTTTCACCGAGACAGTATGAACACAAGGCTGCAGGCATTGAGAAACGCAATGTACCGCCGTTGAGAGTGCTTGTATCGGATGCCTTTCCAAAGAGCGTGTTGAGCTCGTAAGCGCCTTGTCCGGTGATGCCGTTGACATACATAATTTTAGCTTTGGCATTGGATTGGCGTACCTTGAAGGCGAATACTTCGCGCTCAGCCTGCGATACGATGTCTCCTTTGGTGATGACGATGATGTCGGCAAATTTTAGCATCGGGCCTATCTTCTTCGGGGTATTAATCCCCATCAGATTGTCAATGACACAAACCGCCAATACGTTTTTGGCATGAGGTGAACAGCGATTACACAGACCTGCGCTTTCAGAGAGCAGATAGTCAAGTTGTTGCTCTTTGCCCCACTCGATACAATCGTCAATATTACTCACAAAGTAGTGATCGGGACAAAGATTTCCCGAAAGTCCTACGCGTACGGGGATTCCGAGGGCTTCGTATAGTTTATCGTCGTCAGTATAGAGGCAGTCAAACTTCACTACACCTACTTTCTTTTGGTTTTTGAGTATCGCTTTTACCACATTGAGCAAAACAGATGTTTTCCCAGATGAGGGAGGGCCGGAAACAGTGATTAGTTTCATAGTTCGTAATATTTACGTGAATGACATTTTTTACTCCATCGAATGATTTAAACCTTGTACAAAAATCTGGTTGAGCGAATCCGCAATTTCATCATAATCGTGTGTGGCCAGATAGTCCCAACTTGGAAAGCTGTAGTCAATGCTCCAGTCCATATCGTCGGGCATGTGGAAATCTCCTTTGGCCAGGATGTTGCGGAACGTTTCTCCCCAGAAGAAATCGAGCAATGGTTGGCACTCCTGTATCTTGCTCTTTTTGACAAAAAGTAATAGAGGAGCCATCAGAGGTCCGTCTTTAAACTCGATCATCGCTGCATTTTTGCGTGACGGGATCTGTACCGATGCTGCATTTGGCAGGATGTTGAATGCTGCCCTTTCAGGGTCGGGCGAGTCTATGCCTTTTATGACTTCGGCAAAGTGGCGGATGTTTTTGATATTTTGGGCAAACTGGGATATAGCCTCTTCACCCATACGCTCTTTAAGCACCAAAAGCAGACTTGTCCCACTCGCTTTTCCCTGATAGCCGTGAATGGCAAGCTGGTCACGAAATTCCGGTTTGGCCAGGTCGGTCCAGCTTTTGGGATAGTTGGTATGATGGGCCACCGACATGTCCAGGATAAGACTCCAGGCTCCGAAAGCCAGGAATCCGATATTGTATTGTTCCGAAATACGTTTGTAGTCGGCCGGCATTTTCTCAAAAAACTCCGGCCTGGTGAGTCCTTTGTAAACTCCAGATTCTAAGTATTTTTGCTTGAAAGGTCTGGAGAAAATGGTGTTGAATCCCGTTGTGACAAGCACTTCTGGCAGATCGTTTTCGGTTTTGGCATTACGCATTTGTGCTTCGATGGTTTTGGGCGCTCCGTCAAGGATGGTCGGGCAATATATGGGCGTTTCATGTTCTGAATTATGTGCTTCGATAAACGCTTCAAATGCAGCTTTGAAACGCACCTTAAGAGGGCAGGGCAGGATTGTGTAGACATTCAATGCACCATGCTGAAGCACGGGTACGCCATGTTCGCTTACTCGCTTTGACATTTTAGGTCCGGGACCGCAGACCTGTAATATTGGTTTTTCCATATCTGTTTTTGGGATTACATTAAATTTATAGCAAAGATCTTGCCAATTATATACGTAAGGATTGAATTATAAAGCAGGACGCGGATTGAGTAATATTTTTGCTTCGGCAACCGAAAGATTGTAATGGTAGAATTTCCGGAAATATTCCTGTGTGACCTTAACCATATCATATTTAAAGATATTCGGATAGAGCAAATTGGCTGTCCAGATGGTTCCCAGAATACGGTTGGTTCCCGGTGGGCGGTCAAACCACCCGAATGGCAAGCCGGGAATCTGGTACACCCGTTTGGTTTTCACAGGACTCTGGTTACTCCACATCGGATCAGTCAGGATGTACTTATAGGTGGTCTGGTCTTCAAACATACCGGACCAGACCAGTATCACCTGTGGTTTCCACACCATGATTTGTTCCATGGAGACAGCAGATAGGCCTTTGCCCGGAATAATGCCTACCTGAGCCACATTGGTTGCCCCCACGAAGTCGATGATCTGGCTATGTTTTGAGCCCGATGGGTCGGTATTCAGCCCCTTCGGTCCTTCTGCATAGTATACCCGGACTTTGCTTTTTGCAGGAATCAGTTTCGCTCTTTGCCCGATTTTATCCAGATATGTAGTAATAAAAGCAGAGAGTTCCTGTGTCCGTTGAGGTGCGTTGATAACCTTTCCCAGAAAGGCAAAAGTCTGTTTGTATTTCAGCATATTCATCTCCACCAACACCACTGGGATATGAAGCTTTTCCTGAAGCTTATTGGCCTTATCGATAGATTGAGCGTTAATCTCATCAGAAGAGATAATCAGGTCGGGGTGTAGCTTCAGGATTTCTTCATCAGCACCTTCTGTATAAGGATGGGATAAATACTCTTTCCGCAGATATTTTGCCGCTTCACTGCTGGCTTCAAACACCCGGTTTACGGCAATGTTGGGGTCGAATGCATAAACCATAACAGCACAATGTTTGTCCACAAAAACGGATTTTACTTTTGCCGGTATCTGTACCTTACGCCCGCCCATGTCGGTGACGGTACGTGTTCCCCGGGCATGAATGCCGGTAGTTATTGCCAGTATCCAGAGGGTGAGACTGATTACTTTTTTCATAATTTGTTTCGTTAGGATATTCACTTTTTTGTTAGATTTTTCTGAAAATCATCCAGGTGCCAGCAGGACTACTGCTTACAGCACCCGGTATTCCGAGCTCTTCAAGGATTTTCTGGTAATGTTCAGGCGGGTTTTTTTTCATCCGGCATTTGCGACCCTCTTCCCATGATGAATCGTCTTTGCGGGCTTCGATGATTTCAGCCAACAGCTCCGCACTACCGAATCCCCCACCAATGTAGCCCCATCCTCCCGGTTTCAGCACGCGATAGACTTCCGAGATTCCTTTCTTCTGATCTTCCCAGAAGAATACCGAACCGCGGCTTATGACCAGATCCACTGACGAGTCAGGAAATTGAATATCTTCTGCTACGCCCTGCATTGCTGTCACACGGTCGGAGAGGTTTCGTTCGGCAGCATTTTCTTTGGCAATCTTTATACACTCAGGTAAAAGGTCGTACACCGTGACATGCAGATTTGTGATTTCGGCCATTGAAATTCCCAGCATGCCGGGACCGCCACCAAGGTCAATACATTTCCCCTCGGTGATTCCGGTCAGTTGCAGGATCTGGCTTGCAATGAGCGGATACACTTTTCTGAAGTGTTTCTTCATCACATTTTCATTGTACTCTTTGGCATCCATTTCATACATAATCGTATAGTTTTATAGGTTTAGAATTTGGCTCTGGCTCCCACGAAGAACTGTCTGCCGTAATCAGGAAATACAGGAGATACGGTACAGAATTTCACATCCCCGATGTTGATCACCCGTCCGTAAACTGAAATCGGAGTATTCGGAATGGCATAACCTAATGATAGGTCGAAGTTGGTATAATCACCAATGTAAACTTTAGTGGTTGGAGTGGCAGGGGTGATGAACGTGGAGGCCGTGTATTTGCTCACATATTTGCCGAAAACGCCCAGTGTAAATCCGTATTTACCGGCATTAAGCGAACCGTTGATAATGGTCTGAGGAAGATTTTCGTAAACTGTATTTGCGCCACTTGTTACATTCAAAGTCTTCATGTAAGTGGCATTGATATTGGATGAAAGTATGCCGAAGTAAAGCGGACTCTTCCAGCCCAGTTCGATACCATAGGAGCGCAGGTCAAGATTGTTCAGATACTCCCGTTGGATACCCAGATTGTCGTAGTAAAGATTGCCGGTGTACTCATACGCATTCTTTCGGTTGATGAAAAAGGCGGTCAGTGCGATATCACCTAAGTTTTTGATGCTGGAAACAACACCCAGATCAATATTCAAACGGTTTTCATCCTTAAGCACAACGTATGAGGTGTCTTTTCCTGCTATATTGCGGTCAATAGTATTCAGTGGAGCCTTCACCACCCCGTCGTTTACCAGTAGGTTGGCAGTCAGAAGCGAAGAGAATTTATACGAAGTGCCGAGGTTGAATGACGTTGTCATCGGTTGCCATTGATTTGTGATGTAAATGCTGGCACTTCCCGGTGCATATTTCTTGTAATAGTTTTGCATAAACTTAATACCGCCTTCCAGTGCCAGTTTACCAAAAGTGTGTTCGTCGGTGATAGTTGCATTGTATGTCCGGATATCTGTGTTTTGGGTTGTACCTTTCGGATTGGTTTGTGTAGGTGTGGTCTTTTTAGAACCCATTACGGCAATACGCAGGTAGTTTTTCTCAAGCAGATGCAGAGTCTGGAATATTCCTCCGCCAATTACATAGTCCGGTTCTTTGATAGTTGTGTATGGAGGAATAGAGTCGGTCAGCATTTTCTGCTTATTAACCGTTTTCAGGTAGAACGAACGCTGATTCCAGTCGCGCTGGCTATCCACATAGTAGAATTGCAACTCGGTTGAGGTCTTGTCATTTGGGGTAAATCGCAATTTTGCCAATGAGATATTAAACTTCAGCGGGTCAAAACTTCCAGATCATAGCCAGGTTATTTATGGGAACTGTATACAACGGAGAGGTACTGTTTTGCATCTGGGCAAACTCACGGATACCATCCATGAAGTAGTGTTGCAGGGAAAGCTCCAGCTTGTCCTTGAGGTTGTATTGTAGTTTGCCCGATGCATTCCACATATCTTCGGTTGCATTACGGCTGAACGGACCATCGGTCTTGTCTTTTGAAACGGAGAAGGTATATTTCAGTCCGCTGATATCGCCTCCATGGGTGATATTCGCATGGATTTTATTGAATGTCCCATATTCCATTTCACCCAGGGTAGTGAATTTGTCAAAGATTTTTGTCTTGTAGTTGGCCACACCGTTCATACCGCTGTATCCCATGAGCAGGGCATTGCCGGAGCGGTTTACGTCGATCTCCTGTACCAGATTGGCCGACAAAGCATTCGGAGCATCCATAAAGTTATAGAGGGAAATTCCATCAATAGCATAATCCATTGATTGGCCGCGCAGGCTGATGAAGTTACGGCGTTTACGTCCCTGTTCGGTGAAATTACCGGAGGTCGTGTACTTCATTGCTTCAATTACGTTGATGGCTCCGGTTTGTTGGATTTGTTCGGTGGTAATAGTTTGCACCGTGGCTTGCAAAGCTTTCGGCTGAACAGTTGGTTCTTTCATCGGATTTCCTTTTTTCTTTTCCGAAACTTCAACGGCATTAAGTTGATGCGTCTTTTTAGTAATTGAGACCCGGTTAATCGTTTTGGAGTTCTCCGGAGTCTCAAGGCTATCTGCAAAACCAGTTACCGGAGTGCCAGCTACTATTCCGGCAACGATTAGGTAAAGGTTTGATTGTAAGAGGTTCATTCGTTTCATAATCTCATTGTTTAGGGTTACTGGAAGCTGAATTATCTTTTCCGGCGTTTTGGCGCCTTATTGCCGGAAAAGGATTCAGCATTTTATCGATATAATTCAAAAAGGATAACGTAAGGCAAAAAAATCAGATAACCGGTACGCATACTTTTCCGCAATCGCAGGTGTCCAATACAGATACTTCGATGCCATATATATTCTTCAGATTTTCAGCTGTAATGGTTGTAATGGGATCCCCCGATTTATACAGTTTTCCTTCATTAATCATAATGACCCGGGAAGCTACCATAAGAGCATGGTCAGGTGAATGGGTGGCCATCAGGATACCTACGGATTGTTTTTTTAGTTCGTTCACTTTGCGAATCACTCGCACCTGGTTTCCGTAATCGAGGTTTGAGGTTGGCTCATCGAGGATGATAAAGCGGGCTTCCTGAGCAAGTGCACGGGCGAAAATCACCATCTGTCGTTCGCCGCCACTCAGTTCGGTAAAGGAGCGGTCGGCCAGATGCCTGATCTCCAGTAATTCCATTGCTTCAAGAGCGATTCGTTTATCTTTTCTACCTGGAGTCTGGAACATACCCATGTGTACAGTCCTACCAAACAATACTATATCTTTTACTTTATAGGGAAATGGAATAGCATGGCTTTGCGGGACATAGGCCACCATTCTAGCAAATTCTTTGGGCGAAAAGTCGGTTATATTTTTTCCATTGAGTGAAATCTCTCCGCTGATAGGAGGTATAAAGCCCAGAATCGTCTTGAACAGGGTAGTTTTGCCCACGCCGTTTGGACCGAGTATGCAAATAATTTCACCGGATGACATGCTGAAATTGACTTCTTTCAGCACTGTTTTACCATTATAACCCATGCGAGTGTTGTGGAATTCCAGGTTTTGTGGTGTGGTAATTATGTCAGAATGTGTTGTTATCATATTGGTTACCAGTTTTTCTGAGTTGATTTCTTCAGGAAGTAGATAAAAAAAGGAGCACCCAATACTGATGTTAGAATTCCGATCGGTATTTCAACCGTAGTTAGTGATCTTGAAATATTATCAACAATGAGCATAAATATTCCTCCGATCAGAAACGAAACCGGTAGCAGTACCCGGTAATCCGGTCCGGCAATCATACGTGCTAAATGCGGAATAATCAGGCCTACCCATCCCACAATGCCGCATATCGAAATCATACTGGCCGAGACCAATGATGAGCAAATGATTATCAACACCCGGAGCCGACCGGTATTTATTCCGAGTGAGCGGGCTTCATCTTCTCCGAATGACAAGACGTTGACTCGCCAACTGATCAGTATTAAAGGTAAAATACCCAGTGCCAGGATGGGCAACACGGTTTTTAAGTCGCTCAGTTGTATGCCCGAAAGGCTACCCATCAACCAATAGGTAATAGCGGGAAGCTTATTGTCGGGATCTGCAACATATTTGATCAGAGAAAGCATGGCTCCGAAAAAGGAAGAGATGATGATGCCGGAAAGTACCAGTACCAATATTGGTTCGTGTCTGTTGCCGATAAGTTTACTCACGGTCATAGCAATCAATACTGCCGATATTCCTCCGAAGAAAGAAAACAACTGAATACCTAATACCGGCATCGAAAGCAAGATAGCCAGTGCCGCCCCGAAACCAGCACCTGATGAAACACCCAGAATATCAGGACTCACCATCGGGTTACGAAACATTCCCTGATAGGATGCTCCGGCAATAGCTAATGAGCCTCCCAAAGCGATAGCCCCCAATATGCGGGGAATTCGGATATTAAGCAGGATAATTTTCAGGTTATCATCGAACGCTCCGGTGTGAAAAATGAAAGCTGATAAATCCTTTAGCGATATCGGATATCGTCCCAGACACAAAGAAAGCGTGGCGATAGCAAGCAAAACAAACAGGCAAAGTGGAACAACCGAACGGTTTAATGACAGGACACGCATAGGCTTTGTTTTTAGGATAAATTTTATTAGGGCCTTTTTTATAGATAATCAAAAATGACTGATTGGTATTCATTAAAATGAATAACGATCGATATCGTAATTTTGAATTCAAATAAGAAGACAATAAAAACTGTGCCAGAATGAAATATACGATGAAAAAACAGGAGAGGGGAGGAGGCCTGAGAATAAATTCTGAATGAGGCGGTGTGTTGATAAATATCTTATTTTCTGAGTTGTATGTTGGTGTAGTTTCAGAGGCTGAAATTGATAAATAATTTTCAGGAAGAGATTGTGTGTAAGATAAAAGTTTCTCTTTTTCTACGGATTTGTTTACAGGCAGGTAGGGAATCTACAAATATGTATGGAGATTATTCTGTATAAATAAAATAAAAAGAATGCTGCTATGTGGTAGATTTATAATATGGTATTTATGCTAATTCTAAATGTTTCAAGAATATCAAGGAAATAGGTTGTGGTATTCTTGGATGTGATTTTGTGTAGGATAGGAGTAGGTAGTATAAAAATAAACTGGTCATACCGCGGCGTATTCATCATCCCGGTATGACCATTCACAGATATTCTTTATCGCTCTGATCTTCCGTGCGTCGTGTGGATCAGATCTGACCGTTAGCTAAAGCAGACGGTAATGACGGGTAGTTCCCCGGATTATACAATAATCATTTCTCAGCAAATGTAATATTTACCGCATTCATACCTTTGTGCCCGCGTTCCAGATCATAAGTCACAATATCTCCTTCAGAGATAGATGCCGGAGCATTATTGATGTGAAAGAAATATTTATCCGTATTGGCCAGGTTCTTGATAAAACCATATCCTTTATCCGCATTGTAAAACTCAACGCGACCTTTTAGCGGTTCCACTTCGACATCTTCCCGTTTTGGAGTGGAAATAGCAATGGTTTCGGCTTCCACTTTTTTCTTTCTGGTGAGATCAGGAGGTGTGCTGGTGATGACTCCGTTTTCATCGACATAAGCAATCATGTCATCAAATGATTTACTACCGCCACTCTCTTTACGCTCTTCTTTGCGTTTTTGTTTTTCCAGTTTTTTGGTTTGTTTCTTTTTCTCCAGATCTTTTTTGTTGGGTGAAGCCATCTATATTTGTTTTTTTGTTAAGTATTTAAAAGGGAACTGATTCGTTTGTTGACGGCATGGCTGCCGGGAATAAGAACTTTTGTTTCTGTTTGAGTAATATCAATACAAAAAAGGGAATTCTTGCGGAATTCCCCTAACTAAAGTATGAGTGATATGATTAATATCTATTGCTACGGCCTCCACCGTATCCGCCACGACTTCTGTCGTAAGCAGGGCGTTCTTCGCGTGGGCGTGCTTCCGAAACCGCAATTGTGCGTCCGTCGTACTGTCCGCCATCAAGCTCTTTAATTGCTTTCTGAGCTGCTTCGTCGTCTGACATTTCTACGAATCCAAAACCTTTAGAACGGCCGGTCGCTCTGTCCATTACAACGTTTGCAGAAGTTACGTTTCCATACTCTGAGAAAAGATCATTTAAGTCTTCACTGGTAATTGCGAAGCTTAATTTTGCAACAAAAATGTTCATTTGAATTAGGATTAAATTTTTATTTATTGAGAAGAGAAAGGCTGAGAACCAACGCCTATTATAATAATCCTATCAAGATGAACGGGATTTAGTTGAATAGAGAATGAACTGAGCTTATTTTCAATTATCGACCGTAAAGGTAGGGATTATATTTAACGATTAGCCTGTGTAATACGAATGTTAATGATAATTGGTTGTTATATAACATAATTTATCTGTTTGAGGCTGGTTATTGCTTTAATCTGGAACCTCGTTTACGATGCATAAAATCGCAAAGCCTGGCATAGGTTTTACTTTTTACGCAGACTTTCGGTAGTTCAGAAGGAATATCAAGCTATCTCTCTGGCCTTGAGAATAGCCCTGACCGGAGACTATCTTGTGTGTAAATAAAAAGAATGCTGCAAACATTCTACTTGCCGCATTCTATTCTTTATCAACGAAGACTATGTAATATGTCCGCCTCTTCTTTAGAGTGTTGTATTGTTTGTGTTTGCGGAACATATTCAAACATTACAAACCGGATCACCTGTGAAAAACAAAGTATCCGGTCGTGAGTCGACATTACCACAAGCTTTAATCCACCACCAACATTCGAACGTTTCAGTTTGTCGATATTGTTTAAATTCCCTGTCATGCAGAGTTGTGTCAGTGTCTCGCTCTCACTTATATCAAAATAGATCTCGAAGACTTTCAATTTCTGATGTTTGGAAGCAGATACGAAGTATTCTTTCCGGAGAAATAGCATAAAAAACCCCGATTATAAAAGCAATTGATCCGGCAACTTGCAATAGTAACGGCCATACGCTTCCGTGAGGCCACTTGTGAATAACAGTCGGAAAGAAGAATGCTATTCCTGCCAGAATGACTATTATTCCCGGCCATATGCTGTTTTTTCTTTTGTAAACGATGTTGTTGTCCATATTTGAGAGGACATTTTCAATGTTTTGGTAATTTTCCATAATGATATAACGATAGCAGCCAACATTATATATGTAAATGCTCACTGATAGATTTGAAATAAATTTTAATAGAAAAATCAGGTAGACAGTTGTCCCTGGACTGGTTTGGAAGGATATGGGATCAAATCAGCAATTTTCGCAAATAGTACAGGTAGTAGCCGTTAAACTTAATAAAAGCGGCTTTTTGCTGAAAGCTGATCTGGCTGATGATAAACAGTCTCTCTATTTGCAGATTGCCTATTTTTTGTCTGAGTGCATTTGACGAAAACGGATAAATGCGTTTGGAGGCATGTTGAACCCGGAAGTCATAGTGTGGGTGCGAAGCTTCCTGTTCCAGATTTAGGATATGCTTCTTTCCGGTAAGATATGTCTGCTTTTGGGGTAAAGTATTACCCCGGGAAAGATTTAGCTGCGTATCAGATGTTCCGGCTATTTTCTCAGATACAGCGAATCCGATTGCCCCGTATATCAGTGCAACGATCAACAGTAAAAATGAGTGTAGTCGTTTCATAGCGCAAAAATAAGAAAAAAGGTAGAGCTTGGGAATATAATCATCCCACATCACTCACCTTTCTACTTTAGTATCGATTTTATTGTATTCTATTGTTCAAAAATAATTGCTGTAAACAAAATATCAATTGGATGACCGGGCAAGTACCCGGTTTAGAAAGACTGTCTAATTGAGATTGGTTGCTTTTCTGAGCTTTTGAGCGATTACCTTCATTTTCTTAGTCTCATTCGAAGTGCTTAGTGTCTGTTTCGCTTTATCCACCAGGCTTATTCGCTGCTTCAATTGAGTTGAGGTAAGTGTATTATCAGCAATTTTTGCAGGCTGCATCTATTGCCAGATTCAGATCAGACCACGCTTCCAAACGCTCACGTTCCATACGGGTAATATGCATCACCGAACCGTGGCGAGGGGTAAAATCACCTTGGGTCGCTGTGTTCTGCATGAAAGAAAAGTTCTTTAAGTCACTGCTTTTACAGAACTGGTAATATCCCTTTGAGTAGCAGTCATACATCAATATATAATCCTGCGAATTGATCAGAGGGAATACACTTGAGCCTTCTACCGGATAAACGCCTTCCTTCTGAAGGTGTCGGTATTCAGGTGTGTAGGGGCCGGTCAGGTTCTTAGCGGTTGCACGCAAAACGCCTTGTCTGGTGCGAAATCCGTTGTTAATTGTCGATAGCCCCTCGTCTTTAAAGAAAAGGACATACTTTTCATTCTTTTTGTCATAAACAATATCACCGTCTATACTTGCCGAACCAAAGTCAAATAGCGGTTTGGGCTCCGTGATATCCGTAAAGTCCTTGTTGGCATACGAATAATATAACTTGAAGTAAGGCTGGAAGCGGTTATCTACCGGATATTCCCAATCGTGACGACCGATAGAATAGTATATCATGTATTTCTGTTCCTTCGGATCCCATATAGTTTGTGGCGCCCATACGGCATGAAGATTATCACGATCGAATCCTTGCAGATTCGGAAACCTGGTCGGAAAGTCAATGGCTGAGTGTTGCCAATGAATCAGGTCGGTACTTTTCATCAGGATCAGGCCATCGTTGCTTTGCCATCCTTCGTTTGAACGCATATCAGTCAGTACCATGTAAAATGTTTTTCCATCTTCGGCACGCATAATGTGTGGGTCACGAATGCTCTTTTTGAGTGCAATGGTATCTGAAGCTATTACGGGGTGACCGGCATTCAGAGATTTGTAGTTGAGGCCATCGTCACTCAAAGCATAGCGTATCTGTTCTCCATAAGGGCTATTGTTGGAAAAGAATACAAAAAGATAACTGCTGAAGGGGGATTTTTTCTGACTTTGTGCTCCTGCTATCAAGCTCAGTCCAAACAGAAAACAAACCAGGCTGATTCTGGTGAAAATTCGTGATGTCATGTGGTAGTGTTTTTAAGTGTGATTTGTACACAAAGATAGGTGATTAAGACTTAATGTCCTAAACAGTAGAGGGTGATGAGTGATTTGGGTTGTTTAGTAGAATAAAATGTCCGGGAAGCTGTTGCGTATAATATTGATTCATAGATAGATGTCAATATGAATTAGCCGATAGAAATCAGGAAGGAGGAATGGCGCTTTTTTTGATGCCGGAGTAATATCGGGGATATCCCCAAAGTCAAATATTTAAACTAAACGCAAAGTCGCAAAGACGCAAAGTATTTATATTCAATTATATCTTCCTTCGCGTTTTTGCGCCTTTGCGTTCAATTAAGACTTTTGGGACACGCCCTTGTTTTTTTAATAGGATTCCGGAGCCGGAAGAGAAATCTTATCTCAACCAGATACTTTTTTTTGGAGGATTACCGTAAGACTCGAACATGTCTCCGTTTTCTCTCAGGACTTCTTTGAGTTCCGCTACTGTGAAATCATAACCATCAGCAATGGCAAATGCTACAAATTTTTCTTCGGTCATTGTATTGTCGTATTTAATACGAAACTCTTTGTCGCTTCCTCCTTTAATGAGTAAATCTTCTACACTCTGTTTTGACATATTGCACTAATTATTAAAAGTTATTTTCAGCGCAAATATAATCATAATGATTCAAAATGCAAATTTAAAATATCAATATGTGTTATACATGTATTTGTATATTGACAAAGTGTTGTTGTTTGTGTGTGGATAAATGACAACTTGTTTGCGCGTAGCCTGTACTTGTGGTGTGGATGGTGAGAATAATATCACGGTAGCCGGGTGAAAGCTGGATGTTGTTTTGTTGTAATCTTCACGCCATTCCCCACTTCTCTTTCACGGATTTCCACAACTTTCCACGTTCAGGCAGAATGTTACTGCCAATACTTTCAGCGTATTAACTGCTCTGGCACGGATGTTGTCTGCTATAAAGAGTGAGACGAACTTAAAATAAACGAATATGCCAGTCCTGCAATTATTAATCGTAGAGAATCCTGCAATTTTTAATCTTATATAATTAATCAACAATGAAGAAAGTTCTTTTATTAGCTGTATTAGCGTGTATTTCAGTCGTGTCTTTTAGTCAGAATTCGTTGGCTATGGGTAAGTCACAGTTGAATCTGGGTGTCGGATTATCTGATTGGGGGGTGCCGGTTTATCTGGGTTTTGACCACGCTGTGAGCCGTGATGTAACATTGGGTGGTGAGTTGTCATATCGTGCATACCGCGAATATTGGGATCATTATTATTACGATCATTCTATAACGGGCATTTCGGGAAATGCGAATTACCATTTCAATAATGCATTCAATATTCCCCGTAACTGGGATCTCTATGCCGGACTCAATCTCGGATTTTACGTTTGGAACTCTCCTGATACATATAATGGATCCTATACTTCCCGGTTAGGGCTGGGAGCACAGATCGGAGGTCGTTATTTTATCTCAAGAAAAGTAGCGCTTAATCTGGAATTCGGTGGCGGAAATGCATTTTCAGACGGGAAATTCGGTCTTACCATAAAGCTGTGATTCGACGATTTGTTTATAATGCCGGATAGTATTGAAGGATATTGCTTGTAAGCCTGAGGTATCAGCATCTTTAGGCATTGGTGGTACAATCCTTAAAGATGCTGATTTTAATAATAATCCCGAAATATATGTCGTAGTTGTGGTGTATAAATTGTTATATAGAGCAAAAATCAGAAAACCAGAATGGATGAAAGTTTGTTTCAAACATTATACATAAAAATCGGATTATGGTAACAATAGATCGGGAAGATGATGGCGCAAAAGGCCGGTTTGTTCTTTACGACAACGGTCAGTTTGCAGGTGAGATCACTTACAAATGGGAGGGAAAAGCAAAAATTGTTTTAGACCATACCCATGTTGAAGAAGCTTTTGGTGGAAAAGGTTATGGCAAACAGCTGGTGATGAGGGTTGTTGAATTTGCCAGGGAACAGTGGATTAAGATCGTGCCGGTGTGTCCGTTTGCTAAAGCTGCGTTTGATAAAGATGAAAGCATCCGGGATGTGAGGGTTTAAAGAATGCACTTGTGCCACATTTAAGATCGTTTTATAGCTATATCTGTTTGTCTTTTCCCAAAGCAAGTTCGCCGGTGGTATCGTGGGGTGCTTAAAAAAAGAAAAAGCGAGCCTGTCACAGGTACGCTTTTCTCCGAGTTAGAAACAATTCTAATTCTTTTCATAATCATTATTACTAATAAAAAACTAATTGAATTTTCTTGTCGATTCTGCTTTGTCTTTCTCTATTGTCTGTAGAATCATAAATGTCAAAGCAGACAATATTCTATCATTCGCGATAATTAAAAGTTCCCGGAGCTCCAAAGTAATCCGTCCATCCCTGAGTTTGTTTTAGCCAGGGGTTATAATTCAACACCTCACTGTGAAGCCCCTGAATATAATAATTCTGTTTCCAGTCTATAAATGCAGGTAAACTGTTAATCTTATCCATAGCCTGATTAGGCTTAAGTGGTGCGATTTTAAAATGCGATTTATAGAAATTAGCCAGCTGATTCAACTGAATCCTGCTTTCCGGCAAAGATAAATCCGGGTTAAATGTTATACCTATTCTTTGAACAATATAAGGATCACCCGCTACTGTAACCGGGGCAGTAAATCTTACGGTGTCCAGTGTCATTAGGTAACTACCTGTACGACAGGTTCCGTTAATAGTATTCAGACGGAGTTTTGCACATGTATTGTTTCCCGCTACTTCATCATCGTTATAAAGCATCCAACGCTGAATATCCCAGAATCTTTTTCCTTCGTATGCCAGTTCAATCCGGCGTTCGTATAAGCACGCTTCAATAGCCTCGTATTTGTCAGTCAGATTTCCAATTCCGTAATTGTTGGTAGCCGGAATCCCGACACGGGCACGTACTTTTCCCAGATAATCAAGACAGTCCGAAATCTGATTGGTAGCGGCATAGCACTCTGCAATATTTAACAATAGTTCACCGTAGCGATAATCGATTATATCGACCCCTGAGTAATTGTATTGTGTACTATCGACCTGAGGATAAAACATTTTACAAACAAAAGCCGGGCTTATCAGGGAGTTATTGTCACTGTAATTATATACAGTATCCCTTTTTAAAGATGCGCCTGAACCGGTGGTTTTAATCGATACATAGTTGTAAGCCCAGACTGTACCTGCAGCCGCAGAACTTGCCGTTGATTTATGAGGCATTTTATAACCTGAGAATGCAAATGTCCTGTAAAAACGGGGGTCCCGATTTCTGAAAAACAAGAATTGGTCGTATCCATTTGCCGCTGTCGGACGTTTACCATCTTTCATTGGAAATAAATCTATCATTTCTTTGGGTGCGGGAATTCCTCCTCCTCCCTTCTGTGAGGCAAGACGAATAGATGACTGCCAGTTGTTAAGTAAATTATTTCCAAGTGTACCGACATCTGTCAGTATTGTAAAAATAGCCTCAGGGTTCTTTTTGTTATTGTAATTATAAAACATTTTAGCCCAGTCCATAGCCAGTTTTCCGTTTGTCGAATCGATGCCGGTGGGGTTAATACCTTTGTACCCGGCATTGTCCAGTTCTGCCTTAGCTGCCAGACCGGCATCTAAGGCCGCTTTCCACAATGGATCATTAGGATCATCCCAGTTTTTATTAAAGAGAGGACTTGCACCAGTCAGCAATACACGGCTTTTCATAGCCAAAGCGGCACCTTTCGTAGGACGTCCATAATCAGTTCCTTCGCTTGCCCAGTTTGACGGAAGGTTATTCGCCGCAGAGTCCAGATCAGCACAAATCTGGATAAGAACCTCTTTGGTCGATGCCCGGGGTAGTTTGATACTTTCATCCTGAGAAACCCCATTCTGAACTTTCGTAACCAGAGGTACACCTCCATAGGTACGCATCAGATCAAAATATTGCATAGCTCTCAAGAAAAAAGCCTGTCCTCTTACACCCTGAATAAACGATTCAGAAAGCTTTCCACGTCCATACTTATCCATGTTTTCAACAATCGTGTTACAATCGCGTATACGTGTATAAGGATTATTACCAGGAGATTCGGTCAAACGTCCACCATAATATTTACTGGCATCATCAGAGGTGCCGAGAGTCTTGGTTGAATTTATCAGGTCTCCGATACTACCGCCAATCTCCTCAGTCATCTTGGTCTTATCATCACTCCAGGCTCCCCATAAAGCCTGGACAGGAGAGGTATGGCCGTTGTAAATATTATAATACATATAAGCCAGATACCTGTTAGTCTGAGCTTCACTGGAGAAAACGCTCTCATTCGTAAAACTGTTATATAGCTTCTTATCTTCAAGAAACTGATCACTACATCCTACCAGGGTAAAGAAAGCAGCGATAAAAGAGATTATATTTAATATCTTATTGTTCATATTTATATATTTAATTGCAATGGATATGTAAAAGAGAATGTTATTTCAACGTTATATTCACACCAAGCGTCCATGTTCTCAGTGTCGGATATCCTACAGAAGATTCATCATACATATTACGGTATTTTCCGGGATATGGATTGTATAAATCCCATAGATTTTGTCCGGTAAGATTGAATCTTAAACTACCAAGTCCAATCTTGTCACAAAATTTAGTTGGCAATGCGTAAGCAACAGTTAATACCCTGATATAACATCTGAAACTAGGTAATTTCCAAAAATCAGAATCATAAAGAGTGTTGTCTACACCCACCTGAGGATATTTCCCATCAATATTAGCATATTTATAATAGGTATTTCCTTTAGCATCTGTGGTTGCAACCCCTTCATCGTACATATTAGTCCAGAATGGCTCACGATTCCATATAATGAAGTTATCCTTGTTGGTTTGTCCGATCTTATCAATCATTCTTAAGTCGCCCCAGCTTGTATTAATATTTGATGACAAACTAAATTGTCCATAACTAATGCCAAAGCTGTTAGAAAATCCGTAACCGTCACTTCTTTTGGTTAGTTTACCATAATCCTGAGATGCTACAATTTGTCCGTTTGGACCTTTTTGCGTACCGTCTGAATTCATTTCACCACCCAAATCCTGATAAGCCAACATACCTTTTTTCATACTTGAAGGATCGGTGACTCCGAAATATTTTGGAGTGGTTCCGGCTGCAAGCGCATTTGCCGACAAGTATGCCCAATATTTATTGATATCTTCAGTTGTGCGAAGCATACCGTCCCCTGAAGAAGTTCCTCTCCAGACTTTGAAGCCCCAATTTGGGAATATGGTTGAATAGCCTTCACGTACGCTGTTCGCAGCAGGATAGTCAATACCGGTATTGATGTATTTTCTTATCTTGTTACCAAGACCAAAAGTGGTATTCATACCAATACGATACGAAAGTTTTCCAATCTTATCGTGCCAGTTTATTGAAATTTCATGTCCCCAGGCATCTACAGCCGCAAAGTTTTCTTCAGCAACAGCACCCCCTACAGAAATTGGTGTGCCCACTTCCTGAGATCTGGATTTCAGCATATCGTAACTCCGGTCATAGAAATAGTCATAGGTAAATGAAAGTTTGCCATTCAGAATGGTAGCATCAACGCCATAGTCCTGTTTGAAGCATTTATCCCATGTCGCATTCCGGTTAGGAGAAGCACCAGGTTTATTGGCATTTGAGAAAACACCGCCGGTAGAGCCGAACTGATACCCCTTGTTTCCATCCCAACCATAAGTTTGCACCCATTTCCATCCTTTCAGGTTATCCTTACCGGTTAAGCCTAGAGAACATCTTAGTTTCAGGAAGTCGATCCATTTGATATTATTCTTAAACCATTTTTCTTCTGACGGAACCCAACCAAACGAAGTAGAGGGAAAAGTTCCCCAGTAATTCTCCGGAGCAAATTTGGTGGAAGCATCACTTCTGAGTACGAAGTTAAAAAGATATTTATCTGCATAAGCATAGGTTAAACGACCGATATAGGCCATAGTTCCGGATTCGTAACGGTATGCATAACTGTTGGTTACATCCATGGTTCCTGCCGTTGCATTGGTGCCGGAATAGGGTTTTATAGGATCGGAATAGAGTTGCAGCGTTTCACGTGCAAAGTTTTCTGAACGTTCTACTGATGCCATCGCGGTTACCTCATGCTTTCCGAATGTGCCGAAATAATTCACGTACGCATTTGCCTGATTACTTCTGTTATCCGTGTCGGTATATGATACCCGTGCGCCCTGATTAACCTCCGCGATACTCCAGACAGTATTAGGTCCATAAAGGTGAGTTCCTAATACATTTGAATTCGACGAACGAGCCAGGGAATATTTATCTTGTATTTGCTCACCTTGTGAACTTCCATACGCCATTGCGTAAGA
The DNA here is from genome assembly GCA_963662365.2 of Bacteroidales bacterium. Classification (GTDB taxonomy): domain Bacteria; phylum Bacteroidota; class Bacteroidia; order Bacteroidales; family UBA7332; genus CAXXIC01. The sequence continues at coordinate 225,530 of CAXXPA010000042.1, forward strand.
AGCCTTGAAGCTTAGTCCTTTGATAAAGGGAACATCATATTGAAGCGAAAAGTTGGTGTTGTAACTACCATTGTTGCTTATACTTTTAGAACCGCTATTTTCCATTGCGTACCAGTTCCATGCGGCAATTTGCCTGTTTGTATTTGCTGTTGAGGTATTTTTATGCGGCCCCAGAGATGGTGAAACATAATAGTTCTCTCCGTTTATTTCATATTGATACGGGATAAAGCCGGGCATGTGAAGCAAATAGGCATAGTCCGGGTCTCCACTTGCCGCATTTCCATAACTACCATCTGCCAATGACCCCAATACTTTAGAAAAGGTGTTTTCTTTACTGCCTTTAGAAGCAGAAAGCGAAACATCCAGTTTAAATCCCTTTCCCATATTAGCTGATGCTCCCGAGCGGAAAGTCCATCTGTCAGACTGAATTGATCCCATGTTAGCTCCTTGCGTACTATAGGTTCCTCCGGTAAAATAGGTCACCTTGTCTGTTCCACCACTGATATTCAATGAGTGCTGGTAAAATTCGGCAGCACGCCAGGCATTCTTTAGCCAGTCGTAATTAAGGCCTTTCATCTGTTCCAGCTCATCATCCGAGAATAATTGATTGGCATTTGTAATGCCGGATGCACGTAAAAAACTGTTAGCAAAAAGGCCATAATCATAAGTGTTCATCGTTTTGGAATGACTGATTGCATCTTCATAGGTGAATTTTCCTGAATATGAGATTCTGGGTTCTCCTTTTTTACCACGTTTAGTTGTAATGACAATAGCACCTTGTGAAGCACGGGAACCGTATATTGCAGCTGCAGCATCCTTAAGGACTGTTATACTCTCGATATCCTGTACATTTAAACTATTTAATGCGCCTAATGTAGCCAACCCTGTATTATAATCCACCTGTGGTACATCATCTATGATTACTAAAGGAGTAGAATTACCTCCATCTTTCGAGAAGTTAAATGACTGTCGAATAGTAATGGTGGCACCTTCACCCGGGCGGGACTCACCCCCGGATACATTTAACCCGGGAACCTGATCCTTCAATAAAGTAGACAGGTTCATACTGGATTGGTCTTCAATGGCCTTTATGTCAATCTTTTGAGCTGCAAAGGTTGAATGTTTTATCTTTTGCTCGCCACCATAACCAGTTACAACGACTTCGTTGAACCTGTTTTGTTCTTCTTCAAGGGTAATAGTTATCGGAGCTCCGGTTTTTGCTGTAACAACCTGGGAGGAATATCCAACAAATGATACCTGAATCTGAGCTTTCAGAGGCGCAGATATCTCAAAACGACCTTCGGTATTCGTTATAACTCCGGCTTTGGTACCTTTAACCACCACAGATGCTCCGGGTAACGGAATGCCCTGATTATCCTTAACAATACCTGATATTTTAATATTCTGAGCTGTTACAAACGAGCTGAGTCCGGAGACTAAAATGAATAAAAATGTCAATCTTAACCTCTGCAAGCAGCCTGAAAAGATTTTTCCAAATAGTAATTTCTGATTTTCCATATTATATTAGTCATTAGTCTGAAATACCCCGATTGTTTATATTATCCAGGGCTTCTGAATTCTTTTTTATTGCTTATTGTCAGGATTTCTTTTTGTAGGTAAATTCCAGACTACCTTTACTTTGGTCAGTTGTACCTGTTGCATCAGTCGGAGTAATCTTTGTAATTTTGATTACGGCATACTCTTCCTGTTCCCGAAGTTTTGCAATGTATATATCATTTAATGCAACAGGAGAGACAAAGCTTAAAGCAATGCCGGCATCGAAAGCAGCCTTTGCATTTCTTACGGTTGCTTTTGCATAGTCAAAGTTTTTAACTTTTACGAATTTTGTAATGTTGCTTTTGTTTATTTGCCAGCCTGCAACCCAGGTACTTCCGGATGTTGCAACAGAGGATTGCGTCATATCTTTATCGGCATCACTATCGGCGGAAAACTTACCTGCATTTGTAACCAGATCCCACGCTCCACTTCCTGTTGTCGCTTTCACATGATAAAGTTTACCCGAATATTCTTTATTCAGATAAGTGGCAACATCCGTTTTTATATTGATAGTCTTTGTAGTCAAAAGTTTTGCTGTCGTTACACTATCCGGATTTGCGGAATATAAGGAGAACATAAAAGTATAATCCCCGACTGTTTTAGGAGCTTTAAACGATGTCAATCCGATATAGTCATATTTACACAAGGAGGGGATATATCCTTCCCAATAAGTAGAATCGGCATTGGTAACCCGAATGTAACCCAAAGTGTCAGTTTCGGAATTTGCTCTGAATTTGATTTTTACGATTGCACTTGTGTCAACAGTTGCATCCTGAATAATAAATCCATCGCCACCCAAATAAGCTAATGAGGGACCCTGTTTATCATCTTCACAACTGATTAACCCGATACAAAGGATTAGTAAAATGCTTGATAAGAATAAATTGAGATGTTTCATGAAATATCAGTTTTAGTTACACACCAGAAGGTTTAGTGGATATTCTGGGTTTCTGTTTTAAATATGAAATTCGATAACGATATTGGGAAATTGCCTTATCCTTGTTTTATTTTGATATTTAAGGAAAAGGACTATTGCTTTCTCAATAGAATTGATTCGATACAGTAAAGGCTGATTTTCAGGATGTGTCTTTATATTTCATAGCAGGTTATAGAATTGAGAAACAATATATTTGTGCTTTATGTGGAGTCAAACAAAAAATTAACATTGTCACATAAAAAAAGCATTGCAATATTAGTGGCAATGCTTCCTAATCACAGGTAATATTGAATCAAAAACAAGGAAAATTGTCTTTGCAGACGTTTTTCCTTGTTTTTCTAAGTGGTAATACCTGATGGTCTATGGTTTTGATCTCCTTTGTTACAGTTCGGCTGGAATAATGCTCGTTATAATAGCTGTAATATGTGTAAGCGTATGTACGATAGTGTGTTAGCTTATTGGCTGGCTGATTGGCGTTTTGGGATTTATAGCTGTTGTAGTGGCTTTGTTTTATCAATTCCCGAGACAGGGGTGGTAAATTTAGGTTTAATGTCCGTATTTTCCAGTAAATTCTTTTTGAGCGGTCTCAGATTTGAAACTTTTACGCCTTCAATAAAACATTTTGCCATTACCATAGCGCCTTCAGATACAAAATGTGTATCTATCTGACAGATGATGAAGTAAATTTGTGAGGAATATTTTCTCCGATCAAACTGTTCAAATAGACCTCCAGAGCTGTGTATCCTTCGGAAGTCTTCAGATTCCTATCATCAGCATTCTTCGGATTTAAGCCATTTCCGGTTTCCCAGATATCATCCATTCCGTCATGATCATTGTCCTGTATTGTATTGTAGGTTTTATATGTCAGATATCCGCCGGCATCTTCTGGTTTATCAATTATTCCGGATGCACTTTGAGATTTAAAACTGCCGGTTGATTTTGCCGTGCCGTTTTTTACTTCCTGGATAATTCTTGCATCACCGTTATCACGAGGAAATGCACCGGTTTTTTCTAAAACGCTGTTGAAAGCCCTTTTTGCAGTTTCTGGGTTAACCGAGAAGATCGTCGGACGTTTATTTCTTTTTAAATCATCAACAGTTACGGTTTTGATTACAGCCTGATAATCCCGGATATCAAGTCCGGCAAAATTATCAGTATTTAGTGCTGCATTGGCACTTCCTTCGATATGATTGCCGTACATATAATATTTAGAGAAATAAGTACCAGTCAAACCATTGGCATAAGAGGCCCTTGTAAAACTTGATTTGTTGGTGCCCGGACAGGCTGGACCGGGCTTGTAGTAATTGTTGATGAAATTAATATCCACAGATCCGTTAGCGCCTAATTTGTTTTCACCCCCATAACAAGCATTTTCACGTCCCCAGTTATAATTGACATTGTTAATAAAATCAACAAGCATGTGCACATCATTTTTCGTAGATGTCCCGAAACGGGGACTTCGCGAAGCATTATGGGCAATTAAGTTATGATGGATGGATGAATTTCGTCCACCGAAAACAGCCCCGTAACTTCTTGACCCTTTCGGATGGCCTGCACCATACAAGCCTTCAGTAAACATACACCATTGAACAGTCTGGTTGAGATTATCGTAAAAATCGCAATTCTCCTCGGCAGACCATGAAAAGGAGCAGTGATCAATGATAAGATTTCCTCCATTTTCGAAATCAATTGATGCTCCGGGTATAAATGTTCCGTCGCTTTTTTTACCGACACGGACCCGTAAGTGACGAACAATAACGTTAAAGCTACCTCCCAGGTTTAGTGTTCCTCCTTTAATACAAATTCCATCACCGGGAGCTGTCTGGCCGGCTATGGTGTAATTGTTACGTTTGCATCTTAATGCGATACCTTTCAAATCAATTATACCGGATGTCCGAAATATAATAGTTAAGGGATCTGAGGGGAATTGCTTTAAAGCCCAACGAAAGCTTCCAGGGATATTACCAACACCATCGTCTTTTGTCGTAGTAACTTCTACGACTTTGCCGCCACGGCCTCCGCTTGCCCATTTTCCATAGCCTTCTGCTGTGGGGAAGGCTGGGGTAGGGCTCTGAGAAAATAAATTACCACAAACAATAAGCAGTGATCCTAATAATAAAACTTTCTTTTTCATAGTTGGAAAAATATAATTGCAATTTGAATTAAAATACTTGCTTAACAAATCATGGTTAGTTAGCAAAAATGAAACATAGACGCATAAAAAAAGCACTGCAATATTAGTTGCAATGCTTTTTTCAGACAGGTAATATTGAGTCTAAAACCAAGACTATTGTCTTTGTAGTGATTTTTTCTTGTATTCCGAAGGGGAAACTCCCATTTGTTTTTTAAAACTCTTGCCAAAATAATTAGGATCACTAAAGCCGCATTTATAAGCCACTTCCGTAACCGAATCCATTCCGGAATCTATATAACGAATAGCCCGCTTTATACGTATGTCCCTGATAAAATCGTTAGGTGAAACGCCCAATAACATTTTTACCTTCTTGAAAAATGTGGAACGACTCATAGCAAACGAACTGGCAAAATCTTCTACTGTCAGGGCCGAATTTTCTATATTCTCTTCTATAAAATCCATTAGCCTCTGAATAAATATTTCGTCGTATGTGGAAATGTGAGGGTCTAACGGAGTGGTTTGTTCCTGAAGGAAACTTTTCTCTCTGACAGACAGGGAGTTTAAATATAATTTCTGTAATTCTTGTCTTTGAATTATAAGATTCCGGATACGTGCTTTTAAATAATTAGTACTAAATGGTTTGGTAATATAATCGTCAACTCCATTTTCCAGTCCTTTGATACGATCATCCAACATTGATTTGGCAGAAAGCAGTATAATTGGAATATGGCAAAGGTCTTTGTTTTCTTTAACCGCTTTAACCATATCCAGACCATCCATAACCGGCATCATTACATCACTTACAACTATATCCGGCATAAACGTCAAAATCTTCTCTATTCCATCTTGTCCGTTAATAGCTTCAATTATATTATATTCTTTTGACAGAATATTCTTCATGAACCTGAGTAGTTCCGGATTGTCTTCAACAATTAGAATAGTCCATTTCTCTTTATTATTTTCCGGTTCCCTGACATCAGAATATTCCGGTGATGCCATTTGATATAGACTCCTTTCTTCATACGGATTATTGGTTTGTTGAATATCTGAATGTTTATTATCTGAGAGTATAAAGTTGATCTCTTCATCTTCATCAAATTGATCTTTCCCCATCAGAAACATTACTTTGAATTCACTACCTATTCCCGGTTGACTAACTACTTCGATAGAGCCATGATGTAATTCTACCAATTCTTTAACCAAAGCCAGGCCTATCCCGGATGAACAATGCAATACACTCTGATTGACCAATGTTTCGAAACGCTGAAACAAGGAATCTATTTTTTGAGCAAGAATTCCAACCCCTTCATCAATGATCGAAATACTTACTTTGTTGTCTTGTGTCAGGATTCGCACGGTTACCGATTTGTGGTCTGGTGTATATTTGAATGCGTTGGAAAGGAGATTAAAAATGATTTTTTCAAACTTATCTTTGTCGATCCACAAATACAATGCTTCCCGGTCGCTATCCAGATTAAATGAAATCTTTTTCTCTTCTGCAATTAATTGAAAGTTATCCATAATTCTGGAGACAAACGATATCACGTCTGTTTCTTCTATTAAGACTTTCATTTTTTTGTATTGAATTTTACGGAAATCCAGAATCTGGTTTACCATACGAAGCATACGGTCGGTATTCTTCCGTACGATCGTTAAGTGTTCTTTTGCCGTTTCTGATAGTGGCTCATTTTCAAGTATATCCGATACCGGACTAGTTATTAACGTAAGGGGAGTCCTTAGTTCATGTGAAATGTCGGTGAAGAAATTAAGTTTTATGTTGGATAGCTGATGTTCCATTTCAACCTGATGCCTTAACCGGTAAATGGTGAAAAGGATATATACCACAATCAGCATCAATGCTACAATCAAAAACGCAATAAGCACCCATGCCCAGCCGGTTTCCCAAAATGTGGGTTTAACTCTGATTGTAAGATTTTGCACATTATCTACCCAAATACCTTCGCTGTTGGTCGATTTTACTAAGAATTTGTACTCACCATGAGGAAGATTCATGTAAGTTGCAGATCGTTCCTGATTTACATAATGCCATCCCTTGTCAAGTCCCTCCATCATGTAGGCATATTGAATCTTTTTTGAGTCCCGGTAATCCAAAGCTGCAAATTCGATGAATATATCCCGTTGGGACGGTTCAAGCGTCAGTGGATTATGTTTGCCAATTGCCTCTGAGGCTGGTTTTCCCTGTATATTTAAATCGGTAAAGACAATAGGGGGGACATATATGTTTTCCTTAGTTTTGCCAGAATGAATTTCCAGAACACCTTTATCTGTACCCACTACCACATTGCCTTTTGCATTTAATGCTATGGATGATTCGGAGAATAAAAAATCCTGGTTGAAAGTATAATTGTAGAAATGGTTATCTTCGTTTTTTAAAGGATTAAATTTGTATAATGCTTGTTTGGTTACGACCCATAGCTTTCCGGCCTTATCTTCAATCATTGAAAGTGTCTGGTCCGAAATCAACCCTTCTTTCTGGATATAATTATAAAATTGAATGTTGTCTGATAACAAGTTGTTGGACAGTATCTTATTTACACCTCCGGTTTCAGTCAATGCATAAATCTGCTTCTTGCTATCCCTGAACATATACATCACATTGTTATTGCTTAATGAAGTGATTTTGTCCGGTCTATGTGAATTTACAAAATAACGGATATGCTCGGGCTTGTCAAATGCGCTGCTAAAACTGACAATCCCTTTCATGGTTCCCAATAACATTACTCTACCGTCGACTTCCATGATGGATCGCACCTGTTCGGCTAAATGAATCGGGAAATTTTTCAACCTGTTACTACTATGAATGAAGCGAACCATTCCTCCATCCTCCCGGTCAATCAGGTTAAGGCCTCCGCGAAAGGTGCCGATCCAGATACGCTGCTTACAGTCCTGGTATAATGAATAAATTTTATTGTCGCTCAGACTGAACCGATCTGCCGGATCTTTCATAAAATGCCGAACCGAGAAAGAATATTTATCCCCTGTTTTTCTTTCCAGCAGATACAATCCCTTGTTCTTTGTCCCCAGCCATATATTACCCTGGTGGTCTTCGAGGAAGGCATATACATTCGTATGGAAAGAGCATGGCGTCGATGAAAGGGTTCCGTTTTCCGAAACATAGCCCAGGCAGCGGTTATTGGCATCTAATATTTTTAGTTTTTCATTTTTTGAGGCAACCCACAGTTTTCTGTTTTTATCCAGCAAAAAGGTCCGTATTTCACGCTCATCCTCTTCCTTGGGAAGAAGAGTGTAGTTTCGCTTATAAAAGGAGAGCTTGCCAAACGAATAATTTGCACCGAGCCATAAATTTCCCTGCTTATCAAAGAAGTTGGCGCGAATGGCAGGGCTAATCAATGAATTAGGGTCAGCCGGATCAGCATAATAATATTTCAGTGTCTGCTCTTTACGATCAAAATAACATAAGTTTCCCCCTTTCGGAGTAACCCAGATTATTCCCTGCTTATCCTCAATAATAATACGCGAATTGGGCTCACAGTGCTTAATCCGTTCATTAACCGGAGGCAGGAGAAGCGAAACTTTACCATCGCTTTTCCGGTAATGCAATATTCCGGGGTGGTTATTAAACATCCACAAATCACCAATATGATCCTCATATACAGTACGCACTTCATTTGTCGACGATGTATTTACTTTTACAGGGATGCAGTGATACCGTAGGGTTGCCGGATTAAGCTCTATCAGTCCCGCATCGGTACCTATTGCAAGCATTCCGCTTTTCAGGGAAGCCAACATATAAATATTCCGGACGTATGAAGGAAGCTTTACAAACAAGAGTTTCTCAGTCACGGGATTATATCTGGTCAGGATCCCCTTTTTACTGGCCAGCCAGATGGTCTGCTTCGTTTCGAGAAAGAAATAGAAGGGAATTCGGACCGGGAATAATTTACGGCCCAAGACAGTTATTCCCTGATTGGTTAATATCCATTCATCCCCCCGGGCATCATCGGTTACCCCGTAAATGCTATCTCCACGTAGTTTACATTTCAGTCCACTTTGGGGAATAATGCCTTTGCCGGATTTCGATAAATCATCTTCAACCCTGAAAAGAACGTTTCCCCGACAGATTATCCAGGTTACTCCTTTTTTCAGAGGAATGATTTTCGTGACTTTGTAATGCTTCTTAGCCTCCGATTCAACGGATTTGAGAACATCACAAAACTTTTTTATCCTAACATCAAATAGATATGCCCTGTGATCAAGGCTTTGACACCAGATATCTCCCCCTGCACTTTCCTCAATGTCTCTTAATCTGTAATCAGTCATGGGGCATTTATCCCCGGGATAAGATTTATAATTTCGGAACCGGTAACCGTCAAACTGCATTAAGCCATTTCGGGTACCTATCCATATCAGTCCCTTTTTATCCTGGATAATATCGGAAACCTTACTCTGGAAAAAGCCTTCATTCAACGAATAGGGTTTAAATTCACACAGAGGTTGAGCGAAAATAGATAAGGTGGAAATAAAAAGCAGAAAGGTGGTAGTAATAATATGGGGCTTCATTGTACAAACAAATCCATCACGCCTGAGTGGGATTTTTCTCATTTAAATAAATAATTTAAGGTCAACGTGTACAAAGTTACATTTCCTAAAAGGCTATGATAGTCAATAATTGATAAATCAGGGATAGAAATTATCAATACATTTCATTGGATTTATCTTATTGGAGAATGTTTTATCTGCAAATTGGCTTGGTAATTTGCATTGAATAAGTGTCTTAGGATAATTGTTGTATTTTTAATCCCAGGATGCAATTTTGTTTGCTTTCCCTTTGAATAGTATATTAGTCCAGGATTAATATCTATATATTATCGGAGCCGGATGCAATATAGTTGAAATAGCATAATCTCTTTTTCTGACTTATCTTTGCAAAATAAAACTTAAACAGATTCATTAATGATATCATCATCAATTCAAATCCCCGAACATGTAGATGCTTCCGAATTTGCAGATCTGGCATTGGACATAGCTACAACCCTTTTAGCTTCAGGTGCTCATTGCGGACGGATATCCAATAACCTGAACCGTATGGCCAAACGGTGGTGTCTCGATGTGCAGATGCAACTTTCTTTTATCGGAGTGGTCATAAATGTAACCTGTGAATCTGATCCGCAGCATACCGTAACCCGTTATCGTACAACACCCCCTCATTCCGTACATCTGAGGCTGCTGACGGAGTTTAGCCGTCTGACCTGGAAGGCAGCAGATGGTGACCTCTCGTTTCAACAGGTAAAAGAGGAGACGGAACGCATAAAAAAAATTGGGCATTACAGCCATTTGTCGGTTGCCCTGGCAGTGGGTTTATCGTGTGCCTGTCTTTGTCTGCTGTTGGGAGGTAGTCTTATAGATGGCGGAGTTACCTGTATGGCCGCTTTCGTTGGATCAGTTGTTCGTGTATATATATTGCGTCACAAGTTCAACCCTATGATCTCGTTTGTCATCGCATCGTTTGTAACTACTATGTTATCGGGGGCAAATATGATTTCCGGATGGGGGACTGCACCCGAGATGGCTCTTGCAACTGCTGTACTCTATCTGGTACCGGGTGTTCCGCTGATCAATTCGCTAATAGACCTGATAGAAGGACATCTCTCGTCTGCATGGAATCGTGCTCTTTTTGGAGCATCTATTTTGTTGTGTATCGCTGTAGGCATGATTCTGAGTATTTCACTGTTGGGAATAAATAACTTTTAGCCATGACTGAAGAACTGATTTTACACGCATTGCTCGATTTTGGGCTGGCATTTGTGGTGGGTTTTTGTTGGGGAGTACTTTTCGGATCTCCAAAAAGTATTTTATGGGTTGCCGGTCTGTTGGGAGCTCTTGGTCATTCTCTTCGATTCTTGTTGTTACAGGAAGGTATTGGCCTTATAACTGCAACTATGATAAGTTCCGTTTCAATAGGGCTTATCGGCATTTATTGTGCTCATAAAGTGCACCACCCGCCGGTGGTCTTTACCATGCCGGCCTTCATCACCATGATTCCGGGATTATATGCTTATCGAACTATGCTTGGCTGCATCAAGTTGACCGATCAGAACTTTGTGCAGAATAATCCGGGTATTATAGGAGAAATAGGTTATAACCTGATGCTTACCATGTCATTGTTATTCACCCTGGCTATCGGAATTTCCATTGCTGCATTGCTTTTCCGCAGCAAAAGCGTACGTGAAATTAAATTCGGGAAGAAAAAGTAAAAGATAAAAGGTGGTTGAAGTATATTTATCCGGGTGCATGTCGGCGTTCTGATTTATATCGTTATGTAGTTACAAAAAAGATAAGACAGTCCGGATAGGTTTACTCCATGGATATACCTTTTGCAGCAAATTCATCGTTAAGTTGCAATCTGGCATCGCTTTTCACCTGCTCTGTCTTTGAAATCGTACTCCAAAAATGGACTTTCAGCCAGCAGGCTTCCGGGGTTACTTTGGTAAATAAAATAACCGGTTTCTTTTTTTCGATCACATTCGGAACATTTGCGAGCGTATTGTTTATCACTTCATTGATGATATTCGCATCCAGTTCTGTTCCCAACAGAGAAAATTCAATCATAACTCTTCTCTGGTCATTGCTATAGGTCCAGTTGACAATATTCTGTGAAGTCAGTATTCCATTGGGAATGATCACCTCAGCGCCATCAGCCGTGTTGATGGTGCTGGCTCTCAGTCCGATTTCTTTTACTTTTCCGGACTGACCGCTGACTTCTATTTCGTCTCCGATTTGCAACGATCCATCAAAGATCAGAATGATACCGGACATAAAATTATTCACAATAGACTGTAATCCCAGACCGATACCGACACTTAATGCTCCCAATACAATGGTTATTTTATCTAATGGCAATCCGGACGCTGCAATAGCAAGCAGATAACCAATGCATAGTACAAACAACCGGATCATTAATAACCGGGAATGTTGTCCCTTTGTTACTTCGGTAATATCTTCCAGATCGGAGCCAACTGCTCCAAAAGCAAAGCTGATTAACCGTTGAAAAAGATGAGCAACCCAAATAATTGCAAAAAAGAGCAGAATATTGATTAGTTTAAAGGATACACTTCCAACGCTTCGGGATACCGTAAGAATTGACTCTATACGATCGCTGATCCAGGGATATATATTGAGATTGGAGGTCAAAAGGATAAACCACAAAAGCAAAACAATAATGGTGAGTGGTAGTTTGAGCTTTTTGACCACAATGAAATGATCGAAGGGTCTGTTTATCCCTTTTTTCAAACGACGATTTTCAATATGCAGAAAGATGACTTCCTGAACGGCATCGAACAATATCGGTAAGGCTACTGCCTGGAGGATTGCAAAGACAGAAGATACACCTAATAAACAGGCTAGTGAAAACCGGCCAAACAAGTTACTTGCAATGCCCAGAAAAGCTAAAGTAATACTTGTTGCAGCTGCAATTCTGATCCACGTATAGAATTGAAGCTGTTTATCCAGCTTTTTCATAAAGCGGAAAACAGAAATTATAATGCATCCATAGAGTAACAATTGCCAGAAACGTTGTAGAAAAGTGGGTTCGATCAGCAAATTGGTAATGATGACAGCCATAGAAACGATCATTAGATATTTCCACTCTGTCCAGACTTCCCGGTTCCATTTGGCTTTAAAAATCAGAGATACAACTGTCAACAGAAACAGATACACCATAGCCAGATAGGAGGTTGGTGCATAAGCATCAAAAAACTGCGTAAATAATATAATCACTGTTATTAAAGCCGGAACAGGCTTTGTATTTAAGTACTTCAGATGAAGAAAGTGTAATTTTCTATCATTTACCTTACACTCCTTCATCAGGTCTCTAGTCAGGAATAGCCATCCGAGAAATAATAACCCAATCAGCAAAATAACGATTCTTTGCTGCAATGTCTGGATGAGATAATATTTGATCGCCTTACATTCGTTATCCAATGTCCTGGCGATAAGAGAAGATTCTTTTTTATCGGATTTGGCTGTTTGGGATGGTTTCCATAAATAGTTTACCTCTTGCCCTAACAGCTTATCGCTTACCTTATCCTTTCGGTTTTCGAGTGAGATCAGCATATTGGAAAGACTGATCGAGTTTTCGGAGGCATTAACCTTTAAAAAATTGAGCGTCCTCAGTCCCTCCCGGGTAAGTCTGTCGGTGTTGTACCATTTTGTCTGTAACCGATCCATCATCGGGCTGAATTTCCAGCGAAGAGAGGAGTCGGCACACAATGCTTTGAAAATGGAGTCTGACATGGCACCCTTTAGTCTGAGTTTTGCATGGTACAGTTGGTTATATAAGTTCTTCAGATTGGATTGGGCCCTTTGATTTTGATTGTATAGAGAAGATAAATAGCTGTGGTAAAGATCAAGATTCTTAATGTGTATACCTGAAGTTTTAGTCTCTGCATATTTGCGGACGCTTTGTATCTCTCGCGTATAATTATCAATCCTGCGTCCCAGTGTAATCACCTCGACCCCCAGTTTGGCACTGTCACGTATATCATTCAGTTTATCATTTATGCGCTGAATGCTCATCATGTAGTCGCTGGTGGTGAGTGTGTCACTAGCCCAGATCAACTTTCTGCGCCAGCTCTTTTTCTTTGGCTCGGGAACAATTGTTTCGGTTTTACTGAGAGAATCTACAGTCTTTTCTGCCAATTGAGCATTTTGTTCGGTAGCGACCTGTTGCTCCGGCCCGGATTTTGGTTCGGTTTCTGTTTCGGTTTGTGAAAAGGCCCCGGTTGCCATAATCAGGGTTAAACAAAGAAGTACAAGTCTCGGAGTTTTCATGCGTCAATATTTTTTTGTTTTGGCTACATATGTAACATATCTAACAAAATAACACAATAGCCATTCTAACATTCAAACAAAATTACAAACAAAATTCTTCACTCCTGACGTTATTATCTGTTTTTCCCAATCTATTTCGGTTTAATTTAATTGATTTATTACATCAGTACAATCATAACTTTTCTACAGTGAATCTGCGAAGAGGGGATTTCTTTTTGTAACGGAATGTTTTGGTGATTGTGAGGGGGCGAGGTTAAAATAAAGAAGCGGTTTCAAAATGAGATCTGAAACCGCATGTAAATGTCTGTTTTATAAGTTTATCCGTGGGATACGGAGAAGGATAAATGCCAGTTGAAGACAAAATGCAAAAAATCAGTGCTGCATATTCAGGTTCTTTTTGGGAAAGAATAGAATCCATTGTTTTGGAAACATTCCAAAAATGTTTCCTGCATATTGGTTTTTACCTGCTTTAAATCGTTCTCGGTAAAGAAATTCCACCCGATCCATTTCAGTTTTCTACCGGGATAACGTTTAATGGTATCGGTGTGAAAGGAAGGGAAGCCATTCTGTTCAAGCTGTTCACCCATGACTTTCCCGAAAATAAAATCCAGGACCTCCTTGTATTGTGCTGCTTTCCCTTTTTTAACCAAAATTTGCACCGGACTTACAATGGCCCCGTCTTTAGGCCAAACAGTCGTGAAGTTGACGTTTCTTACCTTGCAGGCAAAGGAGTAAGGCATTACATATACCGCCACATTGTTTTCTTTCTTACTGTTGATCTCCCGAACCATTTCTGCCGGATGCATACCTTTTAGCGTATTCTTTCCTAACACCCGAATGGCTTCCAGGCCATATTCTTTGTAAAAAGGGTAGAGAACTGCGTTGCAAAAGAAATCTTTGTCTCCTCGTAATACCAGTTTCTTTTCCAGTTTTTTGTCAAGCAATTCATACCACTCCTGGGGTTTGGCGCATTGAGTGTAGTGATTCTGATTGATAACCATCACGAGCATATTCGAAGTGATCATCTTTAAAGCGCCTCGGGGATGATCGGGTGTCATGTCGGAGAAATAGTCAATTACAGGATAATTCAGTCGTTCAAAACTATCCTGATATAGAAAATTATACATGAAATCCCGATGATACAGGTTATTGATATCCGATGTAATCAGGATATCCGGCAGTTCTTCTGCTGAATAAATATGATCGAGGTAATTATAAAACTGTTTTTCGAAATTCAGGTTTCCGTCGATTACTACCGACTCCTCATTATTTGCATATTGAGGGAATCTTTCGAAAAATGCTTCTTTGAAAGCATTTCGCATACCACAGGGAAGAAGAGCCACCATAAAAGGGGGGGTGTTTTGCTCATGGATATTTTGTTCCATTTGTGCAATCTTACGGGCAATAGCAAGTTTTTCCGGATTGATACCATGACTTCGTAGGCAGGTCGAGGTAGTAAAGATTCTGGACGAGAGGTTGTCTGTCTCTATTTCGAAGGGTAATTCAAGTTCCGACAATAATTCCTGCCAGATATCCGGATGATTTTGTACTGCTGAATATAGTGTGTTCATCATAATTGCAATTTGGATAGTTCTGTTATTGTGTGATCAGGTTTAAACTTTGAATCGTTCATCTGCATGAAGAGCATCGAGCGGTAGATCTTTGTTTTTTTCCAGCCAACCGACGGATACATCCTCCCGATTGTCGTATCTGGGGTAAAACGGTTTGATATCGATTAGCGGCGTACCATTGAGCATATCAGGTTGTTCAATATGCAGGATATTTCCGTCAATCTTAATTAGCCTTACTGTGGACACCCCAATTGCATTCGGACGTTTGGGCGCTTTGCACGAAAAGATTCCATGTGGTTGATTATCCATAAATGGAATGACTTCAAGGTCGTAGCCCTCAATTTTGTGAAAACGGTATAACAATGTGACGTGTGAAAACCCTTCCAGGTCTTTTAGTCCGGGAGAAAACTCGGGAAATACCTCCACAAGTCCAAAGATACCTTCAGCTGCTATTGGTTGAATCGGCATACCTTTCACATCTTCAAACGGGGTATGAATAATCCCGATGGGTTTAATGATGATTTCTTCCATACAGATCAGTGTTTTATCGTTGATTTTATTTCTTCATGAAAATATTTGTCATCCAAATAACTTAAAGGATATTTCTATTTGTTCGGTTATGCTATTGTTGAAATAGGATATTCTATATGATGAATAACGAACTGGGAATTCATAAGCCTTGTTTAAACGCCTTGGTTATCCCGACTAATTTTTATAATTTAGTAGATATTCCCGAATATGGTAATGAAAAAATCGTGCCAGATGTATTAACTATCTTATTGATAGGTTGATATAGCCTCTATGGGGTGGGGTAACCCCTACATGGATGTAGCCCTGAATCTGATTATGTTACCGAATTGTTTGAACTTTATTTGTTTTTGTATACGGTTAAATAATATGTTTCTTGTTTCTGAAGCATTTAATTCTTGTCTATTGTATATGTTTTGAATTGACTATATGTAATGAAAACCTACTTTTAAATCGGTAAAAATAATTATATAGGATTCCGGAAAAGAATACACCGGCTATGACACAGGCAATTTTCTCGTTAGTTTATTCTCATTTAGGGAACAGGAAAAAAGCTTATTATTTCTTCAAAGATGCTTTTCTGCCCAATCTATGTCCGCCTTTCCGGGTGATTGCAGAGACTAAAGGTGGTGATAATCTTTACTTTTTAACCGGAGCAGGTGGTATATTGCAGGCTGTAATGATGGGTTTTGGAGGTCTTGATATTACACCGAAAGGTCTGGTTCAGCGCAAAAGCATTTTACCTGCACATTGGAAGTCATTAGTGATAACTGGAGTAGGCAAAGAGAAGACTACGATTACTGTGAGGTGAGAGCACTATCATGAAAACGCCGCTGTTCTTATCCAGAAGAAGACAGCGGCGTTTTTTACAATTGAAAATACCTGAAGTTTATTTACTTTTTAAGGCCTTAATTCTTACTTTGAAATCATTCTCTTTCATTTTAAGCTCATTCATTCTATTCTGAATCGCTTTTTTTTCATCGTCGAGTTTTTGTTGTTTTTGATTTACAAGCTCTTCTTTTTGGTCAAGAACCTCGCTTTCCGATTTCTTTCGTTCCAGCATTTCATTAAGCTGCCCTTCTTTTTCTTTCGCTTTCAGTAGTTCTTCCTGAACCGAAATTTTTTGATCAGAAATACTTGGCTCATCACTTTCTGCGGGAAGTGATGTCTTTTCTTTCTTTTTCAACATCTTCTTGGTTTGCTTGATCCGTTTTTGGTCGGATTTTACCACATCTGTTTTTGATTTCAGAAACTTTAGATCGTTTCCCACCTGTTTTTGGTCGAGCTTAATTTTTTTTTTCTCGCCGTTAAGCTTTTGTTGTTCCACTTTCAATTCGGAGAGTTGTTTACTCAGTGCCGATTTTTCATCTTTTACCTGTTGGAGTTGTTGTTCATAGTTTCCGTCTTGATTTTGTGGTTCAAGAGAATCCTGAGCTTGCATTTTTCCCAAAAAGAAGTTAGAGATCAACAACATCATTCCGAATACCTTTCTCAATTGTTTCGTTTTCATAATTGTGGCTTTTATAACATATCCTGAACAAGGATCGTCATTTATACGTATAAAACGAATAATTGTTATAAAATGTTTCCAGAGTGGATGATTATTGATCATCTCTGCTTTTACCCGGTTTCGGACTTAAGGTTATGCAAAAAAGCCCCCGGAATTTGATTCCGAAGGCCTAAAAGTTATAAGGGGAAAAGTATTTATTCTATAGTTGCGCGACGAATTCTGATCTTTATCGCTGGTTCGATAGGCTGTTCCGATACAAAGATCAGGTATCCGCCACCACCGGCTCCGCTCAGCTTCCATCCCAGAGCCTGATCTTTGTAAATATCGATCTGTTCCCAGACACCGTCGGTGATCATATTGGGGAACATTGCAATCTGAGCTTCAAACGATTCGCGGAATGCCTGGCCAAAAGCTTTCAGATTTTTGGCTTTAACAGCGTCCCAGCAATCCTGAGCAGCTTTTCCTAAACGGGCTGCGCCCTCTTCATTAATATGGGTATTGTCCAGAACATTATAACTGGAATTGCGGGGATAAAGCGGAATCATATAGAGGTGATTTTCAATCCATGAAAGAGTCTCATTATCTGTTTCCGATTGAATGTCTGTGGGCCAATAGTTGCCCTGGTCATACCACAATTTATTCATTCCCGGTAATACGATACCGAGTGAATCCTGTGAGCCGCTCACATATTCCGTTCCGGGAGGATTTTCAAAGCAGAACAGTGTTTTAGCCAGTTTTACTTTATCTCCTGCGGGAATATCGGTTTGCCAAAGTTCTATAGCTTTCTTCCGTGAACTGGTCGACATGCCACTTCGGTCATTGAATTCATAATCCGGCTCAATGCAAATCGTTACTACCGGACCAGCAGCATATTTCGAAACGTATGGTTGGTCAAGCCAGCCACCAGCCAGGTCGATACGGTATGGGATACGGCATTCCTGACGTAAAGCTGTCGTTGAACGAATGGGCAGATCTCCGTGCGGAAGGCGCTTACTGATTATATACTCGATGCCAAGTTCTTTAGAAATTCGTTCTTTCTCGTGGCTGTGTCCATCTTCATTTACAAAGAAGTAATCAGGTTTAAGTTCACGCAGCTCTTTTTCGAAGTCAAGCAAGCCACATCCTGAGTTTATCCAGGCATTTTTAACCACTTTCAATGCCTTTACCATATACAATCGTTCCTCTTCAGAATTAATGGTTTTGCGGGCTTTCAGTTCGTTGATCGTTTTGTCTGATCCGATTCCGACAAAGAGATCACCCAATTGGGCAGCCTCTGAGAAAAAGGCTACGTGTCCGCTGTGAAGCATGTCGTAGCATCCGGATACAAATACTTTCTTAGCCATGATAGTTATAATGTTTTTTGAATTGTTTTTAATGTGCTGATGTGTGCTGTTTTGCTGTTATAAAATAACTGAAAGCCTTAACTTTCAGTTATGATTATCCTGGTTTGAGATTATCCTTCTTTCATTGTTAGTTGTACACGCTTGCGTTCCAGATCGACGGATAATACGGTTACCTGCACATGTTGGTGTATTGATACAATTTCCGTAGGATCCGATACATAGCGGTCTGCCAACTGTGATATGTGCACCAGCCCGTTTTCTTTGATACCCACATCAACAAAGCAGCCGAAGTTGGTAATATTTGTTACAATACCGGGCAATTTCATTCCTTCACGCAGGTCATTGATTGTTTTTACCGTTGGGTCAAACTCAAATACTTTGATGATGCGGCGAGGATCCCTACCGGGTTTGTCGAGCTCTTCCATAATGTCGAGCAGAGTAGGTAAACCTACCTTATCGTTGGTAAAATCTTCAAGCCTGAGTTGTTTTTTCAGTTCTTTATTGGAAATCAGATCAAGTACCGTGCAACCTGCTGCTTTTGCCATTTGTTCCACAATACTGTAACTTTCCGGGTGAACTGCTGAGTTGTCGAGCGGATTCTCAGATTCCGGAATGCGAAGGAATCCGGCACTTTGTTCGAATGCCTTTTCACCCATGCGCGCTACTTTCATCAGTTCGCGCCGGCTATGAAATGCTCCGTGTTCTGCCCGGTAGTTAACGATGTTTTGAGCAAGTTGTGGGCCTAATCCAGAGACATAGGTCAGCAAGTGTTTGCTGGCAGTATTGACATTAACACCGACCAGGTTTACGCAGTTTTCCACGGTTTGATCAAGTGATTTTTTCAGTAAATTCTGATCTACATCGTGCTGATACTGTCCTACTCCGATGCTTTTGGGATCAATCTTGATCAATTCCGCAAGGGGATCCATTAAGCGGCGGCCAATAGAAACAGCCCCGCGGACGGTTACATCATAATCGGGAAATTCTTCGCGTGCGATTTTTGATGCGGAATAGATGGATGCTCCGTTTTCGCTTACGACAAACACCTGGACTTTACGGTCGTAACGCAAATTGGTAATAAACTGTTCCGTTTCGCGGCTGGCAGTTCCGTTACCTATGGCGATAGCTTCGATGTTGTAACTCTCAACAAGTTGAGTCACTTTGCGAGAAGCTTGCGCTTTTTCATTTTGGGGGGGATGCGGATAAATCGCTTCGTTGTGAAGCAGGTTCCCCTGAGCATCCAGGCAAACGATCTTACAACCGGTTCTGTATCCCGGGTCAATACCCATTACCCTTTTAGGACCAAGTGGGGCAGCCAGCAATAACTGACGCAGGTTTTCCGCGAAAACACGAATTGCTTCTACATCGGCTTTTTCTTTAGACTCGTTGGCAAATTCAGTTTCGATAGATGATTTCAGAAGACGCTTGTAGGCATCTTTTACTGCCTCAGATACCTGTTGTGCAGTTTCACCGTTGCCTTTCACAAAGATGGAGTTTAACCGTTCCACACAATGTTCTTCTTCAGGTGAAATAGTAACTTTGAGAAAGCCTTCCGATTCTCCGCGCCGGATAGCCAGCAAACGATGCGAAGAACAACGTTTAAGTGGCTCACTCCAGTTAAAGTAATCGCGGTATTTGACACCTTCTTCCTCTTTTCCTTTAACTACAGAGGTCGTAATGATTGATTCTCTTGAGAATATATTTCTTACGGTATTCCGTGCCCGTTCGCTTTCATTGACCCATTCGGCGATAATATCGCGGGCTCCCTTTAATGCTTCTTCTTCATCTGCGACCTGCTCGTTGATAAACTGACCGGCACGACGGGAAATATTATTATCCTGTTGTGACATCAGGATCTTCGCCAATGGTTCTAATCCTTTTTCACGTGCAATCTCGGCACGGGTCCTGCGTTTGGGCTTATAGGGTAGGTAAATGTCTTCGAGTTCGGTAAGTGACCATGAACCTTCAATGCGCTTTCTAAGCTCATCGGTCAGTTTGCCCTGTTCTTCGATGGTGCTCAGTATGGTCTGTTTGCGCTTTTCAGTTTCAGTCAGCTTCTCGTATTGTTCTTTTATATCAGCTACCTGCACTTCGTTGAGTCCGCCTGTAGCTTCTTTGCGATAACGACTGATAAAAGGAATGGTTGCACCTTCATCCAGCAGCTTTATTGTGTTGCTTACCTGCTTTTCATTGAGCGTAAGCGATTTAGCGATAAGGGAAAAGAATATCTCCATGTGAGAATAACAAGGTTAAAAAATGCTTACAAACTTAGGTAATATTTTTTTACCTTCAAAAGGAAAGAAAGTTAAATAGAGGTTATTCGTTATTGATAGAAACCAGTTAATATTGAAAAAACCTGATCAGTTATTTACCGATCAGGCCTTATATGTAATTACTCTACCTTTTTCAGGATTAATGCCGTGCGCGAAGGCAGATATAGTTTCAACCAACCTTTTCCGTCCGGCTGATATAGCGGATCGGGAGAGGTGAAGTGTGGTACCGAACTATCTACACGGTTGAATCCACCGAAATCCAGACTATCAGAATTTAATACGATTTCATATTTACCTTCCGGAAGAAGGAACCCATAGTCGGTAAACGACTTATTGGGGTGGAAATTAAATACAAAGAGTAATTCATCGCGGCGATAAGCAAGAACCAAATCTCCGTCGCTGTCCCACACTTTTTGGATTTCGGTTTTCTGGAAATCATGTTTGCCTTTAATGATTTCAATCATTTTGCGGTCGAAATCTCCCAGGTAATGGTATTTCAGATTGTGATCATCCATTAGATTCCATTGGCGGCGGGCATGTTTGCATGACCATCCGTTTCCTTCGCGGGGGAAGTCGATCCATTCCGGATGTCCGAATTCATTTCCCATAAAGTTCAGGTATCCTCCGTTTATAGTAGACGCTGTTACCAGACGGATCATTTTATGCAGGGCAATTCCCCGGTCGACAGTCAATGTAGTGCGCATGAGTTTCGACATATGCCAGTACATCTCAGCATCAATCAGTCGGAATATAATTGTCTTATCTCCTACAAGGGCCTGGTCGTGACTTTCGGCATAACTGATTGTTTTTTCGTCAGCGCGACGGTTTGTCAGTTCCCACCAAATGGATGACGGATGCCAGTCTTCATCTT
This sequence comes from Bacteroidales bacterium, assembly GCA_963662365.2. GTDB lineage: Bacteria > Bacteroidota > Bacteroidia > Bacteroidales > UBA7332 > CAXXIC01. The sequence continues at coordinate 247,065 of CAXXPA010000042.1, forward strand.
TTTTCTCCTTGATCATTTTAATCCAATAGTCGGGAATACCCATTGCCATGCGATAGTCGAATCCGATTCCTCCATCTTCTACTTTAGTTGCCAGACCGGGCATGCCACTTACTTCTTCAGCGATAGTGATGGCATTCGGGTTCACTTCATGGATTAGCTTATTAGCCAGGGTCAGGTAGCAAATGGCATTGTCATCCTGATGTCCGTTATAGTAGTCTCCATAGCTGCCAAATGATTCGCCGAGTCCATGTGAATAATACAACATAGATGTTACGCCATCGAAACGGAACCCGTCGAATTTATATTCGTCAAGCCAGTATTTGCAATTTGACAGAAGAAAATGTACGACTTCATTTTTACCATAATCGAAACACAACGAGTCCCAGGCCGGATGTTCACGTTTATGGTCTCCGTAGAAATACTGATCGTGCGAACCGTCGAATCGTCCCAGTCCTTCCATCTCGTTTTTTACTGCGTGTGAATGCACAATGTCCATAATTACAGCAATGCCCAGACTATGGGCTTCATCGATCAGCGCTTTCAGATCCTCAGGTGTACCAAACCGGGATGAAGCGGCGAAAAAGCTGGACACATGATAGCCAAACGATCCGTAGTAGGGGTGTTCCTGGATAGCCATAATCTGGATACAGTTATATCCGGCTTTGGCAACGCGGGGTAAAACTTTTTCGCGAAACTCGTTATATGTACCGACTTTATCTTCCTGCTGTGCCATACCGATGTGACATTCGTAGATCAGCAGCGGATCGGCATTTGGGGTAAATTGATCGATATTGAATTTATAGGGAGTTTCAGGATGCCATACCTGTGCGCTGAATATTTTTGTTTCTTCGTCCTGAACCACGCGGTTTGTCCAAGCCGGAATACGTTCTCCGCAACCACCGTTCCAGTGAACCGAAAGTTTGTAAATTTCTTTATGCCGGAGCAGATCAAGCGGAAGTCTGATTTCCCAGCATCCATGTTCAATACATTTCAGACGGAAAGTTTCCGACTCTTTCCAATCGTTGAAATCACCAATCAGGTAAATTGCTGTGGCATTGGGTGCCCATTCTCTGAAAATCCATTCTTTATCGGTATGATGAAGGCCAAACCAAAGGTAGCCTGATGCGAATTCGGAAAGTGAGTTCTTTCCATTATCTGTCAGATTAAGTGATTTTTGTTTGAAAAATTCATGCCTTCCGGTAATGGCTGCCTCATATGGTTTCAGCCACGGGTCGTTTTGGATTAATTTCAGCGATTTCATTTTGTAGGTTGTTATTTATAGCTAGTGTGTTAAATGATTCGGATCGGATTTTAAAGGAATGTTATTTCCGGATATACCGGATTTTGTTATTTATTATCTTTTATATCCGATCAGTAAAGCGTTTTCATTATTCTTTAGTGTGTGAAAAATGCTAAGCTGGATTTACAAAATTAATCAAATTTTCGAACCGCAAGCAATTGCGGGGAGGAGAGTGGGTAATTTTGAACGGATTCTAAACCTATGCGGGTGTTTTATGGAGTGGAAATTCCTGGCAGCTTTTAAGGGGGGGAGATGAGAGATAATACAGCAATGATTATGTAAAATGTAATGGGCAGGAGTGTTTATGTTTTTTTTCGGTTGACCAGATAGATTCCGGAAAGAACAACTACAGCTCCGGATATTTCACGAATCGAAAGAAGCTCTCCCAGTACCGGTACGGAAAACAGAGCTGTGAATACAGATTGGCTTAACAAGCTAACCGAGGCTATTGTTGGACGGATGTAACCTAATGCATAATTGATTGCCAGCCAGCCCAGCAATTGCGGTATCAATCCCAATCCGCCAAGGGCAAGCCAGGTATGTGTATTGAATCCCCATAAAGGCGTAGAAGTAAAAAAGCATATTATGCCCAATACAACCGAGCTGGTAAGCATGGAGAGCGTGGTAAAGGTTAGGGTGTCCAGATTATTGCGGCCTTTACGGGCTATAAGCAGATAGGCTCCGTAAAACATACTGGCGAAGATTGCCAGGGCATTACCCATATTCAGTCTGGATGAAGCGATTTGCTCAATTCCTATTATAATACCCACACCCAAAAGGGCAGTAGCAGTACCGAGCCAGAAAATCCGTTTAGGTTTTTCTTTGAGGAATATGATTGCACCAAAACCAACCCATACTGGAGCCAAATTGGCTAATAATGTAGAAATAGCGGCTTTAGAGAGCATTATGGAGGTGTTCCATAACGCTATGTCAATGGCAAAAAAAGAACCACAGAGGATGGCTATTTTTACACAACGCCAATCCTTGACCGGTTTGCGGAAATAGAGCCAGAAAGGCAATACTCCCATAAAACCGATAAACATACGGTAAAAAGCGGATCCCAGTCCGCTGATGCCAGCCAGCTTGACAAAAATAGCAGACCAGGCAATACAGAGAATACCCGATAATAGTAACAGATAGTGAAACCACGGGTGGCGTATGTGTCGTGAAATCATGTTGTTTTATTTCAGGCTCTTTTTGTATTCGATAATTTTTATCAGATCCTCTAATTGTTCTGTTCTGTCGATATTCATTACAAGAGGAATGAGTTTTCCAATTGTTTTTTTTAGGCTGAAATCTTCTTTAATCTTTTCTTGAATTTCCAGTTCCAGAACTCCGGAACAATTCTTTTCGGTAAAATAGAAAGCCGTTTTGAAAAAACCAGCCCAGACTGATAACCAGAAAATCGTTTTCTTTTTGTAACCCACTTTGCATAGCCAGGCTTTCCCGTCTTTGTAGTAATTCCATTCAGGGACTAATCCGTATGGAGAATCAGATATGGTTTTCATTAATGCTTCAAATACCGGAAAGCTGTCGCCAAGGGCTTGGGTCAAGACAACTTTTGTAGGAGGTATATCATGTTCTCTTAATAGTTGTGTTTCCATTATATTTAGAATAAGAGTTAATAATAGCAGGAATCTTCTGATTTATTGATTCGTTGCAAAAAACAAATATAAATCTCCAGATAACAATTGTTTTTACGTAAAAATACAAAGTTCCTGATAGATGAAAATTATATTTGAAAATGCCCTTCTTTCAGTTTTAGAAAATTTGTTTATTCCTGCTAAACAGAGAAAGGGAGCAGATGGTTTTGTCAGAATAATATTCTTTTTTTTATTTGACTGGTAGGGTAAGTGTTATTTGATACGGTTTTGTTAGTGAAATATGAATAGCAATGTTCAGTATTATTCTCATTTATCTACGATAATGGGGTTTTAATCTGACAAACCGGATAAAAGGGCTGGTAATTTGCTCTCATGGTATTTGATCTGATTTTTTATGGTAGGTACGACTTTGCATGAAATGCTGCTTTTTCATGAAAAAAGTCTGACGATTGAATAGCTACGTTGCGAAACGTGGCTATTTTAATCCCTGAGGTATTCACAGAACTCGTTGAAATTACGCTCCAGCAGATACATATTGTCAGCCATAAACCGGAAAAAATCACCCCAGTGTGCCCGCCGGTGAAAATCTATGCCGGTCTTTTCTACAAAAATACGGGATACTTGTTTCCCGTTTTCCAGTTCATAAACCAACTCCCATATTAGTTCGTTCCCGGGGAAATCTTTCTCGAGTGTTTCTTTATACCAGCCAATACGTTCATACATTTCCAACCGGTCTTCTTCCCCGCGATGGTTGATTTCCAAGGCAACGATTGCCCCTTTGCGGGAAATGTCGAACTTTAACTCAACGCCTTTAACTTTGGTATCGTATAGCATCCACATTGGTTTCCTGCCACGCAGGAAGGGTTGTACATCGCAAAATGCAGCAAAGCTTTCCCATAATTCGGTTTTCAGATTTCTCAGTTCTTCTTTTGAATACATATTATTTTTGAATTACATACAAAGATACAAAGAAACGTGGGGTGTCCAAAAAAGGCCGGAGCTTGTTCCAAAACTGTTAAAGTAGTCGAATCAAAAAAAATCCCCCTGCAGGTGAACTGCAGAGGGATTAATATTAAAAGATGTGGTATTTATTTTTCGTAGCTTTCGTTGTGAACGTTTTTCACTGCACGACCTGAAGGATCGTTAAGCTTTTTGAATGATTCATCCCATTCCAAAGCTGCAGGAGTACTACAAGCTACTGAAGGTACAGAAGGTACTGTGCTGGCAGCTGTCTCAGAGGGGAAGTGCTCTTCAAAGATGCTGCGGTAGTAGTATTCTTCTTTGTTCATCGGCGGATTAACCGGGAAACGTTCAGCTGCGTGAGCCATATCTTCGTCGCTTACTTTTTCAGAAGTAACTTTTTTCAATGTGTCGATCCAGCTGTAACCCACACCGTCAGAGAACTGTTCTTTCTGGCGCCATACAATGCTTTCCGGCAACATATCTTCGAACGCCTTGCGAACTACCCATTTTTCCATTTTGCCGCCTTTGGCCATTTTGTCTTCCGGGTTCAGGCGCATAGCCACATCCATGAATTCTTTATCAAGGAATGGTACACGGCCTTCAACGCCCCATGCTGAAAGTGATTTGTTGGCACGCAAACAGTCATAAAGGTACAATTTGCTCAGTTTGCGAACTGTTTCCTCGTGGAATTCTTTTGCGTTTGGTGCTTTGTGGAAGTAAAGGTAGCCTCCGAAGATTTCGTCAGCGCCTTCTCCTGAAAGTACCATCTTGATACCCATTGATTTGATCACACGGGCCAATAGGTACATCGGGGTTGATGCGCGAACAGTAGTTACATCGTATGTTTCAAGGAAGTAGATTACGTCGCGAACGGCATCCAAACCTTCTTGTACGGTATAGTTGATTTCGTGGTGAACAGTACCGATATGATCTGCAACTTTTTTTGCAGCAATCAGGTCCGGTGCACCTTGCAATCCTACTGCAAATGAGTGCAGCTGAGGCCACCATGCATCAGAAGCGTTTCCGTCTTCCACGCGTTTGCTGGCATATTTTTTAGCTACTGCAGAGATGATAGAAGAGTCAAGACCTCCTGAAAGAAGTACTCCATAAGGAACGTCTGACATTAATTGACGGTGAACCGCATCTTCCAGAGCCTCACGCAATTTATTGATATCGGTTGTGTTGTCTTTTACATTCTCATACTCCATCCAGTCACGGTTATACCAGCGGATTGGTTCGTAACCGTTTTTGCTGTAGATATAGTGCCCCGGAGGGAATGTTTCGATTTTAGTACAAACACCTTCCAATGCTTTTAATTCTGAACCAACGTAGAACTGACCGGCATCGTCCCATCCCATATACAAGGGGATAATACCCATGTGGTCACGGGCGATCAGGTAGCAGTCATTCTCGATGTCGTAGAGTGCGAAAGCAAAAATGCCATTCAGGTCTTCAAGGAAGTTTACTCCTTTTTTGCGATATAAAGGCAAAATGATTTCACAGTCGGAATGAGTAAGAAATTCATAATCTTTCGACATTTCTTCTCTCATCGACATATGGTTATAGATCTCGCCGTTTACAGCAAGTACCAGTTTTCCGTCTTTGCTATATAATGGTTGGCCTCCCGATTGCGGGTCAACAATAGACAGGCGTTCGTGAGCCAGAATTGCTTTGTCACTGCAAAAAATTCCCGACCAGTCGGGACCACGATGGCGAATTTTTTTAGCCATCTTCAAAATCTGATGACGGAGTGACTGTCCATCTGATTTTAAGTCAAAAACTCCTACAATACCACACATAAAATTAGAAATTACTTTAGATTTAGACAAAGGTAATATTTAAAATATCATTATGTCTATATTTCTCCTGTATAACTGTTGTAATTTTAAAATAATTACAATAATTCTTTCGGATTCTTGCTTATTCTATTGTTTGTATAGAATAATGATATTAATTACTTGCTTGTTTGTTGTAACTGTTTGTTCGTTTTTCTATCTCAATTTTGGGAAACTGAGATAGAAATCAAGCAGACCAGTTGCAGGAATAGTCCCCTTTAAAGAAGGGGCAAAAAAAAGACGGTCGTTCATTCAGAATGCCGTTTTTTCAATTCTGTGCAAAAATAGCGATTTTTGCAATAAAATAGTCCTGTTTCTGCATTTTTATCGTTAACTTGGTAGAAAAAAGTACTGATTTGATGGAAAAGTGTCTTTTTGATAGTGAAAAAGGGTTTTGTGTTCCTGATACCTTTCAAAATGACACCTGATTTACCTGTTTTGTGAATTATTGAAACTGAATGTGTGGGGAATCAGCCATTATTATCCTTTTCTGCAGATGTCTTTAAACGCACAATAGGGGCAACTTTCTTCGGTCGAAGTTTGAGTGAAATCTATTTGTGCATTGAAAATCTCCTCCAGGCAAGATTTAAGGTTCTGTTCAAAAACATTCAGAAAGTCCGTGAAATTTTCTACCTTCTCTTTCTGTCCACGTCCCGGATTATGGATTACAACAGGCTCGAAATCACCGAACAGTTCACGCAAATAATAGATAGCAGGTGAAATCTGTACTGTACCATGTTTGCGTTTGTATAACCAGGCATATAGAAATACCTGCATCACGGCTTTGGGCCGTTTTTTCATATCCTTGTTAAACAGCTCTTCGATATTGCTGAAAACAGATTTTCCGGCGCCGGTTTTATAGTCTATAATTCGGGTAACTCCGTTTACTTCGTCTACACGGTCAATAGAGCCTTTCAGATTGACCGTTAATCCGTTGCCTGTAGTAATGGAATCCGACATTCGCTCTTCCGATTCGCGATAGGTGAAAGGTGTCAGGCGACGGTCCACTTCAAGTATTTGCTGCACATATCGTTTTAATACAGCGCCAATCAGGAAATTGTTACCTGTCAGGATTTGGGGCTTTTCGGTTTTAAAAACGAATTCACGGAAAGCATCTGTCACTTCTTTGTCCAGAAGAACAGCATTTTTTTGTACCTCTACCAGGTTATCCCCTTGTATCTGTCTGTTTTTCATCGGCTCATAGAGTTTTTCCATGATACGGTGAAACATGCTTCCGAATTGATTTGCCTCCGGCTCTTCGCTGACCTCTTGTTCTTCGCTCATTTTTTCGATCTCCTGAAAGTAGAATTTCAGGGGACAATCGAGGTAGGTGTTTATAGCACTGGCGGATAGTGCCCGGTCTCCGCCTTCAAGAAATTGACTCAGTTGCTGCTGTATGCGTTCGCTTTTAGCTACGCATACAGGTTTCGTTTGATGTATTGATATGTCGAAAGTAATCAGTTTCTCGGTAATAGGCATCCGGTAGTGATATTTCATTTGATAGAGGTACCGGCTTACTTCCCCGGTTTGCAGGCCTTCGCTGCGTGTGTCATATAGCAGGCATATGTTTTTGGCCCGGTATATCATACGGTAGAAGTGGTAAGCATAAACACTATCCTGATGCTCATAGGTGGTTAATCCGAATCCCTTGCGCAGATTGTACGGGATAAATGAGTTGGTAGCTCCCCGCAATGGAAAAACGCCCTCATTCATTGATAATATAATCAGGTTTTCAAAGTCCAGCGTACGGGTTTCGAGTACCCCCATTACCTGTAGTCCCGATAAGGGTTCTCCCTGAAAAGGAATACTGACACCTGAGACCATCTGGCGCAATAACCTGAAGAATGTATCCGTGGTCATTTGTATGTTGGTCTGCTTCATCACCTCTTTCATCCGGTTCACTGTGATGTAATAGTGATATATGAATTCTTTTTCCAGGTGAGACAGGTCGTTTTTAATATTTTCTTCGTCCTCTGAATCTTCTGTTTTGTTATGGAAATGGAGTTGAATCAGTTCCAGTATTCCTAAGAGATACGATGCGATATCATCTTCGGCTTTAACAGGCTTAAATATACCGGATAAAGAAGGGTGCTTTTCAAATTCCTCAGTCTGAATGAATATCCTGTTGAAGGATAAAATGTTTTTATAAATATTCTGGGTGTCCTCCGGTGCCAGGTTGGCAACGTAACGATGGTTCAATACCGGCAACAGGAACCGGTAGTAAAAAGCCGGTTTATGATGAATGAACCGCCAGTTGTTTTGCATCGCAAAAATATGCTCCATTAGCCCAGCAATGGGGGAGGAGGCCAACGGATATCCCATGGTTACGTTAATCGTGGAAATGGATTCCGGGATGGCATACAGAGCCGGTAATAGCAATTGCTCCTCAGGTAAAACAATGGCTGTATTGATTGCTTTATCAGTATGGGATATTTTACCTTGCGCAATCCAATTCTCCAGAATATCGTGGACCTGCTTTGCTTGCCCCGTGGCCGATGGGATGCCGATCAGTTCAATATGGGGCGTTTCATAGGATTCTTCAGGTGTAATTTCTAAAAGAGACGGGAATTGTTTGCTGTAGCGGTTGATAAAGTAAGCCGATTTATTGTCCGGATCAGTTACAAAGGGCGACTCGATGTCCCAATAGAAATCGGCGGCCTGATTATCTCTCAGATATTCCAGCAGGACTTCTTCGGAGTGGGAGAGTGCATTTAAACCTACGAAAATGATTTTTCCTTCGGGAAGCTCCAGAGATTCTTTTTGTTTGATTTTTTCGGCTACTTCCCGGAAGATCATTCCTTCATATACCGCGTTTTCATCCCGCAATTGTTCGCGAAATGCCATATAAAGCGGATAAAGTATCTCCCAGGTAGCCAGAAAGTCATCTTTGGTTTTGCCCTGTTTCTCGGGGTGAAAGTTGTACCAGAATTCACGAATAGCCTCAATTTGTTCTTCTGAAAGACCTTCAATTCCGTTGTCTATTTCTTTAAGATCCCTGATATTGGTGAATAGTTGTCGGGCATTGGCTACATATTTATCGACATCGTCAAAATCATTCAGGATCATTTCTCCCCAGAAGGCAAATTCATCAAAGGTTTCCTCGCTTTTCGAGATTTCCCGGTAGAGGTTGTATAATGTAAATAACAGACTGATGCGATCGCGTACTCTGAAAGTAGTAAACGAGCGAAACAATTCATTAACCGTTGTGATCTGCGGGGAAAAAAGGGGTTTCTTATATAGTGTGGCCAGATATTTCTGGAAAAAAATTCCGGCCCGTCGGTTGGGAAAGACAAATATCTGTTGACTAATCGTATCTTTGTAATAATCGAGGTTTGCTTCAGCTACTTTATATAAGAACGGTTTCATGTATGATGGATTTGAAGCCGCAATATAGCAAAAAATACATATCTGACCGAATTGTAATAAGTTTGTAATATTTATTTCATGGCATAGCAATAGCCTTTAGAGTGAGATTCTGTAGTTTTGTCGTATAATCTTAATTTATATTTCTGTTATGGAAAATACCCGGATACTGGTCGTAGACGACGAAGAGGATTTATGTGAGATTCTGAAATTCAATCTTGAGAATGAGGGATACGATGTAGATACAGCCAACTCGGCAGAGGAGGCGTTGAAGTTAGATCTGACAACCTATAAATTACTTCTGCTTGATGTAATGATGGGGGAGATTTCGGGCTTCAAAATGGCAAATCTGTTGAAAAAAGAGGAGAAAACAGCTAATATTCCAATCATATTCCTTACTGCACGGGATACTGAAAACGATATGCTTACCGGTTTCAATATCGGAGCGGACGATTATATCTCCAAACCCTTCTCTATTCGTGAGGTAATGGCGCGGGTGAAAGCAGTGCTTCGTCGAGGCAAGCCGGAGACAACGGAAGAGAAAAAAGAGGAGATCGTACAATTTGAAACGTTACTCGTTAATCTGAGCCAGAAAAAAACACTGGTAGACGGTGAAGAAGTCTCTCTTACCAAAAAAGAGTTTGAAATTCTGAAACTTCTGCTCAGTCAGCAAGGTCGTGTATTTTCCCGGGAAGAGATTTTATCACAGGTCTGGACAGATGAAGTATTTGTTCTTGACCGTACTATCGACGTAAAATATTACCCGCCTCAGAAAGAAAATCGGACAATATGGCAAAAATATCGTTACCCGTTTAGGGTTTGGCTATTGCTTTGAGATCAACTGACCCAATAACATTATTACCACATGAAGTCTTTCTTCAGAAAGCAAACGAATAGAATACCCTTTCACAAACGTCTGTTTTTTACCATTTTTACCCTGATATTTCTTTTTGTGATCATTGTATCTGTATTTCAGTATCAACGGGAAAAGTTTTTCCGGGAACAGATGCTTAGTACCACATTGACGAAATACAATACGTTGATCATGTACGAAATCAGGAAGAATGGCATCTCGGAAGCCGCATTCAAGGAAATTGACCGCTTCCTCGATCTTCCCGAGATAAGGATTACGGTGATCAGTGACCGGGGAAAAGTGCTTTTCGATTCCAAGAAACATGATCTGGCTCATATGGACAACCATTTAAGCCGTCCTGAGATCGTTGCTGCAAGAAAGCATGGATCAGGATATGCCATTCGCTACTCCGAGTCGGTGGACCGTGATTACTTCTATTCTGCTCAGAAGTATGGCAATTTGTTCATTCGCACGGCATTGCCTTATAATACGAATACCGTACAATTGTTGCAGGTTGATAATCAGTTTGTTTATTTTCTGATTATTCTTTTTCTGTTGATGGTGCTTACATTGTTCCGTTTTTCATATCTGTTGGGGAAAAACATCTCCAGACTACGGGAATTTGCGATCAGTGCCGAGCAAAATCAGATGCAGGAAAACAATTATACCTTTACGCACGATGATATCGGTGAGATCTCGGAAAAACTGGTGAAAATATACCAGCGTCTGGTTCGTACCAAAACTGCACTTTCGATAGAACAGGAGAAGCTTTTCATGCACTTAAGTTTTCCCGGGAGGGGTTAGCCATTTTCTCGGAAGATAAAACGGAGATCCTGTCAAACAGCCTTTTCATTCAGCAGATCAATCTTATTTCGGATTTCCGCTCATAGTTCTGAGCAGGTTTTCAATTGAAAGAGTTTATCCCGTATGTGAGTTTATTGAGATAGGATTGATGAATGCACCAAAGCGGGAAGAGGTGGTTTCAAAGATGCTTAAGATTCAGAAAGCAGGGAAGTCATTTGAAGTCGATTGCGTTATCTTCGAAGATAAAACGTTTGAAATTTCAATCTATAACAGTACTCAGCAGGAAGAAGAGATTCGCCTTAAACGGCAGCTGACCCAGAATATTTCGCATGAGTTGAAAACTCCGGTGAGTAGTATTCAGGGGTATATGGAAACCATCTTGTCTATGCCCAATATAGATCCGGCTAAGCGCCAGCTCTTTTTAGAACGCTGTTATGCCCAGAGCAAGCGTCTCTCATATCTGCTTAGCGATATCTCGATGCTCAATCGTATGGATGAAGCCAACTCGATGTTTGATGTGGAAGAGGTAGATGTAGCACGTATTGTCCGTGATATCTATAATGAGATTCAGCTTGATCTCGATAAGAAAAATATATCCGTTGAGTTTAATAACTGGCCGGAGAAAGCACTGATTGAGGGGAATTCATCATTGATCTATTCGATTTTCAGAAATCTGTTTGATAATGCCGGCATTTATGCGGTGAGAATATCCGGATTACGATCAGTTGTTATCGACAGGATGCCGAATACTATTACTTTAGTTTTGCCGATACTGGGATTGGTGTGGCTGAAGAGCATCTCAATCGCTTATTTGAACGTTTCTACCGGTAGATAAAGGGCGTTCCGTAAAATCGGCGGAACAGGGTTAGGACTCGCTATTGTGAAAAATGCCGTACTGTTTCATAATGGGGAGATCTCTGCAAAGAATCGCCCCGAGGGAGGTCTGGAGTTCTTGTTTAAGTTGAAGAAGAAGAGATGACCGAATTTTCATAATTGAAATGCCGTCAATACCAGGATCTGATCCTGATATTGACGGCATTCTTTTTTATAGCATTCCGTTGTTCGGTTACATATAAATATTCCGTTTGCTATTCTCTCATCGAGAGTCAGCTTCAGATTGCGGCAATACAGTTTCATGCCTTTCAGATTGAGAAAGATCAGCTGTTGATATTTTTGATCTACTACAAAATGCGAACGTTGCTCTTCCACCACTACGTTTTTGATATCAGCATGATGTAATCCGGCTTCCTCGACCAGAAACTCAGTCAGACTACGTTCATCGAAGCTCTGCACATATCCCATATTCATGTAAATCGTGACAGGCTGGCTTTATGGGTCTCATGAATCACGTTCACTTCCACTTCAGAGAAACTGATCTTAAACTGAGATTCCAATGTCTTAATCTCATTCAATTCATCTTCTGTGATCAGACATACAGACACACCTGATTTACCTGCGCGGGCAGTTCTTCCACTACGATGGGTAAAATATTCCATTTTTTCGGGTAAATGATAGTGAATGACGTAATCCAGATCTTTAACATCAATACCTCTGGCTGCAATATCTGTAGCAATTAGCAGGTTTATACGGTTTTTCTTGAATGAACGCATTACCTTATCACGTGATTCCTGGTTTAGGTTCCCATGAATGGCGTCGGCTGTAACCTCGAATCCGGCCAACTGCTTGGCCAGCTTTTTTGCATCGGTTTTTGTCCGGCAAAAGAGTATTCCCCGTTGATCCTTTCGTTCGCCCAGGAATGCCTTCAGATATTCCTGCTTGTGATTTTTTTTGTAGATGAAGTACTGATGTTCAATCTTTTTGTTGACAAATTCGTCGGCTTTAATATTGATCTCCATCTTATCAGCACTCAGGTAATCCCGGATTAACAGCTTGACATCGTTTGCCAGGGTAGCGGTAAACAGCATTTTGCGGACTCCCTTATTGCACGATTTCAGAATCTGGTCAATATCTGATTTGAATCCCATGTTGAGCATTTCATCCGCTTCGTCCAATACCAGATAATTCAGGTCTTTCAGGCTTACTGCATTTCTTTCCAGAAGATCCATCAATCTGCCCGGAGTTGCAACGAGTACATGTGTTGGACGTTGAAGTTTCTTAATCTGCTCGTTGATAGGCGTGCCGCCATAAACAGCCTCGGCAAACACACGGGGCATGTATTTGGAGAACAGGAAGAACTCGCGTGCTACCTGTTGACCCAGTTCACGGGTAGGAACTAGTACCAAAGCTTGTATTTTGGGAAATTCAGGTTTTAATGATTGAAGGATCGGTAAGGCAAATGCCGCGGTTTTACCTGTTCCGGTTTGAGCGATTGCCACCAAATCGTTGTTTGAACCTAAAATGTGTGGTATTGCCTGTTTTTGGATATCTGTCGGCTCCGAAATTTTATTTTCCTGAAGTGCACGAATGATATTTTCGTTAATGCCTAAGTCTGAAAAAGTCATTGAATGTGTAATTAGTATTGTATTCCCTGTTTTGGGAAATCAGGGTCAAAGGTATTCATTTTTTTAGTTGATGGAAAATGATGACTCTCATTCAGTTTCATCATACGGAGTCTTATTTCCACAAAACATCCACATTTTTGATCAGAACAGCAGCTCCTCCATTGAAATTGATGCCAAATCCACCGAATTGATTATCCTCAGCTTCAGTGCTTAATTTCAGCTCCGGCAATACCCCGGGTGGGTAATTCTTTAGATAATCGGCCGTAGTGGAAACCTGTGAGGTGAGCATTCCGTCTGCATATTCCAGTCGGACAAAACAAGGTGTCCGAAAGCAACTAATCGTTACAGGTGTAGAAGCCGGAGTTACTTTGCCATTCTGATATTTTACATAGAAACAATCGACGGCATTACTGTATTTCGTAGTGCGTAGAAACCTCAATCCGTACCCGCTCATTGTGCTAGCATCGAACTTGATTAATACATCCATATAAAGATGCGCCACACTAAATCCCTGACCGGCCGATTTAGACGGGGCTAATGTCAGCATAAACCGCATTGGTCCAAAAGTCTTTCCTACAGGAGTATAGAACAGGCTTGCACTTCTTCCGGCCGGTAGTAAGCCGGTTTCGTTAATAGCACCTTCTTCGCCGTTTCCGTATCTCCACGCATTTTTAGTCGTATCTGTTGCTTCGCCTCCCTGGTAGTGGGTTAGTGTCCGGAATCCGGGTATGATCTTACACTGGTTGGATGTGGAAATATTGCTAAAATCAGAATACAGGTGATAAGGATCACCTGTCAGATTGCTGCGGTTGATTTTATCCTTTGTGATAACGGATACCGGACTTCCCGCTTTGCAACGTTTGTGTTTCGGCGCTATTGTTGCCATCATGTGATATCCGACATCGCCTGTTCCGGTTTCGTATTGCAATAAGGGTTTATTCATGCGCGATACTGCTATTTCGATAGGGTCGCTCCCCTTATTATCGCTGCAGCGATACCAATTCACAATAGATTCGTCATCGTATCGGGTGTTTAATTTATAGTGAAGTTGTAGCTTGCCATTTTGAAGCTTCAATCCTGGTTTTACCGAAAATGAAGGAGCATTCAGGTAGGCCGGTGCAATATTCAGTACGCTGGCAGCTTCCAGCCCCTCATCAGTATACGCTGTTACCACTACTTGCTGAGTTTCGTCTGTCGTATTGACAGGGATAACCAGACACTTTCCGTCGGTAGTGGGTTGAAGATTAACCACACTCTTGTTTCCCGATTCGATTTTCCACCTGATATTCTTCGGTTCTACAGTATAGTTTCCGAAACGATACAGGAATGCATTGAGCGATAGTGTATCCTTTTTTGTCTCGAGGTCTGCCGATTTAGGGGAAAATAAAAGGCGGGTAGGCTGATTGGTCAGATTACTGTCAGTCTCCTTTTCTGTTGCAATGACAGTCGGTTTAATGCCCATGGGATCCCAGTCGTCATTACCTCTCAATAAATTGTAGGTGTTATAGATGGTTTTTCCGTTTCGGGTGAATCGGTAGGCATGCAGGATGGGTTTATCCTGCATATCGATGGTAGATAAACTGTCTCTTTTTCCGATCAATATCTTTTCCCCGTTTAACAACACATTTGACTGGTAATTTCGGGTTTGTTTGCTTGTAATATCCTGCCAGCCGGGATAGGTGATATCATTCCCTGAAATGCGGGAATCCACCACTGCTACCTGACCTCCGGCTTTAGTCAGGTATTGTTCTCCCCGGGTGTATGAGTGGATGTCACAATTGAGGAAAACGGCACCGGTTCCAACCGTATTGTAAAAGGGTTTGGAACTATAAAAATCAAAAGTTGAATTGAGATAAATACCGGTGCCGCAAAGGGCATCATCGGTGCTTTCGAAGTGACAACGGTCAAATAAAACACGTTTGCCGCCCACAAACGGACAAAGATTAAGCCGACTGATAAACCGTGTGTTGCGTGCTGTAATTTTATCTCCGTCGCACAAAATCAGCTGGGCCTGAACAATGGCAGAGGCACGCTTTTCCTGGTTCAGTTCGGGCTTGAGAGGAAATACCAGATCTACATTGCAGTAATTTCCAAAGGTAATATTCTCCGAACTGGTACCGTCTCCATAGATCCGGAACATCGTAAAGTTTCCTTTGGCACCAATCGTTTGTCCGCGGTTACAGGCCAGTACAACGTTTTCAGCCTTATCGCTCAATCCGTAGAAACGCAACCATTTGCATTTAATAACCAACCCGAAAGGAGGCTCATTTCCGTTTGACTCCCTGATTTGCGGATCGTCCGGATTATCTATCCAATAGACATACGGAGCAATGTAGAGCGTCATCGGAGAAGCCTCTGTTCCATCTGCCAGCTGTTGTGCAGCCTTATTGACAGAATTGAATACGTACGGATATTTCTTAACCTCTTCATCGGAGAGTTGTCCGTCAATAAAGAAGGCCTTGGGCCCCAGAGGGATGGTGTTGCCTTTATAGATAATATATTTTCCTTTAAAGATAAGCGGATTAGATGGGTCTAAGGTTCTGTAAGTGTGTTGAGCCATTCTGTTGGAGGCATCCGTCAGGCTCGGTTCTGATTTTTCAACTGCATGGAGAGTTTTGTTTGGCTTGCTTATGCCCATGCCCGAAATCATTGTCCCGAACAACAGGACAATAAGTAAAAGGATTATTCTGTTCATTGTTGTGGCTTTTCGTTATGGCTTGCACTTTCATTACCATCCGGCTTAGCGGATTTTATGTTTGTTATTGTTGAATCATATTGTTGGGATGAGTATATCTCTTTTCATATTCTCCAAAACAAGCAGGAAGTGGCTGACGAAACAATGATACAAAATCTTTCCCCGGAAGATCAGATGAAGATGAGTACCGTGAAGTTGAATTTCTCCCTGCCGGTGAACCGGCAGGGCAGTCTACTCGGTTAGCGAGTCTTTTTTTTAATGATCAGTGGATGTTTATAAATAGTCATATTCATCAAATAGTGCAGCTTGACCAATTCTGTTATTTTCAGAATCATATACATTCCAGAGAATTACATTTTTAATTTCAAATCTCCTGCCTGATTTAGATATTCTGATACCCGAATAATTTTTGGAAAATCCTTTCTCTTCAACATCAGCTAAAAACTTTTCCCTTTTATCTCTCTGGTCACTTTCAGCAGAATATTTGGAAGGCATATTTGTAATCTCTTCCCATGACATTTCAAAAAGGTTAAGCGCAGTTTGATTTGCATAGTTAAATATCGGGTCATTTGACCCATTATGAGCCAGAAGTACATAACCGGAACTGAATGCCTGTTTTGCCTGCTCTTCTATACTCAGGGAAAAGTCAACGATCTCAATGTTTGCTAACTTTCTCAAACTATCTGTGATCAGATAAACATAATCTTTCAGATAACCATTTTCGCTATTGGGTATACAAGTCTTATCCATTTCTAAATATATTTAATGGCCTCTTTAACGGTCATCTTTTCTTTGATGTTTCTGGCTTTTGCAAGTTGGTTGCAAACACTGATAATGCCATTTTCAAGTATGTCCTGCCCGTTAAAAATCTCTGCACTCATGCAGTCTACTGTGCATGCAAGGATTCCGGCATCACTTAAAGATGCGAGACTTTTTATACCGGCATTATTTTTGCCGATTCCGGCATCATTAAAAAACACGGCTTTAACGTGACGTTTTTGTGCATAATGTCCGGCACTCACTCCGCCATGCGATCCACACACAACAATATCCCCGGCATTATTTTCATTTAAAAAAGTAATGCTATCGGCCACGGTGATGGTTACTCCGTCAATTTGAGTCTGGGTTTGTTTTTTTATGTCAGCTTTGCTGCCGGCATCCTTCTCCTCATTCGAAATAAGAGATTCAGAATTCTTACTTTCCGGAGTCGATAAAGGACGATTGATAATATCAATTATTTTGGCAACGGCATCTTGTACAGAATCACCGATTTGTATTCCCGCTGCTTCGGCCCTGCTATTGGTGTGGCTTATGATTCCGCTCTCCCAGGTATCGCGGGCAACACCAATCTCGGCGCTATTGTGATCAACGGCACAGGCCAGAACATGCTCAACCTCATAATGTGGAAGACCACTGATACCAGCCTGATTTTTGCCTATGCCTGCATTGTTGAGAAAAACAGCTTTTACCTGACAGTTTTTTACCTTTCGGGCAAAAGACCCATTATCACCGCAATGCGATGCGCACACAAGAATCGGACATGTATTGCCGGGTTGTAAATCACCTAAGCTATCAAGTAATATTACGCCTTCGGGTAATTTCATGGTATTTTCCTCTTAATAATTACTGATTGATTTCTGCCAGTTTAGTGCGGGCAATCGAAATTCCCTTTTCGTATGCTTTTATATTTCCTTCAACAAACTTTGCAGGAACACTTTCCTTCACGATCTGAATCATTTCATCATGTGAATAGCCTCTGCTTTCAGCGTAGATGGCAAGCATAACAATATTCATCATTTTGCTGATATCAAAATCCGGACTTTTGTTCTCTTCGGGATCAATAATAAATGTCTTCTTACCAGATTTTTTTTATTAGCTCAGTTTTCGATTCAGGCATATCTTTTTCCAGGCGGGTGTTTACGCTTGAAGTGGATAATTCAAAAGTGCTTGAGAAAATAATTCCGTCTTCTTTCAGGCAATGCAAATACCGTAGTGTTTCAGTTTGCTCAAAAGATAAAAGATAATCTACATCACCTGCCTTGATAAAGGGTGATAATACCGGTTTGTTTGAATACCGGAAATGACTTTCGACTCCACCGCCACGTTGTCCTAATCCAATTACGTCAGAGATTTTTAACTCGTAACCAAGTTTCATATAATACTTGCTTAAGAGGTTACTGATAAGCAGAATTCCTTGTCCTCCTACACCTGCTATGATAATATTTTTTCCTGT
The DNA here is from genome assembly GCA_963662365.2 of Bacteroidales bacterium. Lineage (GTDB taxonomy): Bacteria > Bacteroidota > Bacteroidia > Bacteroidales > UBA7332 > CAXXIC01. Next base: position 265,177 of record CAXXPA010000042.1, read on the forward strand.
ATCTTGCATTTGTTATCGTTTTATTGCGTCAAACTTACAAGCTGTTGAGCAAAGTCCACAGCCTACACAAAGGTCTTCGTTAATCACTATTTCTACCGATCCATCCATTGCTTTTTTACTCTCTATAGCTAAACATCCGATATTGATACATTTACGACATTTAGTGCATTTTTCCTGATCAATAAAATACGGAGTATCTTTTGGCAGCTTAAATTTAGTTACACACGGTTTTTTTACAATGACAACTGAGTTAGTGTCGGCATTGACTGCATTTAATATAGCAGTTTCCAGCTCTTCAAATTCGTATGCATCTACGGTAACAATATCTTTTACACCAACAGCTTCGCATACTTTGGCAATTTCCAGTTTGTTTTCCGGTTTATAATTAAATCCAAACTCACTGGAAGCCACATGCTGACCACCCGTCATAGCCAAACAGCTATTGTCAACAATAATCGTCGTAGACTGACTGTCATTGAAAATCAGGTTCATCAGCCCATTGATTCCGGTTGCCCAAAAACCACCGTCGCCTATCATGGCCACAAATTTTTCTTTGTGATCTTTCGCCACATTGTAACCATGAGCCAGCGCAATGCTCGAACCCATACATTTTTGTAGTTGATAAGATTCCATGTGAGGGAAGCAGCCAATTAAACCACAAGTAACATCGGCAGCCCCTTTTATTTTGTGTTTTCTTAGAATCTGAGAGATGAAAAGGTGAGAACACCCTGCACAACTAACCGGTAGTCTGAAAGGTACACCTTCCATAGGAGTCCTTTTTGGTGCATCCGGCACGAGTTTTTCCTCAATAATATCGGGAGTAAAACGCGTCATCACGGGGAACTTCGGAAATAATTCTTTCCCGATTACCGAAATTCCTAAATCCTTGACGTTCTTTTCAATAATATCATGTCCGTCTTCAATCACATAGAGTTTCTCTACGTGTTCGGCCAATTTGCGAATCAGCTTTTCCGGAAGTGGCATAACCATTCCCACTTTTAAAATCGAGGCTTCGGGTAAAACCTCTTTTGCGTAAAAGTAAGGTGTGCCTGCAGTAATTACCCCGATCTTTTTGCCATTCAACTCCAGCTTGTTCATATCGAAGTCATTGCTGTCCTGAGCCAGGCGCTTCATCTGAGCCGGAAAATCGTGAAAGCATTTGGTTAACTTCGGATGCTCGGAGCCTTTTGCATTCATCATCATGGTTGTCATGATAACTTTACTGAAGCTTACCGGATATTTTTCTCTGCTTTTAACTTTGTAAGTATACTCTTCATCAATGGCAACTTTACTGGTTGTTTTGCATATCACCGATGTTATTTTAAGTATGACCGGGGTTGAGTATTCTTCGCTAATCTCGAATGCCCTAACCATTAAGTCCTTGGCTTCCTGACTGTCGCTTGGCTCTAATACCGGAATATTAAACATATTCCCATAATGACGAACATCGTTATAGTCATCACCTGCAATTCGACCAACATCATCACCAACCACCAATACCAGGCCACCGTTAATCTGACTGCCTGCAGCTCCACCCAGGGCATCTGCCGCCACATGTAAACCCACAGTTTTCATTACCGCAAAGCTTCGATAACCTGCAAATGAAGCTCCAATGGCGACTTCTAAACCTACTTTCTCATTTGTCGACCATTCGCAATAAATCTCAGAGTAATTTTGATGGGTATAATCCATTACCTCTGTGGAAGGTGTTCCCGGGAATCCGGCAGCAACTTTCACTCCTGCTTCATAGGCACCTCTGGCAACTGCTTCGTTACCATTCATCATTTTTATTGTGGCAATCTCATTAACTGTCTTCATGTTGAAATTTAATTCCTCTTTCTGTTGGGTGGTTTTTATCAGTTTTTTCAAATTCGGCAAAGGTAGATTAATTATTTTAGCCTTCAAAATTTGGATAGCAATTTAAACAAATTCGCAGTTGATCGATCTATGGTCAGACGAAACAATAGCTCTTTCGGTGTAATTTAGGTGTCGACCCCGGTAATGTTTATGCACGGAGCCGAATCCGTAAGGGTGGTTGGGTGGTGGTGCAAAGTCCGGTTTTGACTACAACGATCACGTTGTCCCGCCTTCGCAGGCGAGGTTTGTCGCAATCTTTCTTTGAGTTAAATACCAGTCTGTTTTCTTTTTTTTACACTGATGCCTAACGACCGAGGCTATGGGCATTGGCGGGTTGCGGGAGCATTCGCTGTCGTGAAACGACAAAGTGAATGCGGGAGCAAAACTGCCGGAATGCACGTCAGCCAGCCAATGGACATAGGCGTGTGTTATGCGGTCGTAGTTTGGTTGTTTTCAGTCGTCTAAATGTCCGCCGATAAAGTGTAAATTCTCTCGCAAATAGTTTTTTCTCGTTATCAAAATACAATTACAGCAAGAGAATGAGCAGAGTCTCTCGAACAATTAGAATTTATCTCTTTTTGTCTTTTTCTAAATATGAAAATTCTAACGAAGCACGTAAATCCTACTAATTATTTTTCTCCTAATGCTTGTTTACTTAAATCCCCTAATATTTCAGCGCTGGTCGGAATATGATAACTACTGAATTTAAAATCTGCGTTTACTAAATCGTTGTATTTATGAATTGTAGTATAATAATAGTAAGTTCCCGTTTTTTTATCATAGGTTCTGGAAACATGACTATTAATTAATGCATCCAATGCAAAGTATGCAAGACTCAATGCTGGCAATGAAGTTTCTCTTTTTCTAAATATATACTGCGACATTTTTAAAAAAGACGAAAATATAATCAGGATAAACGGCAAACTAAAAATCGTTGCAATTATACTAAACACAAGACCTGTAAAATCAAAATAGATTTCGGAGATAATTACAATAGTTACACCTGTAATTGGCAACATAAGAATCATAACTTTAAGAAAACTGTCTGATACGTTCCAAAACACATTCCATCTTTTTTGTCCATTAAGTTTAATGCAAAATATGATACTTTCAATTGCTTCAACAAACATTCTTTTGTCTTCTGCTGGGTCTTTCTCAAGCTTCGCTAATAAGTTTTTAAAGTTGGAAAATCTTTTCCCAAATAAGTTTTCAAGTTTTTCAACATAGTCGATAATTTCATTTGCTTTATTTGCATTATATTCTCCTGGAAAATGATATAGTTCGTTTTTCTCTGGTATTTTAAGCCTTTTCAAATACCCAATATAGATAAAAGGAATCAAAATAAAAAGTATCAAAATACCCATAATAATATCCCAATACGAAAATAAACTCTGTTGTATTAACATACATTCAAATAAATAAAAGTCATTACTTTATACATATTGTAGTTATTCTGTCACGAAAGCGGACAGTTCGTCAAAGATTTTACACCTTGTAAGTCTGTCTATTTTCTTTTTTTTACTATGCCCCATAACGACCGAGGCTATGGGCATTTGGCGGGGTGCGGGAGCGTTCGCTGTCGTGAAACGACGAAGTGAATGCGGGAGCAAAACTGCCGGAATGCACGTCAGCCAGCCAATGAACATAGGCGTGTGTTATATGGGCTAGGTGTTTTGTGTCAAAGATTCATACTCAATCCAATTCTAAGTCCAAGCGCTTTCAGTTTCACAACTTCAGTCTGGTTAGAATTTAAAATACCATTATACACGCCAGATACCGAATATATATTTTGATTTACGGATTCGAGAATGTTGTTAAAGCCATAATTGTAATAAAATTTCCCAAATAAATTTATTTTGTCTGTCAGTTTGTAAAGACCTCCGATTTCAGCAACGCCAATGTAACCTATAGTAGTCTGGTAATTACCTTTAAATTCATTTGTAAAAGTGTCATACCCATATTGTGGTAAGTCGTAAAGTTCTACATTCCATAAAGGATAGAATGCACTGGTAGCCATTTCTCCTCCGATGGTTTTATACTGAGATGAAACAGGTAAACACAATTTTGCGCCAATAGCAGTCTGAAGTTGAAATTTTTCACTCAGTGAAAACTGGTAAAATAAAGTAACAGGAATTTCAAAATTGATAAGTTGTTGTTGCTCTATCCAGTTGTTGAATTTCGTTTTAAATAAATAGCTATTACCTTCCGCATCAAGTCCTTGAGTTTCTTCTGTGAAATTCAAAATGTTACTTGAAGAATATGTTTGTAATTCAATACCCGTAGAAATGCCAAAACGCGATGAAAAATAATGATGAAATTCAGCAGAAACATTCCACCCAAAAACTTCGTTAGTAACTCCATTTGAGGTTTCGTACATTAGACTATTTTGTCCACCTCCAAAACTCAATGATAAAGCATTCGCATTTTTTTGAGCAATTGAATAATTAGAGATGAAAAGCAATATGACAATATAAAAATATTTTTTCATTTAATAAAATGATAATAGTTATTGAGTAACAAGAATTTTAGACGTAACTTTCTGATTTTTAGAATCTATATAAATGAGATAGATTCCTGCTCTGTTTAATTGAATTAAATTCTCCATAAATACTGAGTTTGTTGTGTAAATACATTCTCCCTGGATGTTATAAATTGAAATTGTAGCATCCTTCAGGTCATTATTGTTCCAATTGGTTAATGAGATAGTGAAGTTTTGATTTTTCTTTACAGGATTTGGAAAATCTATTGACTTATTGTTTGATCTTAAATGGAGCGTTTTCACACAACTATACAGTGTATCACCTGTTGTAGTAATTAATCTTACCGAATAATCACCATTTAGACCATTGGGGTCGCAATAAAACTGTTTGGTTGCCCCTGAAATTTCAACTCCATTTTTGTACCACTGATAATCAGTAAAGCGATTCTCGAAGTTGTTAAACAAAATGATATCATCGAACTTTGTGACGAGTTTCTCAGCAGAGACGTCTACTGAAAATTGAAAAGGATAATTAGAGCTTTCCACATTTAATTCATTTTTCAATTTTATGTTTCCATAATATATGCCATCTTTTATTCCCGCAGGAATTGGGATGATTATATTATTCTTTTCATTTGAAGAAGGTATTGCTGTGTATTGGATATTATTAAGTCCTTCGTTTAATGCTGACGATCCGAATGTTATTTTATAATGTGTTGGAGTGCCTGTATTGATAATGTATTTTAATTCAACAAATGAATTACCGCAAACAACTTCAGGCGAAGTTATTGATTTAATGGTGATAAAATCTGATATTTTGCCATTGTTTATAACATAATCTTGAGGCGCTAAATAATTAACTGCAACATCTCCTGAAAGGGTATAGGTTACAACAATTTTTTTGTTTATCCCTACATTTGCATCCTCATATGATGCTGAAGCATTTAATGTAACATAAAACCAATCTCCATTTGACACTCCGGTCAATGAGCCGGTTTTAGTAATTGCTGCATTTGTTTTACCATCGACCATTTTATTGATAACTACTGTGGGTGGCGTTGCATCTAACTGAATTCTAAGATCATTTAAAACACTGGTAAATTCTTTCCATTGTGCTGCTCCTGTATACAAATCTTTGGAGGTAGGTGGTACATGCAATATACAATCCGACGTTTTCATTCCAATAAAAACCCTATAACCTAATGATATATATTCAGGATGAGTCCGGTATATATCTATTTCCTTTATATTTACACAGTTGCCAAAGGCCTGATCGCCAATGTAAGTCAGGTTGTTGTATAGTATAAGTTTATCATTTAACCCTGTACAGTTATAGAATGTATTCGAACTGATGGTAGTGACAGATTTTGGGATTGTCAGAGTTCCGGATAATCCCGTGCAATTATAAAAAGCCAACCTATCAATTTGTTTTATGGACTCAGGGATATTCAAAATTCCACTGAAACCGGTACAGTTATAAAAAGTGTTTTCATATATTCTCTCAATGCTTTTAGGAATAACTAAAGATCCCGTAAATCCACTGCAATTCTGGAATGCATAATAACTAATCGAAGTAACTGATGATGGGATATTTAAGGTTCCGGAAAGTTTCGAACAATCAGAAAAGGCTCCACTTGAAATTGTTGTGATTGTTTCTGGTATAATAAGATTTCCATCAAATCCACAGCCTGCAAAAAGATAGGGACTTATGGTTGTCAGTGAAGATGGGATAGTTAATGGTCCCCGAAATCCTGTGCAATTCTGAAACACATTATTCTCAATGCTTTTGATAGAATCAGGTAGAGATAAAGTGTTAAATCCGCGGCATTCCCTAAATGCATGCTCAGCTATTGTTTTTACACTTGATGGAATTAATAAAGTTCCTTTTAATTTATTACAATTATAAAATGCAAATTTTTTGATATTCGATACTGATGAAGGAATAGTCAGGTTTCCATCAAATCCACTACAACCCCAAAAAGTGGATTCTTCGATGGATTTTATGGAGGATGGAATAATTAACGAACCGGTAAATCGGTTGCAGTTCCAAAAAGCGGCTCTACCTATCGAAGTCACTGAAGCTGGAATAGTCAATGTTCCGTTAAAACCCGTACATTCGTTAAACGCATACTCACCAATTGTTGTAACAGAATTTGGTATTGACAAAGAGCCGGTAAATCCCGTGCAACCTGAGAAAGCATATGGGCCAATATTCACTAGATTATTGTTTAATCGGAGAGTACCTGTAAGTGCTTTGCATGCACAAAAACCAAGTCTGCCAATTGATTTTAAAGTAGTAGGAATGTTTAATGTTCCTTTTAATGCATCACAGCTACAAAAAGCTTCATCTCCAATAGTTTCCAATGAGTTTGATAAAGTTAGAGTCCCATTGAAGCCATCACAATCCCTGAATGCTTTAATACCAATTGATGTTACATTATTGGGTATGACAAGATTTCCATTCAGGCCAAAACAATTATAAAATGCAAAATTCCCAATATTAGTAACAGTTTCGGGAATTATTAACTGTCCCTTCATAGAATAACGATTGTAAAATGCATAGGCACCGATTGATATAGTCGAAGATGGCATTTTAATTGAAATTAAATTCTCTTTGCTTAATGTAGTTGAAAAATCAAATGCATTAAATGCATAGGGAGGAATCTCATTTGCATAATATGTAGTTTCTGATGATTCGTTTGTTCCTTCAGTTCCGGAGTATGCCATTATAATTGAAGATTCCAAATTCAAATAAGCAAGTTTAGGCATCAAATCCCTCATGGTTTTAAAATCCCTCGCATCGATATATCCCGTCAGAGTTAAATTTGTTGCAGTACTTAGTTCTGTCGAAGTTAGAATTGAAGATAAAGTCCCAGGAGTGGTTATGTTTACGGTTTTTGAAACTTGTGCATGTCCAATTGTAAAAAGGAGAATGCAAAATAATAGTAAAATTGGTTTTCTTTTTCCCATATTTATTTTGTATAGACTTTGTTGTTTTTTTTGCACTTGCCCATAACGGACGAGGCTGCAAGCCGTTGGGGACGGCGTGTACGCTAACTTATTAACCGTGCAGAAAGCATGCAAGCGAGAGCGAAGCACGCATAACCACTTAAACCCCAAATGCTTGTGAGCCTGTGTTGAACTAAATTCCCTCTGGGAATAGCCCTAATCCGCTAATTCCAAATATGTTATAATATTATTTCGTTCATAGATGTTGAACGGGAGTCGTCAGCTCCCTTTAAAATCATTACTAATTTTAATGTTCAACATCATGAAAACAAAAATCAATTCTACGGCCATTGGTCGTGCCATGGAAAGTGTTGATGGCTTTTCCCGTGTATTTCAGACCCTTCGTCAGCAAACCGCTTTACGGGGACAGAGTGAAAGCACCTTGTACAACTACATGCACCGCATTGCTTTGGTTAGTCTGCATTTTAACCGTCTGCCGGAGCAGGTTGCCGAGGAGGAGCTTAACGAGTATCTCACCGCATTGGCGCTCTCTGCTAAATCACCATCCCGAAGCGCCTTCAAACACATGGTGTACGGTCTGCGCTATTATTATCGTCACGTCGGTCTTTCGAAGCGCGCCGTTGATTTACCGTCGTTCAAAAAGGAGCATAAGCTTCCGGTGATTCTCAACCGGAGTGAACTTAAGGAACTCTTCAAAGCTCCCGCACTGCTGAAGCACCGCATTATTCTGACACTCACTTATTCAGCCGGATTGCGTTCCAATGAGGTGATTAACCTGAAGATCTCCGACATTGACTTCGAGCGCAAATCCATCCACATCTGCCAAAGTAAATACAAGAGAGACCGCATTGTGCCGCTTTCGGATTATATGTCGGCGGGACTTCAAAATATATTGCAGCGGAATATCCTCACATCTGGCTTTTCAACGGTAAAGCCAGCAACGAACCTTATAGTAACAGAGGTATAGGCTGGGTTTTCCGCGAAGCGCTGAAGAAAACTTCCATCAAAAAAGAGGTCTGCATCCATTCTCTGCGCCACTCGTACGCCACCCATCTTATCCAAGACGGGCTGAACATCATCACCGTAAAAGAGCTGCTGGGACATGCCAAGATCGAGACTACGATGACCTATATGCATGTAGCACAATATCCGTTGATGCAGGCACAAAGTCCGCTGGACACCCTTTATCCCGGAGACAAAATTGCAACGGATTGTTCGCCTGACCGGTTATGACCCTTGTCAATGTCCGGCCTGCAAGAAGGGCAAATGCAGCCGGTAGAAATTCTGCCGCGCATTCGTTCGCCCGGCAATGTCTTTTATCCGCAAACCACGAATCTAAACCTTTAATCTGCGCATTCTTATCCCGCTTCTCTAAGCGGGATGGCCATCGTATTGCCTTAACTTTACGAAAGCTGGCTGTATTGGATAATTTAGAGGCTTATGTCCTCGCTGTTTTGGATGTTTGTATCCGTCAAAACCTCTTTGATGCAAGTGACTTCTTCCTTTCTCTGACACTGCGGTACTCATAAAAGTTGCCGCTTTCTCCATAATACGATTTTTTTATTTCCCGTACATGACCGGTTGTGAATCGGGAATGTAGTTCAACTTGTACTTCATGCTGGGTCGTGCCGACCGCACGAAGTCCTATGTATTTGCGCTTTTATTCTATTTCTGAAATATTCTTTTTCCAACTCTGATTAAAATATTTATATCTAACATCTTTAATTTGAACAACTTCAGCATCATCAAATGTATAGTCCATATTTTTAGGATTAAAGACTACTAGGTTATGACCATCTCCAACAAAACTTGGAAATAAAATCCCATCAAAGTCTAGTTTTCTGACACAATCTGCAATTAGTTGAGTAATATTATAAGCCTGCCTTTCTGAAGGAGGGATTACCTTTTGCATCAATTCGGTTAAAGTATTCAACTTTTTAAAAGTGTCTAACTTTTCATCGGTCAGGTAATAGTTAAGAAATTGGGCTTCGGTCAAATCGAATATTAGCAAATCATTTTTTGTGATAAATTTGCCAATTGAAACAATATCTCCAGGATGCGGTCTTATCTCTGAAATTGCGGTGTATTTATCAGACGCACAATACAAAAATGAAACACCTGCTCTATTAATCCGTCCAAACCCAGCAAGGTATGGAGGAGGTGCTCCAATTTGTGAATTTGAATAAGGAACATAAATCATTGCTCCTTCAAATCCTCCTTCTAACAAACTTCTTTTCTTATCTTCATAACCAATTCTAGCACGATAGAATGCTGAGGATTTATCAATAGTTATTTTGCAATCTGATTCGTATTCCTTTAGTATCTGGATTATCTGCTTCTCGAAATTAAAGTAGTTTTCGCTTTTTAAGGCTTCTTCTATTTTTAATATTGAATAATCATAGTTTGTTCTGATTCTTTCTAAAAGAGGATTTTGTTCTCCGTCATAATAACCTGCAAATAATGAAATACCTTTATTGTAATCTTCATATACTTCAAAGAATTCAATTCTAGTTATAAATTCATCATAGACATCACCATTATTGAAGTTTTGTTTATTAAACAACTTGTTATCATCGTTATCAATCAAAGTGTAATATTTATCACCTCCAAAGTGTGTATTATAATCCCATTCCGAATAATGATACCTTAGCAGAGCCTTTGTCATTTGAATAAACTCATTGCTATCAATATCAATTGTATAGTTCTTATTACCGCAACAAGTACACACTTCGACCTTATTCAATTTTTCAATCAATTTTTTAAATCGAATGTCCTTTACGCATTCAACACAAATTAATATTTCATCATCTTCTGTCATTTATTGTCAGGGGTTTAATTGCGCCCAACACCAATATAAGCTCAACACTAATTCCTGTAAGTTCAACTCAGTTGTGCATATATCCGCCTTAGCAATTGTTTTTTAATTATCAACATGTTGATTTACAATATGAAACAATAAGTTGTCATATATAAGGCGTTGAGCTTATAGGCTTTTAGAAAAGCCAACGAATTGATGTGCTTTTTATAATTAATTTTTCAAAGATAAATATATTATACTGAGTTAGAAATTACATTTTACTTAATTTCTAATTTATCTAATGGACTTTTAATTTGTTCGAATCCTTTTGTGGTGATATGCGTGTAAATTTCAGTAGTTTTACTATTGCTATGACCCAGTAGCCTTTGTATGTATCGCAGGTTAGTACCTGCTTCTAATAGATGTGTCGCAAATGAATGCCTTAATGTATGAGCTGTTATTCTTTTCTTAATCGAAGTTTTTGAGTCAGCCTTTTTTAGGATTTCTTGAATACTTCTATCAGTGTATTGTTTGCCTGATACACCTTCAAATAGCCACACTTTCGGCTTGTATTCCACAACATATTTTCGTAAGATCTCCAGTGTCTTCATGCCCAGCAATGTGTATTCAATCTTTTTTTTCTTTGCCTTGTGTTCGAGGTTGTCGGTGGCGTTAACTTTAGAAATCCGTAGATATCCGTACTGTAATTGTTTGCCAATCCGGGACTATCCGCTTAATCAGCGTATATCCGCGTTCTATTCTTTTTGAAGTTCCGGGAATTAGAGAGCTATTTAGGGGTTGAATGGGAAATCTATCCGAATGCGGATTTCATTTCAAAATAAATTCACTATAGTATTGGATCTTCAATTTTATTTTTTGAATATTGCGTTAATTAAACTTTCCTGTAAATTTAGTAACCAAATCAAAAATCATTATTGACAGATGAAACAATATCAATTAATCTTGTTAGCCGGAATTTCTCTTATGTTATTTAGTTGCGGGAATAAAGCATCGCAGGAAAGACAATACCCGGATGCTGCTGATTCCACGGAGGCAATGGTAACCTCATCTGCTGCAAGGGTCAGTAGCGTCGACTCTACTCATCAGTTTATCCGTACGGCAGAACTGAAGTTCAAAGTGAAAAATGTGATGGAGTCAACTACCCGTATCGAAGACATTACTATAAAAAATGGAGGATATGTGGCATATACTCAGTTGGGAGGTTCTAAAGATAATGTAAGTACGATTTCTGTAAGTAAAGATTCGTCATTGGAGGCAACAACATTTACGGTTTCCAACGATATGACCATTCGCGTGCCTAACGTGAAGCTGGATACGACATTGCGGGAGATTGCCCGATTGATTGTTTTTCTGGATTACCGCATCATTAAAGCGGATGACGTATCTCTTCAGGTGTTGTCGAATAAGTTGGCGCAGAAGCGTGCATCCGGAGCTGAAAAGCGGTTAGCCCAATCAATTGACAAAAGAGGTAAGAAATTAGGTGAAACAACCGCTGCTGAAGAGATTCTCCAGAACAAGCAGGAAGTGGCTGACGAAGCAATGATACAAAATCTTTCCCTGGAAGATCAGATGAAGATGAGTACCGTGAAGTTGAATATCTATCAGCGTCCAACCATTCAGCACGAACTAATTGTCAATGATGATAATCTGGAGAAATATGAGCCTAACTTCTTTGTGAAGCTTTGGTATTCTATGGAAACCGGTTGGACGATTGTTTCTGAGCTGATTCTTTTTATCGTCAGATTGTGGGGATTGATTCTGTTTGTTTTAGCTGTTTATCTGGGATACACATTCTACAACATCCGGAAGAAAAATAAGTGATAGGGGATATGGTCGAATTTTTACTATCTATATAGTCTTTCTGAATTTTAGGCGCGGGTATGTTTTCAATAAACCCGCGCCAGTTGGGGAGCCACTGGTTTCTTTACATTGACTGTGCAGCTCCCTCTCATGCTGATGAAAAAGGAAAACCCGTTTTCAGGTCCTCCGTCCCTAACTTTGAAAAGGGTTGCAGACCTTTTCAATGGTTTAAATCCTATTCATTTGCGATTCGCGAATTGCAAATCATGCCACACGATAGAATAATCATCATTAACCATCATGCCTGCTTTATACAGTTGTTTGATGAACCGTTTGAATTTTCCCTCTTCATGGGCAGCTTTCAATAGCGGATTCAAAACGCTTGTTGCAAATGATTTCTTATCTGAATATTTCGCCATCAGGTTCTTTAATATCAGGCTTTGTTGAAATGACGAAGAAATTGTCTTTTCGATTTGAAGAGCATTCTCTTCTGAATGATTGATTATCGAATGAGTTGCTAGTAAATAAAACGCCAAAGCATCACTGGCAACAAACAACACTGAATGCTTATCTATCTCAAATACACCAGAGCGAAATCCGTCCGGGTTAGTCTCCTCTTTCCAGTTTATCAGCCACGGACTTTCCGCAAAATCAGATAATCCGCTAAATGAATGCTCTAAAACCCGTGTTTTACGATTGTAATGAAAAACCACACTATCCCCGTAGGCCATCCAATTAACTCTGGTTCTATTAATCCAGGTTGCGGCAAGTGTGGCAAATGAACCTTCATCATAAAACTTATTCTGGGCAAATCCGCCAATGGACGAGGCTAATGATTTATTCTCTTCAAAAAAAGGCTCCCAAATAGAATCAATCCATGCTGCAAAGTCTTCGTAATTTATCAGCGACTCTTCCGGAAGATACTCAATCAAATAAGAAGACCACCGCTCTGCAAAAATGCCGCAACCACCTGCACCGTCGGAAACAGCAAGGCGATAGTTGTCTGAATATGAGGCATCTTCAGAGTAAGCTCGTTCTTCAAATTTGGGAATGGTAATATGGGGCATATATATCTTATTTTTGACGCTGTGCAAGCACGCTGACAGGTCGATAGGATGCGATGGTAGTCTCTTTAATTAACCGTACTACGATAATGAACCAACAACCGACAGCGTCGCAGACCTGTCAGCGTTAAACAGACATTACTTCGTTTGCGTTCCGATATTCAACATCTTCACCAGTCCCGACATATCAGCATCGAAACACATTCCTTTAAATGGCGGCTCCTGTGGCAGATCGTACGCTTTCTTCAGGGAAACAATATCCAGTTTGTAATTGTCGGGCATATCACTGGCCATATCAAACAACAAACGGGCATAACGATCATCGGGTAGCTCCCTCCGATCCCGGGGGAAGAGTGCAAGTTGATTGGATACATTGCTCAGATGTGAGTTGATTAATAAGATATTACCATCAATCGTAGATAAGGTCTTTAGTCTCTTCGCCACATCCAACAAATCATCATCGGTTGCATCTGTGGCTTCGCCATCAGTAATATTGATTACCACCGGTGGATAACAATCTTTTCCGGCATGGCGTTTCAACCAGGCTTCCAGCAGTTCTATGGCTTTAACGAAGGCTGCAAACATAGGTGTATTTTCCTCTGCCACCGGATCAATCCAGCATTTGATGGTCTTTTCATAATCCAGACTTTTACCCCGTACAACCTTTGTTTCAGTAATCTTCTCCTCCCGCAACGGATATTCATTCATTTCTGATGGAGAAGCCCATTCCCGATCTTTCAAAGCACCGGTAAACAGAGAATAAGCTTTACCGGACTTATCGCCACCATATCCCAATAACGCAATATCGTAGTAATGATACAACTCATTCCCTTTCGTACAGCGTCCCAGTAGTTCGGTTAATATGGCATTCACCGCTTTGGCTACCGCTGACGCTTTACTCATCGTTTCACCGTTGAAAACAATCTCCTCGCTCATTGACCAGGATTGGTCAATTAAGAATACAAATGCGGTAGGCGTATCGCGTGTGATACGTGAGGTATAGGGATTCTCTTTGACCTGTTGGCTCAGAATTTGAGAAAGTGAAGTCGTTTGATTGCCCAATATTGCTAAGGAATTGCCTGATAATGGAGTTAAAGATTGGTCGCTCATGTCTAAATTGTTTGATTTCGAGAGGTAAATTAATCACGGTTCATAATTGTAATAATCAATCCAGCCCCTTAATTCTTTTACAAGTAAATGAACTTTAGTACTTGGATTTGATTCAATAGGTTTTTTACCAATGTGAAATGACAGAAGCTTTTCTGCTCTTTTTATTGCGTTATCTTCCTTTCCTATGATCTTAATCACTTCAAGAACAGACTCTTTACCATGTTGATATTCAAAATCCTGAAATGCCTCAAAATTCCGGATACTTTCCTGTAAATCATCGTAAATTACTTTTCGGGGAATGGGTTGAGCTGGGTCAATATCTTTCAAATGAAGTAATAGCCAGACTTCAAAAACTTCATTACTGAATGCAATCTCAATTTTTTCATCTTTTGCTATTTGAAGGGCGTCTTCAAAGTTGTTTATTTTAGTTTGATTTTCATCAGCATCATCTTTATCAAATACCGCCCAAACAAAATCTATCTCTTTGTGAGCTTTTTGTTTTAAATCTTCACGCTCAAAAATAGCTCTGTGAACAACACCTTTCGGGTCCCTGCCTACTCCAACCGGCTTTAGGAAAAGAGTCTCCTCCGGGAACAGTGGAATAAACTGTTGAAAATATTTTGGTTCTGTATTTTCATCTTCACACACAATCAGAAAGAACTGTTTGTACTTCTTATACCGGACTGGTCTTTCAATCTCGTTCCGTTCTTTCTTTTTACTTGTTTTCCCTTTTACTGCCATCTTTTTATCGATTTAAAATAGACAGAAATGAACCAAATACGGGAATAGCACCATACCGACCTTCCAGATACCTTTTTTCCTTGTCCGTATCAGAACGCTCCTTCTGAGAATTATAGTATTGCATATCTGATAATGAATAGATTTCAGTCGATTCCCAATTATTCTTCTCAGCAAAATAGATCTGATCTCGTCTTAAATTCAGATATGTCAATAAATTCGTATCGTGCGTTGCAAAAATCAATTGGGCATGATTGATATTTGTCTCTTTATTCAAAAACAGATTTATAGTGTTGAGCGTCATTGCCGGATGCATTTTAGCTTCTATTTCATCGATAACCAAAACTCCTCCGTTCACCAATGCCCATAGAATTGGCCCACTTAGCTTAAAAGCTTGTTTTGTACCGGCTGATTCATATTGGTCAAAATCCCAGCTTAGTGTTTTCCCTGATTCTTTTCCCTGACTATCATAAAGTTGATGTATCGTATTTACTGAATATTGAATTGAGCCCTGAAGCTTTTCGCTCAATGTATTTCTGGTTCGGTCATCCAAAGTTGAGGGCAAATCTCTGGCATCAAATTCTTTTGTTATAATATCAAGATCCTTGAAGCCTAATCTTAGAACGGAAAAATAGTCGCGGATTTTCTGCCGGTACTCTGATTTTTCCCACATTCTCACGGTTGCAATCTCTTCGGGTTCTGTTTCCAAAGCATCTACAATATTAAAATGTCTGAACCACTGAAACAATTCAGTTGCTTCTGTAACATTAAGCATATCGCAGGTGGATAAAAATAACGCATTACTTTTCGTTGCCTCAATGGACGCATCTATCAGTTTCGATGACCCTTGAAATCCTGATGATACCTCTATTATCTCTTCTTCCCGGCTAAATACAGACACTTCACGTCCAATACCTTTCCGGAATAACCACTCTGAAATAATGGTCGTCTGATTAAATTCAAATCCATAGCGATACCGGTTGTTATTACCTGCTATAAATGTCATTTCAAATTTAGTAGGCTTTTGACTCCATCCTTCTCTTAGTAGAAATGGCTCATACGGTAACTGTGTAGTAGAAGATGATCGTGCAGATAAATGTATCATTCTATCAAAAAGCTTGAGCGCTTTGATAAGATTACTTTTTCCTGAAGCATTAGCACCGTACAATGAAATCATATTTAAGGCCTCCGCTTTTCCTCTGACCAGAATATTTTCCTCATACTCCTTTTGCTTAGGAGCCGGAACCAGACTTAACACTTGTTCCTCTCCGATGGAACGGAAATTAAACACCCTAAATTCTACCAACATGATGTATTTTGTTTGATTTCTGCAAAAATAGCAAAGTTCGAGCATAAATAAAAGCGGAATATTTATTTGTACGAAAAAATCATCTTCTACTATACCACTGTTCCTGATTCGATTTTACCCTACTTCACCTGCCGTTCCATCAACCCAATCCGCAGCTCCAGATCCCGCTTCACTTCATCGAAGTACAGCGTCAGATCATCCCGGTACTGCTCACTGACCTTCCAGTCGGCAGTAGATTCGAGCGACCGGATATCGCTTTCAAGAGCCTCTCTCTTAGTGAGCAGTTTATCCCGGATCAGCTCCAGACGGGCAAGATCATCTATCTCGTCCAGATCCATCGAGAAAGCCGTACCCTCCTTCAGCGCCTGCCAGATCTCACGCACACGCTCCACATCATTCTCCTGATAGACGGCGCTGAGCTGCGCCATCAGGCGGGTAGCCTCTGCCTCTTTATCCGGATTACCCGCAAAGCGATCCGGGTGAGCCATCAGCGCCGCTTCGCGGTACATCTTTTTGATGTCGGCCTGCTCTTCTGTATCGAGCACCGGGATTTGCTTCTCCGCACTGCCCAACACCTGTTCGCGGGTAGCCTGTGCCTTTTGCTGCGCCTCTTCGTATTCGATCCGATCAATTCGACTGCCGGTCTTTTGAGCGCGCTGCTCTGCCAGCCGGGCTTCTAGGTCGGCATAGCGGATCAGCAGCTCACCGAGGTGTTGCCGGAGCTGATGTGCAAGCTGTTCCAGCTTTGCCACGATCCCAGCCTTTCGCTCTTCGAGCAACGTAACATCGTTCTCCAACAGGCGAATTTCGATGCGCAGCCGGGGTTTTATATCGGAGGTGCTGACAGATTGCGTAAAGACAAACGTCTCGCCGATAGAGGCCAGCACCTTTTCGTATTCGCCCAGAAACTGCTCAATGGTGCGCTCGTCGTACACCACCATCATGCTCTCCATGTTCTGATTAGCTGCCTTGCGCGTCCAGTTGTAGGAACCCATCATCAGCACCGCACGGTCGATGATGCAATATTTGTGGTGCATTGTCCCCATTTCTGGTGGTACCCTGTAAATACGTGCTCCCTGATTCCGCAGGGCATCAATATTGAGGTTGGAGTGATTGTTGATATCATCATCCACCAGGATAAGCGACAACCGTACCCCCCGTTGCATGGCTTGCTGCAACGCCGTGTAGATCTCCCAGTCGGTAAACCACGCCACGGCAGCAAGTATCTCCCGGGTGGATTGCTGCAATTTGCTGATCACGGTGTCCTGTATATTGTCGAAATATGTTTCGAGGGGCTGAGGCATTATCGTTTGTTTTTTATATAGACTTCTTTTTATCTTTGGAAAACCGCAAGGGACTGGTATATTGAGGCTCTTCATGCCCCGGATAATCCCGATGGTCATCTGGACGTGGGTTATTATTGGTCAACTCCTTTGGATTTATGATTCATCGGTTATCCAATTGAAAGCACAATCCTTTTTGACTCCGTAGGAATCTCCCTGTATAACCTCCGGTTTTAACCTGAGGATGTAACTGAAGACGATAGCTGTGCCAACTCTGTAGGAGTTGCCTCGTTCAACATTAGGATATGTTAGATTCAACAGATACAACCAAAACATCTTTTTTCCTATCCCAGTCCTTCATGATTCCGTTTCATTTCTTGCAAAAACCAACTCGATAGTTTATCTGCAAACATTCTCAAATCATCAATTGCAATTATTGCATCGAAGGTTAGTTGATCTCTTTGGTTCAAATAATCTCGAAATCCCACTTGATTAATTTCGCCCGTATCGTTTTTGAATACCTCAAACTTGTAATGAGCAAGTGAGTTTCTCAAATGTTGTGATACAAATCTTACAGATTTTCTACAACTTATTTCTCCACCATTACTATTATCCCTCGTTGAAATAAATGAAATACATAATGGATCAATACCCCACCTTTCTTTATTGATTTCCTCATTTGGCAATTGACTATACCAGAATTCTTTTGGCAATACAATTAATCCAACCATAGAATTGAGTAGTAATGTCACATCGTATTTATTTGAACTACACATTTTTCCACCTTTGAGTTTTACTGATGCTCCTTTATACCTAAATCTTACATCTTTTTTTCGGAAATAATCATCATACTGAGCCAGAATCTTTCTGGTTCTATCTACAAAATCATATTCTTGTTGTCGATATTCCATGTTTCAATTTTAAGAGTCAATTTTATATATCTTATAATTTAATGCCAGTTTTATTGAATCAGAGTTTTATTGTTTGAACCGCAATCATAATCTATAGTAAACGTTGAATCTTTTAATTCGTGTTTTTCTATGTAAAATGCCCCATGTCCTACAGGACGAAATATTCGTGTAAATGCCATATCTAAATAAGTTACAATTCGATTTTTATAGACATAAACAGTATATACAAAAGATAAGAATTACTTCATATTAACAACTGTTGGTCCGTAGTTATTTATCAAGTAATCTTTCGTGTCTTCACTCAAACTTTTACACCTATAAAAGGCCGATCGCCCAATATAAGAAACATTTCCGGGAATAACAATTGACTTTAAAGATTCACAAAAAGCAAATGCATCATCACCTATTGATATAACATTATCATCCATTTCAACCAAACATAATTTCTTACAACCTCTAAAAGCACATTCTCCGACTGAATGAACATTATTCAATTTCACAGCAATTATATTTTGACAAGAATAGAAGGCATAATTCCCTATTGATTTTACTATTTCTGGAACTATATATTCTTCATCCTCCTTTTGGGGAGGATAAAATATCAATTCTCCTTTTTGCTTATTAATAAGGACTTTATCGTCCAAATAATATTCAGGATTAGATAGATCTAATTCAATATTTAGGTCTCCACATCCAGTAAACGCTCGTTCTCCTATTGATCTCACACTATTTGGAATAAATATATCTGTCAAGTTTCCACAATCTTCAAATGCACTTTCTTGAATTTCTAAAATGCTTTCTGGAATTATGACTGTTGTCAAATTGATACAACCTCGAAAAGCATCTTGACCTATTATTTCGATTGCATCAGGTATCTGAAAATGATTTTGGCTCTTATCGATAGGATAATATATTAATTCCTTATTTTTTATATCAACTAATGCATCATCTATTAAGACGAAAGTATCATGATCCTTTTCTAAATGTACATTTAACCTTTCACATTCAGAAAAAGCTCCATTTCCAATATATTTTACACTATTTGGCACCACTATCGAGCCAAGATTTACACATTGTCTAAAGGCCGATTTCCCAATAACCTCAAGATTATTCGGGAGAAATATTGCAGATAGATTTTTACATGTTATAAACGCTCCATTACCTATTATTCTAACTGTATTAGGAATAATAACAGAATACAAATTATCACATTTGCTAAATGCACCATTTGATATCCGTTCAATGTTATTAGATATGCTAAGTATTTTCTTAGCACTGTTTGGGGGAAAATAAATAAGCTCCTTAGAATATATATTCACTAAAGCCTCCTGGTCAATTACGAATACTTTATTCTTAGCATCAATACTAACATTCAATTTGAGGCATCCATTAAACACAGACATCCCTATAAAATCAACCTTGTCTGGAACACAAATTGTTTCTAAACTTTTACACCAAAAAAAAGCGAATTCACCTATCGATTTTAAATTACATGATAAATCTACATTTCTCAAACCTATACAGTATTCGAATGCGTAATCACAGATATGTGTTGTTGATGGCAATATTTTATACTTGATAAGTGTATTAGGAGCCTTAACCAACTTTGTCCTAGCAGCATTATACTTAACTCCATATTCATCAATATATTCCCCTTCGGACTCATCATAAGTCGTAGTCAACGGAATTTCCTCTACCTCCCTCGCCGTCCTCCTCAAATGCACATCCAATCCAATCAATTGCAATAAAGGCAATGATACCGCATATTGCAGCAATGCCAGACGGGGAGCAATATCCTCGTGCGACTGCCACGCCCGGGCCTGCACAAAAGCATTGGACGTGTAAGGATTAAGGAAGTCTGCTTCGGTAAAGAGCAGGTTATCGGCATTGCCGCTCCGGTGATAGAGATCGGGAGCCGCAGCAAATACATGCAGTGAAAGCGAGATCACCAATATCGGGAAGTCATCGAGGTGGCGGTTAAAGTCAGAGTATTTACGCTGCGGGTGTCGCCAGTTCTGTGTACCCAGCTCACGCGACTCCTCTCCGGCCATCGCGGGTACAAACATGCCGTCGTAATCAATCAGCACCGGTTGTCCCGACGGACGAATGATGATATTATCCGGTTTCAGGTCACCATGAGCCAGCTCCTGCTCCAGTAACCATACCCCAAGCGCATCGAAAGCGCCTGCCAGTGATGCAACAGCTGCGGGATCGTTTTCCCGGCACAGATCAGCCAATCGACGGTCAAGCGTATCACCATCTACCCACTCCATCAGCAATACCGGATAATCGGCATCCTCCACCCAGAGTTCATTTTCGAGGTACTCGTAAGGCAACAGGTAAGGCGTATCCGATCCGGATAGGTATTCCGATATTTTACGGAAGCTCTCCGCTCTATGCTCCTGCTCCCGCGTGAAGCACTTCAGGGCATAACGCTTGCCGGTCTCTTCACACTGCATCTGGAAGACTACCGCATAGCCTCCGGCGGAGAAGTAAGGCGTGCCATCTTCTTTCAGAACCGGGCGCAAGGTGCTTTTCGTCGCGAAGCTCTCGGGGATGCTGATCGCTGTGGCGTATTGGGTGATGGAGGGGTACATATTGTGATGTTCGTTTATTTGTTCTTGTTATTCTGTTTGACGCTGTCAGGTGCAAGCACGCAGACAGGTCGGTGGAGTGCGATGGTAGTCTCCTTTAATCAACTGTACTATGATTGTGAACCGGGACAACTGACAGGCCTAAATTCAAATCACTTGTTCTCCTAATCTTCAAACTTGTTATAAAAGCACTTATTACAGAAAATATGCTTATCCCGTCGGAATTCACCACCGCACTCACATTTTTCTTCAATCAATCCTTCGTAGGATGGACCAACTGTTCCTCCAAACAATTCAAACTTACCATAAGACTGACACTGGTAAGCCAAAAGATAACCGACCTTTATCATTCCAGACTCTTCATCCTCATAGCGAAGTCTTAATTTGTTTTCAATCGGAGTTTCTTCATAACAATTGGCACAGACCATTGTGAATGAGTCTCCAAACTCCTTTAAGTAGCGTTTCTCAAATTTATTCATATGATAGATGTTACAGCGAATTTCGAAATAATAGTGCACAAAATTTAGAATTCCTCCCAGTACTTATTTCCATTTAAATCTATAAATCCAATTTTACCAGTTGCATTTCCAACTAATATCAGATCATTTGCAAACCTAATCATCACTTCATATATACAAGGTATAATAAAATCTCCAAACTGATTAATAACTCCATATTTATCATTCTGGCGAACACAAAAACGCATATCCTTTATTTTACAAATCGAATCAAAGTTACATTTTAATATAAGTCTATTTTTAGGATCAAAAATCCCTCGCTCACCATTATAGTTTTTATAAGCTAAACCTATGGCTAAATCAAAGTTTTCAGAAATATTATTTTTTTCAGTCGTCTTTTTCCTTAGTGTGTTTTCAACCTCTCTAAAAATTGAAAAAGACGGACTATCATCAAGATCGAAAGGTGCCTCTTCTGGTATAGCATTAAATAAATCCATATCTGCAATCTTTTTCAACTGCTCTCCAGTTATAACTGTACCAGCTTTATCAACGTATAAGTCCTTTCCATTTAGATTTACCCTTGCGTAATCATTTTTAAATGGATTTACAGAATCGAATTGAGCAGGAATCAATAACAGACCATCCTGATTAACATAACCCCATTTTCCTAAAAATCTTTTCTCTGTCCAAATCCAATCAAGAGACTCACTATTGTCATCATATACATCCTCACAAACTTCTTCAATCCAAGACTCGGTAGCGACTGCTGCCATATTCTCCGAAATAGGACATATCTGCTCGTATAAACATGGAACAATTATTTCCCCCGCATTATTTATAATACCATACTTATAGTCAATTGATATTACAAATTTATCATCAATAAAGTGTTTCATCGAATCATATTTACATGATACTATCTCATTCCCATATTTATCAAGTAGACCATATCTTGTCGCCTGCCTATACCCTCCGATACTTCCATCAGTGTAATATACCTTTATTTGTTCATTTTCGTTATATCTCATTACAATAGCTACATCATTGTAGAAATCCGATATATAATCATATTGACAGTTTACAATTACTGTAAAATCAGTGTTTATCAAACCAAAGACACCAACAAATCGGCCTCCACTGTCGACATCTTGATATTCACCTATAGCTATTTTCAGAAAATTCACATTGTATTTCTTTAGAACTTCACCGCGCTCATCAACGTAAGAATCATAACACGCTTCTATTAGGTCATACTTACAAGGCAGAACCACTTTCCCTGAATTAGTTATTACACCTATCTTATTATTTTCATCTTTAACTTTAAAATAAGAGTCAAGAAACACTCGCTTCTTATATTTTTTATACCCTCCTTCTAAACAAATCTCACCAAAAAACTCATCGACCTCATAAACCATTTCAATATACTCGATAGAAAACCTCTCTATTTCTCGAAACTTAAATGGTATGATTTGGGCTCCATTTAAATCCATTACCCCATAAAACCAATCTTTTAACACAATACATCCACTGCCGTCAAAGTCCTCAATACTACAAAAATCAAATGGCATTAAAATTTTGCCTCCAGAATCAATTAAACCATACTTACCGTTGAGCTTTGCTCTGAAAATACTTCTTCTAAACAAATTCAACTCTGAATATATAAAATCTATAAAAACATACCCATTCTTATCTATCACCCCCCAGTTATCTATAATTTTCTCATCATAGGAATCATATCCATCTTCGTCATAATCATATTCACCATAGATTCGCTCATATTTCAATCCTGTTGCAGCAAAAAAATATTCATTCTTTAAGGGTCGAATTGCTGTATATTTACACTGTACTACTATCTTCCCATTTTCATCAATATATCCCCAATTAAACAACTCTTTCTCTTTTCTATTACCTCGGTTGCTATAGCGTTCAACAAGCCGCATATTTTTGGCAACACAAGCAATCCCGTCATGAAAATCGCCAATATAATAATAGTCAAAAGGTGTGAGCATCTTTCCCAAGCTATCTGATAAGCCTTGTTTTCCATTGCTTGTTTTCCTAAAAAATAATTTGCCAGAATCAGATTTTACAATACTATTCAAGTATTCCCTCTGCTTTTCTTTCAATTTAGTCTTTAATACTGTAATTTCTGTGCATTCATAGAACGTAGATCTTGCCCAATCAATTTGGGGATACACTTCAAAATCATAGAGTTCTAAATAATAATTTGAAACAAGTGAATTATAATATGCATTCTGCCCATTACCTCTAACAAGACTGCTTTTTACAATATCTTTGCCTTCGTAAGCAATATAATTTTCATTTGTTTCCCAATCAAACAATCTCCACTTTTTATCTTTCCTAACCGCTACAAACTTATCGTTTATGGGTGTTACACAATCATATATACATTCGATCTTTAAAACCTTATCCGAACTACAAAATCCCCATTTATTTCCTTTACGATAAGGAATTACGTTAGGTAAACTTAATGCTATTTTTAGTTCTACCTCCCTCGCCGTCCTCTTCAAATGCACATCCAATCCAATCAATTGCAACAAAGGCAATGATACCGCATATTGTAGCAACGCCAGACGGGGAGCAATATCCTCGTGCGACTGCCACGCCCGGGCCTGCACAAAAGCATTGGAGGTGTAAGGATTAAGGAAGTCCGCTTCGGTAAAGAGCAGATTATCGGCATTCCCGCTCCGGTGGTAGAGATCGGGAGCCGCAGCGAATACATGTAGTGACAAGGAGATCACCAGTATCGGGAAGTCATCGAGGTAGCGGTTAAAGTCCGAGTATTTGCGCTGCGGGTGCCGCCAGTCCTGCGTACCCAGCTCACGCGACTTCTCTCCGGCCATCGCAGGTACAAACATCCCATCGTAATCAATCAGCACCGGTTGTCCCGACGGACGAATGATGATATTATCCGGTTTCAGGTCACCATGAGCCAGCTCCTGCTCCAGTAACCATACCCCAAGCGCATCGAAAGTGCCTGCCAGCGAAGCAACAACTGCGGGATCGTTTTCCCGGCACAGATCAGCCAATCGACGGTCAAGCGTATCACCATCTACCCACTCCATCAGCAATACCGGATAATCGGCATCCTCCACCCAGAGTTCATTTTCGAGGTACTCGTAAGGCAATAGGTAAGGCGTATCCAGTCCGGACAGGTATTCCGATATTTTAAGGAAGCTCTCCGCTCTATGCTCCTGCTCACGCGTGAAGCACTTCAGGGCATAACGCCTGCCGGTCTCTTCACACTGCATCTGGAAGACTACCGCATAGCCTCCGGCAGAGAAGTAGGGCATGCCATCTTCTTTCAGAACCGGGCGCAAGGTGCTTTTCGTTGCGAAGCTCTCGGGGATGCTGATCGCTGTGGCGTATTGGGTGATAGAAGGATACATATTGTGATATTCGTTTATTTGTTATTGTCTTTCTGTTTGACGCTGTCTGGTACAATCAACAATACTGTGATGGTGAACCGGAATAACCTGACAGCGTCGCAGACCTGTCAGCGTTAAAGAAACATTCTATTGGTTTGCAAACCAAACCGTATAATCTTCCAAAGCCTGATTACGGGAAGTAACCGTTTCCGGTTTCACATCACACAATGGAAAATTCACGGTTTTTCTGTTTGTTTTTCCACAACCGATCACCCCTTTTAGGTCATCGCAGTCCAGTATTCCGGTTATCTCAATTACGCCACCGTATTTTAACTCTCTGGATGGATCGCCTTTATAAATGACCTTACAGGGTATTTCAAGATTGTCCTCTAAATATCCAAACCAGGTATAATACAAATTAAAAGGATCTTCACATTGAGATAATACAGCTTTTATTCTATTCCCCTGTTCTCCATAATCATCCCAGAAGTGAGCCTCTTCAATGATCTTTTTCAATTGCTCAACATCTCCTAGCCTGTCTCTTACACCTGTTTCAATCAATTCGGATTCACCCAAAATCATAGATGAATAGTCACAACCTTCAGATATACTATTGGTGATAAATTCATCAGGCATAGATTCTAATGTTATGCTATCCCACTGGATTTCATACAGTAATTCACCTTCTTCGTCATCTTTCTCAACGGAGAGAATACGCCCTTGCCAATCAGACATATCATACTTGTTGTAATCAGGGTCTAATATCCCCGCTTTCACTTTAACACTGTCTCCTTTTTTCAATATTGCCATTTTATCAATTGGATTGAAGTCTGATATTAATTTTATTTCAAAACGCTGTGTAAATACGCCGACGAGATTCACGGGTATGATGGTTGGCTTTTTGATAAAATCCAGGTAGAGCGAATTTTCTTCCCTGGAACTTAAGTTTACTTCTTAATCTTCGTTTTTAATTCGCTTACCAGTTTATCCGGATTGTCACAGCTAATTATGTATTTCTTTCTACCGGTTGATATTCCCACCATTTTCGTCTTATCTTTCACAAAGCTAGATGCATTATCCATTGTAGAACCGTAAAATCCAAATACCCCCTGGCTACCCCAGGTCATTGTCAGGTTTGAACCTGATAATCTTTCTACGGAAGTGATGTCTTTCACGTTAATTACTATCTTTCCAAAGGGTTTTCGCAAAATTAATCTGAAATCATTCAATTCAATTTGTTGAAGTGAATTCATGTATAATGTAAGTAAAGTCAGGAAGATAGTTATAGCAGGGATTATTAATGGAGATACTCCGGAGCTATGAAATCTCAATGAGATTGCTACTAACAACAAGAAAATTGTCGTTACAAATCCTACTGTAATGATCCTTACTAACTGAGAGCTTTTACTTTTGAAAATTGACATACATGTTCTTTTTTATGTTGTTTACAATAAATTGCTTCAAAAACAATAACTAATCAACTTATTTATGAGTGTAAAAATTCAATTGAATATCCGGATAACCACCTATTAATCTATCTGTAGAATGTGGATGTTACTTTAATGTTTCAAATGATAATCAAAGAATAGGACGCTGATTTACGCTGATATGGCGGATGAAAAACGGATAAGAAAAATGCAGGCATTTTTGATTTTCTACTAAATCAATTGACGAAGTCAATTTTAAATCCTCAAATATCTATATTATAACAGATTGTTAATCCGTATACATCCGCTTAATCTGCGTAAATCCGCGTTCCATTCTATTTCTATATGAATTGCCGTAAATGAATATCCGGATATTGACCTGCTAATCTATATTTAAAAATATCCTGAAACTTTGAATGCAAAATAATAAAACATTAGTTTGTAAATATAAAAAAAAATCACACCGGTTAAGATGTGATTATAAGATTTGTGTCAGATATTCGGGTTTTATTTTACCTGAGTAATCCTCAACACAACGAACGGTTTCATGGGTAGGTTCACTTTTCTCAGTTCTTTATCGTACATCCGGTAATCATTCTCTTTGGTAATCTCGAAAATTGAAGGACATTCTGTAATAGTCATATCCCACATGTCGATAATTTCCACTTTAAAACGGGTTCCCTCCTGAGGTCTTGCATATTCTGCGTTTTTGGCAGGCAGATTAAACAGCCAGGAGTTGTTCATTTCTTTGCCGAAATAGATAAAATAGTTGCCGTTGCCGGCAGTGGTGGTGTTATCGTCGCGACCCGCATCGGCCAATTGCAGAGGGTTGGGACTTGCTTCCACGATCTTTCTCAGAAAGGCAATGCGTTTCCAGCTTGTACCTTTAAATTCACCGCCTTTTGCCCAGAAGATCGTGTCGGATGCATCTTTATGCATGTAGCACTCTCCGTGGGTGACATATGTTCCACCCATCACTCCGTTGAGGATAAGATAGAGCATATTCTCGGGGCTATAGCGTCCCCAACGGCTTTTGAGATTTCCTTCATAGCCCACTTCGTCGCAAATGATCGGTTTGTGGTAGATATGGCGCAGCATGGCAGCCGAGGTCGGACTCTGAACAGGAGATTCGTCCTGGACACTGATGTGTGTGAATTCGGGTTTCCAATAGTCACAATAGTTAGCCGATGAGCCGTGTATGGAACATAAATGCCGGTATGGATCGCATTTGACCACCGTTTGAGTCAGTATATCCCAGTCTGCCGGAGTTTTGGCTTTTACATAATCCCATTCATTGGCCAGGGACCACCATACATTTCTGAAAGAGGCTAAGCGGGCAGTCAGGTATTCGATGTATCTTTTGTTTACCTCCATCGGCATAGCATCAAATCCCCATCTTCCCTTATCATACGGATGGAAAAGAATCAGGTCGGCCTCAATACCCAGTCGGTTCAGATCATCGATTCGTTTTTCCAGATGCTGGAAGAAGGCCGGATTGAATTTTCCGAAATCCCAGACTTTGGTTTCCTTGCCATTTTTGTCTTTTTTGACTTCTCTGACTTCAAAGGGATAAATGGAGGGCTCTTCCTGTACCAGTTGATAGTTTTTGGGGAACACACACATGCGCAGTTTGTTGAATCCCGATTGTTTCAGGGTGTTTAAGGTTACTTCCTGTAGTTTTTCGCCCATGTGTGTCCATGCGTAGGCGGTAGTGCCAAAGGGATAATAGGTTTTTCCATCGGAATACCTGAAATTGTAAACATCGGAAACTTCAACCATTCCATGGTTGTTACCTGTGGGGGCTACGCATTCAAAGGATCCTTTCTTATCGTTAAGCTGAGCGATGTTGCTGGATGTGGTATAGCTCCATAAACCGGTTTGTGCAGGCATAAAACGAATTTTGTACACGCCATTGCCATCATAGAATCCGGTTACTTCGACTGATTTACCGTTCTTTGTAAATATAGCCTTTAAAGATACATCCGTGAAACTGTTTGCATTTGTTGTGTATTTAAACGTGGTTTCAAACCGGCTCCATTGTTCAACTCTGGATTGTGCCTTCAGGATGGAGCTTGCTATCATAAATAGCGCAAATAAAATAGCTTTTGTGTTGGTTTTCATAGGATCAAACTTCTGTTAATTGAATTCAGTTGCGAATGTAGCAGATGTCAACAACTTATATAGGTAAATTTGTCTTTTTCTGAGAGACATTTTTACCCGTTTAGGCCCGGAATATACGATTTGATCATTTTTTACGCCTGAGACTCTCGTCTGATAATCTTAGACACCGTTACGTGAATACTACCTATTATCTGCTTATGCCATACTTTGTCGGTTTTATAAATCACTATCCTCAAAAGTCGCTTATAGGTTGGTTGTATCTTTCAATAAGGTTGAATATATATAGTCCCTTGGTTAACTCATCCATATCCCATAGATATCCCATATCATAATATAATATGGGTTATCTATGGGATTATCTATGGGATATCTATGGAAAAACCCATAATCAACCTATTTTCAACTATAGGGAAAGGCAGGAGCAAAGGGGGGTCTGAAGTTTCTGATAATCGTAACTTATATTTTGATTTACACGCTTTTCAGGTTGGCTGATTTTACCGACCTTTGCATTTTCGCACTTTAGCGTTCAATTCAATATGATACATCATTTTTTCACCACAGGAATATTACGCCGAACTGATTACCATCCATGCCTCAGAGCGTAAGGCCGGAGACAAGCTGATGCGTTTGCGGCAACTGTTTGACCGCTTTTGCAGGCAGACAACGCACGAGGATAAGCTGACTTTTGCCAATTTCTTTTCGCGCCTTGATTTTGTGCGTGAAGAAGTATGACATTTCTGCGTCGCTGAGTCAGGGATTGAATGCCCTGCGTATACGCACTAACCCCGTCGCACCGTGATCAGAAGACAACGATGAGCGAGGTGGAGTGGGCCATTAAACTGTTGGCAGACCTTGTGTAACGAAGTTTCGCAGGAGCCTGTGCCGGTGGCGTTATTTGATATTTATCCGTCGGGAAAGCTTAACTTCTCATTGAAGAGCCGTTTTAAGGGCGAACGTATCCCCCAAGGATCCGCTGCCATTTCTCCCGGACGACAGGTGAGGATAGTTTTCCTGGCCTGGACGGACGATGATCCCGACGAACCGATGAAGGTGCAGCTTAGTCCTGATTTTGACGAAGCTGTTCACTTTGCTTCGTTGCTGGATCAGATTCATCACGGAGCAACACTCAATCTGGTGGATGTGGCATTTGACGAAGAGAATCATGCTTACCGGCCCGAGATGGTGTGGTGCTTGAACCGGATTATCTGATTGATATCAGTTCCGCTCGCCGAATGCTTCAAAGATTACGGCAAGCACCCCTCTAAACTACATCTATTCGCGTCTTGAATTGCCTGCGAATAACAAATACCTGTTGCTGGGGAAACGTGGCGAACGCTTTTCTCGACGCTTTCGTCAATGCCGGAGAGTGAGAAACGGTGGAATACGGCGCTTTGATGAAGGAGATTTTCAACCGCAATCCGTTTGACTTCACGACCTGTCCCGATATCGAAGAGATGGATGCGGAAAAGCAGTTCTTCGCCGATTGTAAACTGCAATTCGAAAACATCAGTAAGCTGGTCAATGAATTCTTTCCGCAGAAAAGCTACGGCATCGATAAGTCGCAGGTGATACTTGAGCCCGGGTTTCTTTGTGAGACACTCGGCCTTCAGGGACGTCTCGACCTGTTGATGCAGGATTATACGCGCTTTATCGAGCTGAAATCGGGTAAGGCTAAGGAGTTTCCGCCGCCGCTTTCCCACCGCGAAAACCACTACGTGCAGATGATGCTCTACTTTGCGGTGTTGCACTACAACATGGGTGTGGATGTGCACAAGGTCACAGGCTTACCTCATGTATTCCAAATACCCCGCTGCTCTATCCCGAGCCGTCCTTACTGGAGTCTGGTGAAGACGGCCGTGGAGGTGCGCAACCGCATCGTACTCTGCGATTACGATGTGCAGCGGCACAACGATGTTGCCTTTACGCGTGGTTTTCTGGCCAACCTGAAAGCGGCAACACTCAACGAGAAAGGATTGACGGGAAGATTTTGGGAGACCTATCTGCAACCCGATATCGATAAGTTTGAGCAGCGGTTGAAGAACCTTTCTTCGCTCGAATCAGACTATTTTCACCGGCTTTATAACTTTATCACCAAGGAACAGTTTGTCTCCAAGACCGGCAGTGGCTCCGACTACGATGCTAACCGCGGTATCTTCACGCTATGGAACGCCTCGTTGCAGGAGAAGATTCGATGCTGGCGAAATTCTGCATGATCTGACGTTGGAAAAGAGTGAAATCCGTAATGATATTCATCGCCTGCGCCTGTCTATACCCGAATATGAGGGTGATTTTCTCCCCAACTTCCGTGCGGGAGACATTGTCCTGATCTACGAGCGCAATAATGCGCAGGATAACGTCTGCAACCGTCAGGTAATCAAAGCCTCTATCATCGCGATGGATAACCATTCGGTGGAGTTGCAGTTACGTTGTCCGCAAAAGAATGCCTCCGTACTGCCCATGCATAGCAAATATGCCATCGAACACGACTATATGGATGTTGGTTTTCAGGCTATGTTCAAGAGTCTGGCAGCCTTCCTGAAGGCAAAAGGCGAGCGACCGTGATTTACTGCTCGGGCAACGGGAAGCAGAGACTGACCGGTCTATACTTGATACGCTGACAGGGGAGGAGAGTGACTTCGAACGGGTAGCCCTCAAAGCGAAGGCGGCGAAGGATTACTTCCTGCTGTTGGGTCCTCCGGGCACAGGGAAAACCTCCTGCGCCCTGAAGAAGATGGTCGAAACCTTCTACGCCGAACCGGATAAAAACATTCTCCTGATGGCTTATACCAACAAAGCGGTGGATGAGATTTGCCGGGCGTTGGAGAGTATCGAACCATCGATAGATTACATCCGTGTGGGCAATGCCTGGGCGAGCGAAGCGGAATTTCACCCGCGCCTGCTTGAAAACCAGTTGGCAGAATGTCGTAACCGCGTAGAAGTGAGGAGCCGGCTACAGCAGTGTCGCGTCTATGTCTCTACGGTACCGACAATGAATGGTCGCACGGGGCTTTTCCGGTTGAAACGATTTGATGTTGCCATCGTGGATGAGGCAAGTCAGATTATCGAACCGCAACTACTATGGCTATTGTGTGCCAAAGACCGTCACGGAGAAAATGCCATCGGCAAGTTTGTGCTGATTGGCGACCACAAACAGCTTCCGGCTGTCGTGGTACAATCACCGTCGGAGTCGGATGTAAACGAAGAGTCGTTGCGGGAGATTGGGTTGCATAATTTCCGGGAAGCACTGTTTGAACGATTGTATCGCAATGCTACGGAAAAAGGATTAACCCACAGCATAGATATGTTACACCGTCAGGGGCGTATGCATGAGGAGGTGGCGGACTTTGCCAATAAAGCCTTTTACCATAGCCGCCTGAAGGTAGTGCCAACTCCGCATCAGGAGGAGGATTTGCCCTATTTACATAAAGGCAGGGATGCCTTCACGCAACTGTTGGCCTCGAAGCGGATACACTTTTTTCCGACAACGACTTCTGCTTCGGATGTCTCGTTTAAAATCAATAGCAATGAAGCAAAACTGACGGCGGATATTTGCCAGTCGGTCTATGAATTATACCGGATGAATGATATTCCGTTTCATGCCGGTGAGAGCGTGGGAATTATCACCCCTTACCGTAGTCAGATTGCAGCTATAAAACGGGAATTGCAGAATACGGGGATTTCTGATTTACAGAATCTGTCAGTAGATACGGTGGAACGTTTCCAGGGCGGGCAGCGCGATGTGATTATCTACTCCTTTTGTGTGAACCGCTTGCACCAGTTGACCTTCCTGCCCAATATTACCATCGATGAAGGGGTCGAGGTTGACCGTAAACTCAATGTGGCTCTTACACGTGCCAAGAAGCAATTATTCATTCTTGGAAATCCGGAGATACTGGAACGAAATCCCATCTATAAGCGATTGCTGGATTGGATAGGGTAGGGTAGAGAAATAAAAGGACAGAAAAAGAGGATGTCTGATTAAGAAAAAAAACGGGTTTAGCGGAAAATCGCTAAACCCGTTTTTAATGTGCTCTAATATCGCTTATTTCGTTTTCATCCTGATCACTGTAAATGAATAAGCCGGCAATGTACAGCTGAAATCTTTGTCTACAGTGAGAGTGCTCACTTCAGGCTTCTGATTTTTTTCATTAATATTTCCGGTCACTACAGTTTTAACAGCAGAAGGAAGAATTGTACCCGCACCATTGAGACTTACTTTCGTATTAACCTCTACCGGCAGCACATTCACCAGTTTCACAATCAGATCTCCGGTATTGGTATCCTGCACTGCAGACATGGCTATCCGTTTAGTTAGCTCTTCCTTATTATCGGAGAGTTTCACGTTTCCATTCACATACACATCACCCGAATTCTGACCGTATAGTTTCTGTATATAATAGTTGACAGTCGGTTTTGCGTCCGTATTGTTGAAGTAGATCATATCGGGATTCCACTGAGTGTGACCTTCTTTGGCCAGAAGCGGAGCGTAAGAGGTCATACTTACCACATCCCCGTTACGTTCCAGAGAAGTCATGTAAAGCGCTTCCGAAAGTGCATTTGACAGCATATTACCGTGCGATGCGTATTCACCCAGATATACCTTAGGTTTAGAACGGTCATATTTGTCATAGTAATCCTGGTTATTGATAAACCAACCCACCGGCTGATAGTAGTGTTCATCTACCATAGGAACTCTTAGTCTGGATGCAATTTGCCATCCTTCGGTATAATCGGTGCCTTCTGAATTCGGACCGACAGTACCGATAACAGTGATTTCAGGATACTTTTCCTGAATGGCTTTGTAAATCATGGCAAAGCGTTCTTCAAAAATATCGTTAATCAGGTCTTCATTACCGATACCGATATACTTCAGATTGAATGGTTTCGGGTGACCGGCTTCGGCACGGAGTTTTCCCCATTTGGTTTTAGCATCGCCATTCGCCCATTCGATCAAATCCAGAATATCCTGAACGTATTGATCCATCTCGCACATCGGAACACCTCCCTGCTGTCCGGCACCACCGGTAGCAGAGTTCTGGCAGGGAACTCCAGCCGCAATCACAGGTAGCGGTGCGGCACCCATATCTTCACAGAATTGGAAGTATTCGTAGTAGCCCAGTCCCATTGATTGATGGTATCCCCAGAGGTTGCGCATCGGTTTGCGTGCCTCCAGTGGTCCGATGGTATTTTTCCAGCGGTAAATGTTACCAAGTCCGTCTCCGTGAGATACACATCCGCCGGGGAAACGGACAAAACGGGGATGGATATCGGCAATCAATTGAGCCAAATCGGAGCGTAGTCCGTTTTTATGGCCTTTGAAGGTCTTTTGCGGGAAAAGTGAAATCATATCCAGAGCAACATTACCGGCAGATTGCGGAACAATTTCCAGTCTGGCATTAGCTACGCTCTTTTTAGCGACCAATACAGCCTGATATTTCTTCCAGTTTCTCGAACTGCTGTTAATAATGGTCTCTCCGAATACTTCACCTTTTGCATTAACCAGCCTGATCAACAGTTTTTTAGCCTGACCGTCTGTGTTGCGTACAAAGATGGCGAAATCATACTTTTCACCCTCTTTCAGAGCGATGCCGTCAAAGCCTTCGTTCATCAGTCCGGCTCCCGGCTCGGTAATCTTCAGCAAAGCGTAGTGTTTGTTATTGGGATGAAGGGGTGTAACAGAATCGATAACAAACTCAGCTTTTCCACCATTCAGACTCCAGGCTTTGGAGTTGTTCCAGCTTTTATCCCGTCCTTCTTTATCGCTCAGGGCGTATTCAAAATCACGGTTCTGAATCAATTCGGCATACAATCCACCATCAGCCGCGTAGTTGATGTCTTCAAAGAAAACTCCGACCAGCTTGTTGCTGATTTTTTTACTTTCTGCCAGATTTACAGATACTGTTGCATCCAGTGGTTTCAGTCCGGGAAAACGGGTAGCATCGTCTTGGGCGATTCGCTGAATAGTTTGCTGCGATATGCTTCCAGCTTTTGCTTATTGAGCAATGTTTCCAGATCAGACCAGGCCACTTTGCGAACAATGCCTGTTTCTTCATTTCCATTTACCCAAACCTTTTCACGGTTATTCAGGCGTGCTGTTGCCGGAACGGACTTCGCAGCCATGTAAGTTTTAAAATCTTTGGTAGTTACGCTGTATGTTTCAGCTCCCTGGCTTTTATTGCTTAACCAGGTAATAACATAAGCAGCATTGGCTTTGTCGTAAGAAACTCGGGTTGGAGACAGTTTCCTCCTTTCATCACTTCGGGGTAAGTCTGAGGTTTCCAGTAAATCAAATCTTTGGAAGTGGCATGTGCAAATACTCCGTCTGTCTCATTCAGACTCCAGAGGCAGTGCCAGAGATGGTCAGGACCCTGAAACAGATAGGGTGATACCAATCTTTTCTCGGAGCCCCAGCGTCCGTAATCGGAAAACAGGAATCGGAATTCCGGACCGATACTATTCCAGCTTTTATGGTTGGAACTCCATGCAAAAAGCAATCCGCTGTGGCCATTGCTTTTCTGTGTTGAATAGGCAAAGATGTAGGCTGAGTCAGGCTCGTTGACTGATTTAGCCCAAAGCGTCTGGCCGGATATCAGCGCAACCAACCAGAGTAAGGATAGCAGTTTTCTCATTGTGTAGTGTGTTGATTTGAATTGTGTTGTTTTTCGTCGCCAAAAATACTGCTTAACTATAAATATAAAGATCACAATTCAATCTTTTATGGTAGATAAAAGTTCACACAAATAGAAATTTGCCGGAAAATAATGGTTTGAAACGAAGATTAATGCTTCGTTTGGAAAAGAAAGCAGAAAGTAGTGGCTGATTCAGGTAAGACGCAATAATCAGGAGGAAAGAAAAATTACAATCGCCGGGTACTTCAAATGGACGGATTCCTTTATTTAAGGGTATAAAAAAAGCCTTGTAAAATACAAGGCTTTTGGAATATCATTATTTTATTTAATAATGTCGAGTCTTTTGAAGCATTTTTGAATTGTCTCGATTGCATAATCAAGCTGCTCAAAGGTGTGTGTTGCCATCAAAGAGAAGCGGATCAATGTGCTGTCAGGAGCAACAGCAGGAGAAACCACAGGGTTTACGAAAATTCCTGCATCAAACAGATCTTTCGTTACACGGAAAGTTTTCTCATTGTCACGAACGAATAACGGAATAATAGGAGTCGTTGTATGACCGATTTCACAACCGATAGCACGGAATCCTTTCAATGCGTATTCGGTCAGCTTCCAAAGATGCTCGAAACGCTCAGGTTCACTTTCCATAATGTCGAGGGCAGCCATAACTGCAGCCGTAGAAGCCGGAGTGATACTTGCGCTAAAGATATATGAACGTGAATTGTGACGCAGGTAGTTTGCTGTAATTTCATCGGTTGCAATGAATCCTCCCAAAGAAGCGAAAGATTTACTGAATGTACCCATGATCAGGTCGACATCATCGGTAACACCTAAAGAATGACATAAGCCCTGGCCATTTTTACCAAATACACCTAAACTGTGAGCTTCGTCTACCATCAGGTTAGCGTTATATTTTTTAGCAAGGGGTACAATTTCTGTAAGTGGTGCCTGGTCACCTTCCATACTGAAAACACCATCTACAACAATCAGTTTAACCTTGTCAGGTTCGCATTTAGCAAGAGCCTTTTCAAGTGATTCCATGTCGTTGTGACGGAATTTGATAGAATTGGAGAATGAAAGACGGCGTCCTTCGATAATAGAAGCATGGTCTAATTCATCCCAAAGAATATAGTCCTGACGACCGGTAAGGCATGATACTACACCTGCATTTACCTGAAAGCCTGTGGAATATACGATGGCATCTTCTTTTCCTACAAATTTAGCCAACCTTTTTTCAAGCTCAACGTGTATGTCTAAAGTACCGTTAAGAAAACGGGAGCCGGCGCATCCGGTTCCATATTTTTTAATGGCTGCAATAGCAGCTTCTTTAATTTTTGGGTGGTTGGTTAAGCCGAGGTAGCTGTTTGACCCAAACATGAGTACCTTTTTACCATTAATGATTACTTCAGTATCCTGATCGCTCTCGATCTTGCGGAAGTACGGGTAGACACCAAGTGCTTTGGCCTTATCAGGGGCGTCAAACTCGGCTAGTTTTTGTTGCATTAATTTCATATCAATCTTGAAAGGTAGGGTTATTACTCTTTATTTCAGGTACCCGATCAGATCAGGTAGCCTGTAAATTCGACCGGCAAAAATAGTGAAAAAAATCATAATACGACTTTTTTGCTTTAAAATAATGGGCGGATGCTTGCGTGATTCGATGGATTTTTTAATTGGATAATTTGTATGTGTTTGTATTTTAGATGGATATCTGAGAATAAGATAAATAGTTAAATCTTTATCTGCTCTAAACGAAATGCGTGTAAATTTGTTGTCGCTTTTTTCTGTTATATTATTAACAGAATGAATACTAAAGATCATACTTTAGCGTTAGTTAAATATGCCCGGTGCAGATTGATGAAATAATGTCCCCGGGGCTGTTAAAGTTTCAATTTCGTATTATCTGAACAATTTGTGTATAGCCTATGAAAAAACATTACACTTCCATTAACCACAGTAAAAAAAGAGAAAATCAAACATTGATCCACCCGGATCCGGGTAAGCTTACCCTGGATTTTCTTAAACAGTTTGCACGAGTATATACTGTGGAAAAGAATGAAAAGGGCACAACAGTAGGCCTGTTTCTGAACTAAAAAAGCAACGAAAGTTGCTTTTTTTATTTTTTTACCTGCCGATCGGATGAGTAATAATTGTATATCTTTGTGGTTTTGTAATCCTTATAAACAGTATTATGGATAAACTGATCTCTCATGAAGGGGATGTTGTTGCCGTTAACGGTGACACAGTTTTTGTGAGGATAATTCAGCATTCTGCCTGCGCGGAATGTCATGCGCAGGGAGTCTGTTCTGCATCTGACCAGACTGAGAAAGTTATAGAAGTAAACGATAAGTTGCATTCATTTTCTCCGGGCGACAGAGTCCTTCTGGAGGGAAATCTCACATTAGGCCTGAATGCAGTGCTATTAGCTTTTGTAATACCTTTCTTATTGGTTATATGTGCGTTAATTATTGCAAGTATATTGACCCGAAACGATATTATTTCCGGCTTATCCTCTGTCCTGATATTGTTACCGTATTATTATTTATTATATATGAAGCGAGACAAGCTTAAACGCAAGTTTGCTTTTAGAATAAAACACAATCTGCATCATTCATGAATATAGTCCTAATTGCCGTCATTCTACTCGGGGTAATCGGAGGAGTAAGCGCGATCATATTATACATTGTGGCCCGGCAATTTAAAATTGTTGAAGACGTACGCATTGATCAGGTAGAAGAGTTGTTGCCTGCTGCTAATTGTGGAGGTTGCGGTTATCCCGGTTGCAGGGGATTTGCCGAGGCATGTGTAAAGGCTGATTCTTTATCCGGTTTGAACTGTCCGGTCGGAGGAGATAAGGTGATGGCCGCAGTTGCCACTTTTTTAGGGAAGACAGTGATGGCTTCTGCTCCAAAGGTGGCTGTGGTCCGTTGCAATGGTTCGTGTTTAAACCGCAAGCGCACCAATATTTATGATGGTGCTGGAAATTGTGCAGTGGAATCTTCGTTGTATGCAGGTGATACAGATTGCTCTTATGGTTGTCTGGGGCATGGCGATTGTGTGGTTTCCTGTGCATTTGACGCCATGCGTATGAATCCGGATACCTTACTTCCGGAGGTAATTGAGGAAAAGTGCACGGCTTGCGGAGCTTGTGTAAGGGCTTGTCCGAAGTTTATTATTGAATTGAGAAAGAAAGGTCCCCGTTCACGTCGTATTTATGTGGATTGTGTCAATAAAGATAACGGATCTATAGCCCGGAGTGCTTGTGATGTAGCGTGTATCTCCTGCGCTAAATGCCAGAAGATCTGCCCGTTTGATGCGATCTCTATTTCAAATAATCTGGCCTATATTGATTATAATATGTGTCGTTTGTGTCGCAAATGCGTTGATGTTTGTCCGACATCAGCTATTAAAGAGGTTAATTTTCCTCTGAAAAAGAAGAGTGAAGAGGTTGCTGCTGAATAGATTTTTCTCCTGATTATCAATCCTTAGGTCAATGACTGTAAAAAGGAGTAGTTTTCCTACATAGGATTCAGGGGTAAAAATGAATGGCATCATTAATTTTTCTTTACCTGACTGGTTAGTATAAATCCGATTATCAGAAAATATATCATGCGAACATTTCGTATTGGAGGTATTCATCCGCCCGAAAATAAAATCTCTGCCCGAAAGACGATTCAAACACTTTCGCCTCCTGTGCAAGCCGTTATTCCTTTATCCCAAAGTTTAGGTGTTCCTTCTTCTCCCATCGTAAAAAAAGGGGACCCGGTAAAGGTTGGCACCTTGATTGCCCGCGCAAATGGTTTTGTTTCGGCTAATATACATTCTCCGGTTTCGGGTGTTGTTGCTAAAATCGATGATACCTATGACCTGAGCGGTTACAGGAGACCGGCTATCTATATTGATGTCGTTGGTGATGAGTGGGAGGACAGCATTGACCGATCGGAGTCATTGATCAAAGATAATATGCTCTCATCGGATGATATCATAGATCGTATAACTAAGCAAGGAGTGGTTGGCCTGGGAGGAGCTACTTTTCCGACACATGTAAAACTAATATCTTCTCCGGGAAAGAAGGTTGATGTACTGTTGATTAATGCCGTGGAGTGCGAGCCTTATCTGACTTCGGATCATCAGTTGATGTTAGAGAACCCGGATGAAATCCTTGTTGGGATACAGTTGCTTATGAAGGCCGTAAAAGTGCAAAGGGCAATCATCGGTATCGAAAACAATAAAGGAGATGCGATCGGATTGCTGACTGAAAAAGTAAAAGCATATCCGGGAATAGAAGTCATAACTCTCAAGGTGAAATATCCGCAAGGTGGTGAAAAGCAGTTAATCGATGCTGTCCTTCATCGTCAGATACCGGGCGGTGCATTACCTGTTGATGCGGGAGCAGTTGTGCTGAATGTAGGAACAGCTTTTGCCGTTTATGAGGCAATACAGAAAAATAAACCATTGGTTGAACGGATAGTGACAGTTACCGGGAAATCGATAAAAAGTCCGGCGAATTTCAGGGTCCGAATCGGGACTCCACTTCAACAACTGATTGATGCTGCCGGAGGTTTGCCCGAAGATACAGGCAAGATTGTGGCCGGAGGACCTATGATGGGTAAATCGGTTGCTTCGATTGAGATTCCGGTGGTAAAGGGTTGTTCCGGCATATTGATAATGCCCTCTTTGGAAGCTCAGCGAGCCGGAATGAAAACCTGCATCCGCTGTGCAAAGTGTGTAGCTGTTTGCCCTATGGGATTGGAACCCTATTTGTTGGGCAGTATCGGCGAGATGATGCTTTGGGAGCATGCGGAACGGGAGCGGGTAATGGATTGCATTGAGTGCGGGTGTTGTTCATATACCTGCCCGGCTAACCGTCCGTTAGTTGATTTCATCCGTTTAGGTAAATCAAAAGTAGGGGCGATGATTCGTTCACGTAAATAAGATTTGTCATTTCATGCTGTATGACAAATCCGCTCTAATTAAAACAGATAATTATGGATCTTAAATTTATAGTTTTCTCCTTCACCACATACTCACAGCGGTGATTCCGTATCTAAAAATATATATGGAGTTATGATCGCTTTGCTACCCGCATTTCTCTTCGCAGTCTATAATTTCGGATTGGGAGCATTGATCGTTACTTTTACATCAGTTGCAGCTTG
This sequence comes from Bacteroidales bacterium, assembly GCA_963662365.2. GTDB lineage: Bacteria > Bacteroidota > Bacteroidia > Bacteroidales > UBA7332 > CAXXIC01. The sequence continues at coordinate 305,284 of CAXXPA010000042.1, forward strand.
TCTGTTGTCGGAATATCTGATCCAAAAGTATATGCTGAAGGGCAGGAATAGTTTAGCAGATGGATCAGCTATGCTTACCGGAGTGTTGCTTGCCTTTAATTTACCCTCTGATTTACCCCTGTGGATAGTAGTCATCGGTGCATTTTTTGCCATTGGGATTGCCAAAATGCCCTTCGGTGGATTGGGTAATAATTTGTTTAATCCCGCACTGGCCGGCCGGGTTTTCCTGTTGATCTCATTTCCGGCACAGATGACTACATGGCCATTGGCGGGAGTTGCAGATCGGTTTACAACCATCGATGTGGAGACCGGAGCAACGCATCTGGCAACTCTGAAAGGCCTAATGCCTTACGATAGCCTGCAATACCTCGACCTTTTTTATGGAAGAATGGGAGGGAGTCTGGGTGAAGTCAGTGCTTTGGCCTTGTTGACGGGGCTTGCATTTATGTTGTGGCGAAAAATTATCACCTGGTATATTCCGGTGGCCGTATTGGGGGCAGCCGTTTTTTTTGCCCTGATTTTCGGGGAAGATCCGGTTGAGCATCTTTTTTCGGGTGGTTTGATGCTGGGGGCTATTTTTATGGCAACAGATTATGTTACATCACCGATGACACCGAAAGGAATGCTCATTTATGGAATCTCAATCGGTTTCCTGACGATGTTGATCCGGAAATACGGCGCATATCCGGAAGGTGTATCATTCGCTATTCTCCTGATGAACGGAGTAACGCCGATTATTAATACATATTGTAAACCGAAACGATTTGGGGAGGTTGTAAAACATGGCTAAGCTGGAATCTACAATAGTCAATATGGTGGTTGTCCTGATTGCCATTACTGCTCTGGCAGGAGCTGCCCTGGCAGGAGTTTATGAAATGACCCGGGTCCGCATAGCTGCTGCCGAAAAAGAAAAACAGGAGGAGGCTATCAGGGCGGTTACACCTCCTTTCGATAATTCACCCGTGAAAGAGGCTTATAAAGTCCGGACAGCTGATGGCGATTCCCTGGTAGTTTTTCCGGCAAAGAAGCATGGCGTTTTGGTAGGAGCTGCTGTCGAATCAATTACGAAAAAAGGATTTTCAGGTCTGATTCGGGTTATGGTGGGATTTAATACAGACGGAAGTGTGCGGAATTATATGGTTTTACAACATTCTGAAACTCCGGGATTAGGATCGAAAATGCAGGAGTGGTTCAGTAATGTACTGAAACCGGGGCAATGTGTAATCGGAAAGAATCCGGTTAACCGTCTTAAAGTGAAGAAAGATGGCGGGGATGTAGATGCCATCACGGCAGCAACTATTTCATCCCGGGCCTTTCTGGATGCAATTAATCGTGCTTATTCAGCATTTAAACCTTCGAGACAGAAAACAGATGCAGAAACCTCTGCTTCGATACATGATTAATAAGGAGATTTGAAAATGAGCTATTTCAAGATATTATCGAACGGCATTATCCGGGAAAATCCCACGTTTGTTTTGTTGCTGGGGATGTGTCCGACCTTAGGGACTACCGCATCTGCCCTGAACGGCTTGGGAATGGGATTGGCAACAACATTTGTGTTGATCGCTTCTAATATGGCTGTTTCTTCAATGAAAAATGTTATTCCCGATAAGGTGCGTATTCCTGCTTATGTGGTTATTATTGCTACTTTTGTGACTATCGTGCAATTGCTTATGCAGGCTTTTACGCCGGCATTGTATGCTACCCTGGGACTTTTTATACCATTGATAGTCGTAAATTGTATTGTACTGGGACGAGCAGAATCATTTGCGGCTAAAAATGACGTGAGAGATTCAGCTGCAGATGGATTGGGTATCGGACTGGGATTTACGTCAGCGTTGACGATACTGGGAGCGCTTCGGGAATTTTTGGGAACGGGAAAGATGTTCGGCTTAATTATTTATCCCGAAAAATTCGGTTCCCTGATGTTTGTATTGGCTCCCGGTGCTTTCATCGCTTTAGGCTTTCTGATTGCCTTGTTCAATATCCTGATAAAAAGAGTGAACAAGTAAGCAGATGGGGTAATGATGGATATTGAATCTTTTGGTAATGGGCTTTAGTACAGTTTCTTATAGTTTTCTTCATCTAAATAACCGGTTATGTCCTATATTCTTATATTTATTACGGCTGTTTTTGTCAACAATATTGTATTGGCTCAGTTTCTGGGTATTTGTCCGTTTCTGGGTGTGTCCAAAAAGATTGAAACAGCTCTGGGGATGAGTGCGGCAGTTGCTTTTGTGATGACATTGTCTACCATTATTACCTATTTGATCCAAAGTGTTTTAACTGCTTTGGGGCTTGGTTTTATGCAGACTATTACTTTTATTCTCGTTATTGCAGCGCTTGTGCAAATGGTCGAAATTATTTTGAAAAAGGTTTCTCCGCCTTTGTATCAGGCGTTAGGTGTGTTCCTTCCGCTGATTACAACGAACTGTACAATACTGGGAGTCGCGATTTTGGTGATACAAAAGAACCTTACTTTGGTAGAATCTGTTATCTTTGCTTTTTCAACAGCTATTGGTTTTGGAGTCGCATTGGTTTTGTTTGCAGGATTACGCGAACAATTGTCATTGACCAATTTGCCGAAAGCTATGCAGGGAACACCGGTTGCCTTGTTGGTTGCCGGTTTGCTGGCCATGGCTTTTATGGGATTTTCAGGAATAGACAAAACATTGGCCCGCATTTGGGGGGTATAATGAAATACAGACTACTTGGTTTTATTTTTTGATTTAGGGTATTCAAAAAACACGAAGTTCTGTAAGCTGAAGGGCGTGGACGAAAGTTCATGCCCTTCTTTTTTACAAATGGCAATGGGGTTGTTGTGCCTTTGGATAGGTTCTTGATTTTTTCTACTGTTAATATATTTCTCCCCGGAGAAATATATATCTTTGCGTCTTTGAAATTATTTTATTTACCATAAACAAATACTATTATGCCAACACCAGCATCAGAATGTTTATATTGTCAGAAACTTCCGGTTTTGGACGAACTAATGATTAAAATTGCCGATTTAGAAGTGTCTCAACTTTTCTTGTTCAAAGAACAATCACATCCGGGACGTTGCAACGTTGTTTACAAAGATCACGGTGTAGAGTTTCACGAACTAAGCGACGAACAGCGCGATGCATTTATGCGTGATGTTGCTAAAACTGCAAAAGCTATTGCAGAAGCTTACAACCCGACTAAAATCAACTATGGTGCCTTTTCCGATAAATTGTCGCATTTGCACATGCATATCGTTCCAAAATACGAAGGTGGATATAACTTTGGTGGTGTGATTGAAATGAATCCGCAAAAGACCTACTTGTCAGACAATGAATATGCTGAGGTAATTGCTAAAATCAAAGCTAATTTGTAATCAGATTATTCCATTTATAGAAAAGGGCATCCGTTGGATGCCTTTTTTTGTGATACCGAGCGGAAGTAGCTTTTTGCTTAAGAGAATGCACTTTATCAATTATTTACTATCTTTGCACCCTGATTATGGGTAGAATAATTTCCATTGATTACGGTAGAAAACGTACCGGGTTGGCTGTTACTGATGTTTTAAAGTTAATAGCCAATGGTTTATGCACTGTTCAGAGTAGTCAGCTGATCCCTTTTCTGAGGTCATATGTCGAAAAAGAACCGGTAGAGCTGTTTGTTGTAGGATTGCCAAAACAAATGAACAACCAGCCTTCAGAGAATATGAAATACATAGAGCCTTTTGTTAATGCCTTGAAGAAGAATTTTCCTCAAATTCCCGTCGAAATGGTCGACGAACGATTCACTTCCGTATTGGCTCATCAAGCAATGATTACCGGTGGCTTAAAAAAGAAAGACCGGCAGGATAAAGCGCTGGTCGACGAAATAAGTGCAACTATCATATTGCAGAGTTATCTCGAAACGCAAAGATTTAAATAAAGCTATATACAAAATTAAAATTACAACGCATTGATACTTCCTGTTTATTTGTATGGTCAACCTGTATTGCGTAAGATAGCACAGGATATTACTCCGGATTACTCCGGATTGGATAAATTGATCAAAAATATGTTCGAAACCATGTACCATGCCGATGGTGTAGGTTTGGCTGCTCCTCAGATAGGTTTAAGCATTCGATTGTTCGTTATCGATCTGGATGTGATAAGTGATCGTTATCCTGAATATAAAGGTCGGAGTCTCACAATGATAAATGCACAGATACTGGAACGGGAAGGCGAAGATGTGACATTGGAAGAAGGATGTCTCAGCCTTCCTCAGATTCATGAAAATGTCACCCGCAAAGATCGCATTAAAATCAGGTATTGCGATGAAAACTTTGTGGAACACGAAGAAGTGTTTGAAGGCTTTGCCGCCCGTGTAATACAGCATGAATACGATCACATTGACGGTAAAATGTTTATTGATCATATTTCACTGATTCGTAAACAATTGATTAAAGGTAAATTGAACTCCATTCTGACTGGAAAAGTCAGAGTCGATTATAGAGTTGCGGCAACGCGACGTTGATAATTCAACATTATTTCTAACAACTTTAATTATGACAAGTTTAAAGAAAAACATCCTTGCACTTCGTGAAAAAAAGGCCATCGTTGAGATGGGTGGAGGTGAAGCTGCTATCGCAAAACAAGAGGCGAAAGGTAAAATGACCGCCAGAAAGCGTATAACAGCTTTGCTGGATAAAGAATCTTTCAAAGAGTATGACTTGTTTGTAACACATGGAGCACGTGACTTCGGAATGGATAAAAAAGTTCTTCCGGGTGATGGTGTTATTACCGGTACTGGTACTATTTACGGTGCCCCGGTGTGTATTTACGCACAGGACTTTACCGTAGAGGGTGGATCTTTGGGATTAAAACACGCCCGTAAGATTACTAAAATTATGGACCACGCTTTGAAAATGAGAGTGCCCATCATTGGTATCAATGACTCGGGTGGTGCCCGTATCCAGGAAGGTGTAGGTGCATTGGCCGGTTATGGTGAAATCTTTTACCGAAACACCATTGCATCAGGCGTTATTCCTCAGATTTCTGTAATCCTTGGCCCATGTGCCGGAGGTGCAGTATATTCTCCCGCTTTGACAGACTTCGTTTTCGTAGTAGAAAACATTTCTAATATGTTTATTACCGGTCCGTCTGTAATCAAAACCGTAATTGGTGAAGAGATTTCGATGGAAGACCTCGGTGGTGCACGCGTTCATGCAGAAATCACCGGTAATGCACACTTCTTTGCAGTAAGTGAAGAAGAATGTTTCCAGCAAATTAAAAAACTGGTTTCATTTATTCCCTGGAACAATACTTCAAAAGCCAAAGCTATCGCGCCTAAGAAACCGGTTGCTAAAAAACAGATCGAAGATGTTATTCCTTCAGATCCGAAACAGCCTTACGATGTTCGTGATGTGTTGAAAGCTATCGTTGACGATTCTGAATTCTTCGAAATCCAGGAGCTGTTTGCTGCTAATATCGTTATCGGTTTCGGCCGCATGAACGGTGAAACTGTAGGTTTTGTGGCTAACCAGCCTATGGTATTGGCAGGTGTACTCGACTGCGACAGCTCAGACAAAGCAGCTCGTTTCATCCGCTATTGCGATTCATTCAATATTCCTATTGTTACCCTCGAAGATATGCCGGGTTACCTCCCTGGTGTTGACCAGGAGCATGCCGGTGTAATCCGTCACGGAGCGAAAGTGCTTTATGCTTACTCAGAAGCTACTGTGCCTAAAATCACAGTGATCTTGCGTAAAGCTTACGGTGGAGGTTACATCGCAATGAACTCACGTCACCTGGGTGCTGACTTCGTATTTGCATTGCCAAGTGCTGAGATCGCCGTAATGGGACCGGAAGGTGCTGCTAACATTATCTTCCGTAAAGAAATTATGGAAGCAGAAAATCCGGACGAAATGCGTCAGAAAAAAGTACAGGAATATGTGGAGAAATTTGCTAATCCTTACGTGGCTGCTGCAAACGGATTTATCGATGCCGTAATCGAGCCAAAAGAAACCCGTGGAATCTTGTTGCACACACTGGAAGTTTCACGCGAAAAAGAAGAGTTCCGTCCATCTAAAAAACACGGAATTCCTCCGTTCTGATTTCGGAGTTGTTTACTTAGTGTGATAAAACTGAATAATCTTAATAATCTGAGAGAACGAATTTGCCATTCTATTTATATCATAATAAAAGAAACCGTTCGTTCTTTCAGAATATTAATCATAAGGTTAAAATTGAAGGAGATTCAGTCCGGGGGCAGTTTCCTTCTACGTAACGTTGTTTCTAATTAATTCAAGAAATGCAACAAGAAAAGATAGATAACCAATTGGTAGATTTTGCCGTTACAGCGCGTAAATACAAAACTACACTTACAAATAAATTTATAAACCGCAAACAGTGGGAGAAAAGACCGGAGGGTGAACTAAGAGCCTTTCTGCCGGGGACCATCCTTAGCGTTAATGTTAAAGTAGGTCAGCAAGTGAAAGCCGGGACTCTGCTCTTAATTCACGAAGCTATGAAGATGCAAAACCGGGTAGTTGCTCCATTTAACGGAAAAGTAGTCGAACTTCTTGTAAAAGATGGAGATAAGGTTTCCAAAGATGCTCCGTTGGTGGTGATCGAATAGTTTTTCTAACCCTTTAAATGTTGAAGTATGTAGATGTTTTTTTAGCATTACTTCTTATTTTAACATATATAAAGCCCTGGGACTAACCGGAAAATATCCGTTGTTGGTGTCAGGGTTTGTTTTTTTTATTTCTTAATAACGTAAATAGAATTAAAAAATATATTATACATTCGCATTTAGATTGCGAATTTGATATTATATTTGCAGGTAATTTATCTTCTCTCCCGGAGAGATGTTTAAAAAGTGGAGCTGTTAAAAGCTTTACAGATGTGCATTTGTTTTCATGTGTCAATATAAATTGGTGTTTTAGCGACACATGAACTCTCATATTATTATCATTCTTTTGGCGAGTGTAATTGTATGCTTGTATCCATTGAGTGCCTTTTTGCAGTGATAAAAAATTACCACAAAGACTATTATAAAGATAACTATTACAAAAATGTCTAAAGTTGCATTAATTACCGGAATTACCGGTCAGGACGGAGCTTATTTGGCCGAGTTCTTGTTGAAAAAAGGCTATATAGTTCATGGCCTGAAGCGTCGTACATCAATGTTCAATACTGACCGTATCGACCACCTTTATCAGGATCCGCATATCGAAAACCGGAATTTGGTGTTGCATTACGGTGATTTGACAGATTCAATGAACCTAACCCGTATTATTCAAGAGACACAACCGGATGAAATCTACAACCTGGCAGCAATGAGCCACGTTAAGGTTAGTTTTGATACACCCGAATATACTGCCAATGCAGACGGAATAGGTACTTTACGTATTCTTGAAGCTGTAAGACTTCTTGGTTTGACCGAAAAAACCAGAATTTATCAGGCTTCTACTTCAGAACTATATGGATTGGTTCAAGAGGTACCACAACGTGAAACAACACCGTTCTATCCCCGTAGTCCATATGCAGTGGCTAAAATGTATGCTTACTGGATTACAGTAAACTATCGTGAAGCCTACAAAATGCATGCCAGCAATGGTATTTTATTTAATCACGAATCTCCTATACGGGGCGAAACTTTTGTTACCCGCAAAATTACCCGCGCAGTAAGTAAAATAGTATTGGGAATGCAGGATAACCTGTTTCTGGGAAATCTTTCTGCACGACGTGACTGGGGGCATGCTAAGGATTACGTGAAAGCGATGTATCTGATTCTTCAACAGGATCAGCCATCTGACTATGTAATCGCAACCGGAATCACTACTACGGTTCGTGATTTTGTTAAACTTGCATTTGCGGAAGCAGGAGTGACTTTGGCTTTCACCGGAGAAGGTGTGGATGAAAAAGGAACTATTGCAAGTATAGATGAAGCAAAATTCATCGAAAAAGTAGGTGAGAAATACCTGGACGAATTGAAACAACAGATCGGTAAAGAGGTTGTTCACGTTGACCCTGCTTATTTCCGTCCGACCGAAGTTGAATTGCTGATCGGTGACCCGACAAAGTCAAAAACAGTGTTAGGCTGGGAGCCTGAGTATGATTTGAAGGGTCTGGTCGAAGATATGATGAAGGGTGATATTAAGTTGATGAAAAAAGATGATTATCTGAAAGAGGGTGGTTATCGTGTGATGAACTACTTTGAATAATCATGGATAAATCAGCTAAAATATTTGTAGCAGGGCACCGTGGAATGGTTGGCTCTGCTATTGTACGTAATCTGACAAACGCTGGTTATACCAATATTGTTACCAAAACCAGAAACCAGCTTAATTTGATTAGTCAGAATGAAGTAGAGGCTTTTTTTGAAGCGGAAAAGCCTGACTACGTTTTTCTGGCAGCTGCCAAAGTAGGCGGTATCGTTGCCAACAATGTTTATCGTGCTCAGTTTATATATGAAAACATGATGATTCAGAACAATGTGATTCACTCTGCTTACAAAAGCGGTGTGAAGAAACTGATGTTTCTCGGTTCTTCATGCATTTATCCACGTCTGGCACCTCAACCTATTAAAGAAGAGCATCTGTTAACCGGTCTGCTTGAGCCGACTAATGAGCCTTATGCGATTGCAAAAATTGCCGGAATCAAAATGTGCGAAGCATATCATTCACAGTATGGATGTAATTTTGTTTCTGTGATGCCGACTAACCTGTATGGACAGAATGATAATTACGACCTGGAAAAAAGCCATGTTTTACCGGCTTTGATTCGTAAAATGTATTTGGGTAAATGTTTGCAAAACGGAGATTGGGCTACATTGCGCAAAGACTTTGATAAACGGCCGGTTGAAGGTGTTAGCGGTGAGGCATCGGAAGCTGATATTTTGTCAATTCTGGCAAAATATGGAATTGATGACAAGTCTGTGACTCTTTGGGGTACCGGTAGTCCGCTTCGGGAGTTTCTTCATGTAGATGATATGGCAGATGCCTGCGTATATGTGATGGCAAATTACGATGCACCGAATGAGATCCCATCTCATGTAAATGTGGGTAGTGGTACTGATTTGCCGATCAAAGAACTGGCTGAAATAGTGAAAAAGGTTACCGGTTATCAGGGTGATTTGGTTTGGGATACAACCAAGCCTGATGGAACTCCACGCAAACTGATGGATAATTCAAAATTAGCCTCGTTGGGCTGGATTCCCAAAATCTCATTGGAAGAGGGTGTTACTATGGTTGTTAAGGATTATATTGCATAATAGGAATTCTTTATATTAATCCTCGGAAAGGGTGTTCTGATATCAATCAGAATGCCCTTTTCTATTTGCTCATACTTTTTTCAGATAGCTTATTTCATAGAATTTCTCTATCTTTGCCCTTCGTTTTTTGGAGCTAAAATCACTCTTAGGATAACTAAATCTAATTCAGTATATGTCAGACGATAAGAAAGTCATTTTTTCAATGGTGGGCGTTAGCAAAACATTTCCACCTCAAAAACAGGTTTTGAAAAATATTTACCTCTCGTTTTTCTATGGTGCAAAAATCGGTATTATTGGTTTGAACGGTTCTGGTAAATCAACTTTGCTGAAGATTATTGCAGGAATTGAAAAATCATATCAGGGAGAAGTCGTGTTTTCTTCCGGCTATTCAGTTGGTTATCTGGAACAAGAACCTCATCTGGACGATGAAAAAACAGTAAAGGAAATTGTTCAGGAAGGGGTTCAGGAAATCGTGGATACTTTGAAAGAATACGAAGAGATCAACGAGAAATTCGGCTTGCCTGAGTATTACGAAGATGCAGACAAAATGGATGCGCTGTTTGCCCGTCAGGCTGAATTACAGGATAAAATTGATGCTACAGATGCCTGGAATCTCGATAATAAACTGGAGCGTGCGATGGATGCACTACGTTGCCCGCCAGAAGATCAGCAGGTAAAATATTTGTCTGGAGGAGAACGTCGTCGTGTGGCATTGTGCCGATTGTTACTCCAGCAACCTGATATCTTATTGCTTGATGAGCCAACCAACCACCTTGACGCAGAGTCAATAGACTGGTTGGAACAACACCTGCAGCAATATCAGGGTACGGTAATTGCGATTACCCACGACCGTTACTTCCTTGATCACGTTGCCGGATGGATTCTGGAGTTGGATCGCGGAGAAGGAATTCCCTGGAAAGGAAATTATACTTCATGGCTGGAGCAAAAGACCAAACGCATGGAACAGGAAGAAAAGACAGCGAGTAAGCGTCGTAAAACTCTCGAACACGAGCTGGAGTGGGTGCGCATGTCTCCGAAAGCACGTCATGCCAAAGGTAAGGCCCGTTTGAACGCTTATGATAAACTGCTTAACGAAGATCAGAAAGAGCATGAAGAAAAGCTTGAGATCTATATTCCTAACGGCCCCCGTCTCGGAAACAAAGTAATTGAAGCGGCAAATGTATCGAAAGCATTCGGTGATAAGTTATTGTTTGACAACCTAAACTTCATGTTGCCCCCGAATGGTATTGTCGGGATTATCGGACCGAACGGTGCGGGTAAAACCACTCTTTTCCGCCTGATTATGGAGCTGGAAAAAGCAGATGGCGGCTCGTTTGATGTGGGTGAAACAGTAAAGATCTCATACGTTGACCAGTCGCACAAAGATATTGATCCTCAGAAAACCGTTTATCAGGTTATTTCCGGAGGGCAGGAAACTATCCGTTTAGGTGGCCGTGAATTAAATGCCCGTGCATATTTGTCAAGATTCAATTTTACGGGAGCTGATCAGGAAAAGCTTTGTAGTGTTCTCTCCGGTGGTGAGCGGAACCGTTTGCATCTCGCCATTGCATTAAAAGAAGAGGGTAACGTATTGTTACTTGACGAACCAACCAATGATATTGACGTAAATACACTGCGTGCACTTGAAGAAGGTCTGGAAAACTTTGCAGGTTGTGCAGTTGTTATTTCGCACGACCGTTGGTTTCTTGATCGTATTTGTACGCATATCCTTGCATTTGAAGGTAATTCAGAGGTGTTTTTCTTCGAAGGTGGTTATACCGAATACGAAGAAAACAAGAAAATGCGTCTTGGAAATATTGAACCGAAGCGTGTTCGTTACCGTAAATTGATGGTTTAAAAATAGTCCGGCTACTCCTGTTGAGACGGGATCTCAAATATATTCGATTAACACATAAAAAATCAGCAGCATCTACGCCTTTCCTTTCTATTGGGGCGTAGATGTGCTTTCAATATGGATTTTAAATTACATCATACCGATACCAAAACCAATGCTCGTGCGGGTGAGATAACAACCGACCACGGAACGATTTTGACTCCCATTTTTATGCCTGTGGGAACCGTAGCTTCAGTAAAAGCAGTGCATATTCAGGAGCTCAAAAACGATATCAATGCACAGATTATTTTAGGAAATACCTATCACTTGTATCTACGTCCCGGATTGGATATTCTGGAAAAGGCCGGTGGATTGCATAAATTTAATGGTTGGGACAGACCCATTCTTACAGACAGCGGCGGGTTTCAGGTCTTTTCTTTGTCTGCGATCAGAAAGCTAAAGGAAGAAGGCGCTGAGTTTCGTTCTCATATTGATGGGTCGAAGCATTTCTTTACACCTGAAAATGTAGTGGATATCCAACGTATTATCGGAGCCGATATTACAATGGCATTTGATGAATGTCCTCCTGGGGATTCTGATTATAACTATGCCAAAAAGTCATTGGAGCTGACTCAGCGATGGCTGGACCGTGGATTGAAGCGCTTTAATGAAACAGAAGGCAAATACGGTTATCGCCAGACTTTCTTCCCTATTGTGCAAGGTTGTGTTTATCCTGATTTGCGTCGTCGTGCAGCTGAATATATCGCAGAAAAAGGTTGCGATGGTAATGCTATCGGTGGGTTGGCTGTGGGTGAACCTACTGATAAGATGTATGAAATGATAGAGGTGGTAAATGAGATTCTACCTACTGATAAACCTCGTTATCTGATGGGAGTGGGTACTCCTGCAAATATTCTTGAAGCCATTGAGCGTGGTGTGGATATGTTTGACTGCGTAATGCCGACACGAAATGGGCGCAACGGTATGTTGTTTACCAAAAATGGCATTATGAATATGAGGAATAAAAAGTGGGCAGATGATTTTTCACCTATTGAGATAGATGGAGCATCTGAAGTTGACCGACTGTATTCAAAAGCTTATTTACGACATCTGTTTGTAAGCAATGAATTGTTGGCATTGCAGATTGCCTCCATTCATAATCTTGCGTTTTATGTTTGGTTAACTCAGGAAGCCAGACATCATATTCTGGCCGGAGATTTTGCCGAATGGAAAAGAGTAATGGTACAAAGAGTTTCAACCCGTTTATAAATTAAAAGCCGGATGTTTAAGAGACTGGATATTTATATAATCAAGAAATTTCTCGGAACCTATGTGTTTTCGATAGCTTTGATTATTTCATTGGCGGTGGTGTTTGATGTTAATGAACACCTGGATAGTTTTATTGAAAAAGAGGCGCCGATGAAGGCTATAATTTTTGATTACTACCTGAACTTTATCCCATATTTTTCGAACTTATTCAGTCCGCTCTTTACATTTATTGCAGTAATATTCTTTACGTCTAAATTAGCTGACAATTCAGAGGTCATAGCAATGCTTTCGAGTGGGATGAGTATGAACCGGATAATGCGTCCTTATCTTTTCTCGGCTTTTGTCATAGCATTAGTTAATCTGTTGGTCAGTTCATTCGTTATTCCTCCGGCAAATGTTAAGCGGATTAATTTTCAGAACAATTATATCAAGAACAAACGTATTGAGTATGCTCATAATATTCAGTTGTTTGTTGATAGTGGAGTAGTAGCGCACTTTGATAGTTATGATAAACCAACAAAAACCGGAACCAGCTTTTCCCTGGAAAAATTTGAGGGGAAGACATTGAAATCACGTCTGACAGCTTCTTCAATTCTATATGATACTTTGGATCATTGGATTGTAAAGGATTATCTGATTCGAAATTTACATGGAAAACGAGAGACAATCCTTAGAGGATCGTCGCTGGATACTACACTCGCTATCGAACCTTCCGATTTCTTAATTTCGCGTGGAGACCAGGAACGAATGAGTTCTCCTGCCTTGAAAAGGTATATTGATAAACAAATAATCCGCGGTTTTGCTAATATTAAGGACTTTGAAATAGAATATCATCGTCGCTATGCAATGGCATTTGCTTCTTTTATTTTGACTACAATCGGGATTTCAATTTCTTCCCGAAAGATAAAGGGAGGAATGGGAATGAATATCGGAATTGGGTTGGCATTGAGTTTTGCATACATCTTGTTTATGACAATATCATCCTCGTTTGCCGTTAGCGGAATGACTTCATCGGCAGTTGCTGTCTGGATTCCAAACTTTATTTTTTCGATTCTGGCAGTATATTTATACAGTAAGGCTCCCCGATAAAGTAGAAAATAAATTCAAATAATAGAACAAAACGTTCAATACTCTTTTTATACCTATTTATGTGCTGTAAAACATGTTTTTTATTCTGTTAATACAGATAATCCTTTTTAATTTTACAGCCCAATTAATCAAATACCCTCTAAAAATAGGTAAAAAAAGAGTATTATGGAAAAGCACTTAACTCTCTCCGGTTTGAACAAATCTGATTTTCAAACTGAACTTAATGGACAATCAATCGATCTTTACGTATTAACCAATAAAAACGGTTGCGAACTTTGTGTAACAAACTTTGGCGCATTTGCCGTTTCTTTAATGGTTCCTGATAAAAACGGTAAGATGACCGATGTGGTATTGGGATATCAAACACTCAGTGGTTACGTTGATAACCAACCTACATATCTGGGTGCTGTGATCGGTCGATATGGAAACCGTATTGCGAAAGGTAAGTTTACGTTAGATGGACAGGAATATACCTTAGCAGTAAATAATGGCCCTAACAATCTGCATGGCGGGAAAGTTGGCTTTGACTCGAAAGTCTGGGATGCAAAACAAACCGATGCTCAAACCCTCGAACTAACTCTTGTCTCTCCGGATATGGAAGAAGGTTTCCCCGGTACATTGACTGTGAAAATGGTTTACAAACTGACCGACGAAAACGCTTTCCACATCTCTTACGAAGCGACTACCGATAAACCTACTCTATGCAACCTGACTAACCACGCGTTCTTCAATCTTTCTGGTGCGGGAGATGCGTATGTAGGTGACCACATCATGCAAATCAATGCTTCCCTTTATACTCCAGCGGATGACGTTTCAATCCCATCCGGAGAAATCGTAAAAGTAGCAGGTACTCCTATGGATTTTACCACTCCGCAAACGATTGGTTCACGCATCGAAGAGAACTTCGACCAACTGGTATGGGGTAATGGTTATGACCACAACTATGTAATCGACAAGAAATATCCGGGCGAATTGGTTGTTTGTGCGAGAACTGTTTCTCCAAAAACAGGTATCGTGCTTGAAACAATCACTAACGAACCGGGTGTCCAACTTTATAGCGGCAACTGGTTAGGCAATTTCGAAGGTAAATCCGGAAAAAAATATCCTGCACGCAGTGCATTCTGCCTTGAAACACAACACTTTCCTGATTCTCCAAACAAACCACACTTCCCATCTACCGTACTTCGTCCGGGTGAAGTGTATGGCAGCATCTGCGAATACAAATTCTCTGTAGAGAAATAATCACTACTAAATACTAATCACTAACACTTAACTAACTAAATTTTCAATGACAACACAACAAAAAAACTATGCATTGCCTATTGCAATGATGTTTGCGCTGTTCTTTATGATTGCCTTTGTGACCGGATTGCCAAGTCCGATGGGGGTAATCGTTGCAAAACAATTCGGAGCTACCAACTTTGAGTCTCAATTAGGATTCCTGGGTAACTTCCTCGCTTATGCTTTCATGGGTATACCAGCGGGTATCATGCTAAAAAAAATCGGTTACAAAAAAACAGCTTTGGCTGCAATCGTAGTAGGTTTTACCGGAGTTGGCGTACAATTCCTTTCAGGTCAGGTAGGTAGCTTTACCGTATATCTGGTAGGTGCATTTATTTCAGGTTTCTCTATGTGTATGTTGAATACCGTAGTAAACCCGATGTTGAACACTCTTGGTGGTGGTGGTAACAAAGGAAACAAGTTGCTGCAATTCGGAGGTTCTATCAACTCTATCGGTGCTACAATCACTCCGATGTTGGTTGGTTTCCTTATGGGTGAAGCAGCCGGTCGTACTATCGAAAAAGCAAATCCGGCCTTATTCCTGGCTATGGGTATCTTTGCTTTGGCGTTCGTAGTATTGTACTTTGTAAATATCCCTGAACCTCACCTTGAAACAGAAGAGTCTAAAAAAGAAGTTCACCACCACAGCCCGCTTTCTTTCCGTCACTTTATCTTCGGAGCAATCGCTATCTTTATCTATGTAGGTATCGAAATCGGTATTCCAAGTACAGCAAACTTGTTCATGACAGCTGGAAAGGATGCTTCCAATCCCGGTCTTGGTATCGATGCTACAATTGCAGGAAGTATTGTAGGAATTTATTGGTTGTTGATGCTTGTTGGCCGTCTGGTAGGAGCTTCAATCGGTTCGAAAGTATCCAGTAAAGCGATGATGACATTTGTATCAAGCTTAGGACTTGTTTTGGTAACTCTGGCTATTGTTAGCCCGCAATCTTTAGCCGTAACTCTTCCTGTTATTGGTGCTCAGGTTCCTGTTAGCGTAATGTTCCTGGTACTTTGCGGGTTGTGTACTTCGATCATGTGGGGTGGAACATTTAACCTGGCTGTAGAAGGTTTGGGTAAATACACTGCTGCCGGTGCCGGTATCTTCATGGTAATGGTTTGTGGTGGTGGTATCGTGCCATTGCTCCAGGGATGGGTATCTGACCAATTTGGTTATCTGAACAGTTACTGGGTAATGTTTGCTTGTCTTGCCTATATGTTGTTCTATGCGTTGATCGGCTGCAAAAACGTAAACAAAGATATTCCTGTTGAATAATATTTAATAAGATTTCAAGTGAGCGGGTGATTTAAAGTTTCCCGCTCACTCAATAAATACACACACACTAACCATTCAAATTATTTATCATTCAAGATTATGAAAAACCTAGAAATCGTTCGCTCAACATTCAAAGAAAAATTCGGTACTGACGGATCAGTATATTTTTCACCGGGTCGTATCAACCTGATTGGTGAGCACACTGACTATAACGGTGGTTTTGTACTTCCGGGTGCTGTTGACAAAGGTATGTTGATTGAACTGAAACCTAACGGAACAGATAAAATACGTGCATATTCTATTGACTTGAAAGAGTCTTCAGAATTCGGATTGAACGAAGAAGATCGTCCTGCAGAGGGTTGGGCAAGATATATTTTCGGTGTTGTTCGTGAATTGGCAAAACGCGGCGGTAAAGCTGAAGGTTTCGATACAGTATTCACCGGTGATGTGCCTCTTGGTGCTGGTATGTCTTCTTCTGCTGCATTGGAAAGTGCTTACGCTTTTGCGTTGAACGATATGTTTAACATGGGCATCGACAAAAAACAGTTGGTGAAAGTAGGTCAGATGACTGAGCACAACTACGTAGGTGTAAACTGCGGTATCATGGACCAGTTTGCTTCTATCTTCGGTAAAGAAGGCCACCTGATTAAACTTGACTGTAGCAACATGGAGTTCGAGTACGTTCCATTCGAACCTAAAGGTTACAAAGTGGTATTGCTTGACTCTGTAGTGAAACACGCGTTGGTAGGTTCTCCTTACAACGAGCGTCGTCTTTCTTGTGAGCGCGTAGCAAAAGAGGTAAACAAAAAATATCCTGAAGTAGAGCACATGTGTCAGGCTAACTTTGACCAATTGAACGCTGTGAAAGAGTTGGTGAGCACTGAAGACTTCATGCGTGCAGAATACGCCGTTGGAGAAGCTGAGCGTTTGAGAACAGCTTGTGATGCGATGACCAAAGGTGATTTCGAGACAGTTGGTAAAATGATGTACGGAACTCACTGGGGTATGAGCAAACTTTACGAAGTAAGCTGCGAAGAGCTTGACTTCTTAGCTACATTGGCTGAAGAAGCTGGTGTAACCGGAAGCCGTATCATGGGCGGTGGTTTCGGCGGATGTACCATCAACGTGGTTAAAGAAGACCTTTACGATGGTTTCATCGCAAAAGCGAAAAAAGAATATTCTGCTAAATACGGCCACGAACCTAAAGTGTACGATGTTGTTATCGGTGAAGGTTCACGTAAAATCTGCTAAGGTATTAATAACTTCAAATATGAAATGGCTGCTTCATCCGGAGTAGCCATTTTTTTTCTGCCACTCAACAATGAGATTCAGTCTGCTATAGCATATGTTATCAGATATATAAAACAATAAAGATATTGCTGAGATATTTACCCCCTCAATTGTTTTATTATTCAGTAATACTTTTAACTTTGCATTTATAGTGTCAACCTATTTTAATATTCGTAGTTATGAAAAACTTAGAAATTGTTCGTTCAACGTTCAACACAAAATTTGGAACAGAAGGATCTGTATATTTTTCACCGGGCCGTGTAAATCTAATTGGAGAACATACAGACTATAATGGTGGCTTCGTCCTTCCGGGAGCAGTGGACAAAGGAATGTTGGCGGAAATCAAGCCAAACGGAATGGGTAAAATCCGTGCTTATTCCATAGATCTGAATGAGTCGGCTGAATTTGGCATGAACGAAGAAGACTTGCCAGAACAAAGTTGGGCCAGATATATCTTTGGTGTCATGCGGGAAATCACCAAACGCGGTGGTAAAGTGGATGGTTTCGATACGGTATTTACCGGTGATGTACCCCTCGGTGCCGGGATGTCATCTTCGGCAGCACTCGAAAGTACATATGCTTTTGCCCTGAACGATATGTTTGCACTGGGCATTGATAAATTTGAACTGGCTAAAATCGGTCAGGCTACCGAACACAATTATGTGGGCGTGAAATGCGGTATTATGGATCAGTTTGCTTCAATTTTTGGAAAAGCTGGTCATTTAATAAAACTGGACTGTCGCTCATTGGAGTACGAATATGTACCATTCGATCCGAAAGGATATAAAGTGGTGTTACTAGATTCTGTAGTAAAACATGAATTGGTAGGTTCTCCCTACAACCGTCGTCGTGAGTCGTGTGAGCGTGCAGCTGCAACTATTCGTAAGAACCATCCTCAGGTAGAGTTTCTTCGTGATGCCACAATGGAAATGCTGAACGAAGTAAAGTTTGAACTAAATGATGAAGACTTTATGCGTGCAGAGTATGTAATCGGTGAGGTACAGCGTTTGCTGGATGCTTGTGAAGCATTGAAGAAAGGTGATTACGAAACTGTGGGTAAAAAGATGTTTGGCACTCACTATGGTATGAGTAAATTGTACGAGGTGAGCTGTGAAGAGCTTGACTTCCTGAACGATATTGCAAAAGAATGTGGGGTGACCGGTTCTCGTGTAATGGGCGGAGGTTTCGGTGGTTGTACCATCAACCTCGTGAAAGAAGAGATCTACGATGCATTTATAGCCAAAGCAACAAAAGACTTTACTGATAAGTTTGGAGTATCTCCCAAAGTGTATGAAGTAGTGATTGGAGATGGTTCACGCAAGATTTGTTGATGTTTTTTCTTTCGGGGCGTACTCAAAGTCTGACTTCGAATAATAAGTGAAAACCACAGAGGAAAGTTATCTAATCCTCTGTGGTTTTTCGTATTTACATATTTCTTGCAATTTGGAATAGAATAATCCAAAATATCAATCCTGTAATTAGTAATATACTTCTTTGTCTGTATTTGATAGTAAAGTTTTCTTGTTTAAGTTCGGTTAAAGACTTACCACTAATAAATCTCAATTGACCAAGGAGAATAAACAATGAGAAGATAAAGATTAGTAACATTTCAAAGATACTATAATATCTTTGCTATTGATTTCCTTTCTCTTTTGATCCCTGAACTTAATACAATCTGTCTTTCTTCTCCAGATTATTAATTTGCTTCGCTGTTCTTCCTCAGAAATATCGCGTCGAATTAATTCTTGCCTGGCTTGATCAATTGCTTCCTTTTGCCATTCATCAGAGACGGAACAGGCTATACTTATCAATTCGTCATCATCCCTTTCATGAATTGGTGGAGAATATTCTTTCGTTAAATTCATTCTTTCAATTATTCTTACAATCTCTTTCCTGCCCAGTCTACCGCCAGTCCGATATGCTCTCTCACTTTGGGATCCTGATACGATTCATCGGTATGACCAAAAGCGGTGTAGAACGAGCGTATTTTACCAATTTCCTGATACCATATCAACGGGTGATCACCCATTTGCCAGTTTTTATCTTTCAATGAGTCTTCGTTGAGAGAGCTTTCGTCCAGACTGGCTAAGACCTGCACTTTTCCTCTCGGATTTTCCCTGAAACTATACCATTCATCAAAGGTGCGATATGTTTTCATTCCTCTAAACGGAGCCATAGCGGGATGTTCGCCGTTTTCGATGATGACTGTGGCTTCCTGGGGTTTGGGGTGCGTTTTGAAATAAGCGCCAGTAAGCTTTCCATACCAGGGCCAGTTAAATTCACAATCAGTTGCGGCATGAATACCAACAAATCCTTTTCCCTTTTCCATAAAAGCTTTAAAACACTTTCGCTGTTTGGCATTCATCACCTCCTGTGTGGGATTGATAAAAACAACGACATCGAAATTGTTAAGAAAAGAATGAGTAAAAAGCTCTGCATTTTCTGTTGTTGTAAGTACCCAGCCTCTTTCCTGAGCCAGTTCGCTCATCATCTTTATACTTGCCGGAATGCAGTTGTGACGAAATCCGGCTGTTTTAGAAAAGACCAATACATTGATTATATTATTCTGTTTCTGTGCCATACCGGGAAGGAGCATTTTTATGAGTAGCAAGAATAGAGTAGTAAGTTTCTTCATTGTATTGTTTGTATTGCTAATTATTAGATCTTTTATTCCTCGGTTGTAGAATCAGAGAGGTTCATGTGATATCTTATCTGCAACCCATGTAGGAAATAACGTATAACCTGATCTTTACAAGGCCTGTATTGCTTCTGATCCTGCTTGCGAAAGAAAGCGCTTAGTTCGTGTTTACTAATCCGGAAATTTGCAAACAAAAGAATTGCCAGAATATCTTCATCTTTCAGATTTAACGCAATTCGTAGTTTACGGAAGATGGTATTGTTATTCAACCGTTTCTCCGGAACGGGTAGTTCTCCTTCTTTGATGCCGCGTTTGTCTATTATCAAACCATTCAGGAAAAAGGACAAGTGAGTATCATTAAGTTCCTGAAAATCCGGATCGTCGTCTTTTTTCAGCCAATTGCTGATTTGAGGCCGTGTAACCTGAAGCCCGGCTATGCCGAATAGTTCTATCATTTTCGTATCGTTGAAGTCGAAAATATAGCGGATACGACGCAGGATGATGTTGTTATTCATAATATGGATTAGTGTTTATCGAAATGCCCATTCGTAAGATTCTACGAATCATCTGCTGTAATATCTTATTCATAATGTGTAAATCTATAGAAACTTGCCTGATGAATAAAAAAACAAAGCTAACAAATAGATCTCAGACAACCAACTTCTACAAATTTAACGAGCTGTAATATTAAGAAAGAGTTACTATGAAGTCTTTCGGTACCGCATAATTGCGAGCGAAAACATAATAGATGCATAGATCATCAATGCTACAAATTCGCGGAAAACATCGATTAATCCGGCGCCTTTCAGAATAACGCCCCGCATAATTTTGACGAAATAGTAGAGTGGATTAATATAATCGAGTCGTTGAGCCCACAGAGGCATACTCTCAACGGGGGTAAAAAGGCCGCTCATTAACAGAAATACCATCATAAAGAAATAGACAGAGAAGGTCGCTTGTTGCTGCGTTTCGCTGATAGTTGAGATAAATAGTCCGGCTGATAATACAAGTACCAGATAGATAGAGGCCAGGAAGAAAAGCAACGGCAGGCTTCCCCGAATGGGAATGCTAAAAACGAGTTTGGCCAACGTCAGACCAAAGGCAAGGTCAAAAAGTCCGATAACCAAAAATGGCAGCAATTTCCCCGCAATAAACTGCCACTTTTTGATAGGGGTAACGTTGATTTGTTCTATTGTTCCAAGCTCTTTTTCCCGAACCAGATTCATACTTCCCAGCAACATTCCGACAATGGTGATCAGAATCACCAGAATGCCCGGAGCCATATAGAATTTGTAGTTCAACTCTGCATTGTACCAGAAAGAAGGCGTTACATAGATGGAAGTCTTCTGTATCGGACTCACTACTGCCTCTTTTATCCGTATTTGACGGGCAAAATCGGAAATAATATTGGAGAGATAAGCCGAACCTAACTGTGCTGCATTTCCATTAATAGCGTCTACCAGGATCTGGATATCCGCTCCTTCATGCAGAGTGAGCTTTTTGTCAAAGTTTTTCGGGATTACAAGTGCCAGATCCGTTTTTGTGGCCTGAATAAGTAATTCGGCTTCCCTGGCTGATGTTGGCATATAATCCACCCGGAAAAGTTTATTTCCCATCACCTGGTGAATCAGTCGTTGTGATGCGGCTGAATGGTCATAGTCAACCACGGATATATCCAGTTGCTTAATCTCAAAGGTTGCGGCAAAAACCAATATCAACATCTGTACCATTGGCATGGCGAAGATGATGGGCAACATGCTTTTATTTCGAAATATCTGGGTGAATTCCTTTTGAAGGATGTAAAACAGTATTTTCATATTTGTCTATTCTAATCGGACCTTAAATTTCTTCATACTTATTACAATAAAAAATACGGAAAAACCGAGCATAATTAACGTATGCTTCCATACCAGCGTCAGGTCAGCTCCTTTAAGCATCACCATGCGAAGGGTTTCTACAAACCATCGGGGAGGCATTGCCTGTGCGATTATCTGTAAAGGAAGCGGCATATTTTTTATCGGGAAAATAAATCCGGAAAGCAAAATAGAAGGCAACATCAGTACAAAACCGGAAATAGCCATCGCTACCATCTGATTAGAGGCAATCGTGGAGATCATGATTCCCAGGCTTAAGGCAAGAAAAATGTACAACAGGACCTCAAACATCAATAAAATCAATCCACCCCGAATAGGCAGGCCAAACATTAGTGTTCCCATCCCTACAATCACGATGGCATTCAGTATAGAAAGAATCATGTAAGGTGTTACTTTCCCAAGGATAATTTGAATCGGTTTTAATGGGGATGCAAGCAGAATTTCCATCGTTCCCATCTCTTTTTCACGGGTAATAGTGATGGCCGTCATCATTGCTGAAATCAGCATAAGTATCATTGCCATCAGCCCGGGAATGAAATTAAAGGCGTCCCGCATGTTTTCATTATACAACATCCGGGTCTTGATGTCAATGTCCGGTTTAAACGACTGATTGGCAACAGTAGCCTGTATATTACTGTTGATAATCGCTGTTGTGTAATTGACCACCAACTGAGCGGTATTCGGTTCCGATGCATCTGCGAGCAGTTGTATGGATGATTTACCCTGATGAGTAAGCTTTTGCGCAAATTGAGGCTCAAAGACGATAATCTCCTTTACCTTTCCGCTACGCAATAACTCTTCGTACTGTGAGGCGTTTTCCGTAACAGTGACAAGCTGAAACCATGGAGAAGCTGCAATCTGGTTGGTTATTTTACGGGACAGTTCATCTTTGGCAAAATCTGCAACAGCCACTCTTACATCTCTTACTTCGCTGGATAGGGCGTATCCAAAAAGTAAAAGTTGTACAATGGGAATTCCAAAAAGGATAATCAGAGTCCGTTTGTCCCGGAAAATATGGATAAATTCCTTTTTTACAAAGGCATAAAATCGTTTCATATAACTTTATGATTTGGAGTGAGTTTTTATCGGGCAATTTTCAGAAATACTTCATCCATATTCTTTGCATTGTATTGTTTCTTCAGGTTTTCCGGAGTATCCAATGCTACGATTTTGCCTTCATTCATAATTGAAATACGATCACAATATTCAGCCTCGTCCATGTAGTGAGTAGTGACAAAGACGGTAATGCCTTTTTGGACGGCTTCGTAGATCAGATTCCAGAATTGCCTGCGGGTGACGGGGTCAACACCTCCGGTAGGTTCATCAAGAAAAACAATATCCGGGTCATGGAGAATGGCAATGGAAAAGGCCAGTTTCTGTTTCCAGCCTAGTGGCAGGTCTCCGATTCTCCGGTCAGCATAGGGTGTTAGTTGGAGGCGCTCAAGCATTTCGGTCGTTTTTTCCTTTCGCTCAGATGGGGGAATTCCGTAAACTCCACCATAGAAGCGAATGTTCTCATTGATGCTCAGGTCTTCATAGAGTGAAAACTTCTGGCTCATGTAACCGATATTCTTTTTAATCTTTTCGGTTTCCTTATAGATGTCATAACCTGCTACTTCCATTTCTCCGGAAGTAGGAGTGGAGAGTCCGCAAAGTATCCGTATAGCGGTTGTCTTACCTGCACCGTTTGCGCCCAGGAATCCGAATATTTCACCCCGGTGAACTTCAAAGGTCAGGTTGTTGTTAGCCACGAAACCTCCAAACTTTTTTACCATATTCTTCACGGAAATAACAGTATCTTTTGACTGGTGTCTTTTGTCTGAATTCATAATAATCACGTTATTTGTTATTCATAAACAGGATAAAGACATCTTCAATGCTTGCCTTCGTAGCTCTGATTTCAAACTGAGACTCACCTGCATTTTTCAAAAAGTCCGAAATAGACGACTCGGAAAGGGTTCCTTTGGGTGTAACCAAATGTAATTCCTGACCGAAACTATTGACGGAAATAATCCTGGGTAAATCCTGAAGCAGTTTGGCTGTCTCATAAAGTACCGGTGATTTGATCGCCCATATATCCTCATGAAAGCCGGCTGCGATTTTGTCCGGTGTATCCACGGTAAAGATATGGCCCTGCTGGATAAGGGCAATACGGTCGCAAAGTGAAGCTTCGTCCATATAAGGTGTCGATACCAATATGGTAATGCCCTGCTTTTTGAGTCTCATCAGCATTTCCCAGAATTCTTTGCGCGATACAGCATCTACCCCGGTCGTTGGTTCATCCAGTATCAGGACTTTAGGCTTATGAATCAGTGCACAGGAAAGCGCAAGTTTTTGCTTCATACCTCCGGAGAGTTTACCTGCCCGACGCTTTTTAAAGGGCTCTATTTGATAGTAGATGTCCTTAATCAGATCGTAATTCTCCTCAATGGTCGTATCGAATACAGTTGCAAAGAATTCCAGGTTCTCTTCAACACTTAAATCCAGATATAGAGAGAAACGACCGGGCATATAACCGGTGATTTGACGTACCTGTTTGTAATTGCGGCTTACATCAAATCCGTCGAGGCGGGCTGTCCCATTATCTGGTAGTAGCAACGACATCAGGATACGCATCAGGGTGGTCTTTCCGGCACCATCCGGACCTATCAGCCCGAACAATTCACCTTCATTGACCTGCAAAGTAATATCCTTCAGCGCAACGGTTTCTCCGTAAGATTTATGTAGGTTTTCGATGTGTATCATCTTCTCTTTTCCTTTTCAAAACTTCACCTCTCCGGGCATTCCTATCTTCAATGAGCCATCGTTCTGTACACGAATCTTCACAGCATAAACAAGTTTTACACGCTCTTCCCGGGTCTGGATGATTTTAGGCGTAAACTCAGCCTGAGAAGAAATCCATTCGATATTCCCGGATAGATTTTTCATTTTGCTGTCTCCCTGATCAATGCTAACGGTAACTTTTTGTCCGATCTTAACCGATGCCAGTTGACTTTCGCTGATGTAAACGCGCAGAATTAAAGATTGCAGATCTGCCATTTTGCAAATAGCCTTCCCGGGAACGGTAAATTCACCTGTTTCGGCATATTTTTCCAGAATAGTACCATTAGAAGGAGCTTTGATGACTGAATTTCTGATTTTGTCATTTAAGATAGCGATTTGAGCCCTGGTTGCTTCAGCCTGCTTGCGAATAGCCTGCAGTTGGGACGCTGAAGCGCTCTTTTGTTTCTGCACCAGAGCTACTTGTCCGTCGATATCATCCTTCTGTTTAGGGGTGGCAGCTCCATCTGTCAGCATTTTATTGATACGGGACTGATCTTTATGCAGGTTGCGAATCTGTTGATCCGAAACTTCCATTTGTGCCTGGATATTGGCTAATTGCGCCAACACGGATTGTGTCTGGGCTTCAAATTGTGCCCGTTGCAGGTAGAGGTTGGCTGTATCGGTTATAGCAATAATATCACCGGCTTTTACTGCACTTCCTTCGTCGATACGCAGATCTGTAATTTTTCCTCCGTTTTCGGCAGATAATGTAATTTCATCTGTTTCAAAATTACCATAAGCGTCAGGTAGATCTTTTTTACCTGAACATGAAGCAAGTGTTATCAGCAGGAACAACGTGGCAAGTTTTCCCAAATATCCTTTGTTGAAATTTTGTTTATTCATAACTATTGTGAGTTTAGTTTGCTAGTATTTTATTCACCCAGAATTGTTTGCAGATTTACCATAGCCTGCACTTTCTGAATCTTGTGAATCTCCAATGATGCTTTGGCTTGCAGCGAAGCGTTCAGGTCGCGAATGTAATCGGCCGAAGTAAGGGTGCCATTGTCAAAAGCCGACGCTGATCGTTTGGCAATCTGTTCTTTCAGTGTTACCAGTTGCAAATCCATTCCTATGAGTTTGCCAAATTTATCGATTTCGTTTCTTTGCTGAGTAGCCGAAATATTTATGGCGCGTTCAAAATTTTCCCGTTGGATATCGATCAGCCCCTTTTGCTTTTGCAAAGCGGCTTTGTCGTGTTTGGTCTTATTTCCATCCCATAGGTTCCAGGAGATTCCCATGCCGACCATATACCAATCATCAAAATTATTATTTAGCATGTTTAATCCCGGACGACCGTAACCAGCTTGTCCGAATGCATAAGCATAAGGCTGACGGCTGTTGGCCAGAAGTTTCCGGCTTCTGTCTAACTTCTCTTGTTGTAAAGAAAACAGCTTCAGCTCAGGTCGGTTGATTCGGTTATTGTCAGACGAAATTACAGGCAAAGCAAATTGGGTTACGATTGAGATCTTTTTACCGGTAATAAGCGATAGTAACTCAGATGAAGTCTGTTGCCCCGCATTGGCTTCTGTCAGTTGCTGTTCAGTCAGAATGAATTCCGCTTTTAGGTTATCCAGCTCGTTAGGAAGCGTCATGCCATGTTTTACAGCCGATGAAAGAACCGCAACACGTTCTTCCAGCATCTGTTTTTTCAGGTTCAGTATTCGTTTGTTTTCCTGTAATGTCAGAGATTGAAAGTACAGAGCATTGACAGTTTCGCGGATTTTATACAGGTCTGTTTCGTTTTGTTGTTGGGAGATCTTGCGGTCGGCTTCTTCCACAACTTTACGATTTTTATTTAATCCGAAGTCATACAATTTTTGCTTCACATCTATATAAAGCTTGTATTGATCTTTCGACATTTCTTTTACAGGAACAGGTAAAGAAATCGGAATCCTGGTGACATCTGATTGATAAGTGACCCGTCCTGTCAGGTCAATCTGAGGCAGATTGACAGAGGCAATGCTTTTTTGTTTTATTGCAGATAAATCATCAATAACGCCAGCCTGCTTCAGTAAGGGGTGATTTTGCCTGGCCCAGCTTTGGCAACTGTCCAGCGATATATCCTGAGCCTGCAAAGCCGTTGTTCCTAACATTGCGGATAGTATGAATATTAGTCGCTTCATGTCGTCAACATTTTTAATATCATGGTTTTTACAAATTCTTTTCGTTCAGTCAGAAACTTTGAATATTCCGCTTCATCCCCATTAAAATAGATCATCTGTATTAAATTACGGGCAGCATACGGGAATATGACCATTCCCAGAAGGCTGATAACCATTTGCCGGGGATCAAATTTCAATTGATAATTCTCAACGTCCTGTTTACCGAATACGTCGACAAGACTTTGAGGGGTAAGCTTTTCGCTCATCATCACATTTCTCAGCATTTGCGGATTACGGTTAATCTCGCTGATGATAAACTGTGGGACAAACGGATTGCTTTCGATCATCGTTATGTAGCGTTCAACGACAAATTCCGCCTTTTCTGTCAGAGGCAGTTCTGCATAAAGCGTTTTTTCGATAGAACGGAAGAATCCTTTAATCACTTCCTGAAAAACAGCTTCAAACAATTTCTCCTTACTTCTGAAATAGTAATGAAGCAGAGCCTTGTTTATTCCGGCCTCGTCTGCTATTTCCTGCATACGCGCTCCGTCCATCCCTTTTCGGTAAAATACCTGACGGGCAGCTTCCAGAATTTTTTCTTCTGTACTGATATCTTTATTCATTATTTTATTTAACTAGATGGTTAAACTGTACGGCAAAGTAAATGCTTTTCTCTGATTTAACCAAATGGTTAACCGGAAATATTTGACCGGATGGTTAAATTAAATAGTAAATGATAGTTTTGCAACGGTAAAGAGGCTGATAAATAAGATAATGTTTCGGGAATTGCTAATTTTGAACCTGTTAGTTATACTTATAAATAGAACACAATGAGTCCATTAGATGTTTCTCAAAAAGAAGCGCCTGAAGTGGTTAATGCGTTTAATAGACTAATTATTTCGGAAAACTACAACACAATTTCCTATTAGTGCTACCACTATGCGTTGTCCGGAATGTAATTTTGTATCATTACTTTATTGTATAACAACCAAATATTAAAGGTTATGGCAAATTACATTTTTCATAAAGCAAGTACCCGTGGCCACGCAAATCACGGTTGGCTCGATACACATCATACATTTAGCTTTGCCGGTTATTATGATCCGGAACGGGTGCATTTCGGGGCATTATGCGTAATCAATGATGATTATATTGCTCCCGGTATGGGATTCGGAACTCACCCACATGACAATATGGAAATTATTACAATACCGTTGGAGGGTGATCTGGAGCACCGGGATAGCATGGGGAATACTTCGGTTATATATCACGGTGATGTGCAGGTGATGAGTGCCGGAACAGGTATTCAGCATAGTGAATACAATGCAAATAAGTCGAAGGGTTTAAAATTATTTCAGATCTGGATTTTTCCGAACGAGAAGAATGTGGAGCCCCGGTATCAGCAAATAAGTCTGAATGTCAGTGACCGAAGGAACCGGTTGCAACAGATTGTGTCTCCTGATGAAAAAGACGAAAGTGTTTGGATTCACCAGAATGCATGGTTTCACATCGGTGAGTTTGATAAAGATCTTGCGTTAGAATATAATCTGAAAAGAGCGGGAAATGGTATTTATGCACTTGTGGTAAAAGGTTCTGTTGAGATAGATGGAAAAGTTCTTAACGATCGTGATGGTTTGGGTATTTCCGATACAGATAAGATTTCGATCAAAGCGCTCTCGCAGAATGCAGAATTGTTGCTTATGGAAGTGCCGATGAAAATTTGAAGCTATTCGAAGCGGATAGACTGTGCCGGACGAATCTTCGCTATGAGGTAGGAGGGGCCAACCAGCATTAGCATGGAGACCAGCATAGCGCCAATATTAAGTAGAAATAAAAAGCCCCAGTTGAGCTCAATCGGTACAGCAGTCAGGTAATAGACCTCGGGATTAAGTTTGAGGAAATGGAATTGTCGTTGTAAAATGCAAATGGTCAACCCGATTACATTTCCCCAGATCATTCCTTTTCCTACCAGGAAGAATGAAACATAAAGGAAAATTTTGCGGATGCTCATGTCAGTAGCTCCCATTGCTTTCATGACACCAATCATGTTGGTGCGTTCCAGAATGATAATAAGCAGGCCTGAAATCATAGTGAATCCGGCTACTGAAATCATCAAAATCAGGATGATCCAGACATTCATATCCAGCAGATCGAGCCAGCTAAAAATCTGCGGGTTCATTTCTTTGATGGATCGGACGTACAGATTACTTTGATAGAGATCTTCGCGGTTAGTCAGTTTTTGACCTAAATTGTCTGAGATTTCATCCAGTCGGTTGTAATCGTTCACTAATACTTCCACGCCTCCGGCTTGCTTTTCATCCCATCCGTTCAAACGTTGTATATGGCGCATGTCTGCCAGAATAAAAGCTTTGTCGTAGTCGGTGAAGTTGGTTTGGTAAATTCCTTTGATTTTGAATTTACGAACACGTACATTTTCCTGAACGAAATAGGTTAGAAAACTATCGCCAACTTTAAGTTTCAATTTATTGGCGAGGGTTTTAGATATAAGTACATCGTTGGTGGGAGAATCTCCCAGCACTGAAATAAGCTCTCCTTCAACCAGATTGGTTTTGAAAAAACTCCAGTCGTATTCTTTGGAAATGCCTTTGAGAACAACACCCTGAAAATCATTCTCCAGTTTAAGTATGCCCGGCTTTGTGGCAAAACGTTGGATATGTAAAACTCCACTCGTCTGCTTAATGTCGTTCATCAGCTTGCTTTCCACATTGATCGGCTGCATTTCATAGGAATTGTTGCTGTCCAGATGGGTGACCTGAATGTGGGAGCCAAAGCCGATTACCTTGTTGCGGATCTCTTTCTTGAATCCGATTACTATAGCTACAGATAGAATCATCACAACCAGTCCGAGTGCTACACCGATGGTTGCAATACGAACAGCAGGGGGAGAAACCCGCTTCTCCCCCTCGTTGCCGAAATGTATCTTTTTTGCTATGAAGTATTCTAAATTCATGACTTATAATGTTGGAACAGCTCTCTTTTATAGCGTTCTTCCCGGGTAAGCTTCCAATGCTTTTCCCAGTACTATTAGTGCGTTAGCCAGATCTTCTTTTTTCAGAACGTATGCAATACGAACTTCATTGCGTCCAATTCCCGGAGTTGTATAGAATCCTGAAGCCGGCGCCATAAATACGGTTTGTCCTTCATATTCAAAGTGCTCAAGACACCATGCGCAGAATTTATCAGCATCATCTACTGGTAGTTTGGCTACGGTGTAGAATGCCCCCATCGGAATGGGTGAGTAACAGCCGGGTATGCGGTTAAGTCCGTCGATCAGGAATTTACGACGCTCTACGTATTCATTGTAGGTGTTTAGCAAATAGTCATCCGGTGCGTCAAGTGAAGCCTCGGCGCAAATTTGTCCGATCAGGGGTGGGCTTAAACGGGCCTGACAGAATTTCATTACGCTATCACGCACCTGTTTGTTTTTACTGATGAGTGCGCCGATACGGATACCGCATTCGCTATATCGTTTCGATACAGAATCGATCAATACCACATGATCTTCAATTCCTTCTAGGTGGAATGCCGAAATATACGGTGCGCCGGTGTAGCAAAATTCACGGTAAACTTCATCCGAGAAAAGGAAAAGGTCATATTTTTTAACCAGATCACGGATTTGATTCATCTCTTTCTGGGTATAAAGGTATCCGGTCGGGTTGTTTGGATTACAAATCAAAATTCCTTTTGTACGCTCAGAGATCAGTTCCTCAAATTTTTCTACATGAGGCAAAGAAAAACCTTCTTCTATAGTCGTAGGGATTGTCTTGATAACAGCCCCCGCAGAGATGGCAAATGCCATGTAGTTAGCATATGCAGGCTCCGGTACGATAATTTCATCACCCGGATCAAGACACGCCATGAATGCAAACAGAACCGCTTCGGAGCCTCCGGTTGTAATAATGATTTCGTCAGAAGTTACATTGATGTTGAACTTTTTGTAGTATCCAACTAATTTTTCGCGAAGAGAAGCAATCCCTTCACTCGGACTGTATTCCAGTATTTTTCTGTCAATATTGCGAATTGCCTGAATACCCACTTCTGGAGTTGGCAGGTCAGGCTGGCCAATATTAAGATGGTATACCTTGATTCCTCTTTCCTTAGCTTTGTTAGCCAATGGTACTAATTTACGAATGGGCGAAGCGGGCATTATCACCCCGCGCTCTGATATTCCGGGCATTTTCTAAATATTTTGTATAGCCATCCTCATTTCAGGAATTCTGTTTTGCTTCTGAATTTGTTTTCCAGGACAACAAAAAGAGTTATTCCCTTAACTAGAATTTCAGTGATTTATAATCTCGTGTTTTCTTTGAGCCTGCAAATTTATTATCAAAATAGGGTATTAACAAATAATTCGCAAACATTCGGTGGGAAAGGGCCTAAAAAGTTTGTACAGGCCCTAATTAGATTTAGCCTGATTTATCAGTTGTTTTAATACCTGAGTGGAAAGGGTGATGTCAGGAGCAGAACAGATTGCACTAACCAGAGCAACACCTTCAGCCCCGGCATTAATGATTTCATGCAGATTGGATTGGTTGATACCTCCGATACCGACCATACGATGTTTGGTCAGTTTTTGGATTCGTCGGATTCCATCTATGCCCAGCGCGGGTGCGGTATCTGTTTTGGTTGGAGTGGAGAATACGGGGCTAATTCCTATATAATCGATATCCCATGTAGCAGATTCTTTAGCTTGTTCTTCATTTTCAATTGAAAGTCCGATAATTGCTTTTTCACCCATCAGTTTTCTTACCAATTGACAGCTCATATCGCTTTGTCCGACATGAACACCGTCGGCTTCGGCCGCCAGTGCAACATCCACACGGTCGTTAATAATTAAAGGTATCCGGTGGGGAACGGTGATTTTCTTCACGGCCTGTGCCAGTTCGATGAATTCACGGGTGGAACAATCTTTTTCCCGCAATTGTACCATTGTGACACCACCTGCAACGGCCTTTTCTACGACCTCAATCAATGACCGACCTGATGATAAATTACGATCTGTTACTAAATACAGGGATAAATCAAATTCTTTTCTCATATATAAGAGCCTGTTTAAATTTTACCAAAACATTTTTATAAAAGACTATTCTTCTTGTTTTAGCTACACATGGAACCCGAATAAATTGCCAGACTCTTTGGTGTACGCTTGTTTTATTTTCTAAACGGAGGTTTAGCAATCACCGCTTTAAGATCCCGGTTACGAATGCGGATAAATATTTCTGTGCCGATTGAAGAATACACGGTTTGGACGTAACCCATTCCGATACCCTCTTTGGTTGTGGGTGAAATTGTTCCTGATGTTACGTGGCCGATAATTTCTCCTTCGGCGGTTACAATTTCATAGCCGTGCCGGGGGATTCCCTTTTCCATCATACGGAAACCGCACAATTTGCGCGAAATACCTTCCTTCTTTTGTTTTTCCAGGATAGTGCGAGCCGTAAAGTTGCGGTCTTCCGTGAATTTGGTAATCCATCCCAGACCTGCTTCAATGGTTGAAGTACTCTCGTCTATATCATTGCCGTACAGGCAATAACCCATTTCCAGTCTTAAGGTATCGCGGGCTCCTAATCCGGCCGGTTTGATACCGAACTCAGCTCCTGCCTCGAAAAGTGCGTTCCAAACCTGTTCCGCAAATTCGGGATAGAAATAGATCTCAAAACCACCGGCGCCGGTGTAACCTGTGTTTGAAATTATCACCTCTTTTACTCCGGCCAACTCGCCAACAGCAAAGTGGTAATAGGGTATTTTTGCTAAATCAACAGATGTTAGTTTCTTAAGAACATCGATTGCTTTGGGTCCCTGGATTGCCAGTTGTGCCGTATGATCCGACGCATTTTCCAGGATAGCTCCTTCTGAGTTGTGCGATACACACCAGTTCCAGTCTTTTTCAACATTGGAAGCATTTACCACAATCATATATTTTTCCGATTCGATGTGATAGATCACTATATCGTCTACAATACCGCCCTGTTCGTTGGGAAAGCAGGAGTATTGAGCTTGTCCGACAGAGAGAGACTTCACATCATTCGATGTCACCCGATGCAAAAACGATAAAGCATTCGGCCCTTTTACCCAGATTTCGCCCATGTGCGAAACATCAAATACGCCAACGCCGTTTACAACGTTAAGGTGTTCATCGAGAATGCCGCTGTATTCTATCGGCATATTATAACCGGCAAATTCGAGCATTTTTGCGCCCATTGCCTGATGGAATTGTGTAAATGGTGTGGTTTTCATGATAGGTATTTTTTATGACACAGATTATAAGTTACACATAGAAACGGATGGCTATTCCCCTTTTTCTTCCACCAGCGCAGCTATCTTTACAATCACCTGCATCGCCTTTTCCATCGAAGGAACAGGGACGAACTCATAGCGCCCGTGAAAATTATGTCCGCCGGCAAAGATGTTTGGGCATGGTAATCCTTTGTATGAAAGCTGAGAGCCGTCTGTTCCTCCCCGGATTGGCTTAATTAATGGTTTTACACCAGCCTGAAGCATCGCCTCGTTGGCCAGATCGACAATATGCATGACCGGCTCTACCTTTTCGCGCATATTGTAGTACTGATCTTTCAGTTCCAGTGTTGCACATCCGGGGAATTCACCATTGGTCTTTCGCACCAGGTGTTCAAATTCTTTCTTCCGGCGTTCGAAACGATCCTTGTCATGATCGCGTATAATATAAGTTATAACGGTCTGTTCAACTGTTCCTTCGAAGTTTGTCAGGTGATAAAAACCTTCATATCCTTCTGTATGTTCCGGTGTTTCCCAACGGGGAAGCATGGTTATAAATTCGTTGGCAATCCGGATGGAATTCAACATCTTGTGTTTGGCATAACCCGGATGTACATTGCGTCCCCGGAATGTGATTTTAGCCTGGGCAGCGTTGAAGTTTTCAAACTCCAGTTCACCGATTGCTCCGCCATCCATCGTATAAGCCCAGTCAGCGCCGAAACTTTCTACGTCGAATTTATGCGCTCCTTGTCCGATCTCTTCATCAGGTGTGAATCCGATACGGATTTTTCCATGTTTGATTTCAGGATGAGTAATCAGGTATTCCATCGCTGAAACTATTTCTGCCACACCGGCTTTATCATCGGCGCCGAGTAATGTCTTGCCATTGGTGACCACAATCTCTTGTCCGATGTAGTCGTTTAATTCAGGGAAATCCTTCGGAGAGAGGATGATTTGATCATCTTCGTTCAGGACAATATCATTTCCATCGTTTCTGACTACCCGTGGTAAAACATTTTTTCCACTCATGTCAGGACTGGTGTCGAGGTGAGAGATAAAACCTATTACCGGAAGCTTTTTATCAGTATTGGCCGGCAATGTTGCCGTTAAATAACCGTTTCCATCCAGATAAACATCTTGCAGCCCCATTTGTTTGAGTTCTTCCTCAAGAAACTGTGCAAAAAATAACTGTCCCGGTGTGCTGGGAGTTAGTTGGGTATTATCGTCCGATTGGCTATCGAACGTCACATATTTCAGAAATCGGTCTATAAGGGTCATAATGTCTGTTGTTTATTTAATTTTCCGCAACCAGAGATCTACCTGTTTTGCATCAAATCCCAGTTCTTTAGCTTTCAGGAGATCCTGTTTGGCTTCTATCCGTTCGTACAGGCTCCAGTTGATTTTTCCACGTAAGAAATAGGAGGCAGGATTGTTTTTATCCTGATCGATTGATTTGGTTATGTCGGTAAGCGCTTTGTCGTATTTTTTATTAAAAAAGAAAAGCTCCGCGCGGTTAAAAAATAACTCCGGGTCAATCAGGTTTGCTTTGACTAATGAATTATAGATCTTTTCAGCTTCCTGATAATTACCTTGTAACTTATAGATCAGAGCTAATCCTTTTTTACCATCCCGGTTATTTGACTGGATTTCCAGAATTCTTTGAAAATCTTTTTTCGCAGCAACCGTGTCTGACTTCTCAAGGTAAATATTTGCCCGCATATTGAGTGCATCCGTTTCTTTTCCGTCAAGGGCAATAACCCGGTTGTAATCGTTTAATGCGCTTTGAATGCTATCCATTTCCAGAAAGAGTGCGGCCCGGTTCATATATATAGCGACCGCGTTGGGCGCAAAAAGTAAACCGTTTGAGTAGGAGGCAAGTGCATCTTCGCGATGCCCCATCTGGCGTTGTATAGTACCTAAATTGGAAAGTATGAGAGAGTTTTGAGCGTTGGCTGGTTCTGTTCTCAAAGCATTTTTCAGGCAAGCTTCGGCCGTTATTGTATCTTTTGCCTCGAGCGCTTTAAACGACTTGTCGATCCATTCGTTGTAAGTCTGAGCCTGGCTATAGGTTGTAAAACAGCAGAATATAACTACCGGCAGGAATTTCTTTATCATAGTTTCTTCGATTTGACGTCTAAGTTAATTTATCCCGATGAAACCAAACTTATTTATGCAGTAAAATTATCTTTTTTTTACGGTACGATAGAAGGCACAGAGTTCCCCTTTGGAATATAATACGCCCCGGATCAATCAACCCGGGGCGCATTGTAAATATAATCAGATGAATTAGGTACTCCGTCTGTGTAATCCCGGCCAGGATTAACCACTATATAATGAGTTTAAGGTGGTTAATCCACACGCTCTCTTTGGATTATTGTATAGTCCCCTTTTCCAGAGCATTCCTGTATTTCTCTCTGTAGAAATAGCGCATAATAAATTGTGCATTACCCTGAATCAGCTCTTTGCCGCGCTCTTCGTTAACGAGGCTTTTCAGTTGAGCATCCGGTAGCAGCTGTCTGTTATGCAATGTCCAGACAAGTTCTACCGGGTGATCGTATATATTTGTATATAGCGAGAAGGCCTCGGCTTTTGCCATCTTTTCGTTGTAAAAGGGATTTCTTTCGTCTTTGATATAGTCGCAAATGTCGGGGTAAATGCTGATTCCTGAAGGTGCAATAAACGCAAGTAGATTTTTTGCATCATCAAATGACTCGTTTTCCGGATGAATGTCCGTTTCCAAAACATTTTCAAAGAACTTAAACAATTCAGCCTTATTTCCCAGATAATGCAAAGTTTCATTACCGGTTTTATTTAAGATTTCAGCGTAAATTTCTTCGGGTATATCGTTGTTCTTTGAGGATTTTTCTTCCAGCTCATCGGTGTAGGAGTAGGTTGCCATAGCCCCGGTCATCCACCATTCATTGTTAAAGCGGATAAATCCGGTTGTGGCAATGGTTTGATTGGCTTTTAACGGCGCATTTTCCGGAATCGAATCTTTAGTCGCTTTTATCTCTTCCTTTGTTTTTAAGTTGCGGAAGCAATAATAGTTTTCAATTTCACCGGTAAACTGGTAAATACCCTCTTTTTTTCGGCCGATGGAGCGGATTAGGTCATAATCGGGATGGCTGGGTGTTATGATTTCGCTCAACCATTCGTTAGGATACATTGCCAGCAAAGGTGACGGTTGGTTGTGTACGAATGAATCCCTGACATTGTAAATTTCTGCATCTGCATTGTCATTGGTAACATCGCTTTTTTTGATTTCATTCAGTATTTCGCTCAACTCAAGATCCTGATGATAGAAGAGGTAGGAATTCCATTGCAACCATTGCATAGCTTGTCGCAATGCGAAATACTCATTGTAGCGGCATTCCGGGGTGAAATATTTTTTAAACTGTTCATTTTCAGGTGCTGTTTCGTATTCTTTTTCAAAGATCAGCAATATCTTTAAAGCGACCAGGTGGATGCTCGGATTATCCGGATTCATGACGGAGTGATTTTTCTTGCCTTGAGTTTGCTGCAGATAGTGCCAAAGCAGGAAGCGGATATCCGCTTCGTTAATTTCGTCTTCAAAATACTCATCCTCATTGATTGTGTAGAAGGGCAGTGGGCTTCCGGAAAGTTCCCGATGTTTTCGGGTAAAGGTTTTAAACAAGCCAATGCCGGATATAACATCTTCAAAATAGGCAGTAGTGGCGCAAGCGATATCTTTTATATCTTCAATTGGAAGATCAAGGCCTAATTTTGTAGTTTGGAAAACTTCAAAAATTTTATTGGCTAATTGCACATAATATACATCAGCAGACGACTGTTTCCGGTAAGGGTGAAACATCAGCCAGTCGTTTTGAAATATTCTTTCCTTTTTCATTAAAGTCAGATTCTAATTGGTATAATGATTTTTTTAAGGTGCAAAGATAGCATTCGATAATAACATCTATCGAAAATATCATTAAAACTGAAGATCTTATCCCCGGAATAAAGTACTTTTGCGCCATATTTTAGAATAAGAAAAGCGATGCGGAAATATTTTCTTTTATTGATGATTGTGTTTGGTTGCAGGATGTTCGGTCAAAAACCGATAGATGTATACGAGTCAACGGTGAAGATAGAGGAGAACGAAACACAAGAGTATATGTGCGGATTAGCAGAGGGGGATCAGTTGGTTTTCTCTTTTGATGCCGTGAAGGGTGGCAAACCGGATAAGATTGAGATTCTGGAATACCCGGGCTCTTTGAAATTTTCTGAGTATAAAACTTCCAAAATAGACCGGAAAACAATTACTATCTCCAATACAGGCATCTATCTGTTTCGTTTTAGCAATTCAACCGGAGGTTCCAAAGTTTGCAAATACAAGGTTGAGCGTATTCCGGCAAACGAACAAATGGCTCGTTTCAATACAACGGTATATTGGAAAACGGTTAATGATACATCATTTTATGATGCAGGACTACAGACTGTTACATCATTGGACACTGTTGTTTCCAACATTGCCGACCGGGTTCAGAATGTTCATTCTTCATATAATATGAAAGGCAACAGGGTCTCATTCAATTTCGTATTACCCCCGAAAACAACTGCTTTTAGTTATTATATCGGTGTGAATCAGGCTGGAAGTAAGGCTTTTATGGATGCAACGGGCAGTCTGTTGCGTTCGGCAAGTCCGTTTGTATCAAAAATCCCCGGATATGGTCCTTTGGCAGCCCTGGCTTTAAATGGAACCTCATTCCTAACTACAATGGTAGGAGGGGAGAGTGTGCAATATTGGATTACGGATGCTGCTAATGCCGGTTTATTTAATGCCGGAAAACCGTTTAAATATATCAAACAAGGAAATGTGGTAAATGATTTCTCCCGTATAACACCTCCACTCAAAGGGGAGTATTTTGTTTGTCTGCAAAACGATAATAAAGTGCAGTCGATAGATGTGACGGTGAAAATAACTGCTGTTTCACTTTGTGAACGTAAAATAAGCCGACCGATCCGGAAATTTACCGTAGAAAGCAGATCAGTACCTTATCTGAAGAATTAATTCAGATTTTTTTTTCGAAAGAATCCGGGGATTATCTTTCTGAAAAGCAAATAAATAGAACTAGTCCCTCTCTGCATCGGCCATGCAGGTGACAAAAAAAATATATCCAACCTTTGCAGATTAAATTTTAAGTGTTAATTTTGCAGTGTGATTGTCCCATTGTGTAATGGTAGCACAGCAGATTTTGGTTCTGTTAGTCTGGGTTCGAATCCTTGTGGGACAACAAAATAAGAATGTAACGTCTGATTATCAAATTGATAGTCGGACGTTTTTTTTATGACCGTATGTCGGTTCTTTATAATCCGGTTTTGTGTCTCATTGTGCTGATTATCACAATCATTAAGAAAATCGGATCGTAAAAGAGATTATCTTTGCACATTCAAATACATAAGTAGAATACATGGAAATAGCAGCATTGGTTTCGGGTGGAGTAGATAGCTCCGTCACTGTCCATTTGTTGAAAGAACAAGGATACGATCCCACTATTTTTTACATTAAAATAGGAATGGAGGATGAGCACGGATATATTGATTGTCCGGCCGAGGATGATATGGTAATTGTGAACTGGTTGGCTAAGAAATACGGTTGTCGTTGCGAGTTGGTTTCATTGCACGAGGAGTATTGGGAGAATGTTGTATCCTATACGATCGAGAATGTCAGGAGAGGACTTACACCCAATCCCGACATGATGTGTAATAAACTGATTAAATTCGGTTATTTCGAGAAGAACTGGGGAAAAGATTTCGATAAAATATCGACAGGGCACTATGCCACTACCACAGAGCAAGAAGGTAAGCTCTATCTGTCTACAGCGAAAGATGCGGTGAAGGATCAGACCTATTTTCTGGGACAAATTACACAACAACAGCTCTCGAAGATTATGTTTCCCATTGGCATATACGAAAAAAGCGAGGTTCGCCGTATTGCCGAAGAAGCCCGTCTGATTAGTGCGCAGCGTAAGGATAGTCAGGGGATCTGTTTTCTGGGAAAGGTGCATTATAACGATTTTATTAAACGCTATCTGGGAGAAAAGCCCGGTAAAATAGTCGATTTTGAAAGCGGGAAAGTCCTGGGTGAACACAAGGGTTTTTGGTTTCACACTATCGGCCAGCGTAAGGGCATTGGCTTAAGTGGTGGTCCGTGGTTTGTCGTGAAAAAAGATATCGATGAAAACGTTATTTATGTTTCAAACGGTTACGATCCGGAGACTCAGTATGGTAAGGTTGTTAATCTGAAGGGGTTCAACTTTATTAGCGGAGATCCCTGGGGTGAATTTGAAGGTCAAAGAGATATTACCTTTAAGATTCGCCATACTCCGGAATTTACCAAAGGCACAATGGAAAAGATCGGGGATATATATCGCATTCGTTCCGAAGAGAAGATTCAGGGTATTGCAGCCGGACAGTTTGGCGTGCTCTACGATACCAACAGCAAACTTTGCTACGGTAGTGGTGAAATTATCGGAGGGTGATATTTCAGGACAGTAAAAGTTTTTCCTCCGTGGTCCTCTGTGACTTCTCCGTGACTTCTCCGTGTAAATGTGAAAAAAAATAGTCTGATTTTTTATAAGAAAAAGCACTCGGTAATGGGTGCTTTTTTTATATCCGGAAAATAAGGATTTGATAAATGATGGTATGATTTCTGTTTTGATCTTTCTTGCAATCGGTCTCTAAATAGCTATATATTCATTTCCTGATTACGGAAATATTTCTCTATTTTTGCCGCTCAGAAAACGCACAATCAAATTCTAAACATACATTTCAAAAACTATTAACCGATTATGGCTATTCAAAGAATTGTCCTGAATGAAGTATCTTACTTCGGTCCCGGTGCAAGAACTGTAATCCCTACAGAAGTTGCCCGCAGAGGTTTCAAAAAAGCATTAGTGGTAACCGACAAGGAACTAATGAAGTTTGGCGTTGCTCAGAAAGTTATCGATGTGCTTGTTGATGCAAAAATTCCTTACGAAATTTACGACGAAATCAAACCGAACCCTACCGTAACTAATGTAAAAGACGGTGTGGCTGCTTTCCAGAAAAGCGGTGCTGACTTTATGGTTGCTATTGGTGGTGGTTCGTCAATTGATACTTCAAAAGCAATTGGTATTATTGTAAACAATCCCGAATTTGCCGATGTGGTTTCATTGGAGGGTGTAGCTGATACCAAACAGCGTTCAGTGCCCATCATTGCAGTAGCAACTACAGCAGGAACTGCAGCTGAGGTAACCATCAACTATGTAATTACCGATGATCAGGCTACAAAAAGAAAATGGTTTGCGTTGACCCTAACGATATTCCCGTATTGGCTATCGTAGATGCTGAATTGATGACATCAATGCCTAAAGGATTGACTGCTGCAACAGGTATGGATGCGTTGACTCATGCTATTGAAGGATACATTACCAAAGGTGCATGGACTATCAGCGATATGTTCGAATTAAAAGCTATCGAATTGATTGCAAAACACCTGAAAAATGCGGTAGAGCAACCTACCAACCTGGAAGCCCGCGACGGTATGGCTGTAGCTCAATACGTGGCCGGAATGGGATTCTCTAACGTGGGTCTTGGTATTGTTCACAGTATGGCTCACCCGCTCGGTGCATTCTATGACACTCCTCACGGTGTTGCTAACGCCTTGTTGTTGCCTTACGTAATGGAATACAACATGCCTGCTGCTCTTCCGAAATACAAAGATATCGCGGTTGCTATGGGAGTTAACGTTGCCGGCATGAGTGACGAAGATGCTGCTAAAGCTGCCGTAAAAGCAGTGAAAGATTTGGCTGTATCGATCAATATTCCTCAGCAATTGAGCGCAATCGGTGTGAAAGAAGAAGATCTTGAAAAATTAGCTGTTTCTGCATTCAATGATGTTTGTACTCCGGGTAACCCCCGTGATACATCTGTAGAAGAAATCCTGGCTATCTACAAAAGTGCTTTTTAATTCCTACTCTATATAGGTAAATAATCCCGTAGCGGCTAATGTCGTTTACGGGATTTTTTGTAGATGTGTACCTTATCCGTACTTGGTTGGTTTTTACATTCTGTCACAAAATAATAAAGCTCCGAAAAAAGTATATTATAAAATACGCTTTTTCGGAGCTTTGTTGTTTTATATCCGATAACAGGTTTACATCAGCTTCTCGGCAGCTTCTTTTCCGGCATGAAGTGCATTCACATTTGTGGCAACGATCTCTTCGCCTTTACGACCAAAGATGCGACGTACTCCTTCTTCAATCTGCTCAAACGGAATGCCGAGGAAAGGAGTTGCGGCACCCAGCATCACGATGTTGGCTGACCGGATCGATCCGATTTCCTTAGCGATATCGGTTACATTCAACACGATTTTGCGGGGAAGTTTGTTTATTTCAGCCATCAACTGTTCCATCTCCGGGTAGTTGGGAATATTAATAAACGATTCTGAATTGGTAACCAACCATCCGTTTTCAGAAAGATAGGGCAGATAGCGCAATGCCTCCATCGGTTCAAGGGAGATGATCAGATCAGCCTTGCCTAACGGGATAAGGTCCGATGCAATCGGACGGTCCGAAATACGCAGGTTTGATTGTACATCACCTCCGCGCTGGCTCATACCGTGTACTTCAGCCTGTTTGATATTGAGGTTGTTGGTGACGGCAGCTTCGCCAATAACGGCCGCAATAGACAAGATGCCCTGTCCGCCTACACCAGCTAAGATTATATCTGTTTTCATGCGTCAATAATAGTTTTTTGTTTTGATTACTTCTTCTTCCGTTTCAGGGTTTGGATACACTCACGGCGTGGGATAATAACCGATACACCCGGATAAGCAATCTCTTCGCGGATAATCTGTTTCATCTCTTCGAAATTCTTCTTCAAAGGAACAAATACGCGGATATGTTCCGGTTCTACGCCCAATCCGCTGCATATAGCTTCGATTCGTCCCGTTCCGGCTGAATCCTGACCACCAGTCATCGCGGTGGTTTCGTTGTCCGAAATGATGATGGTTACATTTGATTTGGCATTGACGCAATCAAGCAATCCTGTCATTCCCGAATGCGTAAAGGTTGAGTCGCCAATCACCGCCAATGAAGGGAATAATCCCGCGTCTGCCGCTCCTTTGGCCATCGTAATTGATGCACCCATATCCACGCATGTGTGAATAGAACGGAACGGGGGTAACGCTCCTAATGTGTAACACCCGATGTCGCTGAATACACGGTGATCGGTGGGGAAATCTGATTGAACCACCTCTTGCAGTGCCTCGTATACATCGCGGTGACCGCATCCCTGACAAAGTTGCGGCGGACGACCGGCCAGCAATTCAGGTTTCTGGAAAAAGACTTGTGGCGCAAAGCCTAAAGCTTGTCCTACAGAATCGGGGGTAAGCTCTCCGTCACGCGAAAGTGTACCGTCAAGACGGCCCTTCACGGTAACGCCCAGACCGAGCAATCCTTTTATCTGTTCTTCCACAAAAGGATATCCATCTTCAAGTACCAGAATTTCTTCACACTCGTTGACTAACTTAGCTACAAGTTTTGTCGGGATCGGGTATTGTGATATTTTCAAAACGGAATAAGGGCAACCCTCAGGGTATTGCTCCATCAGATAGTTGTAACCGATTCCGCAGGCAATAATACCCAACTTCTTGTCACTTCCTTCGGTGAATTTATTGAAAGGAGAGTTTTCTGCTTCCTGTTCAAAGAGATTCTGGTCGGTCAGCAATCTTTTAAAACGGTTCCGTGCGTTTGCCGGAAGCAAAGTCCATTGACGCCAGTCGGTTGCGGGGTTGAGTTTATTTTCCGGTTTTTGTTCGCGGGTTTCCACACCGGCGCGGGAGTGAGCCAGACGGGTAGTGATGCGTAGCAGTACCGGTATCTGTAGTTTCTCAGACATTTCGAAAGCCCCGTAAACCATATCGTATGCCTCTTGCTGATTGGAGGGCTCCAGGATAGGCATAAAGGCAAACTTGCCGTAGAAGCGTGAGTCTTGTTCGTTTTGCGATGAGTGCATCGAGGGGTCATCGGCTGACAGTACAACCAAACCTCCGTTTGCACCGGTCATGCCGGCATTTACAAAGGCATCGGCAGCCACATTCAGTCCCACATGCTTCATGCAAACCAATGCACGTTTTCCGGCAAAAGACATTCCCAGGGCAGCTTCCATAGCTGTCTTTTCGTTGGTAGCCCAACGGCTGTGAATGTTACGCTCACGTGCCTGTTTTGATGACTGGATGTACTCGGTGATTTCGGTGGAAGGTGTTCCGGGATAAGCATATACTCCTGATAGTCCGGCGTCAATAGCCGCCTGAGCAATGGCTTCGTCCCCTAAAAGCAGTTTCTTCATATCTCTTTAAAGTTATAAGTAATCTTAAAAAACAAACCCATCGGGAATTCCGACAGGTTTGCTATAGTATTTGGATATAAATCTTATTTAACGGGGATTTTGTCAATACGACACTGGTGGCGGCCACCTTCAAATTCAGTATTCAGGAAAGTGTCTACAATGAACATTCCTTCTTCTTTTGAAATAAAACGACCCGGCATAACCAAAACGTTCGCATCATTGTGAAGACGTACCAGACGGGCAATTTCCACGCTCCAGCAAAGTCCGGCCCGAATGTCCTGATGTTTGTTCAATGTAATGTTAATGCCGTTTCCGCTTCCGCAGATTGCTACACCCGGATATACATCGCCACGTTCAACGGCTTCTGCCAAAGGGTGTGCGTAATCGGAATAGTCAACACTTTCTGTTGAGTTTGTTCCAAAATCAACGACTTCGATTTTTTTTTGTTTGAAAACTTCCAGAAGATATTGTTTCAATTCATATCCGGCATGATCGCATGCAATGCCAATCGGTTTTCCTGGTTTTAAAATGCTCATATTATTATTTTGTGTGTTTACTTCTCATGTTCTGAAATTACGGTTCAAAATTAAGTAAATAAAACAGAACAGAGAAAGAAAACGCTCTGAAATGATGATTCGGATTTAGAAAAACTTACTGAAGCTGCCTGATGACAGCAGTGATTCTTGTGGCTGTTATTCCAAAGGCAATTGCCCGCCATTCAGGAAAATCTTAATGTTAAGAGGCGCTACTTTGCGCAACATTGCCGCCACGCCGCAATATTTTTCCTGTGATATCATTTA
Source organism: Bacteroidales bacterium (assembly GCA_963662365.2). Lineage (GTDB taxonomy): Bacteria > Bacteroidota > Bacteroidia > Bacteroidales > UBA7332 > CAXXIC01. The sequence goes on from CAXXPA010000042.1 coordinate 349,399, forward strand.
GAGTTACTCGAAGTTATATTTACTAAGAAATGCCTCAAAACAGAGTTAAGAGGCATTTCGGTTTATATGCTTACGAATAAACGTTTCAGCAAAAAGAATGTTCAGCAAAAATATGTCTGCTGTTCAGTTGGAAATAAAATTACCAGGCGAAGATCGGGAATTCTACCATGGTTTTGTTTACTTTCTCACGAACCGCTTTAATGATTGCGTCATTATCAGGGTTAGAAAGAACAGTATCCATCATTTCAACGATTTCAAGCATCAAATCTTCTTTCGCACCACGGGTAGAGATTGCAGGAGTACCCACACGGATACCCGAAGTTAAGAAAGGAGAGCGGCTGTCGTAAGGAACCATGTTTTTGTTCACTGTGATATCCGCTTTAACCAACGCGTTTTCAGCCATTTTACCTGTCAGTTCAGGGAATTTGGTGCGGAGGTCAATCAACATACAGTGGTTTTCAGTACCGTTTGAAACGATTTTGTAACCTTTATCCATGAATGCCTGAGCCATTACAGCGGCATTTTTCTTAACCTGTTTCTGGTATGTGGTAAATTCAGGAGCCAATGCTTCTCTGAATGCAACTGCTTTAGCTGCGATTACGTGCTCCAACGGACCACCTTGTGCACCCGGGAATACTGCAGAATCCAATAAAGCAGACATTTTTTTGATCTCACCTTTAGGAGTGGTTTTGCCCCATGGGTTTTCGAAATCCTGACCCAATAAGATCACACCACCACGCGGACCACGCAATGTTTTGTGAGTTGTAGATGTTACAATGTGTGCATGTTGCAGCGGGCTTTTCAATTCTTTAGCTGCAATCATACCGGCAGGGTGAGCCATATCCACCCAAAGGATAGCGCCGATTTTGTCAGCGATCTGGCGCATACGTGCATAATCCCAGTCACGTGAATAAGCAGAAGCACCACCCACGATCATTCTCGGACGTTCGCGCAAAGCAACCTCTTCCATCTGATCGTAGTCAACAAGACCGTTATCTTCGCGTACATTGTATTCAAGAGCCTGATACATCAAGCCTGAGAAGTTTACAGGAGAACCGTGTGTCAGGTGACCACCATGAGAAAGGTTCAGACCTAAGAACTTATCGCCGGCGTTCATTACAGCGTAGAATACTGCTAAGTTAGCCTGAGCACCTGAGTGAGGCTGTACGTTTGCCCATTCTGCACCGAACAACTCTTTCAGACGGTCGATAGCGATCTGTTCGCTCTGGTCTACTACCTCGCAACCACCATAATAGCGTTTGCCGGGATAACCTTCAGCATATTTGTTTGTCAGGCATGAACCCATAGCCTGCATTACCTGGTCACTTACAAAGTTTTCGGAAGCGATCAACTCAATACCTTTCAGCTGGCGTTGGTGTTCCTTCTCAATGATGTCAAAAATAACGTTGTCTCTTTTCATGTGTCAATATTTATTTTTGTTTTTTGGCTATACATGGAACTTGCATATAAGTTCAGATCCTTTCCCGGATGTCTGAACCTGCTCGTTTCATTGTATCGTTGTTTCGATATATTTGCGGGACTGTAAAGTTGCCTTCTCCGGCAATTTCTGATTTTTAAGGCGCAAAGATACTACTTTCCGGTTAGAATTTATGTGATTTTGAAAGGAAAAATAGAAAGAAAGAGCGATGTTGTCTTTCAGAATGCAGATTATTCGCTATTCGTGCATATTTCGGGGTAGGCCAATGGGAAACTTTGCTTCAAAATTGTTCTAAATAAAAAAACAGGCTCTTAGTTCTCAGGTTTTGTGAATTTAGTAATTCAATGTCAATAGTTATGGAAGATCTGAATGCATTATCCAGGCGTGTTTCGGAAAAGCTTCCGGATATGGAGCGCAGGCTTAAATTATTGTCCAATCTGTCAAACAGATTCTTAACCGATAGTTATAAGCAAGAGCTTGCCGGTAAGCTTTCCGAACTGGAAAAGGCTATTGGTAATATTCTAAAATAGCCGCTTTTAATTGTCCTTTCCTTACTAAGCTTTCCATTATGGGCTTAGTCTTAACGAAATCCGAAGCCTGCATGTTTCTGGGTTTAATACCCGTGTTTAAAAAGAACAACAACTCAAGGGCAAAGTTACTGAATGCTTTTCTGTTGTGTTTCTGATATTCGTCCAGGCTTTTGCTATGATGATTTGCCATCTCATGTCTTTTCTCAATAAAATCAATCAGGTCGGGCAGGTCATAGTTGGTGCATTCCGTAACAAACTTATCGATATTAAAATTGTCTTCGTTCATGTTGTGTCGTTATTGATTGGTTGTTGTGCATCCCGGGCCTGCTCATGTTTAAAGTCATAGCCATGGCCTGATGGATTGTTATACGCAATGACAAAATAAAGAAAAAACAGATATAGAACAAAACATTTCAAAATAAATATCTCAGAGTGTGATTTTATAACAACTATTCTTTTGCCGTATGGTTGCTTCGGTGTTGTTCCGGTATTTCCCTATGCTTGTTACCCTATCGTCTCATGGTTATTCTAGGTATGTCCCATAGATATCCCATATCATAATATAATATGGGTTATCTATGGGATATCTATGGGATATCTATGGAAAAACCTATAGTAAACATATAATCAAGAGCGGAACAACATGGGGGAGAAGGGACGATTATGCTTGACGATACAAGGGCAATTCTTTAGTTGATTTTTCTACTTGTTGTTGTGGTCGGTATGGGCGATAATGCTGTAGAAAGTTTATGGGTGGGAATTACAACTCGTTTTGTCATTGTATTTCAAAGAACCTGATTCGGACTAAATTCATATTTTACGAGATATTGAACTAGAATAGAGGTTAAATCACTACTTTTGTTGGAGAACTTTGTTTTCGTACTCATAGAATAAATCGCCAAGTTTGTATTTATATGTTGCTGAGTGTTAAGGTTGTATCTAATTACTCTCACCTTCATTTTATTGATTGTCAGTGCTTTGTTTTTATTATGTGCAAAGTTTTCCATGCTAAACCAGTCTTGTAACGGCACAGATAATAACCGTAAGACATTGATAGTAATTTTATGGCTCAGATTCACGGTCAAATTGGAACTTTAAAGCAATTAAGGAAAAATCTGGATTCGAAACGGATAAGCAGATTTAATTCGATTCGGGAGATAAATGATTTTATGGATAACTTTCAGGAAGAAAAGTACCTGATAGTTTGTAAACACAAACTGCAATTAACGCAAGATATAGAAGACTTATCAAATAAGATTGATGTAAATCGAAAGAAATATGAGCATATAAAAAGCAAAACATCGCGCAACCTGGATTGCAGGATAAGTACACTGAGCGAACAAATTACGGCATTAAAACAAAAAAATGCAACGGGGTGTATTTCCAACTTAATGACTAAATTCAGCTATCTATATAAAACAATCAGTTTAAGGTTTCTGAACAAGTATTATTCGAATATAACCGGGTTGTTGGTAAGTGTAATTTCGGTGAAAATTAACCGGGATACAACAAGGCAGAATTATTACACAAAGTGTACTGAGAAAGTAATCAGTAAAAGAAGTGCTCCTGAAATAAAGCGTTTAGAATTCATAAAGGAAACCATAGAAGGGCTAAGTTCCACAATAGCCGGAGCAGTCGGAGAAAATTTGGTTGTAAAGGAAGTCGAAAAATTATCCAATGATTATATAGTGATAAACGATTTTAATTTTGAATTTAATCCATCCTTGCTTTATAGAGGTGACAATTCAAGAATTCATACCATTCAGATAGATCATCTTTTAATTTCCAGATCAGGAGTCTTCGTTTTAGAAACCAAAAACTGGAATCAAAGATCTATAAATTCAAGTGAACTCAGATCACCTGTCGAACAGATTAAACGATCGAGTTATGCCATATATAGATTATTAAGCAATGGTATTGATTCGGGTAAAATCAAGATGAATGAACATCATTGGGGGGGAAGGAAAATTCCAGTCAGAAACGTCATAGTAATGACAAATGCAAAACCAGTGGAAGAATTCAGTCATGTCAGAATTAAATCGCTTTCTGAATTAAACAGTTATATCACATGCTTTGAGAGAACTTTAAGTAATGATGAATTGGTTTCTTTAGCAGATTATTTTATTCGAATGAATCAAACAAAAAAATAGAAGTGGCAATCCAAACAAGATATACTTTCGGTAGTGTGATTGTTTGACAGCGTAACCTTTCACTACCTGCCCCGCTGATGATAGTGGGGCTTTTTCTTTTATCCTTCACTTGCTTTATTCTCTCTTTATCCACCATCTGCGGTTAAACCTTGTAATTAGGTAATCAATAGATACCTGGTTTGCCGTATATGCTCTCCTGTAATGTAATCTTTTGCCACGTAAATCCGGGTAACTTTTTTCCCGGGCGCAGGATCACAGTGTCCAAAGCATAACTGATTTTTGTTTGTAATTTACTTAACCAGGTTTGGTTTACATATCTATTTTTAATTTATGAGTTTGTTGCTAGTAGAGTCTTTATAAGGCTGTTTATTAAGAAAAAAAGCACTGAGGCTTTTGTTCTTAATATGATGTTAGTTGTTAAATTAATTAAATAAGGTATCTTTGTAGGTCATGTGACTCAATCTATCAACTTTTACTATGGCCACCAATAAACACGCGACAATCAGGTATCAGGCATTAGACCGATGCTTCCGGAATCCGGGGCGAAAATACTTTATAGAGGATTTGATTGCAGCGTGTAACGAAGCAATCTATGAATTTGCGGGGATAGAGGATGGTGTAAAGAGAAGGCAGGTGCTTGATGATATAACATTCATGGAGAGTGATCAGGGGTGGAGTATACCGCTGGAACATATTCGTGAAGGCCGGAAGGTTTATTATCGTTATGCTGATATGAGCTTTTCGATTAACAATCAGCCATTGAATGAGACAGAGGAGAAACAGTTGAAAGAGGCGCTATTAACTCTGTCTCGCTTCAAAGGAATGCCTCAGTTTGAGTGGGTAGATGAAATAACAGCCCGGCTTGATTCAGGACTGGGATTGTCCGGTAACGGCCAGCCGATTATTGAATTTGAACAGAACCACTATCTCAAAGGATTGGAATATATTACGCCGCTTTACAATGCTATATTGTATCAAAAGACACTTTCTATCTCTTATCGGAGTTTCAAACAGGAAAGCACACAAACGATTCTTCTTCATTCTTATTATCTGAAACAGTATAATAACCGTTGGTTTGTTTTCGGACTTCATGAAACAATCAATGTTGTAATTAATCTGGCTCTGGATCGGATTCAAGGTATAGGGGAGTGTCAGAACAAATACAGGCCCAACCAAAATATTGATTTCACAGAATATTTTGATGATGTAATCGGAGTAACGGTGAATCCGGAATGTAAACCGGTGCAAATTGTATTAAAAGTAGCCAATACTTTGTTTCCTTATATTCAGACAAAACCATTACATGGTTCTCAGAGAGTAAAAGAACGGGGTGATAAATACACTATTGTTGAGCTTCGGGTAATTCCTAACTATGAGTTGGAGTCTTTAATTCTTTCACATGGGGATAGGCTAGAAGTGTTGGCTCCATTAGAGCTAAGAGAACAAATAAAAATCAGAATTACAGAGTTGTTGAATAAATATATTTGAATTGTGCACTTATACTGCACAAATTAATCAGACCTTTGTTTCGCAATCAATTAACTGTTTTAAGATGATGAATAAGTCGGATAATGTTAGATCCATTGACGCTGTAATGTCAAGGATTTGGTCAATCTTTGATATACTAAGAGTGAATGGTGTTGGATTAGATCAAAGCAACGTAATTCTTTTGCTTTTGTCACTATATAAAGATGGTCTTATCTCCAGGGATTTTTTATTCAATAGTTATTCAATTAACAAAAATGAATTGATTGATAATACCTCGGAAAAAGATAATAGAGTATTGAAATCTTATCAATCAATTATACCGGGTTTTAGCCAAGCTTTGTTGAGCCTTAAAGATCGTGGGTTTAAGCAAGTTGTTAATGCTATATTTGAGATAGATAAATCTGTTTTATCAGAAAACTTTCCGAATATTTTTGATAACGTATTGCTTAGAATTCCTCAATATCCTCATTCACGGGGTATGTTGGGTGAATATTTTCAGCCGGTTGAATTGACACGATTTATATGTAAATTGGCCGACTTGCCGGTAAATGGGAAGGTCTTTAATCCGTTTGCTGGCTTCGCTTCTTTTGGTGTTTTTCTGGATCAAAACCAATATTATTTTGGTCAAGAACTAAATCAAAAAACTTGGGCTTTGGGTACTTTGCGAATAATGGCCTACGAGAGGCTAGGAACTTCAAAATACGTTTGTGATGATTCGATTCTGCATTGGCCCTCTCGATCAGAAGGATTTGACTTAATTGTTGCCAACCCTCCGATCGGTATGCGCCTAGGCAACCAATATCAAAGTCCGGAATATGACTTTAGAACTATCGAACAGTTTTTAATTGAAAAGGGAGTCCAATCTTTGAAACCTAATGGTAAATTAATAGCCCTATTGCCTCAAAGTTTCTTGTTTAGAGGCATGAGTGAACAGCGGTTAAGAGAATATCTTGTTGAAGAAGATTTAATTGATACAGTTATTTCCTTGCCCGGTGGTCTGCTATTTAATATTGGGATTCCGTTAGTTATATTGGTTTTGAGTATGGCAAAAAAAAAGCCAGGCAAAGTTCGATTTGTTGACTCTAAGAAGTTTGTTGTAGCTAAAAGTCCTAGGGAAAAGGTTCTTAACTATTACGAGTTAAATAGCTTTATTCATAGTAATAAAGAGGATGATGAAGTTATTCGAATTGTAGATAATAGACAAATTAGGAATTATGATTATAATCTTAGTGTTCCCCGATATTTTAAAAGGCAAATTGATGGTGTAAAACTTGGGGAGATTCTTGAATTCATTAGTGGCCAAAGGAGTCCCCTTTATGGAACTGGTAAGCTCCTCAGAATAAAAGATCTAAAAGACGATAAGGTTGATTTTAATTTAGATTTATCTAAGATTGAAAATGCGGAATTAAAAAGGCCGGTTATTCAGCTCATTTCTGAATCGTGTTTGCTTCTGGCTATGCGTTGGAAAACATTAAAGCCGACTTTTTTTGAATTCAAAGGTGAACCTCTTTTCAGAAGTCAGGACATTTTGTCTTTTAAGATAAAAGAAGAAATTGTCGATAAAGCATATTTAATCAATGAGCTTCATGCTGATTATGTGCAGGAACAACTAGAATCATACCAACTGGGGGCTGTTATGCCCTTCATACGGATAGATGATTTGATGGAAGTTGTTATTAAACTACCTTCTTTAGAAGAGCAGAAAGCTAAGGTTCAAGGTATCTACGAGTTATCAGATAAGATTAAGAGCCTTCAAGCAGAGAGAAATGCATTGGTGCATGGCAGCTCATTGACGCAATTCAATGAATTTGCATCTTTAAAACATACGCTGGGCAGACCAAGGCAAAATATTCTTGACTGGTCGGACAATTTACTTCACTTTTTTAATACCCAAAGAGAAGGTTTTGAAGCTTTGAACAAGGCATTCGCTGAATTTTATGACACTGATATTATTTCTGTTCTAAAGGAGATAAAAAGAGATGTAAACTTCATAACTGAAGTTTTAGAAAAAGGGGAAAACGGATTGATATTGTCCGAATATGAAATGCAAATTATTTCTCTCTCTGATATTAATAGCATTATCAATGATCTATCTAATAATGGTTTTAACTTCAAGATTAAGAAGCTACTTTTAAAAGGCGAAAAGCTGAAGGAACGAGGTATTCAAGCCAATAAAACGCTCTTCAAAACACTGCTCGATAATCTTTTGACGAATGCAAACAAATATGCATTTGATGGGGAATCGGCTGGCAACGAGGTCGTTATTGAATTGTCTGAAGTTGACGCCTTTCTTTCCTTTGAAATCAGAAACAATGGAAAACCCTTTCCAAAAAACTTTGATAGAGAGAAGTTTATTACCAAATATTCCACAGCTTACAATAGTACAGGAAGTGGTTTGGGTGGATACGACATTCATAGGATTGCTACTCATTTTAATAATCCGGATTGGGTATTGTCGTTGAACGAAGACCCATTATTTCCGGTGAGATTCAAATTTCAATTTCCAATCAAACTGATTAACTAATTATGGAAGATGTATTATTTTACAATATTTTGTGGATAGATGATGAGCACGAAACGCTTACCGGAACTAAAGGTAGAGCAAAACGAAATGGCATTAATCTGGTACCATTCAAATCATTAAATAGCGGCATGGCTGAACTGGAACGGAATTATCCATTCTATGATGGCGTTTTGCTGGATGCTAAATTCTTTGAAAATGAAGATGATGTAAAAGGCTCGGAAGACACTTATAATGTTCATCGTGCAAAAGAGAGACTGCTTCAACTCAAAAAGAAATTTGAGGTATTTGTACTAACCGGTCAGGCCGAAGCTTATGCAGACGGAACCTTCAAAAAAGCTTTCACTAAAATTTACAAGAAAGGGAGTGATGAAGAAACTGATCGTCTATTTGCGGATATAAAACAAGCTGCTGCACATCAAGAGGATACTCAGATTAGACACTGCTATAAACGCGTTTTTGATGTATGCACCGAAAAATACATTGGGGAAATTGCCGGTCAAGACATATTAAACCTGTTGAAAGTCAATGATGAAATGAATGTTGACAATCACTTAAACTCCATTAGGAAAATTGTAGAAGACCTGTTTGCAGCTTTTAGTAAGTTTAGACTACTTCCCATCGAATTTGTAACGTCTGGTATTGCTTTAAATGAAAGTAGTAGGTTTTTGGCAGGAAAAGGTTCAGATGGTTCACTTTTCACTGAAAAGGGATATCAGCATTTAGAAGAAACCCATCTTCCAAAACAAATGGCATTTAACATAAAAAGTATTTTATCAATAACACAAGCCGGCTCTCATAGGTCAGAAATTGATTTATATATCAAGACAACCAAAACCCCCTTCCTTTTGAAAAGTGTTCTTTATCAACTGTTAGATGTGATGGTATGGTTTAAAATGTATGTGGATTCTAATCCAAAAACTGAAAACTGGGTAAAAGTTGCACCTGTTGCTGAAACTGCAGAGTCAGCTATGGATTTTCCTCACGGAAAAGTCATCAATTACGATTCACAAAAAGGTTTTGCATTCTTCAAGCCTGACGCAATAGGAGATAATACCTTCATCCCACCACATTTGGTTACTAATCATTTACTTAGTGACGGAATGTCTATCCAGGTAGAAATTGAAAAATACACAGACACTCGCACTGGAGAATTAAAAAACAGAGTTAAACGGATACTGAATTAATATGACTCCTCTTTTGTCGTAAGTAAGAGAGGAAACAAATAATACACAAACAATGACACAACACACCCATTCCGAATTAGTCGGACTAATCTGGAACATCGCCAATAAACTCAGAGGACCTTACCGTCCACCCCAATACCGCAGAGTAATGCTCCCTATGATTGTACTTCGCAGGCTTGATTGCGTACTGGAATGATTTGATAAACACCTATGCTCATTCGAAAAGTGACGAAAGTGAAATCGAGGAGATTATCAATATCGGATTTGAAATGTTTATCAATCCTACCGGAGGAAGTAAAATCAGTAGTAGGTATGCTGAAGCTTTAAAATACCTATGGACAAAGCGAGATATGTTTAAAATCGAAAATGATCCATTTCTGAAAGTGAGAGCTGAACGTTTTGAGAATGAAGGGGTAAACAAATTATAGAATCAGTTAATTTGGTTTCTACATGTATTATTGTTAGCATAAATAAAAATAGATCGACAATCATTTCAAATCTATTGATATTTTAACTACGTTTGAATATGTGTGTAATTTAGATATAACTAAAATGAAGCAAACAATAAAAGACATTCTCTTTGACTATATAAGAGAGAAACAAGGAATAGTTGATTATCATGAAATTACATATATAATCCTGACTAAAACTCCAAAAAGCAAATGGAATATCACCCATTGGAGATGGTATAAAACACAAATTGTTTCCCCTAATGGAAAATACCATAATGAATTCCCAGATTATATTATTAAGAATATCACTAATGCTGTGATTAAAGCAAGCGTTCAAACTAAAAGGGAGAAGGTTCCGAATTTAAATACGCAAAATACATCTCTATTTATAAATAATTCTATTAATATAGAAAAGAACGTAGCAAAGATTTTAGGACATGTCACCCACCATATTCACCCAGAAATAGTAACAAGAGTAACAGAAGAAAATAAATTATTCGAACATGAATTTTCTCAAAAATGCCATCCAGCATTAAATATTAAGGACTATTTCTTTGAAGGATCTGATTGCCTTTTCCCCGGAATAAGACGTCCAATAAATAAGGAAAAGGAGGATTTTAAACAATGGAAGAACGCAATAAATGAAAAAGATGGGACAATTTTTAATGATAATACATATCCTAGACATATTTGGACATATTTATCACTAAATAAAGGTTATTCCGGTGGGGCACGTGGCACATGGGCAAAAAGTGGACTTGAAGCTTTTGAATTAGCCCACATTTTTGGTCATAAAGAAGATGAAAAAGGTCTAGAAAAAAAGGTCTTTAAACAATTCAATAGCAACTTAAAACCATATTCTCTATTTACTTCCGTTTCAAACGTAGTCTTAATTCCGAAAGGATTAACAAAACCTACAGACCATATGGATATAATCAAAATATGTTTCTATAAACGTCACTTAGATTTGTATGGAAACAATTTGATTGGATTAGATGCTTTTGATGAAAGTTTAATTCCAGAATGGTATAATGAAATAAAATGGTTAGATCCAATTTTACCCTTTGACTGGAAAGACAAAATTGATAATGTACTTAAATATAGGAACAAACATCTGATTGAAAAATATTCAAAGTAGACAACAATGTCTCATTTAAGCGTAAGTATGTAGCTACAATCCAATTTCTGGATGATGAAACCGCATGTGTAAAACCTTCTTTCAAATGAACCATCCAGGATGCCTTTTGCAGGCTTAAATTTATTTATTTTTGTTTGTCATCGTGATTACCAGGTAAGAGAACCGGTAGAAATCCGGATTCTGCCCAGAACAATCGAAATCATCAAATATGGTGGCCCGGACAGATCTATCTGCATGGAAGATATCCGAAATCGTCGTTACCGCAATAGCCGTATCGGTGATTTTCTAAAAGAGATTGAGCTGACCTGACCGAAGGCAAAGGAACCGGCATACCCACCATCAATGAATATTCTGGACCAAAGTGTACAACGAATCTGATGCAAAGTGTACAACTAATCTGGACGAAAGTGTACAACTTTTTTTGCAGTTTTTAAGACTCAAAGACGGTCTGCCAATCTGGCACAAAGTGTACAATTCTGATAAAACAAAGAAGGTTTATCTCCTCTGAAGTGGGAAGGATTTTGAAACTTGCGCGAACAAAACAAATCTTACGCGCAATGTCAAACAAACCCACACGCATGTTACAACTAAAAAGAATCTTACAACTTCGGATTAACGGAGAGAGAAAATCAGAAATCTCCCGAAAAATACCAATCCACCGCAATGTGCTGGATAAATATCTGGCCCTGTTCGATCAATCCGGCAAAAGCTATTCAGAGCTGCTATCTCTTAGCGATAGTGAGCTTCATAATATTATTTCACCTCCCCGTGTAGAACCGGACAATGAGCGATTAGCTCATTTGCAAAGTTTGATTCCCGGCTTTATTGGGGAACTTTCTAAAACTGGTGTTACCCTCAGAATCCTGTGGCATGAATATCTGGAGAAAACCCCGGATGGATATCGCTATGCCCAATTCTGCACCCATTTTACCGAATACCGTAAACGCTTGTCAGCTACCATGCACTTCGAACATACTCCCGGAGAAATGCTGGAAGTTGACTTTGCCGGCTCTAAGCTATCCTACATCAATATACAGACCGGAGAAGTTATCTATTGCCCTGTCTTAGTATGTACACTTCCTTTTAGCGGATACACTTATGTAGAAGTACTTAGCAATGCCACGCAAACGGAGCTTTTCCTGGCATTGGGACGTTGTCTTTGTTTTATGGGTGGTGCTCCCCGCAATGTCAAAAGCGATAACATGCGTCAGTTTATCACCCAAAACAACCGCTACGAATATACCTTTCCCGAACTGGCAGAGCAATGGTCGCTCCACTATAATACCTCTCTGGCAGCTGCTCGGCCCCGCAAACCCAAAGACAAGCCTACGGTTGAAAACTCGGTTTACCAATCCTACATGCGTATTTTTGCTCCTTTGCGAAACCAGCAATTCTTCTCCATTGAGGCTCTGAATGAGGCTATTTTGAACCAGTTGGATAAACATAACCAAGCACTGTTTCAAAAGAAACCCGGAAGTCGAAACCAACTTTTCCTGGCATATGAGAAGCCTGTTTTAGCGCCATTGCCGCCTGATGACTTCGTTGTCAAACACGCCGTAACAGCCAAAGTGCAAAAGAATTACCACATTATCCTGGGCGAGGATAACCACCAATACAGCGTACCTTACATCCACATCGGTAAAGAAACGCGGGTGGTGTATGATCACAACGAAGTGGAGATCTTTATCGGACTCAAACGCATAGCCCTGCATAAGCGAAATCCCAGAAGTCTGGGATATACTACCCTGCCAGATCATATGCCCCCTCACCACCGCCAACAGGCTGAAATAAGAGGCTGGGACGCCGACTTTTTCCTTCGATATGCCCGGTCGGTTGGCCCCTATACCGTTGAGTTTTTCACCCGGCTGATGGCAAACCGGAATTTTGTCGAACAAACCTACAGAGCATGTCTCGGTGTTAAACGATTGGGTTCAAGCTATGGAAATGAGCGCCTTGAGAACGCTTGCAGCAGAGCCTTGTCAGGCAAAATCTCCTACGGCTCGCTTAAAAACATATTGGATAAAAATCTTGACCTCCAATCATTAACCGAACTAGAGGAGCTCGTCATCGAAATCGACCATGATAATATCAGAGGCTCCAAAGCATATTGTTAAATCAAAATCAATCAAATCATTATGAACACGCAAGAAACATTAGCGCAGCTTGAAAAACTAAAACTAGCCGGAATGCTCAAAGCCTATCAAGGCATCCTGGCAATGCCCGTACAGGAACAGCCCTCCATACACCAATTCATGGCCCGTATGGCAGAAGCAGAACTTCTTGAAAGAAACAGAAAGCGAACCGAAACAAGTCTCAAGCAAAGTAAAATGAGGTACAATGCCGTCCTGGAGCAAATAGAATGCTCTTCTTCCCGCAATCTGCACAGAGAACACCTCGAAGCCCTGGCGGATTGCAGTTACATCCACCGCGGTGAAAATATCCTCATCACCGGTGCTACCGGTTGTGGTAAAAGTTATCTGGCCTGCGCTTTAGGGCGCCAGGCCTGTGCCTTTGGCTACAAAGTGACTTACCTGGGAATGGTTCGGTTCCTGGAAATGATCACCCAGTCTCGCATTGACGGCTCATTCGTTAAACAAATCAATAAGCTTGAAAAAACAGACTTATTGATCCTCGATGACTTCGGTTTGCAGGCCATTACTCCTAATGCCAGAGTTGCCCTGTTGCAAATACTTGAAGACCGATATGCCCGAAAATCGACCATCATTACTTCTCAGCTACCCGTCGCAAACTGGCATACTTATATCAATGAATCGACCATTGCTGATGCTATCTTAGACAGACTGACAGGAATGGCACATCGCTTTGAACTCAAAGGTGAGTCTATGAGAAAAAGGAGATAAAAAATCATTACTTTTGCTACCGAAATTCTTCCCCTTCATAGTTGTACACTTTCGTCCAGATTGGTTGTACACTTTCGTCAGAATAATCATCAAAAAGGAGTTGAAGCTGAACGGGTCGCCTGAACCGATCTTCGAGACCGATGAGGAGAGAAGCTATTTTATCGTTACACTGCCTGTGCATGAGGTTTTTGAACAGGCTGATGCTTGTAAATGATGCTGTAATGATGCTGTAAATGATGCTGTAAAAACGAAACTAACACTATTGGTAATTCAGATGATAGAGTCAGAGCATATCAGATTACCGGATATTATGAGTAAGCTGACAATTTCCAGAGCACAAGCTCAAATATATATGAAGATATTGAAAGATTCTGGAATTGTTGTTTTTCAGGGTACTCCTAAACAAGGAGGATATAAGTTGACTGAACAATTTAAAATAAAGATTTCTCTTCAGCATTAAAGGCGTGATTGACATACGAAAAAATGTGGGTGCGGGTCGGGAGGAATACCTCTCAATATTGAATAAATTTGAAATTGATTTCAATGACCAGTATTTGTTTGAATTCTATGATTGATTCAACACATTGTGGATATTGAAATTCATATATCGACTAAATATTCTGTGTTACGCACTTTTATGAAGGTGATTGACGCATATTTCTACCAAACTGCCGGTGCTACGCACCTTTGAATGGTGGCTTATATCGGGATATTGTGCTACCAAACTACTGGAGCGATGCTCCTAATAAAGGCGTATAACGCCGATAGTATGGTAGAAAAAAGAATGCAGCAGAATTGAAAGCCGCATAGCGGCGATAGTTTGGTAGTGGTAGACGGTAGATTGGTTAGTATTTCTAACGGGATATAATTTACATGAGATCCGGAATTATTTGTCGCAAATATTTGCTATTTTTGCGACAAAACGAAAGCTAATATACAGATGGAAAGTGTTGAGTTTAAGATAGAAAAAAGGGTTAAAAGCCGGGGAAGGGGTAAGATATACTTTGCTTCCGATTTCGCTGGGTTCGGATCATCCAAAGCGGTCAATAAAGCATTGGAGAGATTAGCTCTATCCGGTACGTTAATCCGCTTTGCCAGAGGCATCTATCTGTTTCCGCAAATTGACGCCTTACTGGGCCTGGGAATTCTCTATCCTTCAATAGAAGAGGTAGCCCGGGAAATAGCCCAAAGAGATAAAGCCCGTATAGTCCCCACCGGAGATTATGCTTTACATGCTCTGGGATTATCTACTCAGATTCCAATGAATGCAGTATTTCTAACAGACGGAGCATCACGAAAAATTACTATTGGTAATGGAAAAGGGATAGTCTTTAAACGAACAGTTCCCCGAAATCTATCATTCAAAAGTGAACGACTAATGCTGATAGCTACTGCACTTAAAGAGATAGGGAATGGAAAAGTTACCATAGAGCAGAAAGAGAAAATCAGGACTATACTGCTGCAAGAGAATAAAAAACTGGTTTTGGCAGATCTACATCTGCTGCCTGCATGGATAAGAAAAATAATCACTTCTGTATATGAATCAACTTTGGATGAAACTGTCAGATGATGACAAAAAAAGAGTCTTTGAACAGACGGCAACCCGAAAAGGAATAAATGTTCAGGCTGTAGAAAAAGACTGGTGGGTCACAACTGTACTCGAAGCACTTTTCTCTCTCCCATATGCGGAACACTTATCATTCAAAGGTGGTACTTCTTTGAGTAAATGCTGGGAGGTAATCCAACGCTTTTCGGAAGATATAGATATTGCTATCGACCGGGAGTTTCTGGGATTTACAGGTAAACTTTCCAAAACTCAGATCAGTGATAAACTGAGGCGTGCCGCCTGTGGTTTTGTTAGAGCCACCCTTAAAGAAGATCTGGAAAAAAGGTTATTGTCGATGGGGCTCATTCCGGAATTATTTATTGTAATTGTAAACGCAACGCCTGTATCAACGACCGATCCGGAAACGATTGAAATTCATTATAACTCATTGTTTACAAAGGGAAATTATCTTTCTGCACGTGTATTGATAGAAGTTAGTGGGCGCAGCATGGCTGAACCTATAGAGACCTCTAAAGTCAATAATCTGATATCAGAAGTTTTCCCCTCTGCCCCTTTTACTGATACTTCATTTGAGGTAAGGGCCGTATCACCAAAACGCACATTTCTGGAAAAAGCATTTCTTTTGCACGAAGAATTTTGCAAACCGGTAGATGAAGTTCGGACTAATCGTATGTCTCGTCATCTGTATGATCTGGAGAAACTCATGGATACAACTATTGCTGAAAAAGCATTGTCAGATCAGGAGTTATATGATTCTATCATTGAACATCGTAGTACATTTATCGGATTAAAAGGATTTGACTATAATACACTAAACCGGGAAACTATAAGATTTGTACCACCACCGGAGATCTCAGAAATATGGGAAAAAGATTACACGGCCATGCAAACCAGCATGATTTATGGAGAGTCGCTTCCTTATTCAGATTTACTCGCTCGTATCGCTGATTTGAATAATATGTTCAATGCGAACAGTCACGTAGTAGAAGATATATAATTCAGAACGATATGCCCGAATACTGTAATGTAGAGGTAGGGTGATGCCACAATTCAAAGAAGCCGCATAGCGGCGACAGTTTGGTAGTGGAAGATGGCAAATAGTACGATAAAACAGAATAAAAAACATTCATCTTTTCTACCGTCAATCTGAAATTGTCCAACAACTTGTTGGATAAATGGAAGAAGCAGAGATAGATTGTGATCATAGGCCAGATAATCAGCGCGGTACAACTTTCCACCAAGCTGGTGGAAAATTAGAGAATATTCCAGCATTACTGCTTCAGGTTTCTTGGAGACACCATGTTGTGATAGTAAGTAAATGCAACACCCAGTATCAAGTTGGGACCAGGCTGGCACCAAGTGGGACTAAGTTGGCACCAAGTGGGACTAAGTTGGCATCAAGTTGGGACTAAGTCGGCATCAAGCTGGCACTAAGTAGCTATGCTTCTGAACTTCCTAAATGTCCACAATCACTGAATTGATGGACCTTTTAGGATGGAGTGACAGAACAAAATTCAGGACAAATACATCAATCCGCTGATTGAGTTGAAAATATTAAGCATGACTAGGCCAGAAAAGTGTTCATGAGGCTTTTATAAAACAAAGAATAAATGATACTCAGTGTAAGCCGGCGAACTGATATTCCGGCATTTTATTCAGATTGGTTTTTCAATCGGATAAAAGAGGGATTTGTATGTGTACGCAATCCGATGAATTATCATCAGGTGAGTAAAATACAGATAAATCCTCAGGTAGTAGATTGTTTTGTGTTTTGGACCAAAAATCCAAAACCTATGCTTGCACGTCTGGATGAAATCAAGGATTACAGGTACTATTTTCAGTATACGATCAATTCTTACGATACCGGGCTTGAGAGACGTGTTCCATGTAAAGAAAGCCTTATTGAAACTTTTATCCAACTATCCGAAAAAATCGGATCTAATAGGGTGATCTGGAGATACGACCCTATTCTGTTATCCGACTCTATCGATTTTGAATATCATATCAAATATTTTGAAGAAATAGCGAAAAGGCTTCATACCTACACGAAGAGATGTGTAATCAGTTTTATGGATGAATATTCCAAAACTAAACGGAATCTCAGAGGTACCACAGCACGCGGATTGACAGACGATGAGATATTTACGCTTGCTAAAGCTTTTGTTCCAATCGCACAGAAATATGGGATGGAAATTCAAACCTGTTCCGAAAAGATTGATCTGCACAATCTGGGAATTGAACATGGAAAATGTATTGACAATGAGATAGTAGCAGAGTTGCTGGGTTTTAAAATTGATATACCCAGGGATAAGAACCAGCGAAAAGAATGTGGCTGCGTGCAGAGTATCGACATTGGAGAATACAACACCTGCCTTCATAATTGCTTATACTGTTACGCTACATTCAGCACCGGGATGGTTGATAAAAAGCGTAAAATGCACGATCCGTCGTCTCCTCTGCTGATAGGACATATAGAACCTGCTGATAAAGTGACTGTAAGAGCTATATGTTCATTGAAAAAATCTTAATCTGATGTTAGTTGTTAAATTAATTAAATAGGATATCTTTGTAGGTCATGTGACTCAATCAATCAACTTTTGGATCCTGAGAATCGATTTACCACTGTCGATATGCGGGGGCCATTGTTACTGGTCATTGATCGGGCATATAGTGCCATTGTCGATGATCTGCCGAAAGGTCAGTTGCTTACGCAATATGCGCGATACGGGTCTGTTGGATGCAAAAGGAAAAGGGCGAGCTACTTATTACATACCAGGAAAGGAGCTTATTGCCAGAATATCGCTTTCGAGAGAGTTAAGTGCACCAGTTCCGGAGTTAAGTGCACCAGTTCCGGAGTTAAGTGCACCAGTTCCGGAGTTAAGTGCACCAGTTCCGGAGCTAAGTGCACCAGTAACCGGCCTTATTTCATCAGTTCAGGAGTCCTTATTGAGCCAGTTGCCCGATGAGTTAAAAGAATTGTTGGATAATGTAGGCTTAAAATGTAGGGATGAAAAGAAAATAGAACTGATTATTCACCGGTTGTGCCAATTCAGAAGTATGAAGTTGAATGAAATTGCGGTTATCTTAAACCGTCAACCCAAATATGTTTTACGCAAATATATTCAGCCAATGATGAAAGAGGGGGTGTTACGATACACTATTCCCGATATGGCCAATCATCCTGATCAGGCATATACAATCAATAAACAGATTTGAGTTCACACCGGGCAGGTAAAGCAATACCGGAAGAAGGAGGGCAATGTTACTGCATTGAAAGGAAATCTGCTCTTTAATAATCATATTCAGCTCAATCAGGTCCATCAGGAAAGGTTCTATACCAAATACACAACCTATGATGTTGAGCATCAGTTGCACGCTATTCTTTACCAGAAAAAGAGTGCAGTATCCTTCCATTACCAGTGGAACAGAATATCAGAAAATGGCAGGAGAATATTTCTGGTGTGTTGTTGAACTGGATAAGGTAATAGTCTAATCTGTTTTACTGGGTTTAGTGTGAGTTAACATTTGCAGAACCCGGTCATTTCTGATCTGCATTTTATCCGTTAATTGGATAATGTAACTTGCAGATAAGCTTCAAAACCTATACCGATAGGTAAACAAAAAGTTCCAGACTGCCGGGGAGCTGTTTGAGTGAGGAGCCCATTCACTTAAGTTCAGATACCATAATAACGGTGCATGGGTGAGCGAACGAGTTCTTCCCGGCTATGTTTTTGCTTACTTTTTGCGCCAAAAAGTAAGGCCCGCGGCAGGCGATAATATAAAATTTGAAAGCTCACGACTGCTTATTTTATAGAATTAGAGATCCCGTATCAAGTGCGGGATGACATGCTGGATTTTTGCTCATTAATACTCAATTCTGACATAAACAAGGCAAGGGAAACTCATTTCCACACTAAATCCAGTAGAGCCGTCTAATCAAATTGATTTTAGCTAAGAGAAAAGCATTCACACATATGCTTTAGTATGTAAATAAAAAAACACCATCTGTAAATAACTGATGTATAGTTAGATACAGATAGTGTTGTGACCCCGGAGGGGCTCGAACCCTCGACCCATTGATTAAGAGTCAATTGCTCTACCAACTGAGCTACGGAGTCATGTGTTGGTGATTACATGGGCAAAATTACACATAATTTTATATTCACCAAATATAAAAGCATGTTTTTTTTCATCCTACAGCCCTTATTGCATCGGGTTTTTCATTCCGGATAGAGTAAATATTTACTTCTTTTTACTTTGTATTCCTTTAACTCTTTCTGCCACAAATCTTTAATGAATGCTTCGCTTTTGCCGGCGATAATTTGTCTGCGCACATTACTGTTACCCATTAACTGGTCAAATCCCCGGTAATCTCTGAAGAATAATGCTCCCTGACCGGATTTTTTATAGAAGTCCAGGAAAAAGCGGAGAGTAAAACCTCCCTCGAATGCTGATTTACGCATATCGGTACCATAGCACAAACGGCCTTTTTGTGCCGGATTCTTGTCAAATCCCGGTAAAGAGACCGGAGTAAAGGTGAATTTGCCGAATGTCCGGTCAGGATAGCCGATTACCTGAAAGGGGATAGTTGTACCGCGGCCAATACTGATATTGGTGGCTTCAAACAGGCAAAGTGACGGGTATAGTCGTACGGACTGATCGTTGGGCAGGTTGGGAGAGGGTTTCACCGGAAGAGAGTAGGGTTGGTGATGTCTCCAGCCTTTGACCGTGATTACCTGAAGCGGACAGATTTTTGATGTGCTTTTGAGCCAATGTTCACCATTGATCATTTGAGCCAGTTCACCGACAGTCAGCCCGTGGAGCAACGGGATAGGCAATATGCCGACAAAGGAGCGTAAGGAGTCCTGCATAATGGGGCCGTCCACGTAGTCGTTAGGATTGGGCCGGTCGAGTACAATCAATGGAATATGTTGATCGGCGCAGGCTTCCATTACGTAATACATTGTACTGATGTAGGTGTAAAATCTGGCTCCGACATCCTGTATGTCAAATACTACCGCATCAATCTGATTCAGTTGCTCTGCAGTCGGCTTTTTATTCTTTCCGTAAAGGGAAATGATCGGTAATCCGGTTCGTATATCCGTTGCATTTTTTATGGTTTCTCCGGCATCGGCAGTTCCCCGGAAACCATGTTCCGGAGCAAAGATCTTGTTGATCCGGATATGCTGAGCCAGTAGGGTATCTACCAGATGGTTTTTGTTTTTACTGATAATGGCTGTCTGATTTACCACCAATGCTACATTTTTCCCTTTAAGCAAGGGGATTAGCTCTTCCTGGCAATCAGCTCCTGTGCGTAAATTGCCGGCCTTCAATTGCGGGAATTGAAGGGAAATAACCAGTATTAAGATAATGTTGTGCCAGTTTCTCATAATTATTGCGTAATATTGCACTACAAAAGTACGCATTTTAATAGATGGACCCGTTAGAGATAATTAGAAAATATTATCCCGAGAATAGTAAAGCTTATCCTATTTTAGTTGATCATTGTCGTTTAGTGACAGACAGGGCAATAGAGCTCGCTCTCAATCATCCTGAATTAGATCTTGATATGCAATTTGTAGAAGAGGCAGCCATGCTTCATGATATAGGTGTTTTTCTGACCCACGCACCTGATATCGGATGCTATGGCGATCAGCCTTATCTGCGTCATGGATATCTGGGCAGTGCGATTATTCATAAAGAGGGATATCCGCGTCATGCAATGGTGTGTGAACGTCATACAGGCACCGGGCTGACCAAAGAAGATATTGTTGAATTAGGTTTTCCCATTACCCCCCGTGATATGCGGCCTGTTTCACTGGAAGAGCAGCTCATCTGCTTTTCAGATAAATTCTATTCCAAATCGAAGCCCGGTAAGGAAAAGTCAGTGGAGAAGGTTCGTGTAAGTATGGCTAAATATGGCGAACACCATGTGAAGCGTTTTGATAAGTGGTGTGAAATGTTTCTATAAGTTCCGGGTATAATCTGTCGGGGAAATATTTCTTCCTGATTCTGGTGGCTTCGGATCAAAAAGTCTATCTTTGCAGATATTTTCACGAATATTAAGTACGATGACTTTCACCAATCTTTTCTCAACGATTGAACTCTCCCTGATGGGAGCTATTCTGCTTTTCTTTTCCATTCAGTTAGTTTATCTCCTTACTTTATATCGCCGGATTCTCGTTCAGAACAAAAAGCAGAAACGGGGGCTAATAGAATATACTTCGGCGCAGGTACCGGTATCGGTGGTCGTTTATGGCTGTAATGATGCCGAAAATCTTGAAAAGTTTTTACCCGCTATACTCAAACAAAATTACCCGACCTTTGAAGTTATTGTTGTGAATGATGGGTCAACTGATGAAACCAAGGATGTATTGACCCGTCTGGAACCATCCAATCCTCATTTATACCAGACTTACATTCCTGAAGGAGCCAAAAATCACAGCCGTCGTAAGCTGGCCATGTCGATTGGGATCAAGGCTGCAAAGTACGACTGGATTCTGACTACCGACGCCAATTGCGAAGTAGCCGGTGAAAACTGGATTGCTTCGGTGGCTCGCAACTTTACCGATGATACGGATGTGGTATTGCTCTATTCCTCTTACTTGTTTCCCAAAACGATTAATTCCGTTTGGCGATCTTTAGATAATCTTTTCTTCAATATGCGCTTTCTGGAAAAGCCATGTCCGGCAATCCTTTTATGGGCGTGCGTCGTAATCTGGCATACCGCAAAGAGCTGTTTTTTAAAAATAGAGGTTTTTCCGGTTATCTCAATCTCCGTGACGGTGATGATGACTTGTTTATCAACCGTGTGTCTAATCGTGAAAATACCCGGGTGGAAATTGATCCGGAGTCAGTGACACGTGCCGAGTATTTGATGTTTGATAAAGCCTGGAAAGAACAGAAGCTTGCTTATGGCATTACTTCGCATTATCTGAAACATCGCGGATCATTGTCTGTCGGTTTTGAGAGTTTTAGCCGCTATTTATTTTATCTCTCCGCTGCAGCGTTATTTGTATTAAGTGGCTGGAACTGGATACTGGCGGTTGTAGCCGGAGTGTTCTTTCTGGTACGCTATGTAATTCAATGTGTGATATTCAATAAAACTGCTAAGATTTGGGGCGAAAAACAGTTCTACCTGATATTGCCTGTCTATGATTTGCTCCAACCGATTGTTGATGCCTGTTACAGAATCAGAGGAAGACTAAGTAAGAATAAATAGTCTGCCGACGGATGTTTTTCTCCTTATGTAACACAAGTACAAACTAAGATCTTTAAGATAAAGTACCTTTGCGTTTTTACTTTAGTATAATGGGTGAGATCGGTAAAAACAGGTCGTAAGTACCGGTTTAGCGACAATTAGACCAATAAACTGGTCGATTTACCCTTTGCAAAAGTAAATAATAAGGATATATTTGCACGCGATTATCTGTAAAGTAAAATCCTGCCCGGATATTATTAGATAAATCCCGGACCTTTTTGTAGCTGTGTTGCAATAAAAAGGTTCGTAGAATAAGTTTAAAAATAGCATATGCATAGAAAGACATATCTGATTACAGGAGGAGCCGGATTTATTGGCTCCAGCCTTACAGAGAAACTGCTGAATGAAGGTCATAATGTTATAAATGTTGATAATTTCAATGATTTCTATTCTCCGGCCATTAAGGAAAATAACATTTCTTCTTTTATAACTAATTCCCGTTATACACTCCATCGGATTGATATCAGAGATCGTGAGGCATTGCAACCGGTCTTTGAGTCTGCTCAGATTGATGTGGTGATTCATCTGGCTGCCATGGCGGGAGTACGTCCAAGCATTGAGGATCCGGTCCTTTATGAAGAGGTGAATATGAAAGGGACAATCAACATTCTGGAATGTATGAAGTCCTGTAATCTCAGGAAGCTGGTATTTGCATCTTCGTCTTCGGTTTATGGCAACAGCAAACAAATTCCATTCAGGGAAGATGACAATAGCCGGACTATTTCTCCGTATGCGGCGACAAAAAAGGCCGGTGAAGAGATGTGTCATTTATATCATCATCTTTACGGCATTAATTCGGTTATGTTGCGTTTCTTTACTGTTTATGGTCCTAAGCAACGTCCGGATCTTGCAATCCATAAGTTTACAAGGATGATTCTTAATGAGCAGCCCATACCATTCTATGGAGATGGCAGTACCATGCGTGATTATGCTTATATTGACGATATTATTGCCGGTATACAGGGCTCAATAACCTATCTGACTGAGAATGAAAAGGTGTGTGAAATATTTAACCTGAGTGGTAATCATTCGATTTCACTCAAAGAGATGGTGGATATTATTGCTGTCAATACAGGCAAACAACCCATTATCAATGTTCTGCCCATGCAGCCCGGTGACGTTACCTGTACAAATGCTGATATTTCCAGGGCACAGAAACTCCTGGGGTACAATCCCGATACTTCATTTGAAGAAGGTATTAATAAGTTTGTTTCATGGTACAAAAGCTCCTTTTGTGCTCAATCTGCCCGATAAACGATGACCATTACTAAAAGATTTTATTGGATATTCCCTGTCTTATTATTTGCTTTGCTTTGGCAACTGGGTGCCTGGGGTGTAACAGACACCAGCGAGGCACGTTATGCTGAAATCTCACGGGAGATGCTGACTACAGGCAACTGGCTTATGCCAGATCTGTTGGGGATCTTCCATTTTGATAAACCGTTGTTTGTCTATTGGCTGACCTCATTAGGTCTGAAGATCTTCGGCGTCAATGCATTCGGAGCCCGTTTCTTTCTGCAAATAGCCTATCTGACACAGATATTTCTGCTTTATAGAATTGTACTGGAGCTTTTTCAGAACAAACAGAAGGCAGTTTTTTCAGCACTTATTTATGCCGGATTTCCCATTGCTCTTATTTCTATCCGGGCATTAACGATAGATGCCTATCTGAATACTCTTGAATTAGCTTCGGTCTTATTCCTGACGCTCTATTTCAGGCAAAGGAAAGCAGGTATGCTTTACCTATACTTCCTTTTTCTTGGCTTATGCGTATTTGCCAAGGGACCGGTTGGATTGATTCTTCCCGTATTAATGATCTATCCGGTAAGAAAAATCATGCAAATAGAAGGGTTGAAAAATGGCTGGCATGTGGGGTTGGGAATAACCCTGACGATTATCATCGGAGGGTGGTGGTTTCTTTATTTGCTAATGAAATCGCCTGATTTCTATAATTTCCTGATCGGAGAGCAGTTGGTGAACCGGATGATGAAAGCTAATGAGCTTAAAAGATCCGAACCTTTCTGGTACTACCTGGCTTATTTGCCGGCAGCTTTGATTCCTTCAGTATTCCTGCTTCCGCAGGCTATCCGGCAGAATATCTCCCGAAAAGCAACCGGAATTAATCTGATCACTTTATTCGGTGTGCTTATTCCATTATTGTTTTTCTCAACATCCAGCTCCAAACTGTTGTTATATGTTTTGCCGTTGACTCCATACGTGGCAATGGTTTGCGGATATTTTGCCGATGAAGCCCGCGAAGAGGTGTTTGGTATCTGGTTGAAAGTCAGCAGAACCTTCTTTGGCTTGTTGTTTGCTGCGCTACTGGTGTTGTTTTTTAGGTTTTATTCCCGGATTTCCATTCCAACCGACAGTGATGGCCTGGGCGTTCTGGGGAATGGGGATTATCGTTTTAATTTTCCTGAAAGGAACACACAAGAAGCAAACCTTTGTTGCATTATCGCTTATATTCCCGGTCTTTATTGCACCGGTTTCAACTGAAATTATGAGCCAGTCAGAGCTGGCGATTAATAGTACGGCTCCTGTTGCCCGTTTCCTGAAAGAAAACAAACTGGATCAAAACCGGAAAGTGATTGTCTGGAATTTCAGATTGTCATCGCTCTCCTATGAATTGCAAAAGGAGCTTTACAGCGTAAAATGGGAACATTATTCGCTTTTCAGGCATACAGAGTTTCAGCCGGATAATAGCTGGAAGAAAAACCTTATTGATGTAAAAAATCCGCAGGAGGCAATCTACCTGAGAAAAATAGTCAATTCGCCTTCCGTATTAATTACCAAAGACGAAATTCCGAGGGAATATCCCTGGATTTTGGCACCCTACCACCATTCTAAGAATATTGGCAAGTGGACGGTTTATTATTAATACACCTTTTGAGTTAAGCCATAAACGCGTATGTTTTGTGGTAGCTCCAGATTAAATTTAAGAACCAACATTTCAACATAACAATTATGAATCAGACCTCCAGGTATCAGTTAACCATTATTGTACCGGTTTACAATGAAGAGAATAATATTGACCGATTGGGTAAAGTGATGAGTGATTATCTTACCCGGGCAAAAGTATCTACAGCCGTATTACTGGTTAATGATGGCTCCAAAGATAAAAGTCTGGAAAAAATGATCGAAGTTTGTAAGCAATATGATCATTTCTATTACATCAGTTTTAAACAAAACAGAGGCCTGAGCGCTGCTATTAAAGCCGGAATTGACACGGTCGAATCGCCATATACCGGTTACATCGATGCCGATTTGCAAACGACCCCTGAAGATTTCAATCTTTTATTGGATCACATTGAAAATCATGCTATGGTGGTAGGTATCCGTACCGGCCGCAAAGATAGCTTTGTGAAGAAAGTCTCCTCGAAAATCGCCAATGGCTTTCGCCGAATGATGACCAAGGATGGTATTGAAGATACCGGATGTCCGTTGAAGATTATTAAATCGGAATATGCAAAACGCATTCCTTTATTTAACGGAATGCACCGTTTCTTGCCTGCTCTTGTGCAACTGCAGGAGGGAACCGTAAAACAGATTTCGGTAAGGCATTTTCCCCGTATTGCCGATGAGAGCAAATACAATTTGTTTAATCGTTTGCTGGGACCTACCATGGATTGTTTTGCATTCCGGTGGATGAAGAATCGTTATATTAATTATATGATCAGTCAGAGTAATGTTTAACGATAAACCCTATATCTATCTTATCGGAGACTCATTGCCCAGGTCCTCTTTTTCAGCCGTTCGCTGGTGCAGTGGATTCTTTCAGAGAAAGCCAAGAGAGTTGTATCACCGGCTCTGTTTTGGGAATTAAGTACAATAGCCTCTGTTTTCCTGTTTGTATATGGCTGGTTACGAAATGACTTTGCGGTAATCCTGGGACAAACCATCACCTATGTGGTGTACATTTTTAATCTCAGACTGATGCCCAAACGCAGTTATCTGCCTGAAAAATTCTGGTTGCTGGGGTATTTACTTCCGTTGTTGCTTTTTGTCTATGTGGTCGTAAATCCGTACAGCTTTGAGAATCAGTTTTTTCAGAATAAAGACATTCCATTGCCTTTGCTGGTATGGGGTGCTGCAGGTCAGGTTGTTTTCACTCTGCGCTTTGTTTATCAGTGGTATTATTCCAAAAAAGCGGGCGAGTCAGTATTGCCTTTGGGTTTCTGGACAATCAGCCTGGCCGGTTGCATTATGATCGTCAGCTACGCTATCTATCGCCTTGATCCTATTTTAATTCTGAGCCAGGCTTCGGGAGTGATCATTTATACCCGGAATATCATACTCCTGAACCGTGCCACAGTAACTTCTGCAACGAATTAATCTTTTAAAATTCCGGTCCGTACTATTGGCCGTTTTTATATCAGACTAACCTTCCCCGGAATTGGGTTCCGGAGAAGGTTAGTCTTTTTTTATGCTGTTGACTGATATTCTGTAGGGTTAAATCAGCGTCAGAACGCCATTCTGTCAATTTGAGTACGTTTTTGGAATTTATCTGTATGCTCTGAGGATTTTCCATCTCTATTTTTGTATTAATGAATGCTGTGCATTTACGTTACCTTAAGTTTTTCCGATCAGACTTTATACAACCAAAATAATATTACAATGCAAAAACGATTCTCAGGCGTAGTGGTGCCAATGATTTACTCCACTCAAACCGGATTTTACAGTTGATACCGAAGCGGTAAAAGTGATCATGAAGAGATTTGCGGCTCATGGAATCCATCCGCTGGTATTGGGTACGACGGGGGAATCATCTTCAATCTCGGAAAAAGAGAGTCTTCGTTTCGTGGAAGCTGCTGTTGCGGCAAAAGGTGAAAACCAGTGTGTATATGCCGGATTGGTAGGAAATCAGGTTTCTGACCTTATTGAAAGAGGTAACAAATTCATTGAGCTGGGTGCTGATGTGGTTGTTGCTACTTTGCCCTGCTATTATATCCTGACACCGGAACAAATGACATCATTCTACATTCAGTTGGCCGACAATGTAAAAGGGCCTGTGATGGTGTATAATATTAAAGCCACAACGCAAATGTCTATTCCTCTCGATGTGGTAAAAACATTGAGCAACCATCCGAACATCTGGGGACTGAAAGACTCGGAGCGTGATGCTGATCGTATGAAGGAGTGCATCGAAAGCTACAAAGACCGTGCAGATTTCGCTTATTTCTGCGGATGGGGTGCACAAAGTTATGGTAGCCTTGAAGCCGGAGCCGATGGTATTGTTCCGAGTACAGGCAATATCGTTCCCGAATTATACGGAAAACTCTATGAAGCAGCACTTCAGGGAGACTGGGCTAATACCAAACATTATCAGGACTTAACCGATGAAGTGGCAGTGATCTATCAGAAAGACCGCACATTGGGTCAGTCATTGGCGGCGTTGAAAGTATTGATGAACGGCGAGGGTATCTGCGGAACTACCATGATGCCTCCTTTGACCGAACTTCCTACTGCTGATGTGAAATCTGTATTAAACCCGTTTTGCAGAGCTGAAAAGTAAATTAGCCTGAATCCAGTTATATATTAATCTGAAAAATCTATTTTCATGAATCAAAATTCAATTCACCTGATAGACGTACTAATCGTCATATCATCTGTCCTTTTTACTATTGGAGCCGGATTCTATTTTGCCAGAAGACAGAAAAGCTCTGACCGTTATTTTGCCGGGAGTAAAAATATTCCCGCATGGGCAATCGGCCTTTCTATCTTTGCAACGTTGCTGAGTAGTGTGACTTTCCTCGCATATCCCGCTGCAGCATACAAATCAAACTGGATTCTGTTGGTTCAGGGGTTAATGGTCCCCATTGTACTGGTAGGAATTATCGGTTACATTGTTCCGCTGTTTCGTAAAGTAATCCGTCTGAGTACCTACGAATATTTCGAGCGTCGTTTCGGTGTATTTGCCCGTATGTACAGTTCTGTGGCATTCCTGCTTACCCACTTTTCCAAAATGGGAACCGTACTTTACCTGGTAAGTATTGCCCTGAGTAGTTTTACGGGTTATGATGTTTTTGTAGTAATGATTGTGCTGAGTATAGCGATTATTACACTGACGGTATTAGGAGGTATGGAAGCCGTAATCTGGATGGATGTGATTCAGGGAATTCTGTTGATAGGTGGAGGATTACTCTGTCTGGGTATTCTGTTATTTCGCCCGGAAGCTGGTCCTATGACTACATTGAGTCAGGCAGTCTCTATGGGAAAAATAGATTTAGGGCCCTATGATTTCAGCTTTGTAGACCTGACATTCTGGGTGATGGTAATTAACGGTGCGTTCTATGCATTGCAGAAGTATGGTACAGACCAGACTATCGTTCAGCGTTATCTGGCTGCCAAATCGGATAAAGATGCAAAACGGGCTGCCTATATCGGTGTATTTGCCAGTGTAGCCGTTTGGACATTGTTTATGCTGATCGGTGCATTGTTGTATGTATTCTACAATTCGGGTGGCGCTTCTTTGCCGGCAAATATTAACGCCGATAAAGTATTCCCTTACTTCATCAGTACACAGCTTCCGACAGGTGCTGTAGGATTGGTATTATCGGCTCTTGTGGCAGCGGCGTTAGCCAGCTTGCAGTCTGACCTCAACTGTTTATCTGCCATTGGCGTTGAAGACTATTATCAACGCCTGAAACCCAACTGTACAGACAAACAGCGTCTGAAAATGGGCCGAATCCTGGTATTTACCGCCGGATTGATCATGATGTCTGTTGCTACCCTATACATTAAGTGGGAAGGTGAAGGTGTCCTGGGTGTGGTATTCGGATTGTATGCCATCTTCTCAGCCGGTATTGTTGGTATCTTCCTGCTCGGTTTGTTGTCGAGAAGAGCAAACTGGCAGGGGCTGTACATTGGTATTGCAGTTTGTATGATTTTCACGGCATACGCAGTATTGACCACTACCAAAGTCGGACCCGAAGGCAGTGAACACGTTATCTGGGACTTGGGTAAATACAACTTCCCGCACCATAAATATATGCTTGGCGTTTATAGCCACATCATCGTGTTTGTGGTCGGATATATTACCAGCTTATTCTTTAAAACCGAACCGGCTGAAGCACATTTGACGCTGTATGGCTATTTCAAG
Source organism: Bacteroidales bacterium (assembly GCA_963662365.2). Lineage (GTDB taxonomy): Bacteria > Bacteroidota > Bacteroidia > Bacteroidales > UBA7332 > CAXXIC01. Next base: position 379,094 of record CAXXPA010000042.1, read on the forward strand.
GAGAAAGCAAAATAGATATTAGTTTCACGATATTTGCTACGCGATATGAGGCTTCGCCTGTATTTAGCCGGAGGAGAAAACAACAATATCATCCATCGGATAAATATTCATTTAATATCGCGACGCAAATATCTAAATGAAAAATATAATGAATTCCACTTTATTATTACAACCCGGAAGCATTGTTTTCGGGGAAAACAGCCTGCAAAAGCTGGCTGATGATCGTCTGATCAGCGCATCTGATCGTGTATTGATGCTTGTGGCAACTCCTGTAATGGGGGCTGTGGAAACATCCGTTGCTGCTATGAAAGCAGCAGGTAAAGAGGTAGAAGTTCTGGAATATAACTTCCCCGGAGAACCGACTTTTGCTTTATTTGAAACCCTGGTCGGGAAAACCAAACCTTTTCAAGCCGATTGTATTGTTGGAGTAGGGGGCGGTAGTGTACTTGACTGTGCGAAACTGTTGGCTGCTTTGACTAACAACACGCAAAAACTGACTGACGTAGTTGGCATTGGTTTCCTGAATGGTCGTTCCATGAAGTTGATTTGTGCTCCCACTACAGCCGGTACCGGTAGCGAAATGTCACCTAACGCTATTCTTCTGAATGAAGCTACTTTGGCAAAAAGCGGTATCATCAGCCCGTACCTTGTGCCGGATGCTGTTTACATCGATCCGGTTTTGACCGTGACTTTACCTTCTCGTCTGACCGCGGAAACCGGAATGGATGCACTTTGCCACTGTGTGGAAGCGTTTACCAATAAATTTGCCCACCCGGCTGTGGATACTTATGCGTTGAGAGGTATCGGCCTGATTGCTGAGAATCTCGAGAAAGCATGTAAAAACGGTGCCGATATGGAGGCGCGTTCGGCACTGGCTCTTGGATCAATGTACGGAGGTATGGTTCTTGGCCCGGTAAATACATCAGCGGTTCATGCGCTTTCTTACGGTTTGGGTGGTAAATTCCACGTTCCGCACGGATTGGCAAACGCTATTCTGTTGCCCGAAGTGTTGCGTTTCAACATGTCAGCCGATGTAAAACGTCATGCTGAACTGGCGATTGCATTGGGAATCGAATCTAAAGAGAACGATGAAGCAACAGCTTTGGCCGGCATTGAGAAAATCGAAGCAATCTCCAAAGCCTGTGGTATTCCCCAGCACCTGACAGAAATTGGCATTACTGAGGAGGTTTTGCCCGAACTGGCGGATATTGCCATGAATGTAACGCGCCTACTGAACAACAACCCCCGTGTTGTGACTAAAGAAGATGCAATAGCGATTTACAAGAAACTTTTATAATGGTCAGGAGATGTCTCAAAAGTCATAACCCTGGCTTCTGAGACACCCTCCGATATAAACTGAAGCTTAAATGAAACCCATATTAGGAATAAGCATGGGCGATCCTGCCGGTATCGGACCGGAGATTTGCCTGAAAGCGTTGTCTGACGCGAATATTTACGAGCGTTGTCGTCCTTTGGTAGCCGGTGATGCTTCTGTCATGAAACAAACCGCAAAGAACCTCAACTTTAACCTGGCTATTAACGCCATTCAATCTGTTTCGGATGCAAAATTCGAAGTAGGAACTGTTGATGTATTGGATCTGGGTAATGTGAAAGTTGCCGAACTGAAGCCGGGTGAAGTGTCGGCGATGGCAGGGAATGCTGCTTTCGAAGCAGTTCGCAAAGTAATTGATCTGGCTTTAGCCGGAGAAATTGATGCTACAGTTACAGCACCGATCAATAAAGAATCGATTCACAAAGCCGGACATAACTTCTCTGGCCACACAGAGATATACGCTCATTTTACCAACACCGCGAAATTCGCTATGTTGCTGGCAGACGAGAATCTACGTGTAATCCATGCGACTACCCACGTATCTTTGCGTAAAGCTTGTGACCTGTGTACCAAATCCAGAGTGTTGGAGGTGATTCAGTTACTGAATGATGCCTGCGTACAGTTTGGTATGCCTAATCCCCGTCTGGCCGTAGCCGGGCTAAATCCGCATGCCGGAGAGAATGGCTTGTTTGGTGACGAAGAGATCAACGAAATCATTCCGGCCATCGAAGAAGCAAAAGCCAATGGATTCCTCGTGGAAGGACCGGTACCTCCGGATACGATGTTTGTAAAAGCTGTTCAGGGGAAATACGATGGTTGTGTAGCCATGTATCACGATCAGGGCCATATTCCGTTTAAGCTTGAAGGATTCAAGTGGGACAACGAGAAACAGACAATGAAAAGCGTGAAAGGAGTAAATATTACCCTCGGATTGCCGATTATCCGCACTTCTGTGGATCACGGTACTGCGTTTGAAATTGCCGGAAAGGGAATTGCGTCACCCGATGCATTGGTTGTTGCTATCGATTACGCTATCCTGATGGCTAAACACCGCAAAAAATGATAACTGTAATTGCAGATGACCTGACCGGTGCAGCCGAAGTCGCAGGCGTTTGCATGCGATATGGCCTGAAAGTGGCATTTGGAATTGATTCGGTTCCAAATGTCGCTTCCGATGTGCGTGTGGTAGCAACTGACAGTCGTTCTGTTTCGGAAGAAGAGGCGTATCGCCAACATCTGTACCTGACCCGGCAGGCGGTAACTTCGGAAGAGGTGCTTTTCAAGAAAACAGACTCCGTACTCCGTGGTCATGTATTGGCCGAACTGGATGCGTTTTTGCAGGCGACAGGAAAAAAAGCTGTTTTACTGCAACCTGCCAATCCTGCTGTTGGTCGTTGTATCCGGAACGGTAATTATTTCGTAGGAGAGAACCTGCTTCATGAAACCGGTTTTTCAAGCGACCCTGATTTCCCGGCCAGATCTTCCGGTGTAAGCGATTTGTTATTGCAACGTAGTCCCGGGTTTGCACAAAAGAAAGAGTGGAGTATCTTGTCCGGAGTGCAAATTACGGCAGCAGATCACGGGATTGTTATTCCCGATGCAACATCGCCCGATGAGCTGGCAAAGCCATTGAACGTGTTTCCCAATAGCCTGCTGGCAGGTAGTGCAGCCTTTTTTGAGAAAGTTTTGTTGCATTATTTCCCTAATGCGAAGCTTCAACCAACCCCGAAAGCTGATATTACTTCAGATTTTCTGATGATTGGAGGAAGTACCCATCCGCAGGGACGTAGTTTCGTTGCCGGAATGAAGTCTGCGGGATGTCCTGTGGAATATTTTTCAGCGGAGATGCTGCAGGAGCAGGAGTCTTACGGTGCAGTGGAACGCAGGGCGGAAGAGCTTATCCCTATCTGGAAAAACAACGGAAAAATGATACTTTCCATCTCACCGGAGAATGTGAAATTTCCAAACAGCTCCGTCGTACTTAAATCGCGGATGAACCGTCTGGTAGGAATCGTACTATCCCGTTGCGAAGAGGTAACCGAATTCCTTATCGAAGGAGGAGCAACGGCCTATAGCATCCTTTCTTACCTGAAATGGGATACGCTGATACCTGCCGGGGAACTGGCACCCGGTGTCATTCGGATGCAGGTATCACAGCGTCCTTCTCTATATCTGACCATTAAGCCGGGTAGTTATATCTGGCCTCAGGGTATAGGGGACTGATATGAAAGTTTTCTTTATGTATCTTATTAGACTCCCGTTTTGCCAACCGGCGGACGGGAGTTTTTTATTTTTAGAAATGAGTCTCATTTCTGTGCTATTTCCAGCAAAGTCGAGGTAGTATTCCAGTTCCGTGTGGTAGCAGTAACATGCAGTTTTTTCTCGAAGAATGTATTGGTTAGTTTTGTTCTGCCATAGCCGTTCGGGCAATAGAGATAAATTGCATTACCGATGATTCTAGCCTCTTCTCCTATAGAAGCGGGGAGTATAAGCTCTTGTGTCAATCCGGGGGGAGGTGTGTCCGAAAGAAATGTAACATGCTGGTAAATAACATCTTTCTCCGGATTGGAAATGAAAGGGTTATTGGCAACAATCTCCCGGAGTTTTTCACAGGTAAGTACAATCACCGGAACATCGAATCCCCAATTACGCATTATTGCTTCTGAAATCTGCTTTTCCAATTCGTGAGGATCATCCGTATCAGTCTGAAATATCACATTTCCGCTTTGAATATAGGTCTGTACCTGCGTATACCCCAGCATATCGCACATCTGTTTCAATGCCGGCATCCTGATCATATTTTGTCCGCTTACATTTATGCCCCGAAGAATGGAAATGAAAGTGTTCATGCTGAATAATTCTGATTGAGATATCCTTATAGTTCAAAGGCTAAATATCTTTTTGTACTCCATCTCTAAATCAGGGATTGTCATCTCATCCTGATATCTACCATGAATACTCAAGATTCTCTCGCTCAACTTATACGCGTACTCAACCTTTTGTTCATCCACTCCAATAACAGTTAAAACCAATGGATCAATCGAATAGTCAGTACCTTCATGAATAAATAGTTTCGCAGATTCCGGTTCATGAAAATAAACATAATCTTTTCCCATAACAGCATACTTTATCCTATACAAGCGAGGTTTTTAGTTTATTCCTGTTTAACAAGTTCGGGGTACTGTCTGTTCTTGTGACATAATATAAAAACTGTTTTTACCTTTTTTCTTTATCTATTTGAAATTTACCAATATATTGTATGCTTTCATGATCTCGTAGAATTTAGCCTCTTTATTCTCTTTCTTCATCTCGGAATAGATTGTACTAATCATTTTTTCAGCATCAGTCCGGTAAGGTGATTGTTTTCCGGTCTTCTGGCTCATTGCATTGAGCGATGCACATGCAGCCAGTGTGATCATCATTGTTTTTTTCATGGTATTTGATTTGAATGGTTTAATTTTGATGCGACGATGAATATTGAAAATCACCTTTCTACATAAATCCAGGGGATGCCTAATAATCCGCTTTTCAGATTGACGGAAATCTTATCTCCGATTTCCATTTCATCGTATTCTGAATGACTGACAGAGGTTTCATAACCCGCTTTTTCTTTTCCCCATTGGTTTAGTTCCACGTAATATGTGGTATGCTTTCCACTGCTGACTCTTTTATTGGTAATACTGGTGTTGAATCTTTGCGGGGTAGAATAGTCGAAGGTGCAATTGACAGACAGGGTAATAACTGAAATATAGAAAGATGCCATTAGCAGATAAAACGGAAAAACAATATAACGTTCCCAATTATTACGGACATTGAGGTCCTCTTCCGATGTGGTTTGCAGTACCGCCTTGATCATCCAGGTAACCGGGAGTACTAGAACAGCCAAGATGATCCACAATCTATTGTATTCATAGAGATCATAATCCGTCAATAAGCGAACTAACAGAAACGCATAAGGCATATAAAGGGCAGATGAAAGGGAAGGGTATGGGCTGTTTTTAGTGCCAACGGCTTTGATCAGACCTTTGTATTTCCAGATAATGAAAATCGCAATCAGGGGAAATGCCAACAGGATTATACTCTGGACTTCATAAAAGCCGGTATAAAACAGGAATAAGAAGGACAATCCTATTCCGGCATAATTGACAATCCGGGAAACTTTTTTCGCAGATTCAAAGGTAGCTTCCCGCTCTTTGGTATTTCTTCCCAACTTTTTATTGGTTTGAAGATCTTTTACAAGCTCTTCCTCCTCTTTTTTATACTCCTCTTCATCAATATTTGTGTAATGTCTGAAAAGTTGACCCAACAGTTCCTCCGAATTACCATAATATGTACTGACCTTGATATTCTTCTTTTTTACATCGAGAGGATAAATCCAGATGTTATTATTCTCATGGCTAAAACCTTTAATTTCATTATGTCTGTATTCGATCCTGCGAAAAGGTTCAATCTTTACGATGCGTTCATTGTCAATGATCAATTTGGATTTAAAGGCATCGATGGTTCCTAAAATCATCATAATGATCATTCCTATAGATATAGAAATAAAGAAACAGATCTCCCAGATTGCAGGGTTTGCTTTTTCAAATGGGATAGTTCCAAACCAGGCAAACAGCCCGATCATAGGTAATACAGCTATGCCGGTAATAATCTGCCAGCCTTTCGATAGTTGATATACTTTTGTCATGGGTGTGAAAGTTCTGGTTGAATGAATGATTTATTCGATCAAGCTCATGGCTTTGGAGTTCCATTTAGGTTCTGCTTGCGCCATAACAAATACTCCGTCAAAGTTACATTCGTTGAAATTGACAGGTTTGTTTTGAACCTGAATGGTTAAAGTGCAAAGAATGGACAATTTGATAATTAATGATCACATAATAAGAAGTTTAAGCGATTTTTGTTTTCAGATCGCAAATCCTGATCGTAACATTAGGGTGTGAATCGCAGATTCACACCCTATGGAAGAAGAGTCCTATACCGTCCGTTTATCCACAGTCACATAATCCACCCACATCATTGTTTTGCTGAAGACATTGATCAGGCTGCTATTAAAGATACCGTAATTATCACCCACATTGAGGTTGAGGATGATATTGTGCGGGCCGAAATTTCCCAGTTTCAGGTTTGTATTGGCAGAGTTGGTGTAGGTGGCAACGGTGCTTCCGTCCAATTGAATCGTTACGGTTACTACCCCGTTCGTATTTTTCCAGTACTCATCGTAAGTATGCCAACCTTCGCTTACAGTATATGTCCTTTCACAAGTGGTACCCAACAAGTTGGCGCCGGTGGTTTTGCCATAAAAGAGATTGCTGGTAAACCTTGTCGAAGTAGCATAGGAATATCCTTCCATGATATCAATTTCCCCGTATTTGGGCCAGCCGGTCTCCTGCACTGTCCAGAAAGCGGGCCAAACCCCGTAGGTAGAGGCAAAACCGACATAGTTACTGCCGTCCATAGCGATTAATTTGATGGATGAAGATACGCGGTACTCTTCATTCAATGCCGGCTTGAAGCTATAGTTTGATTTTACATGTCCTGATTTCCAGATACTACCCGACTTAGTTGCTGTCAGTACCAAAACACTCTTGTAATCGTAGTTTCCGATCGCAGGTACGCTTGCATCGTACTGGCAATAGTTGGAATTGTAGTCAAAGCGGCTGGTACGGGTCCAGTTATTGAAGCTGGTAATGCTGTCGAAGTTGTCGGTAAAGACTCTTTGCCAGGCTCCGGTCGATTTTAATGAATTACCTGAAATAGCAGTTGTAACTGCGACATCATTACTTTTATCACATGATACGGTAAGGAATGAGATAGCTCCTGCGATGAGGATCTGAACAATGTTGTTTGTTTTCATAATTCTGATTGTTTTCTTATTTGAAGAAGTCATTGTATTTAAATATATAAACCTAATTATCTGGCTAATAACAAATATTGCAATGATTACATCTCAACGATATTCACAAAATCCTTCCATTGATTAGCCGACTGATATGCGCTTTTTGAGCCTGCAGGAACATACAGAATACATGTAGAGAGATTAATCCCGTCAAATACCCGATATCGGTGAGACAGGTCTATCGGAGTTGCAGAAGATATATAAATGGCTTTCAAAGCTGAACAATCAGCAAATGCAGCATTCCCCAATGATTTTATACGACTTCCAATCGTGACATTACTGAGCTTATCACAAGCGTTAAATGCTCCATCGGCTATACTTGTAACAGTATTAGGGATAATATAATCTCCGACTTTAGTTAATGGATACATGATGAGTGTTGTCTGATTCTTATTAAACAGCACTCCATCCCGAGAGGAATAAGTTTTATTATCCTGACTTACCATTAGCTCATTTAGGTTTGGACAATCGTAAAAAAGATCAGTACTTATTGAAGAAACAGAGCTACCAAATGAGATCCTTTTCAAGCCAAAGCAATGATAAAAGGTCTCTGATGCAATTGACTTTACAGAGTCAGGAATCTCAAAACAGCTAATGCTGGTACATGCATTGAAAGCCCCGGCTCCGATAGTTTTTACAGAGTTGGGGAGGAAAATACTGTCCAAACCCCAACAGGAATAGAATGCGCTTTCTCCAATAGATATTACGGAGTCCGGAATAGTTAGAGATCCAAGTATTTCAGATTGATTGAACGCATTATTGCCAATGGATTTGAGGGATTCAGGTAATTTGATATTATAAATATAGGAAGTCAATGTTGCTGTTGGTGAAAAAGCATAAGCCGGAATCTCATTAGCCGGATAATCGTTGCTCCCGTTATTACCGTAAACACAAGCATAAGTACCTTCCTTCCCGGAATACGCCGATATTTTCACCTTACTAATATCTATGTAATGCATGTAGCTCATATTATCCCTGAGAACTTTAAAGTCCCGGGAGTCCATTGTTCCGGTTATAGTCAATGAAGCTATTTTTTGCAATTCATTTGCAGAAATCAATGTCGATAAACTACCAGGGGTTACGATTTGAATCTTTTTTTCAATAGAACCTCTGGGCTCATTCTCTTTGCTACAACTTCCCAATACAAGGATAAGCAGAAGTGTAAGATACGGTAAGATATTTTTCATATACAGTCAAATTAGTTGTGTGGTAAAGTAGTGTTATATTCCAATTCTTCTCATTTAACCAAAGCCCGCCATTCCTTCGGTGTTTTTGCTTTTGATTCACTCCTGTTAGATTGAGCAATGCCAATATTGTAACCACGGTTCAGCGTAATTACTAAATAATTCACTCTTTTCATATCGGGATAATTATCGAGAGCAAGGCTTTGCTGCTGAGATGAAGGTCTGATTCTTCTCCGCATCATGAATAAGTTCACGATTAAAAGACAGACCACAATTAAGTGTTGTGGTAGTTAATTTTCCATTTGAATCTATCCGGGTATTCGTGTTTTGTGAAACTGCGGCATCTGATATACCCTCTGTTTGTCTGTATTTTTCGCGTAATGAGAGTAATGATTTTAGGACTACATTTGACGAAAAGAGAAAATAGCTATAAAAGGCACCCATTTGATAAGCGCCCGTCTGGGTGTCTATACATTTACTGATCTCTTTGGCAATTTCATCCATTATCTCTTATTCTTTCGTCAATGGATTCTCATTCAGCATCCTGATCAGACGATTAACGCCCGTACTTTTTAATTTATAGGTGGCAATCGAAGGCTCAAAGTAAAAACGGAATGTCAGCTCATTGCTTTCCCGGATTGACTTAATCATTTCGGGAGTGAAAAGAATCACGAACTGGTCAGTCAGTCTGGAATCGCTAACGGTTGAGATTTTTTGTATGCTCTTCACTTTGGAGGTGTCGTCAGGAGTACTATTGGTGATTGTGGAATTCATGCCCACTTGCTCCGTTGTTCTCAGGTCCCGGATCTCAACATCGAACTTCCGGTTGCCGGCTTTTATAAAACCCCTGGGTTCGATGTGGCTGCTCAGTGATGGCTTGTTGATGATGAAATATGCTTTGGTCGTCTCTCCGGTTGGGTTGATATCCCGCACAAAACGGATATCCGCATACCCGATGTCATTTACTTTTTCATCTACATGTGTCAAGAAGGTGATCGTATATCTATGATTGTCTTTAAACTCGTCATAAACATGATATTCGGCCACACGGAAAATTCCGCAACTGGTTATAAATAAAAGACCTAATCCTGCTAAAAATATTTTTCTGATCTTCATTGTATTTGTTTTATATGGTTTCTGATATTCATTATTTCTTCGCTCTTTGTAGCCTTCTAATTTATCAACAGCATTAATGCAGATACGCCGAACGGCAGTCTGCAATTTATTATTTAATGTCTGAATGCGATGAACGAGAGGCTTTGTTACCTTAGCATGAAATGCAATCCATTGCCATCCAGAAACACACTGTTCTTGTTGTTTATTGGTTTTCGGTTGAATTGCCTTTGATTTTCAATATCTTTATTCAATGGATCTATGGATAGGTCTTTCATTGCTTTAACTGCATCTGCAAGACCAAGTAAAGCGGCTTTGGATATATCGCAATAGCCCAGATCTTTTCTGTTTAGTTTCAGAAAAGAAAGCCCACGGAGATACCATGAATTAGCTTCATTCGGTTCTATTTGAATTGCTTTAGTCATGTCATCAATACATTTTTCATATTTCTCTAAGCCAAAATATCCCGAGCCTCTTGTATCCAAAATTAAAGAACAATCAGGGCTTAATTGTAGTGCACTATCTGCATATTGTACACAAAGCTCGTACTGTTTTAACAGGTAATAGTTCCAACCAATACTATTAAATGCTGACGCAGAATCTACAATAACTGGAATTGATTTGGTTTGATGCAACTTCAATATGATTTGATTATCAGATATAGATCCTGCATAATCTTTCAATTCCTCTTTTATTAGAATACGACAACGCAAAGCTTCCTGATCGGTAGAATCTTTAACAAGTAGTTGATTTACATCATCAAATGCAAGTCGATATTGTGCCTTCTCTAAATAAACATACGCACGAGCTAAATAGGGCTTAAAGTTGTAAATAGACTTACCTCCACTGCATTTAATCAGCTTGTTGAGGTAACGAAGGGCTTTTGTGGTATCCCGGGTGAATTCTAGTTCATCCTTTATGACAAAATAATAGTTGTCCAGACGGTCAGGTGCATTTTCTACAGCGTTTTTAAAATACAGATAGGCAGAATCCCGCTTATTCTCTTCAAACATTTTCAGTCCCTTTAGAATAAGCTTGTCTGTTTCATCCGGTTTTTTACACAAAAGTTCTTTTTGAATAAAACCGTAGGGGGAATTCCTCTGATAATCGTCTTTCCATACCTTATTAAGAGTACTATCTATACGGCTTAATGGCTTGTCCAACAATGCATAATTCACTTGTGAATCGCAAAAGCCTTTTAATTTGCTATATTCTTTATCAAGTTTCGAAAGGGTTACCGAATCTTTCGTGTAATTACGATATCTCTCAATCCACTTCATCGCATTGACAATACGGGATAAATTCCAGGCATGTTTATTACAATAGATACTTGTTGTATCCGGTTTATTATTATACCACTCCGACGTCCTTACCACCTGTCCCATAGCACTCAGGCTATACATTATAAGTAAAATATATATGATTCTGGTTCTTTCCATTCTTAGTATATGTTGTCTACCTCACAGCTTTTAGGTGCTATTTACGTGATTTTGTTTAAGTCTGTAACGTTGCTTTTTAATGACTGCCTAAGAAGAGCTATAAGTCGAACGACTGCCTGCAAATTATTATTTGATGTTTGGCTACGAAGAACAGGTGTTGTAGTTTAATCAAATACATAATCTCCGTTTTCGTCTATTTCCAGATTCTTGGGGCTATAGTTTGGGAACAATTTGTTGTCAAGATAAAATGCAAGACCTGTAATCGCTGCACATAAAAGCAAACTGATAAGGAAATCTACTATATTATCTGTCTTTCTTTTTATTTTCGTACTGTTGAGCTAATCCATTGTATAGTTCCTGATCGGTCATACCGTTATTTCTATTTCAATAATGAACTTTTGCGCTGCTTTTTTATCAATTGCTTTTATACTCATAGTGATTGTTGTTTGAATTATTGTACATTGTAAAAATGAAATTTATTTAATCGGATCGCAGATCCTGATAATAATTGAGTGGACGATCGCAGATCCACCCCCGACGGTCTACTCTCTCTCTGATTGTTATTGAATTCGAATCTAAAAGCAATATCCCATTCCCAGATTCAGATTAATCATCGACAAAGGTTGTTTTACTCCATATTCGGAATGGAAACTGCTAAATGTGAAATAATCAATCCGGTCAAACTTGAAGTTAGAGAAGAGATAATCCGCATCCATTTTCAGGTTCCAATGCCTGGAAAGGGAATAGGAGACAGCAGCACCGATATTAACTCCCACCGCTTTTGCATTTGCCGGGTCAACAGTATAGATACTTACAGATCCGGAATTACTGATTGTATTCAAATCTGTCTGGGGTATGTCATTACCGGTATAATTGCTTTCAGCTAAGCGGATTTCTACAAAGGGAGATTCCAGGTTTACCGGACCGGCAAGGAGTCTGATCTGATAATTAAGTCTTTTGACAGGAATGTTATAAGTAGCGCCAAAAAGCACTCCTGTGGTATTCCATTCAGTCGATTCTGAATAACCGAAGCTGCCTGATTTTTTGAAGTTATTGATGATCTGGCTGTCATCATATTTGTTTGCAATGCCGAATAACCGGGCTGTTATGCCAAGACGCCTGTTTATTTTGTATTCGTAACTTAACGACAGATTATATCCCATCTTCGCACCTCCGGCTTCGTCATCATATATATCGTTACTTGCGAATTTTCCAACCGGAACTCCTATGCCGGATTGTAGGGTGATTTCGCTTTTGCAGGTTTGAGACTGAAGATTGTTTATGGTAATGCTGAAGATTACAATTAAAAGTAGTTGTCTGAGATTCATTTGTATTAATTGAGTAAAGATTATTATTCTGATTCTGCATTTTCCTAGGGGGCGGATTTGCGATCCGCTCCCTAGTATATTATTAGGATCTTTGATCCGAAGCATCTATTTGTTATATTTAATTCGTTAAATGTTTATTCCTTCCAATAAACTGCACTCTGAGATAATCCATTCCAGAATAATATAGCTATCCTTCGACAATACCTTATCTCATTGGCAACAAGCAGGAAACGGCTTCAATAATATTGCAGAATCGCTTTCTTTATTGTAGTTATCGCTATTATTGATGCAAGCCCGGAGGCTTGCTTCTAGCGCGACAAAGGCTGGAGCTTTTGCCGAACTGACTTCGCTTACAGCCTCCGGAGAACAGGGTTTGCTTTTTCAAATGGGATGGTTCCAAACCAGACAAATAGCCCGGTCATGGGTAGTACTGCTATGCCGGTAAAAATCTGCCAGCCTTTCGATAGTTGATATATTTTTGTCATGAGCGCATAATAATTACTCCTTTAGCAATCCTGTCAGGTCAACCTCGATGAAGCTATCTTTCTGGATGTCATACAGCTTCCGGTCAATCATTACAGCATTCGGAGAAACAGACATCCCGGCAATCTTTCGGTAATCCTTATCCAGAATAATCGTTTGATTTCCCTGAGAAATAAATCTCAGATTATTCTTTTGGAAATTATATTTGTACAAATTCTGATAATCCAATTGCTTCACCAGATTAAGCTTGTGGTCAAGTGCCAGAATTTTACCTTTATCAGTATAGATATAATAAAGCGTAGAATCTGCTCTGTACAGGCTTTGGTAAGTGATGGAATCAGCATTCTTCTGATAGACCGAATTGCCGGCAAAGGTTCTTAACTCACCGATGACATTGCTGTCAAAATTATTTTCGGCAATCTTCGTTCCATTGGTCAGATCAAAGCTGATTACTTTATCTTTTGAGCAACAAATCACACTCTTATTATCGATAATGAAGGCATTTAAGACGGTTTTCCTGGGGGCAATGGTATCCAGATAAATCTGAGTGCCGGTATTTGCGTTAAATGCAGCAATGTAAGGTGTCCCGGATGGTAATGTGCGTCTTCCCATATTTCCATAGGCCCAGTTGACCAGATAGAGTATAGAGTCTTGCCTGAAAAGGGTGGAGGCTCCGGTTTGTTTCTCCGGGAGTGAAGTGCCCCATATGAGATTTCCTTCGTAATCAACTTTACTTAGCGTATTCCGGGATGCCATACAGATACTGCCGCTGTCAATAAGAGCGTTCGACAAGACATTCGTCAACAGGTCATGTCCTGTCGCAACCATCCCCGATCCCGTAAGTATAGCCGCAGTGATACCCAAGACGTTTAAGGCAACAGTTTTACTGTAATCCTTTATCCCTGTGACCAAATTGTAATCCCATCCTTTGCCATTGTTCAGATTGATGGTGTGTAGTCCCGATGCACTAACCAGTAATACAGAATCGTTCAGGTGATAGATTCTGTTCCAGCCATATTCGCGGCTGATTACACGTTCCCACAGTTTCTGTCCGTTAGTGAGATCAATACCCTCCAGCTTTTCGGTATTTCCTGACCAGGTACTGAATTTATACCCCAATCCGATCTGATGAACTGGTTCGACATAATAGAGCTGGTCTTTTGACTCCCATGTGTTTTCTCCGGTTTCATTATTCAGTCGACTGCAATTCATCTGATTTGCCTGAATGATTACGTTGTCATACTGATCAATAGAGCTTTGCTGATAGTAAATTTTCTTACTCCAATTTACCTGTTTGTTTTTGAGATCATATAGTAATACATCTCCTGAGTTATTCAGCCATTTGCCGTTTTTACTGACGCCACGCAGCTGAAAAGTGATTTTATAGCTGGCGGTATCTATGTAATAGTTGTCAATTCTTTCGGGAAGAATGTACTCCATGCCTGATATCTCTTGGCGGAGAACGTGGTTTTGCCCTACGGTCAATGGGTTATGTATGACCTGGACAGGTTTTTCTGCAAAGGCTGCAACAACCATCGTGAATAGGAGGTAGGGTAATAGTTTTTTCTTCATATATGTCTTTTGGGGGAGTGCTTAATATAGAGTGATTGTTTATTCTTTTCTGAATACAGAAAGAGGAGGATTCTCTCCTTCTTAGCGAAGCCACCTTTTCACCCCTCCATGATGTGAGCAGGTACCTCTTCTACTTTGACTGAAACTATAAGTCCCATCGTAACACTCAGCACAGGCACCGGCAGGAGCAGAATCATAATAGGTAGGTGATTGCACACGATTACCCGCAGAGTTGCGATAGTGTTTTATCTTTTGATATCCAGAATTGGTTTTGTAATTGTGATTCTTTTATGAGAAAGAAGATTGGTCTTTACATAACCCTGTTGTCCGTTATAAGATACTTTTGTCCATGTGCCGGAATAGCTTTGACTGTATTCTGTCGTAATGATTGCCCCCTGAGGAATAGTGCATAATACATTTTCTCCTTTGTGAGGCGTTGCCCTTAGGTTTATGTTGGTTGGGACAGAAATACTTCCTCCAAATGACAGGCAAATGGAGAGAATAATAAACTTCAGCAGTACGATTGATCTTTTCATATCTGATTATATTTATTCTTTTGATATTTAATCCAGACAAAGCAGGTGCTTTGTGTTTACCAACGACGTAGGCGGTGCCATACGCCGAAAGGCAGCCTGCTAATTATTATTTGATGTTAGACTACGATGAACGAGGTTCATTCAGAATAATGATAAATTCTAATCATATCATCTTTGATTGGTGCAGAAGAAATATATTCAACATCAACTAATGCCAGTGAGAACTCTCTGTTTATTTCATTGCTATTGAGTTTTGGCCTTTTATTTTTATCTGCGATTAATCTATAAGGCTCACTCATCAAGGATAAAAGTTCGTCAATTGACTCGTGCTTTAAAGAATTCCGCCGAAGTTCTTTGGTAAATAAACTAAGATTATCGGCCAATGAATCAGCAAATTGAACAATCTTTTTTAGTTTGCCATAATCTAGCTCTTCATATTTATTCGCAACTAAGAGCTTACACACAATATTAGATAATGATTTATTTTTCTCAAAATATTCGACATCCGTAAAGTCTATGATCTTCATTTTCTGAGAATCATTGAACATAGAAGATCTTAATATCTCAAGAATATCATTTTTATCTAGCACGAAGTTCTCTAGTATTTCAATAAACTTGAATGGATCTTTTTCTAACAACTTTATTCTTTGAGCTGGATAATACTGTTTTAGTAATGAATAGTTTTCAGTTGTTACTGTCATTCTTCTCTTTTCAATCATTAAAGACACTTTCTGTTCAGAAAGCTTATTCGCAGTAATTGATTTATAATTGTAAGGAACACTATTAATCAATTGCGCAAATGATTCATAAGATAGTTTTTGATTAAAGATTATAAATGAAGATAGTTTTTCGATTAGCTCTTCTTCTTTATCTTTTATCGAATTTAGTTTGTGCCCAGATAGGGCAATATAGTTTTCTTCTTTATTCAAATATATGTTGAGTGAATCTTTGAGATCAATCTCGCTTTCAAAGCAATCAAATATATTATTCCAAATTGATTGCATTTTAGAATTCTCAATAATAGCAGACCACAATTCAATGTTCTCGATTCTACTAATTTCGGATAGTTTCAAACTCCAATTAGTAATCATTTGAGTTTTGAATTGCTTCTGAATCTTTATATGATTAAGAAGATAGATTATTGACTCTTCAGACTCTTGAGTATTTGATTTAATTGAGAGAAAAACATTGGAAATGTAATAGTCGATTGAATTCTCAATATATTTTATAAGCGAATCACAACTACTATTTTTGATTGCAGTATAATTGCGAGTTTCAAAATCAATATGAGAATCTTGATTTCCTTTCACATCAATGATTGTTTTAATCATTGTGGTATTTATCTCATAAACACTGCTCTTATAGATATAATCAAATAAAGAAGGACAAAACGATATCACATCTTTCGATATATGAGTAAATACAATATCTAAGTCAATTATAAGTTCTTGGATTTTTTGTAGATATTGCTCATTTAGTGATAAATGAATAAAGATCAAATCAATATTCTGAGTAAAATAGCTTGAGAATTCCTGATTTGTATCCATACTTGAAATATCAATATTCTCAGCATGGGTAATAATCAACTTAAAGTATTCATTTATCTTCTTGCTCGGATAATTTGATTCATTATCAATATAATTCCAAAAGCTAACCCAATAAAAAGATAATGTTTTAATGAACTCCTCAATATTCTTTCCTTCAGCAATATAATTGTCAATAAAAGACGTTGATTCTGCCTTGGAGTTAGCTAATTGATTAAATATAGTCTCAAAATGACTATTATAATCAGTTCTGTTTTCAATAATAAAATCAAGGAGGTTAATGTTGAGAATTTCTATTTGTTCAAAATCCTTTATCCTTAACTTCTTAATAACATTAGCTATGTTAGTAAGAGAAAGATTATTACTTAATGCTTCCTGATTTTTTACTGAAAGAATAAAGTCTTTGTCTGTTCTTGTAATTTCTCCCTCATAGAAATAAGAAATATAATCATAATAGTTTTCATCAATATATCCATTTCGTAGAAGAAATTTCTGCAAATTGTCAAATTGAGAGTTTAATAATTGGGGGTTATCTTTAAGGCATTGATAAAGTGAGAAATGTCTTATTTGATTTTTCTTATCAATTAGTTTTGTCAATTTATTTCTAAGGTCTTCGATTTTATTATTTGCTTTATCATTTATAAGAGCAATTCTTCTGTCAAATTTTTCTTTATATGGAAGTGCTTCTTCAATGGAGGCAAAGCTGATGTTATCTGAATACCAATTGGTATAATTATTCTTCCAATGTGTTATAGATACTTTCTTGAATTCATTCATGAACTCATTATTACCTATAGATTCAATATTATATGTTTTTCTATTTGAAAGCATAAGAGTTGTTGCTTGAGGTATCCTCTTTATTATAATATATGCTATGATAGAATATAATTCTGTTTCATCCATTAACTTAATTTGCTCAAGTTCTCGGATCTCTTCCTGCACAGAATTAATCTCAGACTCAGTTTGAATTGTTTTATCATGTATGTAACTAGATTTCAATTTAAATGCATCAAAAATATCACCTGTGCCATAATGTAGTTTAGCAAAATCAGATGGATGCATATTCTTATAGACTATTATCGCTAATAGCATTTCTGGGTCTAATTTGGAATTTAAATTGCTTTTATAAATTGCAAACTCATTGAATATATTATATAGCAATCTCATATCATCAATATACAGGGAAATATCCGATATAAATTCTTCTGAAATCCTATCCATAAGATTTGCCTCATTAAGCCTTTGACGTAAAATATCACCAGCATTTGATGGATTTATAACAGGAATGACTGGAACAATAAAATCAAAAAACTTTGCCCTACTTCTATCTTTAAACAGGTCATCTTTAATCGCATATAAAAATACAACTCGACGATCTATCTGTTCCGATTTATTTATTAGCTCATTGATTTCACGCAACTTTGTAAATATCATTTTATCTTCAAATCGATCAAGGTCTTCAATAACTACAATATCATATTTTGTCGTTTCAAAGAAATAAATAATTTCGTCTAAATGCTTATTTAATATAGAAGTATCTCCATCATTTGCAATTTCAAATTCTCCGTTTTTGAGATTAAGTTTATGAATCTTTGCATTATTCAAAACTCTAGTAAATCTTGATATAATCACTATAACTCCAATACTAGCAATGGTAAATGATATTATTGCTGTTATCTTTTCATGAGACTTTACCCAATGAAATGAATTCCAAAATGGTGTGTCAGTAAAAAATGCAAAATCAAAAAATATAAAACATGAAATCAGCCAAATAAGAATCCCTATTGAGAACAGAAATAGTTGCACAGAACTGCGTCCATGTATTCTCTTGAATCTGGAGTCTGGTAATTTACTATTCTCAACCTGATAGAATAGTTGTTGTAGAATACTTAATTCAATTAACTGATTATTTTTACTCTCATTTGTTTCCGGTATATTATCATTAAATGTGGCAAGAGAAATATTGAGTATTTTATAGGCTGTATTATATTTCTCAAAGGTTTTAATAATACTGCTTTTTCCAGAACCGTATGTTCCTGTAAGTGCAATGTTCTTAATACTCTGATTCTTAAGTGCCCATTTTAATGCTTTCTGATAAACAGAATCAATACACTGATCTGTAGGTGTAAGACTTATATAATTTAAGCCCTCTTCATTATTAAGCTTGTGTTCAGTGTTACACTTTATCTTAAAAAGATAATCAATTAGCTTATCTAATTGATTCAACATATATTGTTTGTATTTCTCCATCTATGATAAATTATAAAGATATTATACCCTTCACTTTTCACTTTCCCTCTCCCCCTTCTTCATCGCCCGTCTCATCGAGCTCACCGATCCAAAACCACTCTCTTGAGCCAGCTCTTCCTGCGTGATTTGCGGATGATACTTCAGGTGGTTGCGGGCATGTTCCACACGAAATTGATTGATGAACACATTAAATTCATCCCAAACTGCCGGTTAATGAGATTCGAAAGAAAGTCCGGTTAATGCAAAGTTTCTTGATGAGTGAAATCTGATCAGAGATAAATCAGCCATGAGATTTAAAAAGATTCTTTTATCAAATTCAATCACTGTTCAATATTTATATTGTCCTCTTTTTAAGAGAAAATGTTTTTGTTTAATTAGTGATATTATTTAAATAATAGTTTGTAAAACACAAAACTACAAAAAACACATATATCTTATTTAACTTTATTCGTTATTATTCGCTATTTCGTGTGTTATTAATTGTTTTTGTTGCACATCTGACTTTCAGGGAATTTTAATTCTCGTTTTTTACGAGACGCGGCAGGCCACGTCTCTACGGCATACCGGATTGACCTGTTTCATTCGGGTGGATAGAATTTATCATTCATCCAGGTTGCAGGGTTATTTCGGATATATTGTTCTATCCGGCAAAATTCCTCTTCATCGCGGATGATATGATCGTGAAAACGGGTTTGCCATCAGAATTCCATTTTGTTGTCGTTCGCAAATCGGGTCATTGCCGATTTAATTCCCCCGATTGTTGTGGACAACAATCCGCAATGATCCGCAATCGCCTGCATTTTTTCGTTTTTTATTGGCGGGTTCGTTGGTTTTCCTGTAGAGACGCGGCATGCCACGTCTCTACCATCATCCACGCCATTCGCGTCTCTACCATCCACGCCCCAAAAATCCGGGACGTTGTTTGTTTTCAACGTTTCGTCAATACAAACAATCAGATGCACGTGATTGGGCATAATCTGATAGGCCGTGATTTCAGCGTAGGGATGGTGGATGGGTATATTCATAATCAAATCATTCAATTTCTGTCCCAACGCATTCAATATCATTCTCTTACTCTCAATGCGACCGAAATAGAATTTGCGTTTTGCTGTACAGATGGTTATAAAATAAATTCCGCCATTATAATCGTGCCATACAGCCCGTGCCGAAGGGATACGGTATTTGTTCCGGTATTTATCGTTATCCATTTTGTGATTGGTTTTCCCGTACTGTAGAGACGTGGCATGCCGCGTCTTTACAGTTGAACGAGGCCTGCCGCGTCATTATTATTAAAGACGCGGCATGCCACGTCTTTACAACACCGCCAGAACCCGTGCGCAACCCGCGCGTTTCACAGCCTCTATAGTGCCACCGAATGCCGTAGTGCCAAATTCGATCCCCACACTGACCAGAACAGTATCACGATCAGTCCGCTCTTCCGGTATGCCTTCTTCGAATCTTACATGGATGGTCTGTTCCGGAATGATGTCGTTGGCAGAGAACCACTCTGTTGTGGTCGAATAGCTGACTCCATTCCAGGCTCCGGTTTCAGGAACGTATTTATCGTACGTTTTCTCCGGATTGCAAATGATATCCGATATTATGCCCATGCTTACGATTAACCTGAAGTAAGGGAGTTTCTGTACATTCAGCAGGTCGTTGCCGGTGTTGATCCGGGGGAACTGTACCGATGCCGTCAGCTTCTCTTTGTCCACTTCCAGTTGCGGGATTGCCCGCATTACGTTGTTAAAAGTGTAATTCCGGTTCAGACTGAAGCCTTCCAACGCATCCCGGTAAACCGATAACCGCAGATGTCTTTCTCCTACAGCATTTTCCTTGTCGAGGTTGAAAAGTTTCTTGCCAATTCCGTTCCAAACCGGTGATACATTGTAGTCGGCCAGCCGGTAGTTTTCCCTCAGGGCATACCGCAGTCCTTTCGAGAAGAGTATGCATGCCGCCCATTCCGTCTGGTGTTTTCGTACTTTCTCAAACTCTTTGCCATATCTCAGGCGACGAGCTGTTGGCCCGCCTTTAGTCCGCATAACGACTTTGTCGCTACCGGCTATAGTATAGAATGACATCCCGCGGATGCCGCCCTCCATTTGAAATGCTCCTTTTATGATTGCCATTGTGTTTTATGATTAATTCTTAATACATCGCAAATGTAAATAAATAATTTGAAATAATGTTTTAATATGGATAGATTGCATTTGTGTTAATCATTTCCGGCAACTTTGTCTTAGTGTGCAGCTAACCACGTGTGCTGTGCCGGGTACAGACGGTGTATCTACTGTCTTTATTATAGGTTGACTCACATTTCTGACGAAAATAACAAATTGGAATAATAGTGGTATCACAGAGATAACACAGTCCTATATAAGACTGTGATATCACTGTAATACTACTGTGATACCACTGTGATATTACTGTGATATCCCCTTATCAACAGTGAATAAACAGCGTTTAAAAAGGGACTATAACGTATGGAACCGGGCTGTTGCATGTATCTGAAAGAGGAAGAGGTTTTCCGTATGACTTTAACTACATATTACGGAAGTTCCGGATCATTTGATCCATGAACAAAAAGACGGAATTCCGGTTTTCACAGAACAATCCCGCTTATTTATCGAAAAATATTTATGCGATAGATGGAAATAGGTTACTTTTGGAATTAATATAAATAAAGTTGAGCGACAGTGAAACATCCGGGTAACGGTTCCCTTGCTGATAACGGATTTTTATGTGAGAAAACCGGTGTGATCCGTGGGGGAGATTAATACATTCGTGTAGTCGGGTTACTTAATTGCTCAGTTATTCAATAATTAAAACATGGAATATATCGTAGAGATAAGCGGCGTCAAAAAATCGTTTAAAGACGTACATGCCGTAAAGGGAGTCGGGTTCTCCATAAAGCCCGGAGAGTTTGTGGGGCTGCTTGGTCCCAACGGTGCAGGTAAAACCACATTGGTGGAGATGATCGAAGGGCTTCAGCAACCCGACGAAGGAGAGATAAAGATTGCAGGCAAGACCTGGAGAACGCACGAGAGTGAACTGCATCAAATCATCGGATTGTCGTTGCAGGAGACCAAATTCATCGATCGTCTGTCTGTATTTGAAACGGCACAACTTTTTGCCAGTTTTTACAAACTGGGGAATGACCGTGTCAATGAAGTGATTGAGTTGGTAGGGCTTCAGGAAAAGAAAAAAGCATATGTAAATAATCTTTCCGGTGGACAGCGTCAACGGCTTGCATTGGGTATTGCGGTGCTGAATAAACCTTCGGTATTGCTGCTTGATGAGCCAACTACCGGCCTTGACCCGCATGCCCGCCGGGAGATCTGGATGATTCTGAAGCAGTTGAAGGATGAAATGAATACTTCCCTGATTCTGACCACCCATTATATGGAAGAAGCGGAGTATCTTTGCGACCGCATTATCATGATGGATCATGGCACCATACTGGCCGATGGTCCGCTTCAACAGCTTCTGCTTCAGTTTAATGATGCCCGCAATCTCGACGAACTCTTTATTAACATGACGGGAAGACATTTGTATGAATAAGAGCTTTGTCTTTTTGAAATTCTAACTCTTAAGTTTTAGGTTTAAAGTTATACGTACGAAGTCTTTTGTCTTTGTTCTTTTGTCTTTCAACCTGATTCTTAGTCCTAAAATACCTCTGATAAATAAATTATGCAAAAGATATTCAACCACCAGCTATACCGGCTCATAGCAGCCCATATCAAAGAAATTGTACGCGAACCTGCCGTTCTCTTCTGGGGAATTATTTTCCCGATCCTGATGGCATGGGGACTGGGTATCGCCTTTTCCGATAAGAAGGATATAAACCGGGAGATTGCCGTCATACAGACAAACGGGGCAACATCGATTCATGAATCGGCTCTGGGAGATATTATTGAGCACTACCCGGGTAAGGAAAAGGGCGATTACTACCTGTCGTTGAAAAATCAGAAGCTGGGGGATATCAACCTGACTTTTCATCAAACGACACAGAAAGAGGCTTATGTCAATCTGAAGAAGGGAACCATCAGTCTGATTGTTATCCTGGATAAAGGTAAGATGTTCTATCATTTCGATCCGGCCAATGCAGATGCCCAATTGCTTTACCAACTGGTGAAAGGTGTGGTCAGCAACGGTCCGCAATTCTATTCTTCGCATCAGGAGGAAATTAAACCGCTTACGCTCGCCGGGACGAGGTATATTGATTTCCTGTTGCCCGGTCTTTTGTCCATGGGGATTATGATGTCGACCTCGTGGGGCATCAGTTATACATTGATCGAGCGGCGCTCCAAGAAGCTGTTGCGGCGTATGGTGGCTACACCCATGAAGAAATCCAACCTCTTGATGGCGCTTATTTCGGCCCGTTTTATTATGAATGTCATGGAGGCTTCGTTACTCTTTTTGTTTGCCTGGCTCTATTTTGATATTCAGATACAGGGAAATCTCTTTG
Organism: Bacteroidales bacterium; assembly: GCA_963662365.2. Taxonomy (GTDB): domain Bacteria; phylum Bacteroidota; class Bacteroidia; order Bacteroidales; family UBA7332; genus CAXXIC01. The sequence goes on from CAXXPA010000042.1 coordinate 402,240, forward strand.
CTCTGATTTTACTTTTTATTTCGGGAAATATGGCCTTTGCCGGCATTTCTATCCTGATATCGTCCCATACGTCCAATACTGAGGTCGGGAACGGGCTGATCAACGCCGTGGTAACTCCTATGATGGTTGTGTCGGGGATCTTCTTCAGTTACAGCCATTTTCCGGAATGGACGCTTCCGTTTATCAAGCACCTGCCGCTTACCATGCTGGCGGATGGCGTCAGAAGTATCTTTAACGAAGGTGCTGGAATTATGGAGGTCTGGAAAGAGGTGCTGATCCTCTCGGTTACGGGGATTGTAACCTTTATAGCCGGACTTAAAATTTTCAAGTGGTATTGATTACAACGAAAAAGGGCTATCCTTGCGGATAGCCCTTCATCACATCTAACACACCACTATATTAACTCGCGATTAATATCCAATTAATATTCATTGGGAAGATTGTTCAGCTGAGACAGCGTGAACACCGGACCGTCTTTGCAGACGCATACTTTGCCGACATAACAGTGACCACATTTACCCACTCCGCATTTCATACGGTTTTCGAGGGTGGTATATATGGCATCGTCTTCAAATCCGAGCTTTTTCAACACCGGGAATGTATTTTTAATCATAACCGGAGGACCGCAAACCACTGCAATCGTATTTTCAGCCTTCGGAGATATTTTATCTACGATCGAAGGAATGAAACCGATCTCACCTTTCCAGTCCGGCGTTTCACCACCCGGGTCAACGGTTGTATATAAATTTACATCGGGACGCTCTTTCCACTCTTCAAGTTCGTGTTTGTAAACCAGGTCATTAACTGTTCTGGCTCCGTAGAAGATCGAAATATCCTTGTAATCCTTCCGGTTGTCCAGACAGCTCCAGATCACGCTGCGCATAGGAGGGAGGGCAATACCACCGGCGATAAAGATAATATTTTTACCTTTCCACTGATCGATGGGGAACGTGTTGCCGTAAGGACCACGCAGTCCCATGATTTCACCTTCTTCAAGGTTGGCCAAAGCCGTGGTTACACGGCCCACCTGACGGAAGGTACATTCGATATACCCCTTGCGGGTATGAGGTGATGCGATACAGAAAGTTGATTCACCTTCTCCATAAACGGAGTATTCAGCAAACTGACCTGTTTTGAAGGTGAAGGTTTCTGCATCTTCCGGATTGGTGAATTCAAGGCGGAATGTGCGAACAGCAGGAGCTTCTTCGGTTATTTTGGCCACCCGCATCTGATAGGGGAGGTAAGTATTTTTTTCACACATAGTTATTTGATTTATGCGTTAGGTCGTATGTTTATTTGGGATATTTAAAGGTGCCGGCCATTTTAATCCTGACAGGTCCTAAAGACCTGTCAGGATTTTTCTAAATCAGTCCTTTATTTAACCCCTTATGATTTAGCCTATTCTTCGGTTATCTGTTTGACGTGTTGTGCGATATTCATATCGGCCGGGCAATTGCGGGAGCAACGGCCACATCCGGCACATCCGATCACGTTCAGTCGTTCGGGCATGTAGGCGAATTTGTGCATCAGCCTTTGGCGCCAGCGTTGCCCCTGTGTATTGCGCGGGTTATGACCTGAAGTGTGCAGGGTAAAGAGTTTCATTCCACACGAGTCCCAGGTGCGTACACGATGTCCGCGATTACCTTTGTTTTCATCCTGAATGTCGAAGCAGGCGCAGGTAGGGCATACATAGGCGCAGGCGCCACATCCCATACAACCCATGGCCTGTTCGTCGAAGATCGGGCTGTCGAACTTATCGTTGATCTTTTCAAACACATTGGTGTAGTCAAACAACGGTTTTAGTTTGGCTGCAAATTCCTCTTTAGCGGGAAGTTCAGCTGTCTCAAACAGTTCGGGAGCCAGAGTTACAATCGCTTCTCCTTTTTCGGTCAGAATCTCGGCGATGTAGTTGCCGTCATTCATCGGAGTCAGTAAGATATCACTTCCTGTTGTTCCGCATGGGCTTTGACCCACTGACGTGCAAAAGCAATAGTCGTCTGTCTTATTGCAGCTTAACCCGATAAAAGTGGTGCGGGCCATACGTGCATTGTAGATAGCATCCTTGGGTTCCCAGTTGAAAATAGCACTGAGAGATTGTAATCCGGCGCCATCGCAGGGACGCATACCTACGATTACCTTATGGGGAATCTGGTCGAAATTGAAATCGGTGACTGTTACGCCCTCTTTGCTTTTTACGTAACTGAAAAGCTTCTCGGTACGGGGAAACACCATCTCTTTTACCGATGATTTAGGTAAAATGTAATCTTCTGCCATTTCCTCCAATGCATTGATGCGGCCGTAATGTACCTGTTCACCTTTCTGAACGGGGGCGAATATTTGCCGGCCTGCTTCTGCCAGTCGCTGTACCAGTTGATTCAGTGACTCTTTTTTTAATAGTCTGGTATATGGATTCATATATGCGATATTCGTTATCTGTTCTAACTACTTAAGCTTCATTGTTTCTACCCGATAAAACTTTCTTTATCTTCCGGCTTATAGGTCGACATGGCACAGTTTTCACTTTTGCTCATTCCCGAAACCGTACCGTAGATATTTCTGATTTCTTCAGACAGCCTGATCGGAAGCAGGTGGAGAGGTATATCCATCGGGCAGGCAGAAGCACATTGACCACAGGTGGTACAGCGTCCGGCCAGGTGCATGGTGCGCATGATATGCCATTCCAGATTACCGAGTTTGGTAGATGCGACGGGAACCCATTGCGGCTGGTTATTCTCTACCGTGCAGGTGGAGCAGTAACACAGGGGACAAGCCTGGCGGCATGCATAACATTTCACACATTTGGCCAGCTCATTTTGCCAGAAAGTCCATCGCTCTGCCGGAGTCATGGCATCAAGCTTTTCAATCATCGCTTTATCTTTCTCGGTCAGACCGACAGATTGTTCGTTCAGATAGTTCTCAATCATCTGAAGATCTTTCAGTACGATGATCTCGCTAGCTGCATTTTCGGTAATGGCTATCAGGTCACCCTCTTTAATCTGGTTTTCCGATGCCAGACGCAGAATCGAACGTAAAGTATTGATGTTGGCAACAATGGCCGGTTTACCAATGCCGGCTATCTCTTTCTTATACAGGTAAACAGCCAGGTTGAACGTGCAGCGTTTGTCAAAAACCAGTTTGCTAACCTCTTCCTCTTTACGGGCAAATAAAGGACGGACTTTACCGTTGCTACCTTCTGCATAACCGATAATCAGCTGAACGGTATTTTCTTTCAGTAATCCGGCGGCAATGGTTTTCAATTCGTTTTGCAAAGCTCCGGCCGCACCGTTATGCGCCTGAGCGGAAGTTACAGTCATCTCTTCCATTATTTTAGACCTCCAATGATTCGTTAGCAATTTCCTGATAGGCTTTGTATGGGCCCATCTCTTTGATTTTATCGGCAGTGGTATTTACCACGTCTGCCCATTTGGCGCCTTCGGCAGCCGATACCCAGGTAAAGGTGATGCGGTTGATGTCGATGCCCATAAAGTCGAGCAACATGCGGAATACCGTCCAGCGGCGACGTGCGTGGAAGTTGCCCGAGGTGTAATGGCAATCGTTGGGGTGACATCCCGATACGATAATACCATCTGCCCCGTTGGCAAAGGCTTTGATCAGCAACATGAAATCGATGCGGCCGGTACATGGGAAACGAATGATCTTGACATTCGGTGAATATTTGATACGGCTTGTACCGGTCAGGTCGGCACCGGCGTAAGTACACCAGTTGCAGACATACGCCACTATTTTGGGTTCGAATTGTTCGGACATAATGTTTGTTTTTGCGTCTTTTCGTTGAGTTATAATTCAAGCCTGACAGGTTTCTGAGACCTGTCAGGTATAGAACCTATAACGTAAAACTTATTACTTAAAACCTATTCATTCAGCAACGCCATTACTTCGGCGTACATCTGATTGTTGGTGTAACCTTCGATATCGATCGATTTGGAACGGCAGAATGCCACGCAGGTACCGCATCCCTGACAAAGTCCGGGATTGATATGAGCAATGGTTTTCACCACGTTACCGCTTCTGTCTTTAATCTCTTCTTTATCGATTGCCTGGTAGGGGCAAATCTCTTTACACATGAAGCAACCCATACAGGAAGAGAATGGAGGCGCGGGAGTACGTTTCACTTTTGCCACAACCGGTTCGCGTGTCAGCTCACTATTTGAAAACAATCCGATTACTTTTGCTGCTGCTCCGGATGCTGCCGCAACCGATTCAGGAATATCCTTCGGCGCCTGACAGGCTCCGGCCAGGAAGATCCCCGCCGTATTTGTCTCTACCGGTTTCAGTTTCGGGTGCGCTTCGGCGAAGAAATGGTACTGGTCGTACGAAACGTGAAGCTTCTGAGCCAGTTCTTCCGAACCTTTGTTGGCAACACCGGCCGAAGCGAGTACCACCATATCGGCTTCGATTTCAACGGGTTTGCCCCCCATTAATGTATCAGCTCCTTTAACGATTAGCTTGCCGTCTTTTTCATAGATGGTCGAAACACGTCCGCGGATGTATTTTGCACCGTCTTCTTCAATAGCGCGGCGGGTAAACTCATCGTAGCTTTTTCCGGCTGCACGGATGTCCATGTAAAAGACGTATGGTGTGCCGTGATGTACTTTGTGTTTATAGAGCATTGCATGTTTTGCTGTGTACATGCAGCATATTTTTGAGCAATAGTGGATGCCTTTAGCCGGATCGCGTGAGCCTGCACAAGCCAGGAAGACCACTTTCTCAGGAATTTTACCATCGGAAGGACGACGGATTTCACCTTGTGTGGGACCTGATGCTGAAGCCAGACGCTCGAACTGTAAGCCGTTGATTACGTCCTTGTATTTTCCATAACCATATTCGGGGGAAATAGGAGGGTTTTGAGTACATTGAAACCTGTTGCGATGACCAAAGCGCCCGCTTTGATTTCAATGATCTCATCCTGTTGTTCGAAGTCGATAGCTCCGGTCGGACACAGTTTCTGGCAAACCTTACATTTGCCGGAAGTGAAGAATTTACAATTCTTGCGGTCGATAACCGGTTTGTTGGGAACTGCCTGCGGGAACGGTACGTAGATTGCCGTGCGGTTGGTCAGTCCCTGTTCGAATTCGTTGGAGATATTTTTAGTCGGACACTTAGTGGTACATAATCCGCAACCGGTGCAAAGTTTCTCGTTTACACTTTTGGCTTTTTTGCGGATTTTAACCGTGAAGTTTCCAATGAAGCCTTCAAGGCTATCTATTTCAGAATAAGTGTGTAAGGTGATGTTCGGGTGTTGTGCCGCTTCCACCATACGGGGGGTAAGGATACATTGCGAACAGTCAAGAGTCGGGAAGGTTTCGGACAATTGGGCCATGTGTCCGCCAATCGAAGGATCGCGTTCTACCAGGATCACTTTGTGTCCTGCATTGGCGATGTCGAGAGCCGACTGGATTCCGGCTACACCGCCACCGATTACCACGGCGGTTTTGTTAACCGGTACTTTGATGGACTCAAGCGGATTGTTCCGTTTTACCTTTTCAACCAGTGTACGCACCAGGTCAATTGCTTTATTGGTGGTGGCATCTCCTTTTTCGTGAACCCACGAGCAATGCTCGCGGATATTTGCCATTTCGCACAAGTAGGGATTCAATCCCGCTTCGGCACAGGCTTTCCGGAAAGTCGGTTCGTGCATGCGGGGCGAACAGGCCGATACTACCACACCGGTGAGTTTATGTTCCTTAATCGCCTCTTTTATTTTAATTTGTCCCGGATCGGAACACATATATTTGTAGTCGGTGCTGAATGCTACACCGGGTATTTTTCCGGCAACATCCGCAACTTTAGGGCAATCTACTGTCCCAGCAATATTTTCGCCACAATGGCAGATAAAAACTCCAATACGTGCCATCTTATTTCTCTTCTGTGATTAATACTTGTTTTTTTTGCCTGACAAAAACGTCTGGTGTCTACTTTTACAAAATGGCGTTGAATGCCCGTTTCCTCTTCTTTTAGTCCGATAGCCAGTCCGATAGCCTGAGTCAGATAAAGTACAGGTGTGTCCAGTTTTTTACCCAGATGTTTATCAATCGCACTGCGACGCATATCCAGGTTGGAGTGGCACATCGGGCAGGCAACCACGATAGACTGAGCTCCTCTGTCGGCTGCTTCATTCACGATTTTTCCGGAAAGACGGGCTACTACTTCGGTGCGGCTTACAGATAATCCTGCACCGCAACATTCGGTTTTGAAAGGAAAATCAACGGGGGTTGCTCCGATAGCTTTCATCACTTCATCCATCGTCTGGGGATCTTCTGCACGGTCGAAGCCAAGGATATCAGCCGGACGAACCAACAGGCAGCCATAGTAACATGCCACTTTGCTGTCGTATGGCTTAACAACTTTCTCCGGTAATTCAGGAAGGATATATTTTTGAACAAACTGAATCAGGTTCAGTATGCGGATATTCTGACCGAGGGCGCATGCCCAGGATAATTTCTATTTTTCCTCTCAGTTCGTCATTGTTTTCAAGGGTGTGCTGTGTTACAGCCAAACGGTTGTAACACGATGCGCACGGAACGAAAATTTCTTTCATTCCGGCATTCACGGCCTGAGCCAGGATACGTGCCGGTAAGGCCAGTGAGAGTTCTTTGTTTAAATTGTGTGCCGCCGAAGCTCCGCAGCAACTCCACTCGGGAACCTCTTGCAGCGTGATGTCAAAAGCTCTGGCCAGTGATAAAACCGATTCTTTGTAATCGCGGGAAGTGCCTTCGAGTGAGCAGCCCGGATAAAATCCAATTGTCTTTCCCATGTTATGTTTATTAGTCAATAGTTGTGAGTCGTATGACTTCCTCTAACTCCGTTACTCTTTATTTTTCAATTGCTTTAAAGATGTTCTGAATATGCTCTTTTTCCTTTGATATTCTCGGGAAGTAAGGGGAGTTTTCCTCTTTTAAGCATTTCAGGCGCCAGATCCACATCTTGCAGCAGGTTCCGGGATCTTAGTTTGTAGTCGACAACGAGACCTACCTCATACGACCGGCCTGTCTTTTTGACCATATTCATAAACGACTTGTGGAAGTTGATAATGTTTTTACCGGCCTTACGATTCTGAACTTTTTTTGCCAGTGCAGTTTCTCTCAGGTGATCCATAACTTTGGGGATATCTTACACTCATCGGGCAGCGGGAAATGCACATTTCGCAGGTCAGGCACATCCAGATGCCTTCTGATTCCAATAATTGCCTGTCTGTTTCATCCTCCTCAATCTGAAGCATTCTCATTGTCATGCTCGGTGTATACTCCATGTCAGTAGCCATGGGGCATCCGGCAGAGCATTTTCCGCATTGGTAGCAACGTGCACTTTCCACTCCTGTGTGCAATGCGATTTGAGCACTGAGAGACTCTTTTGCATGTGTGTGTTTCATACTGCTTACACTGTTTATAGTTACAAAAATCTTATATCGATTCTATTTCTTAATCAAAGTTAATGTTGTGCGATTTGTTGTGGTAGGGAAATTCTTACCGATTGTTAGTTCTTAGCAAAAATGAGCGCGAAAAAAGCCTATAAGCATAAAAATGCCTATTGTTTAGTGAATATGTAAACGGGGATGTTCCTGTTTGTGTTTTTCGGCCTGGTATTTTCCCTTTTTTATTTAGCTATATCATGTAATACGCATCAGTATTGGGTTTTGTTATATTGTACAACCTTTGAAGTAGGTTTGTTTTTTAACCGTTGTTTCTCGACGGAGCTTTTCAAAGCCTCTAAATATTGCACACTTCTTAATCAGGGGTGCAATGGGAGTGAAAATCCATCTTTAACCGGGAGGATGAAACGGTTTTATCCCGATTTTTTGGCAAATATAGTGCAATCGTTTACACACGCAATTATTTGAAAGTTAAAAACAATAAAGGCGTTTTTTATCATGCGTAAAAATGGTATATTGAAAGCTTCCTAACTTGCAGATTTATAGTGGGCTAAATATGGCTGAAAAAAAAATTACGTAACTGCCTGATAATCTTGATTACGGAAAATTTTCCGTAATGAAAAGCACACGATTGTTGTGTGAAAATGTGGTTGTTTTGTAATATAATATTTGAGTTTGACGCTTCGTTTTTTGGCAAAAATCTTCCGTTTAATCTGTTTTTATAGTTAAAATAATTAACAATGGTGTCTCTTTCCGTTTTAATGAGTTTCTTCAGTGTCGATACAGGGCTCGTGTGTAAAATATGTTAATATTAAAATTGCATATTTATCATTCTGTAGTTTTAAATAGCTGGCTGTATTGACATTTTATTGCAAAATATGCTCTTTGGCATAAAAAATAGCGTTAAAAAATGGGTGTTATATGTTCTTCAAACAAATAATAAAAAAAATATAGATTTCTGTTTGTTTATTCGGTAAATAATATAATTTTGCGATATACTCACTTTGTTAAACAATAATTTATATATTATGGAAAGCACAAAGAAAGTCTACTCATTTGGCAACGGGAAAGCTGAAGGTAGAGCAGATATGAAAGATTTGCTTGGAGGAAAGGGTGCCAATCTGGCGGAAATGAATTTAATCGGAGTACCAGTGCCTCCGGGATTCACAATTACGACAGAAGTTTGTACGGAGTATAATAAAAATGGAAAAGAAAAAGTGATCGAGTTTGTCAAACCCGACGTAGAGAAAGCTGTGAAAGCAGTGGAAGAGTTAATGGGTTGCCGATTCGGTGATAAACATAATCCCTTGCTGGTTTCGGTGCGTTCAGGAGCGCGCGTTTCGATGCCGGGTATGATGGATACTGTCCTCAATCTGGGGCTAAATGACGAGGCGGTTCTCGGGATTGCAAAGAAATCGGGCAATGAACGTTTTGCCTGGGATTCTTACCGCCGGTTTGTGCAGATGTATGGGGATGTTGTACTTGGTATGAAGCCCAAGGGAAAAGAGGATATCGATCCTTTTGAGGAGATCATGGATGAACTGAAGCTTTCACGGGGAGTGGAATCGGACACGGATCTCTCTGTGGATGCATTGAAAATACTGGTGAAACGCTTTAAAGCCGCCGTTCTGGAACACACCGGAAAGAGGTTTCCCGACGATCCGTGGGAGCAGCTGTGGGGTGCTATATGCGCGGTGTTTGACAGTTGGATGAATCCCCGGGCTATTTATTACCGCCGGATGCATAAGATTCCGGAAGAGTGGGGTACTGCCGTGAATGTGCAGGCTATGGTATTTGGAAATATGGGATCCCATTCGGCAACAGGTGTTGCTTTTACGCGGGATGCTGCTACCGGAGAGGATATTTTTAATGGGGAATACCTGATCAATGCACAAGGTGAAGATGTGGTGGCCGGTATTCGTACGCCGCAACAGATTACGCTGGAGGGATCGCACCGTTGGGCTGCATTGCAAAACATATCCGAAGATGAGCGGGCCCATATTTACCCGTCTCTTGAAGAAGCAATGCCCGAATGCGCCAAAGAGCTCCTTGAAACGCAACAGAAGCTTGAAGATTACTTTACAGATATGCAGGATATCGAATTTACCATTCAGGACGGAAAGCTCTGGTTGCTGCAAACCCGCAACGGAAAGCGTACCGGTGCCGCTATGGTGAAGATTGCGATGGATATGTTCCGTGACGGTAAGATTGACGAGAAAACGGTACTGAAACGCATTGAGGCTAATAAACTGGATGAATTGTTGCACCCTGTTTTTGACCTTCAGGCTGTGAAAGCTGCCAAGGTAATCGCCAAAGGGCTTCCCGCATCTCCGGGTGCCGCAACCGGTAAGATTGTTTTCTTTGCAGATGAAGCTGCCGCGTGGGCTGCCCAACGCAAAAAAGTGATTCTGGTCCGTATTGAAACCTCTCCTGAGGATCTGGCCGGAATGGATGCTGCACAGGGAATCCTGACCGCCCGGGGAGGAATGACCTCTCACGCTGCTGTTGTGGCACGCGGAATGGGAAAATGTTGTGTGTCCGGAGCCGGAGATATTAAAATAGACTATCGGAATCGTACCGTAATCATGGCCGGCAGGGTATATGAGGAAGGTGACTGGATTTCACTGAACGGATCTACAGGAGAAGTTTACGATGGGCAAATAAAAACGGTTGATGCCGAACTGGCAGGTGATTTTGGTGAAATAATGAGTCTGAGTGACAAATACACCCGGATGCATGTCCGCACCAATGCCGATACGCCTCACGATGCATTAGTCGCCCGTAAATTCGGTGCGAAGGGTATCGGATTGTGCCGTACGGAGCATATGTTCTTTGAAGGAGCCCGTATCAAGGCTATGCGTGAAATGATTCTTTCCAAAACGACTGAAGGACGTATAGAGGCTTTGAAGAAATTGTTACCGATGCAACGGGACGATTTTGAAGGAATTTTCCGGGCTATGGACGGGTATGGCGTTACTATCCGCTTGCTCGATCCGCCTTTGCATGAATTTGTGCCTCATCAGTTGGCTACACAAAAAGATCTGGCCGATGAAATGGGTATTTCTCTTGAAGAGGTTAAGCTGGCTTGTGATAGCCTTGAGGAATTTAATCCGATGCTCGGGCACCGGGGATGCCGTCTTGGAAATACCTATCCGGAAATTACGGAAATGCAGGCACGGGCCATTATAGAAGCTGCATTGATCGTAAAAGCCGAAGGGATAAATATACATCCTGAAATTATGATCCCGCTGGTTGGTGTTGTGGAAGAGTTGAAGTATCAGACCGAAATTGTACACAATACCGCTAAAAAGGTTTTTGAAGAAAAAGGTGCCAGCATAGAGTATAAAGTCGGAACAATGATTGAGGTGCCCCGTGCGGCAGTTACAGCCGATAAAATAGCCTGTGCAGCTGATTTCTTTTCGTTCGGGACCAATGACCTGACACAGATGACATTCGGATATTCGCGTGATGATGCCGGAAAATTCCTGAAGGTTTATCAGGAGATTGGCATTCTGAAAAACGATCCGTTCGAAATACTGGATCAGGAAGGAGTGGGATCTCTTATCCGGATGGCCGTAGAAAAAGGCCGCAGTTGTAAGGGAGACCTGAAAGTTGGAATTTGTGGTGAGCATGGTGGAGAACCTTCATCGGTTAAGTTCTGTCACACCGTAGGTATGGATTATGTCAGCTGTTCGCCGTTCCGTGTTCCTATTGCACGCGTTGCGGCTGCTCAGGCTGCTTTAGAATGATACAGCATCCGATTAGTTGTTTATCCTGAATGTAAGGGGGCTTTCGTCAGGAAGCCCCTATTTATTTTGATATATAACGAAGTTCGTGCCGGTTGGCGTGACAATGTGTGCGAATTTCATGCGTAGTCAAAAAAATAAGAATAAATAGAGACACATGAAAAAAAGCGGGATTTCCTGTCGTAAGGAAACCCCGCTTTCTGATTTTATGATCATGAATTCTTATTTGATCAGGAATTGAGAGCTGATTGATTCATTGGTATAAACCCGTTTTATGGTTTCTCCAATCAAATCCGATACGGTAAGGATTCTTACCTTAGGGCAGCATTTCTTGTACGGAATACTATCGGTAAAGATAATCTCAGTTAAAGCAGAATCGGTAACGCGTTGGCTTGCGGGATCAGACATTACTGCGTGACTGGAAATCGCACGTACAGACAGTGCTCCGCCTTGCATCATGATGTCTGCCGCTTTGGTTATGGTACCGGCTGTATCAACCATATCGTCCACAACAATCACGTTTTTACCGGTAACATCACCGATAATGGTCATTTGTTCGATTTCGTTAGCCTTAGCACGTGTTTTATGACACAGTACCATGGGCACACCAAAATATTTAGCAAAAGCGTTTACACGTTTAGAACCACCAACGTCGGGAGAAGCAAATACCAGATTGTCCAGGTTAAGCGACTGGATGTAAGGGATGAAAACAGAAGAGGCATACAGGTGATCTACAGGAACGTTGAAGAAGCCCTGGATCTGATCGGCATGCAAGTCCATTGTAATTAACCGGTCGATACCGGCTACGCTTAATAGATCAGCGATCAGTTTCGCTCCGATAGAGACGCGCGGCTTATCTTTACGGTCCTGACGAGCCCATCCGAAGTAAGGGATTACGGCAACGATCGATTTGGCAGAAGCTCTTTTGGCTGCATCGATCATCAGCAAAAGTTCCATCAGATTATCAGAGTTGGGGTAAGTCGACTGGATCAGGAAAACATGAGATCCGCGAATAGATTCCTCGAAAGAAACAGCAAATTCCCCATCGGCAAAATGGGTAATATTCATTTTACCTAATTCGCATCCAATGCTTTTACAAATCTTTTCAGCTAAATATTGGGAAGTGGTTCCCGAGAAAATTTTGAATAGAGGTGGTGTTTGTCCCATCGCGCAGTAGTATGTGGTTGTTAAATTACGGTTGCAAAATTATAAATTTCTGTTTGCTTTTGGACTATGATTAGTGGTAAAAATGACAGACATTAACTATTCTATCAGAAAACACTTCATTATTACACCCGAATTGGCCTTGATTTGAACAGAAAAGGGTACAGACGAACTCAATTCCCGTGTATTTGAATTACCGGTACATAAATCGGTGAAGTTAAGGGTTGCTCCTTCACGAATGTTTAAAAACTCAAAGGCATGCACCGGAATATGAACCTGGATATCCACATCCTTATTATCGAAGTTAGAGATAATCAGCAACATTTCGCGATCATGCTTACGGATAAATGCATACTGCTTTTCCGGATTGAACGACAAATTGTTATAGTTTACATACATCAGATCGTAAAACCCTCCTTCACGGATAGATGCCTCTTCGTTACACAATACCAGAATACGGTTGTAGAATTTTCGCAGCGATTTTTGTTCAGCAGTCAGTTTGGCCGTGGAACATTTGCCCAGATTGTACCATTCTCTTATCGTAGAAGGACTCCAGTAGTCAAAAATAGAGGTGCGTCCATCGCGTCCGCTGAATCCTTCATAATCCATTCCTTTTTCTCCCAGTTCTTGTCCGAAATAAATCATAAAAGGCCCCTTGTTGATCGTTGCTGATACAATAAGGGCGGGAATGGCTTTGAAGGGATCTCCGAGGAAGAACTCCGATGCCACTCGTTGTTCATCGTGATTTTCCAGGAAATTCAGCATATTGTTGTCGATCCCGCCTAACGACTGCCAGCAGCCTGTAATGGAAGAAGCGGGAGCATAACCTTTTGAAATAACTTTCAGTGTATCATAGAGTCCGACTTTATCATACAGATAGTCGAATCGACCATGGCGGATGAAGTTGTGGTATTCCCCCGGGTTGTAGACTTCAGCAATGAAGATAATATCCGGGTAACTCTCTTTGATAGAGGGAATCACCCAGTTCCAGAATGCTACCGGAACCATTTCGGCCATATCGCAACGGAATCCATCTACACCTTTTTCTGCCCAGTATAAAAGAATATTGCGCATTTTTTGCCAGGTGTCGGGAGTTGGATGGAAGTGATGGTGGCCGCTTCCCAGATAATCAATGCCATAATTCAATTTTACCGTTTCGTACCAGTCGTGAACGGTAGGATGAGCATGGAAGCAATCATTTCCGGTTGCTTTTGCCGGCATTTCACGATAGGGTTCTTTATCGAACTGCATCGGGAAGCGGGGCTTGAATTCCTCTCCGGGAATATAATAAAAGTTGTTTTGCGGATGAAAATGTATCAGTGTCTGGTCATCTTCCCCAAAATCAGCTACTCCATCCGGTCTGGCATCGGAGTTGTACTGGCGTGCTACATGATTAGGTACAAAGTCAATGATCGCTTTCAGCCCTTCTTTGTGGGTTCGTTTGAGCAGGTTCTCAAACTCCTTCATCCGGTTTGGAACATCTGTAGCCAAATCAGGATCCACATCATAGTAATCTTTCACAGCATAAGGCGAACCTGCGTTACCTTTCACAATATTGGGATTGTCTTTGGCAATTCCATAAGCTGAATAGTCTGTACGGGTGGTATGTTCCAGAACACCGGTGTACCAGATATGGGTACACCCTAATGATTTGATTTCATGCAAGGCTTTTCCGGAAAAAGAGGCAAATTTTCCACAACCGTTATCTTCTATTTTGCCGTTAAAGACACAATTGGAATTTGTATTTCCAAACAGTCGGTTAAACACCTGGTATATTATCGGTTTTTCTTTCATTTTTGACGAGGGGTATTATAGAAAAATAATCCGGTTCTGCTCCTGGCTTTCAAAAGCAGCTTCGATAACGCGAATGAGCTTCAGGTTTTCCAGGGCAGGAACCAATGGTTTAGCATTTCGGCGCAAGCAGTCGGCAATATTGTCATAATAGGCAGAGTAATTGCCCGGGATAGTCTCTTCTTTGCGGCGTATTACTTCTCCGTCTATTTCCGTATGCAGAATTCCCCATTCCGATTCAGGTTCTTTGCCCCAGTTGCCGGTACCGGGTATAATACCATTTTTTAAATCATTCTCTTGCGGATCTATGCCTGATTTTACAAACGACCCAGATGTTCCATGGACAATGTAACGCGGTGTTTCCTCACGCATCAGATATCCTGCTGTAAGGCTTACCTGGATGTCTTTGTAAATCAGAAGGATATGGTAATAGTCATCAACCAGCGACCCATCGCGCAATGATGCAATGCGAGCGAAAACACCCTGTGGCATTCCGAAAAGTACTAAAGCCTGATCAATCATATGAGCTCCGAGGTTATAGGTTGTGCCTACGAAACGGTTTTTTTCTTCTTTCCAGGTATTAGGAACTACAAAATTACGGAATCGCTGGAAGGAGGATCGAAATTCTACAACACGGCCAAGCAGGTTTTTGTTCAGGATATTTTGAATTGTAAGGAAATCGCCATCCCAACGACGATTCTGAAAGACAGAGAGTAACAACCCTTTTTTTTCAGCGAGAGCAATCAGTTCTTCGCCTTCACTGACAGTGAAAACAAAAGGTTTCTCGACCACTACATGTTTTCCGGCCAGAAGAGCCTGTTTAACGAAATCATAATGCGTAGTATCCGGTGTATTGACAACAACCAGTTCAATATCGGGATCGTTAATCAACTGGTCATATGATTTAACGATCCGGGTATTGGGGTAAAGGGCTGAAGCCAGATTTTTGCTTCGTTCACAAATGGTTGTAAGTTCAAACTGTGGATGGGCTGCCAGCAATGGCGCATGAAAAACTTTTCCGGACATACCGAAAGAGGCTATACCTGTTTTAATTTTCTTCATACCGGCTTTATTTATAAGTTTAAGTTACTTTTTTGAAGAGTCTGCATAGTAGCATTGTATCCCAACTGGACAAATTCATGCAGATTTTCCAGGTTGAAAATATTGTAATCTTTTTCCTCTTCTGATTCAATGTAAATATCGCAAAGCGCTTTATCAGGAAGTGTATTGGCTTTCAACATCATCAGGAATGAGCGTTCCATAATGCCGATGATTGAATTTTTATAATTTGGAGTCAGATGTGCAGTTACATTCATGCCAATTACTTTCTTGCATTCTTTACGGATAGGTCTGACCGGAAAATTACAAAGAACACCACCGTCAACATAATTTATGTTGTTGATCCTGACCGGTTGAAAAATAATGGGAATGCTACTTGATGCACAGATTACATCTATGAGGGGGCCGCTACGGAAGGAAACGGTTTCGTTGTTGTCAAAATCAGTAGCTGTAACAACCAACGGTATTTTTAATTCTTCGAATGTCTTTGCCCGTAGATGTTTTTCCAGAAACCCCCGTAGTCCGTTAAAAGTCATTAGTCCTCCTTTAGGAACGGCAATTTCAGCCAGGGAGGTGAAGGATTTTTCATAAAACAGGTCGATGACTTCTTCCGGTTCATATCCATCACAAAATAAAACACCTATAATGGCTCCTGCACTTACTCCGGAGATAATGTCCGGTTTTAATCCTTTTTCTTTAAGGGCTTTCATAGCTCCGATATGAGCAAATCCTTTGGCTCCTCCACCACTTAGCGCTAAGCCTAATTTATAGCGCTGTTCTTTGTTTTTCATTATCAAACGTAACATAAGGTACTTTTCTTGTGGTAAAGATTCGGATTAAAAGCGTAAAGACGTTTAGCTTTCAGAATGAAAACTAAACGTCTTTAAATATGAAACAGAGTGGATTATGCTCCCTGGGTAGTAACTGTAGAGTCTACTTTCTTGATCAGTCCCTGAAGAACAGAGCCGGGGCCAACTTCAGTAAATTCTTTTCCACCGTCAGCGATCATGTTTTTAACCGATTGAGTCCAACGTACCGGAGCTGTCAATTGTGCGATCAGATTTTCCTTGATTGTAGCAGGATCGGTTTCGGGTTTAGCATTTACGTTTTGGTAAACCGGACAGATGGGTTTGTGGAACTCAGTAGCATTGATCGCTTCTGCTAATTCTGCACGTGCAGGTTCCATTAGCGGAGAGTGGAATGCACCACCTACTTTTAGTTTCAAAGCACGTTTTGCACCGGCAGCCAATAATTGTTTGCATGCTTCATCGATACCGCTTTCAGAACCTGAGATTACGATTTGTCCCGGGCAGTTGTAATTTGCGGGGACAACAACATCGTCGATTCCGGCGCAGATTTCTTCTACTTTCTCATCAGGGAGGTTCAGAACAGCAGCCATGGTTGAAGGTGTAGCTTCACATGCTTTCTGCATAGCCATAGCACGAGCTGAAACCAGTTTTACACCATCTTCGAATGATAAAGCTCCGGCGGCTACCAATGCTGAAAATTCACCCAATGAGTGACCCGCAACCATTTCAGGTACAAATTTATCGCCCAAGGTTTTAGCTAAAATAACTGAGTGAAGGAAGATTGCCGGTTGAGTTACTTTGGTTTGGCGAAGATCTTCATCGGTTCCGGCAAACATCAGGTCAGTGATGCGGAATCCTAAGATTTCGTTAGCTTTTTCAAACATTTCTTTAGCCAAAGCTGAGTTTTCGTACAAATCTTTACCCATTCCTACGAATTGGGCGCCTTGTCCCGGAAATACAAATGCTTTCATGTGTCAATAATGTTTTTTGTTTTTAGTTACACCTGAAACCCGCATATATTGTCGTGTCCTTTGTTAGACACAGGTACATGCTTGTTTCATGCTTATTTACTTAATCTCTGAATGATTTATACAATTAACCGGCCTGAACTTTTTGAATAAAGGATCAGGAATAAACCGTTTATTTCCTGTTAATTTCTGTTTTGGTTTTCAAAATTCTGGCGGCAAAATTAGCAAAATAATCGCTTCGCTGTTCAAACATCGCTCATTTTGGCGTATATTTGCGGGGTTTCTTAAGTGAAAACCTTTCCGAAAAGTCGCTTCAACATTCACAAAAACTTAAAATACAACTACCATGAACAATTTGCTGCTGTTTAATTTCGGTACGGGAGAAGTTATTCTCATTGCAATTCTGATTTTATTACTTTTTGGCGGTAAAAAAATTCCTGAACTGATGAAAGGTCTTGGAAAAGGAGTTAAGAGTTTTAAGGAAGGTCTGAACGAAGTCGAAAAGGAGATCAAAGGCGAAAGCGAAAAAGAGAATAAAGATAAGGAATAATGGAGGAAACTGCAGCCGGGATGTCTTTCTGGGATCACCTGGATGAACTTCGAAAGGTGATTTTTCGTTCGCTGATTTTTATAGGTGCGGCGGCTTCTGTTTTATTTTTCTTTATGCCCGATCTGTTTGACAGGGTAATATTGGCGCCTTGTCATTCGGATTTTATATTCTATCAATGGCTCAGTAAGCTAAGCAGAATCACCCCGTTGATGCCTGGTTTTTTTGTCGGGAAATTTGAAATAAAACTGATCAATATTAATCTGGCTTCGCAGTTTATGATCCATATGTCATTGTCATTCTGGTTGGCAGTGGTACTGAGCATTCCATTTCTGATTTATCAGTTTTGGATATTTGTGCGACCCGCACTGTATGAGAACGAACGTAAAAATATTGGCTGGGCTTTTTTATTCGGGAATATTATGTTTTTTATCGGGGCTGCGATAGGGTATCTGATGGTTTTTCCACTGACTCTTCGTTTTTTAGCCACATATGAACTGAGTTCTGCTATTGATAATCGCATATCTCTTGATTCATATATTGATAATTTCCTGATGCTTTGTTTAATGATGGGGCTGGTCTTTGAATTGCCATTGCTGGCCATGTTGCTCTCAAAGCTAGGAGTTTTAACCCGGAGTTTTTTTAGTAAATACAGGCGTCACGCCGTTGTTGCAATAATGGTTCTGGCTGCGGTAATTACTCCCACGGGAGATCCGTTTACGCTTTTGGTGGTCTTTTTACCTGTATATTTGTTATGGGAACTAAGTGCACTGTTGGTGAGGCCGGCATCCGGGGGAATATAATCCAAGTTGAATACAGATTACATAAGAATATGAAGAAAACCCTTGTCGATTTGTTTGAAGAGGCGGTGCAGCAGCATTCGCAACGACCTTTTTTATTTGAAAAAACCGATAAGAAATACATTGAAACCACTTTTGCGCAGACGCGTGAGTTGGTCTATCGTATGGGTGCCGGATTGAAGGCGCTGGGTGTGCAAAAAGGTGATAATATTGCATTACTCTCCGAAGGAAAGGGGGCGTGGATTCTTAGCGAGTTGGCTATGTTCTATGCAGGCGCTGTGAATGTTCCTTTGTCTGTAAAACTTGAGGAGACAAATGATCTTCTTTTCCGGATTGAACATTCCGACTCAAAATATGTAATTGTATCAGCAAATCAACTGTACAAAATACGTGCAATAAAAGATAAAATCCCCAATGTAAAGCAAATTATCATCCTCGATCACCTGGATAAATACGAGGAAGGAGAAATGGCGCTGTCTGAAGTTTATCATCTGGGAAAAGGGTATTTGGATAAACACTCTCTGGAAGAATTTCTTGAAACCGCAAAATCGTTGCAAAACGATGACCATGCTACCATTACTTATACTTCGGGAACGACAGCCGAACCCAAAGGGGTTATTCTGACTCATCGTAATTATACAGCCAATGTTGAGCAATCGTTGACATTGCTAAATATACCTTCTCATTGGCGCACTCTAATTATTCTGCCTCTTGATCATTGCTTTGCGCATGTGGTTGGTTTTTATATTTTTATGAAATGCGGAGGAGGTGTTGCCTTTGTTCAGACGGGGAAAACACCCTTGGAAACTCTGAAAAATATTCCTCTGAATATCAAAGAGATTAAGCCGCATTTATTGTTGAGCGTTCCGGCATTAGCCAAAAACTTCAAGAAAAACATAGAATCAGGCATTCGTGCGAAAGGTGCATTTATGGAAAAACTTTTCCATCTGGCTTTGAAAACGACTATTGCTTACAATCGTGATGGTTGGAACAGGGGCAAGGGGGGACGTTTTATGCTAAAGCCATTGGTTGCTCTTTTTGATAAGATTCTCTTTTCAAAAGTACGTGAGAATTTTGGAGGTAATCTGCAATTCTTTGTCGGTGGCGGTGCGTTACTCGATAAAGATTTACAGCAATTTTACTATGCTATTGGCATTCCCATGTTTCAGGGTTATGGCCTGTCTGAGGCAACGCCTGTTATTTCTTCGAATGTTCCTGCCAATCATAAGTTCGGTTCATCGGGCGTATTAGTAAAACCTCTTGATCTGAAAATTCTGGATAATGATGGCCGGGAGTTACCGATGGGTGAAAAGGGTGAAATCGTTGTACGTGGTGAAAATGTAATGGCCGGTTACTGGAAGAATCCTGTTTCTTCAGCGGAAACAGTTCGGAATGGATGGTTACATACCGGCGATATGGGCTATATAAGCCACGACGGATACCTCTATGTGCTGGGGCGTTTCAAGAGTTTATTGATCGGCAGTGACGGGGAAAAATACAGCCCTGAGGGGATTGAGGAAGCTATAGCTTCGCTTTTACCCTGTATCGATCAGATCATGTTGCATAATAATCAGAATCCATATACTGTGGCATTGATTGTACCCAATCAGGAATTCTTAAAGAAGCATCTGCCACATCACCATAAATGGGATACAGAAAAAGGGAGGAAAGAAGCTGTATTGTTGATTAAGCATGCAATCGATCAGTTTAAAGGGAAAGGGATTCATGCGGGAATGTTCCCCGAGCGTTGGCTTCCTTCTACATTTGCCATTTTACCTGAACCCTTCACCGAACAAAACCGGATGGTGAATAGTACCATGAAAATTGTTCGTGGAAAGATCGAAGAAATTTATGGTGATACCCTGGAGTATCTCTATACCGCAGATGCAAAAAATGTGGTGAATGAATATAATTGCAGGAATGTATTCGGATTGTGACATTGTTGTGATGAATTGTAAATGTCTAATGAACTAATAAAATAACGACTCCGTCATGGATTTTTTATTTAAACGGATAGCCGTGAAAATCGGCAGTAATGTATTAACCCGCAAAGATGGTACACTCGATGTGACGCGCATGTCGGCATTGGTAGATCAGGTGGCGGAACTTCACCATAATGGGGTAGAAGTAGTGCTTATTTCTTCCGGAGCAGTGGCTTCAGGCCGTAGTGAGTTGAATGTTGATAAAAAGTTGGATGCGGTATCGGCTCGTCAGCTCTTTTCAGCTGTAGGTCAGGCTAAATTAATAAACCGTTATTATGAGTTGTTTCGTGATCACGGAATTTCCTGCGGTCAGGTGTTGACCACTAAGGATAGCCTTTCTACCAGAGTCCAGTACCTCAATCAAAAAAACTGTATGTCGGTGATGCTGGAAAATCATGTCATTCCCATTGTTAATGAGAATGATACGATATCAGTGACAGAATTGATGTTTACCGATAATGATGAATTGTCAGGGTTGGTTGCCACTATGATGGGGGCTGAAGCATTGATAATTCTGAGCAATATCGACGGTATTTACAATGGTAATCCATCAGACCCGGAATCTGAAGTAATCCGTGAGATTTTCAGCGCAAAACAGGATTTGTCTCAATATATCCAGACTCAGAAGTCCTCATTCGGACGTGGAGGGATGCTTACCAAATGTAATATAGCGCGTAAAGTAGCCGAGGAAGGTATTACCGTTATGATTGCCAATGGAAAAAAAGACGGTATTCTTCCTGCTTTGTTAAGCAATCCGGAGACTCTTTGTACCCGCTTTGTGCCTTCTGAAAAGCCGGTTTCGAATGTGAAAAAGTGGATTGCTCATTCTGAGGGTTTTGCCAAAGGAGAGGTTCATATTAATCAGGGAGCCTATGAAGCCTTGTTGCAAGAGCATGCCGTAAGTTTACTTCCGGTTGGTGTAGTCAGAATAGATGGAGAGTTTGAAAAAGATGATATCGTGAAAATCTTTAATCCGGAAGGAGTTCAGATAGGAGTAGGGCGTATTTCTGTCGATAGTGAGAAGGCATATACCCTGATTGGTCAGCAAGGGGCAAAGCCTATTATTCATTATGATTATCTTTATCTGGATTAGTCCGGGCTTATTGTATTCTTCAAATAAGATACCCAATGGCTGAGCAGATCGACATCCCACACACCGGGGCTAAAAAAGAGATATATGAGGCGATTTTACCTCAGATTGAAGGATTAGTTAAAGGTGAAAAAGATTTAATTGCCAATATGGCGAATGTTTCGGCAATACTAAAAGAAGCCTTTCATTTTCTGTGGGTAGGGTTCTATCTGGTAAAAGAGAATCAGTTGGTTTTAGGCCCTTTTCAGGGACCGGTTGCCTGCACCCGGATACAATATGGAAGAGGGGTTTGTGGATCAGCCTGGCATAAGGGAGAGTCTATCCTCGTACCTGATGTTGATTTATTTCCGGGTCATATTGCCTGTAGTTCCCGTTCCCGCTCAGAAGTCGTTGTACCGCTGATTGATAACAATAAGGTTTTTGCTGTACTCGATATTGACAGCGAGATGCGGGATCGGTTCGATTCGGAAGACTTGCATTATCTTTCTGAAATCTGCAGACTTTTATCCTAAATGATTACGGAAAAAAATCTTTATAAAATAGACGGAAGAGTGTTTGGTGTCTCTTTTTTTGCTATTTTTGCAGAATAAATGTACGATTTACACTTATATACTAATACACAATGAGTCAACTTAATGTATTAAACAGAGCGGCTGATAATGTTCGTATTTTAGCTGCTGCTATGGTTGAGAAAGCTAAGTCAGGTCACCCCGGCGGTGCTATGGGTGGAGCAGACTTCGTGAATGTTCTTTACTCTGAGTTTTTAACCTACGATCCTAAAGATCCTCAATGGATCAACCGTGACCGTTTCTTCCTTGATCCGGGTCACATGTCGCCGATGCTCTATGCTATTTTGAGCCTTACCGGCAAATTTACCATGGAAGAGTGCAGCAATTTCCGTCAGTGGGACAGCCCGACTCCGGGACACCCAGAGGTGGATGTTATGCGTGGTATTGAAAATACATCAGGTCCTCTTGGTCAGGGTCACGTAATGGCAGTTGGTGCTGCGATTGCTGAGCGTTTCCTTGTTGCGCGCTTCGGTGAGTGGATGAGCCACAAAACTTACGCGTTCATCTCTGACGGTGGTGTTCAGGAAGAAATTTCTCAGGGAGCAGGTCGTTTGGCAGGTCACCTTGGATTGAACAACCTGATCATGTTCTACGATAGCAACGATATCCAGTTGTCTACCGAAACATGGGCTGTAACCAAAGAAGATACTGCTAAGAAATACGAGGCATGGGGCTGGAACGTATTGACTATCGATGGTAACAGTGCAGAAGCTATCCGCGGAGCACTGACAATGGCTAATGCTGAAACAGAACGTCCTACTTTGATTATCGGTAAAACCATCATGGGTAAAGGTGCCGTTACAGAGTCAGGCGAAAGCTACGAGCGCAAATGTGCTACTCACGGTATGCCTTTGGGTGAAGCTGGTGCTTCTTTCGAAAAATCAATCGAAAACCTAGGTGGAGATCCTAAAAATCCGTTCGTAATCTTCCCGGAAGTTGCTGATTTGTATGCTAAACGTGCTGCTGAGCTTGAAAAAATCGCTGCTGAGAAAAAAGCAGAACAAGCTGCATGGGAAGCTGCTAACCCTGAATTGGGCGCTAAACTGAAAAAATTCTTCTCTAAAGAAGCTCCGGCTGTAGATTACTCTAAAATTGCTCAGAAAGCTGATCAGGCAACACGTGCTGCTTCTGCAACCGTATTGGGTGTATTTGCTAAAGAGGTGGAAAACATGATTGTTTCTTCTGCTGACCTGGCTAACTCTGACAAAACAGACGGCTTCCTGAAAAATACGACTTTCTTCAAAAACAACGACTTCTCAGGTGCGTTCCTGCAAGCAGGTGTTTGTGAGCTGACTATGGCTGCAATCATGAACGGTATTGCATTGCACGGTGGTGTAGTTTGTGCTTGTGGTACATTCTTCGTATTCTCAGACTACATGAAACCAGCTGTACGTATGGCTGCATTGATGCAATTGCCGGTTAAATACATCTGGACACACGATGCATTCCGCGTAGGTGAAGATGGTCCTACCCACCAGCCGATTGAGCAGGAAGCTCAGATTCGTCTGATGGAGCAACTGAAAAATCACCACGGCAAAAACAGTACTTTGGTTCTTCGTCCTGCTGACGTTGAAGAGTGTACTGTAGCATGGAAAATGGCCATGGAGAACATTGAGACTCCAACTGCTTTGATCCTGTCTCGTCAGAATATCAAAAACCTTCCTGCTGCAAGCGGAAATCGCTACGAAGAAGCTTTGCAGGCTGCAAAAGGTGCTTACATCGTAACTAAAGATGAAAAACCTGAAGTGGTATTGGTGGCTAATGGTTCTGAAGTTGCTTCTTTGGTTGCCGGAGCTGAATTGCTGAAAGAGCGCAAAGGTATCCAGGTGCAAATCGTTTCTGCTCCGTCAGAAGGTTTGTTTTTCAACCAGTCTAAAGAGTACCAGGAAGAAGTTATTCCTTCTAACCTGCCGGTATTCGGTTTGACCGCTGGTCTTCCTTCTTCAATGTATCGTTTAGTTGGTAAAAACGGTATCGTTTGGGGCTTAGACCACTTCGGTTATTCTGCACCATTCAAAGTATTGGATGAGAAATTCGGTTTCACTGCTGAAAATGTGTTCAACCAGGTTTCTGCATTACTGAATAAATAATCCATAAAGATTATCATATTGAAAAGCCGCCTCTTATTTGGGGTGGCTTTTCTTTTTTATGAACGGAAATTGCTTTTGTGAGATGTAAAAACATGCGAAATAAGCAGCGATTAACAAAAAAATAGTTAGGTTTGCAGGCTCTTTATTAAAGTGCCCATCTTATAGAGTTTCTTTTCCGGAGAGATCAATATTGAGAAACCGGTATGAAGTCAAAAGGTATGGGTCTAATTTAAAAATGAAATGAATATCAGATTAATTACTTTAAGCCTATTTTTCTCTTTTGTCTTTGTCTCGTTTGGAGAGACAAAGAAAGTTTGTTTTACTTTCGATGATTTGCCGGTTGCGGTTTTAAGTGATAAAAGTGATGCATTTCAGCATGCTGTAACAACAAAACTTCTCAGGGCAATGACACAACACCGGATTCCGGCAATCGGCTTTGTAAATGAAGACAAGTTATATAAAGACAATAAGCATGTAGATACCCTTAAAGTTAATATGCTGCGCTTATGGTTAAAAGCACATATGGATCTGGGAAATCATACTTTTTCTCACCTTGATTTCAATAGGACAGATTGTAAAGTCTATTTTCAGGATATTCTAGACGGAGAGAAAATAACCCGTCCTATGATAAAAGAATACCATAATACACTTAAATACTTCAGGCATCCATACCTTAATACCGGTGATACAAAGTTGAAAGCTGATTCATTGCATAATTTTCTGAAGAGCAGAAAGTATATTGAAGCACCTATAACCGTTGAAAACTCGGATTGGATATTTGCGTTAGCTTATGACAGCGCCATGATTAAAAAAAGACAATATATTGATGATGCATATAGGTGAAACTTATGTTAGATATATGTCGGATGAACTGAAATTTATAGAAAGTCTGTCCGTAAAGTATTTTGGGAGAAATATCCGTCAGATTGTTTTATTGCAACACCAATGCGCTCAATGCTGATTACCTGGGGAAACTGGCAGAGGTGTTTGAACAAAACAATTATAAGTTTATCCGGTTAAAGGACGCACTGAAAGATAAGGCTTATCAGACCCCTGTAACTGTATATGGAGAATGGGGTTCTTCGTGGATTTACCGTTGGGCTTTTTCGTCCGGAAAAAAATGGGACTTTTTTGCAAATGCCCCTGTTACCCCTCCCTTTATATTGAAACTAGCTAAAATAAACCGGGAATAAAATCATCTGATTATATTACAAGAAATCCACGGACTGCTTTTTTAAGCTTTTCGTGGATTTCTTGTTTGTGGCAATGCTTCAATTGAATTATTATAGAGTATAAAATAGTACGGCTTAAGGTAATCTTAATCAATTCGGATGTTTGTTGTAATATATCAAAATGATAGTTGGATACTGTGATAGTGTGTTTTTTTATTGGTTGAGTGTGTTGGATTGTGATGGTTAGTCTGATTTTTAATTACAAATAGTCAATTCTTTATATACTTGTCTTATATATAAATATGTGCTATATGCCTGATGTACAGGTGATTTTGCGTTTTATTTTAAGTTGAATTTAATCCGAATTATTACAGCCGGTAAAAACTGGTCGTTACCCTTTGTGGACGCTAGTTAAAATATCTGCAAAATGAATAGACTAATTACTGTATTATGTTTAGCGCTTTCAGTGTCAGGTTTTGCGCAATCTGGAGCCGGGCTTACATTAGCCAATGCCGAACAGCTTTTTCTGAAAAATAATTTAAGTCTCCTAGCCGCTAAGTTTAATGTCGATGCTGCTCATGCGGCGGTAATTCAGGCTAAACTCTGGGAGAATCCGTCAGTTCAGTTTAACCTGAATGCTTATAACCCGGAAATGAAAAAGATCTTAGATGTCGGCTCGTCGGGAGAAAAAGCGATATCAGTACAGCAACTCATTTACATGGGAGGGAAAAAACACAACGAAATAGCATTGGCTCAAACCAATGCGCAGATTGCTGAGCTGGAACTTGCCGATTTGCTCCGGAACCTGAAACTACAACTTCGTCAAAACTATTTTGAGGTTTACTTTGACAATCTTTCCTACCTGGCTGTGTCACAGCAGATGACTAACCTCGATTCTCTGATTGTTTCTTACAATAAACAAGTAGCCAGGGGCAATTTTGCTCAAAAGGATCTGGTACGACTCCAATCGCTTTACCTTAGTTTTAAGCAACAAAAATCAGATCTTTACAAAAGTATTCTCGAAAATCAGAATGATCTGGCATTGCTGACCGGTATGCAATCCCTTATTCCTCAGCCCTTCACAGCAAGAGCTTACAGCTTATGAAAAACAGGGAATTATCTCCATTGGATACTCTGCAAACTATTGCTATAGAAAACCGGTCGGATTATTTAGCCATTTCAAAACAGGTAGAAGCTTCTAACCGGAACCTGAAATGGCAAAAAGTCACAGGTCGTACCTGATCTTACGGTTGGTATGGGCTGGGACCAGCAGGCAGGAGCATTTAAAAAAGATCTGACTCTTTCTGTCTCAATGCCTCTTCCACTTTGGAACCGTAATCAGGGAAACATCAAAATGGCAGTAGCCCAACTTAAAATGGCGAATGCAAATAAATCATTACAAGTTGAGAAAGTGCAGAACGAAGTAATTCTCTCCTATAAGAAATGGAAAGAAGCTTATGATAATCATTTGCTGCTGACTCCCGCAACTATTCAGAATTTCAAGACGGTGGAAGAGGGGGTTTTACAAAACTTCAGACATGGTAACCTCTCTTTAATAGAGTTTACCGACTTCATGGAAAGTTATAATCAGACATTGATGCAATATCATCAGTTTTCCAAAACACTTATCTGCGCTTGTGAAGAACTAAACTATATTACCAATTCAACCCAATTTTAATTATGAAGCGTATTCTGTTCTTAGTCATTGCTTTTTCAGCGTTATGGCTGACATCGTGCAAAAAACACAACGAGGCAGCTCAGGAAGAGAAAAAGAAATTTGAGCTGAGCGATGTGATGCTAAAGACTACCACTTTTGCTAACGTGGAATCGAAGCCACTGAAAAGTGAGCAGGAATTTTACGGGCAAATTTCAGCGGATAATGATAAACTGATTGAGATTTATCCTGTGGTAGGTGGTAATGTGATTAAAGTTTATGTGGAGCTGGGTGATTATGTAAAAAAAGGACAGTTACTCGCAACCATACGCAGTACACAGGTGGCCGGTTACGAGAAAGACCTGAGCGATGCCCGCAATGATGTTGTGGTAGCCAGGAATAATCTAAAAGCTGCAAAAGAGCTTTATGAAGGGAAGCTGAACACAGAACGGGATGTGCTTTCAGTGAAAAGCGAACTCGATAAGGCGCAATCTCAATTGTACCGAGTACAGGAGACCTATAAAATATACAGTCTGAAACCCGGTGCAATTTATGAAGTTCGTTCCCCGATCAGTGGTTTTATTATTCAAAAAAATATTAATCAGGATATGTTGCTGCGTGATGACCACACGAATAATATTTTTGATATTGCGGATATTGACGAGGTATGGGCTATTGCTAACGTAAGCGAACCTGATATTCAGGATGTCGGTACTGGGAGCAGATGCTGATGTAATCACGCTCAGTTATCCGGATAAAACATTTCATGGAAAGGTCGATAAGATATTCAATATTATCGATCCCGATACCAAAGCTATGAAGGTGCGTATTAAGCTGAAAAATCCGGATTTCCTTCTTAAACCCGAAATGAAAGCAACCATAAAATTAAGCCACGAGCAAAATGAAAAAATGCTTGCCGTACCTTCATCGGCAGTGGTTTTTGATAAGAGTAAAAACTTTGTAATGGTATATAAAAGCCGTTCTGATATTGAAACCCGAAAGGTAGAAGTTTACCGTCAGGTTGGTGACATTACCTATATCAGTTCAGGCGTGAGTGAAGGCGAAAAAGTAATTACCACAAATCAGTTGCAGGTTTATGATGCTCTGAATGACTAATCGGCGCAGTAATATTAAGTTTCTCTTTGTCGGTTTTCTAACCGTTTTAGTGTTAAATAGCTAATAACCAACACATGAATAAGTTTATAAGAAACATCATAGCTTTTTCGCTCAAAAACCGGGCTTTTACGTTTTTTCTGGGGTAGCTATTCTGGTCATCGCAGGTGTATTTGCTTTTCGGCAAATGCCCATTGAAGCTTTTCCTGATGTAACTAATACCCAGATTATCATTGTTACGCAATGGAATGGTCGCAGTGCGGAGGAAGTAGAACGTTTTGTAACTACACCGATTGAGATTGCCATGAATTCCGTACAACATAAAACCAGTGTACGTAGTTCTACGATGTTCGGGCTTTCGGTGGTGAAGATAATTTTTGAAGATAATGTGGAAGACTTCTTTGCCCGGCAACAGGTCAATAATCAATTGCGTAATGTAGAGCTGCCTGATGGTGCTGAGCCAGATGTGCAGCCGCCATATGGACCTACCGGTGAAATATTTCGTTATGTGCTGAAAAGTGATAAGCGCGATTCCCGGGATTTGCTGACTTTACAGTCGTGGGTGATTGACCGTCAGTTACGGGCTATTCCGGGAGTAGCCGATCTGGTTGCTTTCGGCGGGCAGGAGAAAGTGTATGAGATATGTGTCGATCCCAATCGTCTGTCGGGTTACGACATTACACCAATAGACGTATATGATGCGGTAAGCAAAGGCAACCTGAATGTGGGAGGCGATGTGATCGAAAAGAATGGGCAGGCCTTTGTAGTACGTGGTGTCGGACTGATCAAAACAAAACAGGATATAGAAAACATAATTGTATCGTATGTAAATGGTAATCCTGTGCTGGTTAAACATCTGGCAACAGTACGCGAGGGGGCAATGCCGCGTGTGGGACAGGCTGGGTTGAACAGTAACGACGATATAGTCGAAGGTATAGTTGTAATGCGTAAAGGTGAGAATGCACGGGAGGTATTGGCTCGTGTGAAAGATAAAATCAATGAGTTGAATACTAAGATTCTGCCTTCGGATGTAAAAATGGAGACTTTTTATGATCGGGATAAACTGATGGACTTCACCACACATACAGTGATGCATAATGTATTGGAAGGGATTATTCTGGTTACTGTTATTGTCTTTCTTTTTATGGCCAATTGGAGAACCACTGTTATTGTTTCGGTTATTGTTCCATTGGCATTACTCTTTGCTTTCCTTTGTTTGAAATTGAAGGGAATGAGTGCCAATCTGCTATCCCTGGGAGCAGTGGACTTTGGTATCATCATTGATGGAGCAGTAGTGAGGATGGTCGAGGGGCTCTTTGTCACGCTCGATCATTTGCGGGAAAAGGTAGGTACGGAAAAATTCAATAAGCTCGCCAAGGGAAGCATTATAAAGAAAAATGGGGGCAGAGTTGGGAAAGGCTATTTTCTTCTCTAAAATGATCATTATCATAGCCTTGCTGCCGATCTTCTCCTTTGAGAAAGTGGAGGGGAAAATGTTTTCGCCTTTAGCCTGGACGTTAGGTTTTGCTTTGCTGGGTGCACTTATTTTTACATTGACATTAGTCCCTGTAATGTCTCATGTATTATTGAAGAAAGATGTAAAGGAAAAGCACAATCCGTTTGTCAATTTTTGGAATCGTATTATCGAGAAAGCGTTTCTGTTTACTTTCCGCCACAAGCGAAAGAGCCTGTTTGTAGCACTGACCATACTGGTACTTTCACTCTTATCATTTAAGTTTCTGGGGTCAGAGTTCATGCCCCAATTGAATGAAGGTGCACTTTGGGTAGAAGCTAAATTCCCGATGAGCCAGAGCCTTTCTCAGACGGTGAAAAAAGTAGCTGTACTCCGTAAAGAACTGGAACAGTTTCCTGAAGTTAATGGCGTGCTCTCACAAACCGGTCGAAGTAATGACGGTACCGATCCCAGTGGATTCTATTATGTACAAATTGCAGGTAAATCTGAAGCCCCGGGAAGAATGGAAACGCCATATCACATACGATGACCTGGTGGATGAGATGGACAAGAAACTGGAGAAATACCAGGGTATCAACTATAACTATTCGCAACCCATTATCGATAACGTGGCGGAAGCTGTGGCCGGATTTAATGCAGATAACGGGGTCAAAATATATGGAGAGGATCTGGAACAGCTCGATAAAATAGCCAATCAGGTAGTTGAAAAAATGAAAGACGTTCCCGGGGTAAAAGATTTGGGAATTATGCGGAATCTGGGACAGCCAGAAGTAAGCGTCGTACTGGATAAAGAAAAAATGGCAACTTACGGAGTAACGGCTTCGGATGCCCAGGACGTGCTTGAAATGGCTTTCGGGGGAAAAACAGCGACCGAGAAATATGAAGGCGAACGGAAGTTTGATATCCGGGTACGTTTTGAAAAGGAGTACCGAAAAGATGAAAATGATATAGCCAATCTCAAAGTACCCACTCTGAGTGGGGCTAAAATCCCGCTTAAAGAAGTTTGTACAATCGAAAAGCATACAGGCCCTGCTTTTATCTATCGGGATAATACCAAACGTTTTCGTCGTTGTGAAATTTTCAGTACGTGATCGTGACCTAGGAAGTACAATCAAAGATGCACAGAGGCGTGTCGCTAAAATAAAACTACCAGAGGGGTTGTAGTATCGACTGGGCCGGAGAGTTTGAAAATCAGGTGCGTGCATCTAACCGGCTGGCACAGGTGGTTCCCATCAGCTTGATTGCCATTTTTATTTTGCTCTTTATTATGTTTGGGGAATATAAAGGATGCGGCTTTGGTAATTGCCAATGTTCCATTTGCTCTGATTGGCGGAATTCTGGCATTGCACCTGACAGGTATTAACTTCGGCATTTCGGCAGGGGTTGGTTTTATTGCTTTGTTCGGTATTTGTATTCAGAATGGCGTATTGTTGATTTCTGAGTTTCATAAGAATATAAAAGGTGGGCTGAATCTGGACTCCTCAATTATTGAAGCGGTGAAGGTGCGTACCCGTCCGGTGGTGATGACCGCTCTGATGGCTTCTATCGGTCTGATGCCGGCTGCTCTTTCAACAGGCATCGGATCTGAATCGCAGAAACCTTTGGCCGTTGTGATTATCGGAGGTTTAATCACGGCAACAGTGCTTACATTGCTGATTTTTCCGATTATTTTCTGGATTTTCAACCGGATAAAACATGAAGCGATTGAATAATTAATCCGGAAATTCTATTGTCGGAACTTTTGATTATTATTCAGTGAGTAAATGATCGTTTAGATAGGAACCTGTATAAAGATTGAGTTTGCTTTGCAAGCCCTTGTTTTTTGTTTATGAGCTGAACCCTCTGTTCGTTTGCGGGCAGAGGGTCTCAAAGGTTTATTATCCTTAATTCAATTGACCGGCCTGAATTTAAATATGATGTATGTTTTGTTATATTTGAAGAAATATGTACTATTGCACCGGATTTCCTGTTAATAGTAGCATTTGTATGTATTCTATCGGTTCAATAAAAACAATTCAACTTTCCTTGTATGCCATAAATAAGACTCTTTCCAACTTCTAATGCAAATTGAAAAAGATTCCATTATCTATTCAGTATTTACTCTTTTTATTTAGTAAAGCCATTTTATTTTTGTAAAAACAAATGAGCCACCATCGTCAGATTTTTCAAGCAGATTCACCTAAACGAGCTAAACGTTTCGCTACAATCCTATGGTCTGCACTTACAATTTTGATTCTGTCTGTTATTATTATTGTTTATTCGGTACTCAAAAACTCCCAGACTGAGTTCCCTAAAGCATTTGACAGGTTTTCCTATCTTCAACATTTGGTTAAGGCTGAAGATTCCCCCTTTTTAAGCAAAAAAGACCGGGCAACCCGTAAAGCGATTAAGAAAAAACCGGCGCTGGGTTATCTTAATAAAGCTCAGTTTAATAAAAAGAGAGTCTATAAAGAGCAGATACGGGCGGCTTTCTATGTAAACTGGGATAAGCAATCATTCTATTCGCTGAAAGAGAATATTACCCAGTTTAATATGGTTTTTCCGGAGTGGTTCTTTCTGAGTCGCACCAAAGATACTATTGAAACCAAGATTGATAAAAAGGCATTGTTGGTGATGCAGCATTATAAGACCGATATTATTCCAATCTTATCGAACTTTGTAAACGGTCAGTTTGATGGTGCGAGGGTACACCGGATCATCATTAATCCTGCAAAGCGTAGTGCTTTTATTAAAGAGATTGTCACAAAACTGAAGCGTTATGGGTTCAAAGGCATCAATATTGACTTTGAGGATTTGACAGAGACTACAGATGAATATATCATTGCTTTCCAGAGAGAGCTCTATACGGAGTTGCACAAACACGGAATGATTGTGACGCAGGATGTTATCCCCGGAAATGCGGACTATAATCTTGCAGAACTAAAGAAATACAACGATTATTTGTTGTTGATGGCATACGATCAGAACTCGATGATGACCTCACCGGGACCTGTTGCTGAACAGAACTGGATAGAAGGAGTCCTTGATTCTTATGGCAAAGAGCTTCCGGCAGATAAAACCATTCTCTGTTTGGCTGCATACGGGTATGATTGGGCTGAAGGAAGACAGGGACGTCCCGTTACCTATCAGGGGGCATTGAATAAAGCTCAGGCAGCCGGAGCAAAGGTGGTATTTGACCCCTTAACCTATAACCTTAGCTTTGATTACATCGATAACCAAAGCATCAACCATAAGGTGTTTTTTACAGAC
Organism: Bacteroidales bacterium; assembly: GCA_963662365.2. Taxonomy (GTDB): domain Bacteria; phylum Bacteroidota; class Bacteroidia; order Bacteroidales; family UBA7332; genus CAXXIC01. Next base: position 434,907 of record CAXXPA010000042.1, read on the forward strand.
GCTGCTTCTAATTTCAATGCGATGCGACTGGCTGTTGAATACGGTCTTGCAGGAACCTCATTATGGCGTCTGGGATCTGAAGATTCCCGCATATGGAGTTTCTATTATCAAAATCTATCTTCAGTAGAGCTGAAGAAAAAGAGATTTGATGTAAATCGCCTGGCTGTAATAAAACCAACACAAAACCTCAGTTATGTGGGGGATGGGGATATTCTGGATGTACTCTCAGAACCTCATGAAGGCCGCGTTAAGCTCAGTTTTGATAATAACTATTCTATAATTGATAAGGAAGAATATATTGAAATTCCTTCTTCATACGTGATCCGTCGGATAGGCATTGCCGATAAAAAACTGGTGCTTACATTTGACGACGGCCCCAGCAACGAATACACTCCCAAAATTCTGGATATTCTGAAAAGAGAGAATGTGCCGGCCACTTTCTTTATGCAGGGTGAAAATATGGAAGTGAATCTCCCTCTGGTTGAACGCATCTATAAAGCCGGTTATGAAATCGGAAACCACTCTTTCTCTCACCCGAATATAGCAGAGATCAGTAACGAAAAGACCGACCTGGAACTGAATGCAACGCGCCGGTTGCTGGAGTGTATTACTCAACGGTCTACTATATTGTTTCGTCCGCCTTACGATGCTGATAGTGAGCCTCGTGATTATCACGATCTGCTTCCGGTGATCCGGGCTAAGAAAGAGAATTACATCACTGTCGGAGAATCAATAGATACCCGCGACTGGGAAAGGGGAGTGAGTGCCGATTCTATCTTTGAGCGGGTAAGACGACAGACACAGAATGGAAATATTATCCTGATGCACGATGCCGGAGGGAACCGTAAAGCGACTATAGAAGCGTTGCCCCGTATAATTAAGTATTTCAAAGCCCAGGGATATACATTTACAACGGTTGCTGACCTGATTCATCAGGATCGTGATTTCGTAATGCCTAAACTGGATTCCGACGATTTATTTCTTTCCCGTTCCGACTGGTATATTGCAAACGGAATTTTCCTGTTTATCCAGGTGATATTTGCATTATTTATTGTGGCTACACTTCTTTCTGTATTCAGACTGATCCTGTTGGCTGTACTGGCTTATATTAAGAAGGTAAAAGAAAGAAAGTATCACGAGAAATTGCCCTCTATAGCAGAGTTCTGTCCTAAAGTAAGTATTATCGTTCCGGCATACAACGAAGAGGTGAATATCGTAAGCAGCATGAACAACCTGCTTAAAACAGACTATCCCGAATTCGAAATCGTATTTGTAAATGACGGATCAAAAGACAAAACCTTCGAGGTGGCAAAAGACGCTTTTGAAGGAAATCCCAAAGTCCGTCTGTTTGATAAGCCCAATGGAGGCAAAGCTTCAGCGCTGAATTTCGGTATCGAGCATGCTACAGGTGAGATCATGGTCTGTATAGACGCAGATACCCAATTGCAATCGGATGCCGTGAGCTTCCTGATTCCTCACTTTATTGATGAAGATGTGGCAGCCGTGGCCGGTAATGTGAAGGTGGGTAATGAAGTAAACCTGCTGACCCGTTGGCAGGCGATAGAATATATCACCAGCCAAAACTTCGACCGCCGTGCTTTCGACTTGCTGAACAGCATCACAGTGGTTCCTGGTGCAAATGGTGCATTCCGTAAATCAGCTTTGCTTGAAGTCGGTCTTTATACCACTGATACTTTAGCTGAGGATTGCGACGTAACAATCCGTCTGCTCCGTGAAGGATACAAGGTGATTAATGATCCGAAAGCCATTGCTTATACCGAGGCTCCCGAATCTGTTAACATGTTCTTGCGCCAGCGTTTCCGTTGGAACTACGGTATCATGCAATGTTTCTGGAAACATAAGGATACCTTGTTTAATATGAAATATCAGTGGCTGGGATGGGCTGCATTGCCTAATTTGCTATTCTTCCAGTTGTTGCTCCCAATTATCGCTCCTTTGGCCGATTTGATTACGATAATCGGTCTGCTGATGGGTAACGGCACGAACCTTTTATGGTATTACCTGCTCTTCCTGTCAGTGGAAACGCTATCGGCTGCGGTGGCCTTCTCGTTTGAGGGTGAAAGCAAGAAACGCCTCATCTGGTTGATTCCGCAACGATTCTATTACCGCCAGATTATGTATTATGTGGCGATCAAGTCACTAAATAAAGCCATTAAAGGCGGAGTGATGCACTGGGGTGTACTCAAACGTACCGGTAATGTGAAAATGAAACAGGCGTAAAATAATTACTTAATTGTCATACATAAAAATGGCTGCTTCGATGGAGGCAGCCATTTTTATAAAAAAAACGATTCATTCCCGTTCCGGAGAATGAATCGTTTTTTTATTCCGCTTTATTCGGCTTGTTGGGTTTATTGTTACGGGGAGGAGGGGTTTTTCGTGGACGATTGGAACGGAAGTTCTTTTTCTTCCGGGGATTAAATCCGGATGTTTTCCATTCCGGTCCTTGTCCAAGCTCTTCAGGCAAAGGTAGCTGTGGTAGATTCATATCGATCAGCTTTTCAATGCGGACCATCTTCTGCATATCCTTTTCGTTAACCAGCGTGAAAGCTTCCCCTTTGGTGTTTGCCCTTGCCGTACGACCGATACGGTGTACATAATCCTCCGCATCGTGAGGCACATCATAGTTGATCACCATATTGATCTCTTTGATGTCGATACCCCGGCTCATCACGTCGGTTGCAACCAGTATACGTGTACGTTTCGAGCGGAATCCGCGCAAAACCTCTTCCCGCGCATGCTGGTCAAGGTCAGAGGAGATTCCCTGTGAGGCATAGCCGTTTCGGCGCAAAGACATTACGATATCATTAATCTTGCTTTTAGCCGATGTAAAGATGATGATGCTGTTGTAGTCCGGTCGCTCTTTCAGGATATGGGTAAGCACCGAGTTTTTCTGTGCATCGTGTGCCAGATAAAGATTCTGGGAAACCCCTTCGGCCGGTTTTGAAATAGCCAGCGAGATTTCTTCCGGATTAACCAGAATTTTTTTAGCCAGCGTACGGATCTTCGGAGGCATTGTGGCACTAAACATCAGCGTTTGCCGTTGGTGGGGTATATGCGTGATGATCTTCTCAATATCATCGAGGAATCCCATATCGAGCATCTTATCTGCTTCGTCGAGTATCAGGTGTTTAATGCGGGATAGCTTGATATTTCCCATCTTGAGGAATGCCAGCAGCCGTCCCGGGGTAGCAACTACGATATCAGCCCCGTTTTTTATAGCCTGCTCCTGAATGGCAAACTCTTTGCCGTCACCGCCACCGTATATCGCTGTCGATGATACAGATACAAAGTAGGAGAGACCCTGTATTTCCTGGTCAATCTGGATAGCCAGTTCTCTCGTAGGAACAATAATCAGGGTACTGGTAGTTGTAGTCGGGTGTTCAACGATTTTATGCAGAATAGGAAGAACAAAGGCTGCTGTTTTTCCCGTGCCGGTCTGTGCGCAGGCAATCAGGTCTTTGTTATCCAGTATTTTGGGAATTGCCATTTCCTGAATGGGAGTTGCGTTGACAAATCCCATGTGCGAAATAGCTTCAAGTATATTGTCGTTGAGTTTAAGTTCTTCGAATGTCATAAATTGTGTAGTTTAGTTGTCTGTTAGTTGATCTGTAGAGAGGATAAGTATATTAAGCATCAACCGAAAAACTTCTCAAAGGTAACAAAAAACGTTCAAAGCAGAAAATTTTAGCGCATTCCCTTATTTCACAGGCATTCCGAATTTGTCGAAAGCTCGTTTTGTGGAGAGCCGGAGTGTGACAAGAACAGAGATCAGTGAAGAAGAGAAAATAACAACCATAATCATGATCTGATATTTGATAGCTACGGAAGGTGAACTACCACCCAGGATCTGACCGGTCATAATTCCCGGTAATGAAATCAAACCCATAACGGCCATAGTGGCAATTGCCGGATTGAGCGATTTGATAAGTGCTTCACGCATAAAATAACGTTGAGCTTCGGCAGGATGTGCTCCATTGGCCAGGGAGAAAAGATAGAGAGTCTTTTCACGTTCAATGCCGGAATAAAATGTATTCAGTGAGATTACGTTGGTATTCAGTATATTGCCCAATACCATTCCGCATATAGGTATAAAATAGCGCGCCTCAAATGCTGAAGGCAGTTCAAGTATGACAGCCAGAAAGAAGCCAGCACAAATAAATACCGAGATCAATATGGCTATCGATACAGGCATCCACATCACTCCGATCCGCAATTTACTGCGTTTCACCACCGTATAGCCGGCAGTCAGTATCATGATGATTACCCAAAGCAGATTTACCCATGCATTATTCAACTTAAATAAAAACTCCAGATAAAAACCGATCAGAAAAAGCTGTACGGTCATACGGGCAGCAGCCAAAAGGGTATCTTTTACAAGGCCGGTTTTGTAGTATTGCAAATAATAAACAGGAATCAGCAACAGTAAATAGCCGATTAGCAGACGGGTGTATGTTATATCCATTTTTAAATTATTTATCTCCTATTGAAATACTGCGGTCGAAAGCCCGGGCAAAACGCAAATCATGCGTTACGGCGATAATCGTTTGAGGCATTTCTTTCAGAAAAGTAACCACGAGATCGGCTGTAGCAGAATCGAGAGCCGAGGTAGGCTCATCCAGCAGTACGATTTCTTTATCAAGCAGCGAAACCATAGCCAGTAAAACCCGTTGCTTCTGACCACCTGAAATCTCATTTAGATTTTTGTAAAGGATTTCCGTTTCCAGATTCAATTGCTTAAAGACGGTAAGAATTGTCTTTTCTGAAATCTCTTTTCGTTTATTTGCTTTAAAGTGAAAAGGCGAATCTATAAGCTCCTTTACCGTTTGGTAAGGGAATGATATATCTTGTGGCAGAAATGCCGTTTTCTCACGGATGGATTGAATAGAATGTGTAGTCAATTGTTTGCCATCAATGCTGATCACTCCTTCTTCCGGTGTGACGAAGCCCAGAATAGCATGTAATAAAGTGGATTTTCCGCAGCCTGATTCACCGGTGAAGCAAACCTTCTCTCCGCGGTTAATTTCAGTCGAGAAATTACGGATAACTGTTTTGTCGTTATAGGTTATGGTAATGTTGTCGAATTTAATCATTCCGGGATTGGGATTATAGTTTTCATTCAGTTAATCTGGATGCAAAAGTAGAAAATATTCTGTCCGGAGTCTTTCTAAGAGTGTAAAAAGGGTGATATAGTACCGAAAATCGACATTTTATACTTCACCTGCTTTTACTCCACGTTTTTTACATGTATTTTTGCAATCGCAAAATCTTAATATCGATATGGGAAAAAATAAGCTCAGAAAATTCAGTGATATGGATACCTATCCTCATGTATTTCAATTTCCTTTTGCCGCTTTGAAGGACAAAGGTTTTGATTTGAAAGGAAACTGGGGCAGAGAATTCTTTAAAAATGACAATCCGATCGTGCTGGAACTAGGTTGCGGCAAGGGTGAGTATACAGTAGGTTTAGCCAAAATGTATCCGGATAAAAATTTCATTGGTGTGGATGTAAAAGGTGCCCGCATGTGGTCAGGTGCCAAACAATCTTATCTGGATGGAATGACCAATGTGGCTTTTCTGCGTACAGACATTGAGCTAATCAACTACTTCTTCGGAGCAAATGAAGTCTCTGAGATCTGGATTACCTTTCCCGATCCGCAGATGAAGAAGGTACGCAAACGTCTTACTTCTACACGGTTTATGGAATTGTACCGTCAGATTCTTCGTCCCGATGGTATCGTGCATCTGAAGTCTGACAGTAACTTCATGTTTACCTATACAAAACTGATGGTAGAGGCCAACCATTATCCGGTGATTCAATGTACGGACGATCTTTACAACTCCGGAATAGTTGATCCTATTCTTTCCATTAAGACCTTTTATGAGCAGCAATGGCTCGAACGTGGTCTGAACATTAAATACATACAGTTTGTTTGTGAACAGAGAGAAAATTTAATAGAGCCCGATGCGGAAATTGAATACGATGATTATCGTAGTTTTAACCGTGGGCGCAGAAGTGATACATCCAAAAAGAAACAAGAAGATGGCATTATATCCTAAGCTTATTCTCGAGGCGCTCGAAAAAGTGCGCTATCCCGGAACCGGAAAAGATCTTGTCTCAGCCGGTATGGTTGATGAAGACATTCACATTGATGGCAACAAGGTCTCCTTCTCCTTGGTTTTTGATAAACCGAACGATCCGTTCATCAAATCAGTGGTGAAAGCAGCTGAAACCGCAATCCTTACTTATGTGGGAGAAGAGGTTGAAATAAAAGGTAATATCCAGGTGAAAACTAAGCAGTTGGCTCGTCCTGAACCGGCTAAGCTTTTGCCTCAGGTAAAGAATATTATTGCAATTTCGTCGGGAAAAGGCGGTGTGGGTAAATCTACAGTCTCAGCCAATCTGGCTGTCTCACTGGCTAAAATGGGTTATAAAGTTGGACTTTTGGATGCCGATATATTCGGTCCATCAGTACCCAAGATGTTCAATGTAGAGGACGTTCGCCCGTATCTTGAAAGTATTGAAGGTCGCGACCTGATTATTCCTGCCGAGAAATACGGTGTAAAATTGCTTTCCATTGGCTTCTTTGTAGATAAAAAGAACGCTGTGCTCTGGCGTGGTGGTATGGCAAGCAATGCGCTCAAACAGCTTATTGCCGATGCTCACTGGGGGGATCTGGATTTCTTTTTGCTTGATCTGCCTCCCGGTACCAGTGATATACACCTGACGTTGGTGCAGACTCTGGCCATAACAGGGGCGATTGTAGTTTCTACACCGCAAGAAGTAGCCCTGGCTGATGCCCGTAAGGGAATCGATATGTTTATCGGAGACAAGGTAAATGTGCCTGTGTTGGGACTGGTCGAAAATATGGCATGGTTTACTCCGGCCGAGCTTCCGGAAAATAAATATTACATTTTCGGAAAAGAAGGTGCTAAACGATTAGCTGAAGAGATGAATGTTCCTTTGTTAGGACAAATTCCCATTGTACAAAGTATCTGTGAGGGAGGAGATAAAGGCGCGCCTGTTGCTTTAGACGATAATTCAATGACAGGAATGGCTTTTCATCATCTGGCAGCATCTGTTGTGGAGCAGGTAAATATCAGAAATGAAAAATTGGCGCCTACGAAGATTGTAGAGATGAAACATTAATTTTAAGCCAATTTTAATCTGTTTGTATTGAGATAATTAGTAACTTTGTTTCAAGCAAAGAATAATATCACATACACTTTCAAAAAGACGCACCGGAGAAATTCCGGCGCGTCTTTTTTTTATTCAATGCTGATTAGTTGCAACCGCAACCACAGCCACCTTTTGAGTCAGTTCCGCATGATTCGGTTTCGCAACCGCCGTCACCGCAGTTACAACCACCGCCACAACCGCCGCCCATGGCTTGTTTCAATTCTTCTTCGCTGGCATCACGCACTTCGATTACTTCACCTTTGAAATGCAAAGTTTCACCTGCTAACGGATGGTTGAAGTCCAATACTACAACTTCATCTTTCACTTCTACAACGCTTGCATTCATTCTGTTGCCCATGTTGTCCATCATAGGAACAACGTTGCCCGGGAAGATAACTTCTTCGTCGAATTTACCTTCAACTTCAAACATTGTGCGGGGCAATTCCATTACGTGCTCATCGTCATATTCACCATATGCTTGTTCGCTGGGTAAAGAGAACTCGAATTTGCTTCCTTTTGCCAATCCTGCGAGTTTGTCTTCGAAAGCTTCAAGCATTTGGCCTGCACCAAAGATAAACTGAAGGGGTACTTCGGTAGTCGCTTTTTCCATCAACTCTTGTTCTTCTCCTTCACCGCCAACGTATAAATCGTATGTGGCTGCTACAAATTTTCCTGCTTTAATTTCCATATTGATTATTGAGTAATTCCTTTTTCAGGAGGTTAAATGATTTAATTAAGAATGATTCTCAAATAGTTTGACGATATAAACAATAAACATCCGCTTTTTGTTTACGCTATTCAGATACAAACATACGGATAATTTTTTAATCCATAGGTATGTCATTGCTTTCTGAAATAAATTTTTAACAACGAAATGTCTTCTGTTTTAAATATTTAGCGAAAAATGTTTTTCCTCAGCGTTGTGGGTAAACAGGTGCGGTAATTATTCTGCATGGCGGTTAAATGTCAATTAAATAGAAGGTTAGCTATACCGATGAATTAATGCTTTCGCTGTAGTTTCATAAAAACATAGACCGGCACACCGAGCAACATCAGGATAAAGCCGTACATAACTACGGTAGCACCGGCAGCATAGGTAGCGTAAATGCAATATGCAAACGCAAGGATGGGAATCAGGGATGCCTTAAGGATCTTTTTCCGGGATTTTCCTTCGTTTTCGCTTAGGAGGATTTGTGCGGCAGCTGTAAAGCTGTATGCCGGCATAAATGAAAGCGTTGCCAGAAGTATCAGGAAGTCGAAAGCCTCGGTGAGCGATAGTGCATAGTTCAGGCTGAGCAGCATGTTTGTCAGAATTCCGGATACGATTAAAGAGACAATCGGAGTAGAGTAACGGGAATGTACTCTGGCAAAAAAAGAGGGAAAAATATTTTCTTCACCTGCTGCATAGGCTATACGTGCCGTTGTTAATGCCCAACCCGATGTAGTTCCGCTGGCCGCAATAATCACTCCGATAGCAATGAACCACCCACCCCAGGTACCGCCGGTTATCCGGTTGATAATGTCTGACATCGGGGCGGCTGAATGTGCCAATTCGCTTTGTGGCATAGTGCCCATGGCAGCGATACTGGCTAAAATATATATGGCAGCGGTAATGGAAAAGCCAAGAATGGTACTTAACTCAATATTCCGTTTGGGATTCTTAATCTCACCGCCTGTCACGGATGCACTTTCAAGGCCAATGTATGCCCAGAGGGTAATGGCCACTGCGACCGGGATGGAACCATATCCGTTTTGAGCAGGAGATGTCACTGTTTTATAGTTCTCTGAATCAAATCCCCAGAAAGCAACGACTATAATTACAATGAGCGTAAATACTTTTGAAATAGTGGTTACGACTCCTACAAATCCAGCCTCTTTAACCCCTTTAATATTGATCAGCGTAAAAAACCAGATGATAGAAGAGGAGATACCAAAGGCAAGCAGGCCGTTTTCCTTTATTTCAGGAAAGAATATTGTTGAATACCTGACTACAGCTGTAATAATCGCAGCGTTTCCGGTCCACATACCTATCCAGAAAGTCCAGGCTATCAGAAATGCGGCAAACTCTCCGAATGCCATGCGGGTGTATACAATCGGCCCTCCGGTTCTGGGGTATAGAGACCCGAGTCTGGCAAAAATCAATGCAACAAAAAGTGATCCTACCGAAGTGATGAGCCATGCAATGATCGAAGCAATCGGGTTAGAGTTTGCTGCAAGCGTTTGAGGGGCGGTGAATATACCGGAACCAATCATGTTGCCAATTACTATAGCGGTAGCAGTCCAGAGGCCCAAATCCCGTTTTAGCTTGCTTTCGCCATTTATCGGTAGTTCATTTTTCATGTGGTATATGATTCTTTATTTTTCTGGCCTTGTATGAGATCTGCATACGTGGTCATGGTTTCATAGATCGTTCACTTTCTTACGGGAAAGATAGAGAAAATGACCCAACATGAATGTAACAGGTTGCAGACCTGTAATGTTTTGTTTTTCGCCCTCTTTATAACTGAATCTGAATAAAGATCCTTAAAAAACAAAGGTTGTCCCCACTTATGTCGGACAACCTTTGAAACGGCTTTAAGAATAGCTGTTATTGTTTATCAGGTCTATGTTCCCTGATTCGTTTTTGCATTCGCATTTTCCGCTTTTCTTTCAGATCCTGATATTGTTTAATCTGGTCGGGAGTCAGCACAGATTCGATATCAGCTTGATGTTTGTTAGCCATTTCAGTTACTTTTTTGCGCATTTTACTTCTGGCTTCCTTGTTCTGGTTTGCATACTTCAGATTAATCTCTGAAATTTTAGCAGCCTGTTCATCACTGAGGTTCAGCTTCTTTTTCAGTATTTCTGTCTGTTTGGCTGCTCTTTGATCAGGTGTCATTTTCTCACGGGGATTATTTTGTGCTTGGGTTCCCAGCGAAAATGCCAGCAATATCATCACCCCGAATAATTTACTTCTCATACTTGTAGTTTTCATATAAACTTGTTGTTTTGATTATAGTTTTATTTCCCATGTTTTAGTTCCGTCTGTGGCTATGGCTTTCCGGTCGCATGTACCATCGCCATAATCGATTGTCACGGTTTTTTTATTATTGAACGTAATGACCTGTATCCCACTTACAATGTGACGGCATAGCATCTTATAGACCAGAGGAGTGGCTGCATCTACGGTTTTGGTTACTGTATTGCCTTTAACTCCCGTAAATTGTACAGTACCCCATGTTTTCATCTGGTTATAGGCATAAACACGGGTTTGATCGGAGTAGCGCGTTGCTGTTCCCTTTCCCGGGAAAGTAAAGGTTAGTGAATCTTTTACCACAGCCTGACGGTTTCCGGATAATTTGTAAGTGATAACCTTGTATATTGATCCTGCAATTTGCTTGTTATCGACAGTGTATTTGTCAAAAGTAATCCTTCTGGCGACATTGGTTTTGCTGAAGCTGCTGCTTTTTACAATAATCTTTCCGGAGCGTACTTTTCCGTCTTTTCCGGTACAAGAGGAGCCAAAGTCAATGGTCAGGATTTTAGTTGCGCTAATTGTATCCAGCGTAATAGTGGGGCATCCGGCATTGAGATAAGTGAGCGTATCGGCTATAGTTGCCGATCTCAATTGGGTTGATGCAGCAAGCGTAAACGATTCGTCGATAATAGCATCTGTTTCCGATGCATCTACGTTGGTCGTGTTTTCGTCAGTTACGACAGTTGTAGCTTCTTCGGTCTGCTGATCTACTGTGTCGTTTTTGTCACAGGATACGGTAAAAAAGGAGAGCACTCCGGCAACGAACAAATAAGTTAGCTTTTTCATTTTTTTTATGGTTTTAGGATTCAACAATACGGAAAGTAAAATGTGTTTCTGCTAGTATGATGCACGAAATTATCGAAGGTTAAATCTGATGGGATATTTTTTTCAATTTTCTTTAGCATCTGAAATGATAGTAAGGGTCGAAAAACGAACTGTACATTTTATCTTATTGTATCACACTGACTTACTGAATGTTTCAATAATCAGTAAAAAAACGAATTGTACATATTTTTTTTACACTGTAAATTGCAAATCAAAACAAAAGTCTAATTATCAAAACGTTATAATTGTATATTTCGTTTTTGAAAAATTGCACGTTTCGTTTTTGCGACCATAATAGCAAATAATCTTTGTGTTTACAGCATTTCCCCCGCTGGCAGACAAGTCTCTCAATTTTTTATCTTTCCGGTTTTAACTTTTCATCAAAAACTGCATCTAAAAGAAAAGCCAGAATCACTGATGCCGGATAATTCAATATTTATATCTTCGCCATCAGTAATAAATCCGTAAGAAAAACCAAACACTAAACATTGTACCATTAGCAGATGAATAATAAATCGGATGAGGAAATATTAAGGCTTATTCGTGAAAAGAGATCCGGTGAAAAGGGATTCACCTTGCTGATGGATAAATACAAAGAGCCAATTTATTGGCATATCCGTCGCCTGGTTGTTTCTCACGAAGATGCTCAGGATGTTTTGCAGGAAACTTTTATCAATGTTTTCCGTTTCTTGCAGAACTACAACGGTGATAGCAAGCTCTATACCTGGATTTATAAAATAGCGACGAATGAATGTGCACAGCTGTTTCGCAGTCGTAAAGCTCTCTTTTCATCGTTTGATGAAATTGCAGATACCCTTGTGGATACACTTTATGATCATGGCCGGGAGGGAGAGGACTATATTTTGCTGAAATTTCAGGAAGCTATTTTGCGTTTGCCTGAGAAGCAGCGTCTGGTTTTCAACCTGCGTTATTACGATGAGCTGAGTTACGATGAGATCAGTCGGATTCTTGACAGTTCCGTGGGAACGCTCAAGACCAATTATCACTATGCTCAGGAGAAGATTAAAGAATTTATGATTAATCATCAGTTATGAAGGAAGAATTTGATTTTAAACAGATTGGGAAAAAGATGCCATATCAGGTTCCGGAGAACTTTTTTGAGCACATACCCGGTAATATTATAGCAGAGAACCGGCGACGAAAGACAAGGAAATCGGTAATTATACCCTTTAAACGCTGGTTTAGTATTGCTGCCGCCGTTGTAATGGCTGGTGGCATTTGGTTGCTTTATTACCGCACTCAACCGGTAAACTCTCCGATAGCACAGGAGCTCAGACAAAGCGATACTATCCGGGAAAAGATAATTTCCGGGCAAAAGACAGAGATACCGGTAAAACCGAAGTTTGCCGAACCGGTAAAAGATATTCGGCTAAAGAAAAACGAGCCAAAGCCGGAAATAAAAGAAAATGTTTCATCAAAACCGTCACCAAAAGCGACAGTGGAAACATTGGATGAAGCATTGCAGAATGTTTCGGATTCGGAGTTGGCTCAACTGGCTAACCTGGCTGAAAATGATGTGATTACGGAAGAGTAAAAAGGAATCAAATAATCAATGCATATCTGAACGGCATGCACTGGCGTTCTCCAAAGAGTACGACGATTATGCCGGTCACATGTGTGGAAAAATAATTAATGACGTATGAAACCAATAAGAACCGTGAGCCTGATAATGCTCATATCAATCATTACGTTTAACCTGTGGAGCCAGGGTAACGGGGAATGGGGCGGAAAACTTCGTCAACGTTTTACCCAAATTAAATTGAATGAAATAGGCCGTGAATTAAATCTTTCACCGGATCGTCTGGAGCGGTTTCGGCCCGTCTACATGCGATATGATTTTGAAAAAACTAATTCCAAAATCCGGTTAGCCAAAGGTCTGATGCGTGTAAATCCGGATAGTCTGACCGAGGATGAAGCGGAAAGACTGGTCAGAGATCAGCTGGTAAATGCCCGCAGGCAGATCGAAATCCGGGAAAAGTACTACGATGAATTCAGGAAAGTGCTTACGGCCAAAGAAATAGTCAGGCTGTATCAGTGCGAGAATGACATCCAACGGAAAATAGGACAGGAAGTTAAGCGGCGTACACAACGTATCCGCGATCGGCGTTTTTGATGTTGTACCGGTAATCTCATCCGGTTTAGAAGAGATTACTGGTATTGAATATAAATGGGTTGTGGCTTCAGCTTCATCAGCTCCGGAGGAGTTAACATGCGGTGAGGAGGGCGTTTCAGGTCGTTTTTGTAGAATAGCTTGAATCCGGTGAATTGTACCGGTTCCCGATAGATATATCGCTTGTAGGTACTATATTTCAGAGCCGGAGCACCCCAGCCATCCATGTTCATCACAATCTGCACTTCGGGTCGCAATACGATGTTCCTGTAGTTTTTAATCATACCTTGCGTAAAGCGGTGTACGATCAGGATTTTAGGAGGTAAGTTGTTTTCTTTGATCAGTTTGGTCAGGTATTCCGAGCAATAATTAACGTCACTGGCATCCATATTCCCTATTCGATGACCGGGTATACTCCCGTCTTTCATTGAAAATTCCGGATCGATAGCCAAATGCACCTGAGGCATTTTAAGGTATTTCTCTAACCGGGGAACTTCATTTCTCAGGGTACTTTGCGCTACCTGTATATCCAGAAAGACAATAGCATTTCCCATTTTAGCTATTTTCAGAGCCGAATCAATCTGAATTTCGGGCATACGTTTACAATATGTACCATCTTTCATCGGTATACCCTGTGCCACTGCTGCGATATAATGAATAGCCGGTTGCACCGGAGTAGAGGGATCCGCTTTTTTCCAGGCATAGACTTCTGCATTCAATCTTTTCCACAATTCTTTCGGAGGATACTCTCCTAAAATACCCATTTTCTTCGAATAGAGGTTGCCGTAATAGGCCACAATCCTTTTGGCAGGCAGGATAGCTCCCCGTAAAGGATAAATCCTTGCCTTAACAGGCCATAATCCGGTTGTGTCACCATTTGCCAGGGCAACTAATTTTTTACGATAGGTGAGGGTATCTACTTTTGCAGCCTCCTTTTCATGTTTAGCTGCAGACGATTCTTTTCCGCTGTTTTTCTCACTTTTCAGATTACATCCGGTAAGGATAAGGCCCAATGTAAGGGCTAATGCTATATAGTGTTTATTGTTCATTGGGGTAGTGCTAAAGGTCATTTACTGATACTGGATATAAATGGGCTGCGGTTTCAGTCTCATCAGTTCCGGTGGTGTCAACATGCGGTGAGGCGCTTTTTTCAGGTCGTTTTTATAGAAAAGTTTAAATCCTGTAAACTGTACAGGCTGTGTTTTGATGTAATCATGGTATGAACTATATTTCAGTGACGGTTCTCCCCATCCATCCATATTCATAACAATTTGTACTTCCGGATGCAGGGCGATATTTTTTGAGTTTTTGACCATGGCTTGCGTGAAGCGGTGTACGATGAGAATTTTCGGGGTTAAATTATTCTCCCGCACCAGTTTTGCCAGATAGTCCGAACAATAGTTTACATCGCTTGCATCAAATGATCCGATTTTTGTGCCGGGCCTGTTGCCCTCTTTCATCGAAAACTCCGGATCAATGGCCAGATGTACATGAGGCATCTTCAGATATTTCTCCAGTAAAGGAACTTCATTTCTCAGATTACTCAGTCCTACCTGTACATCTAAAAACACAATGGCATTTCCCATCTTAGCAATTGATAATGCCGAATCGATCTGACTTTGTGGCATCCGTGCGCGATATTTCCCGTCTTTTCCCGGATAGCCCTGTGCCACTACAGCAATGTAATGGATGGCCGGTTGTACCGGAGTGGAAGGATCGGCCTTTTCCCATGCTTTTACTTCCGCATTTAACCGTATCCATAGCTCTTTCGGTGGATATTCGCCCAGAATACCCATTCTTTTCGAATAGAGATTGCCATAATAAGCCACGATTCTTTTGAAGGGAAGTATAGCTCCTTTTAAAGGGTAGGGTTGGCGTTTAACCGGCCATAATCCGGTACTGTCGCCATTCGCTATGGCTTTTAGCTTTTGATCGTAGGTAGGGGATACCACTGTTTCTTTTTTCTCTTTTTCCCCTGAAGATTTTTCCTGATATTCTTTATCGTTCTTTTCTGATGATGCCGATTCACTCTTACGAACGCATCCGTATAATGAAATGAATGATATCAGAATTATATAAATGAGGTGTTTTTTCATAAAGCAAATTGACATGAGTTTGATTTCGACGGAAATATAGTTAAAATTTCTGTTATGATCAAACTCCGGTTAATTTTATAGAAAGTCCCCTGATTAACTTTCTATGGTCAATAACCAATGAAAGATAATCAGGGGACCTAAATGAATAACCTTTACATATCTTTTTATTTCGAACCCTCGTTATCGAATTATATTTGTACTACCAGATATTTTGAAACACTCCAGAATTTAGCAGGATTGGTAATTTCAATGGTGATAGTCTTATCGGCTCCTGTAACCAGATTATAACTGTTATTGGGATGCGATGAGATAATTTTCACCTTTTTGCTGGCGGTAGGTATGGATGTTACGTTTCTTAAATCTCCTTGTGTAAATGCTTTCTGATCAAACTCATTATTCATCACTTTTTTGGATTGGAAGAGTCCGGTTCCCGAAATAATGTGAGCTTCTTTGAGTTTCTTCGACGTAGCCACGCAGTACCATACGGTATTGAGATTTTCATCCTGTGTTTTGATCGTTGTTTTTTGCTGATCGGTTACTTTGTTAAGTTCGGTAACATTGTTGTTTAGATTATTTACCGTGGTATTCAGCTCTTCGATTTTAATGTTTTTCTGATTCAGTTCGTCCTGCAGGGATTGGATCAGCGCTGTTTTCTCGGCCATTTCGTTTTGCAGGCGTTTGATTGTTTGTGCCAATGTGCTGTTTTCTTTTCCTTTTTTGCCGGACATCCGCTCAAGTTCAGCGATCTTCGCTTTGTTTTGCGCCATGATCTCCCTGATCACATTCATTTGAGCTGCAATCTGTTCTTTTTTAGATTTTCCTTCTACACCTTTGAGATCCAGCTTCATCTGGCTTTCGTTTTTGGTAATCTCGGAAAATCCGGCCTCAATCTCGTTTATTGTGGCAAGTGATTGGTTGTAATTGGAATTTAATGCCTGGTTTTCCAGTTGCACCGAATCCCGTTGAGCTACCATAGATTTGTATTTCTCCGAGTTTTCGACACAAGATGCAGTTGTTAATACAAGAGCAGTAACTACTGCATAGAAATTGAATGCTTTCATAAATTAGAATATTAAATGGTTTACGATTTACCTGATAAAGTGCTATTGATATAAATATTTTGATTCTGTAGATGACAGAGACCGGCTTTGCAACTCTGCCTGATGTATAATCCTGTACTCATCGGTCTCTGTTTTGGCCGAAAATCAATCTCTCCAACCTTTTTTATAACGGCCATAAGCATGTCCTCTGCCATGATCATGTTCATTATCATTTTCACGATAAGAAACATCACATGAACGTCTGTCGTTATCCCGGTTATAACCTCTTCCGGGACGTTCGTCATTATACCGGTCACAGTCCCTTATCTGTACCTGTCTGTATTCGGATATCTGCAATGGGAATATGGGGCATTTCCGCGATAATCAGAAATCACTATTTTACGGCCACGATGCAAGTCGTAGTTGCAGTATCTTTCGGGTAGATGACGTCTGTGAATCCATCTCCCGTCATGGAGATAAATAAACATAGACGAGGGTATGTCATAATAAGCTTCTACCTCAGGCAGATAGTAATACCTTACGTCTGACTCCACTACAGGTCCCCATGCCGGACGGGCACCGATATTTACATTGATTGAAACTTGGGCTTGAGTTGCACTGGCAAAAACGATTGCCATACCGGCTACTATTACTTTTAGAGGTTTCATATTGATCGATTTTAGGGTTTTGGTTACACTTTATAAAGATCAATATGTATGCCAGAATAGTTAATCTGTTGATATATTTGGAGATAGTTTTTTATAGAGGTGTGGAAAATTGTGGAAATCCGTAGCGTAGAGTGGGGAATAATGTAGAGCGAAATGTGTATATGGGTAATGTGACCGGAAGAGAATTATCTCCCCAAAGAGAGGCTAAAAGAAATTATACGCAAAGACACGAAGTGTTTATCCATCAACATTGGTTTCTTAGTGTCTTTGCGTTCAGTTTAATGCGTTTTAGAAACCCTCTTGTCAATGGCCGGAGGCGTCAGGTACTGTTTGAAGAATTGATAGAGTCTGGTCAGATCAGTTTCCTGTTGTGGTATAGCATGTCCTTTGCCATAATTGATCAGTGTAGATGTAGGTACGCCGAGAGAATCCAGTTTAGCTTTCAGATGTGCTATCTGATCCTGATAATAGATCTCGTCATCGGTGTTGTAGAAAAAGAGAACGGGAGCTGTTGCCGCTGATTCAACCAGATAAGCTGAGCCTTGCGATTGCCATAAAGCCTGATTATCAGCTAAAGGCCCCAGGCCCAGGGACATCGGGTTTCAAGGTTCGTATCACCATCTCCCTTAGCGTTATAAATCCGGGTGTAATCAAAAACACCCGGTCCGAGTGCAGCGGCTTGTACAGCATCGGAAGTGCCAATATTGAAACCTGCATTTTCAAAGGCCGGAACACTCCGGTCTCCGATAGCCATTGAACCGGCTGTCGATCCCCGGGAGAATCCAAAGATACCGATCTTGCCCGAAAGACCTAGTCCGTTCCCCATCACACGCAACGTTCGGATAGCAGATTTTACCTTCTGGGCTGCATCGGGATTCGTTTGATACGATTTGTAAGTATCATTAGGACCATTGACCGGTTTGCCTTTACCCCAGGGACAATATTTCGGGTGATCAGCTATCGCCCAGGCAATTCCGTTAGCCGGGGCTCCTTCCAGGAATGAATCATTAAATCCGGCCAGGGTGTTTAGAAGATTCAGTCTCTGATCCTTATTGGTATTCGTTAGCATCCCTTTGTTGCTGTCATAGGTGGCATAGCTGTTACAATAGGAAAAAGACAATATAACCGGGACTGCCAAAGTGGCATTTGCCGGATAGATGATGTCCATATGTAATGTGTCGCCGGTAGTGTACTCGGCAGGGGTATTGTAAATGGTCGGATCATCTATGAAGTACGGTACGTTACGTGCAATACGATACCCTTCGAACAGCACATAGGACTGGTAGCGGGAGCAGTTGTTGAATCCGCAGAATGCCCCTGCGGCAATTGAATCATTGATTGCAATAATGTCCGCGTTGATCTTTGGTGTGACCGCATTAATGTTGTGTTTGTAATTCAGTTCGATCACACGATAGCCCTGAGAGCGTAACCAGGCTACATCTTTGGCATTGCTGTTTTGTCCGGCTTTTTTAATACCCAGATTCTCAAGATAGACGATAGTCGGATAATTACCGGTAAAATCCCTGACGGGAGACTTGCCTTCGGCTGATTTATACACGATGTTTCCACCGGTAACCTTGCTGGGCCACTTACCCTTTGATGCCTGAGACGTTACAGGTATGCTGAACAGAAGTGACCACAGTATGATTTGTTGCAATCTCATTAAAATTGTTTTTGTCAGATTATTATTTCACTTTAGTCGGAGAGGTGTCAGATTATTCTATCTGCAATAATATATTTGGGTTGTGTATGTTCCGTTTAAATATTCCTTTTGTTCAGGAGATAAAGCTATTTGATTCATTGGTCGCAATGTCTGCTTGTTCAACTGTGCGTATAAGAAATTAGCTTCTTCCAGAAAATCAGGAATAATTGATTTTCTGGAAGAAATGACAAAGATAAGGCTTTTTAATCGGTTAGGAGTTTGGGGTGTTCAAATAGCTTTTTTATGTTCCAGCTTCGTTTTGAGTGCGGTTATACTATTGCTAAATCATTGCCAGTGTGGATTAGTTTCCTATATAAACGACTTTATCCACTTGATTATCTGCTTTGACTAAACTACCGTTCATTATGTCCTTGGCATCAATAACACCATCCAGATTCAGATCCATATATTTATATTCGAACTTTAAGTAATTTCCCTGAGCTTTGTCATTACTGTTTATCAAGCCATCACAATTCACATCGGCAATTTTGGGGTTTCCGATAGCAGAATTTGAATAACGGGCAGAACTTTCAATATCAGTCTGAGATGTATAAACACCAATAATTAAATTCCCAATGACTTTACTTTCAACGGTTGATGTATTGGTGAGATTACTTAGTCCATCTTTCGACGCAACTAAATAATACGTATTCTCTTTCACTTCACTAAAAGTCGCAATCCCTTTACTGTTGGTTACAGCAGTAGCCGTTCCCGATTCAGAAATTAGATTGACAGTTGCCCCTACAACAGTATCCATTTTATTTGTTATTGAGCTCCATGTTTTAGTGTTGTACACTTTTACCGATATTTCATTTTTAATTGTTGTTGCTGCCGTTGGATCATTGGTCTTGTCGCAACTTACAACTGATAAAAAGCAGGTTAAAATCCAATAGATGTTCTTTTTCATTTCAATTTGTTTTTTAATTCGTTCTTTTTTAATAATTATTTTTTGACTGTATAGGATGCAGATATTGTTGTTGTGTAGGTATATCCTGATATGGATTGTATTATTCTTGATTTATGGATTTCAATCCCCTGTATAAAATCGTGAGAATAATTGCGCATGGTTTACAAATTTTTCCATCTGCCAAGCCGTTTCATACCCCGGGTGAAAAGCCAAGCGATGAACTTCGAATGCCCTCCTTCGATCATCTTCTGACGGCAGAATTCCTGAAAATCCTTTACATTACCCTTGTAGGTAAACTCTCCGTTCTGATAGCAATAACTGCAATACATCTGATTCTTTGATCCATCAGTATTGGTTCCTCCCACATTGGGGTCTTTGCTCAAAGGCATTCCGCAACTTTGGCACATTTTGTTTATTTTCTTCATGTTGTAAGCATTATTTGTTCTTCAATTATTGAAACTTATTTAATCAGTATATTTTTCATTTAGTGCGATACAACTTTCAACCCAACAATTCTTTCTATTTCCCAGGTAGTATGACCGATAGAGTAGCGCAGGATTTCATCCCTGCGCAGATCTTCATATTGTATTGGAATATTATGTTGGTAATTCTTGGTTTTCAGTTGATCCGGTTAATATCTTGGCTCTATTTAGATTCTGATCAAAAGCTTTGAATTCATGCAAGAAAGAGAAATCATCTCAAATGCGACTTTGTTTATATAAAACACTCTTCGTTTATTTTTGTCGTCATCGTTTTTTACCACCTGTGTGCCATATACCAGAAAATATTTCCCGTACCAATAGTCCGCATTGGAGATGGTCCATGAGGTTTTTTCGTTTTCAATACCGGTGTTTATAAGGTCCCATTTCTCGTCTTTTTCCACTTTGCCATCAAATCCGATAATTTTTGACACCATATATTTCCCTGTTGTGTAAACCAATGCGATGTTTTTATCGGTTTGGTCCGAAATACGGATAAAGCGTTTCGGGTAATAAGGGGATTCCGATGGGCTCATCTCGAAATATTGATCCCATAACATCTGCCCATCTGTAGAGAACGCAGCCACAAAGGCATGGGTATATTTGTATCCATTAAATACGGACATGTAATAGGTGCGGGTCATCATCATGTTGTTAACCATTGTAGTGGTAGTGTAGGGAATCGACGAGTAGGAAGGATAATACGCTTCGCCTACAAGCAGGTAACCGCCTGGAATGGGGATAATATCGTGAGCGGCAATGTTGTAATTGATGCTGTACTCTTTCCCCAGTTTGGCAAGGCCTTTCCTGATCGTCTTTGTTATTTTCTGGCTCAATTCACTCTGATACGAAAGGAAATTTTTCATATCCATAAAGTTGGTGTAGTTGATGAAACTTAGTTTATTTCCTTCCGCTTTGGCAAAAAACAGACCTTCTGATTTATTCATTTTGCATCGGGAGTAAGTGCCGGTATATACCATTTCATGGTCTGAAATGCGGAAACCCGAAACGGACGAAATCACTTTGTCGCCGGTACCTGTAAGCTGAATGTTCTCGCATAACTCACAGGAGCCGTTCACTCGCGCCTGACTCAGTTCGCATACTCTCCGTTTGATATATTTATTCGTAAAAACCAATAATTCGCCAGACTGAGGTGCCATTTGGTAATTTACTATACTGGTTTTACGATTCCATTTTTTTTCAATAAACTCACTGATCTTGCTTTCCCCTGATTTTAAATCGATCTGAAGGATACAGGTTTTTGATTTTAGTTTCGCCTGAAACCAGGCTTTTGAACCCACGACTTTCATATCCAGCAAGCTGATGCCTTTGGGTAATGACCCACAAATTGTATCTAAGGCTTGCTCCGGCAATGGTTGCCCGTGTAATCACAAAAACCTTGTTACTTGTTCTTATATATCTTATACACACAACTGTCATCACTATACGATTCTGAATAACGCATATCTGAGGGTATG
>CAXXPA010000043.1:0-89309 GCA_963662365.2 Bacteroidales bacterium
TATTATTCAATAAAGAATGCCAATTAAAACTGCGAATATATATTATTTGACAGAATATACAAAAATTAATAGAATGGTTTGATGCGAAACGGGAATCTGTATTACCGGAAGAAGCTTCTAAACCGGGTTTATAGCCGGGATTCTGGTAGTAAAATTATTTTTCGCCGGTATATTCCGTTTCTTTCCAGGATACTGCATAAGCTGCAAAATAACCTCTTGCCCCTTTCCCATTGGTACTTTCAGGAAAGACACGTTTGATATTTGTACGAATATTGGCCGGTTGTCCGCCAAAGAGTGGATTTCTGCCCCGGTATTCTTCCTGAACTTCATTAATGAAGGAAAGGTAATCTTTCGTGATACCGCACATTTCCACCTTTACCTTGTCTCCTGCTTTAAGATCTTCATCCGGATTATCTTCAGGAAACAGGTACATGACCGACTCATTTACCAGGTATTTCCCGCTGAAGAACTCATCATCGGTAATTCCCCATTCAGTAATGCTTTTAGTTACATAGCTGTTGTTCTTCAAGATGCGAAACAGGTAATAGTTATTGATATTACCCGGCTCTTGCATTGAAATCCGTACAGCGAAAGCATCCTGAAAAAACACCTTTTTCTTTTCCACTTTCATGGAATCTATCGGTGGGACAGCATTTAATGTGCAGGAGGATGTATATGTCTCCATAACTCCATCGTTGTTTACATCCACATTCCTAATGGACAACGTGTATGTGTGTCCGGTTTTTCCATAGAAACCGGTAGGAGTGTAATATATCCCGGTTAACTCCTCTGTCAGATTAATTGCAGTGTTTCCATCCGATAAGGTAATAACAGCTCCTGTGACTTTTTCAGTCGTATCATTTGAAAAATAGTTTGCGGTCTTTTTCAGACTGATCGGGTATCCTAACGTGTCAGTACTGATGTATCCGTCGACGATTAACTCTGGCTCCGTATTGCTCAGGTCTATTTTTATCTCCTCCGTACAGGACGAAAGCAGGGTAATGACAGTGAATATTGCCGTATATAAAGATGTTTTCATTTGCTTAGAACTTGAAATTGTAGGTTACCGATGGAATGAAAGTGAACAGATAAGTCATTTCCGCTTTGGTTTTGTAGGGATTATCATCGTCACTGATAAAATTAATCGCCCAGGCGTTTTTATGCCCGTAAACATTGTAGATTGAGAAGTTCCATTCCCCTTCCCAAAGGCGTTTCTTTTTGTTCTGAGGTTTATAGGTCAGTGATACATCCAGTCGGTGGTAATCGGGCATACGGTATTCGTTACGGTTGGAATAGACCGGTACGATTACACCCCCCACATCCATACGGGCTACCGGATAGGTGACCGGTTGCCCTGAGGCATAGACAAAGTTGGCGCCAAATGAAAGCTTCTGGTTAAAATCATGATTAGCGACAATATAAACGGTATGCGGTCGATCATAAGGAGCTACGTAGCTATTCCCGTTATTGACCCCGTTGATTGTTCGTTCCGACCGGGAATAAGCGTAACTGATCCAGCCTGTGGTTTTACCCTTCGTCTTTTGCAATAGGAATTCAGCTCCGTAGGCATGTGATTTGCCGAAACGAAGTTCACCGTCAAGTTTGCGGTTAAGCAACAGCTCCGCGTGATCACAAAAGTCGATGCTATTGCGCATATTCTTATAAAACAGTTCAACGGAAGCCTCTACCGAATTGTCGAAGAAATTGTGGAAATAGCCCACAGCAACCTGATCACAGGTCTGAGGTTTTACATTCGGACTGGCAGTAAACCACAAGTCGAGCGGTGTACCGGCTGTGGAGTTGGATGCCATTTGCATAAACTGGTTTGTGCGTGAATAATTTGCCTTTACCGATGAATGTTCACTGAGTTGATAGGTGATCCCTACCCTTGGAGAGAGTCTCAGAAAGGTTTTGATGAGTTTACCATTACCATATAGGGTGGAATCGGTTGAATTGTAGTTCTCATCGTAATGGTAAATGGTAGCCGAACCAACATTGGAGAATGCATTCAGGCGAAGTCCCGCTTTTAACGACAACCTGTCTGATAGTTTATAGTCTCCCGATGCATAAATGGCCTGTTCCAGCGCATTGTTGTCGGGAAGGATGTACGGATCATAACTGGTCGTTCCTCCCGATGAGGTAATGGTCCCCGGACTAAGCTTGTGGAATGTGGTTTGATAACCAAATTTGCAGGTAGCTTCCGGGGAAATAAAATAGGAGAAGTCATATTTCAGGCTATAGTCACGCATTTTGTATCGCCAGTCGAAATTACTTTCGCCACTCATGCTTGAGCCCAATCCGTATTTATAATTACAGTAGATCAGCGACAGATTGCTGAAAAGGTTTTTTGAGAAAAGATGGTTCCAGCGTATTGTGAAAGTACTGTTTCCAAAATCAAAACCGGCATCTTTGTTTTTGAAGACATCCTGTCCGAAATAACCGGAGATAAAAAGGCGGTTATTATCATTGAAGCGGTGATTTATTTTCGCGTTAAAGTCGTAAAAATAGAGTCGGTTGTCACTGACCTTTTCGTCACTTGACAACTTGAGAAAAAGATCGGCATATGTACGGCGTGCCGATACGATAAACGAAGTGCGGTCTTTATTGATTGGCCCCTCCAAAGTCAGGCGGCTTGAAATCGTTCCGACACCTCCGCTACCGGATATCTTTTTCGAGTTACCGTCTTTCATGTTAACCTCCAGCAGTGAAGAAAGTCTGCCGTCATAGGTTGCCGGAATATCACCTTTGTATAGTGTCAGATTTTTTATTGCATCATTGTTGAAGACCGAAAAAAATCCCATCAGGTGCGATGCGTTATAGACTGTAGCTTCATCCAGAATGATCAGATTTTGATCGATGCCACCGCCCCTCACACTGAAACTCGATGTCCCTTCACCGGCCGACACCACACCCGGCAGTAGCTGGATGGCTTTAAGCAGATCCACTTCGCCCATCAGGGCCGGAATCTTTCGGATAGCGCCAATCTCAATTTTTTGTGCACTCATGGCATTTCGCCTTATATGGGCATCTTTGCGTTCGGCTGTTACTGTTACTTCCTGAAGGTTCCGGGTGTCAGGAATCAGTTCCAAGTTAAGTTTGGTAATTGCATCCAATGTTACTTTTCGTGAAAGAGTCTTATATCCCACATAACTAATCTCCAGATCGTAGGTTCCTTTGGGTAAGTTTATCGAATAAAATCCGTAATTATTGGTCGCCACTCCACTCCCTTTACCTTTAATCATCACAGTAGCGCCGATTAACACCTCTCCGTTGGTTGCGTCTTTTATGAAACCGTTCAGGTTTGCCCGTTCACCCGTATCTATTGCAAATATGAAATGAATCCATTCAAATAAAAACAAAAACAACAACAATCGCCTTTTTGACATATCTGATTTATTAACGTTTAAGAATGCAAAGATGCAGAATATCTGTTTATATTCAATTAATATAATCCCTCAACGAATAAGTACACTTCGTCAGCCGATAAGCGCAGAATACCCCCAGTCCCCCCTGTATATTGGAGTAAATCATCACCGGCTCGGCAAAGGGATTACCATCTGTGTCCTGGTAATTCTTATACGTTGAAATGAATTTGTAGTAAGCTTCATCCGTTTTAGCCAGGCTAATGTAGATAGAGTCCTTCTCCTCTCCGGTATCAACCGTTTGATAGTTATAATAGGATTTGTTTAATCTGTATTTTACCTCGGATGCATCTGTCGGTTTGTGGATGAAAAATTCGTTTCCGGTTTTTATGTCAAAATCAGTACGCCATGATCTATCATACTTCAGGTCGGTTTTACCAATTTCGGCAATAAAGTGACAATATTCCTGATTGCCTCCGAAGTTCTTTACTATAACATTCGCATTGATTTCACTGTAATATTCATTTTGTAAATTTACCCAGACTTTCTCCAACACCGGAGTAATAGTTTCTTTTTCAGGGATTACACAGGATGAGGTAATTGTACCCATATCGGTTTTAACGGTAAGGTTTACCTGTTTACCCGATATCAGGGGGAAGTCCTTTACGGCAATTTTGTAACCACCTTCATAGTAAAATCCGGGTGTGTATTCCCCGTCGTTATTGATACTACCGTAAGATCTCAGTTCGTCATACCAGGGTAAGATCGCCGTTTTTCCTTCGCAACTGAGTTTTACTGTGGCATTGGTGATTTGTTTGTCTTCGGTTGAAACAGTATCATTCAACGCAATACTTCTGCCCACATAAATCCTGATAGTATCATTTTCGGGTGAAAGGTACCCGAATACCACAATTTTTGACTGAGTAGCCGGAAGGTCGATTTGTTTACGAAATGTATTTTCATCGTAACATGATACGGTGACCAATAGTAATAAAATCAAGTGAATAAAACGAATATATCTCATGATTCAGAATTTTATATTGTAAGAAATTGACGGTATAGCCGGAAACAGGGAATATTGATAGAGTTTGTTTACCCCTTTATCCTCTTCAAGTACATAGAAGAAAGGATTCTGATGTGAGTATGCATTGTATAAGCCCAATTCCCAGGTACGCAGGTAATGTTTCTTTTGCTTCCGGAAACTGATGCTCAGGTCTAAACGGTGATAAGCTCCCATGCGTGCGTTGTTGTACTTTCCATAGTCGGTTGTTGTGGAGTAATAACTACTACTAAACAGGGAAGAGCGTAGCATATTATTGGATTTGGGATAATATTCTCCCACCGGCATGGTATAAGCATTTCCCGAGCTGTAAACCCAGGTACCGGAGAGAGTCACACGTTTCGACAATTCGTAGATTCCCACAACCGAGATATCGTGCCGGCGATCGTGTTTTGCCCAGAACCAATTCCCGTTGTTTAGTCCGTCAAACTGCTGTTTGGCCCACGAAAGTGTATAACCGATCCAACCACTCAGGCGTCCGGTCTTACGTTGCAGCATCATTTCTATACCATAGGCTTTACCCTGTCCGGTGATGGTATTGTCCTGCCAGTCAAAATCCTTCGAGGATTCCGGGTCATCGAGCAGGAGGAAATTTGCCCCCGGTTTATACCCGATGATGTTTTGCATAGTTTTATAGTACCCTTCTACCGTGAATGTCAGCTTTTGTTTCACCATATCGTGGGCAACACCGGCCGAAATCTGACGGGAATGTTGCGGAGCGATACGGCCTGTGGATGGTACCCATAAGTCGGTGGGTAATCCGATTCCCGTATTGGAAAGTAAATGCACATATTGATTCATATCGGCATACGATGCTTTGGCCGAAGTGTTTTTAAGGAACTGATAGTTTAATGAAAGGCGGGGTTCAAAGCGGAAGTAGTTTTTATGATCGGCTATAAAATGGGTAAATCGTGCTCCGCCATTGATCTGGAATAGGTTCTGAATTGTCAGGTGATTTTCCATGTAAACGGCCGATTCCAGCGAATTGTAGAGCTTTTTATTGTTGGTGTTGGACAGCGGAGACTCACTATCCTTTACCACCAGAGCACTGGGTTTAAACTGGTGTTGCGTACTGATAGCTCCCATCTTGATCAGGTATCCGGCAGTGGGATGAAAGTCCATATCATATTTCAGCGACAGGTCGCGAATCCCCGAATTGTATTTCAGGGAGTAATTCTGCCAAACGTTATCCTGTTTATAGCTGTCTTTCTCGTAGATGCTCAATACATAGTTGCTGAAGATAAAAGAGGTGTTGGCAAAAAGCTTATTTGAAAAGAGATGGTTCCATCGCATGGTTCCGGTGGCATTTTGCCAATAGATACCTGACGACCATTTACTGTCGTCGTAATTATCATTCGCTCCGAATTTATCCCGTCCGAAGTAACCGCTCAGGTATAGTTTGTTGTTATATCCAAAGTCGTAATTCACTTTGGCGTTCAGGTCGTAAAAGTACATGACCGGCCGCTCTTCGCTGGTGAGCATAGGCCGGATAAGCGCATCGATGTAAGTACGACGTGCGGAAATCAGATAGGAGCTGACGTTTTTCTTAATCGGACCTTCGAGTGTGAAACGCGAAGAGATGAGTCCAATGCCGGCTTCTCCGCTTGTCTTCTCTTTATTCCCATCTTTCATGGTCATTTCCACCACTGAAGAGAGCCGCCCTCCAAACCTTGATGGGAATCCGCCTTTGGTCAGTTCCACGCTTTTGATCGCATCACCGTTAAAGATAGAGAAGAAACCGAAGAGGTGATTGACATTATATACTGTGGCATCATCGAGGATAACGAGGTTCTGGTCAGGTCCTCCTCCCCGCACATAGATACCGGAAGTCCCTTCCTGTCCTTTCTTTACCCCGGGTAACAATTGCAGGGTTTTGAAAACATCTTTTTCGCCTAATAAGGCGGGGATCTCTTTGATCTGATTAACGGGTACGCTGATGTAGTCGGTGCGGGTGTTGTTTGATACTTTGTCGGAAGCAGTACCGACTACCTCGACCTCCCTGAGTGCTGAGCCGGAAGATAACTCGACGTTAATAACCCGGTTGCGGATTGTGTCGGTGTTGATGTTAACAGTCTGGTATCCGACAAACGAATAGTTTATCTTTTTATACCCTTCGGGGATCGTGATCGAATAAAATCCGTAGTTATTGGTTACTGTACCTTTGTTGAGACCCGGAATAAAGATATTTACACCCGGTAGTAGTTCGCCACTGCCTTTTTCGCGAATGTAGCCGCTGATGGTGATTCTCTCTTTTTGGGCAAAGAGAGAGAATGGCGATAAAAAGAGAAGGACGAAAATCAGATAAATGAATTTGCGCATTTTTAGATTTGTATGATTATTTGGAAATGTATTTATTCTGAACCAGAAGTTTGTTTAATATATACAGTGGAGCACCTAAATGCTAACTTATAATCTCAGCCATAAGAGTGATTGCAATGCCAGTTGCCGGGATGAGCCATACTATTCGATTTAGAATGCCCGATGCCATACTCCCCAGATAGTTCCTGTAATAACAGACGCTTCGCAGGTGCTAATTGAGGCAGTGATATTTTTTCAAAACTCAATCCGCTCTTCTGTTGTATAATGGCTAATACAATTGTAGTTATAAATGTGGATAAAATATATACTGATAGTTGCGTAATCATTTTGAATGGTTTCATAGGAAAGTCAATATCAAGACAATGCCGGGCAGATTTTTATGTATATTTTCTACGGCATCATATCCGGTGGGACGGGAGATCAATTGATCAAAAAGTTACTTTTTGATGAGGTTGTATTATTTACAGTCAGTTGAAGATTATAAACCCCCTTTCTTAGACCAATCAGATTAAACTTAACATCATGAACTTTTGTCAACTTACTTATATCTGCCCAATTCGGATTGTCATCCGGTTTAGTTATGACATTTATGGTAAGATTGTTGTTAATAACAGAAGCTTTAACATAGCCTAATGTGTCATCTGGCATGATATATACTGTCCTTAATACACATTTTGCTGTGTCATTTATAAATTGTACATTGAATCCTGCTTTATCAGAAACTTCTCCTTGGTATACCAGTTGAGAATTTGCCACTTTTAAAGAGATTTCTTTGGGTTCTTCATTTTTGTTACAACTAATAAAAATTAGCCCCCCCAACAAAAACAAAATATTCCATTTTATCAGATACATAAACTGTTTCATAAAATATAAATCTATATTGTTGTTTAAAAGCAAAATATAATTCCATTTAAAATAGACTACCTTTGCCTACCTTTTTCAAGTTTCTAAAGTGAATACAACATAGCAATTGCGAGTCTTGAGGCTTTGCCGAATGAGATCAAATATCCATTTCCTTTTATTCGGTTCCCTATGCTTAAGTAACTATTTTTTGACTTCCGGTTTTTAGTATAGGTCTCAGGGGTAATATCTCAATCCGATAAATACACCTTGTATCTGGCTTCGTCTGTCCGGTAGTTTTTTATTGAAAACGACTCCTTCAAAAGTGAGTTTTCTTCTGCTTGTGTAAAAGTCCTGGTTACTTGTCTCATATCCTCCGATTAAGGCAAAATCATCTATCCGGTATTCAATCCCATATTGTATTTCCCAATAGAGCCGGATTGGCCAATAGGGCGTACTGTATGATTTTATCCAGGATTCATATTGATATGGTTTCTGGGAATTGAGTTTTGTAAAGCGAATATCTACCCCGTCCCCGCTAAATGGGTAAATAATCAATCCGGGAGTAGTGTAAAGTGCGATTTGATTTTTGGCAATCTTCATATAGGGAGTTCGTAACCGGAAGGACGGTCGAAGGGTTATATTATACATCTTTTCATCTTCGTCGTCGACATCCCACTCAATGCTTTTGTTATTGGGTAGGTATCCGCCATACGATTGTTTGAAATCGGACTGGGTACCCAGGCCCAGTCCGATGCTCAGATATCTGTAAAAGTTGAAGTTGGCTTCCAGATCATATTGGTAAACATCGCCTTTTATCATCGCCTTGACCTCTATATCAGGGCCTTTATCGACTTGGGCTGAGAGTGTGATTGATAAGAGTGACAATATGAGTAGGAAGGTCTTTTTCATTCTTTTTTCTTAAGTTGATGACATTGTGGCTCTGCTTATGTCGTTTTTGCACGACAATGGTCTGAAGACTATGTCGGACGGGAGGCATATATTATCGAAAAGCGGATCATAATAGTTTATATACCATCGTATCTGTCATCAATACCCGTTCCCTTTTATTGTGACTGATATCTTTAGCCTTTCATTTGCTGCAATTCTTGACTTTAGTTTACCATTGACATAAATCTCGCCAGTCATAAGTACAGTCGGATCATCACATCTGGCTTCAAATCCTGCGCCCCAATTCTTTGTAACGAACTGTTCTTCGTAATAATCTTTGATAGTCAGATATCCACTTTGTCCAACACCTGATAACTTTATTGGGACTCCGATTGTATTACTGTATACCTTGAATTCAACTTTGTTTTCTTGGTTTGCCAACTTAGAATACCCTCCATCATCATCTTCTTTCGAACATGAAAGGAAACAACATCCGACGATTGTGTAAAGAATAATTGCAAGTTTTTTGAGTTTCATATTGTTATATTTTAAAAGATTAAGCTGATATTATTGCTGTTGTTTCCGCAAAGCAATCAAATTACCCCCAGCTTTTTCGGATATACCGTAGAATGACGAAGTTGGTTAGCGGGATTTTCAGTCCCGCTTTTTAGTAATGCAAGGGTTTATAATCCAACAACAACGGAATACATTCTAGTCGTAATTACAAATTCCTTATAACTAACGCCTAAACCATAATAGATTAGGATAAATCTATTCTCTGTATTTTTTGTATTCTGATCACTACCTCCGTCTGTCCAGCCTGTAAAGTAATCAGCCTTATTACAGCCGGACTATTCGCCCGGCTGTTGATAATTA
The DNA here is from genome assembly GCA_963662365.2 of Bacteroidales bacterium. GTDB lineage: Bacteria > Bacteroidota > Bacteroidia > Bacteroidales > UBA7332 > CAXXIC01. The sequence continues at coordinate 9,349 of CAXXPA010000043.1, forward strand.
AAAACTAAAGGTCAATGGAATATTCAATCCCCAGAAGGTAAAGCTGGTGTCCCCACCACCTCCGGAATAAATCGCTTGAAGCTGAGGGTTGATCCCCATTTTTCCCAACTTGGCATAAAAACCAACCGAAGAAATTGCACCCAAACCGGATGATCCGCGACGATCGAATGTATCCAAATCAGATGATTCGTCATAATGATATATGCTCCGATATTCTTTAAAGGAAAAGACGCCGATACCTAAATCGGCTGTAAGTCCAATGTTTTTGTTACCTATAGTCGGACAAATCCCGACATACACTCCACCTCCATTTAGTCTATAGTACAATGCTTTAGAGTGGTCAGGAATAATGTTAAGTGTATAGCTTGCCGGTGATTGAATAAATAGAGATCCGACACACAAACGAATATATTCTAAAGATGTACTCTTCGATAATTTCAGATTTAAACCATAAGTAGGCTTAACTATATATTTTTCATTAAAACTTCGTTCATTATTGATATAGTAATCATTGCGATTCAAATTATTATTCACAAGCATATAGCCGATATCTAATTGATAGATAGGTTTTTCGGCTTTAATCAATAGGGATGGTTGAATTAAAAATGCAATGAATAATATAAATCTGTTTAACTTCATCATTGTGTTATAATTTAAAGTTTGTCTTGAATCAATAGTCCTACACCTCCTGCCCCATTACAATCAATCCATTTTGATAATGGATCAAAATAGTCACTGAAAGCCATGCCGCAGTAATCATCTGATTTATTATATTTTACTTGTATTTTTAATCCAGAGCCAGTGTCTAGTTTTAATAATTTTCTAATTGAATCAGGAACTATGAAATTGAAACTTGCATTAAAATCTGCTGATATATCTTTACCACCGTCAATTTCATAAACAGTATAAGTCATTCGATCATACCAATATTTTGGTTCCCATCCATCTAAAATTAAGATATTACAATCCTGTTGAACATGACGAGTCATATCAAACCGGCGATTTTCAACAATTTTATAAGATTGATTATTATTTGATCTATCAATATTCAAAACAGATATGTTGAATTCGGGCAATCCATTCGGCCAACTTTCAATTGCCTTATAACTATTATATCTGATTGCCTTTATATAAACCTTGGTTTTTGAGTTTATATCACGATAGGCTAATTGTACCATATCATATTGAGCGTTTGTATATTCTCCAGATGTAGTCATGTTTTTAACTTGATATACATATCTCTCACCCGGTACAACGTTTGTATCAAAATAATAAGTCTCACTTGGAGAACAAGTCTTAATTACTTTATATTCGGTATCATTTACACTTCTCCGGGAGATGACTGTTTCTTTGAATGATTTTGAATAGTCATTTATCCATCTAAGCTCTACAGCATTTGTGGAAGATTGGTTAGCATCAAATGAAGTTACTGCATTAGGTCGGCTTGACGCTATTATTGAAACATAAGAGGACGGATCAGATACAACTGAATTATTAAATGCTACAATGTAATAAGAATAAGCATTGAGAGAATTTACCTGTGTATCTAAATAAGACAAATTATCAACTCCGGGTATTGTGGCTATATTTACATAAGCATTGTCAGATGAGCCTTTCCTGTAAATGTAATACCCTGAAACATTGGAAGAGTTGCTGCCAGTGGGTTTTTGCCATGTTAATAGCATTCCATTTTCGGCTACACTTCCTGAGAAACTATTTGGAGATGGTAAGGACGAAGACCTTAAGCTCGTTTCATTCGCAGATACTCGCTCATTCATTCCGATTACAATCACAGGGACAGCAGGAGCATTTATAGCATCCAAAGTTACAATTTCACCTTTCGCATTAAATCCAGAAATAGTTTTTGTGTTTTCTTCATCGTAATCAGCAGCTAAGAAAACTACATCTGGGATATAAGTGTCATCAGTCCATTTTTCAGCATTAACTGGTACAGACACTTGCAATAGCGGGTATTTCTCTAATAGATCATCAATTGCAGAACTTGATGTGCTTTTGGTTTTATTTCCGGGATAATATTCTTCTAGCAGATTCTTTACAGATGCGCCATCTCCATCTGTCGATCTGAGTTTTAGTATTTGAGGGTTTCTAATTTTCTTTCCGGTAAGATTACTGAGAAGAATATCATAATCTCCGTCAAACTGCTTTGACGCTTCTTCTTTTACGATATTTCGGAATTCCTTGCTATTTGAAAGTGATCGACTGACAGCAAGTGCAAAATTGCTCATGTCTTTATCGAATGCACTATCGGTTGACATAGTAATAGACTCATTTTGACTTATATTTGCTATTTCGTCTTTACTGCAAGCAGCAAATCCAAATGCGACAAGCGTTAGAAATACATATAAAAAATGCCTTATCATAAATATAGTATTTTTGATATTATTGTATGTGAAAAAATGATTGAGAATAATCTAAATCCGATCTTCATATGATGGATGATTCTTTAAGTGAAATTCTTATCTTTACCTGCCTTTCCCAAGTTTTAAAGTGAATACTGCTAGCAATTGGCGTCGCTATGGTGTTTTGATTTTGAAATGCGGGAAAGGCATTTCTTATTTAATACCTAATCGGGGTGGCAAGCCCCTCTCTGTTGTTTTGAATTATATGAGTTGTTAGTCTGAATTACTCTTGTTGATTGATAAAAAGAATGCTCATATCTTGATCAATTAGAAATATTCTTATTTGGTGCAAAAATAGAACTTGTACAAATGCCTGTCAATAGTGAATATTCACTATTTGGCATATAATCAAAGTGTATAAATATTAAATAATGTTTTGTTTGGAGGGTGTTGGAGTATACCCCAGGGATAATATCTTAATCCGATAAATGCACCTTGCATCTGGCTTTTCCGTTCTTGTTTGTATTTTAAAACGTATAGCCAACCCGCAGGTTGAGATCTAATGCAGCTTCATCCTGATCTTCAGAGAATCCATATTGTTTTAAGAAGATATGACGAATCCCTAATCCGATGCCGGCCTCATAATTGAAATGCTGCCCGATAGATCGTCTGATCCCCCATTTAGGGATAATGTTGATTTGATCGGCAATTTCTGTATCTTGTCTCTTTGAGATTACAAACCAGTCCGGATGACAGCTCAGTTTTAGTCCCCAGAAGTTACCACTATTACTTAGGATGGATTTTCTGCTTCTAAAACGTTTGTCCAGATTGTAATACCAGCGTGGTTCTGCAGTCAGTACCGGGCAGATGTAGAACGATGTTCCGGTTTTGTAAGTAAATCCATCTATATATGTACCTTCGATAATTCCTGCATCAAAGCCAAGTTCTGTGTGAAGGGATATTTTATCAGATAAGCGGGTTTCATTATTTACCCACATACCTAGAAGTCCTGTTTGAATGCCGGTAATTGATTTTTCTACGGCTGCTTTCTGTGCAGTAGCAGCGTTCGTGATCATTCCTATGAATGAGAGAGTTGCGATTAGTTTTTTTCATTTGAGTAACTTCTTGTTTTAGGGATCTGATAATAAAAGAAAGCCGTCGTGCTCAGACGACGGACAATCTTATTTCTGAATTGGTAAAATACCCGGATTATTTCTTTCTGCTAAATATAAGAGGCGCTCTGAGTTTCAGAAATGATGCAGATGGGGTGTTGTCACTGCTTCTTAAGCTGGTAAATGCGTCCTCCGACCATAATTTCCATTTCAGGTCTTTGGTAATGGCATTTGTCAGACTAACTTCTGCGGTGATACAGTTAGATGTCATGTCTAACATGTTTAACTTACATACACCGATGCTATGCACTTACTTCTCAAACATATCTTCAGAAAGTATTGCTCTATATCTACAAACCCAATAATGCGAAGTAACAATTATGCCCCATGGACCATTACTGGCATCTGACTTCCAATATGTTTTTCCATCATAAAACGTATCCTTTACAAAAAAGGTATCTTTACCTTGTAAATAAAAAATCTTGTACTTTGAAATATAATCCATAAATTCAATTTGAGATAAAATACTGCTTCGATTCAAAACAGTATCTAAGCCATAATAACATATTGTATTAAATGAGTCTCTTACTGATTCTTTTAATCTAATTTCAAACACCGAATCGGGGATTGTATAGTCTTTTTTGTCATAAATACAATGTACATTGTACTTAGTTGCATTCAAGAGCTCAATATTAACCATGACAATGTGTTCATCTCCCTTATCGCAAGAAAAAAAGGGAAACAGTAATACAATAATACAATAATGAAAATTAGATCTCATATTACTTCTCTTTGGTAAATTTAGAGCCAATCACTTTCCCCATGCCTTTATGCAATAAGCAAAGGATTGATAGCCAATCCTCTGGGAATTCTTGTTTATAAGCGGGATGGCAAGACCCTTGCAGAAAAAGAGTTCGGGGCGGCTTTCTCTTAAACCCTATAAACATACTATTGCCGCCCCTTCCTCTGGTTTTGAATTATTGGGGTTTATCAAATAAGATTATTCATTCCCTTTCAAATTCAAGCTCATAGAAGAAACAGCCAGATGTTTTCCGACTTCATCATAATAATGAACGGTAAATATGTAACTTCCCGTAACCTGGGGTGGTGTAACTAACTTTAATGCTAATTGAGTAGCTACAAGACGTCTTTTCTCCTTATTGAATTGAGTCAATGCCATCTGTACTACACTCTTTTCATACAATACATTATCATTAGTATAATTACTCTTTACATATTCGAGTGCAGATCCGAATTTAATAGTGCAAATATCATTCAATGCAGCGCCTTTAGGGTGTAACTGATCGTAGTTGCTTTTGCAATAGATCTCAATACGATCAATTCTTCGGGCAAAACAATCCGGGCCGGCACTCTCTATTGGGCGATAATATGCGGTATCGCCATTCTGTTTCGCGATAGTTCTGAATTTTTCAAGATTAACTCTGACAATAGAATCGTTTAATGCCTTATCCCTGTTCCATGAGGTGAATTCAGTACTCGTTGAGTCATTGGGGCTAAGATAGATATATAGCGAATCAATGCTTAAGGGCCGACTTGTATTCGTTGATACTTCCAGCCCCCCACTCGTTATATAGCACTCAAGGTTATTGGGATCAATATATCGATTGACAAAAAACTGTGTAATTGGAGCATCTGTTATTTTGTCGATATTATTATGATCGTTACAGGCACTCAGCATATTAATTACAATTAATGCGTAAAAATAAAATCCTGATTTTTTCATCGTTATTGCTTCTTAATTTGGTTTTATATCTGGAATGATTTGTAATTTATATTGATAATATCCTGAGGTACCTGATTTTAATACAGGCGTATTGTTGGTATCAAAAACACCACTGAAATAATACCCGTTACTACTACCATTCCACCCAAAATTACAGTGTACCATATCAGAGTATTCGGTAGATTGTCCAATAACTTTTCCATTTAACAGAACTGTTCGTGGACGTTTAACAGAACGCAGTCCATCAATTACCCAGGCATGGCCTTCTGAGTAGCTGGTTGTCGTTGTCGTAAAAATCCACCATCCTGAGGTTTTCTTGGTTTCAATAGCGGATCCCGATATATACACTGGCCTTCCACGTCCAATAGATAATGATGCTGCAGAATAGTTATAATCTTGCAGTGAACCAGTTGTATATCCAAAGTTTGAGAAGGTCCTCGGAACATTTGAGCTATAAGCGCCACTACCTTCAAGACTGTAGCTCATATCAAGATTTGAAGGCATGCCTAACGTCTTAAATAATTCTCCAATACTTTTTATTTGAGATTCTGAAGCAGAATACCAATTCCAGGAATAAGGCATTTTCACAAAGCTATTCCAGTCATACTTAGTTGGCCTCTTGTGAAATGATAGAATCTGAGCGACAGCAGTTGCCACACATCCTGCAGGAGGAAGGCTGCCGTCTATTCGGTTTAGAGAAGTGTTAAATGGGTATCTCTGACCCCAGTTGACTGAAATTAAGGGCGCAACTGTGCTTACAGTTTCCCAATCACCATATTGAAAAGAAATATTTAGAAAGGATGAGCGAAGACTTACATCACCGGATGATTCTATTTTCTGTTCTAACCTTTCGTAAATTGAATCTTTTTTCTCTTCAAGTTGTTCAATGCTTTTTTCCACAAATTCAGGTATCCTAGATAAGAACACTTGTAATCCGGGGTTGTCAATTGTATCCTTTATATCTCCTGCACCTGAGTAACATAAAACAGCAGGTAGTCTGTCATCTCCTGATAATATTGCATAACCCGCATCATCGCCAAAGTTGAAGACATGGATGTCAATATTAGATATGGAATCACTGGATGATCTGAGTTTTGATCCTTTTACAGTGATTACTTTTTGATGATCAATGGAGCGAGCCGTGCTGGATGACTTTAAAGTGACCTCTGTAGCATTAAGTAGATCAATTATTTTCTGAGCTTCTTCTTTTATCTTTGAATCATCAATTGAGTGATTTCTACTTAACAGAGGTATTCTATCAATTTCTTCTGTTGTAAGATTTAGCGTTGTCTGCTCGTTAGTATCTTTTGATTGAATCAGTTCATTCTTGGTACAAGCCGAAAGAATTGCAATAGAGATTACTGTAAGTACAAGATGTTTTATTTTAACACAGTTATATTTCAACATATCAACATTGTTTAATTGGTTTTTAATTGCGTGATCAAGTCTATTCCACTATTATTATCTGTGATTGTAAATATTACCTATCTTTACCTGCCTTTTCCAATCTTTAAAGTGAATACTATTAGCAATTGCGAGTCGCTTCGACGTTTGATTTTGAGATGCGGGAAAGGCATTTCTTGTTTAATAACTAATCGGGGTGGCAAGTCCCTTGTCACTTCTGCGCCACAACCCATGTTGTAATCATATATTTAGGATCATCTCCCCTTAGCAGTAATCCGGGCAATCCTCCCCACCGATAGCTTACCGGGAATCTCGACAGACGCAATAATAATACCAGTAATGTTCTCCAATTGCCGTTACCTCCGGTATAAGTCTTTGTATATCTATTATGCATATCTGCTAGTAGGTCAGGAGAGAACCGGTATAAATCTCTGGGGCAGGGATGATAAGGCATCAGGAATACGGTAGTGTGAATGGCGATTCCGCCCGGTTTCAATATGCGATAGGATTCATCGATTGCTTTCTGGGGATCATCGATATGCTCCAGTATCATTTCAGAATAGAATACATCGACTGAGTTGTCCGGGATTTTACTCATATCCATGATGTTATATTCCGGATAGCGGAGATTGTAAAAAGTCACATCGGGCATCATGCCATTAATGACAGGTCGCCAGTCGGCAATGGTCAGACCAATACCTTTGGGTTGTAATTTCTTTACAACATTCTCGATTGATTTATAAGTATGAAACCTGATCAGGTGAACAAACGATTTTTGCTTGGTTAATCTTTTGTTGTTTGTGATAATTGTCTTGATAGCATGCATGTTGTTTTATTTTATTGAGGCATGAGTAATTAATTCCGGCAAGTCCTAAGTTCAATGATTCCGCAATTGAGGATCTGCATAGATTGTTTTTTAGGTGATCAAAATAGTGCTGCAATAATAGGACATAAGTTTGTAAGTGTTTATAACGAAATTCTCATTTCTTTCTCATTTTTTTCTCATCTTTCTCACATCTTTCTCACATCTTTCTCACATCTTTCTCACATCTTTCTCACAAAAGTCTAACGTCCGTATGTTTTCAGGGGATAAACGGTTGTTTGGTTTTTGTTTCAACGTATTATAGTGAGCCTTCACGGCATGGCTTTATAAAATTGAGGGCAGCCAATACTTAAAGTCTTGAGCTGCCCCTCTCTTTTCAGTCGGAAAAGGATATTAGTATTTAAGGTTAAAAGCACAATACTGATTTATATGCTGATGATTATGAATGTCTATAGATTCGGAATCATAATGTAATTATATACAGCAGGTCAATTTTGTGTATTGATGTAAATAATAATATATTTGTATAGCATTTATTAAAAAGAAATTATCGCCCGCAAAAGTAAATGATAATTTAAATCTTTGCAATAGTGAATATTCACTATTGTGTATATAAAAAATATGCAAATAGTTTAATAAATGTGTGGTTTTTTGAGGGCTGATTATTGAATGAAGTTGTTTTTATAAGTCAGGAATATGGATGCAGTCGAAAGAATTAATAGCCTATATCAGGAGTTTATCAATTATCATACTCGTTTTTCCGATCCGCAATATGTATTACCGGATGCAAAAGTTGAGTATCTGAAGCAAATGGCCCGGGCCGCTCATCAGACTCTGGCATTGTGTAATCCCGGACGCAACGATTATCATTTTCTCCATCTGTGTTGTGACGATTTCAACCATCTTTTTACGGGTATTGTTACCGTAGAAAGTTTTCTGTCGGCGATGCATCCGGAAGATTTATCCCATTTTAAACGGGCATGGGAGATTGGGTTTCAATTTATGGAGAAAAAGAATACGGATGAGTTGAATAGCTATTCATTGGTTTTTGAATGTCGCATGCTTGATAAAAACCGGCAATATCAGAGAATTATGTTTAAATATCTGATGGTGGAGGAATATGATCTGCACCGTTACGGGCAGGTTCTTTTGTTTCTGAAACCTATTGCCGGAGGTAAGACTGACCAGCCTTCGCACGGTATATATATCATCAATATCCGGAACAAAGAATTTATCTATTCAGAGAAGAATTGCCAGATCTCCTATCGGGAAATGGAGATTGTCCGCTATATCAGGAAAGGGCTGATCAGTGAAGAAATAGCAGAGAAGTTGAATATTAAGTCCAATACAGTCAACAACCACCGGTGTAATATCCTGCGCAAACTTTCAGTCCGTGATAATGGCTTTGCAGTAATGTATTTGCATGATATGGGAGTCATTTGATCAGCGGAGATGTGAGAAAATATTCCCTCCCCCCTCTATCCCTCATCCCCTCAATCCCTAAAATTCCTATCTTTGCGCTCAAAATAATTGATTCCGACATGGATACCGCCTATCTTACGACTGCCTATCTGCCGCCTGTGCACTATTTCTGTAAGCTTTATCATTTTCCCAAAGTGGTGATCGAGCAGCATTGCAACTATGTGAAGCAGACCTACCGCAATCGTTGTAATATCGCTGCAGCCAATGGCGTAATGCCGTTGACTATTCCGGTGGAGCGTACGGGTGAATCTAAATGCCTGACCCGTGATGTGCGCATTTCCGATCATGGCAACTGGCAGCACCTGCATTGGCAGGCTATTGTGTCGGCATACAACAATACTCCGTTTTTTGAGTATTACCGCGACGATTTTGAACTGTTTTACCAAAAGAGATACGATTTTCTGTTTGATTTCAATGAGGCGCTGAGGGTGAAGATTGAAGAGCTGCTTGACATTGCCCCTCAGGTAGCGTATTCCGAAGTCTATCAAAAAGAACCCGGGGCGAATAGTTTCGATTTTCGCGAAACCATTCACCCCAAGAAAGATTATACGTTTGACACCGATTTTACACCGGTTCCCTATTATCAGGTATTTGAGTCGAATCACGGATTTTTGCCCAATCTAAGCATAATTGATCTGCTGTTTAATATGGGGCCTGAGTCGGTTCTTATTTTAAGGGATTCTCATCGTTCTCACAAATAGCCGTAATAGATCCGTTTTTGGAAACAGAGAGCAGGAAAGGTGTGTGGCTTATCCCGGTCTTGACGATATTTTCGTTCTGAAAACCGCCTCTGGTCAACAATTGTTTGCCTTTGTACCCCCCTTTATTGATGGCTGACTTCCAATCCTCGTACGAGTCGTCAAGGCTTATAGCTGTATAATTTACAGAATCTTTGTTGCATTTCTCAAAGGCTGCCGAGAGCTTTTTGTTGAGGTATGCCGAATATTTATCGTCACTTTTCCAGAAGAGCAAAACCATTCTTTTGCCTGTGCCCGGGTAGAAATAGTCCGCTTTATTGTCGGTATTATAGCTCTGGAACGATGAAATGCTTCCTGCTATTTTGGGCAATTGTTTGCTTACCAGCTTAAGTTCATGCAATGGAGCGAAATCACCCATTGATTTGGTTTTCAGTCCGGATAACAGGTTTTTCAACAATGCATTGTCTGAGGTATTGCTTAGGTAGTCGCGAATCGCAAGTACCGAGGCCGGAGAAGAGTTGTTTTTAGAAACAAAGCTTTCCGTTTTCTTCTTCAGGCTGCTTCGTAACGCTTTTGCTTTGGGGGAGTTGAGGAGCTCTTCGTAGTGTTTCAGGCTGTCGCTATTCCAGGCTTTTTCAGCTTGTTGTTGCAGTCTGTAGAGTGCTGATACCTCGTTAAATACCGATTTTCTGTATTCAGTCAGTTTGTTATTGACCGAGTCCCCCTCGATATAGATTGAATAAGGAGCATTCACATTTCCCGAAACTGTAAGTCGCGAATCTGCATCGGCATAAAAAGTGACTGATCTGTTTTGGGGCAGGATAAGCGTGATCATCCTTGCATCTTCGGGTGATTGCTCCATGACAAAGCCATCCTTCCTTACTTTCAGGGTATCGATAACCGCGTTATTGCTGGTCCCCGAAATCAGGTAGACCGGCTCGTTGCCTAATCCAACGAGTTGTCCGTTGAGGAATTGGTTGCTCTTATCTTTTTTACAGGAAAAAAGAGCCGCGCTGATGGCCATAATCAGAAATAACTTTCTCATATCTTGTTGATTCGTTTAGTCGTATATTTTTGTTAAGAGATAACCTCTTCCTCAATTCTTTATTCCCTCATCCCCTGAGTTATTCTCCCGCTTTATATACCCTCATTTCACATTTCTTACAGTCAAATTCCAGTCGTAGCCGGGTGTTTTTATTGACCAGGAAGAAGGGTTCGCGGAAATCGTGTTTTCCCTTCTGATGAACGGGGCAGTAGCCCAGGCTGTATTTGATGCAATGCTTCATAAACATGAGCGGGACATCTTTCGGGGGCTTCAGTTCAAAAGCGGGAGCGACTTCCATTACCTGATGGCGGATGTAAAAGCGTTCCGCATTTTTATTGGCCACATTGGCTAAGTAGGTCAGTTTATTTTCCCCGAAAGCGTGTGTGGTGTCGGGGATAGGTTTCATCGGTTGGCGGAAAGCGATCTTGCGAACCGTCATTAGTTTTTCTGCTGCAATACGTCGCCACTCTGCCAACTGGGAGGCCGGGATAAACCATTCTCCGCGGGTCGATATATCTACATTCCGGGCCGTGAAAATAGTGTTGCCTAATTTCGATAGCTGGCGGATGATATTGTCGCGTTGAGGTGTTTGGGCCGGTTGTTTTTCATACGGAAACGATACGATGGACGTTTTGTTGTTTTCGTCGGTCATGTGCAGGGAGAATCCGAAGGGAACCTCTTTCAGTTCAATGCTGACACCGATTTTTCGTTCGGCAGAAGGTTTTGAAAGCAGTTTTTCAAATTCCTGATCGAAGTTCCGGTATAATCGCATTTTCGCTTTGATCGCCGGCATCTCAGCCGGGAAGACGCGGTTTTCTTCCACGCGGTTTACGCGGAATCCCACCAGGTCTCCTTTCTCGTTTACGTAACAAAGCCCGTCTCCGTTATTTAAGGGGATTATTCCCGATATCGTGAAGAAGTTTTTGCCGACTACTTTTACCATGCCTACGAACTCCCCTTGTGATTTGGGAGTGGTAAAGTTGGTAATCTCTTCCTGGCGGGGATTCTTTTTATCGATATAATAGCTGGTGAAGCCGCGGTTAAAGCTTTTTTCGGGAGTGGGTGCAAAACTGAAGCTGCAATGTCCTGATGATGCGGCACGGTATTCGGGGCGGCGTTTGAAGATTTCGTCCAGCTGCTTGCGGTACCAGGCGGTGATGTTTTTTACATAAGTCACATCTTTCAACCGGCCTTCTATCTTAAGCGAAGTGACACCGGCATCAAGCAGTTGCTCCAGTGAAGAGGTACGGTTCATATCTTTCAGTGAAAGCAGGTGCTGGTTTGACGCGATTACTTTGCCGCCGGCATCCTCCAGCCGGTAAGGCAACCGGCAGAACTGCGCGCACTCTCCACGGTTTGCACTGCGGTTGGTGTAAGCCTGGCTCACATAACATTGTCCGCTGTAACTAACGCATAAGGCACCGTGAATAAATACCTCCAGTGGCACTTTTACCTGAGTGGCAATCTCCTTAATCTGCGGGATGGTTAATTCCCGGGCAAGTACCACCTGTGAAAATCCGCACTCTTCCATGAACTTCACCTTTTCGGCAGTCCGGTTGTCAGTCTGCGTGCTGGCATGGATAGCGATCGGTGGCAGGTTGAGCGACAGGATTCCCATGTCCTGAACGATAATTGCGTCGGCGCCAATCCCATACAGCTTGTGGATCAGTGTTTCAGCTTCAGGTAGCTGCTCGTCGGTCAGTATTGTGTTGAGGGCAATATACACGCGTGCGTGGTATTGATGCGCAAATTCGATCAGGCGGCCAATCTCTTCGAGGGAATTACCGGCAGCTGCCCGGGCACTGAATTGCGGAGCTCCAATGTAGACCGCATCTGCACCGTGACGAATCGCTTCGATACCGGTATCTGCATTTTTGGCCGGAGCCAGAAGTTCTATAGTTCGGATTTTCATTTTAGATATTGAGATGAGCTGCAAAAGTACGAAAAAAGGAACGCTTTGCCAAAAGAGAAGCATCGGCGTCATAAAAGAGAAACGCCCTGAAATACAAGATTCCAGGACGTTCGTTGAGAGGGTTGAAGGGTTATGTTGATCGTTGAGGGTTGGATATTTATTTCGTGGTGGTTTGAGCCTTTGCGGTTGACGTTGCGCCACTCATTGCATCGTATGCTTTTTTCTCCGATGCATCGGCTTTGGCTACGGCTTTGTTTATTTTTGACGATATCTTTTGTGTTTTTTTCTTAGCTGTTGCATTTACTTTAGCCTTTGCCGAAGCGGCACTGCCTGTTACCATCGATCCGGTTGCAGGGACAACAGCTTCAGAGGTTCTTCCCGCTTTTGAAATAGCGGAATCGGTCTTTTGTTGTGAAGGTGCCGTTTTGTTTTTTACAGCTGTTTTGGCTTTGTTTAGCAGGTTGCCGGCTGTCTGGGCCGTTACCGGTGTTGTAGCAAACAAAGTTGCAGCAGCGAATAAGGAGATTGCATATTTCTTCATATAACATTTTATTTTTGATGGGTTACGCATGGACTCCGCAAATTATGTCATGCACATTGGCGCAGATCTTCATTCACTAAAACGTTCCGTGATTTTTCAATTCTGCATGCCCGTTTCATGCGCCATTTTATTTGTTTGTGCGAATTTAGTGAGTTTTGTCTGTTGTTGTTTCGTTTTGACAGTTTATTTTGTTGAAAAAACAGATTTATATTGAAAATATTACAAAAACAAATGATATTTTACTCTTATAATTAAAATATTTACCAAAACAAAAGCGTCCTGCAACAGATGCAAGACGCTTACTAAGTCTTTTTACAGAGGTCGGATTATTTCTTTTCAGCTTTTTTCTCAGCCGGTGCTTTTTGGGTTTTGCAGCACTCTTTCTTTTCACCTTGTCCTTTTTTACAGCAAGATTCTGTTTTGGCTTTCTCTTCTTTTTTGCAGCACTGAGCCATTGCAGAGGTAGATGCCATCAAAGCGGCAGAAACAAAAAGGGATACTATTAGCTTTTTCATATCTGGATTGATTTTAAATTGTTGATAATGCGAATATAGTGAATATTCCGACATAAGGCTCTGGCTTAACAATATTTGTGCAATACAGTCCCGGTTTGAAAAAGAACTGACCCCGGATTGTTTATACTATGGTCTAAGTTGGTTTTAGGTTTAAACACACTCAATGCGAAATTATTAAAATAGCATTATAGTGGTATTACAGAGATATCACAGTCCTATATAAGACTGTAATATCACTGTGATACCACTGTGATACCACTGTGATATTACTGTGATATCTCCCTATCAACAGCGTTTAAACTATATATAAAAAGGATCTAAAGAGGGGGTGATGTATTACCGTTTTATCTATAGATGCGGATTGCCTGTCAGGCAAGAGTGAGGCTATGGCTGGCCGGTTATCTGTGGGTTGGTAGTTTGTATTATACCTGTTTTCCTATTTCCCAAATCTTCTAAAAAACGGGTGCGGAATAAATAATATATATCTGCTGAGTCGGAAATAATGATTAAATTTGCACGCAATAATTTTATAAAGCATTCAACAATATGCCATCATTTATTGCAGATAAGGTCGTAATGGACGGACTTACTTTCGATGACGTTTTGCTCATCCCGTCTTATTCGGAAATTCTTCCACGTAACGTCGATCTCTCGACAAAGTTTTCCCGTAACATAAAAATGAACATTCCATTGGTATCAGCAGCCATGGATACGGTTACCGAGGCTAAACTGGCTATTGCAATGGCTCGTGAAGGCGGTATTGGTGTGATTCACAAGAATATGTCTATTGCTGAACAGGCTAAGCAGGTGCAAATTGTAAAACGTGCCGAGAACGGTATGATTTATGATCCTGTAACGATTCGTCGTGGATCTAAAGTGCGTGAGGCTTTAGCGATTATGTCAGAATATAAAATCGGTGGTATTCCCGTGGTCGATGAAGAAAGACATCTGGTCGGGATTGTGACCAACCGTGACCTGAGATTCGAGCGTAACCTGAATAAAACGGTCGATGAGGTGATGACCAAAGAGAATCTGGTGACTACCAATCAGTCGACAGACCTTGAGGCAGCAGCCCAAATACTCCAGAACTTCAAGATTGAAAAACTCCCGGTCGTTGACAAAGATAACAAACTGATCGGACTGGTTACCTATAAGGATATTACCAAAGCAAAAGATAAGCCAATGGCCTGTAAAGACAGCAAAGGCCGTTTGCGTGTAGCTGCCGGGGTGGGAGTTACCCACGATACCCTGGAGCGCGTAGATACTTTGGTGGACGCGGGAGTAGACGCGATTGTCATTGATACCGCACACGGACACTCTAAAGGTGTGGTGGATATGCTGAAAAAGGTAAAATCAAAACACCCGGAGCTTGATGTTGTGGTAGGAAACATTGCAACCGGAGAAGCTGCAAAAATGTTGGCTGATGCCGGAGCCGATGCAGTGAAGGTTGGTATCGGGCCGGGTTCTATCTGTACAACCCGTGTAATTGCCGGTGTGGGAGTTCCCCAGTTATCCGCGATTTATGACGTATCCAAAGCACTGGAAGGAACCGGTGTGCCCCTGATTGCCGATGGCGGTATCCGTTATTCCGGCGATATCGTGAAGGCCCTGGCTGCCGGTGGATATTCGATCATGGTCGGCGGTCTGTTGGCCGGTGTAGAGGAGTCTCCCGGTGAAACCATTATCTATAATGGCCGTAAATTCAAATCATACCGCGGAATGGGTTCGCTCGATGCGATGGCAAAAGGTTCGAAAGACCGCTACTTCCAGGATGCGGAGGATGATGTGAAAAAGCTTGTTCCCGAAGGAATTGCGGCCCGTGTACCATTCAAGGGTTTTTTGTTTGAAGTGATTTACCAGTTGGTAGGCGGATTGCGTGCCGGAATGGGATATTGCGGATCAATAGATATTGCAGCATTGCATAAAGCGAAGTTTACCCGCATCACCAATGCCGGAGTTGCCGAGAGCCATCCGCATGATGTATCCATTACGCAGGAGGCGCCAAACTACAGCAGGGGCGAATAATTAAAAAAAACATAGTGATAAATACACTAATTTAACGAATAGAACACTATTTTTGTGGCTTCTCCGTTAGATTAGTGTATTTTTTGTTTGTATATCTCATGAGTTAACCGTAAAAACAGATTCAAGGAAAATGAAAGGAAATTTGTTAGCATTTACATTATCGTTATCTGTGTGTGGGGCAGCTGCTCAGGCAACTGATCCGGTGTTGATGAAAATCGACGGTAAGGATGTAAAAAAATCAGAGTTTGAGTATATCTATAATAAGAACAACTCTTCCTCATCGATGGATAAGAAATCGTTGGAAGAGTATCTGACGTTATTCAAAAATTTCAAATTAAAGGTGGTCGAGGCCGAGAGTCTGGGCCTGGATACCACCAGGGCATTTGTAAACGAGCTGGCCGGCTATCGTCGTCAACTGGCACAACCCTACCTGACTGATAAAACAGCCGATGAGCAACTGACCCGTGAGGCCTATGAGCGGATGAAAGAGAATGTGGAGGTAAGCCATATCCTTATCCGTCTTCCCGAAGCTCCTACTTCTGCCGATACGCTGGCCGCCTACAAAAAAATCATGGATATACGCAATCAGTTGGTGAAACCGGCTGTGACAGCCAAAGGTGGCAAGGCTGCCAAACCGGCTGTTGTTGATAAATCCCTGTTTGCCCGACTGGCCGAAAAATATTCCGAAGATCCGTCCAAGGCTGATAACAAAGGTTACCTGGGGTATATATCTGCCTTTATGACCGTTTATCCTTTTGAGCTGGCAGCCTATAATACCCCTGTCGGGCAACTGACCCAACCGGTCCGTACCGATTTTGGCTATCACCTGATCCTGGTGCACAGCCGTCGCAATGATCCCGGTCAGGTACAGGTAGCGCATATCATGAAAACGAACCGTCCGAAAAATGATTCGATCTCGGCCGAAGTGGCTGAGGCAGATGCGCATCAGGCCATTCAGGCATTGTATGAGAAAGTGCGTCAGGGGGCTGATTTTGGTAAAGTTGCACTTGAAAGCTCGGATGACCGTACTTCAGCTGTTAAGAACGGAGAACTTCCCTGGTTTGGAATCAACCGCATGATCAGGGAGTTTGAAACCACCGCTTTTGCCATGAAAGAAAAAGGGGATATCTCGGAACCTTTTAAAACCCGTTATGGATGGCACTTTATCAAGCTGCTGGATAAAAAGGGGCAGGAATCTTTTGATCAGAAAAAAGCCGAGATTGTCCGGATGTTTATGCGGGACCAACGTGCGGAAGGCGGAAAAATCCAGATGGTCAGAAAACTTAAAAATGAATATAATTACACGGAAGATACCCAGGCGTTAAATGAAATGATTGCCCTGGCCGATAAAGCCGGTTTTCCTTCAGATTCTGCTTATCAGGTTGCAGCGGCAAACATGGTAAAACCGCTGTTTAAACTGGATGGGGAAAGTCTGTTTGCAGAAAGATTTTGCAGCAGTCCTGAAGAATAGCCGTGAAGAGCATAAACATTCAGCCGTCGATTTCATTCATGAGAACTACAATGACTATGTAAACAATTCGGTATTGGCATACGAAGACAGCCGGTTGGAACAAAAATATCCGGAGTTCCGCAATCTGATGCAGGAGTATCATGATGGCATGTTGCTTTTTGAAATCAGCAATCGTGAAGTCTGGGACAAAGCATCCAAAGATAATGAGGGGCTGAAGGAATACTTTGAGAAAAATAAAATGAACTACAGCTGGAGCGAACCGAAGTATAAAGGGTTGGTTGTTTACTGTAAAGATAAGCAAACAGAGAAAAAAGCACGTGATCTGATTAAGAAAACAGCATCGGATTCGGTGGTTTATGTTTTACGCAAAGCCCTGAATGATACCATTGCCCGTGTAAAAGTAGAAAAAGGGCTGTTTGCAAAGGGTGAAAATAAACTGGTGGATGCCAAAGCCTTCAAAGGTAAAGAGTATATACCGGACAGTCAATTCCCTTATTGCTTCACAGTGGGTAAAGTACTGGCGAAAGGACCTGAAGAGTATAGTGATATGCGGGGACTGGTAACAGCCGATTACCAAAATTATCTCGAAGAAGAATGGCTTAAAAAGCTGAATGCTAAATACAAAATAGAGGTATTTGATGAGGTCTTAAAAACGGTTAAACCGTAGTGATTGCGATAAAATCATTTTATCTTTACCGCATCAATTAACTAAAACCGGATGAAACATTTACTGGTTGGACTGTTAGCTTGTATTTTCTCTTTATCCGCTTGCAATACAGACACTTCTGCGCCCGGCAAGGAAGTTCTGGCAGTGGTAAAGGGAAAATACTTGTATATAAGTGATCTTAAATATGCCCTGCCTGAAGGGCTGACACGGTCGGATAGCATTGCGTTTGCCCGGAGTTTCGTTGAAAATTGGGTGACCGATCAACTGATGTACGAAGTTGCCCGGAAGAATATTCCCGACGAAGAGAAGATTGACGAAATGGTTGAAGATTACCGTCGGCAGTTGATTCTTTCCGAATATCAACGTTATCTGATCGAGGATAAGCTGAGCAAGGAAATTTCGGATGAAGAGGTAGAGGCTTATTACAATAGTCATGCCGGTGAGCTTAGTCTTAATTGTAACCTGATCCAGGGGATTTATCTGAAGGTACCGGTAAAT
This sequence comes from Bacteroidales bacterium, assembly GCA_963662365.2. Lineage (GTDB taxonomy): Bacteria > Bacteroidota > Bacteroidia > Bacteroidales > UBA7332 > CAXXIC01. Next base: position 27,646 of record CAXXPA010000043.1, read on the forward strand.
TCGCCCCAGCATAATCAGCTTCGTGGCTGGATGGCTCTGAAGAAAGAGACGGATATTGAGAAAATTGAGAAATATTCGATCCAGCATGCCGTCGCTTATGAGTATTTTGCGGATAAGTGGAAGGATCTTAATTCCATCATGGCCAATATACCTTACCGGATCAGCAATGCAGCCTCGTTTCTCCGGCTGAATAAAACACTGGAGGTGAGAGACAGCGCATATTATTATATGCTGTCAATCAAAAAGTATGCTGTCGAAGGTAGTCGTTATCCGGAGGATTATGCCCGTGAAGAGATCCGGAACCGGTTGATATCGCATCGCAAAGTTGATTATTTACGGAATTTTAAAAACGATTTGCTGAACAGGGCTATCCGGAAAAAAGAAGCGTCGGTTTATAACCTTACGCAAAATAACCCAGCCAAAAGCCAAAAATAAAAATTATATTCATGTATAAATCGATTCGAATTTTCAGTCTGTTTTTCACTACACTCCTGGCCGGATTCTCTGCCGCGGCACAGAATAACGTGATTGATGAGGTAGTTTGGGTGGTAGGGGATGAAGCAATCCTCAAATCTCAGATAGAAGAACAGCGTCTGCGTATGGTCTATGAAGGGGAGAAAATCAATGGGGATCCCTATTGTTTTATACCCGAACAGATAGCCTTGCAGAAATTATATCTCCATCAGGCTAAACTGGATAGTGTCGAAGTATCGGATTCGCAGGTATTGCAGCAGGTGGAAGGCCGGATGAATTATTTTATCTCTCAGATCGGATCGAAGGAAAAACTGGAAGAATATTTTAATAAACCCTACAGTCAGATCCGGGAAGAGACCAAAGATATGGTACATGATCAGAGCGTCATCCAACAGATGCAGAAAAAGATTGTGGGTGACATTAAAATTACCCCTGCGGATGTCCGTCGCTATTTCTCTACCGTACCCTCCGATAGTGTTCCCTTTATTCCTACTCAGGTAGAAGCCCAGATTATTGTGATTCAACCCAAGATCCCGCAAAAAGAGATTGATGCCGTAAAAGAGCGCTTGCGTGATTATACAGAACGGGTAAACAGTGGCAGTTCGGAATTCTCTACACTGGCCGTATTATACTCGGAAGATACAGAATCGGCCAAGCGGGGCGGTGAGCTGGGCTTTATGGGTAAAGGACAGTTGGTTCCGGAATTTGCCAATGTGGCATTCAACCTACAGGATCCGAAGAAGGTGTCAAAAATAGTTGAGTCGGAGTATGGATATCACATCATTCAGTTGATAGAGAAACGGGGAGACCGCATCAACTGCCGCCACATCTTGCTGAAGCCCAAAGTAGAAGACAAAGATGTGCAGGATGCATTGATGAAACTGGATTCGATTTCGAATGATCTTAAGGCGAAGAAATTTACTTTCGATGAGGCAGCCCTCTATTTGTCACAGGATAAGGATACCCGCAACAATAACGGACTGATGTTGTTTAACGATCCGAATACCGGCGCCAATGTTTCGCGCTTCGAAATGCAACAGTTGCCCACAGAAGTGGCGCGTGCAGTTGAGAAACTGAAAGTGGGTGAGATATCAAAACCGTTTACCATGATCAACAAGAACAATAAAGAGGTTTGTGCGGTCGTAAAACTAAAAACGCGCATCGATGGTCATAAAGCCAATATAAGCGACGACTACCAGGCCCTCAAACAAATGGTGGAAGAGAAAAAGAGAAACGAAATTATCCAAAACTGGATCAAAAAGAAAATGGCAGATACCTATGTCCGGATCAAGGAGGAATATCGCAATTGCGATTTCCAGTACTCCGGCTGGGTGAAATAAGCCGCTGAAAGATATGATAAAACGTATTCTGAATTATTTACCGGACAGGCATAAGATACTCCCATTTTGTATTTTATGCCTGTTTGCAGTTTGCATAGTAGCCCAGACGCAAAATGCAAAAGCAAAGCCATCGCACAGTAAGCATAAGGCAGCTAAAAAGGGAGCGAAAGTATTCCTGGAAAATGCCGATATCTGGGAGTTTGATAAGATGAAGGGACCGGATTACCAGGTACTACGGGGGGCAGTCCGCTTTCGTCAGGACAATATGCTGATGTTTTGTGACAGCGCTCACTTTTTTGATAAAACAAATTCCCTCGAAGCCTTTGGGAATATCCGGATGGAACAGGGAGATACACTCTTTGTGTACAGTGATTTCCTCTTTTACGATGGAAATACCCAGGTGGCTAAGTTGCGCTACAATGTGAAGATGGAGAATCGTAACGTTACCCTGTTGACCGACAGTCTGAACTATGACCGTCGTATCAATATCGGCTATTTCTTTCAGGGGGGCGTGATTTCAGATTTGCAGAATGAGCTGACCTCACTCTATGGCCAGTATTCCCCATCAACCAAGATAGCCGACTTCCACTACAATGTGAAGCTGGTAAACGACAAGATGACGCTCTATTCCGATACGCTGCATTATAACACGATGACCAAAGTCGCCAATATCGCGGGGCCATCGACTATAGTATCGGACAGTAATACCATCTACACAGACCGGGGGTGGTACAATACGCTAAAGGAAACCTCCATGTTGCTGGACCGTTCCTTGCTGGTAAACAAAACCAAAACCCTTACCGGCGATACGATCTTTTACAACCGGAAGAAAGGTATTGGTGAAGTTTACGGTTACATGCACCTGAGGGATTCGGTTAATAAAGCCGATTTATATGGCAATTACGGCTATTACAATGAGAAAACCAAGGTTGCCTTTTCTACCAAGCTGGCCTGGGCCAGGGAATATTCACGTCCGGATACCATGTTTGTACATGCCGATACCCTGATGGCCACAGAGCCGGATTCGACTCACCGGATTTTATCGGCTTACCACCGGGTGCGTTATTACAGCAAGGGATCACAGGGAGTATGCGATTCATTGCGCTACTCCTCGCGGGATTCGGTGTTGCATCTGTATAAAGACCCGGTCCTGTGGAACGCCAATTATCAGCTTTCCGGCGATACCATTCATGCTTATATGAACGACAGCACCATTCGCAAGGCGATCATCAAAGGATACGCTTTTGCCATAGAAGAGCAGGATAGTGTGGGTGGTTTTTATAATCAGTTGTCAGGCAAGGAGCTTAAAGCCGACTTTTTGAATGGCGAAATCCGGAGAGTCGATGTGAATGGCAATGTGGAGTCTGTTTTCTATCCTACGGATAAAGACAGTGTGATGATTGGGCTCAATCATGCCGAAAGCAGCTTCCTGACCATGTATATGGCAAACCGGAAACTGGAGAAACTAATTATGTGGCCTTCCCCTGTCGGGTCGCTGACTCCGATGGAAGCGATCAAGCCCGATCAGAAGTTTCTGAAAAATTACCGCTGGTTTAGTCTGATACGACCGCGAAATGCAATGGATATTTTCCGTCGTAAAGGACTGAAAATAGAGCCGGTCAAACGGATCCAGAGACGAACGCGATAGATTCTATAATTCAAGAACAATTCAACTCAGATTACTTTTTGTAACTATGAGCGATATAATACATCTCTTACCCGATTCGGTAGCTAACCAGATTGCAGCCGGAGAGGTGATCCAACGCCCTGCCTCCGTAGTCAAAGAGCTGGTGGAGAATGCTCTTGATGCAGGAGCTACAGAGATTCAACTCATCCTGAAAGATGCAGGGCGAACCCTTATCCAGGTGATTGATAATGGAAAAGGAATGTCGGCTACAGATGCACGCCTTGCATTTGAGCGACATGCCACTTCGAAAATCTCTTCGGCCGATGATCTGTTTGCACTCCGTACCATGGGGTTTCGGGGCGAAGCATTAGCCTCTATTGCCGCGATTGCGCAGGTGGAGCTAAAGACCCGCCGTGTTGAAGATGAGGTGGGGACGCATATTGTCATGTCAGCTTCATCTGTAGAAGAGCAGACGGCTGTATCCTGCCCGGTAGGCAGTAATTTTGCCGTAAAAAATATCTTCTTCAATGTACCTGCCCGCCGCAAATTCCTGAAGACCAACCAGGTGGAGTGGAATAATATCCTCTCGGAGTTTGAACGCATTGCGCTGGTCTATCCGGAGGTCTCTTTTAAGGTTTACCACAACGATACAATAGCTGCCAGCCTGTCTCCATCGGGTATCCGTCAGCGCATTGTGGGGTTAATGGGTAAATCGTTCAATAACTATCTGGTTCCGGTGGACGTGGAGACATCGGTAATCTCGCTTTCCGGATTCGTGGGTAAACCCGAATCTGCCAAAAAGCGGGGCGTCCAGCAGTTCTTCTTTGTGAACGGACGCTATATGCGTCATCCCTATTTTCACAAAGCGGTGATGCATTGTTACGAACAATTGCTGCCGTCGGGAGAGATGCCTCCCTATTTCCTCTATTTCCAGGTTGATCCTTCAGCGATCGATGTAAACATCCATCCCACCAAGACAGAGATCAAATTTGAGAACGAGCAGCCGATCTGGCAGATTATCATGGCAGCGGTGAAAGAGGCGCTCGGTAAATTCAATGCCGTACCCTCGATAGATTTCGATACCATAGATGCCCCGGATATTCCCGTATATGTGGAACAATCCTATAATCCCGCACCGCCGAAAGTGCATTTTAATCCCGATTATAATCCGTTTAAACAGAAGTCATATCCGAGTTCGCCAAGTGGCAGTATGCCTTCGTCCAATAACTGGGAGAAGCTCTATCAGGATTTTGAGATGGGTAGCCATGCCTCCAGGTTAACCGTTGAGCCGGATTATGAACCCGAACCGGAGGAAGAGCCGTTTCAGGTACCGGAGGCAACAGCCCCCGCACCGATTTTTGTAGAGCCGGTTGCGGCTTCAGCGCCGGAAACCTCGCGCCAGTTGATGCAGGTAAAGGGTAAATATATTCTTACCTCCTCCAAATCGGGCCTGATGGTGATCGATCAGCGTCGTGCGCACATCCGGGTATTGTTTGATACCTTCATTGAGAGTATCCGCCATGGACATGCAGCCTCGCAGGGGGTGCTTTTCCCTGAGATGATCCAGCTGACAGCTGCCGAAGCCGCCATTTTTCCATTGCTGAGCGAGGATCTTCACCTGCTGGGCTTTGAGATCGGGGATCTGGGCAAGGGTACCTATTCCGTCAATGCTATTCCTGCGGGAGTAGAGGGTAAGGATATGACCGAACTGCTCCATAATATACTCTATAATGCGATTGAGAAGGGTTGTGACGTGAAGGAGGAAATTCATACCCTGATTGCTCTTACACTGGCAGAATCGGCCGCTATCGCTTACGGGAAGTCGCTCAACGAGTCGGAAATGCTATCGTTGATCGACCAGCTTTTCGCCTGCCCGACTCACGGTTTTACACCCGATGGCAAGACGATTATCAATATAATCGGTAATGACGAGCTGGAAAAGAGATTCAAGTAGGGTCTGCTGAACAATATTTTAACAAGTTGTTATTGAGCCCTTTCCGGGCTCTGTTTCTTTCGACTGATTTTGGCCGCCTGTTTTTACCGGCGGTTATTTAGATTTTGTCCTTTCAGGACACTTGCATCTGATAATATGTATGTAGTGCAAAGAATACTGACGTTGATGTTCAAAAACCTTGCATTTACATATGTATGGGCAGGTACATATTTGTGTATAGAATCGGAAAAATGAAGAGCATTAGCATATCAATTTTATTCTTATTCTGGGTAATGAGCATGTTCTCTGCACAAATAAAAGTACAGGGATTGGTTATTTCCGGAGAAGATGGACAACCTATAGTTGGAGCAACCGTAAAAATAAAAGGGACTAAAACCGGAACTATGACTGATGCAAACGGTATATTCAGTTTTAGTGCTGTTGAGTTAGGTTCGATCTTTACAATTTCGCATCTAGGCTTTCTGATTAAAGAAGAACCGGTGAAGCCTCGGTTGACAATTATTCTTACACCTTCTGTTAAAGAATTGAAAGAGTTACTCGTCACGGCTTTAGGCCTGAAGAGAGAACAAAATGCGTTAGGATATGCTGTTTCAACGGTCAATTCTCAAAAATTAAATAATGCCCGTGAAGCCAATATTGTAAATGCGCTTGCAGGTAAAGTCGCAGGAGTATATGTTAATAATTCCAGCGGACTGGCAGGTAGTTCGGCCCGAATATTGATTCGTGGAAATTCATCTCTCCGGGACAATAGTCAGCCTATGTTTATCATAGATGGTGTGCCTTTTGATAATTCAGAACACACAGTGGAAGAGCCCTTGTTGTACGGATCGGCATCGAATACGGCCATTGATATAGATGCCAATCAGATCGAGAGTATTTCTGTGTTGAAAGGAGCCGCAGCCACAGCCCTTTATGGCAGTCGTGCATCGGGAGGTGTGGTGATGATTACAACGAAAGGTGATAACCGATTACGACAGAAGACTCCGGCAATCGAATTCTCTTCGAATATAGCGTTCGACGTTATCCGGCCCCAAAAACGACAAAACATTTATGCACAGGGTGCGTTTGGCGAATATTATGATGGCAGTGATACCCGGAAGTCAGCATATAGTTGGGGACCGTTGGTTTCTACCTTAAATATTCCTACATACAATCTTTTTGACTTCTTTCAGACCGGACGTACATACAACAACTCCTTCAGTATACATGGAAATACCGGAAACAATTCAAGTGGTTATTTCGCTTACTCCAACTACAATCAAGATGGCACGGAGGCACAAAACTCATTTGACAGAAATAACATTCTGGCAAAATACACTATATCTGTCAATCATAAGCTCAATATTGCTACAAAGTTCGGTTATACTCATTCAGAGAATAAGCGTTTGCCCGAAGGTAATGAATTGCTTTCTCCCATGTGGACTATTCTCGGAGGTCCGGTTACCTATAATTTCCTTCCTGCGGTCGATTCTTTGGGTAATCAGCGATTGTATCAGACCGCATCACGTAACAATCACTATTTTTTAAAGGATAATACCTTATCTATTGAAAAGCGGAATCATTTTACTCCCAATATTTCGATGGATTATAAGATTCTGCCCTGGATGACTCTTTGTAGCAGACTGGGGATGGATGTGTATAGGAATAGAAATAAATTCTATGAAAATACCGGTCTTGTAGGTAGTTATCCTGATGGTCGTTTGCTGGAAAGAACTATCTTAAACCGGGAGATTAACTCTGATCTGATGTTGCAAATCAATAAATCCATCTCGCCAGATGTAACGGTAGATTTCTTACTGGGCAATAATATCAATGCTATGTATTACAATGAAAAGACTGTTCAGGGAACCTCCTTTATAATTCCGGGTTTTTACAATCTCTCCAATACTACATCACAAAATAATACAGAACTGACAGGCCGGAAGCGGTCGCTTAGTTATTACAGCCAGGCTGTATTCTCCTATAAAGAAATGTTATATCTGACCTTAACGGGAAGAAACGATTGGTCCTCGACCTTGCCTAATGCCCATAATTCTTATTTCTATCCTTCTGTCAGTACCGGATTTGTTTTCTCCAATTTGCTGAAACAGTCGCACAGAAAGAAATTTAATTATGGAAAGTTGCGCCTTTCTTATGCACGCGTAGGAAATGACGCTTCACCATATGCAACTTTGACGAGTTATGAAAAAGCTAATCCCAGTGACGGACAAGCCGGTAATATTGAATATCCGTTTAATGGGATAGTCAGTTATTTGCAAAGCAGAGCTGCCGGTAATAGTCTACTTAAACCGGAGTTATCTACCGAATGGGAAAGCGGACTTGAATTGCGCCTTTTGAATGACAGGATCGGAATAGATGTAACTTGCTATAATAAATCAGGTAAAAACCAGATTTTCAATACCTCCGTTGCTTCAGAGACCGGATATACCTCAACCACTGTTAATGCCGGAGAAATATCTAATAAAGGGATCGAGCTTCAACTGAATCTGACTCCCGTTGTATTTCATGACTTTAAATGGAATATCGGGCTTAACTACACACGCAACAGGAATAGGGTGGTAAAGCTGGATGATGGAGTAGATAACATTCCGATAGGAGGTTTCGTTAATCCCGGTATTTGTATCCAAACCGGTAGCCCGCTTGGTGTAATTTGGGGAACGAAATTCAAGCGAAATATACAAAATCAGATTCTGGTTGACAACAACGGATATCCGATACCGGACGATGAACTGGGCCCAATCGGTAATACTACTCCCGACTGGATCGGAGCGGTGAGCAATATTTTCACATGGAAAGGGTTATCGCTATCGGCTCTGGTCGATGTAAGAGTTGGAGGTGAATTACTCAATCTGGACGAATATTACATGACGTTGTATGGAACCTCAATAAATACGATTGACCGCAATCACCCGATAATTTGTGATGGAGCGAATGCCACGACCGGATTGAAGAACACCAAGGCTGTAAATCCTCAGGATTATTATCAGACGATTTGTTATACAATGGAATATCTTATTCAGAAGAGTGATTATATCCGGCTAAGAGAGGTTACTTTGGGTTACCGAATCCCGTTGAAACGACTTAAGCTGAAATATATAAAAGGACTGGATATTGCTTTTACAGGCAGAAATCTGTGGTTACAGACAGACAAGAGCTTTACCGGCTCCGATCCCGAGCAAAATTTGTATGGTAGCTCCTATGCACAAGGTATAATTAACTTTCAGGTACCATCGACGAAGAGTTACAACTTCTCGATCAAGATTGCTTTGTAATATTGGAAATTAATCAAGATCCTGATCATGAACAGAACTATTCAATGGCGGTCATCATTCATCATTCTGATAGTCTTCATCTCTTTGGGGTTTACCTCATGCGAGGCTTTTCTGGATGTCAATACCAATCCCGATTCCCCGAATGAGACAGAAGTCACAGAGAAGGTTTTACTGCCGGGTATCGAAGGTATTGTCTCTTATAATCTGGTTGGCGGTTATCCGGCCAGGTACCCCAACTATTGGCTTGGGCAGTTGAGCAGCAATAGGGAGGCACCTTGTGTTGAAACCTTTGCCATTACTTCGGCTGACGTATCAAACACCTGGGCATACGATATATATTCAGGTGCTTTAAAGAATGATGTTTTGCTCATGAAAAAGGCTCAGACAAATAAGAATTATCATTATCTGGGTATCTCACAGGTATTGGCGGCATATATTCTGGCTTATACGACCGATTTATGGGGGGATATTCCCTGGAGTGAAGCTTTTCGTTTTGCTGAAATCACGAAACCTCGTTTCGATAAACAAGAATTTATCTATACCGAGATTTTCCGGCTTTTGGATGATGGGATTGATAATCTGAATGTACCGGTTAGCCAGCAATTGTATCCCGGCAAAGACGATTTACTCTTTAATGGCAATATTGGGAAATGGGTCAGACTGGCAAATACATTGAAAGCACGTTATGCAATGAGGCTGTCTTATGCGCCCGGTAAGAGCGGTGCTGCGCAAGCCGATATCGCCCTTGCATCGTTGGCCAACGCTTTCCGGGATAATACCGATGAGGCATCTTTTCAATATTTTGCACTGCCGGGTAAGGAAAACCCATGGTATCAGTTCGGTGTCAAATGGAATTCGGTTTATGCCAACGATTTTTTATTAAACATGATGAAGAAGCATGCCGACCCTCGTATTTCTATCTATTTTTTACATGCGGAAATGACCGATACGATTGCCGGGCACCGGAACGGAAACTTAATACCTTCACCGGGAAGAGTGTCCTTGGTTGTTGGAAATGGCATAAATGGAAATACATTCTATACACCGCTTACCCAAAGCGATGCTTCGTTGGTATGGGTTTCTTTTGCCGAAGCAAAGTTTGTCGAAGCAGAAGCCTGGCTCTGGAAATCGAATTATGCCAAAGCTGAAACTTCAATGAAAGAGGCAATCACCGCAAATATGACAAAACTAGGTATTCCTTCTTCGGAAATCACAGGATACTTGTCGGGATTAGATGATTTCCCCTTTTCATTTGAGGCTGCGCAGAAGCTTATTATTGAGCAGAAATATATCGCCAACTTTCTTTCTGCCGAAAACTGGAACGATTATCGCCGGACAGGGTATCCGTCGGTTTCTGCTGATGATACCGATAATCCGGAATATGGAAATCTTCCTTTACGCTTTATGTACCCGCAGGATGTCTTGTTGAATAATGCTGCAAATATGCCTGAGACAGACTGGCTCATTGACCGGCTCTGGTGGGATAGAAAGCGGAAGTAGAGATCAGGATGTTGTCAGAAATAACTTCTGACTCCAATCCCGCCATTAATCTTTTTCTCTAAGTATACATTTCCCTGGACCCATCCGGCTGTTTTGGCAGATAAAGTCACATAAGGTTGAAAATGTTTATTAATTGGATAGTGAATTTTAGCTTCGAGATATCCGCCCGGAGTGCCTTTCTTTGAGAAAAACAGTTGATTCTCGGGTTGAATCCATAGCATCGCTTTTGCCGTCAATGGAAGAGGACGTTTCCAGATCCCATTGCCAATCAGATAATTATAGGTTTCGACCTCTATTCCGGGAAACCATTTGTAATAATTGGCATAGTTATGAAGAGTGAAAGCATAATTGTTTTTATTATGGTGGAGTAGTCCGGTAGTTGATATATCAAATCCAAAAGAAGAAAGCCAATGATTAAAGTATAGATTGGCCCGGGTATCGTCAGCATTCGCATTCTTATTGAGGGTAAACGATGTAAACCAGAACGACATGGGATTGGCTAAATTGATGAGTTGCAGGAAGCCTTGCTGCCGGAGGTACGACAATTCCGAATGAGTCAGTTGTGAACGTTTGATGTATCGGTCGATGCCTACACCCGATGGGTGAATACCTCTGTTCTCATACGGTTCATTTGGCCGGTATAGGTCGTAAACCCAGGATAAAAAGTCAAGGCCAAGCAAGTCTCGTTTATTAATGTTGCTGCCTTCGGCTTCATACATGCTGTTATTTTCTTTATCAATCTTTTTACCTGAACACATGATAACATATGCTGCACTATTGATCGTGGACAAAATTGGGATGATTGAGACCGATTTGGCATTGTGATAAAACGCCGTCTTGTTGATCTGATTAGCCAATACACATTCGCCTTCAATACCTGCTTCGGCCATTCTTACCATATCTTGCGGACTGTTTCTCTTTAGTGCAATCAGATCTTCATCTTTATCGTTAAGCACACTGATCAATGATTTGGTTATTGGAAAAGAGTTCATTTCATTGTAGCTATACCCTCCATGCTTAGCGAAGACTGCCCTGTGAAATTCTTCGTGGAGCCACCCGCTGGTTAATGGAATTGGGAAGTAGGTCAGGATATCTGTCAATTCAGCCGTCAGTTTATAGTATCTCTTCAATGATGGCTTAGAATTCATAAGTCGATATATCCCTTCACGCGTGGCACTATAGAATGATGACGTGATATTGAGCGATTGCGACATGGAGGGGTTTGCTATCAGACCACCGAGGCCTGACTGTTTTACGCTTTTATTGGAGAATGGGAAATCGACTACGTTATAGTCTATGATTATCGGGGTTTTCTGTTCGTTGTTTTTGCGAGACAATGAGTCCAATTCGATCGGCGATGTTTGTGCAAATAAGGCCCATGCCGTTAGTAAAAAGGTGGAGGATGCGAGGGTTCGTTTCATGTAAGCAGAAAGTCCAGGGTTATTATTGTTCGTTTATTCATCTACTTGTTTAGTGTTTGTTCATTTGAATCTTACCGCAAGTTTATTTTTACACCCAATTGTATATCAAGATTATTAGTGAGATGTAGATTATCAGGTTCATACCCATTACTCTTGTAGTTATATCCCATAAACAACGACATATTTCTGCGATGGATATATTTGTCTTCGGCAAATTTCCACTCGATCTGTTGGGTTGCACTAAATCCTGACGAAAGGGAATGGTCATAGAATGAGAGTTGTGTGGGTTGATGCCAGTAGTTAATATTACTGGTTAACAGTATATTCTTTGCCAGCTTTGTGTCGTATAATTTATATTCTATCCCCAATCCTGTTTTCTCGTGATTTATATATTGTCGAAGGAATAGTCCTGATAAGTTATTGTTGTGCGATATCCAAAAGTTCTGTTCAAACATTTCTCCGAAAATGGTTCGCAGGTAGTTAAAACTAAAAGTAAAACGGGTCTTTTCCGATATACGGAATTTCTTTATGCCAAACATTTGAGGAGATATTAGATTAATAAATGAAAAGAGTGATGACCGTTTCAGGTAGAATTTCTCATCATTATTCAAATCTCCGGATTTTGTATTTCTGATATAAAAAGCATTAGGCTCAAATAAATATTTGACCCAGCTTTTACCCGGATCAATAATAAGCGGTTGCATACTGTCTGCCAGATTTTGAGCCTTGGCATCTTTACCCTCCCCAAAGAATATATTTGTAGCTCTGAAAAATATTAATTCTAAAGCGTGTTGGTATGTGTAACTGATTTTGGCATTTATATTGCTCATATCAACCCTAGCTAATCGTTCTTCAATATGTTTCGCAGATGTATAATTGATATCGTTCTTTACAGTATGTAGTCTCATGTATGTGTGGTAGTTCGATAGCTTCAGGTTTTCCATGGATGAGTTATCCAGTCCATAACTATATCCACTTCTATATGAATTAAATATTGTAGGATTGTATTTGACCGAAATACCTTGATTGGCAAGTAGCTCACGTTCTGCTTCAACAGCCAGGAAAGATGATGAGATAATACGATTGTATAAATAGGCCCCGAGTGTTTTTATCAGGGGATTTTTAAGTGTTTTCGTAAGCAAATATTCTATTCCTCCATCTACAGACATCATATTTTTACTCAAAATGCTGAGATTGTTCGGAGAATCAGTTGAAATCCATAGTGATAATCCGGTTAAAAGGGGGGTAAGATTCTGGTCTTTTCGTTGAAGCGATTTTGTTGAAATTTCCGGAGCTGTAAGACGATGCTTGTCTATCACCTTCTGTAAGTTTTCGTCTGGTAAAACGTGATTATAGTTTTTCCAAAAAACAGAATCCGTTTCATTGTTGGGAAAGCCGATCAGCGAGCTCTCTGTAGTGCAATAGTTCCCTGAAATCGAGTCTTTAAGAAAGTTCGTTTGAAGTTCGGTAACAACCCATTGGACTTCTGCAGAATATTCCTTAGAATTTCCCAGAACCGACTGGATAGGTGTATTCTTTTCACTACCCGAAACGAAACAATATTTATCCTTTGTTTTTTTATACTGGACAATTATTTGGTTATTATTTTTGCAGTCAGTCAAATCGATGCGTACGAAAGCCAGATCATTAACATCGATGTATATTTTTCCGGTTTTTCCCGATTTTCCATATTTAGGCGTAGTTTGCAATACATAAACCGGCCGATTGTCATAGCTTGAGGCAGGCCTGAATTCGATATTGTGATTCCTGAAGAATGAAGAAGTAAAAAGAGTTGAGATTTGTTTAACCTGATCTAGCGTTTCTATTCCATAAAGGATATTGTTAGATAGTTTCTTATCAATATAGAAGTTTCGATTCATTTGCAAGAAATATTTGTCTTCAAAATGGGAGTTGTATGATTTGATAATATCAAATGAAGCTTCTTCAGCATAACCAGCAGTATCTTTACTCATCACTTTAGCCCTGTAGAATGCCTTAAGCAATACCGGTTGTTGATGATAATTTTGCGGGATGGTATGTATTGCTTTCTTGAGTAAACTAGCTGCGGTCAGATTACTTACTAAAAACTCATTTAATCTGATTGTACTGGGTATAAGTTGAAAATGATACTCTTTTTTCGTAGAGGTTAGTAACTGCCTACTATTCGCATAACCCATGAATGACACCACAATACTGTCTGTTTTCAGAGGAATAGATAGCGTAAATCTACCTTGGGCATTTGTAACTGTACCAATCCGGGAATGTTTGAGAGATACATTAACATAAGGTAAAGGATTATTGAGCTCGTCGGTGACTAAGCCCGATATATGAATTAAATTTTGTGCATTTCCACAGATTCCAAGAAAAAACATTATTAATGTAATTAGTAGCTTTCTGAATTTCATTGTATTTCCAGTTGATCCTTGTTTATACAGCCTTTATAATCTATTTGGAATCAATCCCCATTTTAATAGACATCTAATTTATCATATTTAATTTCAACTCAAATGTAAGTTGTCCATGAATATTTTATTCACGGACAACTATTTGATAATCAAAACTTATATTAAAGAATATACAAGTTTTGAATAAATTAGAAGGAATTACCTTTTTCTTTTGGGTTCAAATAAACTAAGAATTAAAACGCAACCCAATATACCAGCACCAATCAAGAATCCAAGTCCACCCTCTACTTTTGACATTTCTTTTTTGCTCAACTCTTGCAATCCGCAATTTTCCAATTCTAAATTTTTCATTGTTGTTTTGAATTAAATAACGATAATCTATCTACAACTTTTAAGTACCTGTAGTTTAGTACTGCAAACCGGTTTTACAATGCAAAGGTAAAGCTACTCCGTCTAATAAAACTGGACGGAACAAAAATACTTCCGCCCGATACTCGAGCCAATTGTCTGTTACTTATAGGTTGCAACCTACAGACTATTTCAACCTGATAGGGGTATTTGTAATAAAACGAACATTTCTTTCGGGAATATAAAATAGGAGCATCCCGCAATTTTAGTTCGTCCAGTATATTATACAGTTGAGCTTTTTTGATATTTAATCGATTTGCCAATTCTTCGGGGGTACCCGTACATTCTTCTTCGATTAGTTTGTGAAGAATCTGAAGTCTATTGATAGTTTCAAAAAGTTTCATTGCATATTACTTAATTTGGCGTGGTGTATATCTTGAGTAGTTCAAATAAAAACATCGTGTCATGGCAAGTATTATTATATCTTAGTAAAGCTTCTGTATAGTTGGACTCTGCCACCATAAGATCCGTAATGGATAATGCTCCTTCATTGTACTGTTTGCGTCGCATTTGAAAGACTTTAGTATAGAGATTTACCTGATTTTTTAAATGAAGGATTGACATTTGTTTGCTTTTTATCTCGTTACATAATCCTTCTACCTCAAAGAATATATCATGGAACAATTGCTTTTTGTCCATTAGTGACTGATTCAGAGACTTTACATTCTCCGTTATTTGAGATTTATTGGCATGGCGGTTATAAATCGGAATGGTAAGTGTGAGTCCAGCCTGCAAATAACGATTGTTGTTTAATTGATCTCCAAAGGAATATTTACCGGACCCATTCACCGGATCAATCGCATTGACCAGATATTGCGAGGCCCATGTACCGGAAAGTTTTAATACCGGGGAATAAAGCCCGTTCGCTTTTATAATGGACCTTTGCCAATAAGCAGAATCCAGCATACTGATCTCAATCTGGGGGAGTGTGCTTAACGCTTGTTGAAATACAATATCGTTTCGTACAGGTTGGAATAGTAATGCACTATCTGTTTCGTCAGCGATTGGAGTCTCGATCTTACCTGTAAAGTTGATTGCTTTTTGAAGAGAAAGAGTTGCCGTCTGTTCTCTCAACAAAGCATCAAGCAGGTCATTGTGTTGTTTCTCCTGCCGTGCCTGAAGTTCCAATAAGTCAATTGTTGACGTTTTCCCTGCTTTTACGGCTATAGTGGTTTTATTGATCTGACTTTCGAGATTGGTTAGTCCGTTTTGAAGGATATTAATATTGCCTTTTACTGTCTGCAACTCACAATACACCCGGATTACCTGTGCGCGAATATCATTTTTTAATTTGGCCAGATACGATTTATTTCTGGCGAGTAGCAACTTGCTTTGCTTGATCTTCTGAAATGACTGTAGCCCATCGAAAAGGATCAAATCGGCATTCAGTGAAAGGGAACCTTGCTGTTTTGCACTATTTCCCCATTCATAGGTATTGATATTTAACGAACGACCGGAACTATACTGGTGATATATTTCCGAGTAAACGGTAGGGAGCAATTCGTGTTTTGTATAGCTGACTTGTCTGGTGCGAAAAGCAACCTCATTGTATTGCCTGTCTAGTTCGGTACGATGATCCATCGCATAAGCTATACAATCGTTTAGAGACATCTGTTGAGCCAAAGTTGTCAAAGACACAAACAGACATGTGACAAATAGATAGGATTTAAACGGAAGCATCTTGAAATGTGTTTGAATCAGAAAAAATCAATTTGATAGCATTGTCAGTTGTGGTTCTAATTCCTTAGGAATCTGTTTTTGCCACATGTTATAGTAAATCCCTTTTTGTTGAAACAGTTTGTTATGAGTCCCTTCTTCGATTATTTGCCCTTCTTTTAGAATCACAATTTTATCTGCATGTATCACTGTGCTCAAACGGTGTGCAATTATTATGATTGTCTTTCCGGACAACACCAACTGCTCTATCGTTTTTTGTACATAATATTCAGATTCGGAATCCAATGAGGAGGTTGCTTCATCCAAAATCAATATTTCCGGATTTTTGTATAAAGCTCTGGCAATTGCCAATCGTTGTTTTTGCCCACCTGAGAGAGTTGCTCCGTTTTCACCGATTTGCGTGGCAAATCCGTTTGGCATATCTTCAATGAAATCGAGCATTCCCAACTCTTTGCATATGTGAATGATACGTTCAATATCCGGTGAGAATTCACCGACAGCGATGTTTTCGATAATGTTGCCGGAGAACAGATTCAGTTGCTGGGGAACGCTACTAATGAGTTCACGCAGGCTTGAGTTGGTAAAATAGTCGATATTGTGATCCCCGATAAAGATTTTACCATTGTTGATCGGGTATAGTTTCTGAAGAAGAATTGCGAGTGTTGTTTTTCCGGATCCACTTTCACCAATGATGGCCGTGAGTTTACCTTTGGGAATGGTGAAACTGAAATGTTTAAAAACTTCTGTTCGGGTGCCGTAGCTGAATGATACGTCGTCGAAACGTATATTTCCGCAATATTCACGTTTGAGGTCTAATTTATTCTCTTCCTCTTCCCGTTCCAAATCCATAATATCGAAAAGCCGATCAGCTGCAATCAAAGCATTCTGAATAGTCTTATTCATACCGATCAGAGATGCCATCGGATTGGTAAAATAGCCAATCAATGCGTAAAATGAGAGTAATTCTCCCGGGGTTATCGTATTGTCTAATACAAAATATGAACCGATCCAAAGGATAATGATGGTAAACAGTCGGGTTAGGAACTCGGATGAGAACCCTGAAAATACAGAGTTAATGCCAGATTTATAAACCGTGTGCAGTAGTGTAATAAACCGCATTTCAGTTTTGATATTTGCAAAATCTTCCACACCGAATTGCTTAATGGTTTTCACCGAATGGATGGATTCCACCAGCTGACTTTCAAGTTCCGCTGAGCCCTCCATTAGTTTGCGCTCCTGTTTCTTATTGAGTTTATTGGTAATCGCGTAAAGCAACACATAGAGCGGAATTATGGCAGACATGATCATTGCCAGTTTCCAACTGTAGATGAACATAAGAATAAACGAAAACACCACAATAAAAAGATCGACAATCATGCCGACAATGGTTTCGTTAATGAAAGCCCTGATTTTAACAGCATCATTTACCCGGGAGATGATCTCCCCCACACGCATTGTATCGAAGAATTGCTGCGGTAATTTTAGTAAATGCTTGTAGTAGCCAAGTATAAGTTGTGCATCAATCTTTTGACCGGTTTGCAACATAAAAATACTTTTAGCAGCACCGATGAATAATTGCAAAGCGAGGATGACGAGCATTGCAAAGCTCAACAGGTTAAGCAGGTTGGCATTTCCGTTTACCAATACATTGTCGGTTATCTTCTGGATATAGACTGCGGAGGAGAGGCCTAACACAGTGTAGATAATTGCGCCAAATAGCGATTGTGTAAGTATACTTTTGTGGGGTCTGAGCAGAAACAGGAATCGGGTTAGATTCGATGTTTTATTGTTACCCGTCCGGAAACTTTCATTCGGAACAAGGAGCAGTAATACACCTGTCCAAATTTGGCTGAACTCAGCAATTGTTGATTTATGCATTTCTCCATCCGCTGGGTCCATATACCACACCATCTCTTTTTTTATTTCATAAATCACCACATAATGCTGAAGCTTTTCCATAATGATGACATGGGCAATAGCCGGAGTCGGTATTTTCGATAACGCATCTGAGTTTCCTTTTACTCCTTTGGCCTGAAACCCTATCTTTTCGGCAGCCTGAAGCATGCCCAACATGTTCGTTCCTCTTTTATCCGTTCCTGCTATTTGCCGGATACGAGCAATGGGAAGTTTGAGTTTGTAGTAAGCTGCGACAGACGCCAGGCTGGCAGCACCACAGTCAGTAATATCTTGTTGTTTTATTTTGATGCTCATCATTATTGTATTTTGGCGAGTTTAGGATTCATCCAGTTATCCACTTTATCAAACAGGAGTTGTGCCAATGTCCTCCGCGCCAGGTAAAACTGTCGGTGATGGTCATTCCTTTTTTGACTTTTCCTTGATACCCGTTTCTCAGTGTAAGTTCGTTCTTTAGAAGTGAACATCTGACTTTAAAGACAGATTCGCTCTGGTTTATCGTAACAATATCGTTGGATATTTCTATTACTCTCCCTTTAGCCGTCCCCCATTCCCTATAGTTGAAGGCATCAAACTGAAATGAAACATCCTGTCCGATGCGGATATACCCGATATCGGATGGTTTGATATAACATTCAGCTATTAGCTGGTTATCCTGCGATAAATACCCGATGACTTGTCCCGGTGTAATAAAGCTACCCGGTTGTACTCCTTCGCATTGTATAGCGGAGCCTTTGGCCGGAGCGACTATCGTATAATTTCTTTTCTCTTTATTGAACTGCTGTATGTTTGAGGCAAGATCTATGTTTTCCAGCTCCATCCGTTTCTTTTCCGTTTGCCATCGGATACGATATTCATTCTGCGACAACTCTTTTTGTTTAAGAGCCGATTCGTATTTGTTCTTTGCCTGTAGGTATTCCTGCTCAGGGGTGATGTTATTGCGATACAGGGTTTCTGCCCGCTTCAGTTCTTTTTCGTTATAGAGTATTTGTGTTGTCAGTTCTTTTCTCCTGGCTACAAACTCATTGTATTCGCTCAAATATCTGTACCCGACAGGCACTTTATCGGCCATTAGTAGGTTAATATCACTCATGTTACGCTCATTGTCTACTTTTTTAGCCACACTGGCTGAGATTTGTTCATCAATTTTGTCAGTGCGCATGGTTAATAGGATATCGCCTTTTTCCACCATCTTATTTTCATGAAAGTTGATGCCACTTACTTCACCATATATGGCGGCTTGAATCTTATTATTCTCATTGGGTGTACGGATAATTCCCCGGCTTTGGGTGGAGAGATCGATGGGGATAAATGGAGAAGCGATGATGATGGCAAATATCAAAATCACAAAAATGAGATAGATGATCTTACTTCTTGAATGGTACTGAGTAAAGTGATGCTCTGCTGTGAACTGGATAATCTCGGGAGGAAATATTTTTTTGTCCATAATTTGTTGAACAAGCCTTTTAGATTGCGATTATTGATTGATTTAATAGAAAGAGCTTCTTTGTACTGGAAGATATGGATTAATTCATGAGCTATAATTTCTTTCAGTCAGATTGAATCGCAATGGGCCTAAATCCATATTTCTGTTTTGACCAAAAGGTCTGTTCAACGCAGCACTTTCCACAATTTAAGCTCTTGCCGAAGAGTGATTCGGGCAGGCCAGGCATACCAGTAGCTATCTTCCTGTATTGTTAAACCATTATTCTATTTTCTATTTTTCAAATATTTTAAAGCATCTTCCAATTGAGGGTCTTCTCCAGTAATAGAATAAGTTTTCTCCCAAAACTCTTTAGTCGGGACTTTTTCAATATCAGGGCTCAGTCCATTTTCCATTAATTCACCGGAAGGACTATAAACTTTGCTTGTTGTGACTTGAAGCACCCAATTGTTAGGAAGCATATAATTAAATCCTGTTCCACCCCCACCGCCAGTCTTTTGACCGATTGTGATACAATTAGGAAGATCTTTCATTATAAATGCAAACAGGTTGCCCATGCTATAAGTGTTTTTGTTAATAATCAATGCAATGGGTATATTTTCGGGAAATAATCCATTTCCTTTATATTCTTTGGTAAATAAGTCAGTAAACTGTTTTCTATCTTTATTTACTCGGTATTTTACCTTATATAATTCTCTTGATCCATTATAAAACAATCCAGAGAAACTCAAGTACTCATTACCTCCTCCATTGTTTCTAATATCAAGTATTATACCATTGTTGTAATTATATTCTTTAACAGTTGACTTAATCCAAGATAGAACTTCATTTTCATTATTGAAAGAAAATGTTCTTATTCGAAAGTAAAGGATACTATCCTGCATTTGTCCTAATACGATTACATTATTCATATTTATATTCGTAATACGGTATAGTTGGTTTGTTTCGTAGGATCCGATATACTGAAAATATGACGAATCATTAAAGCATAAAAGTTTGTTATTTGGAATTAAAACACTGACATGTTGATCTTTAATATGAGTGATAATTTCTTGAATATAAGTTTGTAATGTTGTGTCTGAAGTTTGATTTGTTATTTTTGAATTATAAACCTGGTAAATAGAATCCCAATTTAGATTTCTCTCTTCAAAAAAAACATACTGATCACTCATGATTTGCCAGAATGAATTAAATACATTATGTGGTGTGTTTTTTATAACAATATTTTCTGCACATGATGTGATAAGTAATATGGATATTAGTAGTGTAATTAATTTATTCATATCCTGATTAATAATTGTATTTGTACCCAATAAGTAATAGATGTTGTTCTTTCAATATTTCGATCTCAGAAACAAATGAGTGTTGATATCTATAATCATATGATAAGGATATTTGATGTTTACGGTCAAGGAAATATCCCACTGAAAGACGATTAGTCGGAGAAAAGTAGTTCTTTAACGAGTTCACATTATTGGGTTTGATATAATAACTTAAATTATCATACTCATACCTTTGGTACTCCTGAAAGAAACCGCCGTTGAAGAGTAGAAGTCTGAAGTTATCTGTGAATTCAAATCGCTCCAGTTTAAAACTAGCCTCAATTACTCCGTTTAAAGCTGTATTCCATTCAAAAACCTCTTTGAACTTGCTCAATGATGGGTCTGCCTGGCAATATTCAGAACAAAAAGAGCCACCGAATCCACTTTTTAATAATATATTTCCTGTGGGATTAGTTAAAATATTCCATAATCTCTCTCCTCCAAATAAAATCTTTCCGGCTCGAAAAGGAGTATAAAGTTTAGGCCTATTCAAAATAGAGTAATCCATCTGGATATAA
This sequence comes from Bacteroidales bacterium, assembly GCA_963662365.2. Classification (GTDB taxonomy): domain Bacteria; phylum Bacteroidota; class Bacteroidia; order Bacteroidales; family UBA7332; genus CAXXIC01. The sequence goes on from CAXXPA010000043.1 coordinate 48,922, forward strand.
AACTTTTTTTCAGATTTGTTTGGTTTGAATTTGCTGTATTCATACGACAAAGTATAGCTATTACCTGGTAATCCTGTTGGGATATTTATACTATTTTGATAGGCAACAGATCCATTTCCTATATCAAAAGAACATTTTTTTGTTTGCGTATGAACAGATAGTTGGAATAGTAAAAATGGAATTAGTAATAGTATTAATCTGCTTTGCATATTTATTAAGCGTTTTAAAATTCAGTCGAGGATAATTCACCCCGACTGAATAAGATTTTTATTGGTTGAGTTCTCTGATTAAAAAGATTGGTAATACTGCGTGTGTTTCTCCTAATGTTCGATATGTTTGATTATTGAACATAGATAATTCTATATTGCCCCTGAGTAAAGTTATATACGTCAATGCTTTTTCAGGTATTCCATCAAATAGTTTCTCATTAAGAATTGTACTGCCATTATCTTGCTCAATAACATCAATATTTCTGACATATTTGTCTTCTTTACCAGTGCAAGTTGTTCCATACCATTCAACCATTACAACAAGGCCATTTTTATTGAGATTATCAGGATTCCAATGAAGCTCGAACCCTTTATAATAACAATATGGATATAAATCTATAGCTTTTTGAATAACCGGAGATGTAATATTCACAAGTTTAGGAATATACATTGATATTGTATCGTTATTAATATCGGATACACCGCTTTTTAATGTCGTTTTTTGTTCGTAAACAAAAGAGACATTCTTGCCGAACCAAGAACTGATTTGGGTCTGAAGTGTTGATTGTGCGGAGTTACGAAGGGTCAGATTGTTTAGTTCATAACCGTTTATTTTGATTTTTACAGCATTGTCAGAAGAGCTTTTAAGAGAGTTAGTTAATTCTTTTCCAATTGCTAACGGGCAAAACTGTTCATTCGCTAATGGATTCTCTTTTTGTGCAGAGAATCCAACAATATTATCTGTTTCAGAAAGTGCTTTCGCATAAACTGATTCCCCTTTGTATAAAATATTGCTTGACGAACTTAGGTCTTTTGTTTTAGGTAATTTATTTTATACTTCTTGATCATTATTACATGCAATCAGAGTAATTAAAATAGCAAAAATCGGATACTTAATCGACGGTTTCATTTTGGTTATATATTTTAAAATTGAACTTCTTTGAATTGATTTCCAATATATACAGGTTCTATTATTGATTTCTTAGCGACTGTTACTACAAATTTACCTTCAAATATTCCATTCTGAGGTGATGAGAATGGGTCATTTGCTAGTTTCTTAGACCAGATAACATGCCCTTTATCCCCTGACTCGACTAAGAAATCCCCTGTAAATATTTCTATTGTAGTGGTGGGGATAGCACCAGCTAAAGCTCGATCAATATTATTTAATGAACCTGCCCAAACATTAGTTGGGATACCACCAGTCGAAGATATATTCGTTGTTTTAGTTTGATCAATATCACAACCGTTCTGCGTTGTACTAATATTAATTTGAGGCTTATATGAAGCATTTGCCACCCAGAAGACTTGCTGAAGATTAGTCATAGGGCTGTTATAATACTTGTCAGTATAGTTCTTTTCTTTAAGTATCGTTTCTGGAGCTCTTAACTCTAAAGGGTATGAAAATGAGATCTTGCCATTTTTATCCTATTTGCACTGCTTAAGTTCTGGTAACTTTTCCACGCAAGAGGAGATTGTTAGAATTGTAAAAATAAATAAGCCAATTAGTTTTTTCATAATTGTTTCGCAATAAATTCATTCCTACTCTTTCAAAGCTTTTCGGAAACCGCTTTTGAAATACAACTGATTTTTAATTGAGAGCGAAGTTGTATGTCTAAATGAGTGAGCTCTCTACAAATTATATCTATCTTTACCTGCCTTTTCCAAGTTTTTAGAGTTTACTATTTTAGCAATTGCAGTAGCTATGGTTTTAATTTTGAAATGCGGGAAAGGCATTTCTTGTTTAATAATTAATCGGGGTGGCAAGTCCCTTGAAAAAATACAGATTGGGATGGCATCCCTTTTTTAACCCTCGATACGTTTTGCCACCCCCTGTCTGTACTTTGTATTTTATATCGGGTAAGGATTATATTGTGGCCTCTGTTGATTAGGACGATTAAGTTGATGATTGCTGTAGGCATGATTTATTTGTTTTTTGTAAACAGTACTGCAATATTAGATTAAAAGCACTAAATGATTGATAATTAAATCCTCATCTTTTTCTCATTTTTTTGTCATCAGATTGCTGATATTTAAGGGTTAGATTCTTATCTGATGGATTTATACATATTAGCGATTCTGATATTTTGGGAAAATTCAATCGTGCTTATTTACTATTGTATGAATAATAGGTGTTATTAAGTGATAGATAATGAGTGGGGTATGGAGCGCGTAGCAGGATAGAGGGTTTCTGTAGCTGTTCAGTAGGTTCTTTATATTAAGCAAGCATCATTGATGAGTATAAGATTTATGCGCAGAGTTCTTCTCACTTTCTACTAACAAAGTTCTAATGAAAAGCGAATGAGGATGGCGATTTGCGTGGGAGTGGCTTAAAGCGGTATTACTCAACATATAAACCATGAATAATAAATAGATTACGGTTGACTTTTTTATCTTTAAATTTTTCATTTTTGAATATTGATATAATTATTTGTTGATAATCTTTCGGCTTCGAATTCATAGAAATTTTTGTAGTAATTATCCAGATTATGAAGCCCATCCAATAAATATAATCCCGTATGATAGGGTAGTTCAAGATAGATATAATTATTAACTATGTTTTGAACTCCGGGAGATAATCTTGTTTTAAATGGATTTAGCCAGGTATTAATAGAAAGAGCTTCTTTGTACTGGAAGATATGGATTAATTCATGAACTATAATTTCTTTATTTCTTGTATAACCATATTCAACGCCATTCTTTTTACTATACACATAAGATCTTGTATATGAAACACCTCCGGTGTCAAATAGCGGCATCTTAATCCATTCATCAGAACAAAAAGCCAGGCATCCTGTCTGTAGTGTTTTTTTCCAATCTAATCTCCCTTGCTGGGACGCAATAATTATATCTGAAATAATCCAAGCATTAAATCGTGTTCTAAGTCCTTTCTTTTCTCCTACAGACAGATCGAATCGCAATGGGCCAAAATCCATATTCCAGTTTTGACCAAAAGGTCTGTTCAACGCAGCACTTTCCACAATTGAAGCTCCTGCCGAATGAGTGATTCGGGCAGGCCAGGCATACCAGTAGCTATCTTGAGATACTATCAAATGAGTCAATTTCTTACCGGAATATTGCAGGGATCCGCCGAAACATCCTCGATAAAACCCCTTGAGAAAGGCCTTGGAAATGGATGCACCCTTAGATTTGTTAATTACTGCCCCAATACCGGCTGTTAAGCCTCCAAATCCGATATTGTATGCCAGTATGGTTGCTTCCTGATTGCGTTGCTGAGCAGAAGCTAATGACATAGAGATTAGAAAAAAAAATAATAGAACTCTCGATTTCACGTTGCTTTGATGATTGATGTATTCACAATTTAATATCGATAAAGATTAAGGATCGCAAATATAGCCCTACAAACCAATTGTAGTTCTAAATAATCGTACCATAACTACCGATAAAACATCATCCTGAAAGGCTGTAAGAGTGGCCGATGTGTCTTAGTTTATATTCTTACAACAAACTGATTTTTTCAACAACCTCCTTTCTCGTTATTATTAGGAAATCACCAGGTGCTCGCTCTTCATCACTTGCAAAACAGATCGGGGCGGCTACCCTCAACAAAAACTAACCCTTGCCGCCCCTCCCTGATATTTTAAGCAAAACAGTTACGTAGCATTTTGTTCTGTTCGTCTTTATTTATGGTAACATTATCCATCGTTTTTTTCCATTAATAATCACCATTAATAGTTTTCCCCCATTTATTGCTTTCATTTCTGATAAAGTGAGATCCTGTAGTTGCGCAGCTTCTTTTTTATTTTTTTTCATAGTTGTGAGAAATTGGGTTTAAATGAAGCTGCAATATTATACTATAAATTTCTGGTCATTGCTAATATAATTCTCATTTTTATCTCATGTTTTTGTCATCATTATTCTGCAAAACTGAGCGATAATATTATTAGCATCATTCTTTGAATATGACTAAGTTATCTTTGTAACAGATCTGTTTGTTGATGAGATTGTTCTTGCAAATTGTTGATTGTAAGGTTTGAGGCCAGGTATTAGAGTCAAATAATATTTTTGGATTTCGGTTCTGAGTTCCGACTAATTTTGAAAAGGTGATTTTATGTCTGACTGACAGATTGTCATATTCTTCTCACGAAAATCTCACAAACTTCTAATGAGGTATTTCGCTTTTTTGCATTGTGGATTATTGTAATTGGCATTGCTGATTTGACGGGAGATGAATTAAATGTTTGTCCGATAGTTGTATATAGGATTTATTCAGGTGATTATTTATTGAACATTTAGAGTGACGCTGTCACATTTGTCTAACGAAACACTAATTTTTTGTATTTTTGCATCAGTAGATTGTCTCCGATTTAAAGAGTTGTGTTATGAATGTTAATGAATCAGTGTAATTAGTAATGCTATCACCGGTGAAAATAGTACCAGTCAATACTCTTGTAATTACCTATTTGTCAATATTTAGTCTGCTACTTGTATTGGTACTTCAAGCTTATATTGTATATGATCACTTTCGCCTGACTCGGGACTCGTTGTCAAGAGAGATGAATACAATACTTGAAGAATCTTATAAAAAGGAATTAAATTTAAGGTATTTGTCACTGCCCCAAGATACGGTAGGTCAGGAAACAGGGAGTTTACCGTCTTCGCTTCAAGATGAGGATGTCATAGTCTATGACTTTGATAAGATGAATGTGGACAAAAATGATGTAGTTGGGTTATTAAACACAATGGTTAGTGATTATACAAGTAAGCAAGCTCCTTTAAGTTTGAGTCGACTTGATAGTATAACCAGGATTAGATTAAAAGCTCATAACATTGAAACCGATTTTGTTTTATATATACTAAATTCACAAACAGGCAAGATAGTACAGACATCTAATAAAAAGACTGTCTCCCAATCCAGATTTCTACTATATTCAGAATACCATCCGTTAGATTTTAATAAGCAACAATCCCTTCAATTGATACTGCTTAATCCATTATCCGGAATTTTCAAGCGGATGGGATTATTACTTTTGGGTTCGCTTTTATTAGCGCTGTTTTGCTTGTATGGTATTTGGTTTCTGTTTCACACGTTGTCCCGGCAGAAACAGCTAAATGCTGTCAAAAATGATTTTTTCGGCCACACAGCCCACGAATTGAAGCGTCCTGTGGCCCATCTGACTATGGCACTGGAGGCATTGTCGAAACCTTCAATCGAGGAAAACCGGCTGAAAAAGGAGCGTTATCTGGCTATTTCCAAAGAAGCTACAAGAGATATGGCTGAGAAGATCGGTATGATCATGACTTTATCAATGGCAGAGGAAGGCGTCTTTCGATTAAACTTTTGTGAGTTTGACCTGGTTGAGGTTATTGCAGTCCTGAAAGAAAAGTTTACAGCTATATCCGAAAAGGATGTGAAGATTTCGGTAAACAACCTAAGCGATAAATTGCAGATCAGTGCCGATAAAGATCACCTTACCCAGAGCATTGCAAACCTGATAGACAATGCCATCAAATATTCCGATGACTCGGTACACATTACTATTTCGGCAGAAAAGAAAGGAGGAGACCTGATACTCTGTGTGAAAGACGATGGTATCGGTATTGCTCAGGATAAGCTAAGCAGTGTTTTTGAGAAATACACCCGGCTGAATACTGTCAGCGGTGCGCCCTCAGGCTTTGGCATCGGACTTAATTATGTGAAAACGGTGATTGACAAACACAAAGGCAGGATAGAGGTGTTCAGCGAAATAGCTCAAGGGAGTGAGTTTCGGGTATATCTGCCGATATAATCTAAGAAGCAAATAGCAATGATGAAAGTATTACTGATAGAGGACGATGCCAATCTGGCATTTATGCTGACCGATGGTATGGAAAGTGAAGGATATGAGGTTCTGCATTTCATTCGTGGAGAGGATGCTTTAGCTGCTCTTGAAGAATTCCGTCCGGATATTATTTTGCTGGATGTAAACCTGAAAGGAGAGATGGATGGTTTTGAAGTAGGTAATAAGATTCGTCAGATGAGTAATACCCCTGTAATCTTTACCACTGCACGTACACAATTTGATGATTTACAGAAAGGTTTTGCTCTTGGGAATGCCGATTACCTGAAAAAGCCATATAGCATTCGGGAGTTATGTCTCAGGATCAATGCACTTGTCTTAAGGACTCAAACGACAAATCCAGATGTTCTTTGCAATCAGTCGCACATTGAAAACCGTACTTTAGGCAAATTTACCTTCATTCCGCAAGAACACATGCTGACGATTGATGATACATTTATTCATCTGCCGAAGAATGAATGTGCGGTATTATGCTTGTTGAGTAAAGACCCGGGAAAAGTAGTTCCGCGAATCAATATTCTGAACGCCGTATGGGGAAAAGATGAAGGAATGTTGAGGGAATCCTCCTTAAACAATGTCATCTCGTCGCTTCGGGCAAAACTAACTTCAGACTCGCGTATAACTGTTCAATCCATACCCAAAGTCGGGTGCAGGTTGGTAATCAGTGAATAATAGAAGAACGATAAATGTAATTAGGGTCTGCTGAACAATATTTTAATAAGTTGTTATTGAGCCCTTTCCGGGCTCTGTTTCTTTCGACTGATATTGGCCTCCGGTTTTACCGGCGGTTATTTAGATTTTGTCCTTTCAGGACAATTGAATCTGAAAATATGAATTTAATGATACCTGTCTGGTATAGGTTTATTTCAAATCCGGATAACTGATCCGGGTATGATAATAGGTCTGTAATTTCTCGATAAAGAGCTGTTTAATGGTCTCGATATCTTTGAGGGTAATGGGCGCATTTTTGTATAAGCCCTCCTGGATCTGTCCGTTGATCACCTTCTCGACCATTTGTTTTATAGTCTCCTCTGTAAATTCGGTTATACTCCGGGTGGCAGCTTCAACCGAGTCGGCCATCATCAGGATTGCCGTCTCTTTCGTGAAGGGATTTGGACCCGGGTAGGTGAATTTCGATTCGTCGATCTCCCGGTCAGGGTATTTGTTTTTGAACGAATTGTAGAAGTACTTCGCTTTACTTTCCCCATGGTGCGTATAGATGAAATCGATGATCTGTTGCGGAAGACCGAGTTTCTGAGCCATACGGGCACCGTCTTTTACGTGGTTGATAATAATCTGGACGCTTTGCTCGATATCCAGCTTTTCATGGGGATTTACACCGGTCTGGTTTTCGGTGAAAAAGACGGGATTTTCCATTTTGCCAATGTCGTGATAGAGCGCAGCCGTACGAATAAGCTGGGTATTGCCATTCACGCGCATAGAGGCCTCTACGGCAAGGTTTGACACCTGTAGCGAGTGGTGGAAAGTACCGGGGCACTCTTCGGAGAATTTCCGCAGGAATGGCGAATTGATGTTGGATAACTCCACCAGTGTGACGTGTGATACAAATCCGAACAGCTTTTCGAAGATATAGATCAGCAGATAGGCAAATAACAGCAACAACCCGTTGATGAGGAAGTAGATAAACATATTCCAGTTAATCTTTTCCCAGGTAGCTTCCTGAATGAGAGCATAGCCCAGATAGATGAGCGTATAGGTAATCGTGATCAGGATCGAGCTTTGCACCAGCTGGGAGCGTTGTGTCAGGTCCTTCAGGCTATAGATGGCCGTCATACCCACCGTGATCTGCAGCAATACAAATTCAAAGGGGAACGGAGCCATAAACGAACAGATCAGAACGGTGATGATGTGGGAAAACAGAGCCGTCCGGGAATCAAAGAACGTTCGTACTATGATCGGTATGATAGCGTATGGAATCACATAAATGCTGAAGATTTTAAACTGGGCATTCAATGCGGTAATTACGGCTAGTCCGGTGATGATCAGAAGAATGAAAAATAACAGCCGTATTTTTTCAAATGTGGCAAAACGAAAGAGGAACAGGTAAAGAAACAGGAAGGCAAACAGGCTTGAGATCAGGATTACCTCACCCAGGATTTCCCAGCTTTGCTGCTGGACAGTACCAGACCGCTGTTCGTATTCGATTTTCAGCGAACGCAGAATGTTGTAGGTCTGGTCGTTGATAATCTCACCCCGGTCAATGATTCGCTCTCCTACCTGTACTACGCCCGAAGTCAGGGAAAGCGTGCTGAGCATCTCTTTCCGGATACGTTCGGTGGTCTGGGTGTCATACAGGAGGTTTTCGGTCAGGTAGTTATTGAGGTTGCATGCCTGAATCGTATTTTTATTTAGATAGGCAGGCGTATTGTTCAGGATATACTCATAGGCCGTTTTTACAGTATACAGGGAGCCGGTCGGGCGTTCCTTGCTCAGCTTATTATCGATTACCTTGATCTCGGCAACGCCTTTTGATTTAAGATCCTCATAATCTTTGGCCGATATTACCCCTGCGCTGTATATTTGGTTGAGTGCAGTTTCGATATATTGAAGATGGGCGCTGTTCGCCTTCTTGTTCAGCGTGGAATTATAGTCCGCAAAAAGCCTTGATTTCTGAGCATCCCCTGTTGTGGACTTCAGTTGGTAATACGGGCGAAAATCACGGAGCATGCTATCCTGCTCATGTTTTACCTGTTCGTCTGTCTTGTAGATCGGGAAGGTAAATGAAGCGGTCAGCAAGCCGTACTTCCAGGGCTTACCCGATTGGAACTGGTATTTAAATTTACCTTCGCGTGGGAAAAAATATGCAATCACTGCCACTGCCGCCAGAAACATAAGCAGGCGGATGGTAATGATTCTAATGCGTTGTCTTTTGGCTAAGTGAGCCGTTTCGGAACGTGTCATAGGTTACCTTGTTTAATCGCGCCCAGCAGCCCTGAGCAGGCATCTTCCAGAATGTCGAGCACCCGTTCGAAACCGTCGGCTCCCTCATAATAGGGATCGGGCACATGATCGAATAACAGTTTAACCGAGTAGTCGGTCATGCGTCTTATCTTTTGTTGGGATTCGGGATCGGGAGCTAACCGGAAAAGATCATCATAATTGTAATCGTCCATAGCGAGAATGAGGTCGAAATCCTCAAAGTCGTTGGTCCTGATTTTGCGGGAACGGTGGGTAAGTTCAAAGCCCCGGAGGCGGGCATGATGGCGCATGCGCGCATCGGGTAAATTTCCTGCATGACCACCGTAGGTTCCGGCAGAGTCGATGGTAATCCGTTCTTCCAGTCCGGCTTCCTGCACCAGTTTATGCATAATGCCATCAGCTGCCGGTGAGCGGCAGATGTTTCCCAAACAGACAAACAGGATACGGACCGGATTGATATTTATAGTTTCGTCGTATGCTTTTTTATTCATTCTCAATGGTTTGTTTATCTTAAACAAAATAGATGCCTTTTCGGTTTAATATACCTTGCATTCATTTAAAAAACGAATATTCTTTGCAAAAATATAGATTTTCGGAGAATATATACAATATAACGGGGGTAGATGTCCGGTTTTGGAATGATAAAGGCGCCGGATGGGAATGCCGGGATTACATCGGGTCAACATCATAATAGACCAGTAACGACTTGTAACGCTCGTTTCCCATCATTTCGGTACGTATCCGTTGCAAATGATCTTTGACCAGTTGCAGAGATGCCTGGTTTTCTATTTTGAGGACAATCTTCCGGATATAGAATGTCTGGATGCGGGCTACAGGAGGTGAATCGGGTCCCAGCACGCGGGGGCCGAAAATAGCTCTCAACCGGTTGCCCATTTCAAAAGCCATCTCGGTGAGCAACGATTCGTTTTTATGCTTGAGGTAAATGTAAATCAGACGGAAAAACGGCGGATACCGGAAGAGATGGCGTTCGGCCAGCTGGGTTTCGTACATGGCGCGGTAATTTCCCGCCAGCACCTGTTGAATTACGGGATGACCGGGCTCTGAGCTTTGCAGGATTACCAATCCCCGTTTGTTTTTGCGCCCTGCACGTCCGCTTACCTGAGTCATGAGCTGGTAGGCGCGTTCGTGGGAACGGAAATCGGGGAAATTCATCATCGTATCGGCACTGAGAATACCGACCACGCTTACATTGTCGAAATCCAGACCTTTCGAGATCATCTGTGTACCGATCAGGATATTGGTTTTACGGTTTTCGAAGTCCCGGATAATCTGTTCGTAGGCTTTGCGGCTGCGGGTGGTGTCAAAGTCCATCCGGGCTACTCCTGCCTCCGGAAAAAGCTCCTTAATCTCATCTTCTATCTTTTCGGTTCCGAAACCGCGCATCTCCAAAGAATGGTGTCCGCAGGCCGGGCAGGAACGGGGGATTTCATAGGTAAAGCCACAGTAATGGCAGGTAAGCTGATTGAGCCGTTTGTGATAAGTGAGGCTCACATCGCAATGTTTGCATTTGGGTACCCAGGCACACATTTTGCATTCGACCATAGGGGCAAATCCCCGCCGGTTCTGGAAAAGGATTACCTGCTCATTTTTCTCCAGCGCCTCGTTGATTTTCTCAATCAGGAGCGGGGAGAAGTTTGATTTCATGATCTTCTTCCGGCGAAGCTCTTTGGTATCGACGGGTTGTATTTCGGGCAATTGCAGCCCCTCGTAGCGTTGGGTCAGTTCCACCAGCCCGTATTTATGGGTGAGGGCATTATAATAGCTCTCGAGCGAGGGAGTTGCCGTGCCGAGCAGTGTTTTTGCCCCATGCATCGAAGCCAGCACAATGGCGGCATTGCGGGCATGGTAGCGGGGAGCGGGATCCTGTTGTTTATAGGTATTTTCGTGCTCTTCGTCCACGATGATCAGCCCGAGGTTGCTAAAGGGCAGAAACACCGATGAACGGACACCCAAAATCACCTGGTAACCTTTGTTGTTCAACAGGTTATTCCAGATCTCTACGCGCTCATTATCGGTGAATTTTGAATGGTAAATGCCCAGTTTGTCGCCGAACACCCGTTTCAACCGGTCGGTGAGCTGCGTGGTCAATGCAATCTCGGGCAGAAGATAGAGTACCTGCTTGCCCTGTTGCAGTTGCTCCCGGATGAGGTGGATATAGATTTCAGTCTTACCGCACGACGTGACGCCATGCAGCAAGACTGTACTTTTTCCGGTAAATTGTTGGTTGATCTCCTGCAAGGCATTCTGTTGTGCCTCGTTTAGCTCAAATGCCGTTACCGTATCGCGGTCGTATGCAGAAAGCCGGTCGACCTGTTTCTGGTAAACCTCAAAGATGCCCTTGTCGGTGAGAGCCTTCAGGGCAGAGGGGGTGGACTCTGCTTTCTCCAGGAGGTCCTTGCGGGAAATTTCAAGAGGTTGATGGCTTTGCAGATAGTGTGACAGATCGAGGTAGCGCAACAATAGGTTTAACTGCTTGGGCGCTTTGGCCAGTTCGTCGAAGACAGTACGCAGGCGGTCTTGCTCCGTAGCGGGAATGGTTAGCCTGACGAAGTTCTCCGTTTTGGGCCGGAAGCTCTCTTTCAACTCTTCGTTGATCAGGATGGCCTCTTTGTCGAGCAACGATTTCAGTACGGGCATCAGGTTACGTATGCCGGTTTCCCGTTCCAGATCCAGAATGCTTATTTTATCTTCAGCGGGAAGTTTATCCAGTACAAGCGTCTCTTTTTCGGTAAAAGTGAGGCTTTCGGGTACAATGTCGGGATTTAACGTCAGCATGGTCTCGCTTTCCAGCTTCAGGCCGGAGGGAAGGGCAGCTTTGTAGACTTCGCCGACTGAGCAGAGGTAGTAAGAGGCGATCCATTCCCAGAATTTCAACTGGGGGGCGCGAAGAATCGGGGATTCATCCAGTAAGGATACGATCTCTTTGGTCTCATAGTCAAGAGGTGCCCGATGGTGTATCTCCACAGCGATGGCCGTGTAGAATTTCCGTTTGCCGAAAGGTACAATCACCCTGCATCCGGGTTTTACAGCATCTGCATATTCCCCAGGCAGAGAATAGGTGAAATACCGGGGTAACGGCAGTGGGAGAATGACATCGACAAAACGGGGAGACAGATTCATAGCTTCTTTTTCGTTCGGACAAAATTACAAAAAAATGGCGGAGTATGAAATGGGGTTATGGACATCCGGAAGCTCGATAATGTTAGTGGACAGCACCTCTGCGCAATCAATAATTCAGGAGGAGAAGCTAAAAGACATGGATAATCCGGAAAACTGGAAAAGACCCAAACATAGGATCGGCTTGTGTATGGACGGCGGCGGAGGATTAAACAGTATCCCGGTAGCAACAATATTAAATTGTGCCGATCAAAGACGGTTATGTAAACTTTCGGTACCAATCATCTGACAGGTCTTCTATCCGATATCTGATGATTTGCTAAAGCCTAAAGGGGGCTCTGTTTGCATGACTTTGGGATGGAACTATAATTTCTGAAATGCTATTGCTGTAACTCAAGGAATAGTTAACCCCCTTTCGGTGAATACCGGAAGGGGGTTTTTAGTTCTGTTTATATTACTAGAAGAAGTAGGTTGCAGTCAGAGACCAAAGTCCGTTTTTATAATTAATCTCAGAAAGGTTTATACCTTGCTGGATTTCAACGACGTTTTTCGAAAATCCGAAGCTATAGTTAGCACCCACCTGAAGTTTGCTAAGTACTTCGACGCCCAGGCCTACATTACCACCGACATCCAGTTTGTTGATGTCGATTGATTTTATCTGATCTGTTAGTTTACCGGGGAATCCGTAACTTACATAAGGGCCGGCAGCAGCATAAACACTTGCTAGTTTGGGAATACCGATTTTATACTTAAGGTTCAAAGGGACCTCTAAATAAGATATAGTGGCTTTGCCAAAATCTTTGAAAGCGACGCCTTTCTGGGAAAAAAGGACAGAAAGATCGATACCGATAGGCGAAAGAGGAATCATCGCCTCTAAAGTAGGCCCGATCATAAAACCGTTATAGCTGTCTTTATTTTCGATAATACCCGGATCTTTAGCAGCATCCAATGCATTTGAAACTAAGTTTAGCCCGGCTTTCACCCCCAGCTTTGTTTGTGCCTTTGCTGGTAATGCCGTTAATGAAATTGCCAGGGCTACAAAAAGATAAATTAACTTTTTCATAAATTCTATTTTAGTTTACATTTGAGTCGAAAAAATAAGGAAAGATGATTTTTATATTCATTTTGTAGTGGGAATCGGGTGCAAATGTAAAACTTTTTGAAGGAATACTCTAAAAAAATAAAGAATATATTTTTGTATTACATTGATTCATTTACTATTATCCGAAGAGGTAAATTAGAATGAAAAAACTTTTTCCGGAAAATATTAGTCACATAATAATTTATTTATAAATTTGCACCGCAATTCGCAATCGGGGTGTAGCGCAGTTGGTAGCGTGCGTCGTTCGGGACGACGAGGTCGCAAGTTCGAATCTTGTCACCCCGACAAAAAAGCCGGATCTTCAAATGAAGATCCGGCTTTTTTAATATTTTCCTACAATCGGAATGATTTTACTTGATGACCACTTTTTCAGTATGAATCAGCTCATCTCCGCTTTTTATTCTGACCATATAGATACCTGATGCTAACTGCCCGGTTGAAACAATCCACTGATTCGTAATGGTCTGATGAATAACCAGTTTCCCGGAGAGATCGAACATGTCTAAAATTATGTCCGTAAAGTGATTGTCAATCGTCACAGAAATGAAATCCGAAGCCGGATTGGGATATATCACGACTTTAGATGTATTTGACGGGGCGGTTCCGGTAGTATTTAAAGCCGAATAATAGAGATCGGAATTGTTGCTGACCGTCCAGGCTCCTCCGTTATAATCAGAAAGAATGACTTTCTTCAGCATATGATTAAACATTTCGGAGCTGTAGTCCAGGGAAAAATCATAACTGTAGGCAATGCCTGTATGGGGTAAAACCAGATCGGCATAACTAAATGAATTTTCGTAAGTACGATCCTCTTTGGACTTGTCGGTCCATACCGGTGTCATTATGCTCCAGGTGGATTCTTTGACAAAGATAACATTACCGCTTCCATCATAGCTATAGTCTGTTCTGGTTTTATTCATGAAATCATTTAATGCATCGAACCATGTGTTATAGTCTGTTTGAATGGTTAGTTGTGATGAAGCATTGTAATTATACTCAGATTTCAGGACAATCATCCAGGCATTGTTAAACCAGTTCGAATAGACTGATAATGTAGTATTGTGGCTTGAATCGTAAGCCCATTCATATTTCGTTTTATTTGTCCAGGTACCGGAGACTGTATCCCAGGTAAACTGGGAATAGGAGGTTTCATATCCCTGAGCATCATATCCGTACTCAGTTTTGTTTAGATAGACCCAGCCGGATGGTGTCTCCCATTTTGAATCAATAGTGACTGTATACTGGTTATTTGCATTATAGGTGTACTCTGTTTTAGTAAAATATACCCATTGGTTGTTGCCGATTTCCCAATTTGACATACTGCTTGATGAAGTATATCCGGCTGCGTTATAACTATATTCGATCTTGTTTTTGTTTACCCATTGGTTGTTCGTTTTATCCCAGTTGGATATTACAGTTACGGTTGTTTTCTTCTGGGCATTAAATGTACTTTCATATTTTACGGAATTGACCCAGTTCTTTAAAGCGGTATCCCAGGAATAGCCGGTGTAGACGGTCATATTTCCGTTGGAATCATAGGTGTATTCACTCTTTGTGCTACCGGCCCATTCCTGAAGAGTTTTGTCCCAATCGTAGCTTGTAATAGAGATCATTCTTCCGGAAGCATCATAACCATAATCGGTTTTATCCACATTTTCCCATTTATTTCCTTCAGTGTCCCATTTCGAATTTATATTGGATAGAGGATATCCGTTTGCATTGTAACTGTTTTCTTCCTTGGTATTGTTAATCCAGGGATCGGTAATGCTTTCCCGGGCAATATTGATGTAGAGGGTCAGATTTTCTTTGGCATTATAAGTGTAGTGGTCCTTTTTCAGGGTAGATACAATGCTGTCGAGTTTTTGTTTTACGGCTGAGACAGAACGAAGACTCACCTGAACAGGAGAGGTTATAAGGCTGTTCTTTAGAACGTTGGCATAAGGAACATTTTCCTTCAAAAGAAGTTTTACGATTTGCTCATGACCCAATACGGGCTGTGGATCCGGGATTCTTTTATTGGATTGACCGTTGAGGCCTAACCAGATCAACAGAGACAGAAGTGTAATTGAGGTTTTCATCGCGTTGAAGTTTAGGTTATTAAAGAATATATTCGGAGTGTTCTATCGTTGGAAACCATTTCATCCAATACAAATTTACTCAATAGAAAAGCGGATGTCAATACCACTTTTGTAGTAATTTTCAGGGATATTGAAAAACCATGAATGAGCAAAATTGTTTAATTATTAGACGAATAAATCTGCATACGTTATTCCTGAAAGAAACCTAACCCAGCATGAATGAACGAGCACAAATAGCCGAGCTAAAAGAGCAGATCAAGGTGTTGGAAGAACAGCTTAATTTCTTTCGTTTAGCTATGGAGCAGCTTCCCGCAAAGGTGTATATCAACGAACTTAAAGAGTCAGGAGATGTCAATACCCTGATCAATGTGGCCATTGAGTTTATTGCCACCTTCGGTTCCAATGATCAGTTGGCAACGGCTCTTGAAGAGATTCACCGGCTTAGAAGCCGGAATCAACTATGCTCCCTGAGTAAAAGAGAGCGGGAAATTCTGAAACTTATAGCCGGCGGATTAATTGATAAAGAGATCGCACGGCAACTGAATATCAGTTTTCAAACGGCGAAGACTCACCGGTATAAACTGATTCACAAACTGAACCTGCGTAATACAGCCGGAATAGTGGCTTTTGCCAAAGATTGCGGTTTGTAAATATGGCTCCGTGTAGGTGCCATCTGCATCGCTGATAATACACTCTATTCGTTTTTCCCGAACCCGGATTCCTTTATTGCCTGACTTATGAAAAAAATAGTAATGAGAATCGGACTAATCTGTCTGATAGCGCTGAATTTCGTTTCTTGTACAAGTAAAAAAGAAAAAGTCTATACCATCGGTTTTTCGCAATGTGATGGTACTAGTAACTGGCGGAAGCAGATGATTCATGAAATGAAAATAGAGGCCTCATTTCATGAAAATATAAAACTGATCATTGAAGATGCCCGGGGCAACAGTAATCTTCAGGTCAGGCAGATCCAGGATCTGATAAATAAGAAGGTAGATCTGCTCATTATTTCCCCAAACGAATCGAAGCCGGTTACCCCGATTGCGGGTAAAGCTTACAGGATGGGGATCCCCACCGTTATCCTCGACCGGAAGATTGAAAGCCGGGGATATTCGTCGTTCATCGGGGGGGATAATTACCTGATCGGGAAAACGGCAGCCAATTTTCTGAATAACCTGGTAAAGTCTCCGCGTAATGTGCTCGAGGTGTGGGGACTGAAAGGTTCGTCCCCGGCACAGGAACGACATCAGGGTTTTCGGAATTATATCAAGTCAAATCCAAATCTCAAGGTTGTCGGAGAGGTTTATGCTGACTGGTTTGGAAAGGTGGCCTACCGGAAAGCAAGAGTCTTACCTGATTTGAATCAGGTTCAGGTTGTCTATGCCCACAACGATGAAATGGCCCTGGGGATTTATGAGGCTTGCCGGGAGAAGAAAATAGATGTCAGTAAAATGATATTTATCGGTGTGGATGCCCTGCAGGGTATAGAGGGAGGCATTCAGGCCGTGATTGACAGAAAGCTGACAGCAACACTGCTCTATCCGACCGGAGGAGGAAAAGCCATCCAGGTTGCCCTGGATATTTTGAATAAAAAGCCCTGTCAGAAAGAGTACCAGTTAAATACGGCTTTGGTGGATAAGACCAATGCCGAGACACTGAAGTTTCAGTTTGCCCAAATCAACGACTATCTGGGAAAGATCGAAACCGAATTGCAGATGCTGGATAAAATCGAAACGAAATACTACAGCCAGAAGACCATATTCTACATATCCGTTGTTTTATTGTGTATTACCCTGATTCTGACTATCCTGCTTTTCTTTGAATACCGGAATCTGAAGCGGACAAATCAGGAATTACATCAAAAAAATATTGAGATCAGCCAACAACGGGAGGAGCTTTCACATCAACATGAACAGTTGATGATAATGAATGAACGGATTGAAGAGGTTACGGCCCAGAAGCTACGTTTCTTCACCAATATCTCCCACGAGCTCCGTACCCCTTTGACCCTGATGATTTCACCGGTCGATCATATTCTCGAAATGAATAAGTACCCGGATATTTATCATGAACTGGTCGTACTGAAGAATAATATTGACCGGATGCTACGGATGATTGGGCAGTTGCTTGATTTCCGGAGGCTGGAAGTCAATGAGATGAAGCTCTATGTTAGAAAACTGAATATTGTTTCGATGGTGAGAGTCGCAAAAACAGCCTTTAACTACCAGGCCTCTACCAACCGGATTGATTACTCCCTGATATTTCCCGATGAGGAAATCGAGATCTTTTGTGATGAGGACAAAATCGAGAAGGTACTTCTTAACCTGATTTCCAATGCGTTTAAGTTTACCCCAAGTATGGGCGAAATTCACATTGATCTGAATGACGAACCGGATAAAGTGAGTATTTCCGTTACCAATAGCGGGAAAGGAATGGATCAGGAGCAGCGGGCGCATATTTTTAACCTGATCAATCAGGAAGCTGAAGACTATAGTCATGGAACCGGTATCGGTCTGAAAATGTCGAAAGAGTATGTCGAAATGCATGGAGGTAAGATTATTGTCCAAAGTCTACCCGGGGAAGGAAGTACTTTTACCGTTACCCTGAAAAAGGGGAAAGAACATTTTCATCCCGATAAAACCGTTTTTGTAGAAGAGACCGATTATATTCCGGAGGTTAAACATCTTTTGCGGGGATTAGCCGGCCAAACGCTTTCCGAAGAATCAGTTCCTGAAGCCAGGGAATATAATATTCTGATCGTGGAAGAGAATGATGAAATGAGGGATTATCTCAAGGAACGCCTGAAACCGGAATACAGGGTATACCTGGCAACGAGCGGAGATGATGGAATGCAGGTCCTGCATTATGCGGAGATTGATCTGATCATTTGTGATGCAATCATGCCGGATATGGATGGTTCTGAATTTTGTATGGTCGTGAAAAGTGACTTGTCGATCAGCCACATACCCATAATCATGCTTACGGCCCAATGCGAGGAAGAGGTAAAAATCAGCCATCTTTCACCCGGTGCCGATGATTATCTCTATAAGCCATTCGATGCAAGCCAGCTGATCCTTAAGACGAAAGAACTGTTATCGCTGAGAGAACAGACGCAGGACTATTTCAGGAATGACTATTTCAGAAGTGAAACGGTAATAGAGCCGGACACCTCAGATAAACAGTTTATTCAGAAAGTATCTCTGTTGCTTGATCAGCATATCGGAGATTCCGGGTATGGTCCCGACAAAATAAGAAAAGAATTCGGGCTCTCCCGGGCAGCACTTTATCGCAAGATAAAGGATATTTCCGGTTACACCCCGGGTGAATTCACCGACAATTACCGGGTGAAAAAATCGCTGACCCTTTTGGCAAATACAGAAATGAAGGACAACGATATTGCCCTTCAATGCGGTTTTGAATCGGCATCACATTATGCCGGATGTTTCAAACAGGTGCTGGGTGTGTCACTGTCGGAATATCAGGCCCCTTCTTCAAATAATAAGCCGGTATAGAGCTATTTATACTTGCTTATTTCCAGTGCCTTACTTAAGGAAATGGGAATTATTATCGTGGTGAGTCCAAGGTTGTATAAATGTTTCTGGATGGAGAAAATAGTGTAGTTGTGTAATATTCTGGATATCTGGTATGTACCCTTAAATACCAGTTGTCCGCCCACAAAAGTTGCATTCGGATATTTTTCAACTATCTCAGGAACCATTTTGATGACTTCCTCAGCCACATCAGTTCCAATGCCATAACGGTATTCAGCATTGTATCCCATTTCCCGGATTAAAGAGGTGTATTTATTCAGGTCGAGTTCGATATTCTGCCTTATTCTTTCGACCACATGACTCTTATGAAAACTATCCGAATCGACAATGCCAACCTGTATAAAAACGAAATTCTTATATACATTCTGAAATGAATTCATGAGCGTGAACAGGGCGTAAAGTCCGATCCCGGAATAGCCATTTACGAGGATCACCGCAGTCATATCCTCCGTGCTGATCGAGTGGCTTTCTTTTGATCCCCATTTTAATTTATGCTTCAGACTATTCGCGATTTCGGGCGTTTGAGAGAGTAAGATATGATGTATTTTACTAAGTTCACGCCCGATAATACGGTAGTGCCTTTTGATGTAGAATCCACCTGTTACCAACGCTCCGGTAATTAATATCGTGATCCAGCCACCCTCATGAAACTTAACAACGATTACAGTAAGCAGGATAAAAACGGTAAGCAACAAGCCAATTCCGTTGATCAGAAGTTTTTGAATCCATTTCGTATCATTCTTGCGTTCAGAAAGCCAGTGTCTTACCATTCCGTATTGTGACAGTGAAAAGGTGATAAACACATTTATACTATACAATACGACCAGGAATGCAACCGATGCTTTCGATAGCCAGATAACCGTACAAGCGGCAATACCCATAATCAATATACCATTCCGGGATACCAGACGATCGCTTAACATGGTAAACCGGTGTGGCAACCATGAATCGTGTGCCATGTTGGCCATCACTCTCGGACCATCTAAAAAACCGGTTTGAGCAGCAACAAAAAGCAGAGAGGCTTCCGAGACCAGGGTTATGTATATAAATGCTTTCCCGATAACCGGATTCCATGTGGAAATGGCTGTAGTGATCAATATAGCGTTTATTGTTTTTCCGGGTTGCAGATGGATATTGAACAGAAAAAAAGAGATTATCAATCCGAGTACAGCAACCGATAACGAAATGGCCAGCAAACGCATGGTCCTGATGGCTGTTTTCATCCGGGGTTCATGCAGATTCGGAATCCCGTTGCTTACAGCTTCAATGCCGGTATAAGTCCCGGCTCCCATGCTATAGGCTTTCAGGATCAGGAAAAATGTCCCGTAAAATCCCAATTGACGGACTGTATTGGAAAATTCAGCCCCGGTCTGTATAGCTACATTTTTTATTTCAGGGATATGAGTAGAAAATGAGAATCCAATCAAAAAGATGTGGGTTAATACGAAAACAATGAAGATGGGAGTTAATGCTTTTACAGATTCTTTTACCCCTCTGAGATTTAATATGACAAGCGTTGCTAATATCGTAAGTGCGAAAGCAGTTTTATAGTCATGATACCGCATGGGCAGAAAACTAAAGATAGCGTCAGCTCCACTCGAAATAGAAATGGAAATGGTCAGTACATAGTCGATAAGCAGTGCGCAACCTGACACCATACCCATTTGGGGGGAGATTAACCGAGTGGCAACTAAATAACCGCCACCGCCATGGGGAAATAACCGGATAATCTGGGAATAACTGGTGCTGATAATAAATATGGTTGCGGTTGTTAACAGTCCGACAATAATTGACAGGTTGATATGCGCGCCCAGGGTCTTATAGATCTCTTCGGGTCCGTAACACGATGACGATAAAGCGTCAGCTCCAAGCCCTACCCAGGCAAGAAAAACAATCAATGAAATCCTGCTAAACGTGCTGCTGTCGGTCAGATCACGTGTATCACCGATAACAGCGTTCTTTATCTTTTTAAATAAATCTCTCATATTCTATTTCAACTATGATTAGAACAATTGGTATCGATGCAAAGTTCCGTTTGGTTGACAATAGCGGTGAGAAAATACCTTATCTGACAATATGCCACACAGATTCATCATTTTCTATCCCCCGCATAAGAAAGCATTTTGTTATTTTTGTACCGTTTTTGAAAGATCCGATTCTTCGGATAGAATCCCGAGCCGTTTATGACTATTATTTACCCGAAACATTTCAGATTACTTCTCTCTTTCGTTGCTCTCTTTACTACCCTGAACACATTTTCCCAGGGACAACAAGAACTCTCTACCGACTCGCTGCTGAAGCGCATTTCCCTGTTGGAACAAAAGGTATCCGATATGAAAAAACTCTACGTGGGCGGTTTTATGCACGTACAGTGGAGCGCCTCACCGCAAGCCGGAGTACAGCGGGTGGGGGATGGCCCGAATGTCCTCGTCGGGGAATCTGATTACAACCGGGTAGGCATACGTCGCGGACGCATCATCACCTCGTATGAGGATAAAGGTCTGCTGGGATTCCTGCAGTGCGATCTGACCGAGAAGGGTGTTTTACTTGTTGATGCCTTTATTCATTTACAGGATCCATGGCTGAAAACGGCTTCACTCAATGGTGGATTATTCAGCGATCCGTTTGGCCTTGAGGTACCGTTTGCCACATTCAATCTGGAGTCGATAGAGAAAAGCCGTGTTATCAAGACCATCTTCCCCGATGATAAAGATCTCGGTGCAGTCGTAGCGATTCAGCCCCGTGCCCAATCGTCGTTATCCGGATTGAAGGTAGAGGCAGGATTACTTACCGGCAACGGATTGGGTAAAGATGCTGACAATTACACGGATTTTATTGCACACCTTACGTTTAATAAAACAACAAACCGGGTAAAATACGGACTGGGAGCATCACTCTATCTTGGCAAAGTGATCAATCACAAAGGGTTTTACGAGATGGAGGGAAAACAATTTGCTCTGGCTGCCGATACGGCAAAATTCGCCGACCGCATCTATTACGGACTGGAAGGTCAGATGAGCCGGCAATTATCAATTGGAACCTTCACCGTACGCGGAGAATTTGTGTGGGGAAAACAACCGGGAACATCGGATCGATCGGTTAGTCCCGGCCTGACCAACATCATAACCGGCGATACCTATCTGCGACGGTTCTCCGGAGGCTACATTCATTTGGTGCAGAATATCCTGAACACCGAACACAGCCTCACACTTAAATACGACTGGTACGATCCCAACACCCGGCTTTCGGGTAATGAAATCGGCGTATCTGCTTTCAGTGGAAAGGGAGACATTGCCTATTCAACGATCGGACTGGGTTATCTCTACCGGATGAGCAATCACGTCAGGCTGATGGCCTACTATGAAATGGTTGCCAATGAAAAATCCCGTAACCTGGTGGGTTATGAACATGATCTGAATGATAACGTGCTTACGTTGAGGATGCAGTATTGGTTTTGAATATGTCACAAACGTTAGTTGATACAATATAATTCCCTATATTTGCTATCAATAACCGATCTGCCATGAAAGCTTTTGTTTTGATTTTTATATTTGTTTTTTTACCCCTGTTGACGTTTGCCGGTAATGAGATGGACTCACTTCTGCATGAGTTGGATTATACCATCGATAATTACCAGGTATACAGTTCGCAAAAGGAAACAAAACTGAACCAACTCAAAGAATTGCTCAAAATAGCCCCAACCGATGAGCAACGATATGGCGTTTGTGGTAAACTGTATGATGAGTACAATAATTATACTTCAGATTCCGCTCTACTCTATGCCCGGAAAAAACTGCAAATTGCGGAGAAGCTGAATAATAAACGTAATATCACGGATGCCAGGCTCAACCTCTCTTTCATTATGGTTACGGTGGGTATGTACAAAGAGGCAATAGACCTGATGGAGTTGGTGGATATAAAATCGGCTCCCGATTTGAAAGCTTATTATTTTCATATATACCGTACTGTTTATGGATTTATGTCAGATTATGCAGTCTCCAGTCAGGAAAAAGAGCGCTATGTATCGCTGACAGAGAAATATCGGGACTCTTTGTTGGTCTCAAATCCTCCGCAATCCGGTACTCACATTATGGTGAAGGCCGACAAGCTGATTGTCAGAGGTAAATACGACGAGGCGTTGAAACTGATGCTTGCATATTTTCCCACTATAGCTCCGGGTAATCACGAACGGGCTATCATAGCCTATAGTATTTCACAGGCATATCATGGGAAAAAGGAGCGGGAGCAGGAAAAAAAATGGTTGTCGATCTCCGCGATCTCCGATTTGCAATCGGCCAATAAAGAGTATATTTCACTGCGTAGTCTGGCGTTTCTTCTTTACGAAGACGGAGATATCGACCGGGCCTACAAGTACATGAAACGTTCGCTCGATGATGCTCTTTTTTGCAAAGCCCGGTTGAGGACTTACGAAATCTCGCAGATGATGCCCATTATTGATAAGGCATATCAGCTGGAAAATGAATCCCGACAGCGCCAGTTGGTTATTTTCCTGATCAGTATCAGTATCTTGTCACTGTTTTTGATTATTGCCATTGTCTCGCTTTACCGGCATATGCAGAATCTGGCAAAGGCCCGAAAAGAGATTAGTGCGGCAAATGATCGGTTGAGTGCATTAAATCAGGAACTGAATGAAACCAATGAGCAGCTCAAAAATACCAATATCACGCTTTCGGAGGCCAGCCTGATCAAGGAGGAATATATCGGTCGGTATATGGATCAGTGCTCGGTCTATATTGATAAGCTGGACGAATACCGCCGCCAGTTGAATAAAACGGCAGCAGCCGGTAAAGTGGAAGACCTGATGAAGGCGATCAAGTCAAAACAGTTCATTGAAGATGAACTGGAAGAGTTCTACACAAACTTTGACAGTACCTTCCTGCAACTTTTTCCCAACTTTCTTGAAGAGTTTAATAGTCTGCTGGCCAAAGGGGAAGCTATTATCCCCAAACCCGGAGAGCAACTGACTACTGAATTACGCATCTTTGCCCTGATCAGACTGGGTATTACCGACAGTGTAAAGATTTCCCACTTCTTACGCTATTCCCTTTCTACCATCTATAATTACCGGACTAAAATACGGAACAAAGCAGCCGGTCCACGAGATGATTTTGAGAATCAGGTGATGAAAATCGGTACAGGGGAGAAGTCATAGGAATCGTTATTCAAATATTATTTGTCGTTCCAGTTAGAAGCCAGCCTCCTGTCTGACTAGAGAAATCTTTATTTATCGCAACACACATTATCGTAATGGCCATTGCGATAATGCAGAAGAGCCCTTGAGAATTCCACTCTCAAGGGCTTTTTTCTTGCAATTTTACTACATTTTTCTCTTTTGGATTGTTGTATAAGTATCTGCTATGCAGATGTGTAATGTTTGTAAAGGCCTGTATTTACTACATTTTATTTCTGAAGTAATTTATCCGCATTTTCCGACTATAATTTTGTGTTGGAGAAACACAACGTTCAAATCAGTTGTCACTGATAACGAAAAAAATGAAATAGCAACCGCAAAGGTTGTTTCCCCTACTACTAATTACAAACCTTTAAATCGCAACCTATGAAAAAAGAGTACATCACTCAATCAGTGCCAAATCACACCCAGGGGAAATCACCTCCCGAAAATGAAATTCCGAATCAAGTCATCAACTATAGCATGAAAAAATCTGAATCTAACTAATTCCAAAAATGAAAGTGTCAACTTTAAATTCTAAAACAATGGTATATCAAAAGAAAGGGCTATGCAGTATAGTAATACTATGTTGTATGCTGTTTATTTCGACCGGAATTTTTGCACAGACAGCAAAAACGATTTCCGGAAAAGTGGTTGATGCCAAAGGCGAAGCGCTGATTGGTGTCAGTATTCTGGTAAAAGGAACCTCTATGGGAACCATTACGAATGTAGATGGTAAATTTACCTTGTCTGTAGGATCTGTTAATAATCCGGTGTTGGTGGTTTCTTATGTCGGATTTACAAAACAAGAGGTTGAGGTAAAAGGTTCTACTCCTCTTCATATCGTGCTGGCAGAAGAATCTAAAAAAATAGATGAAGTCGTAGTTGTCGGTTACGGTAGCCAACGCAAGAAAGACCTGACCGGATCGGTATCGGTAGTGAAAACCGAAGACCTGAAATCATTACCCGTGCCCAGTGTGAGCGATGCCATGCAGGGGCGAGCAGCCGGTGTACAGGTAATCTCGTCAGGTACTCCGGGTAGTGATGCTACTTTCCGCATTCGTGGTACCGGTACAATAAATGATAATAACCCGCTGATCGTCATTGACGGACTTCCTGTATCAGGTGGTTTGAACCAGTTGAATATGGACGATGTGGAATCGTTGCAAGTGTTGAAAGATGCTTCGGCTACCGCTATATATGGTTCACAAGGCGCAAATGGTGTTGTAATCGTGACCACCAAACGCGGTAAAAGCGGAAAGGGGCAAGTGAATTTCAATTACTCTTATGGAATTCAGAATGCGACCCATATGGTAAAGATGCTCAATGCATCACAGTTTGCAACACTTGAAAATGATATTCTGGGAAATGCAGGTATTACTACGAATCCGGCTTTTGCCGATCTTTCGAGCCTGGGTAAAGGAACAGACTGGTTGGGCGCCATGTTCCGTACAGCGGCCATGCAAAATTACTCGATGTCTTACTCCGGAGGCGGTGATAAAACGAATGTATATGTATCAGGAAATTACCTCAATCAGGATGGTATTGTAATCAATACCGGATTCCAACGTTACACGCTTCAGATTAATACTGATACTCAGGTTTCATCCAGACTTAAATTTGGCAACAGCCTGACGCTTAATCACGACATCAAACCGAGCGGATCATACAGTATCCGGGATGCGATGCTCGCATTGCCAACTCAGGCCATCACTGACGAAACCGGTAATTATACAGGACCGGGATCTATTCCTATGTACGATGGTGATATTCTGAACCCGATCGGAGCTGCCAAAACCGTACAGAATGTAACCAAAGGTTATAACCTGATGGGTTCGGTATTTGGTGAACTGGAAATCCTGAAAGGCCTGAAATTCAAATCAACATTCGGAGTGAAAGCCAACTTCTGGGATTCGCGTACCTGGTCGCCCAAATACAGCTGGGGATCTAAAATTCAGGCTAATTCTTACCTGGGAGAACAGTATAATAAGAACATCAACTGGGTGTGGGATAATTACATGACCTACGAGAAATTGATTAAGAAACACCGCATCTCACTTATGGCCGGTACCAGTGCCCAGGATAACCGTTACGATTATATGAACGGTTCGATACAAGGCTTCGTGAGTGATAATACGCAACAACTGAACAACGGTTTATTGACTCCTACCTTAGGCGGAAGTACCAATGGTAATTCCTTATTCTCACTGATGGGTAGAGCTACTTACGCTTATGCCGACAAATACCTGATCACGGGAACGCTGCGTCGGGACGGATCATCCCGTTTCGGGGAAAATAACAGATATGGAATATTTCCTTCCGCATCATTGGCCTGGCGCGTTTCGCAGGAAGATTTCTTCAAGGGTATTCCTGCAATTAATGACCTGAAATTGCGCGCCGGATATGGTGTGACCGGTAATCAAAGCATTGGTAACTATTCGTTTGCCTCACAACTGAATATCGTAAAATACAACTTCAATAATACCGCAGTTTCAGCTGTAGTCCCAACGGTTATGCCGAATCCCAACATTCAATGGGAAGGCCAGAAACAAGCCAATATCGGTTTCGATGCATCGATGTTTAATCAACGTGTAGATGTGACTGTCGATGCTTATCTGAAACAGACCGACAAGATGTTGGTGCCGATGTCAGTTCCCGTTTCTACCGGATACTCTGATGTGTATGTGCCTTCGATCAATGCGGGTAAAATGGATAACCGCGGTATTGAGATAACGGTAAATACCAAAAACCTGACAGGTCCATTGAAATGGAATACCAATTTCAATATTTCATTCAACCAAAACAAGGTGAAAAGCATCAATGATACCGTACCGATGTCAAGCGGAAGTATTGGTTTGAATCAAAACCTTGCTCTGATAAAGGCCGGTCAACCGATCAATATGTTCTATGGTTTTAAAACCGATGGTATTTTCCAGAATCAGGCAGAAGTGGATAATCACGCTACTCAGGTAGTGGGCGGAACAGCTCCCGGTGATATCCGCTTCAAGGATCTCAACAACGATGGCGTGATCAATGATAAAGACCGTACGTATCTCGGTAATCCGAATCCGACTGTCATCTTTGCTTTGAACAACAGTTTCTCTTACAAAGGATTTGACCTGAGCATTTTCTTACAGGGAGTGGCCGGAAATAAGATTTGTAACGCCAACCGTTTCTGGAGTGAGGCGATGGCGGTTGCTCAAAATCAAACCGTAGAGACATTGAACCGCTGGACAGGAGAGGGAACCAGTAATTCTATGCCGAGAGCCATATTCAATGATCCAAACAAAAACACCCGTCCTTCCGATCGTTTCATCGAAGATGGATCATACCTGAGAATCAAGAATGTGACCCTGGGGTACAATTTGCCTAAGAGTTTGATGGCAAAAGCCTTTATTTCTTCGGCCAGAATCTATCTGTCGGCTCAGAATATCGTTACGTTCACCAATTACAAAGGATTTGATCCTGAGGTCGGAACCAGTGGAATCGACAACAGTGTATATCCGGTAACCCGTACCTTCAGCATGGGTATAAACATTGGCTTTTAATCTCTAAATGAAAAACAATATGAACTTCAAAAAATATATTTCAGTTGCACTTTTCGCTGCATTACTTTCGGCCTGTAGCAGTGACTTTCTCACCAAAGTGCCCGAAGATTCGATCAATACCTCAAACTTCTTTCAAACGGAAGAGGATGCGATTGCAGCAGTCAATGGAGCTTACCAGCCATTGCAGTGGCCTAAACTGTATAATATGCGTATGTGGACAACCGATATCATGGCCGGAAACAGTATTGTGGGAGCAGGTGGAGGAACTGACGGTATAGAAACCCAGGATGAAGCGAACTTTGTAACATCAACCGATAATCAGGGTGTGCTGGACTTGTGGCGCGGTCCCTGGCCCGGTATCCTGCGTACCAATATTATTTTGCAAAAGGTGCCTGGGATGAACATTAGTGAAAGCTTGAAAAACAGAGTGTTGGGTGAGGCTTATTTCCTACGGGCTCACTATTACTTTATTCTGGTTCGCTTCTTTGGCGATGTACCTTTGGTACTCACTCCGGTGACTCCGGGTGATGATCTTCGTCCGTTCAGAGCTCCGAAAGCGGATGTTTATACCCAAATCATTTCAGACTTAAACAAAGCCATCGAATTGTTGCCTGCAAAGGAAGAGTATTCAACGGCTGATTTAGGTCGTGCAACAAAGGGGGCAGCAGTAGGTACATTGGCTAAAGTGTATCTGACTCTGGGAAACTGGCAGCAAACGGTTGATCTCTGTGATCAGGTGAAATCATTGGGGTATGCCCTGAATACCAATTATGGAGACAACTTCAATCCCGCTACAGAAAACTCTCAGGAATCGCTCTTTGAGGTGCAGTATTCAGGCAAAACCACTTTTGATTTCTGGAGCAATGAAAATCAGGCTTCCTGGTTAAGCACCTTTACCGGTCCGCGCGGTTCGAATATGGTCGATGGCGGTTGGGGATGGAATCAGCCGACACAAGAGTTTGTGGACTCATACGAAACAGGTGATAAACGCAAAGATGTAACTGTATTTTATGAAGGTTGCCCAAAATACGATGGTCAGGATTATAAGAAAGCCTATTCCCTGACCGGGTATAACCTGCGCAAGTTTGTGGTAACAAAAACAGTTACAGGAGGATCCTATGACAACAGTCCGTTGAACTTCCCGGTATTACGGTATGCCGATGTTTTGCTGATGAAGGCAGAGGCCCTGAACGAGCTGGGAAGAACGACCGAAGCTCAGTTAGCTTCAACCGATGCTAATGCAACACTCAATAAAGTGCGTGCGAGAGCCGGTCTGGCTGATGTAGTGGGATTAAGCCAAAGCGATCTACGCAAAAAGATTTTACACGAACGTCGTATGGAATTGGCATTTGAAGGGCAGCGTTGGTTTGACCTGATTCGCGTACAAAACGGACAATACGGTATCGACTTCCTCCATTCCATTGGAAAAGCGAATATGAGTTCGAAATTCCTGTTGATGCCGGTTCCCCAGAAAGAACGCGATGCGAACCCGAACCTGACTCAAAACACCGGTTATTAATCATCGTTTAAATGCCATTAAATCGTAATCAAATGAAGAAACTAAATATAGAGCGCATTTTCAAACAAAATGCCGGACGAATCATGTCGAAAGCCGTAATGACGGTGGCTCTGCTGGCCGGGGCATTGACCTCCTGCAATATGACCGATGAGTTTAAAATAGCATCAGCCGGAGCACTGTCCATGACTGCCACCCAAAGCAGCATTGTATTGAATCAAAAACAGGATGCACAGACTGCTGTCGAGTTTGATTGGTCCACCGGA
The DNA here is from genome assembly GCA_963662365.2 of Bacteroidales bacterium. Classification (GTDB taxonomy): domain Bacteria; phylum Bacteroidota; class Bacteroidia; order Bacteroidales; family UBA7332; genus CAXXIC01. The sequence goes on from CAXXPA010000043.1 coordinate 78,262, forward strand.
ACAAATAACGGAACCGGAGCTTCCATTTCGTATCAGTTACAAGTGGATAAGAAGGGTGATAACTTCGCAACTCCCATTAAGCTGGATATGGGAAAAGGAATCTATGCCAGAGCTTTTACAGTAGCAGCGTTGAATGACTCGTTGCTGACGCACTGGAATGCGGTTCCCGGTAGTGAAATTCAGCTGGAAGCCCGTGTCATATCTACTATTTACACGACTCCGACAACGTCCGAGACTTCCAATATCGTTGAGTTAACGGTAACACCGTACCAGCCTGTAAGCAAAACGTTGTATCTGCTTGGCAGCGCAGCTCCCAATGGCTGGAGTGCAGACAAAGCTTCTGTAATGACTCCTTCGGCATCTGACCCTACTGTCTTTGTTTATCAGGGTGCATTAAGTGTAGGTGAATATAAATTCATCACCTCATTGGGACAATTCCTTCCTTCTTACAACAAAGGAGCTGATGACGGTCATATTGTTTACCGTACGCTTGATAGTCAGGCTGATGATAAATTCAGCATCACCGAGGCAGCCGTTTACAAAGTAATCGTGAGCTTGCTGGATATGACCACATCTGTAGTAAAATTGGATTTGCCTGCATACAGTGCAATCTATATGGTGGGCAGCGCTGCACCTAACGGATGGGATATTACCAAAGCGACTCAGTTGGTACAAAATCCGGACAATCTGTTTGAGTTTACCTACACCGGCGTAATGCAGGCAGGAGAATTCAAGTTCCCGGTAAACCGCAATGCCGACTGGGGTCAGGATATGTTTATGCGTACCGATGATACGCACATGTATCTGCATAAAGGCGGAGCTTCAGACGATAAAAAGTGGACAATAGCCAAGAAAGGATATTACACTATCAAATTAAATCTGTTGGATAATACCATTTCCATTAATCGGTTGAAACTCTATATGGTCGGTAGCGCTACTCCGATCGGTTGGGACATCAGCAATGCTGTCGAAATGACGGAAGATGCTACGGATGGCTGTATCTTCACCTACACCGGCCCGATGGTTTCGGGCGAATTCAAATTCCCTGTAAATCGTGATTCCAGCTGGGGACAGGATATGTATATGCGCACCGATGACACACACATGTATTTGCATAAAGGCGGTTCGTCAGGTGATGATAAATGGAATATTACAGCTGCCGGGGATTATGTGATTAAGGCAAATGTGGAAACACTTTCTATCAGTATTGTCAAACAATAGGTAATTAGTTTTTTCTCAGGGTTGCTTCGAGTGATGAAGCAACCCTTCACCAAACTCCAAAAACAAATCATGAAGAAAGTAAAACTCCTGATTCTGATCTCTGCAATGATTCTAACAATAGTTTCCTGCGGAGAAAAAGATGAGATATCCAACACGCCTACCGACGTTCCCACTAATCCGGTGACTCCGATATTTTATAATTATTCAATTTCAACGGATAAAGCCATCTATAATCCCGGGGATGAGGTAACCTTTACGACAAATACCTCTCTGCCCGTTACGGCAAAGGTCAGATACAAATACCTGAATACAGTAGTTGAGGACGTGGTTGTAGCCGCTTCTACCTGGAAATGGAAAGCACCTGCTACTGATTTCAGAGGTTATATCGCAGAAGTATATTCCTCATCAAATGGTACGGAGACGATCTATTCTACCATTGGTGTAGATGTATCTTCCAATTGGAAAAAATTCCCACGATATGGGTTCGTCTCCAAATTTCCGGTATTAAGTGATGATGCCGTAAACAGCGTCCTTGGCAATTTGAACAGGTATCATATGAACGGATTGCAATTTTATGACTGGCAAAATAAACATCATATGCCTTTGCCTATTGTAAATTCTGCTCCGGCAAGTAGTTGGAAAGATATTATCAACCGGGATATTTATCTCAGTACCATTCAGAAATACATTGCCGGAGCGCACAGCCGTAATATGAAAGCGATGTTTTACAATCTGGTCTATGGCGCCTGGGATAATGCCGAGGCTAATGGAGTGCAGAAGGAGTGGTACGTCTATACGGATAACACTCATACCAACCGGGACTTTCATCCGCTTTCATCACCATTCCTGAGTAATATCTATTTGTTGGATCCTTCCAATAGCGGATGGCAGCAATATATTGCTGCTCAGAACCGGATTGTCTATCAATTCCTTGATTTTGACGGATACCATATGGACCAGTTGGGCGATCGCGGTACAAGATATACGTACAACGGCACTAGTCTGAATCTGGCTCAAACCTTCAAACCCTTTATCAATGCTATCAAAGCAGATGAACCTCAAAAGGATATTGTGATGAATGCAGTAGGTCAATACGGACAGCAGGGCATTGCGGAGGCGGCATCTGACTTTCTCTACACCGAAGTTTGGTCTCCGTTTGACACCTACAATGATCTGGCTAATTTGATTAAGCAGAATAATACGCTGAGCAGCAATACCAAGAATACGGTTCTGGCAGCCTATATGAACTACGATATGGCCAACAATACCGGTTATTTCAATACCCCTTCGGTGCTGATGACCAATGCTGTGATCTTTGCTTTTGGTGGTGCACACCTCGAATTGGGTGAGCACATGCTGGGCAAGGAGTATTTCCCGAATAGTAACCTGAGCATGAAGGATGATCTGAAGTCAGCATTAGTGAATTATTACGATTTTCTGGTGGCGTATCAGAATCTGTTGCGTAATGGAGGTTCGTTCAACACTGTTTCGCTTACATCATCGGATACTAAGCTTTCAATCTCGGTATGGCCGGCATCTCAGGGGAAAGTGGCTGTTTTTGGTAAAAAGATAGAGAACACGCAGATCATCCATCTTGTCAACTTTACCAATTCCAAAACCCAGAATTGGCGGGATAATACGGGCGTTCAGGTTTCACCTACACTCGTCAAGAATGCAAAGTTGGTACTGACCAGTGATGCAGCCGTGAAAAAGATCTGGATAGCTTCTCCTGATATTATCGGAGGTACCTCCCGTTCCCTCAACTTTGCTCAAACCGGAAATAAGGTGAGTTTCATCCTGCCCGAATTGAAATATTGGGATATGGTGGTTGTCGAATATTAAAAACTCTAACGATGAAAAAATACATTACCGGCTATCTGATAGCACTAATCCTGTCAGTTTGCCCTCTTTTTGCTCAAATTACTACCCCGGATGCGGTCACTCCAGGTAAATGTCTGACCTACGAAGTTTCCGGTTCGCAAGCAATTTTCCACTGTGAAAATAATGTGAACGTCCTGCTTAAACTTTGTAGTCCGGGGATCATTAAGCTGTGGTACGAACAGGGAACCTTTCTGCGAAACAATGAATCGTTTGCCGTGGTCAATGAAAATATTGATAATGCAGGAACTTTGTCCGTTTCAGAACAGCCCGGCAGTTATGAAATCTTTACCAGCGAACTGATTATCCGCATCAATAAGAACCCTTTACAGATTCGCTTTTTTGACAAGTATCAGAAATTGTTGCTCGAAGATTATCAGGGTAAGGGATTTGTAAAAGATGCGCAACGGCAAATCAGCTACAAAACGCTTCGACCCAATGAACACTTCTTCGGGTTGGGCGAAAAAAGCGGAGGACTAGATCGTCGGGGAAAAACCTTCCGGATGTGGAACAGCGATAAACCTTGTTATGCTACCGATGAAGATCCGCTGTACAAAAGCATTCCTTTTTTTATGAGTAATTTCGGATATGGCATTTTCTTTGATAATACCTATAAAAGCGTATTCAACTTCGGAGCTTCTTCAAACGAATATTATTCCTTCGAATCCCCCGGTGGAGAGATGGCTTACTATTTCATCTTTGGCCCGTCGTACAAGCAAATCATCGAACGATATACCCAACTGACCGGAAAACCTATTATGCCGCCGAAATGGGCGCTGGGATTCTCCCAGTGCAGAGGGATGTACACCAACGAGAAACTGGCACGTGAAGTGGCCGGTGAGTTTCGCAAGCGTCAGATTCCCTGTGATATCATCTATCAGGATATTGGCTGGACACAGAACTTACAAGATTTTGAGTGGCGAAAAGAGAATTACGAGAATCCCCGGAAAATGGTAGCTGATTTAGCTGCTCAGGGTTTTAAGATGATCGTATCACAAGATCCCGTCATTTCCCAAAACAATAAAAAACAGTGGCGGGAGGCTGACTCATTAGGATATTTCGCGAAAGATATCCGTACTGGGAAAAGTTACGATATGCCCTGGCCCTGGGGTGGAAACTGCGGCGTAGTTGATTTTACAAAGCCCGGCGTAGCCGACTGGTGGGGAACCTATCAGCAAAAGGTGCTCAATGATGGAGTGAAAGGCTTCTGGACCGATATGGGCGAACCGGCATGGAGTAATGAAGAGGATGCTGACCGCCTCAATATGAAGCATTACCTGGGAATGCACGACGAAATACATAACGTTTATGGGTTCAACTGGGACAAAGCCGTGACTGAGCAGTTTGAGAAACGCAATCCCAACAAACGTGTCTTTCAGATGACAAGAGCCTGCTTTGCCGGTATGCAGCGCTATACTTTTGCCTGGTCGGGTGACTCGGGTGATGGTAACGATGTATTGAACGGTTGGAACAAGTTGGCGGCTCAGGTTTCTCTGGCACAATCTGCCGGTATGGGACTGATTCCTTTCTGGACAACCGATATATCAGGCTATTGTGGCGATATCAAAGACCGGGAGGCCTTCGCAGAATTGTATATCCGATGGATGCAGTTTGGGGTCTTCAATCCGCTTAGCCGGGCGCACCATGAAGGCGATCATGCTGCTGAACCCTGGACATTCGGTGCAGAAGCCGAGCGTCTTAGCCGTGAGGCGATCAATCTGAAATACAAGCTGCATCCCTATATCTATACCTATGCCCGCAACGCCTATGATACCGGACTACCGCTGATGCGTGCCCTTTTGCTTGAATACCCCGATGATGTGGAGACCTTTAAACTCGATGGTCAGTTCCTGTTGGGAAAAGAGATTCTGGTGGCGCCGGTTGTTGAAAAAGAAGCATCCGAAAAGCAGGTTTATCTGCCACAAGGTGAATGGATTGATTTCAATGATGGAAAAACGGCCTATAGAGGAAAGCAGTGGATTACTTATCCCGTGACACTGAGTACGATTCCTATGTTTGTGAAACGGGGTTCGATTATCCCGCAAATGCCGGTACAACAATATATCGGAGAAAAGAAAAATGCTCCGGTTTGGTTTGATATCTATCCGGCAGCAGAAGGACGTTCGGCCAGCTTTACCCTGTATGAAGACGATGGCGAAACAAACGGATACAAGAAAGATATCTGCGTCAAAACGGAAGTGAAATGTACCTCTGCCAAAGAAGGATGGAATGTGAGTGTCCAACGTCGTAACGAGAATGGCAGTACTTCTGAAGGCAACCGCAATCTGGGAATCAGGATTCGTATGGAACAGGTTCCGAAAGAAATTGTGATGAATGCTGCTAAAATGAAATCAGTGAGTCCCGATAAGTTGGAAAAAGGTTGGTATGGAATTACCGATAAGGCGGTTTGGAGCTGGGATAAAGCAACTAATACCTGTTGGATCAAATGGTTAGATAATGAAATAAAGGCAGAGATTGAGATCAGAAAATGAAGTTTAAGCTCATTGCAAAGCATAGTTTCAGTCAGTTGGTCAGGGATATTCTGAATTCTGTCAGAAAAATATTTCAATGACGAGAGAAAAGAGTCTATTTTGTTATTCTTTTCAATGATTGATCCTGAGGATTGAATTGAAGCCTGAAAACCATATCCAGATTAAATAATACAACTATGAGTAAAAAGAATTTTCTGTTAACCTTATTATCCGTCTGCTTTGTCCAGTTTATTTTTGCAGGAAGTGCTGATAAACTGATCGGTAGGAATATTTCCGTTTTTTATCCGAAGAACTACCATCAGGAAGATCATTATCCTTCCATCGCCTTATTGAATGAACCTAAAGCAATGGGTAATGTCCCATCGGACTGGAAACTAAAACCCCGTTTTTATGTAAGAAACGGCAAGTCATATGCAACGTTGCCTATCGCCAAAGGTACCAGCCTGTATGGTACGGGAGAAAATACCGGAAGTTTGTTACGTAATGGCAAGAAAGTGACGCTCTGGAATACCGACAACTATGAGTATAAAAAAGATGGCGGCAAACGTTTGTACCAAAGCCACCCCTGGGTGTTGGGAGTTAATGCTGACGGAACAGCGTTTGGCGTAATTGCCGATAATACCTGGAAGCAGGACATTGAGTTGACCGACAGTATCCGATTTATCTCTGAAGGACCGGCATTCCGTGTCATAGTGATTCAGCGTAATTCACCGCAGGAAGTGCTAAAGGCATTGGCCGGTCTGACCGGTAAGATGGAGATGCCCCCGCTTTGGGCATTGGGGTATCAGCAATGTCGTTACTCCTACATACCGGATACGCGCATTAAGAGTCTGGCAGATACCTTTCGGCTGAAGAAACTTCCTTGCGACGTGATCTGGATGGATATCGATTACATGGATAGCTTCAAAATATTCACATTCGACAAGAATAAAATCCCCAATCCCAAAGCAGTCAATGACTATCTGCACCAAAAGGGTTTTAAATCCGTATGGATGATTGACCCGGGCGTAAAGGCAGAAAAAGGGTATTTTGTCTATGACTCGGGAAGCAAGGGTAATCAATGGGTACAAAATAAAGATGGTAGGGAATTTAATGGCAAGGTATGGCCGGGTAAATGTGCATTTCCCGACTTTACCCGTCCGGAGACCAGAGCATGGTGGGGAGACCTTTACAAAGACTTCATGGCTCAGGGCGTGGATGGCGTGTGGAACGATATGAATGAACCCTCCGTTTTTGACGGACCTGATGGTACTATGCCGGAAGATAATCATCATCGCGGGGGAGGGGGGCTTCCTGCCGGTTCTCATTTACGTTACCACAACGTATATGGTACATTGATGGTGAAAGCTTCCCGCGAAGGTATCCTGAAGGCTAATCCCGATAAACGTCCGTTTATTTTATCCCGTTCCGGATTTTTAGGCAGTCATCGTTACGGCGCTACCTGGACAGGTGATAACTCAGCTACGGAAGACTATATGAAAGTCTCTATTCCGTTGTCACTGAACCTCGGCTTATCCGGTCAGCCATTTAGCGGTCCCGATATGGGTGGTTTTACCGGAAACACCACACCCGAACTGTTTGCCAAATGGATTGCCGCGGGCGCCTATTTCCCCTTCATGCGTGGTCATGCCAGCAACGATGCCAACAATAAAGAACCGTGGGCATTCGGTCCGGAAGTAGAGCAGGTATCCCGTACGGCATTGCACAGACGGTACCGCCTGTTGCCCTATCTCTATACCCAATTTCAGGAAGCTTCTGTGTCAGGAATTCCGGTTATGCAGCCGGTCTTCTTTGCCGATCCCAAAGATACTTCCCTTCGAAAAGAAGATCGTGCTTATATGGTGGGCAGCCAATTGCTGATTGTTCCGAAGTGGGCTGTAAATCCGGCTTTACCGAAAGGAGTCTGGCGGTCATTTATTCCGGAAAATGAAGCAGCGGATAATTATCAGGCTGATATGAAGGTAAAAGGCGGTGCTATTATTCCTTTGGGTAAAATCATTGAGAACACCACCCAATATAAAACCGATTCGTTGACATTGGTAGTTGCACCGGATAAAAAGGGAATGGCTAAAGGCATAATGTATGAAGATGCCGGAGATGGATTCGGTTACAAAAAGGGAGAGTATCAAATCACTCAATTTACCGCAATACAAACCGGAAGTTCAATCAATATAAACATTATACCTAAAGCCGGTAATATGAAACCGGCGCACCGGAATTATAAAGTTCGTGTGTTGATGTCCGATGGAGAATATACGTCTGACTGGACAACAGCAACCAATATCAAAGTATTAATACACAACAAATAAACAAACGGGATGATTTTTAGAAATTTATATCTGGCAGTAACGGCCTGCAGTCTTTCATTTGCAGCCGTGGCTCAGAGCAATGCCCCGGTTTACCAGTCGAAAGCATATTCCATTTACAATAACCGGGTGGAACAGGGCAGTTTCAAAGCCATTGCTCATTCTGCAACTGAAATGACATCGGATTACCGCAGTCCGGATGCTGACCGTTACAGTCCGCTGATAACCTTTAAATTCAGCATCAACTCGCGGGATAATGAAATGGTTTCGGGTAAAAACCATCAGGTCATCCTCCAACCGGTAAATGGTCGTTGTGAAACCCTGGTACAATTTAGTAAACAAGATATCAAAACTGTTCCCGTTGCTCAGGGAGTTAATCTTTTACCTAACACACGGTGGACCATTCGCCTCGATATGCGTGACGTGTTTAAATCCTTTCAGGAAAAAGGATATTACACGCTCTATAACGGTGATAAACTGGATCAGGCCGACTTTAAAGGAGTTTATGTGGCAGGAAGTGCAGCTCCATTGATGTGGGATTTCAATAATCTGCGCAACAAACCCGAACTGGAGTTGAAAGACCCGGATGGCGATCATATCTATGAAACCACGTTGGTGATGAATAAGCGAAGTGATGAGAAACAGACGGCCAATCAATGGAAACTGGCCAAAAATACCGCTGCTTTTCCGCAATACAAGTCCGGTTATCTGATTTCGGATGCTATTTATAATCTGGCGACCGGTGAGATGATCAATGCCGTGGAGCCCGATAGCACTTTCCGTACCGGCAAAGAGTGGGCAGGTGTATGGACCCGCGATATCAGTTATAGCATTATCCTGTCGATGGCACACCTGCAACCCCAGGTTGCGAAATACAGTCTCCTGCGTAAGGTGAAGAACAACCGGATCATACAGGATACCGGAACCGGTGGTGCTTATCCCGCTTCTACCGACCGGATCATCTGGGCCGTAGCAGCCTGGGAGTTGTATAAAGTTACCGGTGATAAGGACTGGTTGTCACAGGCATATGGCATCATCAAAAACTCTGTTGAGGATGATTTGAAGAATGTTTACGATGATAAAACCGGACTGGTTCGTGGGGAATCTTCTTTTCTCGACTGGCGTGAGCAGACTTATCCCCGCTGGATGCAACCGGTGGATATTTACGAATCGGAATGTCTGGGAACCAATGCAGTACATTATCAGGCTAATGTTATACTGTCGCAAATGGCCGGTCTCTTAAATGATCCTGCCGCTTCTGCCAGATATGCCGATGTTGCAGCAAAAATCAAGAAAGGCATTAACACTCATCTCTGGATAAAGGACAAAGGCTATTATGGCCAGTACCTTTACGGGAGAAATTTTAAAAGCCTTTCTACCCGTGCAGAAGCATTGGGTGAAGCTCTTTGCGTATGGTTTGGAATTGCAGATGAACGCCAGAGTCAATCGATCCTAACCCATGTTCCGGTAATGGATTATGGCATTCCCTGCATCTATCCGCAGATACCGGGCATTCCTCCGTACCATAACGATGCCGTATGGCCTTTTGTGCAGGCTTACTGGGGTTTGGCTTCTGCTAAGGCCGGCAACGAACGATCGGTGCTTGAGTCCCTGGCTGCAATCTATCGTCCGGCTGCGCTTTTCCTGACCAACAAAGAGAACTTTGTAGCCGGAACCGGAGATTTTGCCGGTACACAGATCAATTCGAGCAATATGCTATGGAGTCTTTCGGGCAGTCTGGCATTGGTACACAGAATCCTGTTTGGCATAGAGTATCGAACCGATAGTCTGGTGTTTAATCCGTTTGTCCCCAAAGCATGGGCAGGTAATCGTTCGTTGACGAATTTCAAGTGCCGCAATGCTGTATTGAATATCGGGATGGAAGGTTTTGGCAATAAAATCAAAAGCTTTGAAATTGATGGAAAAGCATCTGTTGCGGCAATACCTTATACTTTGACCGGAACACATTCGATTCGAATCGTTCTGGCAAACCGTGAATTCCCTGTGTCGAAAATCAATAAAGTAACGAACTATACCACGATAGAGATGCCGGGTGCAAATTATTCCAATGGAAAGTTAACCTGGAATAAAGTAGCAGGTGCAAAATCGTATTCCATCTTGAAAAATGGAAAAGTCATTCTGAAAACATCAGCCACATCTCTGAAAGTTTCCGCTGCCAATTTAGCGGAATATCAGGTATTGGCGGTTGATGCAAATAATGTAGCTTCCTTTGCCTCTGAGCCGGTTGTAGTAGTCAATAAGAAACAGGAGAAGTCTTATGAAGTAGAACAATTTGCTCCGAAAGCGACCCGTAATTATAAAAACTACCAGGGGGAAGGCTTCACAGAAATCAGTAACACGGTTAACAGAAAAATCATTATTCCCGTTGAGGCCGATAGCGCCGGAGTTTATTCGATTAATTTCCGTTATGCCAATGGTAATGGCCCGGTCAATACTGAAAATAAGTGTGCGATCCGCTCCCTGACTCTGGATGGTAACTTTGCCGGAACCGTTGTGCTTCCGCAACGGGGTGCCAACGAGTGGTCGAACTGGGGCTATACAAACGCTGTACAGGTCAGACTAACAAAAGGAAAGCATCTGGTCGCTCTTGTATTTGAAGAACAGAACGAAAACATGAACGGAGAGGTGAATCAGGCGATGCTGGATACAATGTCTATCCGGCGGATAAAATAGCGTTTTTTAAGGATCTCAAACCTTGAGATAATTTGATGGTTTTGTGTGTGAATTGCCCCGGCATAATGCCGGGGCAATTTTTAATTCTTCGAATCAATTCTAAAACAGATCAATATTATATTCCATCTTTACATAAAAGACAGCATCTTTATAAAGGTTAGGCACTAATGATCTAGAATATGATAGCCTATCATATTCATTCTAAAGTCAGAAATAAAAGATCCTGGATTGAAACAAATAAAGCAATTGAAAGCAGTTGTTTATTCAAAGTAGTTCCTTATAGCTCATCTTATTATACCATAGAAAACCATCTTGCCATGAAAATAACATCTCTGTTTTTATTATTGATGCAAATACCAATGCTATCTTTTGCAGGTAATGAAATAGAATCATTATTAAAATCATTAGATAATACCGTTGACAGTAGCCAGATATACAGTGCATGTAAAGAGGAAAA
>CAXXPA010000044.1:0-52505 GCA_963662365.2 Bacteroidales bacterium
AATGCAGTTGTGCGGGGTTATGCGGAACGAAATGCAATTAATGCACCAATCCAGGGTACGGCGGCAGATATCATTAAAATTGCCATGGTAAAAATTACCATGCGCGGTTTAAAAAGGAAAACATTCAATCCAAAATGATTCTACAGGTACATGACGAATTGAATTTCAGCGTATTGGAATCAGAGAAAGATCGGGTTTGAACGTATTGTTATCGAGGAAATGGAGCGAGCGCTACCACTTTCGGTTCCTTTAAAAGTAGAAGGTGGATTTGGTAAAAACTGGTTGGAAGCCCATTAATTAATCGACAATTATAACATTTACAATTGACAATTTAAAGGTCACCCCCGAAGTAATAACAGCTGCTCCCCTATTCATGATGAGCTGAAGATTTCCCAATCTCACTCCGTGGTGTATCGGTAGTAAATAATTATTCAGTAAGTATATGCAAAAAGAGGATTGTTTCCCGTGAAACAATCCTCTTTCGTATATTGACAGTATCTATCAGAAAGCAGATAAAAATAGTCCGATATCGTGTGCCGGTAAATTAAAATGATTACCTAAAGGTGTATTACAAGTTTACCCTTGTATACATATACACCATGCCTGAAACCAATATCAAATTTTATTTTTTCATTAATACCACCCAAATCTCCGATATCGATAAGCAGAGGTACAAAAAAATTACTTAGTGCAATAGAAGCTGTCCGGGAAACGCGTGAACTTATATTGGGTACACAATAATGAAGCACCCCGAATTTCTCGAATATTGATCCGTTTTTTAGAGAAATCACATTCCGAAGTTTCAAAACAACCACCCTGATCTACACTTAAATCAATGATTACAGCCCCCTTTTTCATTTCACGTACATAATCTTCCGTAACGATAAAACGTTTATTTCCAGCTATGTGCCTTAAAGTACCGATTACTACATCAGCTGTTTTCAGGATACTTTTCAACACACTGGGATGAAAAGTCGAGGTATACAATGTTCTTCCCAAATTACGTTGCATATCACGTAATTTGCTGATATCGTTATCAAAAACCTTAACAGAAGCCCCTAATGCAAAAGCAAGCCCGTGCAGCCACAGCGCCGGCAATACCAGCTCCTAAAATTACTACCTCAGTCGGTGATACGCCGGGTAATCCTCCTAACAGAATACCCTTACCCCCACTCTCATTGGTCAGTAATTCCGCTGCAATTAATATAGCTGCCGATCCTTCTATTTCACAGAGTGAATTAACAACAGGGAAACTGAGCTTATTATCGGCCATTAACTCATAAGCAACGGCATTGACACGCTTTTTAATAAGCTTCTCAATGCTTTTAGCGGAAAAATTCGCCAGCTGTAATTAATGAAAACAGAGTAGCACCTTCTTTCAATAAATCAACCTCACGGGGTGTGGGAGGTTTGATTTTCATGACAATATCAGCCTGAAAAACTTCAGACTTATCCTGGACAATCTGTGCTCCTGCTTCACTGAATTTATTATCGGCATAGTTAATACCTAATCCGGCTTCAGTTTCAACAATAACGGAATGTCCGGCCTCCACCAGTATTTGTACAGCTTCAGGTGTAAGAGCCAATCTCTTCTCAAAATCATGTTCCTCTCTGGGCAACCCAATTACCAGTTGATCCTTATCGTGATTAAGTTTACATAAACACTCTTTAGGAAACAATGCTGCTTCTGACTCAGATAAACGATACCGCATATGTTGATACTATATGGTTGTTATAACATCATATTATAAACCGTGTCTGCTGGAAATTTCCAGCATTTTGTGGATTGATTTAACTGCTTTTCTTACGTACATCCTCCTCGACGGTAATTTCGGGAAGTTCATATTTCAAACAGTTATACAATTTTTCGAGCGTATTCAGGCGCATAAAATTACATTCGTTGCATGCACCAGGTGCTGTCATTGGGAGGAGCCGGAAATAAATTCCTTATCCGGATTATTCTTCTTCATTTCGTGAATAATTCCGGATTCGGTAGCAACAATGAATCGTTTATTATCGGAACTGGTTGAAAACTTCAATAAAGCAGCCGTAGAGCCAATAAAATCGGCCATAGTAAGTACCACCTGTTTACATTCCGGGTGAGCTAAAACCAGGGCATCCGGATATTGTTTTTTTCAACTCAATGATTTTTTCTACGGAAAACTGCTCATGGACATGACATGCGCCATTCCAAAGAAGCATTTTGCGGCCCGTGACGCTGTTTAAATAATTTCCGAGGTTACGATCCGGACCGAAGATAATTTTCTCATCAGCGGGAAAACTATCTATAATCAGCTTGGCATTTGTAGAAGTTACCACAACATCAGTTACAGCTTTAACAGCTGCGGTTGTATTAACATACGACACAACAGTATGATCCGGATGTCTGGCTACAAAATCAGAAAACTCCTGAGCAGGACAACTATCCGCTAAGGAACAGCCGGCATTTAAATCGGGAACCAACACTTTTTTATCGGGAGAAAGGATTTTTGGCAGTTTCCCCCATGAAGTGAACGCCACACAGCACAATGATATCAGCCTCCGTTTTTGTAGCCCATTGAGCCAAAGCTAAACTATCACCCACAAAATCTGCAATATCTTGTATTTCGTCACGCTGATAATAATGCGCCAGGATAATGGCATTCTTTTCCTTTTTCAGTTTTTTCAATTTCAGAAGGAAGATCGATACTTTGATCCACTGCGACATCAACGTATCCCTTTGAAATGTCAACACTCATACTTATTATATTTATTAATAGATTAAATGAAATAAAAGATATGATTATAATAATAGCCTGTTAATAGAGTTGACAAATATATTTCAAAAAAACGGTAAGGTAGAGTTATGAATAGGATTTTGTCTTTATCAACAAGTTTTATAATGTCGAATAATTTGATTTTTCTTTGCTTTAAATTCTTTTCAACAGAGCGTTTATAAGTTACAAATTTAAAAACTTTCGATTGCATTGCCTATTGATAACTCATAAAATTGCAGTTAAAAAGAAAAAAACAAAAAGGCAAAAACTAATTTGGAGAATTCATAACCCTGAAGCTATATAAATAGTTTTGAAATATGAGAGAGAAAGTTTTCATTTATGATGAAATTCTTTTAAACTGTTTTCAACATGAATCAGTTAGTTTGTTAACATTGTTGGTAAACTGATTATATGCCAGAATATCAATTAAATAACTCATTTTTACCCCAAATTGTTTAGTTCTTGCTCCGATTTGATAAATAAGCATGAGCTCCATGCTCTCTTAAATATAGTAATAGTATGAGAAAACTGAAAATAACCGAACTGAACAGGATATCGAAAGAAGAGTTTAAACAGGTTGATAAGATTCCTTTAATCGTTGTGTTAGACAATGTTAGGAGTTTGAATAATGTAGGTTCCGTGTTCAGAACTTCTGATGCATTTTTAGTGGAAGCTATTTATTTATGCGGTATCACAGCTACTCCCCCACAACCTGAAATTCACAAAACGGCTTTAGGTGCCGAAGATTCAGTTGACTGGATCTATTTCGAAGAAACCCTGGATGGCGTCAATCAGCTGAAAAAGAATGGATATACCGTATTTTCTATTGAACAGGTTGAAAACAGCACGATGTTGACAGACCTTGAATTGGATCCGAATGGCAAATATGCCGTGATATTGGGTAATGAGGTTTAAAGGAGTTCAACAGGATGTTGTCAACCATTCTGACGGATGTATTGAACTTCCACAGTTTGGAACCAAGCATTCTCTGAACGTTTCAGTGACTGCGGGTATAGTTATATGGGACTTTTTTAAACAGTTGAAAAAGTAGTTTTTATAAAGAGAAGAGTCTCCTACCTTTACTCCTTTTCCGGTAAAGAGGCTTTGAAACTGGTGAGGTTGACTAAAAACACTTTTTTAGTCAACCTCATCAGTTTTTTATTTTTATTGTTCATAACTCACCTCTCCCCTATTCTTTTTTATGTAATCATCTTTATTATATGTATTTTACTTAGATCGCAGGTAGTTGATATTACCTGTTGAAATAGTTTATAAGATCTATTTCGACAGGTGGTTGTATCCCCAAAGTCTTAATTGAACGCGAAAGTAGATTCAATATAATCACTTTTCGTTTTAGCGACTTTGTGCTCAGTTTAACCTGTTTGACTTTTAGAACATCCCCTGTTTGAATTATTAATACAGATCCGTTTTAGTAGAATAAACAGGTTGTTGAAACTCGTATTGTTAGTTTTGTTGATAAACGTGGATTATTAATAACGGAATTGTTCCTGATTCAATGTTTATAAATCAGAATATTATCAACTTAACAGCTTGTATATATCATATAATCAGGTATATATAGAATTAACACCCTGTTGATACTGATTGTTGATAATGTTTATATCCCTTTTTTCAGACCAACTTTTTATAGATCGGTTATTCGTTGATAAGTGGCTGATAAGTGAACGGAAGTATGCAGACTTAATTGAATCATCATCGGAAACGTAGAATTCACATCAGGTAAGGAGGATAAAAAGGCTTTTATATCAATGAAAGAGATTGCCAATCCCGCAAAAAAATAACCGGACAGATTGTTGATAAACTGTTCGGTTATTATCTATAATACGAAATAAAAGATTGGTGTATAGTGGTATAACAAATAAACACCCGGTTTATAAACACCTTGTTGATTTTGTTTAAAACTCTGCCATAATGCCGATGGAGGGTAATACTGTACCATCACGTTGGCTGACTGTTTTCATAGCTACCGTAAATAGTCTGTCAGGATGATCATAACTCAGGGAGCCAAACATTCCCCATTTAAAAAGAGTCAGATCAGTGCGGTAATTCAGGGTTTGAACTGAGTTATCAACATAGGTTTGTTGATTGGTTCTATTGTAGTAATCAGCCAGTTCTGCATTAATACCGGTGATTAGTCTGAAGTTATTCAACAGGCTGTTGTTTTCTAACCGGAATTTGGTTTCCTGTTCAGAAGAACGGTAATCGAGAATCTTATTAGCCGGAGAACTATCGTTGTTGTCTTTGTATTTGAAATTTTCGTTATACAACCGGTTAGTGCTTAAAACAAAAGTCTGGACCTGTTTTCCTGCATAATGCTTGTAGATAGTTCCGAGTGTATAGGTGTTTTGCCTGATTACAGGAAGAGTGGCCAGTATATACCTGCTTCTGTTTTTTATTTATTCGCCTAAAAGTCTTACCTTTGCGGACTCTTTGCTACGGAGTATCACGAAGTATATTAATCGCAAATACAAATACAACTCAATAACATTTTATGGCATTACAATGTGGAATCGTAGGTTTGCCCAATGTGGGAAAATCTACTCTCTTTAACTGTCTTTCAAATGCAAAGGCTCAATCAGCCAACTTTCCTTTCTGTACGATAGAACCCAACGTGGGTGTAATTACCGTTCCCGATGAACGTCTCAATAAATTGGCCGAGCTGGTTAAACCGAATCGAATTGTACCTACTACTGTTGAGATTGTAGATATTGCAGGTTTGGTAAAGGGAGCCAGTAAAGGTGAAGGTTTGGGAAATAAATTCCTTGCCAATATTCGTGAAACGGATGCAATTATTCATGTGTTGCGTTGCTTCGATGATGACAATGTGACTCACGTGGATGGAAGTGTGAATCCTATCCGAGACAAAGAAATTATTGATTTTGAACTTCAGCTAAAGGACCTGGAAACTGTTGACGGTCGTCTTCAACGCGTACAGAAACAGGCTCAGACCGGCGGCGATAAAGCTGCAAAACAAGCTTATGAAGTTTTGATCCGCTATAAGGAAGCATTGGAGCAGGGAAAACCTGCCCGTACCGTGACTTTCGACAATAAAGATGATCAGAAATATGCCCGTGAATTATTTTTGTTGACTTCTAAACCTGTGCTTTACGTTTGTAATGTCGATGAAGCCAGCGCTGTGAATGGAAATAAATATGTGGAAATGGTACGTGAAGCTACCAAGGAAGAGAATGCTGAAATTCTGATAGTTGCCGCAAAAATCGAATCTGAGATTGCCGAGTTTGAAACTTATGAAGAGCGTCAGATGTTTCTAAATGAGATCGGACTTGAAGAATCAGGGGTTGCCCGTTTGATCAAAGCAGCATACCGATTGCTTAATCTGGAGACTTACTTCACCTGCGGTGTGCAGGAGGTACGTGCCTGGACCTACCTGAAAGGCAGTAAAGCACCTCAATGTGCAGCTGTAATTCATACCGATTTTGAGAAAGGGTTTATCCGTGCCGAGGTAATTAAATATGAGGATTTTATTACCCTTGGTTCTGAAGCAGCCTGCAAGGAAGCCGGAAAAATGAATGTGGAAGGAAAAGAGTATGTTGCCCACGATGGTGACATTATGCACTTCCGTTTTAATGTGTAATAAGAAATTTCCAAAAATAAAAAAAGGAGCTGCAAATCTTTTCTGCAGCTCCTTTTTTATGATATTATTTCTGTTCCGGATGCACCCGTTTATCAGCACCCCACATCAGTTTAGTGCGAAGGGTATCAAAATAAGTATGAGAAATACGTTTTACAACACGAATGGGAAAATCAGCTTTCCGTATCTGAAATTTACAGGCCTCTACGGCATGAGAACGTCCATCCAGAGCAATCAGGAAGTTGCGGTTACGACTTTCAACCTGAAGTGTGATAGTCAGGTTGTCGGGTACCACTAACGGGCGTACAGTCAGGCTGTGTGGTGCAATAGGAGAGAGAACGAAGTTATTGGCCTGTGGCATAAGAATGGGGCCGCCAACACTCATAGAATAAGCTGTGGAACCGGTTGGAGTAGCCACTATTAATCCATCGGCCTGATAGGTATTCAGAAATTGATCGTTGAGCCAGGTGTGGATTGTAATCATGGAAGAGCTGTCCTGTTTCATCACTGCTATTTCATTCAGGGCATAGCGAGACTGGCCAAAACACTTATTACAGATATCCAGTTCAAGCTGAAAGCGATCTTCTACGACAAATTCATTATTGAAAATCTCATTGAGAGCAACTTCAATATCACTTTCTGCCACATCAGCCAGAAAACCTAATCGTCCGGTGTTTACACCAAGAATAGGAATTCCTTTACGACCCACCCGTTCTGCAGCATTCAGGAATGTACCATCTCCACCGACACTGATAACCATATCGGTGTCGAATGCTGATCCATCAATTAATCCATCAATTTTGGGTGTGAAATTCTGATTTGTTTTCAGAAACTGATAGAAATCCCGACAGACATACACTTCTGCTTCATGCTCGTTCAGTAATTGAAAAAGACGCAAAACAGGATGTGCTTTTTCAGTCTGATAGGTATTTCCAAAAATGGCAATTCTCATGCGTAATATTCAGATTATTTACTCATTAGGTTAAGAGTTACAAGATTGCACTACATGTTGATATAGAAAAACAGTTCCTGTAATCTTTTTTGGGCAATTTCATCAATTACCCCCTGTGTCATGTAACTCAATACAAGTTTGTAGTGAAAGCGTTCAAGGCTGCGGGCAATAGGATCAGCATCATCAACATTTACTTTAAATGCTACGAATATATTTCCTGAAGGTGCCGGAAATGAACTCAGATTTATAATATGGGCATTATTGTTTTCTACCAGGCGTGCTATTTCACTGACAAGATAGTCCTGCTCGGCAACTTCAATAACCAGAATAGCACCAGACTTACTTGTCCCCAGCAGCATAGATATCGCCTCAAGTAATTTTCCCTGGGTAATCACGCCCAGATACTCATTGTCATCCCCAACCACAGGTAAAATACTCAATTTATTAGAAGTCATTCGCTCAAGAGCTTCCAATAAATGACCGGTTACTTTAACTGCCGGAGAAAAATACCATGCTTTACCCAGTTGATCGTCAAGCGATTCCATGCGATAAGCATCCGGTTCGGATACCAGGCAAAGGTATTTGCCGTTATCAACAAGAGGCAGATGGCTTACTTTGAATTCTTCCATCAATGCCAGAGTCGTTTCTCCCGTATCTGTAGGTTTCAGAAAGGGGATCTCTTTTGTAAGTAATTCTTTGGTCAGATTCATCGTAATTGGTACAATTCTATTAATTTTGCGGATTGAAAAGAAGATAGTATATAACTACTTAGCTACAAAGTTTAAAAAAAGTTTCGGTTTTTTTGAATTTTGAGAGCAAAAAAACTTCTTTCTTTACGAAATATCTCTAGAAATAATAAACTCGAATGACAAAACTAAGCGTAAACATAAATAAGATCGCTACTTTACGAAATTCACGTGGCGGTAATGTTCCTGATGTAGTCAAAGTAGCAATTGATTGTGAGACTTTTGGAGCTGATGGTATAACAGTACATCCCAGACCGGATGAAAGACACATCCGGTATGCCGACGTGTATGCTTTGCGCCCCGTAATCAAAACTGAATTTAACATTGAAGGTTATCCTTCAAAAGAATTTGTTGATCTGGTTTTGCGGGTAAAACCGGCCCAGGTTACTTTAGTTCCCGATGCACCTGATGCTATTACTTCAAATCAGGGTTGGGATACAGTTACCCATTATGATTTTCTGGTAGATATTATTGAAAAATTCAGTTCGGCAGGAATACGTACTTCCATATTCGTGGATGCGGATCTGAAAATGGTGGAATATGCAGCTAAAACAGGTACGGATCGTATTGAACTTTATACAGAGCCTTATGCCACCAACTATCCGAAAAACAAAGAAGCGGCCATTATGCCATTTGTTGAAGCTGCAAAACTGGCACGCAAGTTAGGTCTGGGGTTGAATGCCGGACACGATTTAAGTCTTGAAAACCTGAACTGGTTTTATAAAAATATACCCTGGACAGAAGAGGTATCTATCGGTCATGCTCTGATTTCAGATTCATTATATCTGGGATTAAAAACTACAATTCAAAAGTACAAGGAGTGTTTACGTTAATCTCTCACTGATTCTCGTATGGACGAAAAACAAAGTCGGATTTACGGAGCCTTAGGTTCTGCTTTTATGCATTTGCTCATCTTTGCTTTGATGTGGCATTTTGGACTCTCTCATATCATTAAGCCAAAAGATGATGAAGGTATTGAAGTGATGCTGGGGAGTGTGGAGCAGGCCAGCGGTCGTTTTGCTCCCGGAGAAATAAAACCGCAGGCGCAAGAGGCTGTGGATATTTCCTCACCACGTCCGGTGGCGCATGTTCAATCTGCTCCTGTTCTTACTCAGACTCATGAAGAGTCAACAGAGATGCTGGAGCAGAAGAAAAAACAGCAGGAGCAGCGTAAGCAAGATTTGCTCAAACAAACAGAAGAAAACAGATTGCATGAGGTTGAAAGACAACGATTAGCGGAAGTCCAGCGTCAAAAAGAGGCGGAGCAGCGCAAGATCAATGAAATCAACAAAAAGATGAGCGGTGCTTTCGGAAGTGGCGGTCATGCAGGAAGCAGTGGAATTGCTGCTTCAGGAAAAGGGTTTCAGGGAAGCCCGACCGGTAATTCAACCTCCGGGGCAACTTCCGGTATTGGTGGTCATGGAACTTCGGTATCCTATTCCTTATCCGGCAGGTCCGTGAGTGGAGTTATGTCGCGACCTTCATACAATGATCAGGTCGAAGGCAGGATAGAGGTAGAAATCGTAGTTACACCGGAAGGACGGGTTATCTCGGCCGATATAGATATTGCCCATACGTCAATAGCCAGTGCATCAATGCGTCAGGCGGCGCGTCGTGCAGCCATGCAGACACGATTCAACAATATTGAATCTAATGAAAATCAAATAGGTTCAATTACGTATGTATATCGTTTAACACGCTGATACTTCTTTATATCTTCTGCAAATTTATCGGGAATTCTGATTGAAGGGCAGAACAAACTTTTCAGGCAAGTTGTTTTTCATTCATTGTAATAACCTCAAAATCGTATACAAATATGAAAAAATGTTTTGTGTTTTTAGCTGAAGGTTTTGAAGAGACCGAAGCCATTGCCATAATAGACGTCTTGCGTAGGGGAGAGCTGAATGTGGAGATTATTTCCGTTACCGGGAAAAAAGAAGTTACCGGTGCACATGGAATTACAGTCTTGTCAGATAAATTATTTGAAGAAGCATCTTTTGATAAAGGTGAAATACTTATTTTACCGGGAGGTATGCCCGGTACATCGAATCTCAATCGTCACGAGGGGTTGAAGAAACTCATAAAATCATACAACGAGGCCGGAAAGTACCTGGGAGCTATCTGTGCAGCACCTTCGGTACTGGGAGGACTGGGAATACTGAAAGGCAAAGAAGCTGTTTGTTATCCGGGTTTTGAGGATAAACTGGAGGGAGCGACAATTTCGAACAGTCAAACAGTGGTATCAGGAAAAGTGATTACTTCGGTAGGGGTAATCAGCGCTGTAGATTTTGGCCTTCATATCGTAAAGATACTTCAGGGCGAAGAAATTGCAAAACGTACTGCAGCTGCTCTGTTGTTAGTATAGTTAAAAATCAGTCATATTTTAAAATTCGTTCCTCAAATCTTTTTATATTACAATCATTTGTCTATTTTTGTGTGTTGAATCCGGATCAGAATGACTGATGAACAAAAAAAACTGCTTAGTAATTTTGAAGCCCGAGTAAGGCAATTAATGCTTCTTTGCGATTCCCTGAAAGAAGAAAATGCCTTGCTCAAAAAACTTGTCTGTCAAAAAGATGAGAAATTACATAAAGCAGAGAGTTCATTCAGTGAACTTTTTTCCAGATACGAAAATCTGAAATTGGCGCAAGGAATAGCTATGAGTGAAGAGGAGCGCCGGAATGCCAAAATCAGGTATACAAAATTAGTGCGGGAAATCGATAAATGCATCGCATTACTAAACGAATAGATGCAATGGACGATAAAATGACCATCAGCCTTAACCTGGCGGATAAAGAGCATTATTTGAGAATCGACCGAAAAGACGAACAAAATATACGCTTAGCCGCTAAATTGTTGGGAAGTAAACTATCTCAATATCAGGGCCAATATGATGATATAAATTTGGGAGTGAAAGACTTTCTTTCTTTTGTTGCCCTTCAGTTTGCTTACGAGTATGTCAAACTGCATGAAGATAAAAGTATGGAACCTTTGATGGATAAAATTCAGGATCTGAATGCCGATCTTGAACAATTTTTGAAAGAAAAGTAGACTTTATAACCGAGATTTTAACTGCACTACATTTTGGGTAAAAACTTAACCCTGAATGATAGTGCTTTTTTTATAATCACTAAATACATATTTAACAAAATGATTTATTTTCTAATAGGAATTGCATGCTTCGTCATAGGAGGTGTTGCCACCTGGATAAGCACCAAATTTATCTTCAAATCGCGGTTTGAAGGTATCTTGGAGGAAGCTAATAAAGAAGCGGAAGTTATAAAGAAAAACAAACTGCTTGAGGTTAAAGAGAAGTTTATCAACTTAAAAGCTGATCTGGAAAAACAGGTAACAGCCCGTAATGCAAAGATTCAGTCCGTTGAAAGTAAACTGAAACAGCGCGAAATGCAGATGAACCAAAAACAGGATGAACTGCAAAAAAAGACTTCTGAAGCTGAGTCCTTAAAGGAATCACTTGAAAATCAACTTATATTGGTTGATAAAAAACAACAGGAAGTGGATAAGATGTATCATGAAGAGATTACACGTCTTGAAGCGATTTCCGGATTGTCGGCCGACGAAGCCAAAGATAAACTCATCGAATCTTTGAAAGAGGAAGCCAAAACAGATGCAGCGTCTTATATCAATGAGATCATGGACGAAGCAAAGATGACTGCTAATAAAGAAGCAAAACGTATTGTTATTCAGTCTATTCAGCGTGTTGCTACCGAAACAGCCATTGAAAATGCAGTAACTGTATTCCATATCGAATCCGATGAAATAAAAGGCCGTATTATTGGTCGAGAAGGACGGAATATCCGTGCACTCGAGGCGGCTACCGGAGTAGAAATTATTGTGGATGATACTCCCGAGGCTATTGTTCTTTCAGGCTTTGACCCTGTGCGTCGTGAAATTGCCCGCCTGGCATTACACCAGTTGGTAACAGACGGACGTATTCACCCGGCTCGTATCGAAGAAGTTGTAACAAAGGTACGCAAACAGGTAGAGGAAGAGATTATTGAGACAGGTAAACGTACTACTATAGATCTGGGAATCCACGGATTACATCCTGAATTGATCCGTATGGTAGGAAAAATGAAATACCGTTCGTCGTATGGTCAGAATTTGCTGCAACACTCCCGTGAAACAGCTAATCTTTGTGCAATCATGGCAGCCGAACTGGGATTGAATCCGAAGAAAGCAAAACGTGCCGGTCTGCTTCACGATATAGGTAAAGTACCTGATGATGAGCCGGAATTGCCGCACGCATTGCTGGGTATGAAACTGGCTGAGAAGTTTAAAGAGAAATCGGATATTTGTAATGCTATCGGTGCTCACCATGATGAAGTAGAGATGACCAGCCTTCTGGCTCCGATTGTACAGGTTTGTGATGCTATCTCAGGAGCACGTCCGGGAGCACGTCGCGAGATTGTGGAAGCTTACATCAAACGCTTGAATGATCTTGAGAGATTGGCTCTTTCTTATCCCGGTGTGCTTAAAACATATGCTATTCAGGCAGGTCGTGAGCTACGCGTAATTGTTGGTGCTGATAAGATCGATGATAAAGAAACAGAAAGCTTATCAAACGAAATCGCTAAACGTATTCAGGACGAAATGACCTATCCGGGTCAGGTTAAAATCACGGTTATCCGTGAAACCCGTTCTGTAAGCTTCGCAAAATAAGTTTTAGATTATAAGTTTTGGGTAATAAGTGACAAGTACGGTGTTTTATGCTTATCTTTGTATAAGGAAATATTTTACGTATAACTTATTACCTGAAACTTAAATGGGGCTGTCTGGATTTGACAGCGGGTAGAAGAGGTATGTAAGCATGCAGAGCGTCGATGGCCGGCTCTATAATCCCGGATATCAAAAATTTAACTGGCGAAAATAACTTTGCTCTCGCTGCTTAATCGAATAATAGTAGATCTAGCTTAATCTCGATACAAGGTGTTGGGACGTGACATCACCCGGAGGCTGTGGTTTCGAAGCAATCCGAACCGGTGGTGCAGCAATATCGGAACTAGCTGAAAGCTCTCCCCGGGCTGATGCAAAACTTTAGGGGATAAGGTTTGAGTTGGTGGCTTCGGTCTTGCTCATGCTCGAAAATGAAGGCGAAGATAAGCATGTAGAAAGCATATTGCTTCCTCGTTTGGACCGGGGTTCGACTCCCCGCAGCTCCACAAAAAAGAACGGCTTTGCATCGAAAGATGCAAGGCCGTTTTTATGTTTGGGGTATTCAGGGAATCCAGACATTTGTTGTGTCGTTATGCATAGCGGCAGAAAATTCAGGTCGGGAAGGAAGATTAAGGTAGGGGTAAGTTACTTTCGATAAAAATAATCCTTGCGGATAAGCCGGAATAATTGTTGCAGGTGTCTGCTTAGTCCTTAGATAATGCTCAAATTCCTCTACGCTTAGTTTTCCACGTCCTATTTCCAGAAGTTTTCCTACAATGATGCGTATCATACCGGTTAGAAAGCGATTAGATGAGATTTGGAAGCGGATTTTATCTCCTTTGGCGTTCGTGTAAAGACTGGCCTCAGATACGTGGCATATGGTGTGCTCATATTTGTTAGGCTTACGGCAAAATGCCCGATAGTCATCGTATTTGGTAAGAACCTTTACTGCCTGTTGCATTTTCTCCAGATCGAGATATATTTCCGGATAGTACGAACTTAGTCCATTCAGAAAAGGATCTTTGTAAGTGTGGATAAAATAGTCATAGGTACGTTGTGTCGCATCGAATCGTGCATGAGGTAGCCCTGTCATTGGTATAATATCAAAGATGGCAATATCCGGGGGGAGAATCAGATTGAGTCTGGCTTTAAGATCATAATCCCATTGTTCTTCCACATCAAGATGAAAGAAAAACTGGCTGGCATTGACCTGGGCATCAGTGCGACCACATCCGTTAATTTCGATCGGAATCTTTAGGATACGACGTAATGCAGTCTCTATTGTTTCCTGTACGCTAATTATTTCAGGTAATTTTTGCCAGCCCCGGTAGTTATATCCATTAAATCCGATGTGAAAAAAGTATCTCAAGAGTGATTGGTTTATGATGGTTTATTTATGATGCCGTAAAGGTCTTAATAATTTATGACTTAACGGGTCTTGTACTGAAAATAATGTTTGTTATTTTCAATTTTGTATTCAACTGATTGAGAACTTTTTGCAGGAATGATATCACCAGAGCTTTATATTCTTTTCAAAAAATACAGCCGTTCTTCCTCAGGGAATTTCTCAATGGCATAACGAAGCATTGTACGCGGCATTTGCAGTGAATATTGCATAAGAAAATCCACCAGCACCGATTTATTTCGTTTACCTACCTCCCGCAGCATCCAGCCAATTGCTTTGTGTATGAGGTCGTGTTTGTGATTCAACAGCATTTCGGCAATCAACAGATTATCGGCAAAATCATCATTCCGGATAAAGGTAAAAGTAGTAAGTACAGCTATGCGTTGTTCCCAAAGCGATTCACTTTGGGCTAGCTGATAAATCAGTGTACGATCCTTATCCAACAGATATTCTCCTAAAATATAGCAGGCAGAAAGGTCTACCAGATCCCAGTTGTTGATAAATGCTGTATTACTCAAATAAAAATCGACAATCTCTTTCCGGTCAGCTTCGTTTTTAGTCTTTTTAAAACGGTTTACCAGAATGATTAAAGCTGTTAGGCGGCACTCGTGATATGGTTCGTGCAATAAAATCCCGATTTCGGAAAGTGGCAGCTCCTTATAGTTTTTAGCTATTGAACGTTGTTGGGGAACGGTAATTCCCATAAACAGATCTCCTTCTCCATATTGACCTTCTCCGGTTTTGAAGAAACCTTGCAGTAATAAGGCTTTTTCAGGATTGGCAATTATTTGCAGTTGGGTTTTAACTTCTGATGCTTTCATGTGTCATTAATTATTTTTGTTTTGGCTACACATGGAATCCGCATATAATGTCATGCTTATTGGCGCAGACCTTTACTGACGAAAACGTTCCGTGATTTATCAATTCTGCATGCTCGTTTTTATATGAAAATGATGTAGTTTGGCGAAGTTACAATTTTTTTATATTCGACCATTTTCAAAAGCCTATTACGATCTATTTTTCTGATACTGAGAAAAAGAGTATCTTTGCGCCACTTTTTTCGGGAAATAAGTTTGCCCAAACTGGAAATTACAGACTATATGTCAGTATTTCGCAAGAAAAACCAATGATTTTTCAAAATAACAAACATAAACAGTATGAAGAAAATTCTTTACACGCTCTTGCTGATTGTTTCTGCTTCTGTTGTAGCACAGGCGCAGCAAACCTCTGAAAACTTAATCAAACTAATGGCTAAAAAACAGTTGATTTCTGCTAAAGAAGCTGATTCACTGATTGCAGTGGAAAAGAAAGCAGAACCTGCAAAAACTCTTTATCTGGTAGATAAGGTGAAATTATTTGGTTATGGACAGATCGGATATCAATACTCTGATACATTGGCTCAACGTGAAAAATATGGTGTTACCCGGGTAATCACATTTATTGATGCAAAACTGACCAAAGAACTGGCTTTTCAGATTCAGGCAAATTTAAGTTCATCAACTTCTCAATTGGTTGAGTTTTGGATGGAATGGTCTCCTAAAACCTATTTCAAACTGAAGGCGGGACAAATGAAAGTTCCTTTTACGATCGAAAACCTGATGTCGCTTTCAGTTCTTGAGAATATCAGCGGATCACAAGTTATCAATGCTTTGGCGGGTGGACCGACTGATGTGTTGAGTTGTGCAGGACGTGATGCCGGGGTTCAGGTTTCAGGAAGCTTTTTACCATATCAAAAAAGAAACCTGATTGATTATCAGATTGGATTGTTTAATGGAAATGGGATTAATAATCTGGATAATAACAGACACAAAGATGTGGCTGCATGGTTGATGTTCAATCCTACATCTTTCCTGAAAGTGGGAGGATCGGTTTATGCCGGCAAGAATAAATATAAAACAGGCACAGATGCAGTTGCTATCGATCATGTGCGTAATCGTTGGAGTATAGGCAGTGAGTTAACAACCCAATATTTGTATGGTCGTGCTGAATATGTTCATGGAAATGATGCTGGAACGGATCGTCAGGGGTATTATGTTTTGATGAACGGGCACGTTAGCAAGAAACTCGACCTAATCGGTCAATATGATTATTACAATAAAAATCTGAATGTAAGCAACAATTGTTTTACAAACTATCAAATTGGTTTGCAATGGAATTTCTTCAAAAGAAGTCGTTTGCAATTACACTATGTTTTCAAGGATAATAATAAAGCAGGTGCAAAATTTGAGAATGTTGTACTCGGACAACTTCAGGTAGGATTCTAAAAAAGCTTTACCCGGTATGGGAAGAAATTGCGTAAAATGAAATATCTAAAAGAGTGGACGAACCTGATTCATCCGCTCTTTTTTATTTAAAGTTTATATCTTTGTCGCCTTGTTTAAGATAACATTCTGTTTACCTGAATAAAATCATATTAATATGGCATTGAATTATATTTTTATTGCTTTTATCGTGATTGCTTTTTTTGTAGCATTGGTAAAGGCAATAGTGTGGGGTGACCTAAATGCTTTTTATGAAGTGATGCTCTCAACTTTCGATACTTCGAAAACTGCGTTTGAAGTGTCACTGGGATTAACCGGGGCTTTATCTCTATGGATGGGACTGATGAAAATCGGTGAACATGGCGGTGTGATTAATTTCTTTTCAAAACTAATCAGTCCGCTATTTGTGCGTTTATTTCCCGAAATTCCTAAAAATCACCCAGCTATCGGTTCTATTTTTATGAATGTCTCTGCCAATTTGCTTGGTTTGGGAAATGCAGCAACACCTCTTGGATTGAAAGCTATGAAAGAGATGCAGGAGTTGAATACCGATAAAGAGACAGCCTCCAATCCGATGATAATGTTTCTGGTGCTTAATACATCGGGGCTTACCCTTGTTCCGGTAAGTATTATGGTGCTTCGGGCACAAATGGGTGCAGCCAATGCGTCGGATGTCTTTTTACCCATTTTGCTGGCTACTTTCTTCTCTACGATTATTGGTATTCTTTCTGTAGCTATTATGCAGAAGATTAACCTGTTAAATAAGGTTGTTATGGCTTATCTGGGAGGGCTTACAGTAATCGTAGCTTCTATCATTTGGTTTTTCTCCAATTTGCCACAAGATAAAATATCCCTTTACTCGAATTTTGGGGCCAGTTTTGCATTACTGAGCATTATTCTGGGCTTTCTGATTGCGGGTATGCGCAAAAAGATCAATGTTTACAACTCATTTATAGAAGGAGCGAAAGAGGGGTTTCAGACTGCGGTGATGATTATACCCTATCTGGTTGCTATTTTGGTGGCAGTGGGCATGTTTCGTGCATCAGGAGCGATGGGAATGCTCATAACTTCCATTAAAATGGGATTTGATGCCATCGGGGTGAATTCTCAATTTGTGGATGCTTTGCCGACAGCTTTTATGAAGCCATTGAGTGGTAGCGGTGCACGCGGAATGATGGTCGATGCCATCAAAACGTTTGGGGCAGACAGTGTGATAGGGAGAATGGTTTCTGTAATACAGGGAGCAGCTGATACCACTTTCTATATTCTGGCAGTTTATTTCGGTAGTGTGGGTGTGAAAAATACCCGCTATGCTGTAGGATGCGGACTAATTACCGATTTTGCAGGAATTGTGGCTGCTATCTTATTAACATACCTGTTTTTCGGGCACTAAATTTTTTCATTTAAATAAGTATGAAGTAATCGCTTTGCAGTAAAAGCTTTTCCGATTACTCCTACTTTGAATGCGTTGTTTCCTATATGCCTGAATTTTATTACCTTTGCATCGTTCTTTAAAGGGCTTAAATACTCTTCATTTTATGAAAGATACCGTACAACAATTTGAGCATGTGATTGCTATTTGCCGCTCGTTATTTGAAAAGAAACTGAAGGATTATGGTCCTGCATGGCGTATTATGCGTCCGCAATCCATTACCGATCAGATTTATATCAAAGCTAACCGAATCCGTAGCATTGAGATAAAAGGAGTTTCAAAAATCGATGAAGGTATTCGTTCCGAGTTTATCGGAATTGTCAATTATGGTATCATCGGTATCATTCAATTATCACTCGGCTTTGCAGATAGTTGCGATATAACCGAACAAGAAGCCCTTGCCATGTATGACAACTACATGACTCAGACCAAAGAGTTAATGTATAAAAAAAATCACGACTACGATGAAGCCTGGCGCAGTATGCGTATCAGCTCTTATACAGATCTTATCCTTATGAAGATTCACCGCACCAAGCAAATTGAGGACAACTGTGGAAAAACCCTTGTGTCGGAAGGAATTGATGCTAATTACATGGATATGATCAACTACTCTCTTTTCGGGCTTATCAAACTAGAATTTGGAGAAGAAGATGCAGCTATTTAAAAATATCCTGTTGTGGATTAGTCGTTTTCTGATCGCTTTTACGTTTATCTTTTCAGGATTCGTAAAGATGATTGACCCTGTTGGTACATCAATCAAGTTTCAGGACTATTTCATGGCGATGCATCTCGACTTTTTAGCACCAAATGCATTGGTCTTTGCACTTTTATTAGCTTGTGTCGAGTTTCTGCTGGGGGTAAATGTTTTACTTTCGCTAAGTCCCCGACACACTTCGTATTATGTGCTGATCTTAATGTCATTTATGACTCCGCTCACCCTATATCTGGCATTGGCTAATCCCGTGAGTGATTGTGGATGTTTTGGAGATGCTATCAAACTGACCAATTGGGAAACATTCTTCAAGAATGTAGTACTGATGATAGCGACTATTTTTTACTTCATTAACCGAAAACGAATTCCATATCTCTATAATAGGCATTTCCACTGGTTACCTTCGTTGGTAACATTTGTTTTTGCCATGTTGGTAGCCTTGCATTGTTATTTCCATTTACCTATTATGGACTTCCTGCCTTATAAAGTCGGAGCCAATATATCCAAAGGCATGGAGATTCCCAAAGGAGCACCGACAGATGTGTATGAATCTACCTTTATCTATCAGAAAAACGGAGAGAAGAAGGAATTTACGTTGCAGAATTATCCTGCAAAGGATACAACCTGGCATTTTGTTGAGCAGAAATCAGTATTGGTAAAAAAGGGGTATGAACCACCTATTCATAATTTTACAATAACACAAAGATCGACAGGGGAGGAGATAACCGATATAGTATTGCAGGATACTTTATTCACATTCCTGCTTGTTTCACCGAAACTGGATATGGCTATTGATTCTCATATTGACCAGATTAACAATATCTATGATTTCTCAGTGGATAAAGGGTATAAGTTCTACTGTCTCACTGCATCTCCCGACGAGGATGTCGTAGGATGGACTAATGCCACAGGGGCTGAATACCCCTTCTGTACTACCGATGAGACTACATTAAAAACAATGATACGTGCTAATCCGGGATTGGTTTTATTGAAAAGCGGTACTGTAGTTGGTAAATGGAACTCAGGCGATATACCTGATGAGAAAGAGATGACCCGGTATATGGAACGGGTAAATACTGGTAATGCCCTGACAGAACCAGATTCTAATGTGACCATTATCTGGAAAGCTTTTGCAGGATATTTGTTGTTGTTGTTATTCATGTTTGTTTTTGAGAAGACAATCATGACGATGATTAATATGGCAGAAAGATTTTTTATTCTTAAAAAAGGAACTGCCAAAACAAAAGAGGAAACTGACAATACTGAAAATCATAAATAAATACAGTTGATCAGGATATCAGGTACTATCAATTGTTCAAGGAAATAAAAATAACGTTTTTCTTATCACACTAACATTAATCTATTATGAGAAAAAAAATCGTTGCAGGTAACTGGAAGATGAACAAAACCCTGCAGGAAGGCGTAGAGTTGGCTAAAGAATTAAATGCAGCTTTAGCTGGAAAAACTATCAACTGTGATGTAGTTGTAGGTGTACCTGCTACTCACATTGCTAGCGTAGTTGCTTCTGTTGATTCAGTAATCGGTGTTGCAGCTCAAAACTGTGCAGACAAAGCTTCTGGTGCTTACACCGGCGAAATTTCTGCTGCTATGGTAGCTTCTACAGGTGCTAAATATGTGATCCTGGGCCACTCTGAGCGTCGTGCTTACTACGGAGAAACTGCTGAGATCCTGAAAGAAAAAACTTTGTTGGCTTTGGCTAACGGTTTGACTCCTATCTTCTGTATCGGTGAGGTTTTGGAAGAGAGAGAAGCAGGCAAACAAAACGAAGTGGTAACAGCTCAAATCGAAGAGTCTTTGTTCAACCTTTCTGCTGAAGATTTCGGTAAAATCGTTTTGGCATACGAACCAGTTTGGGCAATCGGTACCGGTAAAACGGCTACTGCTGCACAAGCTCAGGAAATCCACGCTTACATCCGTTCAGTAGTTGCTGCTAAATACGGTGCTGAAGTAGCTGACAACACAACAATCCTTTACGGTGGTAGCTGTAACGCTTCTAACGCGAAAGAATTGTTCGCTAACGCTGATGTTGACGGTGGTTTGATTGGTGGCGCTTCATTGGCGGTTGCTAACTTCCTGCCTATCATCGAAGCCTGGAACTAATTACAACTCTGAGTTAAATATGAAACACGGAGTCGGAATTCGACTCCGTGTTTCCCTTTTTGTAAACAAAGCTCCTTCGGGCAATGTTGTTTAAGTAAATTGTTTATACAGTGAAACGAGCATACAAAGACTTTACTTTACCAAAGGGTATGACAATGTGTGTAAGTTCCATGCGTAGCCAGAAAAAAATTATTGACGCATGAAAAAGATTATTCTTCTGCTTTTTTTAACTGTACAGATGCATTCATTTGCCAAAATGGCGAACGACTCGATTGCTTCAGGTACTATCATACAGGCACTTGAAAACGATGAAATCGGTCAGGGAAAAGTGAAGATTTTTCAGGATTCGCGTATTCAGGATCTGATTGGTAAAAAAAAGTCAACTACGACTGCCCGTAGCAGTTTTTCAGTCGGAAAAGGATTCAGGGTACAAGTCTATTCGGGCAACAATCAAAATGTCTCTAAACGTGAAGCATTTCAGCGGGAAGCCACTCTTAAACGTGACTTTGTCGATTTAGAAACATATGTCTCTTTCAAATCACCCTTTTGGCGGGTACGTGTAGGTAACTTTCGTTCTTATGAAGAGGCATATCAGACTATGCGTAAAATTAAAGAGGCATTTCCCCAATTTGGAAAAGAGACCTATATCGTGAAAGACGACATAAAAATCTATCACTGATCAGGCATTATAATATAAAGAGTTTAGCTCTCAACAAAACCAAATATACATCGAAATGGAATTCCATCAAAACAGATACCCCGTAGATGAAAAAACTACGGAAGAATTGGCTAAATGCTATAGCCGCATTATCGAACTTTTGGGTGAGGATGTGCAACGTGAAGGATTATTAAAAACACCTGCGCGGGTAGCTAAAGCAATGCAGTTTCTTACACAGGGGTATCATATCGATCCCCAGAGCATAATTAAAAGCGCTATGTTTCGCGAAGACTACCGCCAGATGGTGATCGTTAAAGACATCGACTTCTATTCGATGTGTGAGCATCATATGTTGCCTTTTTTTGGTAAAGCTCATGTTGCTTATATTCCCAATCATTATATAACGGGATTGAGCAAAGTAGCGCGTGTGGTAGATATATTCTCACGTCGCCTGCAAATTCAGGAACGCCTAACCACGCAGATCAAAAACTGTATACAGGAAACTCTTAATCCTTTGGGAGTGATGGTGGTAATTGAGGCCCAGCATATGTGTATGCAAATGCGCGGAGTTGAGAAGCAGCATTCTGTGACTACAACCTCTGATTTTACCGGAATATTCAATCAGGCCAAGACCCGCGAAGAATTTATTTCGCTCATTCGCAGCAAATAAAAGGGAAACAAATGGGTAATTGAGTAAATATAATCTCAACCTTAACCGGCATAACTGCAATGTTAGTAGTTATGCCGGTTTTTTTTGTTTCGTTACATAGTAGCAGTTATTTAAATTAATAGGCTATTCCAGTTAAACAAGATGTTTATTAATTTGTTTTTTGTTCTATAGATATAATTTAGATATTAAAAATCCCGTCTAAAAGGATTACTTTTGTGTAGCAAGGTATTTTATGTCTTACAGAGTATTTTTATAACATATGAATGTTGCGCTAACTATAAATGTTTTGGCGATTCTGAATCTGATACTTATCGCTTTTATTCTGTATACCAGGTCTGAAGGCTCGTTGTCGAATCGTCTTTTAACACTGGTTTTAATAGTTTCTGCATTCTATAATCTGCGACATTTTGCAGAGTTGGTAGGTTTCTGGCACATTGTATCTTTGTTACTTTTTCCAACGCAGATTGCCGTAATATTTTTTGGGCCGATAATATATGCTTATGTTCATATTAAGCTGGGTGACAAGCATTGGCGGCATCCGGTTCTTTTTCTGTTTTCTATTTTATTGTTAGTTTATCTTTTGTTTCTTGGTTTCCAATATACTTTCTTTTTATCAGGGTCTGAGAAGCAGGAATATGTTTATCAGATACACTTGGGTAACTCACCGGATTTGTATTTAATATATGAGGTAATATCGATTCTACTACATCTCTGTTATCTGACTTTTTCTTTTATTTGGGTATTCGGTATAGTTCGGAATTGTAAATATGCTACAGACTCGGAAAAGCAAAAAGTACGTTTTGTTTTTCATTTTATTATATTGAATATTATATTGTTATTCTTTCTGCCTTTATCATATGTTTACCTCAATATACATCAGATTGATACATATAGTTTACCGTTAACCGGGATATCCGTCTATTTATTTGTTTTTTATAAGATGTTCCAGTATCCTCTTGTATTTGGATTTCGATCAGATAGGCAGTTTCAGGCAGTTTCTGTGAATTCGGATATAAAGTCTGCTTTGAAGGGTGATAATCGTTCAGAGGTCCTTAAAAATGGGATTAACACAGAAGTCCTGGATGAAATCTTTTCAGATTTGATTCGTTACATGGAGGCTGAAAAGCCTTATTTAGATCCGAATCTGTCATTAAAGGCATTGTCTGATCATCTTTCGATATGTACGCACAAGCTTTCGCTGGTGATCAATGAAAAGTCAGGTGAGAATTTCTTTAATTACATAAACAGTTATCGTATAACTGAAGCTAAACGGCTTTTAGGGGATACAAAAACCAAATCGTTTAATATTGAGGATATTGCATTTATGTCCGGATTTAACAGCCGTGCATCCTTCTATAATGCGTTTAAGAAGCATGTCAATAAAACGCCTACTGTCTATCTCTCAGAATTAAAATCCAATAATTACGAATAATTCTTTTTGTATGAATACTGTGTTGGTCACAAACATTATTACGATTGTAAATCTAGCAGTTTTAGGGATTATCTTATTGCAGAAGCGACCGCTATCGTTGCATAATGTTGTTCTTTCCATATTGGTCTTTATACCTGCTGTAGCTGTTCTTTTCAATACCTTGCTATATTATGACCTGGTGGATGATTTTTCCTTTACGCTTTTTCTTACTTTCAATCTGAATATGTTATGGTCACCAGCCTTTTTATTATACGTATTATTAATGACAGGGGTTATTATCAGGCCTAAACTTCATCATTTATTGCATTTCATACCACTATGTATAAGTCTTGCTGTAATCACGCCAATTATGTTTCTACCGGATAATCAGTTTTTATCGTTCGTAGAAATATCAAAAAAGGTATTACCCTGGCAATATAATCTTGTAAATGTAATTTTAGCTGTTCAGAGCATAGGATACGTAACTGCTTCCTCCATTGTACTGAATAAATATAATAAGGATATTAAAAATCTTTTTTCAGATATTCGGAAGATATCGGTCTTCTGGCTTCAGGGAATGATTTTGATTGGAACAATCTTATTTGTTACCATTTTTCCTCCCATTATCTACTTCAAGAAACTGGACTACTTTTTGTACTTTCTTCCCATAGGGCTTAACTGCGCGTATCTCTATATTGTTTATAAAACCTTATCTACTCCGGTGCTTTTTACTCCACAGGTCCGTGAAGTTTTAAATCTGAACAGAGAGGTACAAACAATTGCAAAAAAAGTGGAAACAGAAAAAGAATGTCCTGAGCTTAAGCAGACCGCAGAATCTTTGTCTTCTTTTTTTCGGGTACACAAACCGTATCTGATTCCTGAATTAAACATTAAGATGTTATCTGAAAATACAGGGATTTCTATTCATACTATATCAGCTACCCTGAATCAATATTTCGGTCAGAACTTTTATGATTTTATAAACAGTTATCGGATCAGACATGCTCAACAATTGCTGTCAAATCAAGACAGTGATAAATATACCATAGAGACTTTGGCCACAGAAAGTGGTTTCCGATCCAGATCTGTTTTTTATACGGCATTCAGGAAAGAAACAGGTGTTACCCCTTCAGAGTACAAGAAAATCCACATGAATGTCTGATTTTGTAACTGATTTATGTCTATTTATTGTCTGAATCGATAAAGTTGGACAACTCTACATTATAATTTCTCCAATTTTGTAGTGTTAATCTTAGAGGGTTAGCAATTAAGGGTAACTGTAATTTGAGATCTGCTGTTAGAAGGGTTCAGTTTGATCTCAGAAAAATTTTCCGCCAGAAGTAGTAGTTCATTTATGAGCTATTACATCTTGCGGAATTTTTTATTTCGGGTACTCAGTCCTATTCTTGGTATGATTTTTTTTGATGGATCTCTTTCCCGGAAAATGATATTATTTAGAATATGTACCTTTTATTGTCCGGATTAATAAAGGTAGACAAATAAGCTCGCATAATGTATTATCTTTGTGTTGATAATCTATTATTCTATCTGGATTAATAATTAAGGGTTTTCTATTTTATCTGTTAAATGCAGTTGTTTAGAAGGGTTCAGCTGTATTTTAAAAGCAATTTTCTGTGTAGTCGTAGTTCATTAGAGCTGCGAACTACGCAGATTTTTTTTGTCATCATAATATACAGAACAGAATGTTATCTGATGTTTTGTAGATATAGGTATATTTATCAGGAATGTGTTATCCGATGGTAAACAATCCGATTTACAATGTGTTTATATAATTACATTTCTAACCAAAGATAAGAATTATGAAAATGAGATTTTACTGGAGAATAATGGTTGCAGGATTAATCCTTTTATCGGCACCTTTGAAAGCGCAGGAGGATATATCGAATATCTTTAAAGCCGGCTTATCGGATGTAAATAAGTTGATGGATGGTTATATGAAACCTGCCGGGATCGGTTTTGCTACCGGCTTAGGTTCAAACTGGTACAATACGGCGGCAACGCATAAGGTGCTCGGTTTTGATCTGACTATTGGGGTAAATGGCGCAATTACACCTGCAAGTGACCGGATGTTCAGTTTAGCGGGATTAACCAAACTGCAACCATTAAATAGCGGAGTGACAGAAGCACCTACATTTGCCGGAAAGGGTAATGGTGTAGATATGGTATTAAGACAACCGACAACTATTAATGGACAGCCTAATCCATATTCAGGACAGATTATTACACAATTCAGGACGCCTGAAGGCCTTATGCGCTGGATTCCAACAGGAAACCTGCAACTTACGGTTGGATTGCCATTGGGGAATGATCTTTCCTTCAGGTTGTTACCGACTTTGAAAAAAGAGGGTGCATCGGCAAGTATGTGGGGGATCGGATTGAAGCATGATATTAAGCAATGGATACCTGTAGTTAAGTTGTTACCCTTTGATGCTTCTGTCTTTCTGGGATATACTGATTTTAAGATGGGCTATGACTTCTCGGAGCCTATTACTCCCTATGATCTTACAGAGAACCAGAACCAGATTGTTATGCCCGCTGGAAATCCGGATTATACAGGTCAGGGGTTAGAGATGAAAGCGAATGCATTCACTGCAAATGTTATCGTTTCAAAAAAGGTTAGCTTTTTTACGCCTTATGTAGGACTGGGATATACAAAGAGTGAGTTCAAACTGGGATGTACCGGAACTTATCCTATTTTAGGAGATGCGATCACTACACCAGGAACAAACTTTGGTAAGATTCAGGTAATAACGAAAGATGATCCCATAAATGTTCATTATAGCAATACGATGGTGGGTGCTACAGTTGGTTTTCGCTTAAAGGTCTTAGGGGTACTGGCGATGCACGGACAATATACTTTACAAAAGTATCCGATTTTATCTGCCGGATTTGGAGTAAACTTCCGATAAATAATTCGAAACATAAAAAGGGCAGGATATTCCCAGTTGGAAAATCCTGCCCTTTTATTTTAGCAATCACAAGGTAGGTGTAACCACGAGGATTGTCCCTATAAGGTTTCTATTTCATCTAGCCACATGCGTGCCGAAGCATCGCAGGGCATACGCCAATCACCCCGGGGAGACAGATTGATAGATCCTACTTTTGGTCCGTCCGGTAAGCAGGAGCGTTTGAATTGTTGCTGGAAGAAACGGCGGAAAAAGGTTTTCAGCCATTTCAGAATGACATCGTCGGGATATTTATCCTTGAAAGCATGTTGAGCCAGATAATATATCTTTGCTGGTCGGAATCCGAAACGTACGGTATAATAGAGGAAGAAGTCGTGCAACTCATACGGACCCACCAGATCTTCTGTTTTCTGTGCAATCTCTCCTTTATCATCCATCGGTAAGAGCTCCGGACTAACAGGGGTATCCAGGATATCCAGCAATGTTTCCCGGGCATAGGATTGCATTTGTGATTCCGCTACATATTTGACCAGATAGCGAACCAAAGTTTTGGGAACTCCGGCATTCACACCATACATCGACATGTGATCACCATTGTAAGTGGCCCAACCGAGTGCCAGTTCCGATAGATCTCCCGTACCCAATACCATACCATTTTGCTGGTTGGCCATATTCATCAGGATTTGTGTGCGCTCCCGCGCCTGCGTGTTTTCGTAGGTTACATCGTGAACATCGGGTGAGTGGCTGATATCTTTAAAATGTTGTTCACAGGCCGCTTTAATATTGATTTCCTTCAGGGTAACGCCCAATGTGCGGATAAGCTGCACAGCATTACGATAGGTTCGTCCGGTTGTACCAAACCCCGGCATAGTAATTCCCCAGATATTCTCCCGGGGTATGCTAAGTTTGTCAAATGTCTTCACGCACACCAATAGGGCCAGTGTCGAATCTAATCCACCTGAGATACCAATTACTACTTTTTTACATCCGGTATGGACCAATCGAGTAGCAAGGCCGCTTACCTGTATATTGAAAATCTCACCGCATCGCTCATCCAGCTCTTTTCCCTGTGGAATGAACGGATAAGGATAGATTCGTCTGGTCAGTTCAAATCCGAAGGGAAAATGAGTGTCGCATTGAACGGTTCTGTAAGGAGTACATCCCGGAATCTGACGATTGCCCAATTGAAAACTGGTGTTTTTTTGCCGGTCGGTTGCTAAACGTTCGATATCCACTTCACTGATCACCAATTGCTCTTCGAAACTGAAGCGTTTGGAGCTTGCCAGTATTGATCCGTTTTCGGCAATCAGCCCGTTTCCGGCAAATACGAGGTCGGTAGTCGATTCACCAAAGCCGCTGGATGCGTAGATATATCCTGCAATACAGCGGGCTGACTGCTGACTCACCAGCGAACGCAGGTAATCGTGTTTACCTATATTCTCGTCGCTGGCCGAGAGGTTAAAGATCAGTTGTGCTCCGTTTATAGCGTGACGTGAACTGGGAGGATTGGCTACCCAAAGATCTTCACATAACTCAACTCCAAAGGTGGCATTGTGATATTTCAGCAGAATATCTGTACCGAAAGGTATGGTTTCCCCACAAAGCGTGATTTCCCTGACGTCTGTATCAAGAGCAGAGGCAAACCATCGCTTTTCATAGAATTCATTGTAATTGGGCAGGAAGGTTTTGGGTATTACAGCCAGTATTTTTCCGCATTGGAAAACCACTGCAGCATTAAAAAGTTGATTCCCCGAACGTACAGGCATGCCAATAATGCCAATTGTATCGGTGAGTATATTGCTTTCGAGTAGCTTACTCAGTTCTTTTTCTGCTTCATCTACCATCATTTGCTGATGAAATAAATCACCGCAGGTATATGCCGTCAAACAAAGTTCGGGGAAGCAAATAATTTCCACCTGTTGATCGAAAGCTTTTTTCAGCAAACGGTCAATAGCTTCGCGGTTGAAGCGGCAATCGGCAACTTTAACTGCGGGAATAGCCGCTGCGACTTTTATAAATCCGTGTTTCATAGGAAAAAAAGTTTTTGGGATGGGTGTTTTGCAGATCCTGCTAAATCGGATATAACTAAATTGCACCGATGTAGCAACATTAGGATCAGATGTTTGCCCTGTAAATCAGCTCATCACAACTGAGTCTGACTATATATTGCAAAGATAACTATTAAGTCAGTCCGTGAGCCTACCTCACAACCAATATCTTACCGCATCCGGCGTACTTCACCTCGGTCGGTTGGCCGGTGAATCCCACATTGCCAAATTCCACCCCGATGCTGAGCAGGACACTTACATCATCGGTCAATTCTATTATTTGGTCTTCATCAAATTGCAAGGTAATCGTCTGTTCCGGCACTATGGTCTGGGTGGAATACCATTCACTGTTGAAGATCTTTGTAGCGCCATGTAGTTCTCTCACGGCCGCCTCATAATAGTGCAGGTATTGCTCCGGACGGGTATCCGAGACTGTGCCCAATACCAGTATGACACGAAAAAAGGGTAGTCGCTGGATATTCAGCAGATCGGCATCTGTATTGATACGGGGCAGTAATACAGTCGCTTTAAGCTTTTCGCGATCAATATTCCATTGAGGTGCTATGCGCAGCACGCTATTGAAAGGGTGATTTCGGTTAAAGTTAAAGCCGTCAAGGCAGCTACGCAGTTTCGATAGCTTCACGTGGCGCTCTCCGGTTTCATGTTCCGTATCCAGTTTCTGAAGATTCTTGCCCGTGCCATTGAATACCGATGTCAGGTTAAAGTCGGCTAAGCGGTTTAATCCACCCAAAGCGAGCCGTAATCCCGAACCAAACCGGGTGCAGCCGCTCCATTCTTTCTGATGCTTGCGCAGTCCTTCAAATTTGGGCGAGTTCTTGATTTTCGCTCTACTGGCTCCACCTTTGGTTCGCATGATTACCTTATCGCTTCCCCGTTGCTTATAAAATGATACGCCTTTGATGCTGCCTGTCATTTCGAATGCACCTTTGATTATGGCCATACAACTTTATTGTTAGTTTGTTAATTATACTTCTTCTTCCTGAGTCAGGTGTAAATCTGTCAGGAGTTCTACCTGATAAAAGGTGTGTTTACCATAACCTTCAGATATACTTTGGTCATAGTTTGCTATAGGTTTATTTTAAGTACAAAAATAATAAAAATAATAGATTTACATAGATAATATATATCTATTATAATAGTGTGTATATATGTATTATCTATGTATTAGTAATGTGTCAGATATATATATAATTAAAGCGAACATATACTAAACCTATACTAAACAATATAGATAAACGGTGTGAATATCCTGAATTTCATGTATGATTGCCTCGCGTTTATTCTGCAAGAATAAGAGAAAAGTATTAATTTTAGCCTTTAATGATTGGCTTAATTCTCTTTTGATAGTCGTTTTGTCCTTTATGTATCCCAATTTCCTGTAAAATTCAATTTTATCATTAAAGCAAAAATGAAAATTCTAATTGTAGAAGACGAAAAGAATTTAAGAGAAACCATCACGGATTTTCTGAAAGTGGAAGGCTACGTGTGTGAGCAATGTGACACCGTGTCTGATGGTGCTGAAAAGCTGGATTTATATGCTTACGACTGTATGTTGGTCGATATCGGTTTGCCGGATGGGAGCGGTTTTGAATTAATCAAAGACCTGAAGAAACGTCATGCAGATACGGGGATTATCATTATCTCAGCCCGGAACTCTCTGGATGATAAAATAGAGGGACTGGACCTGGGGGCTGATGATTATCTGGCTAAGCCTTTTCATCTTACCGAACTGAATTCCCGCATCAAATCGGTGCTTCGTCGCCTTAAATTCGGAGGAAAGAAGGAGCTCAGGGTAGGTCAGCTTAGAATTCTGCCCGAATACCATCAGGTCTTTGCTGATGAACAGCCGATTACACTCACCCGTAAAGAGTTTGATTTGCTGATCTTTTTCGTTTCAAATCCTCAAAGGGTATTGACTAAAGAGTCGATTGCCGAACATCTTTGGGGGATTTTGCCGATTCGGCAGATTCCTTTGATTTTATCTATTCCCAAATTAAAAACCTTCGACGGAAGTTGCAGGAAAAGACAGGCATCGATTACTTCCGGAATATTTACGGAACAGGTTATGTTTTTAAATTCAACACAATAACTGATGAAGCTGGCTGATAAAATAAATCTCCGTTTCCTGTCCGTTTTGTTAATTGTATTCTCGGTGGCAGGAGTAGTACTCTATTTTGTGTTGGGGATGTTGGTCAATCAAAATATTGACGATATCCTTAAAAGCAAGGCCCGCAAAATTGAGCAAATGCTACAGGTATCTGCTCCAACCCAATCGTTGAGTTTAACCCGGGATCAGACTGTCCGGATAGAAAAAATAGGACCCGCACAACCTTACAAATCACTGTCAGATACGACAATTCTAGACCACACGGAACATGAGTCAGTAGAATATCGCAAACTTACACTTGTGACACAGTCTAAAAGTCAGTGTTACAAAGTCCAAATCATACTTTCCCGCTTCGAAACGGAAGATATGGTTGCTACAATTTTCTATTTTATGCTCGGGCTTTTTGGTTGCTCGGTCATTACACTGTTTTTTCTCAACCGATGGGTTTCGTCGTCTGTCTGGAAGCCTTTTTATGAAACCCTCAATCAGCTTAAACGTTTTAAAATCGGACAACACAATGATATCTCGTTCAGAAGTACGAATGTCAGCGAATTTAACCAGTTGAACGGTACTTTGGGGGAAATGATTCAGGAGATAGAAACCGACTATCAGAACCTGAAAGAATTTACTGAAAACGCTTCCCACGAAATACAGACTCCGGTAGCCGTTATCAAATCAAAGCTCGAATATGTACTTCAGGATAATGCCCTGCCGAAACAGCATAGCGAACAAATTCAATCGGCTTACCAATCCATTTCACGACTATCCAAACTAAATGAAGCCTTACTGTTGCTCTCTAAAATTGAGAACCGGCAGTTCCCCGATGAATCAGAAATAGACCTCTGCGAACTGGTCAGAAAAAGACTGGAGTTCATCGAAGAGTTGGTTGATTATAAGAATATCAGCATTGTGTCCGATATTCAGCATCCGGTAATATTCAGGATGAATCCTTATCTGGCTGAGATTCTGATTAATAATTTGCTGGGAAATGCGGTTAAACACAACCTGAAAGGCGGTGAGATTGTAATCACCTCTTTCCCGCAGCAACTGATGATTTCAAATACCGGAAAACCGTTGACTGTTGCCCCCGAAAAGCTTTTTCAACGTTTTTCAAAACACAATGCGGGTAATGAATCGACTGGTTTGGGGTTGGCGATTGCATCTGAAATTTGTCGGAAATCGCAATTGGCCCTCCGGTATGATTATCAAAACGGTTATCATCGCCTGGTAATTACCGGCAATCCGATGTGATGGCGTTGCTTTTGACCCGATTTATAAACCCAACTCATTTGTGGTGCTGGATATTGAACCCACTAAATAACAGAAGATAAACTTGTTTCATTGACACATTCCCCTGATA
The DNA here is from genome assembly GCA_963662365.2 of Bacteroidales bacterium. Taxonomy (GTDB): domain Bacteria; phylum Bacteroidota; class Bacteroidia; order Bacteroidales; family UBA7332; genus CAXXIC01. The sequence goes on from CAXXPA010000044.1 coordinate 31,878, forward strand.
AAGATAAGACCGTAACTATAAATTCCCAAATTGCTACAGAGTCGTTTCGTTCCTTTGCGCAATAAATCAGTTACATCTTTAAATTCATTATCAATGGAGAGAGTTTTAGCATCAGGCTTATTGGTTATACTTAGTGTCTTTGGATTATTTGCTCAAAACCCGGTTACGGGAAATATTAAGGGAGTGATTATTGAAAAGTTGTCAGATAAACCACTTGAGTTTGTAAATGTCGTTGTGAAGAGGAAAGATTCAAATACCTATGCGGCGCAAACAGTAACCGACAAGAACGGGACATTTGCATTTCATGGTTTGCCAGCCGGTACATATAAAGTCATTTACAGCTTCATCGGATTTGACAAGACCGAGTCTCCGGAAATCGAGTTAAGCTTAGCACAAACCAACCAAAACGTCGGTAAATTATACATCTCGGAAGCGAGTAAGACATTGGCAAGCGTAGAGGTCGTAGGGCAAAAATCCACTTTTGTAAATTCTATCGATCGTAAAACTTTTAACGTGGGACAAGACCTGATGAGTAAAAACAGGTTCTGTGAGTGAATTGCTACAAAATGTCCCATCGATACAAGTGGATATTGAAGGAAATGTCTCTTTGAGAGGTGATGACAACGTAACCATCCTGATTGATGGAAAACCCTCCGCGTTGATGGGGGCAAACCGGGCTGCTGTACTTCAGCAAATGCCTGCCAGCAGCATTGAGAAAATAGAGGTGATTACGAATCCTTCTGCAAAATACAAGCCCGACGGGACTTCCGGGATTATCAACATTGTACTGAAGAAAGATAAAGGATTGGGATTGAATGGCGCCGTTTCGGCGAATGTTGGCAATGACAACCGCTACAATGGCAATGTGCTTCTTAATTACAATCCGGGGAAACTGAATGTGTTTGGAAGCTACAGTATTCGTCAGGATGATCGTCTGCGCTTAACCAGCGATTATCGTAAGCGCAGCAAGCTAAATTCCGACACGGTTACCTATTTTCAACTCAATTCGAATGATCATTCCCGACCGCTTTCGCAGATGGTGCGCACCGGCATTGATTACCGACTTAGTGAAAATGATAAAGTGGGTGTGTCGGGCAGCCACAGTTATTGCAGTTTTATCCGACAGGCTACCGATGTGGATGTTTACCGCAATGCGGATTGGTCGGTTAGTAAAAGTTACGACCGATTGCGTTATGAGCCACAACGAATGGAAGATAAAGAGCTGACGGCTTACTGGCAGCATTCCTTTGCAAAGGAAGGTCATGAGTTGAGTCTTGATTATACCACATCTCAGTCGCATGAAGTGGAGGATAATCATTTCAGCAATATCTATTTTATTCCGGCACAATCCTCCACTTTTGATAATACACTTATCAAGCAAGGCGATAACCAGTCACAGATTTCGCTGGCATATACCAATCCGCTCACGAAGCATAGTAAATTTGAATCGGGCTATAACTACGAAACAAACAGTGTTGATATGGATTTCTTTGGCGAAGCTTTTAACCCGCTTTCGGGCAAGTGGCAGAAGGATGTCGCAAAGTCAAATCATTTTGTTTATACCGAAAATATCCATGTACTCTATGCTACCTATGAGCATACGCTTGGGAAATTCGGATTTCTTGCAGGTCTGCGTGCAGAGCAGGCTTATGTGAAAGCGAATCAAATCACCACCGATTCAGTTGCCAATAATGACTACTTCAGGTTATATCCGACCTTACATTTGGCATATAATCTTACGGATGTGCATCAATTGCAGCTGAATTACAGTCACCGCATACGCCGTCCGGAGGGTGATGATATGAATCCTTTTCCGGAGTATCAGGACCCATACAATTTGCGGATTGGGAACCCACACCTAAAGCCGGCTGATGTGCATTCCATTGAATTCGGATATCAATTCAAGCAAAACAAAACGACATTTCTATCGACGCTTTATTACCGTTATACGTATAACAGCATGTCTGAAATAACGCGGTATTTGAATGATTCCGTCAAGATTACGAGCAAAGAGAATCTGTCAAAAAATAGTTCTGCCGGATTGGAGCTTATATTATCCACAAGCTTTGGTGATTTTGCCAATATCAACCTGAGTACAAATACATTTTATAATACGATAGATGCTTCGAATCTGGGGTATAGCAAAAATAAATCCACCATTGCCTGGAGTGCAAACCTGAGCAGTGGATTTAATCTGACCAAAAGTACTGTGTTGCAGGTGACCTCCAATTATCAGGCCGAAAGGCTGACTCCGCAAGCTCGGCAATTGCCTTCGTTTGTGTTAAATGCTGGTTTTAAACAGGAGTTGTTGAAAAAGAAAGGGGCGTTTATTATCACCGTATCCGATGTGTTCAACTCATTGCGTAACAATACCATTCTCGACACACCGGAGCTGTATGAAAAAATTAGCCGTAAACGGAGCGCACGCATGATTTTTACCGGACTCACCTACACATTCGGAGGAAATAAAAGGTCAAAAGACAATGCGTTGAAATTTGATAATCAGCTCTGAAATTCCCAAATCTCTACAGACTCGGTACCTAACTTTGCTGTGTAATCATTTAATACATACCCAAATGAAAAAAGTAATTATTTCAGCAGCTTTAGCCGTATTCGTGCTAAATGGCTATTCTCAGGAGAAAAAAGAAGCATCTAAAAGCCACAAGCAACTGAATGTTCCCGAGGTGGTAAAACAAGCCTTTGCCGCGCAGTATCCAAAGGCAGCGAAAGTAAAATGGAGCCTGGAGAAGCCAGGTGAGTACGAAGCCGAGTTTGATTTGAACAAAACAGAGATGGCGGCATTGTACGATTCAAAAGGGGGGCTTATCGAATCTGAAACGAAGATGAAAGAGTCGGAATTGCCTCAGGCGGTAAAAGCAACCCTTGTCAAAGATTTCGCAGGTTATAAAATCGCGGAAGTAGAAAAAGCTAATGCAAAAGGTGTTGTTTCTTATGAGATGGAAGCAAAAAAGGAAAAAAAGGAGTATGAATTGGTTTTTGATAAAACCGGCAAATTATTGAAACAAGAAGCCGAAAAAGGAGAATCGAAAAATGATTGATGAAATCATTGAAGATAGAAGGTTTGAATAGTAAATATTTGATCACAAAGTCACTTTTATGCAATAGGAAATAATCGAATATTACTACTTTTACATTTAAGTGACTTTGTATTTTATTGCCTGGGCTATTTTGTGCGGATTAATTGGGGAATAGCTACTAATAATTTATAAATGAAGAAATTAATAATTCTGGTAGTCGGTTTTGCATTTTTGCAAAATACCTTTGCTCAAAACCGGGAGTTGATTTATTTTATCAACATAGCTTTACAAAACAGTCCATTGCTGAAAGATTACCGAAATCAACAGGAACAGGGCCGGATTGACAGTCTGCGTACCCGTGCCGGCTGGGGCCCTCAGGTTTCCTTCAACAGTACGAACTATTATGCCCCGGTACTGAACGGCTGGGGATATGATCAATCTATCACGAACGGGGCTAATCTGAATACCGGTGTGTCTGTATCGAAGGAGATTGTAGCCAGACAAAATAAGCGTAACCAGCTTGAAGCGCAGGCACTCCAAAACCGTTCGCTTCGCAATACCGGTAAAATATCGGAGCAGGAACTGAAGAAGAGTGTGACCAGCCAGTTTTGGTGGCCTTTGGCGATTGGCAGCAATACTTATTTAATGATGAGATGCTCGGATTGCTCAGGAAAGAAGAGGTTGTTCTGAAAAAACTGGCTGAAAGAGGTACCTATAAACAGACCGAGTATCTGAGTTTCCTGGTCAGCCAGCGACAGCAATCGTTGCAGGTGGAACGGCTGAAGAGCCAGTATCAGAGTGATTACGCGTCATTGGGGTATTTGTGTGGCATAGAGGATACAACATTTCAGGCATTGGCTGACCCTATGCTCCACATGGAGGTGTTGCCCTCTTTTACCCAAACTACTTTTCACGAACAATATGTCATCGACAGCCTGAAGTTGCGAAACAGTGATCGTCAGATCGATCTATCTTACCGGCCAAAAGTCTCGGTATTTGCGGATGGCGGATATAACTCTTCGCTGATAGAAAAAACCGTTCCGTAACTTCGGGGTAGGGGCTGGATTTACCGTCAGCATTCCTCTTTATGACGGAGGTCAGCGTAAGATGCAACATAACCGCATAGCCTTTGATGAAATATCCCGCCGGGGATATCAGTACTTTTTTGCGTCCCAATACCATCAACAGATCAATCGCCTGCTCCAGCAGCTTCAAGCCAACCGCAGTCTGGCCAATGAACTGAATCAACAAATCACCTATAACCCGCGCCCTGCTAGATGCCAATCATAAATTGCTTGAAATAGGGGAGGTGCATATTGCGGATTATATACTGGCTATTGGTAATTACCTGACAGCCAGGAATATGCTGGTATCCAACACCATTGAAGGGTATCAGATCGTCAATGAACTGAATTATTGGAACAGAGAAAAATAAACAATAGTAGGAATGAAAAAACTTCTTCCATTCGCCCTGATAATCGCCCTGATGATCACCTCCTGCAAGGGCAAAGAAGAATCATCAGATGATGAAAAAACACAAGCCGGACGTACCCCGGTGACAATCACCAATCCTCAAACCGGGCCGATGGATGAGGTGACAGAGCTAAACGCTACCTCTGTATTTATGGTGAAAACCTTTGTGAAGTCCAACACGAACGGGTACCTCCAGGAGGTGAACGTACAACTGGGGCAGCAGGTGAGCAAAGGAAAACGAATGTTTGTCGTCCGTTCGAAGGAGGCGGAACATTTAGGAACAACGGTTTCATCGTTGGATAGTAGCTTGCGCTTCAGCGGAACTGTCCGTATTCCTTCTCCGGGAAGCGGCTATATTACTCAACTGACCTACCGGGTAGGCGATTACGTGCAGGATGGCGAAACACTGGCGGCGATCAGTGATATCAATAGCTTAGTCTTTATGCTGGAGCTTCCCTATGAATTGCGCCCTTTTTTGTCCAACAATAAAACGCTTCAGTTGATTTTGCCCGATAATAGTAAAATTACCGGAACGCTGTCGAACTCCATGCCAATGGTTGACCCGGTGGCACAGACACAACGGTTTATTATCCGCATTCCCGGTGGGCTTTCTATACCGGAGAATCTGGTAGCGCGGGTCAGTTTCATCAAAAAGACAAAAGCTCATACTCTATCATTACCTAAGTCCGCGATTCTGACCAATGAGGTGCAGAGCGAATTCTGGATTATGAAAATGACCGATAACCAGACCGCCGTAAAGGTTCCTGTTCAAAAAGGGATTGAAACGAAAAGCCGGGTTGAAATCCTTTCGCCCGGACTGTTACCTTCCGACCGGATATTAATCAGTGGCAATTATGGATTGCCCGATACGGCAAAAGTGGTTGTTGAAAAAAGTCCGGCACGATGAACAAGTTCTTTATTACCTACAAGAATCCGCTGTCTGTAGCTCTGGTGATCATCATCCTGGGCGGAATATATTCCTACAATAAATTACAGACCACGCTTTTTCCTGAAATTACTTTCCCTAAGATTAAAGTGATTGCCGATGCGGGCGAGTTGCCGGTCGATCAGATGATGTTCACTGTCACGCGACCGCTGGAGCTGGCGATGAAAAAAGTTCCCGACCTGAAGACTTTGCGTAGTACCACAAGCCGCGGAAGTTGCGAGATATCCGCCTTTATGGACTGGAACTCAAATATTGACCTGGGGCAACAACGCATAGAGTCTAAAATCAATGAGATCCGTAATGAACTACCGGCAGACATCAAAATCTCGGTAGAGCGGATGAATCCTTCTATATTACCGGTGATAGGTTATACTCTCGAGAGTCATAACCGTTCGCCCATTGACCTGAAATACCTGGCTACCTACACCATAAAACCTTTTCTGTCACAAGTGGAGGGAGCTTCGGAGGTACGTGTGATTGGTGGTAAGGAGAAGGAGTACTGGGTAATGCTCAACCAGAGTAAAATGAGTAGTATGAGCATTACGCCAGATAAAATCCGTACAGCGCTCAGCCAGACCGGTTTTGTGAAATCAAACGGCTACCTGACCGATTACCGCCTGCTTTACCTGACAACCACCGATGCCCGCATTGACAATATCAACCGGCTTAATGACGTCATCATCAGCAATGACGGGAAACGCATCGTTACCCTGAAGGATGTTGCACAGATTGGCATTCGCGAAGCAAAAGAGTATATAAAGATCAATGCAAACGGCAAAGAGGGAATTCTGATAGCCGTAGTGAAACAGCCCAATGCCAATCTGATAGACCTGTCTGATCGCATGGCCCGTAAACTGGACGAACTGAAAAAGGTGTTACCGCCTGACGTCTCCATTCATCCTTATTATGTACAGGCTGAATTTGTCAACGACTCCATCAAAAGTGTGACCGATGCCCTTTGGGTAGGATTGTTGCTTGCGATTTTTGTGGCGATTCTGTTTTTGCGTTCGGTTAAAGCCAGCACTACAATTTTGATTACTATTCCGGTAACATTGCTACTTTCTCTAATTGTCTTTTTTGCCACCGGACAGACGCTCAATATTATGACTATCGGAGCGTTGGCCGCAGCGATCGGTCTGATAATTGATGATGCCATCGTGGTCGTGGAGCAAATTCACCGGACACATGAGGAGCATCCCGATGAACCGTCCTCCCTGTTGGTGCAGAAAGCCATTAAATATCTTTTCCCGGCAATGGTGGGTTCGTCACTGAGTACGATCGTCATCTTTCTGCCCTTTGTCCTGATGAGCGGTGTGGCAGGTGCCTATTTTAAGGTGATGACCAATGCGATGATCATCATTCTGGTCTGTTCGTTCTTCGTTACCTGGATTGGGTTACCTGTCATTTACCTGTTGCTTTCTCCAGATAAGAAGAACGTTTTTCTACCCAAAAAGCAGGAAGATAAACCATTGACAAACGGGAAACGTCACTGGGTTTCCTATTTTGTGGAGAAACCATGGATCAGTATCTCTTTTATGGCGTTGCTGGCAATCTCTATCGCACTGATATTTCCCAGACTTGAGACCGGTTTTCTTCCCGAAATGGATGAAGGAAGTATTGTGATGGACTACAAAACACCGCCGGGTACCTCACTGGATGAAACCGACCGGACACTTCGCCAGGTGGAAAGGATGTTGCTCCGGATTCCCGAAGTGGAAGCCTATTCACGCCGTACCGGTAGCCAGATGGGATTTTTTATTACCGAACCGAATGATGGCGATTATCTTATTCACCTGAAGAAAAAACGTGACCGCTCAACAGAGGAGGTGATCAGTGATATCCGTAAACAAATTGAATCCACACAGCCGTCGTTGCAGATTGACTTCGGTCAGGTGATTGGCGATATGTTAGGTGATCTGATGGAATCGGTGCAACCGGTAGAGGTGAAGATATTCGGTACAGACCAGAAGAAGCTGGAAGATTTATCGAAGCAGATTGCAGGAATAGTCGATCATGTAAAAGGAACGGCAGATGTTTTCAACGGGATCACCATAGCCGGGCCTTATGTGAGTGTTCATCCTAAAAATCTGGCTCAGTTCGGAATGACTCCAACCGATCTGCAATACCAGATGCAGACAGCGATGGCGGGAAATGTGGAGGGTACTGTCTTTGATAAAGACCGCCTGACTAACATCCGGTTGATCTATCCGGATAACAACACCACCGGAGTCGCCGATATAAGCCGCTCTCAACTCTTCCTGCCCAACGGACAGTTAAAGCCCATAACTGAGTTGGCGACCGTACAACTGGTACCCGGTGATGCCGAGATACAACGCGAGAATTTGCAAAATATGGGGATTGTTACTGCTCGCCTGAGCGCACGCGACCTGGGTAGTGTGATGAAGGATATTCAGAAGGAAGTTTCCCGGAAGGTGAAGTTGCCGCAGGGGTACAACATTGACTACGGAGGAGCCTATAAAGAACAACAGCAATCGTTTCATGAATTGTTGTTTATCCTGATAGCTGCCAGTCTGCTGGTATTCTGTGTGATTCTGGGTCTTTTCAAGAAGTTTAAAATCACGCTGCTGATCCTGTTAATAGCAGTGCTGGGGATTTCGGGGAGCTATCTTGCCCTTTACATTACCGGAACACCTTTGAATGTAGGAAGTTACACCGGATTGATTATGATCGTGGGGATTATCGGAGAGAATGCTATTTTCTCCTTCCTGCAATACAAGAAGTCAAGAAACAGTCTGTCGGTGGATGACTCGATTGTCTATACCATTGCCACCCGTCTTCGTCCGAAGCTGATGACGGCATTGGGTGCCATTGTGGCGTTAATGCCGATTGCCTGTGGTTTCGGTACCGGAGCGCAGATGCACCAGCCGATGGCCATTGCCATTATTGGCGGTTTTATTGTGGCAATGCCGCTGTTACTGGTTGTGTTGCCTACGATGATTAAGGCGTGGCGGATTCAGTAAAAGTGAAATTAAAACGAAAAGATGCATTTAATAAACCCTCTTGGAAACTATATGTTATCAATTCCTCCGTTTTATCACTGAGTTCGCCCCTTTGGCTATACCATAAAATAGAATCAATACCAAAATGATGAAAGCGCCGGAGGGTACGTTCAGGAAGTAGGAGAGAAATAAGCCCACCAGACAACCGATCACTCCAATGATGACCGAATAGAGAATTATATTCCTGAAGTTAAACGTAAAAATATTTGCTGTAATTTGCGGGATAGTTACCAGAGACATAAGCAAAACGATTCCTACCAAACGAATGGAAAATACAATCGTAGTGGCTACAAAAAACATCATCAGGTATTCGATAAATTTAACAGGAAGTTTCTGTACCCGGGCATATTCGGCATCGAACGCTGTATATAAAATTGATCGGTAGAGTAGTCCGAATGTGACAATCAGCGCAAAAGCAAGGGTTGCAAAAGCGATAATATCATTGCCGGTAATGGTGAGAATATTTCCGAAGAGAAACTCACTCATTCCGATCGTATAACCGGGAGTGAGAAACAAAAACAGAATACCCAGGGCCATACCCAACGCCCAAAGTACGGCAATTGCAGAATCTTCACGCAACTTGTGTTTCGTGGAGAGGTACTCTACTCCAAAAGCGGAAGCAATTGCAAAACACCAAGCCATAAAGACGGGATTAAGTCCCAGAAAAACACCTAATCCGATTCCTCCGAATGATGCATGCGTGATTCCTCCGCTGATAAATACAAGGCGACGAACCACGATATATGCTCCGACAATGCCGCAGGCTATACTTACCAGGATACCTCCGATAAGAGCGTTTTGAAAGAAATCGTATTTAAGAAGTTCGATCATTTTTTATACGAGTAAAAGGTGGTGTATGAATTGTAGCTAATCCTTTTTTGAAAACTACAAATCTTTAATTTTCTCTGCTAATTCAGATACGATACGGGCAATGTCTTCGCGGGTATTTAGCTCAGAAGCATCGAATACCAGATTTGCTTTTTCGTAAAAAGGATTTCTTTTTTCCAATGCTTCAGAAATGAAGGTTAAGATCTCTCCATCTGATTTATCTTTCAACAGGGGACGTGAGTGTTTGGCCTGACAGAGACGATCAGCCAGTACAGGAGCGCTTACTTTGAGATAGATTGCTGAACCATGCTGGTTCATATAGTCGATATTGTCGAAAAAACAGGGAGTGCCTCCTCCGACAGATATGAGTGCATTTTCGAATTCTCCAACTTCGTGCAATGCCTCTTTCTCAATTTCGCGAAATCCGGATTCACCTTTTTCGGCAAAGATTTCGTTGATCGATTTATGGTGGCGGTGTTCAATAAACCAGTCTAGATCAGTAAAAGAGAGGTTTAGTTTCTCTGCCAGCTTTTTGCCGACGGTGGTTTTTACCTGCGCCCATGTATCCCATCAGGAAGATTCGTTTCATAATTTATTTAGATAAAAGATCAAAGACTATAGAGCCAGGTTCAGGATTATGGACAAAATATTATAGACGAAAGGCAAAGACTACAGAAATACCTGAAATTGATGTTGCCTTTTGTGTTTTATCCTGGATCCGGCTTTTAAATTTGGTAGTGGTAAAATTAACAGTTTTTGTCGCCAACTGAATAAATATCTTTACATTTGTGATATGAATAAGTAATATGAGCAGTAAAGGTACGAAATATTATGTGGTTTGGGAAGGACATGATCCCGGAATTTACCACAGTTGGGCTGACTGTAAAAGCCAGGTGGATGGTTATGAAGGCGCAAAATACAAGTCATTTACCTCGCGCGAAGAGGCTGAAAAGGCTTTTGAGGATGGGTATTTCGAAACTATGCGCAAGAATAACACAAAGAAAACAGCTACCCCAACAGGCAATACCAACTATATAGTGGATAGTATTGCCGTTGATGCTTCCTGCATGGGAAATCCCGGAGTGATGGAATATCGTGGTGTATATGTGCGTACAGGTAAAGAGCTTTTTCGTGTAGGGCCGTATCAGGACGGTACCAATAATATCGGGGAATTTCTGGCTATAGTACACGGACTGGCTTTGCTGAAGAAAAACAACAGCCAACTGCCTATCTATACCGATAGCATCAGTGCTATAGCCTGGGTGCGACACAAGAAATGCAAGACACAACTGGAACGAACCGGGCGAAACGGTATTATTTTTGAATTAATCGAACGAGCCGAGAAATGGCTGGCCGAGAATCATTTTACAACCAAAATCATGAAGTGGGAAACTCAAATCTGGGGGGAGATTCCGGCTGATTTTGGAAGAAAATAGGAAGCCTCACCCCTTACCCCTCTCCGGTAGAGAGGGGGATGAATACACTGTACGAGAATAACAAGAATACATAATAACTTTAATCCCGACTACGTCTTACTGAAGCTGTCCCAAAAGTGCGAAATATAATAATCTAAACGCAAAGTCACGAAGATATAAAGACGCAAAGTGTTTATTTGTAGCCCGATAAAACTTTGCGTTTTTGTGCCTTTGTGTTCTTTGCGTTCAAAATAATTCTTTTTAGACAGCCTCTTGGGGAGGGGCCTCTTTTATTACTATGCATTACGCCATAATTGCTGCGGGAGAAGGTTCCCGTCTGAAACAGGAGGGGATAATCCTTCCTAAACCATTGGTACGAATCAATGGAGAGACATTGCTGGAACGATTGATCCGGATTTTTCTGAAAAACAATGCCGAATCGGTATCATTGATCATCAATGAAGAGATGACGGAAGTGCAGGAATTTGTGTCTGCATTGAAATTGCCTGTTCCGTTTCATTGCGTTGTAAAAAGTACGCCGGGTTCCATGCATAGTTTTTATACGCTTGCTCCTTTTCTGGGATCGGGAAGGTTTTGCCTGACTACAGTAGATACGGTATTTCAGGATAATGAGTTTTCTGAATATATAAGTCAGTTTGAGTCAGACAATCAAGTAGATGGCGTGATGGCTGTAACTGACTTTATTGACGATGAAAAGCCATTGTATGTAGCTACTGGTGATGATCTGAAAATTGAAGGATTTTATGATTCGGAATATCCGGGATACCGGTATATCTCAGGCGGAATTTATGGATTAACACCTAAAGCGATTACCATACTGAACCGATGCATGGAAACAGGGAAATTGAGAATGCGTGAGTTTCAGCGGGAGCTGGTAAATTCCGGACTTAGTCTTAAAGCTGCTCCCTTCTCTAAAATTATAGATGTCGATCATGCCGAAGATATCGAAAAAGCAGAAGCATTTTTATCTAAAGTAGATTAGAAATACTTTCCTTCCAATCTATCATAAACACAATCAATAGATGATAATTGCCGGAATCAGACGAAAAAAGGAATTTTCCCCCAATCACATTGACAATGATGCTGCGATTTTTAACCAGACTATGGCAGAATTGCGTTCTGCAGGCTTTCATGTCAATGAATACGAAGAGGATGATTTTATCTGTAAATTCAGGGGCGAAACGGTTGTGCTACACATGGCCCGTCATACACAGACACTGGAATTCTTAACCGGCCTTGAGTCGAAAGAATGTTGGGTAATAAATTGTACCAAAGCAATTGAAAATTGCGGTAGGGAACAAATGACCCGTCTGTTGATTAAAGCTGGAATTCCGCATCCTGAAACTGCAATTATTCATACTACTCAACCGGATAATCCGTCTGTTCCGTTTCAAAAGATGTGGGTGAAACGTGGTGATGCTCATGCTATATGTGCCGGGGATGTCAGTTTTGTAGATTCTCCTTCCGGATTAAAGGCTTGTCTGTCCGCTTTTAAATCCAGAAATATCTCATCTGTTGTAATCAATGAACATCTTGAAGGCGATTTAGTGAAGTTTTACGGAGTTACCGGGTCGTCATTTTTTCATTGGTTCTATCCTAATAATAGTAATCACAGTAAATTTGGTCAGGAGGAAATTAATGGAAAGCCTAAGGGGATTCCGTTTTCTGAAGAGCATTTGATTGAAATCAGCCAACAGGCAGCGCGGACACTGATGCTCGATGTCTGGGGTGGTGATGCGATTATCGCACCTGACGGTACAATCCGTTTGATAGACTTTAATGATTTTCCCAGCTTCAAACCTTGCCGGGAAGAAGCGGCAAAGGCTATTGCCGGCGGGTTGTGGAAAAATCAAGGTAATAAATTTTATATCATGACAAAACCTACATTGGAATCAACCCTAAAATCGGCCGATACGGAAGAATGGCTCGATATAGTCTTTTATAGACCAATTGGCTATCGATGGGCTTTACTGGCACAGCGTCTGGGGGTTACGCCTAATGCTATTACCATTGCATCGATGTTTATCGGTGCAGCTGCCGGGTGGCTGTTTTATTTCCCCGGTTTACAGACTAATATAATCGGGATATTGCTGCTGATGTTGGCAAATTCGTTTGATAGTGCCGACGGTCAATTAGCTCGTATGACCGGACAAAAGAGTCCGCTCGGTCGTTGGCTTGATGGTTTCTGTGGTGATGTGTGGTTTGCAGCCATATACATAGCCATCTGTTTACGGATGCAGAACGAAGGGACTTCAGCATATATATGGATTTTGGCTCTCGTAACAGGATATTTCCATTCTAAACAGGCAGCAATGGCTGATTATTATCGGAATTTTCACCTCTTTATTTTGAAAAACAGAGCTGGTAGCGAGTTTGATCACAGCTGCCAGATTAAAGAAGATTACAATAGGCTTTCCTGGAAAAAGAATTTCATTGATAAGCTAGGGCATTTTGTCTATTTCAATTACACCCGGAATCAGGAGAAGATGTCACCTAAGATGCAATCCTTTACTTCTTTGTTACGTGATAAATATAACGACCAGATACCTCAAACTTTGAGAGATGCATTTCGCGCAGCTAGCAAGCCACTGATGATGTATACAAATATATTGTCATTTAATACACGTGTGATCGCTCTTTTTATTTCACTCTTTCTAGCCAGACCGTTGTTCTATTTTTATTTTGAACTAACAGTTCTTAATTTATTGTTATTTTATATGGTTTTACGACACGAAAGTATTTGTAAACAATTTTACGATAAAATGTTTCATAATGAGTTTTAGAAATTATACTTTTGCGATATTATGATAAAAGCATTATTGTTTGATTACGGAGGAACGCTCGACACCAATGGTCGTCATTGGGCCGAAGTGTTGTGGGATGCTTATAAGCATGAAGATATTCAGGTGTCCAAAGAGCAGTTTCGTGAAGCATATGTATATGGAGAGAGAACTCTGGCCCAGAAGCCGTTGATCTGTCCCGATCACAATTTTCTGGATGTTTTGCGCATCAAATGCCATTTGCAGACCCAGTATATGTTACAGAAAGGGTATCTCATTTGCAGGATAGAAGCAGAACGTTTGGCAGATGTGGTTGCGCAGGAGTGCTACGAAACAGCCAAAAAAAATACCGCTGCAACGTGTGAAATGCTGACACGCTTAAAAAAACATTACAAGCTGGCGCTGGTTTCAAACTTTTATGGGAATCTGACTACAGTACTCCGGGATTTTGGACTCTACAGGTATTTTGACAAGATTGTGGAATCAGCAGTTGTGTCACATCGGAAGCCGGATCCTCAGATTTTTCATTTAGCGGTCGACGATCTTGATCTCGATTATGATGAATGTGTTGTAATCGGGGATTCTTATACTAAAGATATACTGCCGGCGCAATCGTTAGGATGTGCTACTATCTGGCTGAAAGGCAGAGGGTGGGACGATAATGCTGTATTGGAGGATAATGCAGTGGATAATTGCATAGCAGTGATTACACGTGTAGATGAATTAGAATATTACCTGAGATAGACCGGAATGGGAAAATTTCGCAATCTCAATACAAAATAATAGGTCATGAAAGATATTGAAGTCAAAAAAGCAGAGGGAAAACTCGGAGTACTGATTGTAGGAGTAGGGGGCGCGGTGGCGTCAACATTAATTGCCGGAACATTGGCCGCCCGTAAGGGTTTGGCACAACCGGTAGGTTCCATTACCCAACTGGCCCACATGAAGTTAAAAAAAGCGGAAGGTGTGATTAATCCGAAAATTAAGGATGTGGTACCTTTGGCTGATCTGAATGATCTGGTTTTTGGTGGATGGGATATTTTCCCGGACGATGTTTATCAATCAGCTGTTAATGCTGCGGTATTGGAGCATAAAGATCTGGAGGGAATTCGCGCAGAGCTCGAAGCAATAAAGCCAATGTCCGGAGCATTTGATCTGAATTATGTGAAACGTTTGCACGGAACTTTCACGAAAACAGGAACCCGCTGGGAGATGGTTGAGCAAATCCGTGAAGATATTCGTAAATTTAAGGCTGATAATAATTGCAGCCGTTTGGTTGTAATCTGGTGTGGTAGTACTGAAATTTATACCCAACCGGGTGAAGCACATCAGACACTGGAAAATCTGGAGAAGGCTTTGAAGAAAGATAACTCAGAAATTGCTCCCAGTATCTGTTACGCTTACGCTGCGTTATCCGAGGAGGTTCCTTTTATCAACGGAGCTCCTAACCTGACTATAGATTATCCGGCTATGTTGGAATTCTCTGAAATTCAGGGAGTGCCCATTTGTGGTAAAGACTTCAAAACCGGCCAGACCATGATGAAAACAGTATTGGCTCCAATGCTTAAGACACGCATGTTAGGTTTGGACGGCTGGTTCTCAACCAATATTCTGGGTAATCGTGATGGTGAGGTTCTTGATGATCCGGATAACTTTAAAACCAAAGAAGAGAGTAAACTATCGGTAATCGATAATATTCTGGATTCAGAACTTCATCCGGAACTCTATAGTGATGTGTATCACAAAGTGCGTATCAATTACTATCCCCCCAGAAAAGATAACAAAGAAAGCTGGGACAACCTCGACATTTATGGCTGGATGGGTTATCCGATGCAGTTGAAGGTAAATTTCCTTTGCCGTGATTCAATACTGGCAGCTCCGCTTTGTCTCGATTTAGTATTGTTTACCGATTTGGCACAACGTTGTGGTTTCTCCGGAGTACAGGACTGGTTATCATTCTACTTCAAAAGCCCGATGACAGATCCCGGAATTCAACCCGAGCATGATTTGTTTGTGCAGTTTATGCAATTGAAAAATACCCTTCGCACGATTATTGGTGAAGAGACATTTGATTATGTGGATCTGAAGTAAATCAGGTTTTCCAACAAATATAATATTGCCAATGTGTCAATCAAAACCGGTTGATACATTGGCATTTGTTTTTGTAGTAGTTTTTGTTTGGTTCGAATGCTTATCTTTGCATGGCGATTCAGCTAATAACAAGTGCATATTATATATGAAAATTATCATTAATCCGGAATTCCGGCATCTTCACAAATTCATAGAATCACTTCCCCGTATTTTTCACGAGACAGGAACAAGTATTTATAAGGGAAGAAATGAATTGAAAGAGTATGAAGTGGATGGAATCCGGTTGGTGGTCAAGAGCTATAGAAAACCGATTTTGGTGAATCGGTTTGTCTATGCATATATCCGACCTTCAAAGGCGCGCAGAGCTTATGAGTATGGTTTGAAGGTGATTGAAAAAGGGGTTGATACTCCCCGGCCGGTAGCTTACGTAGAGGTTTATAAGAATGGATTGCTGACCGAAAGTTATTTTATAAGCTTAAAATGCGATTACTCCCGATTAATGCGTGAATTTTGTGAAGAATATCCGGATTCGGATAAAGATGTTTTGGTTGCTTTTGCACAATTCACGGCCAACATGCATAATGCCGGTATTTACCACAAAGATTATTCAGCCGGTAATATACTTTTTGAGAAAGATGAAAAAGGTATTCGTTTCTCTATTGTAGATATCAACAGGATGAAGTTTGGATTTGTAACTGAAGAGACCGGTTATGAGAATTTCTACCGGCTCTGGTTTAAAGACAAAGCTTTCAGGATAGTTGGGAAAGAGTACGGTAAGGCCCGTGGATTTGATCCGGAAAAAGCGTTGAATAGAGTATTGTATTATAAGAACAAGTTTATGAATTCCTGTAAATAATTAACGATATGAGTCAGATTTCGGCTGTTATTATTACTTATAACGAAGAATTAAATATTGCCCGTTGCATAGAATCGCTTCAAGGTATAGCTGATGAGATTTTAGTGATTGACTCATTCTCGACCGATACAACTGAGGAAATATGCAGGAAGTATGGCGTGCGTTTTCTCCAGCGAAAGTGGGATAACTATAGTGCACAGAAGAATTACGGAAACGAGCAGGCTACTTATGACTATATTCTTTCTATGGATGCCGATGAGGCTCTTTCGGGTGAATTGCGTAATTCGCTTATTGCAGCCAAATCTAATCTGGATTCTGCTGCTTTTTCAATGAACCGGTTGACTTTTTATTGCGGAAGGCCCATTCGTCACTGTGGTTGGTATCCCGACCGTAAGGTGAGATTGTGGAACAGAAATGTTGCCCGCTGGGAGGGTGATGTTCATGAGAGATTGATCTATTTATCGCCTGTGCCACGGCAGCATCTGAGAGGAGATATACTTCACTATTCGTTCAGGTCGTATTTTCAGCATGTTGAGAAAATAAACAAGTATTCGGAAATAGCGGCTAATATTGCATTCCAAAAAAATAAATCATCCAATATATTTAAATTAGTGCTCAAGCCGGCTTTTAAATTTTGGCATGTATATCTGCTTAAAGGTGGTTTCCTGGACGGATATGCCGGTTATTTAATAAGTAAGATGTATGCTTATGATGCATTTCTACGGATTAGTAAGTTAAGACTAATGAAGTCGGGTTATAATAGAGAATAGGCATTGGGTTGTGATTAATATGTAGAATGGATATAGAATTATTGATCAATAATATGGGGAAAATTCAAACTGAAAATGTATTTGTTTTACATGTAAAACATGGTTATGAAGATCGGGAGGAGTTTATGGAAAGAGAACTCTCTCGTTTTGGTATAGATTTTGAATACATATTAGACGGAGATATCCCTGATATTACAAATGAAATCTTTAATAAGTATTTTGATAAAGCATATTTTCAAAGAATCAATGCAGAAGTATCTTGCGCATTGAAGCATATCTTAGCGTATGAGAAGATTGTCAGTGAAGGTTATGCGGGGCTTTGATTCTGGAAGATGACATATTTCTGGATGATAATTTTGTCGGGATATTTAATAATTGCATGGCGGAATTAGATTCACGTGCAGATATTGATAAAAATAATGTGCTTATCTCTTTTGAGGATACCCGAATGAGATGGGTTCCCCGGAGTAAGCGTGTAAAAGGGATACATTTGTATTTAGGAGATAAGGATCGAATGGCAGGTGCTTATTATATTACCTTCGGAACAGCAAAACGAATACTTGAATTAATCACTTTGAACAAACTGTCACTTCCGATTGATGGATTCCACGAATATTTACTCAAAAACAATCAGCTTGATTATTATTGGTGTCAGCCGACAATTGCCTGGCAGGGAAGCCATAATGGTAAGTTCCTCTCGGGCATAAGTGTGAAGAATAAAACGGCTTTTAGTCAGTTATTGTGGAAGCTAAAATACTTTTACAAGAAAAATATTCTTTACAACCTTAGATAGGGAATAAATACCGGGCATGCAAGCTGGATGCATAAACTCTTGATAACCGCATGCATATCCGGAAAACATTTTGATTTATGAATATTGTACGAATAACCTCCGGACTGGGGAACCAGATATTTCAATATGCCTTTTACCGTGCTCTGAAAGCTAATATAGCTGAAACCAGGATGGATATATCCGAATTCAGACACAGAAATCACCATAATGGATATGAGCTGGAGCGTGTATTTAATATTATTCCGGACTATGCAGATAGAAGAGAATGTAATCAGATCGCAGATATGTCAAAAAGTATCTGGTCTGAAATACGTCGTAAATTCCTTAAGATAAAATTGAACTGTCGTGGCATAGTGATCCGGGAGTCTGATTTAGGAACTTCTTATCATCAGCAACTTTTGTCAAAAACAGATTCATATTTTGTGGGTTTCTGGCAAACTGAAAAATATTTCAGCTCGGTAGAATCTCTATTACGGAAAGAGCTTTCGTTTAAAACTGAACTATCCGGACGCTGCAGGGAGATTGCAGATGTAATCCGGACAACCAATTCCGTCAGTCTGCATGTCAGAAGAGGGGATTATCAAAAAGCACGAAGGGCGGAATCCTTCGGTACAGTTTGTACGCTTGATTACTACCGCAAAGCTATTGATCTTATTTGCTCGAAAGTAGCGAATCCCACTTTTTTCATTTTTTCCGATGATATGATTTGGGTAAAGGAAAATCTGAAGATTGATAATGCATATTATGTTGATTTCAATACCCATAAAGAAAGTTATCGGGATATGCAATTAATGAGTCTTTGCAACCATAATATTATAGCAAACAGTAGTTTCAGTTGGTGGGGGGCATGGTTGAATCCTAACCCTGATAAGATTGTAGTTGCTCCAAATATCTGGTTTCGGGGTGCTGAAATGCCTGATATTGTACCCGAAAGCTGGACGAAGATAGAGATTGATTAAGTCCGATAAACATTTGTAATTCTTTAGAAATGATTCTACATGAGATTGTAAGTAAGTTGTTTGAATATATCGATTTTCAGGAAATTAAACCTTCTACGCAAGAGATAGATATTGTTATTCCAATCGTAAGAAAAGATATCGCAATCTTGCCATTATGTATTGAAGGAATAAAATCATGTGTCAGTCATCCTGTAAAGGCTATTTATATTGTAGCACCTGATGATGAAGAAATAATCTCATTTTGCAAAGCCAATGGAATAAAGTATATTGACGAACGATCTGTTTTGGGATTTGGACCTAAAGAAGTAAATCTGATCGTGACTAATTCTGCAGGTATTACAGAGAACAGAAGCGGATGGTTATTTCAACAACTTCTTAAGCTATCGGGTAAAGTTGGTACCTGTGATAATTACCTTTGTATTGATTCGGATCATATTTTGATGCGTCCGCACACATTTATTGATGAAAATGAAAGGCCTGTATTCTATTTGACCTCTCAGAAACACAAAGCTTATTATGAGAATCTCAGTAGATTAGTTGATCTTGATAAATATACTTTCTTGGGATATGTAGCTCACAAAATGATCTTTAACAGGCAGAATCTTGAGAAATTACATCAGATGATCAAACAGAAAAACGGTAAAGACTGGATGCAAGCTATCATTGACGGTTATGACAGAACTCAGGGATCCGGATTCTCAGAGTTCGAACTATATGGTAATTTTGTTTCTGAAAAAAAGTTTCTACCCTGGAAGCAGAAAAAGCTCAGATATAAGGATTTATCTGATTATCAGACTCTGAAAAGAAGATATGGCAAACGTTTCAGGTCAGTTACATTTCCTGAATATTTGAACCGGAATAACTAATCTATGCACCAGTTTAAATCAATCAATATTCTACCAGAAAACCGGACTAAAAGCGATTGATTATAAAAAATATCAAATATGAATCTCCTTGATTTAATAAAATCCCGCCAGAGCGATCGGGCGTTTGACGCTAATCGTCCGATTGAACCGGATAAACTGGAGCGTATACTCGAAGCCGTTCGTCTGGCACCATCGGCCTGCAATGCGCAGCCATGGAAGTTTATAGTAGTAAATGATCCTGAGTTGAAGAATAAAGTGGCGGATTGTACCTCCAACAAGGTGTTGGGGATGAATCACTTTACCAAACAGGCTTCAGTACATTTATTGATTGTGGAAGAAAAAGCAAATTTCACCTCTACAATCGGAAGTCTGGTCAAAAAGAAAGACTTTCCACAGATCGATATTGGAATAGCTGCTGCTCACATTTGCCTTGCGGCCCAGGCTGAAGGCATAGGTAGTTGTATTATCGGTTGGTTTGATGAGAAAAAGCTCAAATCATTATTGGGTATTCCCTCTTCAAAACGAGTGTTACTTGACGTTATTCTCGGATATTCCACACAACCGTTACGCGAAAAAAAGCGGAAGAATCCGGAAGAAGTAATTTCTTACAATAAATATTAAAAGGATGAGACTGACTTTAGCGTCATTCCTCAATCCTTAACTCACACATATATACATGATTCTCGGATTTGATGCAAAAAGAGCTGCATTCAATCGTACCGGCCTGGGAAATTACAGCCGGTATGTAATTGATATTATGACTGATCTTCTC
>CAXXPA010000045.1:0-64892 GCA_963662365.2 Bacteroidales bacterium
AGTGATTATTGGACATTGGCCAAATATAACGCATGGAATGCGGCATATATACCACAACCCAATGATCCATACTATAATAAATTTTTATTGTTCCCAATCCCTTATAAAGAAATTCAGGCTAACCCCAAACTTAAACAAAATCCTGGTTGGTAACAGCTGAATTGTGATATTAATGTCAAATAACAAGATTTTAGTCACTTAATATAATTATTATGTCAACAGGGAAAAATGAAATCGAAACGTATCTGAATGCCACAAAGTTAGTTACGTTAGCTACAGTGAATGAAAACAATACTCCGTCTTTAAGGGTATTAGGTGCATTTGGTGCAAAAGATTACAGTTTCTTTTATTCGACGAAGAAAGATACTGCAAAAGTGAAACATACGGATACTAATCCGAAGGTAACTGCTTTTTTTCAACATGAAAACCAAGACCCCGCCAAATTTATCAATGTGAGTATTTCTGGTAATGCCATAAAATTGTCAGAAAAATCTGAAATTGATGAAGCGATACAGGTCATAGGGAGCAGAAGTGCTAAGTTTCGCGAAAACATCGAGAAAAACGGATTGTCGGATAATGTTTATCTCTATCGAGTCGATCCATTCGAAGTAAAGATTCTTGATAGAAGTAAATCAGGGCCTGAATCTATTAACGTGATCAGCTTCGAAGATCCATCTCAACAGTTTTATTGAAAAAATCAAATAGATCAATATTATCATTTTATTTGGTAAGAATATTTTCTTGTCATGTTTTTATTTTTTGTGAGCGTGTGTTTTTTGTGACGTTAATTATCGTCACAAAAACACATTGCCCAGAAAGAAATCTTCCCGCAAAAAAATAATTATAAGGTATAAACCTTTAAGCACTGGCAAATGAATAACTAATATTGAATAGAAGTGAAAATCTTTCTTTCAAATCTTTCGCCTCAAATAAAAAAACTCAATAGATACTAACCACTAAATTAAGGTTATAATGTCGGCAAACAATCAAATTTTATCGCCAGAAAAAGAAGCTGTAAAAAAGCTTTTACTGGACGAAGTCCGGTTGGCACTGGAATTCAATGAAAAGGGTATTTTCTACAATGCAGAGGAAATAAACAAGTTAAAGGGCGATGATTCGGATGAAAACCGTTATCAGCGCAATCGTTTCGGATTCAATTTTGAATTACCTCATGGTATATCTGCGGGAGCAAAGTTTTCCCGATGGACTCCATATTCCATCATCGTTGAAAATGGTAAACCTGTTTTGTACAACGATAAGGAAGCTATTGCGGAAGTCACTATTCAACAGCCCAGACGTTATCCGGTATTGAATGAAGTGCTTAGCACGGGAGAGAAGGTAAAGCATATTCTTAGTATTGACCCACATGGTCAGGTAAATGTTTCTTATAGTGCCGAATGTTCCTTGAAAGATCAGGGTGAAGATTGTTTGTTTTGTTCCATTAATGTGCGTGAGCGCGATCCGGAAAGACCACTTCTAAAAAATCCCCGCCAGATAGCTGAAGCTTATCATTTGGTACGTCAGGCAGGCTATGGAAGTCACTTCAAAATTAGTGGTGGCTTCGTTCCCGAACGTCGTGAACTTGAATACTATATTGATGTAGCTGAGGCAATAAAAGAAAATTACGAAATATTCAGAGGAGTTGCTGTAATTGGTGCTCCGGCTGATTTATCAATTCTCCCAAAATACAAAGAAGCAGGTTATACCGAATTGTCCCACAATCTCGAAGTTTGGGATAAAAATTTGTTTGCTCTAATCTGTCCAGGCAAAAGCAAACGTAACGGAGGTTGGGAACACTGGGTAAAATCACTCGAAGCAGCAGTTGAAATTTTCGGGTGGGGAAATGTTCATTCCAATTTTGTGGGAGGATTAGATCCTAAAGAAGGTTTTCTGGAAGGTATTGAATACCTGTCATCCAAAGGTGTTGTTGCTCACTTCGGCACTTTCCGTCCCGAAGTAGGAACTGGATTAGAAGGACATCGCAGTCCGGAGGCAGCATACCATTGGGAATTGTTAGACAGAGCAACAGATATCCAGCTTCGCTATGGATTTACATCAGAACAGATGTATCGTGGTCCGGGTTCGGGCGATCATACAGGTCGTGTTATCCGCATCAAACGCGGAGAATTTGAAGGTGATAAGCTGGATGTATACCAATTCCCTACTATTGATAAAGAGGTTACAGTCCTTGTATAACATGTTGCATTTTAATGAAAATAAATTTGTCAGTATTAGTTGAATCTCAAATAGATAAAAGAGGGTGTCCCAAAAGGATGCCTTCTCTCATTTTCTCACATTCGAAGTCTTTGTAAATTGCTCAAAATTTGTAACTTAGAGCATGAGTACAACAAAGAATAAACTAGTCTTTAAAGATTATCCACAGGGGCAGAACACGCTGTTTCCAGAATCTTTGGACGATAAAATAAAAACCGGCTCCCCGGTTCGTTTGATCAATACAATAGTTGATCAATTAGATATATCCACAGTTATAAAAACTTATAAAGGAGGCGGTACAAGCAGCTATCATCCACGTATGTTGCTTAAAGTGCTCTTTTTCGCATACCTGAACAACACCTACTCTTGTCGCAAAATAGCGACTGCCCTGGAAGAGAATATCCTCTATATGTGGCTCTCGGGCAATCAAACGCCGGATTTCCGCACCATTAATACCTTCCGAAGTCTTCATCTCAAGGATAGCATCCACCAACTATTTACTCAAGTAGTGGTCATGTTGGTAGAGATGGGGTATATAAGCCTGGAAACCCAATACATTGATGGCACCAAACTTGAATCCCCCGCCAACCGGTACACTTTTGTATGGAAAAAGACCGTATAAAAGAATAAATCCAAGCTGGAAGCTAAAATCCGCCAGGTCCTTACTCAAATAGAAGAAGGAATTGCCGGAGATAATCAGGCAGGAGAAGAAACTCCGGTCCCCCTTGATTCGGAAGAGCTCAAACGTCGGATCAGCCTAATCAGCAAAGAAAACAAAAGCAAGGCAGAGCAAAAACAACTCAAGGTATTGGAGGAAAAACATTTGCCCAAGCTACAGGAATATGAAAAACACCTTGAGATTATGGGCGAGAGGAACAGTTATTCCAAGACTGATCCCGATGCTACCTTTATGAGAATGAAAGAGGATCACATGGGTAACGGCCAGCTTAAACCGGCACACAACCTTCAGATCGGAACAGAAAACCAGTTTATTACCCACTACGATTATTTCTATAACCCGGGTGATACGCTTACCCTTAAATCATTCCTGCTTTCTGGCAAAGAACGTTTTGGCCATTTTCCTAAACAAGCTGTAGCCGATGCCGGTTACGGCAGTGAAGAGAACTATGAATTTATGGAGGACAATGACATTGAGGCCTTTGTCAAATACAACTATTTTCACAAGGAGCAAAAGAAGAGTTTTATCAACAATCCCTTTTTGCAGGAAAACCTCTATTATAACGAACAAAAGGATTATTTTGTCTGCCCGATGGGCCAGCATATGAAGTGTATAGGAACACAAATCAAGAAATCAGAATCCGGCTTTCAGAGCCAGATTAAGCTGTATCAGGCCATCAATTGCAACGGTTGCCCGCTAAGGGGAATGTGTCACAAATCAAAGAATCACCGGGTAATTTCCGTAAATCACAAATTAAGAGAGCATAAGAGAAAGGCAAGAGAAAGGTTGATGTCAGAACAAGGTATTGAACACCGAAGCAAACGACCAATTGAACCGGAAGCTGTCTTTGGACAAATTAAATTCAATAAACAATATAATCGGTTGCGCCATCGCGGAGCCGACAAAATTTGTATGGACTTTGGTATCCTGGCTATTGCCTTTAACCTCCAAAAGCTCTCCAGAAAAATGGCCACAGCTGCATAAATGGCCTCTTTTTTTGCTTTTTTTGAAATAAATCAACTACTCAGGCAAAAACAACAAGCTTTTTCATTATTAATTCTATTGTTTTTGGGATGGATCCATAATTGAATGATATGGGCCAAAATGAAGAGAGGATGCCCTTTGGGGACACCCTCTTTTTTTATCTGATTACCTAATTCTAAGTAGGTGAAATACTAA
This sequence comes from Bacteroidales bacterium, assembly GCA_963662365.2. Classification (GTDB taxonomy): domain Bacteria; phylum Bacteroidota; class Bacteroidia; order Bacteroidales; family UBA7332; genus CAXXIC01. The sequence goes on from CAXXPA010000045.1 coordinate 4,073, forward strand.
TATAGGAGTATTGTAATGCCTTTGCTGAAAGTCTACTTTTGTATTGTGAAAATATATAAAGCAGGAAGTGGAGTCAAAGTGTAAAATATGCTTGTTTACGGTTTTCAAAAGGGTTTTAAGACATTATATATTGTGTCGGTAAGTATTGCCAGTTTTTCAGAAAGTGCTTTAACAAACTTTCGTCTTCTTCCTTTTACATCATTGTCAGGAACGTTCCATACGGAGTCTTTATTTGTGCAGAAGCTCATGCCGGTTTCCTTGAGTATCCCACTTTGACCTGTCTCTTCTTTAGTAAATTTCACCGAAAAAGTGTGAATATTTTATTTGAAGAATCAGCCTCTCAGTTGAATAATGATCCTGAGTATTTCATGATATAGAATTCTTTAATTAAAAACCACGTGTCTCTTTTGTCTCTGGCCAGGATTGGGGATGATGCTTACTAAAATTTCAATTATGATAAAAAAAAATTACTATTCTGCTTTGCGGCTCTTTATTTTCGGTAGCCTGGTTTCGCGAACTATAATGTTTTTGGTCTTTGCATCTTTATCACTTCCCGCGTTATGTCAGTCAACGGTAACATTGAGGGGGCGTGTCATAGATGAACGCACCAATGAACCGGTAATCGGAGCTACGGTAAAAGTGAAAAATACGACTACGGGCACCATTACTGATGCCAAAGGTGACTTCCAATTTACAGTTAAGCATAGTTTACCTGTTACGTTGGTGTTTTCCATTGTAGGTTTTAAATATCAGGAGTATGATGTATATGAGAATGAGCCGTTGACTGTGCCTCTTTCTGAGGATTTTAATAAGCTTAGTACAGTGGTTGTTGTAGGGTACGGTACACAAAAACGAAGCGATTTGACAGGTTCGGTTGCATCAATTCAGGTATCGCAACTAAAAGATGCCGCGCCAACTTCTTTTGTTGATGCGTTGCAAGGGTTGGCTTCGGGTGTTCAGGTTACGTCAACTTCGGGCGCACCGGGTGCTACATCGATAGTTCGTATTCGCGGTGGTAACTCCATTACCGGCGGTAACGACCCACTGTATGTTGTAGATGGATTCCCAATTTACAACGATAATAAGGCTGCCGATGCCGGCTCGGCAACAGCAACTGTGGGTACTGCCACAGGACTGAATCCATTGTCTTCTCTGAATCCGGGTGATATTGAATCGATTGACGTGTTGAAAGATGCTTCAGCAACCTCCATTTATGGTTCTCGTGGAGCCAACGGGGTGATTATTATCACTACCAAAAAAGGAAAAGCAGGTAAAAGCGTTGTTAGTTACGATGGTTCTTTCGGTTCACAAAAACTTGCTCATAAAATAGACTTGCTGAATGCTCAACAATGGGCTACCTATTGGAATGATGCTCAAGGCAAAACTGTTTTTACGCAAGATCAGATAGATGGTTATGCGAATAACAGCACCGACTGGCAAGATGCTGCTTTCAGAACTGCCTCTACCCAGAATCACCAGATAACATTTAGTGGCGGAAATGACAAAACACAATTTTCTTCATCCTTGGGTTATCTAGGTCAGGAAGGTGTTGTTATCAATACCGATTTTAAAAGATATACCGGACGGATTAGTGTAAATAGCAAATTATCAACAAAGTTTAATGTCGGGCTAAATTTAAACGAGAGTTATTCCACTTCAAATGCAGCCACCACCAGTAATATAACCGCTATTTTGTATATGCCGCCCGTACTTCCGGTTTACGATGCCAACGGTGCCTATACCCTTTATAACAACTATAATACAAGTGGTAGCGGTAACCCGGTTGCATATTTGAATTCAGTAACAAACCAATCTAACCTCCAACGAACATTGGGTAGTGCTTTTGGCGAATATGAGATTATAAAAGGATTAAAAGCCAAAGTATTAATTGGTGCCGACCTGTTGACAAACCGCCAGTATAATTACGTGCCAAAACCACTTTACGAGTCACTATCAACAGGAGGAAGTGCCTCAATTAGAGATAAATTTACCACCAACTGGTTAAATGAAAATACGCTTACTTACACCACTTCAATCAACAATGTACACAATATCGATCTGTTAGGCGGTTTCACTCAGCAAAAATCGGAGACTACTGGTCATGTTTCAGGTGCCACCGGGTTTGGAAACGACCTAACAGAGTATTACAACTTAGCTACCAGCGCATCAACTCCTTCATCGGCATCAAGCTATTCAGGTTGGTCGTTGTTGTCATATTTGGGTCGTGTAAACTACAATTATGATCATAAGTATTTTGTAACAGCCAGTTTTCGTGCCGATGGTAAGTCAGTTTTAGGTAAAAATAATAGATATGGTTATTTTCCGTCAGGCTCATTTGGTTGGCAGCTGGATAAAGAAGCATTCTTTAAAAACATAGCTAATGCTGCAAGTATCAGTAATACCAAAATCAGATTGAGTTACGGTCGCACCGGGAATTCTGAAATAGATCCTTATCAGTCTTTATCATTGCTAACGGGTAATTTGTATCCTAACGGATCGACCTCTACAAATACCGGTTTCTCGCCAATTACTATCAAAAATGAGAATTTGAAATGGGAAACAACCGACCAATACGATGCCGGTATTGATTTAGGTTTCTTTAATAGCAGGATTAAATTTACCGCCGATATTTATTACAAAAGAACACATGACTTGTTGATAAGTAAATATGTACCCTATACATCAGGATACCCAGTGTCTTTACAAAATATAGGTGAAATTGAAAATAAAGGTCTTGAATTGGCATTGAATACCGAAAACATTAAAGGTAAATTTAACTGGAATACCAACGCTACTTTCTCGGTGAACCGTAACAAAGTACTTTCTTTGGGCGGTGTAAATCAGATTATTATTGGAGGTTCTACTCAGGTTGGAAATATTATTAAAGTGGGCCAACCTCTTGGAGCTTTCTACGGATTAAAAACAGATGGTTTATATACCGCTGCTAATCTGCCAACCGATTTAAGTACTACCGTATTAGGAGCAAGTACAGCAGTGGGCGATATTAAATATGTTGACATTAGCGGTGATGGAAAAATAACTACTGCTGCCGACCAAACTATTATTGGTAGTGCTCAACCAAAATTCATTTTTGGTTTGACTAATACATTTAATTACAAAAGTTTCGATCTGTCAGTATTCGTTCAGGGATCTTATGGAAACCAAATATACAGTTATATTTTAAGACAATTGCAAACTCCTAATGGCTTCAATAACTCAATTGCCGGATTTGCAGATCACTACACTGCGACAAACACTACTGCTCAATATCAACGGGCTAATACAGCAATCAATAATAGCACAAATAGTGATTTATATGTTTACGACGGTTCATACATCCGACTCAAAACAGTGACTTTGGGATATACGCTGCCAAAGAAAGTGTTGGCTAAAATTAAGGCTACCAATGTACGGTTTTATGTAAGCGGTCAGAATTTATTAACCGTTTCCAAGTATCTTGGATTCGATCCCGATGTAAACTCTTATGCACTTGATGCCAGTCGTCAGGGTGTTGATTTGGGGTCTTATCCAACAGCTAAGTCCATCACAGGCGGTGTAAACATTACATTCTAAGAAGCCGCTAAACCCACCAAGGGGTATAAAAAACATTAATAACAAATATACATGAATGAAATGAAAAAAATAACATTCTATATAATGCTGGCTTTTGCCACAGTGATTACATCATGTGTAAGTTTGGATGAAGAGGTCAAATCTCAAATTTCATCTGAAAATTTTTACAAAACAGAATCGGATGCCTCTGCAGCAGTAACGGCTATTTACAGCAAGTTGACACACAATTATACCAGTGTTGCTTACGGACTAAATAACAGTGGATTCCCGTTTTTTAATAGAACTCCCGAAATTACTTATGGATGTGCCGGCGATGATTATGTAACCGGACCAAGTGCTCCAGACCCCGATTTCCGTGCAAACTGCGGTTTCTATACAAACTCATCGAATGCCAAGGTGCTTGAACTTTGGAGACAGACATGGGAAATTATCAACAATGCCAACATTGCGATATATCGTATTCCTAAAATTGCAGGCGACACAGCAACACTCAACAACTATGTTCGGGAAGCAAAATTCCTGAGGGCATTGGGTTATTTCTACGCCGTAAGACTTTGGGGAAGAGTGCCGCTGCTTACTACTCCAACCGAATCGTTGTCGGACAATTTAACGCCTGCACAAGCTGACACATCGGCAATTTACACACAAATTGTAAGCGATTTTACAGCCGCTACCGCCTTGCCAAATAAGCGAAACACTTATCACGTCACTAAGGGTGCTGCTCATGCGTTTTTGCTAAAAGTGGCTCTGACACGCAGAAATTGGTCAGAAGTTGTTCGACAATACAATATAATCTCTGGATTAGGTTTGTATTCTTTATCAGCAAATTACAAAGACATTTTTGATCCATCGAAAAAAGACAAAGAAGAGCATATTTTTGATGCCTATTTTCTGGCAGATAATACAACCGGTGGACTTGGAAATACAAATTTGATGGCAAAGGACAATCCTCCACCATACGGATATATTAAAAATGGGGTGAAAGTGAATGTAAAAGGAGGCGAGAACCCAACATGTAATGTAACTATTCGCCAATTCTTTAAGCCTAACGATCAGCGTACTGCGGTAACATTTATTGATTCTGTGAAAGCTTCAAGTACTGCTACTAGTTACATTTTGTCTGCACATTACAACAAATGGAACCCTATTACATGGACTCCATCGCTGACAAGCTTCCAAAATAGTGGTGTAAATATTCCGATTATTCGTTATGCCGAAGTAGTGTTGAGTTACGTGGAGGCACAAAACGAATTGAATAATAAGACCGAGGCTGTAACGGTATTTAATAATTTCAGATTAAAAAGAAGTGTTTCCGGAAAACCGCTACCACAAATTGCAAGTACGGTGGACAAAGATAATTTCCGTGATTCTATTTTCCAGGAAAGAAGAATTGATTTTGCAAGCGAATGTTCCGTACGGTGGTTTGACCTTGTGCGTAAAAATGGTTCTGGCAGTTATCTTATTTATAAAGCTATACCTCAATTAATCGATCCGGTTCTAGGTAATCCTACTGATTATTGGTGTAAAACAAAAGCTGCAAACTTTGCATTAAGCTTAGCTAAAACCCCTGAGAAATTCTTGCTTTGGCCGATACCGTTAACAGAGTTACAGGCAAATCCAAATTTAGTGCAAAATCCCGGATTTGAATAACGAATCTATAATCCATATACTACGAAAGCTTTACATAGAGCTTTCGTAGTCAAATGGATAGATTTAGAGTGGGATTTTGATTTTCAGTACTAAAAAATAAAGGAAATTATTATGGGGTCAGTAGGGATAAAATCATTTAATTATTACATGCGTACTTTACATCGCGATATTGGATTTTTCTTAATTGGACTTACAGTTATTTATAGTCTTAGTGGAATTGTTCTGATATTTAGAGATACTGATTTGCTAAGACATGATGTTACAATTGAAAAGAAATTATCTCCAAATATTGAAGAAGCTGAACTTGGTAAGTCACTGCACAAAAGAGATTTTGAAGTTCTAAAAACCGAGGGCGGTATTGTTTATTTCCATGATGGAACATATAATCAACTAACTGGAGTTGTGAAGTATACCGAAAAAGAACTTCCGTTATTCCTGAAAAAATTTAATGACCTGCATAGGGCGAATAGTAGAAATGTAGTGCATTGGTTTACTACAATATATGGAATACTATTGTTTTTTCTAGCGATTTCGTCATTCTGGATGTTTAAACCCAAAACTAAAGCATTTCGACGGGGTATTTATATTTCAGGCATTGGGATAGTTGCAACAATTATTCTATTGCTATTTTAACCGATCCTACGGCATTTGATTTTAGATATTTATGTCGATAGTCATTTGGTTTAGGCCGATAGAAACAGAATTATTTATTTAACTTGAAAAGAATTGTGAACCAAAAGAAATCAGGATGGTATCTTGTCTGGGAATACATATCCAAACGTCCGTTTATTTATATTGTTTGTGTATTAAGTATAGCTGTATCTAGTTTATTGTCAACGATAATACCTAAAATTATAGGGGATTTTACCGATGCTTTTAATACTGGAAAACTTACAAAGGAATTGGCAACCTATTTTGGGTTACTGATTCTGGGCGTAGGTATAGCACGCGTTATTTTGGGATGGATTGGCCGACTTATTTCTGCTCAACATGGTCGAGCATTAACTTATGATATTCGTGATAGGTTATTTAAAAAATGGGAAACACTTCCAATGTCTTACTATCATGAGCATAGTACCGGAGATCTGTTATCTCATGCTTTAAATGATGTGCAGGTAACTCAGCAGCTGGTAACCAATGGTATAAATCAGATCGTGAATAGTAGTTTAGTTATTACCGGTGTTTTATTTCAAATGTTTTTGCATATCAATTTAACGTTAGCTGTAGTTGGGTTGGGACCATTGATTACGATTCCGTTTATTGTAAGATATTACCGTCCCAAAATAAAAGTCCAATCATCCAGAGTACAAGCTGCATTAGGTGTTATGTCGCAAAGCGTCGAGGAGTCAATGGGTGGAGTGAGAACCATAAAAGCATTTGGTAATGAGGACGTGATTATTGGCCGATTTGCAGAACGAATAGAAAATATCGTTGGTGAACGAATGAAGCAAGTGAGTTTATCAGCTGTTTTTTCAGCTGTAATTCCTTTTACGGCTTCAATTGGATTTGTTCTGGTAATTGCATATGGTGGTTATCTGGCTATAAACAAAGTGATTACATTGGGGGATTTTGTCTCATTCTTACTGTTCCTGATTTTATTGCGCCAACCTCTCGAACAAATCGGAAACATCATCAATATCTTTCAACGCGGATCAGCCTCTCTTTCCCGTATAGCCGACCTATTGGATGCATCAGTTACAATATACGATCAGGAGTCGCTGAAAGTACAAAAGCCAATTGATGGAAATATACAGGTTAAAAATCTTTCATTCAAATATCCGACATCTACAAAAAATGTTCTTTCCAATATATCTTTTGAAGTAAAAAAAGGCCAGACATTAGGGATAATCGGTACAATAGGTTCAGGTAAAACTACGCTTGTAAATCTATTACTGAGAGTGTATGATCCACCTCGCGGAACCGTATTTATCGATGGGGTAGAAATTCATGATTATTCACTCGATGAGTTACGAAAATCAATAGCATTTGTTCCTCAGAACGGATTTTTATTTTCTACCAATCTGGATGCCAATATTGCTTTTGCCTCTGATGTGGTTGATGATGACAGAGTTGTTAAATCGGCTAAAATAGCGGTTGTTCATAAAGATGTTTTAAAACTAAAAGAACGCTATAAAACAGAAGTCGGAGAAAGAGGGGTTCGTTTGTCAGGAGGGCAAAAGCAACGGGTGTCAATTGCCCGCGCCATTTATAAAGATTCTCCCGTGAATGTGCTCGATGACTCGTTAAGTGCTGTAGATACGAAAAATGAACGTCTTATACTGAGTCATTTAAGAGATAAAGAGAAAAATAAAACCAACATTATAGTATCACATCGTTTGAGTGCGGTGATGCATGCCGATGAGATAATAATACTTGATGAAGGTAGAATTGTCGATAGAGGAACTCATTTTGAATTGCTTGAAAAAAGTGAATTGTATAACAGATTATGGTCATTGCAAGCCGGTGAAGAACAATCAGAATTGACAGATGAAAATCCCGGAAAAAATGAATTGTTAGGAGTCCTTTTGGCAGAAGAACAAGAAGAAAATGAAGAAAAATCAGAGGAAGGAGGTGAATATGGAGCTTAAAACGATCGACGCATTAAAAGTATTATTACCCTATTGGAGAAACCATAAGAAGAGTCTTGTCGGGATTTTAGTATTAGTTATCCTGGTAGTAGCAGCTGATTTGTTGCAGCCTATTATCATGAAGGAGGCAATTGATAAACATATATCAGTACCCAATCCGGATTATAATACACTGCTTGAAATATCCTTTATTTATTTGGTGATTGTAATTATCACTTTCGGATTGACCTATTTTCAAAGTATGTTATTACAATCGACCGGTCAGAAAATCATAAAACATATACGCACCGACTTATTCAGGCATATTTTAAGTTTGTCGTTGAAGTATTTTGATAAAAATCCGTCAGGACGTATTCTCACCAATATTGTTAGCGATACAGAAGCATTAAACTCCTTTTTTACTGACTTCCTGGCTAACAACTTACGGAATATTTTCACATTAATTCTGATCATTGTTTTTATGTTTCAGTTGAATGTGGAAATTGCAGCATTGTGTTTTCTCGTTGTTCCTGTAATTGTTTTCATATCAGCCTATTTTCAGAAGAGACTGCGAAAAGTGAATCAGGAAATGCGTGGCCGGCTTTCGACGTTGGTAGCTTTCTTAGCCGAGAACCTTGCCGGTATGTATATTGTGCAGATTTTTAATCAGGAGAAAAAACAGTACAAACATTTTAATGAGAGAAATTCAGCATACCTCAAATCTGCGATTAAAGAAAACCGGTTATCCCTTGCATTTTTCTTATTTACAGAAAGTATTGGCGATGTTGGTGTTGCTGCTTTGGTTTGGTTCGGTAGTGGTCCGGTAATCAGAGGTACTGTTTCGTTTGGAGTTCTGTTTGCATTTATTGGTTATATCCGCAGGTTTGTTCAGCCTATAACCTCTATAACCATGCAATTGAATAGTTTTCAGAATATGCTTGTAGCTACCGACAGAATTGTGGCAACGCTTAACGAAAAACCGGATATTATTGATGCACCGGACGCTGCTGCGCCCAAAGTGATTAGAGGTGGGGTTGAATTTAAAGATACCTTTCTGGCTTATCGTGAAGGGCTGGATATATTAAAGGGAATCTCACTGAAAATTAAACCTGGAGATAGAGTTGGATTTGTTGGCGCCTCAGGAGCAGGTAAAACCTCTTTAATGAGTCTTTTAGCCCGTTTTTATGATACCACCGGTGGTTCGGTGATTATTGACGGAAAAGATATTCGTAAATGGCCAATTGCTGATTTACGACGTACGGTTGGTATTGTGCAACAGGATATTACACTGTTTTCGGGAAGTGTAGTTGATAATATCCGATTTTTCCGGAATGAAATTTCACGTGAACGTGTGATTGAAGTCTGTAAATTAATCGGAGCTCATCATTTTATCAGCAAGTTACCGAATGGATATGATACTGTCCTGACCGAAAAGGGAGCAACTCTTTCGTTCGGAGAAAGACAATTGTTGTCGTTTGCCCGTGTAATGGTGTTTGATCCAAAAATTCTGGTTTTGGATGAAGCTACAGCTAGTCTGGATTCAGAAACAGAGTCAATTTTACAGCAAGCTATTACGCAGGTATCGGAAGGCAGGACTCTCTTGGTAATAGCACATAGGCTTTCGACTGTGCAGCAAATGGATTATATCGTGGTGCTTGATAATGGTCATATTGTCGAAAAAGGATCACATGAAGAATTGTTGGAAAATGATGGGTATTATAACAAGTTACACAAGTCAGGAGTGCTTGTGAATGAGTTTGTTGCCTGATATTGGATATATCAATTTCCATTTATTGATAAAAAATTACTCCTCTTGTATAACTTATTGTTTAATAAAAAAATCAAACTATGTCAGTACTAGTAGAACCACAGATAGATACTAAAGAAATCGTTAAGCAACTTCTTTTAGATGAAGTAAGACTAGCGCTTGAACTAACAGATAGGGGAATTCTCTTTAATTCAGAGGATATAAAGAGATTACGCGGCACCGATGAAATACCTAGTCCGTTTTCAGGACGTCAGTTAGGAGTGGGGTTTGAACTACCACACGGTATTCTGGTAGATGCAAAATACAATCGCTGGACGCCGTATTCAATAAAAATTGAAAACGACAAGCCCGTGTTATATGATGAAAAAGAACCAATAGCAGCAATAAGTTTTCATAATGAGAAGAAGCATCCTGTTTTGGAAACATTGTTGAGCACGGGTGAAAAAGTAAGAAATATCTTGAATATTGACCCTCATGGACAGGTAAATGTTTCATACAGTGCCGAGTGTTCATTGAAAGATCAGGGTGAAGATTGCTTGTTTTGCTCCATCAATGTGCGTGAACGTGATCCGGAAAGGCCTTTATTGAAAAATCCCCGTCAGATAGCAGAAGCTTATCATATTGTCCGTCAGGCAGGTTTTGGCCGTCATTTTAAAATTAGTGGTGGTTTTGTGCCTGAGCGACGCGAACTAGAATACTATATTGATGTTGCAGAAGCAATTAAAGAAAAATATGAGACATTCAAAGGAGTTGCGGTAATTGGCGCACCGGCAGATTTGTCAATTCTTCCGAAATACAAAGAAGCAGGCTATACTGATTTGTCTCATAACCTCGAGGTCTGGGATAAAAACTTGTTTGCATTGATCTGTCCGGGGAAAAGCAAACGCAACGGAGGTTGGGGGCATTGGGTAAAATCGCTTGAAGCTGCTGTTGATGTATTTGGTTGGGGTAACGTGCATTCCAATTTTGTAGGTGGACTTGATCCCAAAGAAGGTTTTCTGGAAGGAATAGAATATCTTTCATCCAAAGGAATCGTGGCACATTTCGGAACGTTCAAACCCCTGAAAGGAACAGGTTTGGAAGGACAACGTACACCTGAGCCCGATTATCATTGGGAATTATTAGACCGTGCTACCGATATACAGGTGCGTTATGGATTTACTACCGAGCAGATGTATCGCGGACCAGGTTCAGGTGACCATACTGGTCGTGTTGTGCGTATAAAAAGAGGTGACTTTGAGGGAGATAAACTAGGTGTTTATCAATTTCCTGCTATTGATTGAGTTGTTAATAAAATATTATTGAAAATGTCTGGAATTAAAAGCGTTCAAATAAAAGAAGCCTCTAATAAGCAGAATGAAGCTATAAAGGAAATTCTCTTGCAGGAAGCCAGATTAACTTTTGATATCTGGGAAAAAGGCGTGTTTTACAATCCTGAAGAAATAACAAAGCTTCAGATTGCAAAAACAGGAGAATTGCCGCGAAGAGGTGGTAGAGGTGGTGGATTATCTTTCAAATTACCTCATGGAAATTCAGGGAGTGGACATTTTACTAAATGGACTCCTTTTGCAATAGTGGTCGAAGAAAATGAGGCTGTCTTATATAATGATAATACTAGAATTGGAGTTATAACCTTTCCGGAAGCACTTAATCCTGTTCTTAATACAAAATTAAGCAATGGGGAAAATTTTCGGAGTGTAATGGGATTAACAAAACACGGAGGTGTAAATGTCGGATACAGCAAAGAGTGCTCTTTAAAGGATTTAGGAGAAGATTGTCTTTTTTGCAAAATAAATATCGGAGATGGTAAGTATGGCGACAGAAAAAATCTTATTCTTAATCCTAAAATAGTAGCGGAAGCTTATGATTTAGCCAGAAAATCAGGCGTAGGTAATCATTTTCGAATTTCAGGAGGTTTTGTCCCCGAACGCCGTGAACTTGAGTATTATATTGATGTAGCGGAAGAAATAAAAAAAACGTATGATGATTTCTATGGAGCAGCTATTATTGGTGCACCAAACGATTTATCAGTTCTTGCTAAATATAAAGAAGCCGGATATTCGAGAATATCACATAATATAGAAGTCTGGGACAAAAATTTGTTTGCACATATCTGTCCAGGTAAAGACAAGCGTAACGGTGGATGGCAGCACTGGATTGATTCATTGGAAGCTGCTGTTGAGATATTTGGCAGAGGAAAAGTTCATGCACATTTGGTAGGCGGTCTGGAACCAAAATCTTCTCTGTTGGAAGGGGTTGAATATCTGGCATCGAAAGGTATTGTCGGAACTTTTAGCAGATTCCATCCTGAGACAGGGACACCGCTTGAAGGATATCGTAGTCCGAATGCTGATTTTCATTGGGAAGTAGTTGATAAAGCAACTGATATTTTTATTCGTTATGGTTTTACAATGGATGAATTAGCCGGAGGTCCTGGTTCCGGTTTTCAGGGATCGGATGTATATCTGATTAAAACCGGACATTTTAATGGAGATAAACTAATTCCCTGGAAATACAAAGAGTTAGAACTGGTGGAGTCATAATTGAAAAATAAAGAATAAATGTAAGATCCTGAGCATTTCAGCTTAAAATCGAACAACCATGTCAAATTGAATTTATTGTCGGTGAATATGAAAGTAATAAAAGTTATAATTGTAATAGCACTTTTGATTTCAATCAGTGCATGTAAGAAAAATGAGCAAAAGTCAGAACCGGTAAAGGTGCTGCGAGTAGGGGTGAGAGGTGTTACAAATGCGTTAGCCTTGTATATTAAATATGCAGACTTGTTCAAGAAACAAGGAATAAATGCTAAAATTGAGTTTATAGTGGCATCTAATGGACCGGCTTTGATTGATTTGTTTATCGGTAATAAAATTGATGTGTCAGAGTTTGGTGATCAACCGGGTGTAATGGGTTGGTTAAGAGGTGTAGATATTAAGGCTGTGGCTAATCTTCCATCTAGTCCGCGAGATACGTGGATTATGGTTGCCGATTCGCAGAAAATAAAAACAATGCATGATCTGAAAGGAAAAAAAATCTCCTGCCAGTTAGGAACAGTTACTCAACACTGGCTTTTTCTTTCATTGGATCAGGCGGGAATGAAACCCAGCGATGTGAAAATGGTGAATGTTCCGGGTGGAGATGCTACAATAGCACTTATGAATAGGGAAATTGATGCTGCGGTATTAGGCGAGCCCACAATATCGTTATTAGAAGAACGTAAAATTGCTGCAAAATTGAAAGGTTCGCAATGTGCAAAAACGTATTCTAACGTGATTCTCGTTTCAGGAAATATTTATAGAAACCATCCCGAACTGATAAAACCAATCATTGCTGCTTATCATGATGCAAATGCCTGGGGAATTGATAATCCGGATAAGGTCCTGGATGTAATTAAATCGCAAGTAACCTATAAAGAACTCCCTAAAAATGTCTTAAAAAGACAATATACTACAAATCGGAGTAAAGTAAAGTACGTCGGATTTTCGGATAATGATAAAAAGAGTTTTAAGCAGATAGTTGATTTCTTAAAGGAAATGAAAGCAGTACCACAGCACGGAAGTCTGGCCGATTCGATAGATCTGTTTTATGACAGTCGCTTTGTTGATGAATATTATCAAGATAGAGCTAAGAAAGAGCATACTACTGTAACAGAAATCATCAAAAGGGAAAATGGTAATAATATTCATGATTTATTCCCGGAAAATGTTGCTCAAAAAAGATGATGAGATTTTGTCAGTATTGTTTATCTCAATATAAGAGCCTGTTTAAATTTTATTGCTAAAAAAGTAGCAAAGCAAGAAGATTCTCTCCTTTGTAAAGATGTTTCGGTAAAATTAAACAGGCTCTAAATTTATTATTCAAAATTAATTCAGTATCGGGGAACATGAAAATAATAAAAATAATGATTCTGTTTGCGCTTTTTATTTCAATAAGTGCATGCAAAAAAAAAGAACAAAAAACCGAACCGATAAAAGTCTTACGCGTAGGGGTAAGAGGTGTTACAAACACTTTGGCCTTGTATATAAAATATGCTGATTTGTTTAAAAAACACGGAATTGAAGCGAAGGTTGAATTTATTGTGGCCTCTAATGGCCCGGCTCTGATAGATTTATTCATTGGTAACAAAATAGATGTTTCGGAGTTTGGAGATCAACCCGCCATTATGGGATGGATGAGAGGAGTAGATATAAAAGCTGTAGCTAATCTCCCATCAAGTCCACGTAATACGTGGATTATGGTTTCCGATTCACAAAAAATTAAAACTATGCATGATTTAAAAGGGAAAAAAATATCCTGTCAGATTGGAACAGTAAGCCAACACTGGCTCTTCCTTTCATTAGATCAGGCTGGAATGAAACCAAGTGATGTGAAAATGTTAAATGTTCCGGGTGGTGATGCATCTGTTGCTTTGATGAACAAAGAAATTGATGCTGCAGTTTTAAGTGAACCTACTATTTCGTTGCTGGAAGAACGTAAAATTGCAGCGAAGTTAAAAGGTTCACAATGTGCAAAAACATATTCAAGTGTTGTTTTGGTATCTGGAATGTCTATCGGAATCATCCTGAGTTGATAAAACCTATTATTGCTGCATATCATGAGTCAAATGCCTGGGGTATTGATAATCCGGATAAAGTAGTAAGATATTATAAAATCGCAGGTGACCTACAAAGAGCTTCCCAAAAATGTATTGCGACGAGAAAACACAACAAATCGCAGTAAAGTAAAATATGTAGGGTTTACAGACTATGATAAAAAAAAGTTTCAAACAAGTAATTTCTTTCCTAAAAGAAATGAAGGCTGTACCTCAACACGGGACAATAGCAGATTCTATTCAATTATTCTATGACACTCGCTTTGTGGATGAATTCTATCAAGAAAAAGCGAAAAAAGAACTTACTACAGTTGCGGAAATAATCAAACGGGAAAACGGTAATAATTTATATAGTCTGTATCCGGAAAATATTAAACCTCAAAAGTAAACTCTGAATATTTCTTATTTTACCGGATTCTAAATCAGATTTGCGCTGAAAGAATAGGGTAGTTAAAGTAAGATGTTGTTTCAATATGATTCGTAAAATGCAGAAGGATGAATATTAAAAATAAGAAAGTTCAAAATAGAAATACGGGATGGTACTTGATTTGGGAACATGTTGTTGAACATCCGGTTATTTATTTTGTGTGTCTCATCTGTATCATATCGTCCAGTATACTTGCCACGAAAATACCTCAGATTATAGGCGATTTTACTGATACATATACTAACGGAAAACTGAATTTAAGTAGTGCGACTTATTTTTTTCTTCTAATTGTGGGAGTGGCTACATTTCGGGTCCTTACAGCCTGGTTGGGACGTCGTATCTCGATGGAACATGGTAGAATTCTTAACTATAAGGTTCGGGATAAACTTTTCAAAAAATGGGAAACCTTGCCATTGTCTTATTATCACGAACATGTTATTGGTGACCTGTTATCGCATGCCCTGAATGATGTGCAAATTATACAGCAGTTGGTAGCGTTAAACGGATTCAACTCTTTCGTTACCAGTATATTTATTTTAGGTGGGACGCTTTATGTAATGTTGGTACACATTAACCTTAGTCTCGCCATTGCCGGCTTAGGACCATTACTTGTTATCCCGTTTATTGTGCATTATTACAATCCCAGGATTAAAATGCAGTCCCTGAAAGTTCAGGAATCCTTAGGTGGAATGTCTCAATCGGTGGAAGAATATATTAGTGGGATAAGAGCTGTTAAGGAGTTTTCAAATGAAGAAATTCTGATCGAACGCTTCAATGACCGGACTGAAATTATTGTTCGTGAAAGATTAAGGCAAGTAAGTTTGTCGGCTGTTTTTCAGGCTGTTATTCCATTTGTAGTTTCGGTCGCATTTGTTTTAGTCATAACCTATGGTGGTTACCTGACCATTCATAAACAGATAAGTTTAGGGAATTTTGTATCGTTTCTTTTATATCTCATTTTATTAAAACAACCGTTAGAACAACTGGGAATTCGTTAAATCTGTTTCAGCGGGGAGCTGCGTCACTTGCGCGGATTGCTGAAATATTAAATGCAAAGAGCGTCGAGGTAACACCAGATTCATTAATAGTCAGAAAACCTATTGACGGAGATATTGAAGTGCGAAACCTTTCATTCAACTATCCCGGAAATACAAAAAATGTATTATCCGGGATTTCTTTCAAATTAAAAAAAGGTCATACATTGGGGATTATCGGGGCTATTGGTTCCGGAAAAACAACCCTCGTAAATTTATTGATGAGAATTCATGAACCTCCTCGTAATACAATTTTTATTGATGGGATCGATATCTACAATTATGATTTGAAAGATGTACGTAATTCAATTGCATTTGTCCCTCAAAACGGTTTTTTGTTTTCAACAACTATTGATGCAAATATTGCTTTTTCAGAAGAACGAACAGACGAGAATAAAGCAAAAGCGTCAGCAAAAGCATCCTTTATTCATCAGGATATCTTGAAACTGAAAGAGATGTATAAAACAGAAGTTGGTGAAAAAGGTGTACGGCTTTCCGGAGGTCAGAAACAACGACTAGCGATTGCCCGAGCGTTGTATAAAGATGCTCCGGTTAATATTTTTGATGATTCATTGAGTGCTGTGGATACAAAAAACGAGCGTATGATTCTTCAACGTCTTAGACAAGGTGAAAAGGATAAATCCAACATTATTATTTCTCATCGGTTGAGTGCGGTGATGCACGCAGATGAGATTCTTATTCTTGAGAATGGCAAAATAGCAGACCGGGGGACTCATCGGTATTTGCTTGAAACAAATGAATTTTACAACAAGTTGTGGAATATACAATCGGGAAAAGAGTCGCCCGGATATGAAATCCCGGATAAAGATAATGAGGATTTGATTGATTCTATTTTGTCTGAAGAGGATAAAGAAGATATTGATCTCTGACGACTAATAAAGGAGATAATGGCCGGCTTAGTAATAATAGATATAAAACCACCTTGTACAGGTGGTTTTTTTTGTGTACTTACTAAAGTGCGACAATATTTGTTGCAGATGTGTTTCTATTCTGACTTTAGATGTCAAAACAGAGCTTTTACCGTAATCAGGAATGAAAATACCTGTTTTTTGCTACTAATATCCCTATCTATCGGTATTTAATTTCATGTAGCCAAGTCCTACATTTGTAATGTAAAATAACAGTAATAATACAGAGAAAAATGAGTAGTAAAAAACCTAAGCAAATTGCTATATACGGCAAAGGAGGAATTGGTAAATCAACCACCACCTCAAACATAGCAGCAGCATTGGCTGAAGCCGGATATAAAGTTATTCAGATCGGATGTGATCCAAAGAGTGATTCAACCAATACCCTCAGAGGCGGAAAGTATTTACCTACGGTGTTGGATAGTACCCGTGATGGAGAGAGAGTGCGCCTGGAAGATATTTCGGCAGTCGGATTTAAGGGGGTATTAAGTATAGAGGCAGGAGGCCCTGTTCCCGGGGTAGGATGTGCCGGTCGTGGTATCAATGCTGCAGTAACATTATTGCAGGAATTGCGCCTTTTTGAAGAGTTTCAGCCTGACTATGTATTGTATGATGTGTTGGGTGATGTGGTGTGCGGCGGTTTTGCAGTACCTATCCGCGAAGGACTTACCGATCGCGTTTATGTGGTTACCTCCTCTGATTTTATGGCAATTTATGCCGCTAATAACTTATTTAAAGCAATCACAAAGTATGCAGCTTCCGGTGGAGCTCAGTTGGGGGGGATCATTGCCAATAGTGTGAGCGCACCTTATGCTAAATCTTTGATCGATAACTTTGCCGAACGCACCGGAGCTCCGGTAGCCGGATATGTGCCGCGCTCAATAACTGTAGCCCAGAGTGAATTGTATGGTAAAACGGTGATTGAGGCTAATCCGCAATCTGCCCAGGCTGATGTATATCGCCAATTAGCCCAGCGCATCATTAATGATACCCAAACGGTGATTCCGGCTCCATTAAGCGTCAACGAACTTCGTGACTGGGCGCGTGAGTGGGGAGACCGGATTTTGCGTGAGGAAAAAGGTGAAGTTTTACCTCAGGCTGCGATATAAATTATTTATTCTTTCAGTATGAGTATATTAAAACCAAAGGCATCTCCCATCCGGGAAAAAAGATTATACGCAGTATCTGCTTACTACGGTAAGGCAGATACTATTTTAGGTGAGTATGAAGACAATGACCAGTTTACACAACGGGTCAGAACATTTACCCACGATATTCAAAGCGATATTCTAACAGCGTTGAATGTTATTGCTACAATCAAAGATGCCGCCGTGGTAGTGCATGGCGCTCAGGGATGCGGGGTGGGGCGATTGTCATTTGACGAAAAAGGAGTAAATAACAAATGGGCAGTCACCAACCTGAATGAACGCGACTCCATTATGGGGAGTGAAGCTAAGCTGCGTGACGCTATCATTCAGGTCTATAAACTGCATAATCCAAGAGTAATCTTCGTAGTTTCTACGGCAATTGTTGCGATTAATAACGATGATATAGAGTCGGTAGTTGAGGAATTGAAACATGAGATTGATGCTGTCGTGATTCCGGTTTATAGCATCGGATTCCGGTCAAAAATAGCTTCCACAGGATTAGATCTGGTTACTCATTCTATCGTAAGACGCTTTTACGGATTAAAAGAGGAGGCAATTCCTTCCGGCTTTGTAAATCTTATTTCAGTAGCTGAAAAGGAGGCTGATGTGTCCGAAGCAATCCGTTTGTTGCATGAGCTTGGTTTGGAAACAAATATATTTCCCCGCTATGCTTCATTTGAAAACATCAGAAAGGTTCCCAATGCCTCATTCTCAATAGGACTTAATCCAGACGATTCTGTCTATCCTGCCGAGATCCTGAAAGAGCGTTTTTGGTATTCCCAATGTGTCGCTTACACTTCCGGTGGGGATTGAAAATTCAGCCAGATGGATTACAGATATTGCGATTGCGACCGGTCGTCAAAGCGAGGCTCATGCACTGATAACCCGTGAAAAAGAGAAATTATCCGGATTAATAAAGAAAAAGGGAGCTGAAAAGCCTAAAGTATTTATCAGTCTTCCTCCCTCTTATGCCATTGCTATATATGCCTTATCCAAAGAATTAGGGTATGAGGTGACAGGTTTGAAATTGTCCTTCATAGATAATCAACATCATCAGTTTGTAGAACAAATTAAAGCGGAAAGACCTGATCTGCCTGTATTCGTAGGTGATGGTCAATACTTTGAGGAAGAGAATGTGATCCGCAAGGGACAGCCTGATCTTTATATTGGAGGATCAGGTGCAGACTTTGCGATTGCTGTTCGCAATGGAATCCCGGTTGTAAACATCGACGATATTCCGGTATTCGGATTTGACGGAGTTGTCAACTTTGCCTCAAAAGTAACTAAGACTTTGGCAAATACTTCGTTCTTCAAATCTGTATCACCTACAGGCGAATCGCAAACCTATATCAACGAGTGGCTGAGAAAAAGCACAAATTGGTTTATTAAACATGAAGTGAAATAAGCATGTCAAGACATATTATACATAAAAACAGAAATGGTTGTGCATTGCACGGAGCGCTCAAGGTGGTAAATGCGATTGACGGGTTTGTCCCGATTGTGCATTCCCACGCCGGATGTAGCATTCAGTCCCGCCTAAGCAGTAATATTCTCAACGGAAACAGCGGTAGTTACTATAGTGGCTGGCTTGAGACTCCCTCAACAGCCGTAATTGAAAAGCAGGTTGTATTCGGAG
Organism: Bacteroidales bacterium; assembly: GCA_963662365.2. Classification (GTDB taxonomy): domain Bacteria; phylum Bacteroidota; class Bacteroidia; order Bacteroidales; family UBA7332; genus CAXXIC01. The sequence continues at coordinate 23,399 of CAXXPA010000045.1, forward strand.
GGGGATCCCGTTTGCGCGAGCAGATAAAAAATACAGTGAAGGTTCATGCAGCGGATTTATATGTTGTATTATCGGGTTGCGCACCCGAGATCGTTGGCGATGATGTACCTGCAATGGTCAAAGAGGCGCATGACCAGGACTTCCCGGTGATAAGCGTAATTACTCCCGGCTTTAAGGGAAATGTTTACAAAGGCTATCAACTGGCTCTGAAAGCGATTATCGAACGGATTGCTTATCATCAACTTGATCATAACAAACAGAGTGATCTGGTCAATATATTGGGCGTTGTGCCAGAGCAGGATCTCTTTTGGGAAGGAAATCTGAATCAGCTCAGTAACCTGTTGTCCTCTCTGGGTTTGAAAGCAAATACATTGTTGGGTTACGGTCAGACTAAGGAGAACTGGAAAACGGTGCCTTCCGCAGGATTAAACTTAGTCGTATCACCCTGGGGATTGAATGCCGCCCGACAGCTCGAAGAGAAATTTGGTACTCCGTATTTGTATCTGGGATATTTACCAGTGGGAGCTGCTGACACCTCCGATTTAATTGACAGACTCCGGCAGGTAATAAAGATTCCGGAAGATATTGCCCGTAGTGTCAGGGAAAGTGGTGAGAAATACCAGCGTTACCAGTTTCAGAAAATTGCCCAATATTATTTGTCCCATAATTTTCAAAAAGAGATTGTTCTGGTTGGTGAAAGCCACAATGTGCTGGGTATAGCCCGGTTTCTCCATGATAGCCTGGGACAACTGATAAAAGCTGTAATTATAACGGATGAACCGGATGAAGAATACAGGCAGTATATCAATGAGTTGCTTCCTGTAAACGAATCTTTCCCGCCCGAATTGCTATATGCCTCAAATGGTCAGGAGATTGATGAAAAATTATTAGTGTTCAAACCAGAATTAATTTTAGGCAGCTCATTGGAGCGTTCGGTAGCTGATCAATTATCTGTCCCATTAGTGAAAATTTCGACGCCTGTTTATGATCAGGTTATTTTAAACCACACTTACGTGGGGTATGATGGTGGTTTAAATTTGTTGCAGGATTTTGCCAATGCGATATAGAGGAAGGCTACTTTTTTGAAAAGTATTTGAAGCATTATTTAAATAGATATTATATTATGTCAGTTGAAAATCAGGAAATAGCAGAGTACCTGACAGCCACGAAGTATATTGTACTGGCTACGGTAAATGAGGGTGATGCTCCGGCATTGAGAGTGTTAGGAGCTTTTGGCGTAAAGGGATTTCAATTCTTTTATTCTACAAAGAAAGATACAAATAAGGTCCAACATACCGATCAGAATCCACAAGTGACTGCGTTGTTTCAGCACGAAAATCAGAATCCGGCTCAGTTTGTAAATGTAAGTATTACTGGTAAGGCGGTCAGACTGACCAATGAGATAGAAATTGATGAAGCTGTATCTGTTATCGGAAATCGCAATGCTAAGTTCCGGGAGAACGTCAGGCTGAATGGTATAGCTGCAAATCAATATCTCTACCGGGTAGATCCGCAAGAAATTCGGATTCTGGATAGAAGAAATGGAGCCGGACCGGATTCAATAAAAGTATTATCCATATAATACAAAACAGTCAGTCTTGTAGTGAAATATCAGGTCCGGTTCGTAAATAATAACCGGACTTATTTTATCCTCTGTTTTCACATGATTGGTATTTGTTACAAGATGAAAAATGACAATTAAATGAGTAATAAAAACAATGACAATAAGGCAGTAATCAAAAAGAGATCCGGATGGTATCTGATTTGGGAATATGCCTCTGAGCGTCCTTTTATTTATTTTTTCTCAATTGCCTGTATTGCTATTTCAAGTATTCTGGCAACGGTAATTCCCCGAATTATCGGTGACTTTACAGATACCTTTAATAGTGGAAAACTAAGCATCGATTCTGCAATTCATTTTGCATTATTGGTAATTGTAGTAGGAACAATTCGTGTGACTTTAGGCTGGATAGGTCGTTTAATTGCAGCTCAGCATGGTAGGATACTGATGAACAGGATAAGAGAAAAGCTTTTCAAAAAATGGGAAACTATGCCTTTGTCTTATTATCATGGTCATAGTGTCGGCGATTTGCTATCTCATGCGTTGAGTGATGTTGAAGTGGTGCGGCAGGTGGCTGCAATGGGTATTAACGTTACAGTAAACAGTACCATAATGCTGATGTCTGCACTTTACGTCATGGTAGTACACATGAACTGGGAATTGGCAATAGCAGGACTCGGTCCACTTATTGCCATACCTGTAATAGTGCGTTATTACGGTCCCCGTATTAAAAATCAATCGGCGAAACTTCAGGCTGCATTAGGAGTGATGTCTCAATCAGTTGAAGAAATTATCGGAGGTATTCGTACGGTAAAAGCATTCGGTAACGAGAAAGTAATTATCAAACGATTCGAAGATCGCGTAGAAGATATTGTGGTTGAACGCATGAAGTTTGTAAAGTTATCGGCAATATTCACTGCCCTTATTCCATTTATGGCTTCTATTGGTTTTATTGTAGTCATTGGGTACGGAGGTTATCTGACTATTATAAAATCGATTAGTCTGGGTGATTTTGTCACATTTCTATTGTATCTCACTTTGTTACGTCAGCCGCTTGAAATGCTTGGAAATACTTTGAATACCATTCAGAGAGGTTCTGCATCGTTGGCTCGCATATCGGATTTGCTAGAAGCTCCGTTAGCAGTGTTTGATCATGAAACAGCAAAGGAGCAACAACAGATACAAGGTGATATAGAAGTCAGAAACTTATCATTCCGTTATCCCGGCACACAAAAAGATGTATTGTCTGATATTTCATTTACAGTGAAGCGGGGGCAAACACTCGGAATTATCGGTACCATCGGTTCTGGCAAAACATCTCTGGCACATTTACTGATGAGGGTTTATGAACCACCACGTGGAACGGTATTTGTCGATGGTGTTGATGTTCAGGACTATTATTTGAAAGATTTGAGAAAATCTGTAGCATATGTCCCACAAAATGGATTTTTGTTTTCTACAACAATTCAGTCTAATATCGCTTTTGCCGATGATAAAATTGATGAGAATAAAGTTTTGGATTCTGCTAAAATCTCAGCTGTTCACAAAGATATTTTAAAACTGAAAGAAGCTTATGCAACAGAAATCGGAGAACGCGGTGTAAGGCTTTCCGGAGGGCAAAAACAACGTGTCGCTATTGCCCGTATGATTTATAAAGATTCGCCTGTAAATGTGCTTGATGATTCATTGAGTGCCGTTGATACTAAAACTGAACGGTTGATATTGCGTAATATGCGGGAATATCGGGAAACCGGAAGTCAGTTAAAAACGAATATTATCATTTCGCATCGACTAAGCGCAGTTATGCATGCCGATGAAATTATTATTCTGGATCAGGGACAAATTACTGATAGAGGTAATCACCAACAGCTGCTTGAGTCAAGCGAATTATATGGGAAATTATGGAATCTTCAGTCGGGTGGTGAGGGACGTTCGGAACCCACATTGCCGGAAGAGAGCCCGAAAACCGAATTGCTTGAAGTGCTTTTAAGTGAAGATGAAGAGGCTGAAAAAGTAAAAACCACGGAAGGAGGTGAATATGGCTCTTAATGTAAAAAGTGCACTGAAAGTATTGGTGCCCTATTTAAGAAATTATAAATGGCGAATGATCTGGATTTTCCTTCTGGTTATTCTGATAGTTTGCATTGATCTGTTGCAACCAATCATTATGAAAGAAGCAATAGACAAGCATATTGCAGTATCAAATCCGGATGTTAAGTCTATTGTGCTGATTTCGGTATTGTACTTTGGAATGGTGCTTTTGGCTTTCGGACTGACGTACTATCAGAATGTGATCCTACAATTAACAGGTCAGAAAATTATCAAGCAGATACGTATCGATTTGTTTCGTCATATTCAAAGTTTGTCACTGAAGTATTTTGACAAAAATCCATCAGGAAGAATCATTACAAATGTGGTAAGCGATACTGAAGCGCTAAACTCATTTTTTACGGACTTTTTGGCCAATAACATTCGAAACATTTTTACTCTGATCATGATCATTGTATTCATGTTTCAGTTGAATGTAAAAATTGCACTTTACTGTTTTATTGTAGTTCCGCTCATCACTTTCGTGTCGGCTTATTTTCAGAAACGATTGCGGAAAGTGAATCAGGAAATGCGCAGCAGATTGTCATATCTTATTTCATTTTTAGCTGAAAATCTGGCAGGTATGGCCATTGTTCAGATATTTAATCAGGAAAAGAAACAATTTGCGGAATTCAATAACCGAAACGAATCGCTGTTGAAATCCATGATGAAAGAGAACCAGATGACGCTGGCTTATTTCCTTTTTTCCGAAGCGTTGGGTGATTTTGGCGTTGCAGCGATCATTTGGTTTGGTAGTGGGTCTGTCCTTCAAGGTACGGTTTCTTTCGGGGTACTTTTTGCCTTTATCGGATACATTCGCCGCTTTGTTCAACCGATCAACTCCATTACCATGCAGTTGAACACTTTTCAGAATATGCTCGTTGCCACAGAACGTATTGTGGTTACACTCAACGAGAAACCAGATATTCTGGAAGCGAATGATGCAAAAGCACCTGTTGTCAGTGGTGGTGTGGAATTTAAAGATACTTTTTTAGCCTATCGTGAAGGATTGAATGTTTTGAAAGGTATTTCGCTGGATATAAAGTCTGGTGACAGAGTTGGATTCGTAGGTGCTTCCGGTGCTGGTAAGACATCATTAATGAGCTTATTGACACGTTTCTACGATACAACCGGTGGAAGTGTTTTGATTGACGGTCAGAATATCAGAAAATGGCCGCTGGAAGATTTACGTCGCACAGTTGGCATTGTGCAGCAGGACATTACTCTATTTTCCGGTTCGGTATTCGATAATATCCGCTTTTTTAGACAGGAGATAACACTCGATCAAGTGATAGAGGTCTGTAAACTGATTGGGGCTCATGAGTTTATTAACCGATTACCACAAGGATATGATACTTTATTATCCGAGAAGGGTGCTACTCTTTCGTTTGGTGAGCGGCAGTTGCTTTCATTTGCCAGGGTGATGGTATTTAATCCCCGTATATTGATTCTGGATGAAGCTACAGCAAGCCTTGATTCGGAAACGGAAGCAATTCTTCAGGAAGCCATCGGACGGGTATCAGTGGGTAGAACTCTGTTGGTGATTGCTCACCGCCTGTCTACAGTGCAGCAAATGGATTACATTGTTGTTCTTGATAACGGAAATATTGTAGAGAAAGGTTCTCACGAAAAATTACTGGAAAACAACAGTCATTATAAGAAACTCTATTTATCCGGTCAACTTGTGAATGAGCTGGTAGTTTGAAATCAGTATTTACCATTATAGTTATAACAAAAAATAAGCTTTGGATAATTAAAACTTAAGTATATGTCAACAGTCGCCGAACCACAAACCAGAACAAAAGAAGAAATAAAAAAGATTCTTTTGAATGAAGTGAGATTAGACCTCGATTTCAATGAGAAAGGCATTTTTTACAATGCTGAAGATATCAAACGAATCAGAGGAAATTATGTAGAGCCAAGAAGATATGGACGAGACCCGATCGGATTCAGCTTTGTATTACCTCATGGTATTACCTCAAACGCTAAATTTAACCGTTGGACTCCGTATTCAATTGTAGTTGAGGGTGATAAGCCTATTTTGTACAATGAAAAAGAACCCATTGCTGAAATACGTTTTCATGACCAAACTCCTCATCCGGTATTGGAGCAAAGACTTTCAACCGGAGAAAAAGTTCGTGGAATAGTAAATACCAATCAACATGGAGAAGTGGGGATCGGATATAGTGCTGAATGTTCGTTAAAAGAAACCGGAGAAGATTGTTTGTTTTGTTCAATCAATGTGCGTGAAAAAGACCCGGACAGACCCTTACTGAAAAATCCTCATCAGGTTTCTGAAGCCTATCATCTTGTTCGTCAGGCTGGATTAGCTAATCACCTTCGTATCACAGGTGGTTTTGTGCCGGAATACCGCGAACTGGAATACTATTTGGATGTTGCTGATGCAATTCATGCCAATTACGAAGCATTTAAGGGTGTAGCGGTAATCAGAGCTCCGCACGATCCCTCAATGCTGGAAAAATATAAAGAAATAGGGTATTCTGATTTATCTCACAATCTGGAAGTCTGGGACAAAAATTTATTTGCTTTTATCTGTCCGGGTAAGGGGGAATTGAAACACTGGGTAGAATCCTTAGAAGCAGCCGTTGAAATCTTCGGTTGGGGAAATGTCCACTCGAATTTTGTTGGAGGACTTGATACCAAGGAGGGGTTCCTTGAAGGAGTCGAATATCTCTCTTCAAAGGGAATTGTTGCTCATTTTGGCCCTTTCCGTCCTCAGAAGGGGACTGCACTGGAAGGACATCGGAGTCCGGAAGCTTCGTTTCACTGGGAAATTCTGGACAGAGCTACCGATATTCAGATTCGTCATGGATTTACAACAGAACAAATGTACCGTGGACCTGGCTCAGGAGACCATACGGGGCGGGTCGTAAGAATTAAAAGAGGCGATTTTGATGGCGAAATATTGGATATTTATCAGTATCCGCCTATTGATTAACTAATAGTAGAGTATAACATATTAATTGTAATTGTATTATGTCAGTTTTAGTAGAAGAAACAACTTTAACAGAAAAAGAAGCCGTAAAACAAGCGCTTCTGAACGAAGCTCGTTTGTCGTTGGATTTTAACGAGAAAGGTATTTTTTATAATGCCGAAGAAATTAAAAAATTCAAAGGAGATGATGCTGATGCGAATGGCTTCCGTCGCAATTTTGGTATTGGCATTGAACTTCCTCACGGCTTTACGGCAAATGCCAAATTTAACCGCTGGACGCCGTATTCGATTAAAGTGGAAAATAACAAACCGATACTTTATAACGATAAGGAGCCTCTTGCTGAAATATCGTTTACACAAAACAAACCAAATCCAGTAGCGGAACAATTACTGAGTTCCGGCGAAAAAGTAAAAAACATTATTAATATTTCGCAGTTTGGTGGTGTTCATGTTTCATATAGTGATGAATGTTCATTGAAAGATTTGGGTGAAGATTGCCTTTTCTGTTCATATAACGTGCGTGAACGTGATCCGGAGAGACCATTGATAAAAAATCCACGTCAGGTTGCTGAGGCTTATCATTTGGCTCGTCAGGCAGGAGTCGCTAACCATTTCCGTATTACCGGAGGTTTTGTGCCAGAGCGTCGCGAACTTGAATATTATCTGGATGTGGCTGAAGCAATTCATGCATATTACGAGTCATTCTATGGCGTAGCTATTATCGGAGCGCCAGCAGATTTCTCCATTCTTGAAAAATATAAAGAAGCCGGATTTAGCAATATCTCTCATAATCTGGAAGTTTGGGATAAAAATCTGTTCGGTTTGGTTTGTCCGGGCAAAAGCAAACGTAATGGAGGCTGGCAGCACTGGCTTGCTTCTCTGGAGGCTGCAGTTGATGTTTTTGGTAAAGGGAATGTCCATACCAATATTGTTGGCGGACTTGAACCGAAAGAATCAATTCTTGAAGGTATTGAGTACCTGGCATCGAAAGGAATTGTGGCTCACTTCAGTGTTTTCCGTCCCGAAAAAGGAACTCCATTCGAAGGTTATCGAAGTCCTGAAGCTTTATTTCACTGGGAAGTTGTTGACCGTGCAACCGATATTTTCCTTCGTTATGGATTTAATTCGTTGCAAATGTATAGTGGCCCAGCATCTGCGGATCATGCCGGAAGAGTATTTCGCATTAAAAACGGTGAGTTTGAAGGGGATAAGCTTGGAACTTACAAATATCCATCTATTGATTAATTGAGCAGATTCAGAACCGGTAAGATTGATACCGGTTCTGAATTCTCCAATATTAAAATAATATCAACGATATAGTGTTGTTGTCCGGTAAATCGAGACAATAAATTTATTTAGACGATTAATAGAGGGATTCAACCGCTATTTTTCGTCTATTTTAATTGTATGCCCTTTTTCTAAATAGGAGATATTTGGGTGATCCATTTTCTATTAGCTATCGTTTCTAAGCTGTTTCTCTGATATAACCTGTTGCGGATAATATAGGCTTAGTGTCTTCTCTCTTTGTTATTTGGTATTTTGAAGTGTGTTTTTTACTTCTCAAAGAGAAGCTGAAATTAGATTTACTTTTTATCTGATATAGTCTCTATTTCGTATTTGAAATAGATTGACCTCTGCATAAATCCCATATTGATAATAAATAGCAAAAATAAGGTATTAATATACTCTTTATTGAGTATTGTAATGGAATCTTATTTGGAGTTCCTTTGTAGTCACTTAGCCGATAAGTGTGTGGCTCTGTTTTTTTGATTGTATTTAAAAAATAAGTGTTTGAAAATGGCTGAAATAGCAGAAAACTATAAAAGTGAAACCCATACGGTAGAGGAACCGTCCTGGGATGAAGCCAGATTGAGTCTGGAGATTTCGGAAAAGGGGATCTTTTATAATCCGGAAGAGATTAAAAAGATCAGGGAGAAGATCGGGTTATCAACTCATTTTTTTGAAGGAGAGAATTTGCCTGAATTCTATCTTCCCAACGGAAATGTAGTGAACGGTAGGCTTACACAAATAACGCCATACTCGATTGTAATAGAAGGGGATAAACCCATATTGTATGCGAAAAGGATCCCGGTTGGAGAAATTGTTTTTCAGAATTCATCTTCCATTTTGACTGGATCGTTGAATGGTATAAATAAAGTTCTCGCCAAATTGTCCGAGACGGCAGGAAATACGATTCTTAATCCGGTATGGCACCTGAAAGTTCTACCACCTGTTTTGCTGATTTTAGCCTGGGAGTCAGCTAGCCGGTTAGGGTATCTCAAGCCTTTAATCCTTCCTGCTCCGACAGCAATCCTGAAGGCGTTTTATTCGCAACTGGCTTCAGGGGAATTGGAACAGCACATTGGTATCAGTCTTTACCGGATATTCAAAGGCTATGTTGTCGGGGCTGGCCTGGGACTTCAGTTAGGTATACTGATAGGGATATCCAAAAAGTTTGATTATGCTACTTCATTAGTGTTGAATTTTTTACGTCCAATACCTATGTTTGCCTGGATGCCATTGATTATCCTATGGTTGGGTGTGACAGAGGCAACCAAGACTTCAATTATCGCCATTGGATGTTTCTGGCCTGTTTTGTTGAATGTAATAGATGCAATAAAATCGGTCGATAAGAAGTATCTGGAAGTCGCTCGTATTCTGGAGAAAAATAAACATCAGGTATTGACAAAAGTTGTTTTTCCCTCTGCTCTCCCGCAGATTATTACCGGATTGAGAATCGGGATGGGGATGGCGTGGATGGCCGTTGTAGCGGCAGAGGTAATTGCATCGACTTCAGGCATTGGATTTATGCTTACTTATTCCAGGGAAATGTGGCAGCCGGATATCACTTTTGTCGGTATCTTTTCAATAGGTATAATTGGACTAATTATTGAGAATGCCTTTAGTTTCATTGAACATCGGCTAATTAAATGGAGAGTAAATAACGGAAGTAGTGTCAGAAAAAGATAGATTGTTATGGAAGTTTTAGAGTCATTAGAGATAAAAGATCTAAGGAAAATATACAAAGCAGAAAATGGGGACGTGTTGGCTTTGAAAGATGTAAATCTGACTGTTCAACCGGGAGAGTTCGTCTGTATAGTAGGTGCTAGCGGCTGCGGTAAAAGCACTTTGTTGAGACTGATAGTCGGGCTGGAGAGTGATTATTTAGGAGAAATAAAACTCGGAGATAAAATTCTTGACGGCCCCAGTATCAACCGGGGGATGGTATTTCAGGAGGCTCGTTTGTTTCCGTGGCTTACGGTTGAAGAGAACATCTCTTTTGGATTGGTAGATAATAAACTATCATCTAAAGAGAGAAGTCGTATAATCAATGAGCATATCGAACTGGTTAATCTCAATGGATTTGCCAAGTCATATCCGCACCAGTTATCCGGGGGGATGCAGCAGCGGGTGAGTATTGCCCGGGCATTGGTGAATTATCCCAAGATTCTTCTTCTTGACGAGCCATTCGGTGCACTTGATGCACTCACCCGATTGCAAATGCAGCAGGAATTTTTGCGTATCTGGGAAAAAGAGAGAACAACTGTGTTATTGGTTACTCATGATGTGGATGAAGCAATGTATCTGGCAGATAGGATAGTGGTTCTTTCGTCCCGACCGGGAACGATCAGTAAGATTATCAATGTAAAAGCAACACGTCCCCGGGATCGTAATAGTCCTGTATTCACAGAAATTAAAAGGGAAATTTATAAAGTCTTGTTTAAGGAAGAGGATCAATTGATCGAATATGTAATATAAGCTTTTATTAGACCAGATTCGATGCCAGGATAGCCTTAATTCAAGACACTATCATACTATGGTGGCTAAGGACATCAAGAGATCTGTTTTTATTTCAGAAAGCTCGTTAGAGGAATGGATTATATAATTTCATTTCACTAATGAGCTTTCTTTTGGTATAGTATTACTGAATGTTGGAAATACGGGTAGTTATTCCATTTGATAAAATAATTTATAATGATAGAGGTTAATGTGTATTCGCCGGACTCCGACCCGGCTGAGATAGAAGGATTCACAATCGTAGTGGATGTGCTGAGAGCATTTTCGGTTGCCTATTTCATACAGGCAAATCATCCTATTTGCCCGCTATCTGACCTCTGTTCTAAAAGGTGAAGATGCTGATTTTCATTCTATCGTTAGAATAATAAAGGAGCGAATAGGCAACGGTTACAGTGATGAAGGTTTTGCCCCTTATTCAGACTTTGAGTATTGTATGCAGTTCTTTTAATTCAATATTACGACGTGATGTGAGTGATCACAAAAGTTATCGGATCGAACTGGTTCCTTTTGAAATGTAACATGAATAGTTATTGTTAAAAGTACGATAGTGTGAATTTATAACGTTGGAATTTGTTTTATAAACAGATTGTGGTATTAATTATATTTCTGGATATCAAACAAATAATTTGGGTTTTTAGGTCTGTTTAAATCTGCGGATGGTTGAAATAAAAAAGGGAATTCCTCATAAAGAGTATTCCCTTTGCTAAAATTAGAATAACCTAAACAACCAATGATCGTGGAAATATGTTATGTGTTTTTTTATTTGGTTGTATCTACTTCAACGTCAGAAGTCTTTCGTTCAATTGTTTTTGTTGTTCTACAAGATCATCACCCGAGAGATTCAGAAAGCCCAGTTCGTGATTGTATTCCTGTCCTTTCTTCAATATCCAGGAAAGAAAAGCAGTTACTTCAGGATTGTTACTTTCGTTTTCAGAGACTACGAATCCGATCTTCTCTACCGGAATAGTTTCTACGTTACTTTTTTCCAATAGAGCGATGGCCTGATCCAGGTTTGCAGAATAAATCTGTTCTTTTACTTCTGCCTTCAGATCCAAAGGTATAAGAGCCAGATCATCTTTAACTTTGCGGGTATTCAGGTCGAAAATACTTCCGATATTATTAAATGTGATGCCGATCGTATCCTTTTTGATTGCGCTGATGAGATAATTGTCATCACCGGTCACTTTTTTACCCTTGATATCGGTTGAATTGAAGCCAAAGTGTTTTGCCAGGGTAATGGCGGTAGACGCTTGTGTTTCGCGGGTATAAATATTAATCCTGCTTTTTATTTTCGATTTGGGTTGATCTTCATCAAATGGATCACCGTTGAATACCAGTAGTTTCAGCTCTTTTTTGCTGATGCCGTTTTTCTTTATTTCATTCAGAAGCGGATTGTTTTTGTTACTTACCGGAAGTAGTGCATAGCGGGCAACATAAGTCAGTTGCTGATCTTTCTCAACCTCGTTTTCTTTCGGTTTGCGAGCCAGTATTGTTACATTAGGTGCTTTTGATGCGTTGGCTTTACTGATTATCTGAATATCTGTTTTCGGATTTTCCTTTTTATATTCGGATATCCATTTTTCAACTAAAGAATAGGCGAACTTTTCACCTTTGATATAAATGGTTTTATTGGTAAGCTCTTGTGCATTAATATTAATGCTAAGAGCAAAAAGAAGTACGAGGGGGAATAACTTATTTGTTTTCATAATTCATTGTTTTACTGATTTGAATAATACCTAATTGAAAAGTTAAAGAATAAAGGAATAATGTTGATTACTCTAATTCAAAGTAATTATATTTCTAAGTGCTTCAATTGAAGGAGAACATTAACATCGTTGTGATTTAAATAGCCTGATCAATGTTATTCTTTTTTGTTTCATAACTACATAAATTTGGGTTATTATTGATAATGCAAAGTTCTTTATTTATTATCCTAAATAAAATCGCTACGAATAGGTATATTCATACCACGATTATGGGATATTATATGTTTAATGATATCAATAAAAAAAGCTATCGTTATTCTGAATTGAACAACGATAGCTTTTATGATAAAGATAAATATGTAATATTATTTGTTACGCTTTGCGGATCAGCACTTTCCAGTAATCCTGAACAGGTGTGGCCGATACTACTTCGTGACCTTCATTGCGTACAGAACCCGGAACGTTTTCAATAGGCTGTCCGTCATCGAGCCAGATTTCGAGCAGATCTCCTGATTTAAGGGCGGAAAGCTCAATCTTGGTTTTTACAAAGTTAAACGGACATGCTACACCGCGAAGGTCTTTGACGCGTACGACTTCCGGTTTTTTGTCATTTACCGGTTCTGCTTTTACCTTAAACTGAAGCGAATCATCCATGGTTTCATACAGCTTGATGATTTCTTTTGCCAATGCAATTACAGCCTCTCTATTTTTATCGAAATCATATTTCTGATCCGCTTTAGCGAATACCACAAGTGGGGTAAACTCTTTGCTGATATAGCCCTCATTGATGAATTTCTCAATAAAGAGGTCAAAGGTTTCATCTGTTGTTTTGGCTTCGGCACCGCGTGTAACCAGTAACATGCGTGAGGATGCAAAAACTATGGTGTAGAGCAATTGATTTACCTTGCGTAAATCATCTTCACCATCCAGTGCGACCAAAGAGCTTTCGATCGTTTTGAGATCTACGTCAATCAGGTCAAACAATCCCGCAGAACATTCGGCAGGTCCCTTGTTTACAACAGAGAATTGCTCATTGCTACCCCAGTCGTAGTAGTAATCCGGATTTTCTTCGAATGACGGTATATCGGCATATTTCTCTGTAAGCAAGGCGATGGCTTTAGTACCTTCGTTGAGGACGTATTCACGGAAAGAGACGTATTTCGTTTTTACTTTCAGGTAGTCTTCAAGCAGATCGTGGGTGAAGTCTGGCAGGTCTTTAGCGCTAACTACACCGAATGGATTTCCAAGTTCGCCGTTTCCGTTGCGGTCAGCTCCGGCAAAAATAGTATATGCGGGAAACATCTTCTGGTTTTCGTTACGCGATACGCGGCCTGCAAATCCCAGATCTGCCCAGCGTTGTTGTGCACAGGAGTTGGGACATCCTGAGATATTGATATGCAGGTCTTTCAGTTCGTCAACCGACAGATTACTTTCGTTGAGTTTATGGCGAAGAGCAGCTGCGGCTCCTTTGGGCAGACATATACCTAAACGACAGGTGTCAGCCCCGGTACAGGAAATGACGTCGTTGACCAGTGCAGGAACATCAGCTTTTTGTCTCAGTTCGCTCACCAATTGGTAAACATTTCCGAGATAAGCTTCCGGAATGTTGCGCAACTGGATGTTTTGGCGGACGGTGAAACGAATCACATCGTTACCAAACGATTCGGTAAACTCAGCTATTTTGAGGAATGTTTCGGCTGAAGCATTGCCGTGCTCTACCGGGATGGTTACGGCAAAAAGCCCATCCTGTTTCTGAGCTTGTACATAGCGGCCTCTCCAGGTTTCAAATGCTGTACTTTCCACTGTAACCGGGGCAAATGAAGGTACGGTATGGGTCAGATGCAGTTTCCCCGGTATATACTTCAGGCTTGGATCTTTTTTCAGGTCATTGTAAGCGTTGAAGAAGAGTTCCAGCGTTTTTTCTTCTCCCAGTTTGTAGAAAATATAGCGGATACGTGCCTTATGACGGTTTTTCCGGTTACCGTGTGCTGAGAAGAACTGTTTAGCCGCTTCGGCAATGTAAAATAGCTCTTCCTCCGGGGCAAACTCAAAAACTTTCCAGCCAACAGTTGCGTGCGATGCAAGTGATCCTCCGAGGTAAACGGTAAATCCCCGTTTGCCATCCACTGTTTTAGCAACAAATCCCAGGTCGTTTACCAATGCCAGGTCTCCGTTATCGGCATGAGCCGAAAAGGCGATTTTCAATTTACGGGGCAATGTGAATGAATCAGCTTCTGCAATCAGTCGGGTGGTGAGATCGATGGCATAAGGCAACACATCGAATTCCTCATTAGCGCTGATGCCGCTTTGAATATCTACCAAAATGTTGCGGGTAGTATTACCACCACCACCTTTTGATGAAAGTTCCACTTGCTGCAATTCGGGAAGGATGGTCTTCACCTGGTCGATGCCTATGTGGTGAATCTGAATCTCCTGACGGGTAGTGATGTGCAGAAAAGGCGATTTATGAGCCTGGGCTGTCAAAGCTACCTGTTTAAGTTGTTGTGGGGTGATAAGTCCGCCGGTAGTCCGCACACGCACCATGTAGGTACCGTCTTTGCGTTGTTCGTAAATACCCATCGGGACACGTGTTCCCTTGAATTTAACCGGTTCGATCTTTCCCTGTTGGAAGTCGTCAATCAGCGTGCCAAAGTAGGCAATGTCCTCTGTAAGTGTTGAAGGAAGTTTATACATGATGTTCGAGTTATATGTTTTACGTATTTTCATACGTTTGTTTTATTCGGCTTTGGTGACAAAAGTATCGTTTCTCTTTTTCTCGTAAAAATCAATAATAACCATGGGGTATAACTGTTGGTTATCCGATGTATGTCTGGTTTGATATAGAAATAGAGAGATTATTCCAGAAGGCAAAGGTCGGGAAAAATAGAGGGCTGTAAAATCCCGTAATCAGGGCATTTGATATACCTAAAACATGGTAGGATGGGGAATGCAAAGTCGGGAAGACGTAGAGAAATTTCAAAAATAGAAAGACGCAAAGGTTTTCAGTAGATAATCTTTGCGCCTTATCGTTTAATCAAGTGACTTCACCATCCAGATTGTGCAGGCAAAATGTCCTGAATTCCCCCAGGCATGAGGCAGATCGGTAAATCCCGCTTTACGATATATGCCTACTGCATCAGACAGTTCAGGAAATGATTCCAGGTAGATTTGTGAATAACCTAATTTTCTGGCCGACTCCAAAGCTTTTTGCATCAGTACTTTTCCGATGCCTTTTCCGCGTGATTGGGGTGAAAGGTAAAATTTAGCCAGTTCGGCACAACGATCAGGCAATCCGTCAGTAGGATAAATGCCGCACCCACCGATGATCTGACCATTATCCTCTGCAATCCAGTAAGCCGATTTTGGGTGTTGGAAAACTTCGAATAACCGGTCGGTGTCAGGATCGGTATAAACGGTGCCGGGACGGTCAATTCCGAATTCGCGAAATATTTGCCGGATAAGATTGGCTAGCGATTTGTTGTCCGCCTGTTCAATAGGTCTGATTTGGATATCCATAGTTAGTTCTTTTAATATCATCTTGCTCAGACAAAATTAGGTTTCCCAATTGACTTTTGAAAATAAATAAAAACGATTGGTAATAGCTTTGGGTTATCTGGAATAAATCTGATAAACATTCTTTTATAAAGCTAAATTGGGAGCACGACTCAAAGCCGTACTCCCATGCTGTTATTAGCTGAATGCTCCCTCCAGATATTTTCGGGTCAGCTCCTGTTTTGGATTTTTAAAGACCTCGGCCGCAGGGCCTTCCTCAATCACCTCGCCCAGATACATAAATACCACGTGATCGGCAATACGTAAGGCTTGACGCAACGTGTGAGTCACCAGGATGATCGCATATTCCTCTTTCAATTTTACGAAAAGCTCCTCAATGTGACGGCTTGAGATCGGGTCAAGTGCTGAAGTTGCTTCATCGGCAAGGATAAACTGCGGTTCTACTGCCAGTCCGCGTGCCAGACAGAGACGTTGCTGTTGCCCTATGGAGAGCTTAGCTGCCGGTGCGTGCAGACGGTTTTTTACCTCATCCCAGAGACCTACTGCTTTGAGATAATGCTCCACGGTACGGTTCAGCTGTTTCTTGTTGCGAACGCCATGGATGCGCAGTCCATAGGTGATATTATCGTAAATGGACATGGGTAGCGGGCAGGGGCGTTGTGAGAGCAATCCCATTTTCTTGCGGATGTGCGTTACCTCTGCCTTACGGTCGTAGAGGTTTTCCCCATCTACCAATACACTTCCGTCGAGAGATACATTCTCCGTATTGTCGATCAATCGGTTGAAGGTCTTCAGCAAAGTCGATTTTCCGCAACCCGAAGGGCCGATAATACAGGTGATCTTCTTATCAGGAATGGTCAGGTTGACATCTTTCAGGATATGGTTTTTTTGAATGTGAACGTTGAGGTTTTCCACTTTCAGTTCGGCTCCTATCACGTTGTTTCGGATCTTATGATTGGGTACGAAAGCCGGCTCCTCTTTTTTAGATTTAAAAATATTGAGGATAGAACGACGTTCCGTAATGGTTTCGAGGTTGAGGGCGGGTACGCCAAAGTCGTTGCTTTTCATTATACTTTGTGTTTTGAAAATTTGTTGGTGATAACTCTTCCGAGAATACTTAAAATAAGGACAATGATGGTCAGGATCAGAGCCGCTGCATATGCGCGGTCCTGTACATCAGCCGAAGGACTACTCAACTGGAAAAAGACAGACAAGGGCAGGGTAGCTGCCGGTTGGCTAAGTGATGTTGGGATACTGTCAGAAAATCCGGCGGTAAACATAACTCCCGCAGCATCACCGATAGCTCTACCTATTGAAAGCAATGTGGCGGTAGCAATCCCCGGTGCAATCTGACGAACGACCACCTTTATTGTCTCCAGTCGGGTTGCCCCCAATGAATAGGACGCATCCAGCAAATCCCGTGGCAACTGACGCGCTACTTCATCCATTGAACGGATAAAAATGGGGATGATTAATAGCGTGATCACCAGAATACCACCGGCCAGTGATGTTTTCCATCCGAAATAAATCATGATAGTGAATGCAAATGCCCCATAGACAATGGAGGGAATGCCAAACAGAATGTCAAATGACAGTCGTGTCAGATAAGCCAGTTTTGATTTACGTGAGAGATAGACATTCAGGTAAAATACCACCGGAATGCTGATCATTAAGCCCAGCAGGGTAGAGGCTCCTACGATGTAAAGCGAACCTACGATGGCATTGAGCAGACCGCCTTCACCACCAATGTAGAATCCACCGCTCGGGAGTTTGGTGATCATGTCCCAGTTGAGCGCTGGTAGTCCACGATCCAATATGGTATATAGGATGTTCCCAACGAAGGCAAACACGAGCAGTGTTGCAAGGATCATCAGGACTTTGAATATTTTTTCTTCGATAAAGCGCATAGTTTTTTATGGAGTTAAATGTAGTTACATGAAGTTATAAGGAGTTAAGGGGTGTAATTCATTCCCTCAAGCCTTTTCGATTCGATGGAGTACAATCCGTGATCCCGCATTAAACAATAATACCACGATAAAGAGGAAAAATGCAGCCAGCATCAGTGCGGATTCGTAAAGCGGTACTGATAGCATTTCACCATAGTTATTTGCAATCAGAGCCGGCAGGGGATAACACGAATCAAATAGCGAATGGGGAACCTGAGGCAGGTTTCCACACACCATCAGTACAGCGATTGTTTCTCCGAACGCACGGGAAACTGCCAGTACTACGGCTGCAATAATTCCCGGAAGACTTTTACGCAGGATAATCAGCTTGGTGGTTTGCCACGGTGTTGCTCCCAGTGAGAGAGATGCATCACGTAGCTCACGCGGAACCGAGGAAAATATCTCAATAAACAGGCTTACCAGTAGCGGCAGGATCATCACACCTAACACAATACCGCCTGCCAGCGTACTGTAACCTGTTGCATATTCTACAAAACCGGGTGCCAGCTTTTCGGAAATCCAGGGCACAATCAGTAAGATCCCCCATACTCCATAAACCACTGATGGGAGTCCGGCCAGAATATCTAATGCGGGAAATACCCACTTTTTGACATATGATTTTGAGTGTTCGGTCAGGAAAACTGCAGTCAGTAAGGCTATAGGCAATGCCATAACGATGGCCAACGTTGTGATCCATAAAGTACCAAGTATGAAAGGCCGAAAACCGAATTGACCTGCACCCGGTTTCCACTCGGAAGAGGAAATCAGCTCCCATAAGGAATGGGATTCAAAGATTGTGGCCGATTTGAGGTAAAGACCTGCGGCAATAGCCACCACCAGTAGAACGGATGCAATGGTAATGACCAGCATGGTTCCTCCGGCGATTTTATCTTTGATAATTCTGTTGTAAGCGATTGAAGACATGATGTTGTTGGTGTTGAATAAGAAGCTTCCTCCAACCCCTCCAAAAGAGGAGTGAAGAAGACTTTTATTATTAGGAGAGAGGTCATTTCAATTTAGCCAGATTGGCTCTGAGTTTGTCTTTATTCAACTGGATAAATCCTGTTGAATTGCTGTATTTCTGTCCTTCTGTCAGGATAAATTTAAGGAATTCAGCTACTACTGGTTTGGGTTTTCCGTTTGATACCAGATAGAGGTCGCGGGCGGGCGGGGAAGGATATTTACCTCCTGCAATGGCACGAATCAATTGATTTGAGTTGCCATAAAATAGCTCATCAGTGTCGATTTTTCCATTGTTGTTAATGTCGATAGGCAAAACGAGGATACCGGGATTGGGCTTTTTGCTTTTTAAATCGTAAGCGTAAGAGATATTATTATATCCAAATGCCAGTGGGTCTTTTTGTACGGCAGAAGCGATACCCGGATCACCGAAAACAGCAGTACCCTTCAGGTCTTCCTGCTTTTTGCCCAGAAATTTAGCCCAGGTTTCCGCAGCACCACAAGCATCGGAACGGGTATATAAATGGATCGGAATGCTGCTTTTTACACCTGTAATATCTCCCCAGTCATTAAATTCACCGGAGATGAAAAGTTTTTCTGCTGCCTTTTGAGTGATACCTTTAGCCAAAAGTTCTTTGATCTTCGGGTTTTTAGCATTGATGGTCGGAACTACCGCATCTTTAGCCACAGCATAAGCAATAGCTCCTTTTTTTACCTCATCGGAGTGGATTTCACGGGAAACCATGCCCAGGTCAACAACTTTAGCTAAAGCATCGGTGATCCCTTTTCCGGCACCTCCGGCCGAGATGTCAATTTTTACTTTGGGGTGAATTTTTTTGAACTCATCCGCCCATTTTACGGCCAAAGGATAGAGTGCAAATGCTCCTGAAAGAGAAATTTCACCGGATAACTCTTTGCCCTGAGCTTTAGACTTTACAGGCAATGCCAAAAAAATAGCTGCCAAAACGAGAAGTGAAGTGATTTTTTTCATTTGATGTTGACTTTTTATTTGTTTCTTATGACCATATTCTTGCAATAGTAGTTTGTTACTGCAAAGGTGCACACTTAAGACCCCGAAAAGAATACCATTATTTAGGTATATCCGTACCTATTTTGGTGTAAAATGAGTTGTGCTTGTATAGAAACCTATGTTTTTTCTATTGAAAAGAGTATGAAAAAGTCAAAATTCCCATTTTTGGTATACCTTTGTCTATTCATTAAATTATTTTTTAATCTATGAGTCAGCCTACGTTTGTATTAGCAATAAATCAGGATCTCGTTCGTTTGGGATTTGAATATCTGATACAGTCAGAAGTACGTAACAACCCAATTGAAATTGTAACTACCAAATCTGAATTACGCAGAGCATTGGCTATGAATGACGTTCCAGTGGTACTGGTCGATTTTGAAGCATTCGATTTTATTGAAATTGAAGAGGTCGCTACTCTTTCCCAGGCTTTTCCTGAATCAAAGTGGCTTTTTGTGGCTGATAAGGTAAACGAGGTATTTGTTTTGTCTCTTACAACAGCTATACAGGGTGCAAACTTTATTTTGAAAACAAATACTCAGGATATTGTGGTGGCAGCAATTACGGCTACTATCCAGGGTAAAAAATATTTTTGTAGCGAGGCGCTGGAGGTTATTCTTGAAGGACGAACCCGCAAAACAATTGATCACAGAAGTATCTTAACTCCTACAGAATATGAACTTGTACAGCTTCTGGCACAAGGAAAAACAACAAAGGAAATAGCCGAAGAGCGTTGCCTGAGTCATCATACGGTAAATACACATCGCAAGAATATATTCCGAAAGTTGGAAGTCAATAGTGTACAAGAGTTGATTAAATATGCACTGAAACATGGTTTAGTGGATTTGACGGAATACTATATTTAATCTGTCAATTAAAAAATATGCCAGTGTGCCAATAAATAAAATCTATTCTGAATTTATTGGTACACTGGCATATTGAATTATTGGAAAATAGCCATTTAACTCACTATTTTAGATATGAAAGATTTTACCACCGGAATCATCAAAGCCGGTTACAGAAAAAAAGATGCTTATAATGCACTGCAAATGCCGTTATATGCAAATGCCGCCTATGGATTCGAAACAGCAGAGCAGATGGCTGATGCTTTTCAGGGACGTTCGGCAGAACATACTTATTCGCGTATAACCAATCCTACTGTTGATTATTTTGAACAGCGTGTACGCCTGATTACCGGAGCCATGAGCGTTACAGCGCTAAATTCGGGTATGGCGGCCATTACCAATACTATAATCGAACTGGCCTATGCCGGAGCAAATATCGTGACATCGTCACACCTGTTTGGGAATACCTGGTCGTTGTTCAATACTACATTAGCACCGTTTGGTGTGGAAACCCGTTTCTGTGATCTGACCAATCCCGAAGAGGTGGCTGCTAATGTGGATGAAAATACCTGCGCAATTTTTCTCGAAATTGTGACGAATCCGCATCTTGAAGTGGCTGATCTTCGTGCATTGTCAGCGGTGGCTAAAAGCAAAAATGTACCCCTGGTTGCAGATACAACCATTATTCCTTTCATTGACTTTCACGCAAAGAACTTTGGGGTTGATATTGAAATTGTTTCCAGTACCAAATATATTTCGGGTGGTGCGACCAGTATTGGTGGGTTAGTGATTGATTACGGTACTTTCGACTGGAAGCATTCGAAAAAGCTGGCTGATGCTGCCAAACAATTCGGCCCGATGACCTTCACAGCGAAAATGCGGAAAGAAATCCACCGTAATTTAGGCGCTTATATGTCTCCCCAGACCGCTCAGTTACAGACGTTAGGACTCGAAACCGTAGAATTACGTTTCCGTAAAGCTTCATTTACTGCTAAAGTATTGGCTAAACGCATGAAGTCTTTGGCTGAGATCAGGCAGGTGAACCATATCGGACTGGAAGATCATCCTTATTACGCAATTAGTAAGGAACAGTTTGGAGAATATACCGGAGCGATGTTTACCTTCACCCTGGAATCGCGTGAAGCTTGTTTTGCATTTCTCAATAAACTGAAACTGATTCGTCGTGCGACCAATCTGTTTGATAACCGATCGCTGATTATTCATCCGGCCTCTACAATTTATGGTACATTTACCGAAGAACAACGTAAGGCAATGGATATTGACGATTGTCTGATTCGTATTTCAATCGGTCTGGAGTCAGTCGAAGAATTATTTGCGGATATTGAGCAGGCTGTGAAATAAAATATTTACATAGAGAATTCGCAGTGAAATTTCAGCGTAGCATTCTTTGAGAAAAAAATAATCACTGTCTCTATCGCGCTTTGGCAAACAGATATAAACTACATAAAAAAATCCCGAAACAAATAAATGTTCCGGGATTTTTTATTTGGATACAGGATCCTAATTTCTTACTGAACCTTGAAAGAGATAAGTAAAAGTAATTTCCATAGGCGAATTACTTAATCTCAATTTCTTCTTTCAGGTCGATTTCGTTTTTGTCGGAGTCGATAAAACGGTATTCCAGATAAGCCAGGCTCTGATTGGGGATAATCCGCAAACCAAAACTGTAAGAACATCTCCATTTCCATTTCAGAGAGAAAAATCCCTGATTTACAAAAGAGGCAACGTATGGATGCAGGTGTAATGAAAAGTTTTTTACTTTCAGTTTGTTAACCAGATAGTCCACTTTACGTTCAAGCATGTCGGTAAACAGGATTGATGGCTTGATAGATCCTTTACCAAAGCAGGTAGGGCACTGTTCCATCGTATCGATGTCCATCGCCGGACGTACGCGTTGGCGGGTAATTTGCATCAATCCAAACTTACTGAGAGGCAGTATATTGTGTTTAGCGCGGTCTCTGGACATGGCTTCACGCATCACGTCATAGAGTTTCTGGCGGTTCTCACCTTCCTGCATATCAATAAAATCAACCACAATTATTCCACCCATATCCCGTAAACGAAGCTGGCGGGCAATCTCAGCCGCAGCTGCGCTGTTAACATCAAACGCATTTTCTTCCTGTCCTTTGCCGGATTTTGAACGGTTTCCACTGTTGACATCAATCACGTGGAGGGCTTCGGTATGTTCAATAATCAGATAAGCGCCACTTTTGAAAGTTACGGTTTTTCCAAACAGCGATTTGATCTGCTTGGTAATTCCGAAATTATCAAAGATAGGTAGATGCCCCTCATAAAGTTTTACAATGTCTTTCTTTTCGGGAGCAATCATATCCACATATTCCCTGATTTGCAGGAAAATATCGGGATCATTTACGTGTATGCTCTGAAATGAAGGATTGAAGATGTCGCGAAGCAATGCACCTGTGCGGCTCGTTTCTTCAAAAATCAACGAGGGCATTTTAGCACGTTGCAGTTTTACAACGCAGTCTTCCCATCGTTTCGCCAGCATCTTGAGCTCAGCATCCAGTTCGGCCATCTTTTTCCCTTCTGCTACGGTGCGTACAATTACACCGAAGTTTTTGGGTTTTACGCTTTGGATAAGCTGTTTAAGACGTGAGCGCTCTTCTGATGATTTGATTTTCTGTGAAACGGAAACCTTATCGGCAAAGGGAATCAGCACCAGATATCTGCCGGCAAACGATATCTCGGCAGTCAGGCGTGGTCCTTTGGATGAAATGGGTTCTTTTGCAATTTGTACCAGAATTTCCTGACCGCTTTTCAGAAGATCTGAAATAGAGCCATCTTTATTGATCTCAGGAAGTTGCTGGAATTTAGAGATAGAGAGAGTTTTCTTGCGGTCGGAAATGGTTTGTCTGAGAAATTTGTTTTGGGTATTGAAGTGTGGACCCAAATCGAGGTAATGGAGAAAGGCATCTTTCTCGTATCCGACATCAACGAACGCAGCATTCAAACCGGGCATCAGTTTTTTTACCTTACCCAGATAGATATCACCCACAGAAAACGAAATGTTCTGTGCCTCTTTTTGTAATTCTACCAGATTTTTATCTTCAAGAATCGCAATTGAGACTTCGTGTGGGGTAACGTCAACGATGAGTTCGCTATTCACAATGTTTTTTGTTTAAGCATTATACAATACGCAAAGAACAAACTTAAGTGATAAGACTTTAAGTTTGTTCTTTTAAGATTTGCTCAGATTGAGAGTATCAGACTACTTATTTTTTCTTTTTGTGTCTGTTTTTTCTCAATCTTTTTTTACGCTTGTGCGTAGACATCTTATGTCTTTTTCTTTTTTTTCCGCTAGGCATAGTCGTAATTCCTTTAAATATTAATAATCGAGTTGTTTATTCGCCTTTTACAGTGTCCATGAATGTTTTTGCCGGTTTGAACGAAGGAATGTTGTGCTCCGGAATAACAATGGTTGTATTTTTTGAAATATTGCGTGCTGTTTTTTGTGCTCTTTTCTTAATGATGAAGCTGCCAAATCCTCTGAGGTAAACATTATCTTGTTTTGCTAAAGATTCTTTAACTACATCCATGAAAGATTCAACTGTTGCTAAAACAGCTGCTTTCTCGATACCCGTCTTCTGGGAAATTTCGTTTACAATATCAGCTTTTGTCATATATGAATAGATTAATTTGTGAAATCAAATTGTTTAAAAAATTGGACTGCAAATATATACCATTTTATCCGAACAGAAAAACCAGATCTCCTTTTTTTTTGGAAAAACGTGTTTTTCATCCTTTTGTATGTACTTTTGCAGAAAATTTTGTATGGATGAATGAAAGCAGAATCAGCAAGGTGCTAATTAACTGGTATCACGGGGTAAAAAGAGAGCTTCCCTGGAGGGATAATTCCAGCCCTTATTGTATCTGGATTTCGGAAATAATCTTGCAGCAAACACGTGTGGCGCAGGGGCTGGATTATTATCATCGCTTTATGGAGCGTTTCCCGGATGTGCGGTCTCTGGCTGAAGCGTCTGAAGATGAGGTGTTAAAGTATTGGCAGGGGTTGGGGTATTACAGTCGGGCGCGCAATCTGCATGCGGCTGCACGTTATATTCAACAGCACCACCGGGGGATTTTTCCTCAGCGTTATAATGAGGTGCGGGAACTGAAAGGAGTAGGGGATTATACCGCAGCTGCTATTTGTTCGTTTGCTTTTCATCAACCATACGCAACGGTTGATGGTAATGTTTATCGGGTATTATCGCGATTGTTCAATATCGATTTACCGATTGACAGCGGTGAAGGAAAAAAATATTTTGCCGGTTTGGCTCAAAGTATTTTATCAAAAAACGATCCTGCTACGCACAATCAGGCGATGATGGAATTTGGAGCCCTGTATTGTACTCCTAAAAATCCGGCCTGTACGGAGTGTCCGTTGCATGAGATTTGTCTTGCTTTTGGATATAATACGGTTGTCCAGCGTCCCGTAAAACAACAAAAGACAGAGGTGAAAAAACGCTATTTTAATTATTTTCGTATTCGGTTCGGTGAATATATTTATCTGAATAAACGCATCGGAAATGATATCTGGAAAAATCTTTACGAATTTCCCCTGATAGAAACTTCCGAAAAAATGACTTTTGATCAGATTTCCGGAACTGATGATTTTAAGAAAATGTTTGACGGGATTTCGGATATTTCATTTCATATGAAAAAAAATGAAGTGGTGCATGTCCTTTCGCATCGTCGTATTATTACAACCTTTTATGAGGTGGTCATTTCGGATACAAACAAGTATCTGAAGAATTACCTCCTGATTCCGGAGCGTGATTTTGAAAAGTATGCTATATCCCGTCTTACTCATCTGTTGGTGGAAGATGGTCTGTAGAGAACTGAATAATTGGCGCGGATTAATGAGGCTTCTAAAAAGAATTATTTTGAACGCAAAGAACGCAAAGGTGCAGAAATGATAAGGTTTTTAAGATTGCAAATAAGCGCTTTGCGTCTTCATGTATTCGTGACTTTGCGTTTTGATTATTATATTTCGTACTTTTTAGACAGCTTCTTAGTATGAAGCGTACAGCATATAAATATTAAACGATTCAACATTTTACAATGAACAAACCACAGCATATTCGCATCGAAGAGTATAATTATCTTTTACCGGACGAGCGCATTGCCAAATTTCCCTTACCGCAACGCGACCAGTCAAAACTGCTTCTTTATCGGAACGGTGAGATTTCAGAAAGTCGTTTTTACAATATACCTGACTTTTTGCCTGAAAACAGTCTGATGGTATTCAATAATACCCGTGTTATCCAGGCCAGACTCCATTTCTTCAAGGATACGGGTGCCCGGATTGAGATATTCTGTCTTGAGCCTGTTTCTCCGGCCGATTATGCACTTTCATTTCAGTCTGCCGGAGAATGTACCTGGTTGTGCATGGTAGGTAATCTCAAGAAGTGGAAAAGTGGCATATTAACTCTTTTCGTGGAGATGGAGGGTGGGGTAATGCAGTTTTTTGCCGAAAAGGTAGCTACGCGCGGTAATACACATGAAATACGCTTCACATGGGAGGATCCGCAGGTGACTTTTGCGCAGATACTGGATAGTGTGGGAGAGCTGCCCATTCCACCCTATTTGAATCGGGATACAGAAGAAAGTGATCTGGAGACATATCAAACCGTTTATTCGAAGATTGAAGGCTCTGTGGCCGCACCGACTGCCGGATTGCATTTTACGGAAAATGTGTTTGAACAACTTGATGCAAAAGGGATTGAGCGTGCTGAATTAACTCTGCATGTAGGAGCCGGCACTTTTCAGCCGGTAAAAAGTGAAGTTATTGCAGATCATGAAATGCATACTGAGTTTATTTCCGTCGAAAGATCGTTAATAGAAAAGCTGCTTACGGGACGTCCGGTGATTGCTGTGGGCACAACCTCTGTTCGCACTCTTGAGAGTCTTTATTTTATCGGGTGTCTGTTGGAATTCAGGCCGAATGCTACCTCGGAAGGATTGATGGTGAGGCAATGGATGCCCTATGATCATACCTGGGTGCTGACAGCCGAACAGGCACTGACTAATATTCTGAATTACCTGGACCGGCAGAAGAGTAACCGGTTGGTTACGGCAACCCAGATTATGATTGCTCCCGGCTATCAGTATCGCATTGTGAAAGGTGTGGTTACAAATTTTCATCAGCCGTCAAGTACTTTACTGCTTCTGGTATCCGCTTTGGTGGGTGAAGACTGGAAGCGTATATACGATTATGCCTTGTCGCACGATTTCCGTTTTCTGAGTTATGGCGATAGTTCGTTGCTGTTGCCTTAATGACCAGTTTAAGAAGAAAACAGCCCCGATTCAAATGCTTGTATCGGGGCTGTTTTTTATCAGAAGTTTCAGGCTGATCAATAGTATGAGCAGCAGTAGTCTGTTGTCTCTTTTACTTTAAGCTGGAATTTTGATTTAGCGGGAACGCGGAAATCATCACCTTCTTTTACAGTGATCCACTCGCTTTGGCCCGGAAGCAATACTTCCATCTCACCGCCCAGGATTTCCATCAGTTCGTTACTGTCTGTGCCGAATTCATATTCGCCCGGCATCATGATGCCCAAAGTTTTTTTAGTTCCGTCAGCAAACAATACTGTGCGGCTGGTTACCTGACCACCGAAGTAAACGTTTGCTTTTTTGATTACGGTTACATTTTCGAATTGTGACATAAAATTGTAGGTTTTAAGTTGTACGTTATATGTTCTTGAAAATTGTATATGACAGGTGAAGAATCCGGTTTCTGATTTCCCCGATCCTTTATTCCTTATTTTGTTGCCAGATAGAATGCGCAAACCCCCATCGTAAATTTCTTATTTACGACTTGTGAAAAACCGCAGTTTTTAAGTAATGCAACCATCTCCTTTCCCTGGGGGAATGCTTCAATGGATTTAGGCAAATAACTGTAGGCTTTTTTGTCTTTTGAAAATACCCGGGCGAACGCAGGGATTACAGTTTTTGAATAGACGCGATAAAGATTGCGGATAGGAAAAGTTTCCGGTTCCGACATTTCCAGAATGACCAGATGACCGCCGGGCTTTAATACACGACACATTTCACTGATACCCTGTGCCAGATTCTCGAAATTGCGTACTCCGAATGCGACAGTAACCGCATCGAAGGTCTCTGATTCAAAGCTGAGGCTCATACTGTCGCCTGTCTCAAGCGAGATACGCTGCTGTAATCCTAAAACCGCCACTTTTTTCCGACCCACTTCCAGCATACCTTCAGAGATATCAATTCCGGTAATATGTTCGGGTTGTAATAGACGGTTAGCGTTGATTGCAAAATCTCCGGTTCCGGTTGCAACGTCCAGTATTTGTTTGGGCTCAAATTTTTTAAGGCTGAGAATGGCTTTCTTACGCCATTGCTTGTCGATACCCATTGTCATGAAGCGATTCATCGGATCGTAGTTGCCTGAAATGGCATCAAACATTCGGATGATCTGATCTTTTTTTGCACCCTTTTCATCGTAGGGCAATACGGTTTCGCATTTATAGCCTTTTGATTTCATATTCATATTTTCGATATTCGCTATGCGATATTTACTTTTGTGATTTTTGTTTCGCAGATATTATTTGTGACATTTTATCTCATCTGTTGGATTAGTGTCAATTAGCGAAACCTGATATCATCCTTTTTTCATAGATGAAGCTCTGACAATAAGCTTAGGGGGAAATTTGATGTGTTTTTCCTGACGTTCCTCTGGTGATTGATTGAGTTGTTCGATCAGGATTTCGGCAGATGTTTCTCCTAATTGCTGACTATCAAGATCTACCGATGTGAGTTCCGGTTCGATAAAGACGTCAAACATTTCATTGGCAAAGCCGGCCACAGCAATATCTTCGGGGATTTTTATTCCTGCTTTTTTCAGGGTTTGAATTACCCCCATAGCCGAGAAGTCACCCGCAGCTAATATTGCATCGGGCTTTTCTCCTGATTGAAGGATTTGTTGCGTGGCCTCAGTTCCTGTTTCCAGCGTAATGGCATTGTGATAAATCCAGCTTTCCTGCGGTTCAATGCCATTTTTACGCATAGCATCCATGTATCCGCTTAAACGGTTTTTATAAACGCTTAAAGAAAGTGGTCCGGCAAGGTGATAGATACGTCGGCAACCCTGAGAGATCAAATGTTCTACAGCCTGAAAAGCAGCTTCGTAATTATCGACCTCTACTTTGCTGACATCCAGGCCTTCGGGTACGCGGTCAAAAAAGACTATCGGGGTTCCACTATTGATAAAAGGCTGAAAATGGGAGTAGTCCGTCGTTTCGGCAGAGATGGAGACGGCTAATGCATCAATTTTCTTTGTAAGAAGCGCTTTGGCGATTGCCTTCTCGGTCTCATAATGTTCATTTGACTGTGAGATAATGACACTATAGCCGTTTTGGTAAGCAATCTGTTCGATGCCTGTAATGACCGAAGCAAAAAAGTTTCGGCTAACCCGTGGGACAATTATTGCAATAACGGAACTTTTCCCGGTACGTAAATGTAAGGCTACAGGATCAGGCTCATAATTAAGCTTTTCCGCTAGCTCTTTTACACGGGCTTTCATCTTTTTACTGATGCGCGGATGATTTTGCAGTGCTCTTGAAACGGTTGAAGCCGTTGTGTTTAATTGCTTTGCAAGATCGTATAGTGTAATCTTTTCTGCCATTTATGCTCTATTAGGACGCAAATTTACAACAACTTCACAGACTTACCAAGTATAGCTCTTTTAAATCCCTGAATTTAGTCGTGTACTAAATACACTTTTGTGTTTTTTATTTTCGTCCACTTCTTCCACCGGGTTTGCCCGAGCCGGAACGTCCGCTTTTGAAGCCGGAGGCAGGACCCTTACCTCTTGGATTTCCACCCCTGGAGGATTTCCCTCCGAAGCGATCTTCTGATTTAGGAGGGAGGGATTTCCCTGTTCTGCCTGATGATGCAGTTTGTTGAACCGGTTTTGCATCACCGCGTTTGGGAACACGTTTGTTAGCCGCGCTTTTGGGTACGGAAGCTTCTTGCGTGGAAGAGGAGTCTTTGATTAACCGGAATAATTCCTGCATTTCAGTTTCCGTTAATTCGCGCCAGTCACCAACAGGTATACCTTTCAGATTGATATGCATAATACGGACGCGCTCCAGCTTGGTGACCTCGTATCCGAAGTGCTCGCACATCCGGCGGATCTGGCGGTTCAAACCCTGTATTAACGTGATTCGGAAAACATAAGGTGCCTCCTTACTGACCTTGCATTTTTTGGTCATGGTGCCGAGTATGGGTACGCCGGTTGACATGGCGTGCACAAATTCGTCTGTTACAGGTTTATCTACAGTAACGAGGTATTCCTTTTCGTGATTGTTACCTGCGCGGAGGATTTTGTTGACAATATCTCCGTTGTTGGTGAGGAATATCAATCCCTGAGAATCTTTGTCCAGTCGACCAATGGGGAAAATGCGTTGTGGAAAGTTGACAAAGTCTACAATATTGTCCCGAACGCCTATCTCAGTGGTACTGGTAATGCCTACGGGTTTGTTGAATGCCAGTACAATGATATCCTGCTGTGCCTGAGCTTTTATCAGGATACCATTCACCATTACTTTGTCGCGCGGTGAAACCTGATCCCCGATTTGTGCCCGTTTACCGTTGATGAAAACGTGTCCTTGCTCGATATATCGGTCGGCTTCCCTGCGTGAACAGATACCGCTTTCACTGATGAATTTATTGAGACGGGTGGTGTTTAAATTGACCATGTATGTAGAATGTATATAAGTTGACTTCGGCTTTGGTGCCAATAACCGGACTTTTACCCAAAGTTAATGCAAACATCGGAATATTATTTGTAAAAACAATGCATTTGATAGGTGTAATCCGTTTGATTGTTTATTTTGTAAAACCGGTGCCCGGTTGTGATATCGTAAAAACGGTATGGTTGTTGTGTAACGTTTGTTGTTGAATGCTTCGCTCTTGTTCCGCTCTTGTCCCACTCTTGATTAAGGTTTCTCTCTTAGTTGTTTTATACTTGACCCATAGATATCCCATATCATATTATAATATGGGTTATCTATGGGATATCTATGGGATATCTATGGAAAAACCCATAATAAAGAGCGGAACAAGATAGGAGCAACATGGGAACAAAGGGCAGAAGTAAGCTGAGCAAACCTATGGTATAAGACTACATGGTGGCTGTTTTTGTTAATTCACTTTTTTATCATTATCAGGAGATGTAATTTTTCAGCTCTGTTATTCATCAGTTTTTCACTAAAAAATAATATCTTTGAATTTCTTCTAATAAACATAATATTTTGTTCCTCAAAATATTGTCTCTCAGCTTTCAGATCATTAAATTTTAGAAAAATATAAAAAGAAAAGCCATGAAACGCAGGGATTTTTTCAGGACGGCAGCTTTTGCCGGTTTAGCTTCTCTATTTAGTCCGAAATCGTTGGCAAACGTAGCCATGGAAAACAATCTGACTGTCGCTGCAACACCCGATCTGGTTGCTGTGATGGGTGGTGAGCCGGAGGTGATGCTCATTCGCGCATTGAAAGAGTTGGGCGGCATTCAGAAATTTGTAAAAAAAGGCCAAAATGTAGTCATTAAGCCCAATATTGGTTGGGATCGCAAGCCGGAAATGGCGGCCAATACCAATCCGCAGTTGGTGGGAGCATTGGTAAAACAGTGTCTGGCCGCGGGTGCAAAGCAGGTATTGGTATTTGACCATACCTGTGATAACTGGCAAAAGTGTTATAGCAACAGTGGTATTGAAGCGGTAGTGAAAGCAGCCGGTGGTAAAATAATCCCCGGTAATGACGAGTCGATGTATCGCGAGGTGAGTTTACCCAAAGGGGTTAAACTGACCACTGCAAAAATCCATGAAGCGATTCTCGATTGCGATGTGTGGTTCAACGTACCGGTACTGAAGCATCATGGTGGACCTAAAATGACCATCTCGATGAAGAATCTGATGGGTATTGTATGGGACAGAGGTTTTTGGCACCGGAACGACCTGCATCAGTGTATAGCCGATTGTGCTACTTTCCATAAACGTCCGGCACTGAATATTGTGGATGCTTATCGCGTGATGAAGTCGAATGGGCCGCAGGGAAAATCGGAGTCGGATGCGGTGTTACTGAAATCGTTGCTGGTTTCGCATGACTATGTCGCTGTGGATACGGCTGCCGTGAAGATGTTTACTCAGGTGCGCCCTACCGAAATGGAAGAGGTACGTTACATCGGATTAGCCGAGGGTTTGAAAGTCGGTACGCAACATCTGGAAAAACTGAATGTGAAACGAATCAAATTATAAGACCTATTCCGATTCTCCATCGGAAGGATCCGGGTAACTTTCCCTTATTGATACATGATGAAATACCTTAAAATTCTGCGACGAACGGTTGCAATACTGTTTTTTATTCCCATAATTCTGTTCTTTATTGATTTCATGGGAATATTTCCACTTTCATTGCATAGGCTTTTGCACATGCAATGGATTCCGGCATTGTTTTCGCTCAATGTGGTTGTGCTGTTGTTTTTGTTCCTGTTAAGCCTCTTCTTTGGGCGTTTATATTGTTCGGTTATATGCCCATTGGGGGTATTTCAGGATGTAGCAGCCTGGAAGTCACGTTGGTTTAAGAAAAAAGGCCGGCGTTATCGGTTCGGATACGCAAAACCGAAGAATGTGTTGCGATATTCTTTATTGGGGTTGACAATTCTCTTTTGGGTGTTTGGTAGCAGTCTGCTGGTCATAACGCTTGATCCTTACAGTATTTTCGGTAGGATCATGTCGCAGATCTTTCAACCTGTTTTTATTGGGTTGAATAATATTCTGTCGGCTACACTTATCAAAAATGGAATTTATGTGATTTATGGTGTGCCGCAACATGCTGTTATTTTACCGGTGATCGCCCTGACGGTAATATTTTTTGTTTTGGTATCTGTGATGGCATGGCTCAGTGGCCGTTTGTATTGCAATACCATTTGTCCCGTGGGGACTTTTCTGGGTCTTATCTCCAAAATATCATTATTCAGGATAAACATTGAAAAACCGGCCTGTACGCAATGTAGCGCATGTGAAAAACGTTGCAAGTCGCAGTGTATCGATTCGATGGCTATGGAGGTTGATGATTCCCGCTGTGTAAGTTGTTTTAATTGTCTGTCGGTGTGTAAAAAAGGAGCTCTGAAATACTCATTCCGCTATGCAGGCAATAAGAGGAATAGTCCGGTGGTTGAGGTAAACAAAAGCCGTAGGATATTTATGCTGACTTCGGGGGCTGTAGTAGCTGCAATTGCAACTGCTAAGGCAGAGAAACTCACTGGCACAAAAGATGAAATCTTATCCCGGAAACCCATAATGCCTCCGGGTGCGGGAGATCGGGAAAAGTTCAATTCGAAATGTACAGGATGTCAGTTGTGTGTAAGCAAATGTCCGATGCATGTATTGCAGCCGGCTGCCCTGGAGTATGGCGTTTCAGGTATCATGCAACCGCGTTTGGCATTTTCGACTCAGGTCTATTGCAATCAGGATTGTACAATATGCTCCGAAATTTGTCCGACCGGGGCTTTGAGTAAACTTTCTACGGATGAGAAGCGGGTGACTCAGATCGGGATTGCCCATTTCCGCAAACCACTTTGTGTGGTTTATACCGATGAAAAAGATTGTGGTGCCTGTGCCGAGCACTGCCCTACACAAGCAGTTCATATGATTCCCTATAAAAACGGGTTGACTATCCCGGAGGTAACAGCAGATCTTTGCATCGGTTGCGGTGGTTGCGAATCCATTTGTCCGGTAAGACCTTACCAAGCCATTTATGTGGAAGGAAATCCCGTGCAGCAAAAGGCTAAAAAGCCTAAAGATGCACAAAAGTTTGAGAAAAAGATAGAGGATTTCGGGTTTTAAACAGACTGATATTAGTACTTTTGTCCTGAGCTTCTGAAAATAGCAGAAGTTCAGGACTTTTTTTATGGGAAAATTTGAACTTATCACTATTCTGGGGCCTACAGCGTCAGGCAAGACACCTTTTGCCGCCGCTTTGGCCTTCGAACTAAATACGGAAATAATCAGTGCCGATTCCCGTCAGGTTTATCGCGGCATGGACCTGGGTACAGGCAAAGATCTGGAGGATTATGAGGTAAACGGTACGCCCATCCCTTATCATCTGATCGATATCTGTGATGCCGGCGAAAAATACAACGTATTTGAGTTTCAACATGATTTCGCCAAAGCTTTTACCGAGATCAAAGCCAAAGGAAAGCTTCCGATACTTTGCGGAGGTACCGGTATGTACATCGAATCGGTACTGAAGGGGTACAAATTGCTGGCTGTTCCGGAAAATCCCGGATTACGTGAAATGCTGAGCGGCTATTCTCTCGAAGAACTGACTAATAAGCTGAAACAATATAAAGATCTTCACAATATCACTGACGTTGATACGGTAAAGCGGGCTATACGTGCAATCGAGATTGAAGAATACTACCTTACCCAGGCTCCCGGTGTAAATGAATTTGCACCGGTAAACAGCCTGATTATCGGCGTGGATATTGACCGGGAGGCTCGTCGGGAAAAGATATCCAGACGACTGAAAAGCCGCCTGGATGCAGGTATGGTCGATGAGGTACGTGCATTGCTCGACTCTGGAATTCCGGCTGAAGACTTAATTTACTACGGTCTGGAATACAAATACCTGACCCTTTATGCTACCGGGCAAATCAGTTATAACGAAATGTTCTCGCAACTTGAAATTGCCATTCATCAGTTTGCCAAACGCCAGATGACCTGGTTTAGGGGAATGGAACGACGCGGTTTTACCATTCACTGGTTAGATGCTTTTCTTCCTATGGAGGAGAAGATTAAGCGGGTGAAGGAACTATTGAAATGATTGAGGGAATTTAAGCATAACGAGAATTAGTCATTTTCGATAGAATCTATTATAATCAATAATTCATCATACACTAACTACACCATGTATCCATCATTAAATTTAAAACATAAAGACGCAAATAACTTTTTCCTGTTGGCAGGACCGTGTGTAATTGAAGGCGAGACAATGGCTTTGCAAATAGCCGAACGCATTGTCGGAATTACCGATAAACTCAATATTCCTTATGTGTTCAAAGGATCATACCGTAAAGCCAATCGTTCGCGCAATGATTCGTTTACCGGGATTGGCGATGAAAAAGCACTAAAGGTGTTACGCAAAGTGAGTGAAACGTTTGGAATTCCCACTGTTTCTGACATTCACTCTGCCGATGAGGCTAAGATGGCCGCTGAGTATGTCGATGTCCTTCAGATTCCGGCATTTCTTTGTCGTCAGACCGATTTGCTGATTGCAGCAGCTGAAACCGGTCGGGTTGTAAATATCAAGAAGGGACAATTCCTTTCTCCGGCAGCCATGGAGTTTGCCGCACAAAAGGTGGCGGATGCAGGAAACCCAAATGTGATGCTCACTGACCGTGGGACTACCTTTGGATATTATGACCTGATAGTGGATTATCGTGGAATTCCCGAAATGCAAAGCTTTGGTTATCCCGTTGTGCTTGATGTGACTCACTCGTTGCAGCAACCCAATACAGCCAGTGGCGTGACCGGTGGAAAACCGCAATTGATCGAAACTATTGCCCGTGCCGGAGTAGCTGCCGGAGTCGATGGTCTGTTCATAGAAACCCATCCGGACCCTAAAAATGCAAAATCAGACGGAGCAAATATGCTTCAACTGGATCTTCTGGAAGGTGTTTTAACCCGTCTGACTGCAATTCGTCAAACCATCAATGCATTCTGATGGTACGTATCGGATTACTTTCGGATACCCATATGTGGTGGGACGATCGGTACGAACATTACTTCAAAGAATGTGATGAGATCTGGCATGCCGGAGATATCGGTTCGGTGGAGGTAGCAGACCGTTTAGCTGCGATCAAACCACTGCGTGCTGTGTATGGTAATATCGACGGACAGCAGATCCGGAGAATGTTTCCCAAAGATCAGCGTTTCAATATCGAAGGGGCCGATGTCTGGTTGACTCATATCGGAGGTTATCCCGGGAAATATGCCAGAGAGGTGATTCCGGAGATATTTCAGAATCCACCGAAACTTTTTGTCTGCGGCCATTCGCATATACTAAAGGTTAAGTTCGATCCGAAACTGAACCTTTTACACATTAATCCGGGTGCTGCCGGAAAGTATGGATTTCACCAGCAACGCACGCTTATTCGTTTTACGATTGATCAGGGAGAATTCAAAGATCTTGAAGTGATTGAACTGAAAAACGGTGATTGAATTTCCGCAGGATAATTTGCCGTGTAAAACGTAGATATAAGCGTTTAAAAGAATAATAATTTGATAATGAGTAGAAAAATAGCCTTTGTAATTTCATTCTGTTTTATCTTTTCTTTTTTGAAAACGAATGCCGTTACTCCTACATTACTGGCTAATGCATCCAAGAGAGGAAATATGCAACAATGGGTGGATTCTGTATTTTCCACCATGTCGCTTGATGAACAGATTGGTCAACTTTTTATGATTACAGCTGATGTAAATCAGACTAAGGCTAATCAGGAAAGACTGGCTAGTCTGATTAAAAATCAGAAAATAGGAGGGGTGCTTTTTTCAAAAGCAACCGTGGAATTGCAGGCCAAACTAACCAATTTTCTGCAGGAGCAGTCCAGGATACCGCTTTTTATCTCTCTGGATGGAGAGTGGGGATTGTCTATGCGCATCGAAGGAACGCCCCGTTTCCCGAAAAATATTGCATTGGGAGCAACTAATGATAACCAGTCGATTTTTGAATATGGTAAACTGGTCGGACAGCAATGTCGTGCCATGGGTATTCACATCAATTTTGCTCCGGTACTGGACATTAACTGCAATCCGGACAATCCTGTTATTAATAGCCGCTCATTTGGAGAAAGCCGTTTGAAAGTGACCAATGCGGCCCTGGCGTATGCCCGCGGTTTAGAGAGCGTTGGTGTTCTTTCGGTAGGAAAACATTTTCCGGGACATGGTGATACATCAACTGACTCGCATTTGAGTCTGCCTGTACTTGACCTGAGTTTGTCCCGTATTGATTCGCTGGAGCTCTATCCCTTCAAGAAATTTATTGAAAAAGGTTTTTCCGGCATGATGGTAGGTCATTTGTATCTTCCTGCTTTTGACCGCGATACAGTCCCCGCATCATTATCTCACAATGTCGTGACAGACCTGCTTAAAAACGAACTTAATTTCGAAGGTTTGATTTTTACGGATGCACTAGTCATGAAAGCTATTGTTCAGAAGGGGGAAAGTGCCTGTGTGAAAGCTTTACAGGCCGGTAATGACATTTTGCTCAGTCCGGCAAATCCGGTCGAGGAGTTTAATGCCGTCAGAAAAGCTGTAGAAGATAGGGTCTTGAGTCCCCGGATGATTGAGCAGAAATGTAAGAAAGTATTATCCTATAAATATGCTTGCGGATTAAATAAATACACACCGATAGATTTGTATCACCTTACACCAAGACTCAATAGCCGTATGGCCGAATTGACAAACCGTAAGTTGACTGCTGAGTCGCTTACCTTATTGTCGAATAAGAAACATATAATTCCTATTCAGAATATCGATCAGCAACGAATCGCGGTAGTTGCTCTTGGAGAAGAAAATACGACTTTTCAGAATATATCGCGTTATTATGCCAATACAACCCTTTTTTCGGTAACAGACGCAACAAAAACAGAGCAGCTGGCACAACTATCTGAAAAACTCAAACAATATAGCCTGATTATTGTCGGCATATATACTGATCGTACCGATTATCCGGACCGGCTGAAGCAATTGACATCCCGGCTAGGGCATGATAATCAGGTATTATTGACCTTCTTTACTTCTCCTTACAAGATGAAGCCTTACGAAGAAACTGTCGCAAAAGCACGCGGCGTTTTAATGGCCTATGAAAACACAGTGTTGGCTGGTAGTTATGCTATGCAGCTGCTCTTTGGTGGTATTGAGGCAAAAGGGGTGTTACCTGTTACCGCTGATAGTCTCTATGCATTTGGAGCGGGACAAAATACAGAGAAGTGCAGATTGTCATACGATTTGCCGGAGACTGTCGGGTTGAATCCTCAGAAGCTGAATATGATCGATACGCTGGTGCGTAAAGCGATCCGCAATCAGGCAATACCCGGCTGTCAGGTGCTGGTAGCCAAAGATGGGGTAGTGGTTTTTGATAAGAGTTATGGTTATTTCGATTATGCAAATACCCATGAGGTAACCGATTTTGATCTCTATGATCTGGCATCGGTTTCAAAAGCTGCTGGAACTGTTCCTGCGATGATGATGCTTTACGATCAGGATAAATATATCTTGCGCGATAAGTTGGGTAAGTTTATACCGGCATTGAAGAATACAGATAAATCAGATATTACTGTACGTGAAGCACTCTTTCATCAGTCCGGATTACCTTCATTAATCCCATTCAATCAAATGCTTTTTGATTCTAAGAGTTATAAAGGAGATTTGTTAAGCAGGCAAAAGAGCATCCATTATCCCTTGCAGGTCGATGATAATCTGTTCGCATCGCGTAAATTAAAGTTTAAGGACGAATGGGTTTCTGAAGTATCCAAAGCTCCTTATACGGTTAAAGTAGCAGAGAATTTTTACCTTAATCCGGCATTTCACGATCAGATGATGCAAAGATTGTTGAAAACCAAACTTTCATCCAAAAGTAAATATATCTATAGTGACCTGAATTTTGTATTGCTTCGGATGATGGTTGAAAAGCTTTCTGGTGAAAAGATTGATACATTTCTGACTAAAAATCTATTCTCAAAGTTAGGAGCGACTACTTTAGGTTATTTACCGCTAAACCGGTTCGATAAAACGCGTATCGCGCCTACCGAAAATGATCAGTTCTTCCGGCATCAGTTACTGGTTGGTTATCCGCATGACGAAGTAGCTGCTCTATCCGGAGGTATCGAAGGAAATGCGGGGTTGTTTTCTAATGCAAATGACTTGGCTAAACTTTGCCAAATGTGGCTGAATGAAGGTAAATACGGCGGTGAACAATTGATTAAAAGCGAAACCTGCCGTATGTTTACTCAAATGAAGAGTCCTGATAGCAGACGTGGACTGGGATTTGATAAGCCAGATCCGAAAAAGCCCAGCAATGGTCCTACCGGAGATTCAGCCCCACTATCGACTTACGG
This sequence comes from Bacteroidales bacterium, assembly GCA_963662365.2. Taxonomy (GTDB): domain Bacteria; phylum Bacteroidota; class Bacteroidia; order Bacteroidales; family UBA7332; genus CAXXIC01. Next base: position 61,982 of record CAXXPA010000045.1, read on the forward strand.
GCATACGGGATTTACCGGTACCAGCTTCTGGATAGATCCGGATAATAAATTGATATATATCTTTCTCTCTAATCGTGTATATCCTCACCGCTGGAATAAAAAGCTTAATCAGATGGATACCCGGATATTGATTCAGGAAGCTATTTACAAAGCGATGGAGAAACAATGAAATTGTATTCTGATAATAAATACATTAGCTTCGTGATAATTTGGATTTTTTAAAATAATCAGAATGTCTATATCTGTTTTACACGAGTACCGATAGCCATAAAAAAGAGAGGCTTTGCAAAAAAATGCAAAGCCTCTCTTTTTTATAGTAGAATTCTTTATTCAAAGTAGAAGCTGAGGATAATCAAGCGGGACGTAACCTTTGATAGAGCTTTTGTATATGCCTGATTAGTCAGTTCATTGCTTTTCTCGTCTAATAATAAATTATTCAGCCCGAGACAAAATTTTAATTCAGGATTAAGTTTAAAGTAAGGGAAATAAAGATCGCAGCCGACACCTATTTCCAGATAATTATCCAGCGCTTTTAACCGGATTAAATCATTCTCTCCGTTTTTACGAGATAAGTCGTAGGCAGCTGCTGCTCCTACAATCAGATAAGGACGGGAATTGTTTAATCGCAACGAGGAATATTTTAGTTCGATAGGCAACATCAGATAGTTTGATTTCACTCTCCTGGCTTTCATATCCGGAATTCCACACTTTGCTGACATTATCATAGGTTGTAAAGCGAATATCCTTACTTCCGAAATGCAATGATGGAACAAAGCGTAAATTGAAGTAGCGTGTCAATGCCAGGTCACTTACAAGTCCTACACTAAATCCGGGATTATAGGAGGAAACTTCTGCAAAATATTTCTTTCCATTCTGGTCCACCCCGGTATGGGTAAACATCAGATTCTGAGTGTTCATTCCTACGGAAAATCCAAAATGCAGACGTTTAAAATCAACCATAGGCTGATTGGGATCAATATACTCCTGAGCAAAAGCTCCGTTAAGAGTAAATAGGAATAATACTGCTAAAAGATATTTCTTGAGCTTCATAGTTCTCTTTTTGTAAAAAACGCAGAAAAGGCTTGTAAATTGCATATGTTTAAAGCCGATTGTAGTCTATAACTACCTTTAACGCGTAGTCTTACATTATCTGACAACGACTCCGCATTGACGTAGATAGTCTTTAAGTATGTGCATCGGAATTTCCCCAAAGTGAAACACACTGGCAGCTAAAGCGGCATCAGCTTTCCCTATTTCAAAAGCATCGCGGAAGTGTTCCATTTTACCGGCGCCGCCTGATGCAATAATGGGAATATGTAACTCTTCGGCTAAACGGCGAAGAGCATCGTTGGCATAGCCCTCTTTTACACCGTCATGAGTCATACTGGTAAACAGGATCTCTCCTGCACCACGGTTTTCAGCCTCTTTAGCCCATGAGAAAAGCTCCCGGTCAGTGGGTACGCGACCGCCGTTCAGGTAACAGCGCCATAATCCTCCTTCTTCAAGGTTTGCATCAATTGCAACAACGCATACCTGAGTTCCGAAATTTTTAGCAATATCTTCAATTAACTGCGGATTGCGCAATGCAGACGAGTTAATTGATACTTTATCTGCTCCGGCATTGAGCAGGCGGTCAACATCTTTCAGTTCATTGATTCCACCGCCCACAGTGAAAGGAATACTCACCTCGGCAGCTACATTTTTTACAATATCAGTAAACGTCTTTCTTCCTTCGTGAGAAGCAGTAATGTCCAGATAAACCAATTCGTCGGCTCCCTGATCGCTGTAGGCTTTACCCAACTCTACAGGATCACCGGCATCGCGGAAGTTCACAAAGTTGATGCCTTTAACGGTTTTACCGTCTTTTACATCCAGGCAAGGTATAATTCTTTTAGCAAGCATGTTTTGGATTTACAATTTTTGGATTTACAATTTGTGTTTGAAGGTTATAGGTTTTTGCAAAAGCCACTTTCTTCAAAATTATTGTTGTTCCCTTTTATTCGAACTTACGCAGATCACGCAGATTAATTCTTCCTTCGTAGATGGCTTTCCCGAAAATCACGGCATGTACGCCCGCTTCATCAAGCTTCTCGATATCTTCGATACCACTAACTCCGCCACTCGCAATAACATAGAGTTCGGGGAAATCTGAAATCATTTTCTGGTAAAGCTCAGTTGCAGGTCCCTGTAGCATTCCGTCTTTGCTGATGTCGGTGCTGATGACTTTATAAATTCCTTTTTCGACATAACCTTTAAGGAAATCGTTAAGTTGAAGATCGGTTTCTTCTTTCCAGCCGCTTACAGCAATTTTATCGTCTTTTACATCGGCACCAAGGATGATTCGGTCACGACCGAATTTTTCGAGCCAGGATGTGAATACATCCGGATTTTTCACGGCAATACTACCGCCGGTAACCATTTTAGCTCCTGAATTGAATGCAATTTCAAGGTCACTATCGTGTTTAAGACCACCTCCAAAATCAATGATGAGGTTGGTTCTGTTGGCTATGCGTTCCAGCACTTTATAATTTACAATGTGTTGAGCTTTAGCTCCGTCAAGATCCACAAGGTGAAGGCGTTTTAGACCGTTGTCCTCGAATAGTTTGGCTATTTCCAGCGGATCTTCGTTGTAAACTGTTTTTTGGTTGTAATCGCCTTGGGTAAGACGTACGCATTTTCCTTCGATAATATCAATTGCGGGGATTAATTCAATCATTGTTGTAGGTTCTGATTCTGGAGTCTTTGATCTTGTTCGTGCTCCTAAAGAGTGTTTTGTTGCTTATAGTGAGATGAATTGCTTCAAAATAGCTTCGCCTACTTTTCCGCTTTTTTCCGGGTGGAACTGGCAGGCATAAAAGTTATCTTTTTGCAGAGCTGCGCTGAACGGTTGTATATAGTCTGTTGTTGCAGC
>CAXXPA010000046.1:0-23413 GCA_963662365.2 Bacteroidales bacterium
CTGTCGGTAGTTGCGTTTCACCATATTCTAACAGATATTTTCCTGCTTCAATAGCCAGTGAATTGACGCTCCACGGCATTTTCAGTGAGGTGAGTTTATCGATCATACGTTTCGAACCTATCACATAGCCCAGACGAAGCCCCGGTATTTTGTGCGATTTGGTCATCGAATGTACCAGCAGCAGATTATCGTATTGGCGAATGGCTGACGGTGCAAAACTTTTCTGTAATGTAAAGTCCGCATAAGCTTGATCGATCACAAAGGTTGTTTTGGGGAATTGCTTCATCCATTCTCCGATCTTCTGTTTGGAAAAACAAAATCCATCAGGATTATTGGGTAGACACAGCCATAACAAATCGGGTTTTACACGTTGTAAAGACTCTTCAATCTGATCCTGTCTGGCAAAATGTACGCGGTGGGTATGTATCCGGCAGGCATCTTCGTATTCCGAGAAAGAAGGGATGGTAATCAGTGAAATGTGAGACCGAAACGCCTGAGCTATCAGGTAAAAAGCCTCGGTAGATCCGTTGCATACCAGCATCCGGTTTGCAGCTATGCTAAGTTTTTTTGCCAGTACACTGACCAACGAATCTGCATTCGGATCAGGGTAGCTTACCGTCTTCTGCATCGCTTCTGCCAAATGTTCATATAACCCCGTCATATCAGCCCCAAACCAAACGTTCGAGCTGAAATTGGAGGTTATTGCCTCTTTTGAAATATAGTTATCGTCTCCGTGTCCGTAGATCATTGCTGTTGGGTGAATTTTTCATAGCCGTCAGCTTCGGCTGACGGGCGTAAATGTTTCATATCATCATCTCATACACCAGCTCCATCTTCACATGCTTGCGCACATGGTCGGCTAGTTTATCGTATTGCTCTTCCTTGAAGGCTTTATAGTCAAATTCCGTCTCCTGCTCTTTCTCTGATAGCCATGGAGCGATCAATGCATCGGTGAATTCCCGGTTGTCGAGGATACCATGCAGATAGGTGCCGAGGCAATTTCCTTTGCGGCAACCTTCAGCTTCTCCATTCTCAAACCGGTTGATTGTTTCTGCTTGCGGGTCGGTAAGTGTTGAGCGACCGTTATGGATTTCATAACCCTCGCACAACTCTTTGCTTTCTCCGAAATAGAATTTCGATTGTCGGGTAATTTTATCCCCGTCCATCGTGGTAGCTATGGGCAAAAGCCCAAGTCCCGGGATACGCCGCATGTTGCTTTCTACGCCAAGCGGGTCTTCTATGGATTCTCCCATCATTTGGTAACCCCCGCAAATGCCGAGAATGGTCTTGCCGTTCTTCGCTTCGGTCACGATGGCTTTGGCCAGACCTTCGTTGCGCAATACGGCCAGGTCATGAATGGTACTTTTGGATCCGGGAAGGATGATAATATCGGCTTTTGACAGCTCTTTGGGATTGTTGGTGTAAAAGAGATGCACACGTGGATCGCGTTCCAGTGCGTTGAAGTCGGTAAAGTTGGAGAGGTGTTGCAGCAAAACCACGGCCACGTTCACCTTTCCGTGCATCGATTCCCGTTGTTTAGTTTGTAACATTACCGAGTCTTCCTCTTCGATATAAATGTCTTTGTAATAGGGGACAACCCCCACCACGGGTATTCCGCATAACTCTTCGATCATTGTGATACCCGATTCAAACAGACGGATATCCCCGCGGAATTTATTGATCAAAATGCCTTTCACATGTTTACGCTCTTCCTCAGTTAATAGCATGATGGTACCATACACCGATGCAAACACACCCCCACGGTCAATGTCGGCTACCAGAATTACTGAGGCTCCTGCATACATCGCCATGGGCATATTCACAAGGTCGAGGTTGCGCAGGTTAATCTCCGAGATGCTGCCCGCACCTTCCATCACGATGGGATGATATTGTTTCTCCAGACGGTCGAAAGCGTTGTTGACTTCCACCCGCAGTTTCGCCTTATTGTCTGCTTTGAAGTACTCTACCGCTTTTTGGTTGCCGATCGCTTTGCCGTGTAGCACAACCTGTGCCACACTATCGGCCACAGGCTTCAACAGCAATGGATTCATATCGGTATGACAGGGTACACCGGCAGCTTCAGCCTGAACTGCCTGGGCACGGCCTATTTCTAGTCCTTCGGGCGTGGCAAAAGAGTTCAGCGCCATATTTTGTGCTTTGAACGGGGCGGGTGTATATCCGTCTTGTTTGAAGATGCGGCAGAATGCAGCAGCGATTACGCTTTTTCCAACGTCGCTGCCGGTGCCGGCAAACATGAGGGGAGAGAGTCTTTTCATCAGGTCTCTGTTTTTAATGCGAAAAGGAATAACGAAAACGGAAGATGGCAGACTCCCTGTTCTCATTATTCCAAAACTAGTAGACTAATTGCTAATAGATTAATATTTATTTGTCAGGAATGCGATTCCAGTAGGTTGTATACCTGTGTTGAAGCTGAATTTGAATTTACCGTCAGATGAGTAGCAATTCATCTTTCCTGTCGAATATCCATCAGACTCTCCGATATAAACGTCACCTGTAGCCGGGTTTACATCAATACTGTAAGGAATCGTCGATATGGTTGTTCCATCTGAAATAAAGTTGTTAGTCAGAATCTTTTCACTTTTTACATCATACACCATGAATTTCTTCTCTTTAGTGGTATAGCTGTAATAGTAACAGTAAGCTTTATCGCCCGAAATAGTAAAGTTATAAGGCTCAATGCCGCTGATTGTTTCTGCTACGTCTGTTTTGCTGTCAATGCGTTGTAATGTAAAAGGGACAACAGGTGTTGCATAACCGTAGTTTCCGTTTGAAATTACATACACATCTCCGTAACTATCCACCTGTACTTTGTCCGGGTTAATTACCACTTCGATTTTCTTCAGTTCTTTGAATGTAGCAACATCTATTACCGAAACCGTTTTGTCGTAGTTTGGATAATTCATACCTCCGGAGTTTGCCACATAGATTTTACCGTTGGTGATGGCGATTCCTTCCGGATTATTTCCAACGGCAACTTTATTGTCTATAGCTAACGAGGCTGTATCGATACGGGCAACATAACCGTCGAATAGTGTAACATAAACTTTGCCGTTGTAAGCTGCTAAAGATCGGGTTTCTTCCTGTTGGTTAGAAGCATCTTTGCTGATGATTTGTTTGATTGAGTTTCCCTTAAGGTCAACGACTTCAACGGTGTTTGATCCAGAAACTGCAATGTATATTTTTGAACCGTAACGCAGAATATCATTTCCCGTATCGCCTAATCCACGGCCGTTTCTGCCTGAGAATAAATCAGTATAGGACAATGAATCAGCAAAATTGAAGTAAGTTAGTCCTGCATTGTTTCCGGACCATGAACCCTGATTAAGAACAGTCAAGCCATAGCTAACAGTTGGAACTTCAATGTTATTGTCTTCTTTTTCACATGATGCCAGAAATGGAATCAGCAATACCAGATAAAATAATTTTAGAAGTGTAGAAATAGATTTCATATAAAGTGATTATTAAATGTTTGCGTGTAATATGAACCGTACTTATATTTCAGAAATCAGAATTTTGCATTGAGCGAAATTCTGAATTGGCGCCCCGGCATCGGATAATTGCGAACTATTTCGTATTGTTTATCCATTAAATTCAGAAGTTCTCCGGTCAGGTTTAGCTCTATCCCTTTCAATCTGAAATTTCCGGAAGCAAAAATATTCTGGTCGGCAAAGCTGTTCATTCGTGTACTGGATAGATTTTGATCTGAGTACCATTTTCTTCCTGAAAAGCAGGCTGAATATCCGACTTCGTATTTAGCATGTTTCAGGGAAACATTCGCCGATCCTGAATGGTAAGGTGTATAACGGATCTGATTGCCGTAGGTTGCATTTCCCGGTGTAATATCGTGAGCCGATTGAAATGTATAGTTCCCGTTTATGTTTAGCCTGAAGCAGGAAGAAATCTCTGCAACCGTTTTGATATTTACATCCGTTCCGATGATCTGTACCTTTCCCAGATTGGTCATTGTCCAGACATAAAGGTTCTGCTGCGGTACAGCGATGATTTTATCTTTTACCTGATTATAATAAGCATCAATGCTAAATACCGATTCTGAAAGGAAAGAGAACGGATTTTCACTGCAGATTATCCCAATATTATATTGTTGGGTCTTTTCCGGTTTGAGGTCTGGATTTCCCATTCGGGCATAATATAAATCGTTGAATGTCGGAACTCTGAATACATCTTTGTAAAATGCTCTCAGTCTCCATTCTTTATCTGAAAATATTTTCCAGGAGCCTGCAATTGCCGGTGACAGTCGTTCACGGTCGGGAGCGGCATTACCTGTACTCACCGTTTCATGGGTAAATGTGTTGAGCAGACTTGCCGTTACATTCCACCGGTCGGTAATGTATTTAGCCGCCAATGCCGATAGAAGTGAGTGCCGTTTCGGATAGACAAAGCCAAAATAATCAATATTCAGATTGTTGTACCAGTAATCGTTAGCCAGCGAAAGAGAAAAACCTGATATCGGTCTGTACTGCACTGTTCCGGATCCGTAATATTCGCGTTGCAGATAATGGTTTTCCTGCTTACCTCCGGCATATTTATTACTAAAATCAATATAACGGTTGACGTAACGGTTGAATTTACCTGAAGCCTGATATTGCCAGTGTTGGGATATTTTATTCAGGTAATGCAACTGGCCGAAAAACTGTTTGTCCCACAGTCGCTCTTTGTTGTTATCGGCATAATAGATCACAGCTCCCGGTAGTCCGCGTTCCGAATCGTAATAATACACTTTGGCCGAGAGGTTTTCATTCTCCCTGGTCTGATAATTGCCGTTTAGTTCTCCATGGAAAATATCGACATCGCTATTGTTCCGGTAGCGAACAGTATCATATCCGGGTCCTAATGTCTGGGTAAACCGGAACCGACCGTTGGCTTTCATCCATTCTCCATTTGCCGAAAGAATAAATTTCCGGCTTATATTCTTTGAAAGAAAAAGAGACGGGTTGAATAGTCCGAGGGTTCCGCTTTTTATTGCCGCTTTCCCTTTGAGTTGATTTATCGTATTAAAGTCAGGAGTTTTAGTGGTGATAGCGATAATCCCCGAAGAGGCAAACATCCTTGCCGTCTGGAAAATATCATCGGGCTGGCCATTGTTGAGGGATATTTTCTCCACGTTGTCAAGTGAAAATTTGCCCAAATCGATTTGTCCGGTCTGCACGTCATTCAGCATAACCCCATCGTACGAAACACCCGTATGCTGAGCGCCGAGACTACGGACAGAAACTGTCTTTAATCCCCCGATACCGCCATAATCCTTGACATTTACACCCGAGAAATGCTTAACCGCATCCGAAACGCTTGATGCACTTATTCGGGAAAAGTCTTCATCACTCATCACCTGCAAGGGTGTTGCCTGACGGCTTTGCTGCTGTGCAGTACCGGTGACAGTCACTTCCTGCAACTTCTTTGTACGCATGGGCTTTACCGAGTCTGTTTCGTTCTCAATCGAAAAAACAGAAGAGGCAAAGCAAAATCCCGTACAGAGCACAAGCATTTTACGTAAAGATGAAAGATTTGTTTTCGGATGTGACAATGTCATAAACTATTTGACGTTGATATACGCACAAACAGCTTTCGGAATAAAAAAATGCAACAAGGGCAAAAGAGGTAAATCAGTTTGCGGATGTTTCTCAGCTTTATCCTCGAAAGCTTTTGAACTAACGATGCCGTGGCAGGTCTTCTGACTTACTTCCGTCGGGGCGGCCTTCCCGGATTCTATACACAGAGTCCAGTGGCGATGGTTTTGCCTGACGTTTGGTGAAGCTTACAGCAGCGGGACTGTTCAGGATTCTCACCTGATTCCCTTTTCATCCTCTACCGCGAATGCGGGTTTGGAACCAAAGCGGTTGCAAAGGTAGTGATATTTTTCTAAAATCAAATCACATGATTTGTTCTTTGGAAATAAACAAGAATCACACCTTGATTGCTTATCTTTGCAGTCAAATTTAAGGATTGATGGGTTGAAGGTCTGGAAAAAACTATCCCATAACTTCTACTGACTTCCTCTAACTACTCAAAAATCATGCAAGAACCCATATTATCCGTCGGCATTGTATCTGATATCGAGATCCCATTTTCATTTCAGAAAGAATATACAATCGTTGGCTCAGGAGAATCTCTTTCCGGTGATTATAACGCCTATATTATTGACGGTAAAATTATTTTCAATAGCAGGTTTTATGATGAATTGATTTTTCATCCGGTTTCTGACGATGCCTTTTTTACCTTGAAAGAGGTTGTTATAGGCATTGGGTTTCATTGGGAGCGAAAAGAGGTACAATCGTTTCGCGGTTCTCTCAAAATAATTATTGAGGGTGAAAAGTTGACTGCCATAAATCTGGTACCTGTTGAAGAATACCTGAAAAGCGTGATTTCCTCAGAAATGAGCGCAACCAGTTCGCCTGAATTATTGAAAGCTCATGCCGTGATATCGCGTAGTTGGTTACTTTCCCAATTGATGAAAAAAAATGATTTGGCAGCAAAGTCAGTAAAATATGTTTCTGATACCTGCACCGAAGACGAATGGATCAAGTGGTGGGACCGCGAAGATCATTTGCTTTATGATGTTTGTGCCGACGATCACTGCCAGCGTTATCAGGGTATCACCCGTGCGTCGACAGATAAGGTGATGGTAGCCGTTGAGGCAACCCGTGGCGAGTTACTAATGTACGGCGAGACTATTTGCGATGCCCGCTTCTCCAAATGTTGCGGTGGCGTACTTGAAAAATTCGACAATTGCTGGGAACCAGCTTCTCATCCGTATTTGCAAAAGGTGTTTGATCGTGCAGAAAATGCGATTTCTGATACACCAGACTTAACTATTGAAGCCGAAGCTGAAAAATGGATTCGTACATCACCTGAAGCGTTTTGCAATACCAACGATGCAAATGTATTGAGTCAGGTACTGAATAATTACGATCAGGAGACAGCCGATTTTTATCGATGGAAGGTAACTTATACGCAAGCCGGAATATCTGATCTGCTATATCGTCGCACTGGCATTGATTTCGGTGAAATCATCGATCTACAACCTGTAGAGCGTGGCGTTTCTGGTCGCCTGATTAGACTTCGCATTGTTGGTACGAAGAAAACGATGGTCATCGGAAAAGAACTTCTGATTCGTAAATCCCTTTCTGAATCTCACCTTTACAGTTCTGCATTCGTAGTGGATAAAGTGATGGGGGAAAATAATCTTCCCGCAAGTTTTACCTTAACCGGTGCAGGGTGGGGACATGGGGTAGGCCTTTGTCAGATTGGCGCTGCAGTAATGGGGGATAAAGGCTATTCGTACCGCGATATTTTGCTGCATTATTATCGTGATGTGACTCTGGAGAAAAAATATTAGAGAATTAGCACACAGATGACACGGATTCACATCATATCTGTGTCATCTGTGTGCCAATAAAAACAAGAAATGGAACAAAAATCAAAGAATCCCTGGAGTTGGATTCCTTCGCTCTATTTTGCCGAGGGACTTCCCTATGTAGCAGTAATGGTCGTTGCCGGAATTATGTACAAACGATTGGGTTTGGATAACGACGCCATTGCGATATTTACCGGTTGGCTCAATCTGCCCTGGGTGATCAAGCCCTTTTGGAGCCCTTTTGTGGAAATATTTAAAACCAAGCGGTGGTGGATTGTGCTGATGCAACTTATCCTTGGCGTTGGACTGGCTGGTGTGGCTTTTTCGTTGCATACAACACTTTGGGTACAGTTAACTTTTGCATTCCTGTTTTTGGTTGCATTCTCTTCGGCGACACATGATATTGCTTGCGATGGATTTTATATGCTGGCTCTTCCGGCTCATGATCAGGCTGCGTTTGTAGGCATCCGCAACACATCCTATCGTATCGCGATGATCTCCGGACAAGGACTGCTGGTAATGCTGGCCGGTTATATCGAGCAGACCACCCACAATCTCAAGCTTGCCTGGATGATTGTTTACGGCATTTTTGCAGGTCTATTCGTTCTTCTGCTCTCTTTGCATAAATTCTCATTACCCAAACCCGATAGCGATCATCCTTCCGATACCCGCTCGGTTAGGGAGATATTCTGTGAATTCGGAGATACCTTTGTTAGTTTCTTCCGTAAAAAGCAGGTGTGGGCAGCTTTGGTATTTATCCTGCTTTATCGTTTTGGCGAAGCGCAGATATCCGTGATAGGAAAACTTTTTATGATTGATCCCAAAGCAAATGGTGGATTGGGATTGAGTACCGAAGAGGTTGGCTTTCTGTATGGAGTCGTTTCTGTTGTTTTCCTGTTGTTGGGTGGAATTATGGGAGGTGTAGTTATTTCCCGAAATGGATTGAAATACTGGCTCTGGCCCATGGCGTTGATGATTAATATTCCGCATCTGACCTATGTCTATTTGTCGCAGGTCTATCCAACAAGCCTGTGGGCAGTTTCGACCTGTGTAGCAATTGAGCAGTTCGGTTATGGATTCGGATTTGCAGCATTTATGGTCTATCTTATGTATTTTTCCGATGGAAAAATATAAAACGGCACATTATGCCATTTGTACCGGATTTATGGCTCTGGGTATGATGTTGCCGACTATGGTTGCCGGGAAATTACAGCAATGGCTTGGTTATCCTCACTTCTTCCTCTGGGTAATGTTTTGTGCGGTATTTACCTTTATCGGCGTAGCAGTTATAAAGGTGGATAAGGATTTTGGGAAAAGACAATAGACAAAAGACATAAGACAAAAGACATAAGATAATTGGTCAAAAGACATAAGATAATTGGTCAAAAGACATAAGATAATTGGTCAAAAGACATAAGACAATATAATGGAGACTTTAAAAAAACTATTTGAGAACTACTTCGGCGAACCGCTGAAAACAACTGAAGCTATTCCCGGCTCTGGTTCAAACCGCTTTTACGTGCGTCTGATCGGTGAAAAAAAACTCTTGCATTGGTACCCGCGGCGAATCGACCGTTGAAAACGAAGCATTCATCTATCTCGCGCAACATTTCAATGGCAAGGGGCTTCCTATTCCGCAATTATATGCCGTATCTGAAGATCGTATGCATTATATTCAACAGGATTTAGGCAATCTGGCATTGTTTGATTATGTGGCTAAAGGGCGTGAAATGAATAACTACTCTGAGGAAGAGAAAGATATCCTGTGCAAAACGATGGCTGCTTTGGCAGATGTGCAGGTGAAAGGGGCAGAGGAACTCGATTATTCGGTTTGCTTTCCGCGTGCTGAGTTTGACCGTCGCTGTATTTTCTGGGATCTGAATTATTTCAAATATTGTTTCCTCCGTCCTTACGGCGTTGCATTTAGTGAAAATGCACTGGAAGATGAATTTGAATTAATGGCTGATATACTGGATGCTGAAGATAATGATGTGTTTCTCTACCGGGATTTCCAGTCACGCAATGTAATTGTAAAAGATGGCGAACCCTGGTTTATTGATTTTCAGGGCGGCCGTCGTGGTCAGGTTTATTATGATGTGGCTTCATTTATCTGGCAGGTTGAGGCTCATTATTCTGCTGAAATGACAGATCTGCTCATCAAAGCTTACCTCACTTCTTTAGGCAAATATCGTCCGGTTGATGAAGCTGCTTTCCGAAGCCGCTTGAGACATTTTGCACTCTTCCGCCTTTTACAGGTGTTAGGTGCCGGTGGCTTTCGCGGGTTGATTGAGAAGAAACAATATTTCATTGATATGATTCCGGCAGCTATTCGCAATATCAATTCGTTGATGGGAGAGGAGGGATTTAAGGAATACCCTTATTTAACGAATTTACTTAGAAAGCTGAAATAACTGCAGATAATGAATCAAATTCTCTGTGGAACTCTGTGCAATAATCCGGTGTCCTCTGAGATACATAAAAACAAATAAATGAAAGCCCTTATATTTGCTGCGGGACTTGGTACCCGCATGAAGCCCTTTACACATTCGATGCCCAAAGCATTGATTCCAGTAAACGGAAAACCATTGCTTCAAATCACCATCGAGAAGCTTAAAGCGGCCGGATTCGATGAAATCATAGTAAACGTTCATCATTTTGCTGATCAGGTAATCCGTTTTTTAGAAGAGAACGATCGTTTTGGCATTCGTATTGAAATCTCAGATGAACAGGACCTTCTATTGGAGACCGGTGGCGGAATCAAGAAAGCGTCTTCTTTTTTCGATGACGGAAAACCTTTTTTGGTACATAATGTAGATATTCTCTCAGATGTAGATTTGGAGAGAATGTACCAAAGCCACCTTCAATCAAATGTTGATGCCACCTTATTGGTGAAAGAGGTTGATGCAGACCGTTCCCTTTTATTCGATGATCATGGAATGATGAAAGGTTGGGTAAATAGTGTAACCGGAGAGGTTAAGTCTCCCATTGCCGGATTTAATCCCACCGATTACAAGAAATATTCATTCGGCGGAATACACATCCTCTCGCCATCTGTGCTGAGCGAAATGGATAAATGGTCCGGGAAATTTTCGATAATTGATTACTATCTGTCTATCGCTGAGAAAGCCAAATTGCAAGCCTATCTGCAAAATGATTGTTATCTGCTGGATGTAGGTAAACCCGAAGCCATAGAGCAGGCTGAAGCATTTTTGAGATAAAATAAAAAAGACCGCTGCCAGGAATTGATTATGGTAGCGGTCTTTTTTGTAGAATGATCTCAGAAATCTATTATTTAGTTAAATTTGCATACTTAAAATTGGTAAATATATAGCATGATGAATTTATTAAAAGGCTTTCTAGTAGTATTGGTTGTTTTTTTCGTGTTTTTCTTGTTCTGATAAGAACTATGACTCAGATCTTAGGGGAAAGTGGCAGGTGAAATTTGAGGAGCGTTCCGGTGTCAAACATAAAGTAGATACGATATTCTATAATTTTGATAATAATGTATTGTCGATTCAGTCAATCACGTCTCCAACTATTTTAATGACTGCATTTGGCTACTTTTCTCAGAATGGAGACTCTCTTGATCTTGAAATAGTCGATCCCGATTCTCAAAACTATATAATCAATAATGTCTGTTTTGGTTGGATAAATATTGGTGTTGAACGTAAGTTCAGGATTGAGCATCTTAATTCCAAATCTTTAATAATAAAAGACGGTTATAGCGAACTCTCTCTCTCAAAGTTCTAATCATAATAATTAATTAACGATGCGAAGATACCTAATCATCTCAATTCTGATGTGTCTGTGTGCTTTTTCATTATTTGCACAGACAGAGTATAGAGTAGAGTTACAAAGTTCTTTTTCTTCCGGTGATAATTCACCATTCTGGTCAGTGAGTAATAAGCACGGACTTTCTTCCTTGACTAAAAATAATGGTTATTTAAGAGCCGGGATTGTTGATAGTATTCAATCTGATAAGAAAATAGACCTTGGCTATGGGCTGGATATTGTCAGCGCCTATAATTTCAGGTCGGATCTATTCCTTCATCAGGCGTATTTAGAGCTGAAGTACAAAAAAATTTTACTGACTACCGGTAGTAAAGAGTACGAATCCATCTTAAAAAATAATCAGTTGAGTTGTGGTGGGCTGAGCTGGTCAGGGAATGCTTCTCCGATTCCACAGATTAGATTATCTGTTCCAGAGTTCTTATCTTTTCCATGGTTAATGAATAATCAGTTAAAAGTAAAAGGCGATATTTCATACGGTTGGTTTACGGATGCTGATTTTCAGAAAAAGAATTGTGATTTATATATTGCAGGAGGGACTTTTTATAATTCGAATGTTTTGTACCATCATAAATCATTAGTCATAGAATATACTTTCAAAAATAGTCCTTTTTCTTTAGATCTGGGACTGGAAAGTAAAACACAGTTTGGTGGTAAAAAGTATTACTATGACTACCAAAAAGGGTGTGTCGTTGCCGAGAGCTCCCCAGTGTCATTTAAGTACTACTTAATGGCTCTTGTGCCCATGCCCGGCGATAGTCAAAGTGCTGTACCTGACAGACTATATATGTACGGGAATACACTGGGAAGTTGGCATGTTGTATTTAACTATCATAAGGGAGATGCAACTGTCAGGGGATATCTTGAAAACTATTTTGACGACTTTTCGGGAATGGCAAAGGAAAACGGTTTTGATGGATTATGGGGATTGGAATATACCCGTAAGGGGGTAGGTCTGACTGGTATTCTTCTGGAGTATTTGCAGACAACCAATCAAAGTGGTCCGATACACTGGGCTCCAAATGATTATCCTGGTACAAACCTGAAAAATGAAGCGACAGGAAATGACGACTATTACAACAATTATTATTATGTCGGTTGGGAAAACTATGGAATGGCTTGCGGTAATCCTTTGCTGACTTCTCCGGCCTATAATAAGAATGGAAATCTGATGTTTGAGAATAACAGAGTAAAGGCATTCCATTTAGGATTTACATCAACCGTTAGTAAATCGGTAAATATCCGGATTCTCACAACTTATAGCAAGGGATGGGGCAGACACTATTTCCCTTATCTTGAGGTAAAGAAATCATTTATGTCGCTTTGTGATCTGAATTATTCTCCTGGGAAATGGAAAGGATGGACACTCGGATTATCTGCTGCTTTTGATAGAAGCCCCTTGTATGGAAATAATCAGGGTGTAATTTTGCATATTAAAAAAGCAGGAAGTTTGTTTTCTAATTGAAGGATACATCTTTAAGAAGAAAATAAAAGGGTGTGGTCGATATGATCACACCCTTTTGTTTATTTAGTTAAGAGAGAGATTGACAGATTCTTTATCTTTTAAAGTTGTAGGTTTATCTGCATTTGTTATATGTTTTTCAATTAGTTCTTTTGTCTGTCTGATATGTGATTGGGAGGATGCTCCGAATAAAACCGATTTAATTTTAGGAAATCGTCCTATATACTCGATCGCAACTTCAGGAGAAAGGGCACCTGCGGCAAGAACCTGCATCGCTATGGGACGGAATTTTTTATTGGGGTCTGTCAGATATTTTTCGTAAATATCAATGCTGCCGGATACTCTAAATCCGATTTTGTTGATTGAAGTGCAAATGATTGGATTCTGAATGCCAATTAGTTCGCATACATCTACCATTTTACACATGTTCATAGTAATAAAGCCAGGTTCTGCATTGTATTTGTTTTTTACATGTTTGGCAAAAGCTGTAAAAAAGTCATACATACCCAACCCAAGAATGAGATCAACTACGACATTTTGTAGGAAAATAACCGGAGTATTAATACCTTTAAACATCTTCATTTCGGCATCTACCAGTAGCTCCATCATGGCAATATAATCTTTTTGAACAAATGCCATCCCTCCCTTGGCTGCTACAGTTAGAATATTTCCCGGCATATAGGCTTTTACAGCGCCTAAAATACCCAGATCAGTAACTGCATTTGCATATTTGTGTGCATATGGCATGCAAGGTAGGATGTTGAAGTTTTTCCATTCTGTTGGATTTTTACGCATATATTCACAAATATCAGCGATCCTATCATGGGTAGTACACATAAATGTATTGATCCCTAACTTTCGGGCTGAATCAAGTACATCAATAATTGCTCTGTTTTCCTTAAACCGGATAGATTGAGCTCTTGATTTTTCGTCAGAAAGATGATTTACTGCGAAAAATTGATTATCTCCAAATAATACTTTATCCATATCTTTTTTAGTTTGAAGCATCTTTAATCATTATATCTATAATCTTATCAGTTGCTAAAGCCTGATTGAAAGAGTTAATATTTTCTCTTTTTTTGTGTTTTATACAACTGATGAAGTGGTCAATTTGTGCTGAATACTCTTCTCCACGTAAGTTGAAATTAACAAGGGGTGTGAGGTCGGTTATGTATTTAATTGTCCATCCTTTGTTAAGGTTTTCGTTTTTATTCTCTTCTTTTAGATATATTTTGAGCTCAGTTGCATCGGCGATCATTTTCCCCTTCTTCCCTTCAATTTGAATGGATGTGCTCATTTTTCGGTACGTTTCATCACTCCAGTTTACGGATAGCTGCCCTGTTAGTCCATTTTCCAGATGTAATGATGAATAGACTGCATCTTCAACTTCAGAAGAAAAAATCTTTTTTAGTAATGTTCCTTTGGCATCAACGGGTTTACCAAGAATAAAATGAATGAGATTGAGCACATGTGAAGTATAATCAAAAAGGCATCCTCCTCCTTCTTTCCGGTTTGAACGCCAGGTGCTACCTTTCTCTTTTAAAACAACGGGCCCATAGGCTGATCCGGCAAAGTGGGATAACTCTCCTAATACCCCTCCTTCTACTAGCCTTTTCATTTCCTTGAATGTTCCAATAAAGCGATTGTGATATCCTACTTGATTTACTAAATTTTTAGTTTCTGCAAGGGTCGCCATTCTGTCTCCTTCTTCTACAGTAAGCGAAAACGGTTTCTCACAGAATACGTGTATATCTCTTTCAAGAGCATAGGTTACCATATCTGCATGTAGTTTAGTCGGAGTAGCCACGAACAGACAATCAGGTTGGGTTTCATCAATCATTTTTTTATACTCGGTATAAGTTTTTAGTCGAGAGTATTTATTAAAAGCTTCCAATACAAATGTTGAAGCATCACAAATACCTACAAGATTGACTTCCGGATGTGCATTTAAAATTGAACAATGTGAAAGCCCCATTTTTCCCAATCCAATAATTGCAACTTTAATCATATTATAGTTATTTATTAATTATATCTTTATACTGTTGCGCAATTTTTGACCAAATATAATCATTTTTTGCGATTTCTTTCATTTTGATTCCTATTTTATCAAGATCCAAAGAGTCAAGGTTGCGTACCTTTTGTGTCAGATCATTCGAGTTTTTAAAGTATATAGCTTTGTTGTGTGTCGTATACTCATTGTAACCGGAGCTGAATGCAAGAATAGGAAGTCCCAGATACATTGCTTCAACCAAAGATGGATTTGTGCCACCGGCTGAATGTCCGTGGATATATATTTTACAGTTGGAACGAAGCTCATCCAGAATATTTCTGTCGTAAATCGCATCCAGTAAGTATAGATTAGGATAACAACCGTATTTTTTCTGCGTTTTAACTCCAAATTCAGAAGACTTCCAGTTACCAACCATTACCATTGGCATTTCTACCTCTTTCATTGCTTCCAGTATCATTACAATATTGTTGTCAGGTTGAATTCTTGTTACACAAAAAGCAAAATCACTCTTTAGGAAAGGGTATGCATGCAACCTGTTTTCATCTATTGATCTCTTTTGAGCCTGGTCCCCACCATAAGCAATGAGTGGGGTGTTGATATTGTATTCCCGTATGATATAATCCTGAATACCTTTATTATCAGCAATGACAACTTTAGAATTTCTTACTAAGAACTGTTCGCATTTTTTTATTACCCATTGCGCTTTCGGAGACCATTTGTCTCTTTGCCAGTCTAGTCCTCCAAAATTCAAGATGATTTTATCCTTGAATGGTTTTAGTAATGGAGCCACAAAACCTGCTCCAAAACCGAGAAATAAAACTTTGTCATATCTTACTACAGCGTCTATTAATGATATACTGTCGTAGAGCATACCTATAGACCCATGGGAGCTCAGGGGTAGATATCTGAGCTTGGCTCCCAGGTAATTGCTGATATCTGTTTTGTTGTCAGGAGAAGAACAATAGACTGTTATGTCAAATTCGGACGATAAATGCATTACCAGATATTCGGCAAGTGTTTCAAATCCGCCGTATGTATTTGGGATTCCTTGTGTGCCTACAATAGCAATTTTCATATGTAAATCAAGTAAAATATAAATGTTTAATATTTAGGTGATTATCAAATCACCTGTTTAAATTTCAGATTAGTTTGGACAAAATCAAAGATAGCACTTGCCACAATGACAAATGCGCTGGCTATCGGAAAGCAAGAACAGATAAGGGATTAAAATTTCATACACATGATCAAGTCAATAATCTTGGGTGCTTATCTGTTGATGTCAGTTTCATACCCGGCTTAGACAACGGATTACTCCTTGCCTTGTACCAGTAAAAATCGACCTTTGGTTGTATGCTGTCCGCTATGTTCTTTTATCTGTTATAAATCAAACACCAATCGGTACAGGTTTCTCATTTTGAATTAGTTGTACCTCATACCCCATTTTTTGCAATTCGCTTTTGAGATATTTTCGCCGTTTCTCTTCCATGCGGCTGTTCAGGTAGTCAGCCCCTAATTCTTTGTAGGGGACGTTGTCTTTCAAGACATGATACACGGATTTAAGTATCGAGTGGGCGACGGCAACAATGGCTCTTTTTTTGCCTCTTCGGGCAGCCAGGCGGTGATAGCGGGCATGGTAAAATGTTTTCTTGGTACGTGATGCCGCCCATGCGACTTCTACCATTATGGATTTTGCCTGTTTGTTTCCGTGTGGGGTGCGTCCGCTTTTTTTTTACCGGCGCTCTCATTATTGCCCGGTGCTACACCAGCCCATGAACATAGGTGGTCTTCTGTCGGAAACACATTCATATCCAGTCCGATTTCGGCAACAAGATCTTCCACTGTTTTGGTACTTAATCCCGGAATCTGGCGAAGCAGTTCCAATACGTTTTCGTAAGGCGATAATAGCTCTTTTATTTTTTGATTAAGTCCTAAAATCTGACTTTCAAGGTGTTCTGTATTTTGACGAATGGTTTGCAATAAATAAATATGGTGTTCTTCAACGTATCCATTACAAGCCTCCCACAGCTCTTCTTTAGTTGCTTCTATTTTTTTGTGGTACACACTTTCAATATCCTCCATTGTTACCGGTTTGCCTTCACAGAGTTTATCTATCAGTTTGGTGGCAGTAACACCGGAGGTATTACTTAACACACTCGATAATTTCACATTGCAATCTTCCAGGATTCGGATAATACGGTTCTTGTTTGAGGCTGCATCCTGTATCAATTTCTTGCGATAACGTGTCAAGTCCCGCAATTGACGTTGTTCCTTTCCCGGAATATAACTGGGTTTGAGTAACCCGGCAAGTAGCAACTTGCACAGCCAGGCACTGTCTTTTTTATCTGTCTTTTGTCCCGGTACATTTTTCACATGACGGGCATTGACAATCCAGACTGTTATGCCGGAGGGCTCCAAAACATGATATACCGGTTTCCAGTAAACGCCTGTACTTTCCATGACTACGTGAGTAATCCTGTTTTCCAATAACCAATCTTTCAATTCTATCAAAGAGCTCGTCACAGTCCCGAATTCACGGGTGGTGGGTTTGAGGCCATTCCCTTCAATGGTTGCCACGGCTGTCTTTTTGTGAATGTCTATTCCGCAGCCTCGTTCTACTACTTGTTCGAATGATACCGATGTCGTTTCCATAAAATTGTATTTGTTGTGTTGGGCTTATGCCAATAATAGAACAATTACAATGAGGATAAGTGCACCGAAGCTCGAACCGTCTCCCAATTTTCATTCTCTTGGGTGAAGTGTTAACTACATGGGGGTTTCATATTCTATAATTCGGATTTTAGTAGATATTTAATCTTGATTTTTCTCCATAATACCTTGACTGGTATTATGAAGCTTAAGAAAATAACCAGCCAGTATGACCCTTTGGGGAAATACTTTTGTATGTCAGTTTTAAAACCCTCAGAGCTAAAAGTTTCTCTTTTGGCGATTTTTACATTAAAGTATAGTAACGGAAGAAAGTTTATTAATATGTCGTTTAATATTTTGTATTGAGTTTCAGGGCCAATATGTCCGCTTTTTGAAGATGTTTCTATTAATGAAGGATATTCTATGCTAAATGCGTGAAACTTATTATGACCACCTCTCTTTTTAATGAATTGTGTTGTAAACAGTTTATAATCATTTATGGTATAGTTTTTCTTGTTGAATTGAGTGAGAAAAATTGATGTATGAGGGAAAAGAGGATTTAAAGTAAGTGATTCTTTTACTTCTATAAAATCTTCCTGCCATATTGAGAATCCATTACTCCACGATGATAGATAAGATAAATTATAATTGAATCTATCGAAACTATTATAATGAAATTCTACTCCTTTTTTCAGTAATCCACCAGTGAAGAAGATTAGAGGTTTTTGTCTTAGATTTATTTTGATTAAATTGATAACATAAGATAAAGCTCCAGGATTCCATAGCTCCTGGCTATTATGAAGTTTTAGAAAGTGTCCGTTTGCGTAGGTTAATACGTGAAATGAGTTAGTAAAACCTTCGCATGAGGTTGGAAAGTAGTAAATATTCGAGAATTTGAACTCACGGATGAGTTGTGATAACGTTTGATTCGGGTCGTTGTCTGATATAATAACCTCAAAATCTGATATACTGCACTCAGATAGATTTTTATCATTATATATACTTCCTAAAGTTCTTCTGACATAGTCTATTCTATTATTTGCAGGAATGCAAATTGATAACAGAGGTTTGATTCTATTCATATGTGGTTATCTGTTTTTTATTATTTGAGCTGGTATTCCTCCAATGATTACATTATTAGGGAATTTACCTTTTACTACAGCCCCTGCAGCAACTATACAGCCATCGCCTATTTCTGTACCATCTAAGAAAGTTGCTTTTGCTCCAATCCAACAGTTACGCCCTACTTTTATCCCTTTTCCATTAACTCCTTGTAATCTTATAGGAATAGAGTGGTCTTTGTAGTTGTGATTTTCAGGGTGAAAGCTTACATAGTTACCTATAATAGTGTCATCACCGATCTCTAATCCTCCAACGCCACTGCCATAATGTCCATGAGAACCAAGTCCGACATTGTTGCCTATTTTCATACCTTTAGCAAGATATTTTAAGCTGCCTGTTAGTTCTATATGTGTGTGAAACCCCATAGATACATTATTTCCACATACTAAGCCCTCTTTTGAAAGAGCATCTATAAAGCAGTTTCTTCCGATGGAGAAATTTTTCCCAAAACGAAATTCTTGATCTGCATTTTATTGTGGAAGATGGATGCACAAAGACCCTTTTGCAAGTTTTTAGAACGAATATTCCGTATAATAATGAAATGAATTTTGATAGAAAAAACTTGACCAAATATACGAAAGGGGTAGATTCGTCAATTTTAAATTCTTCACCTTTAAGTTTTGATACTATAATATTTAATTGTTTAGTAATCATATTAATTTTTTTGTCTTGAATATTTTATAAGCTATGCTCTCTTTTATAAGTCTGATTATGTTGAAGAGTGGATTTATTGTTTTATGTAGTCTTCTAATTTTATACGCCTCAATAATTGCTTGTATAGAAAAACTCATCCCACCGACTTTCATTCTAGCAATTAGAGAGGAGTCGATAAAAAAATATTTTAGGATGTCTTTTTTTCTCAGTAACAACTCATAGTCGCCACAAATATTAAACCTTAGATCATATAATCCCGCTCTTCCAAATAAATTAACCTTATTATGTAATGATGCAACATGAGCAGCAGACATATACTTTTTCATCAGATTCCAGGACGCGGGCTCTCCTAATATTTTTAGTACTCTACCTTGGTTATCAACATATTCGTTTTTAGAAGATATATAGTCGTAATCTGAAAAATCTTTAGACTTTAATAAAGAAAGATATGTTTCAAAGGCATTTGGAAGCAGAATATCGTCTGCTCCGAGGAACATAATCCAATCTCCGGTTGCAGCTTTAATGCCTTTGTTCCAAGCATCATATACACCTTTGTCTGGTTCACTAATCCAATAATCGATATAAGCTTCGTATTCCTTGATGATTTTTCTCGTTTTATCTTGAGAGCATCCATCAATAATAATAAGTTCTATTTCACTTGTTTTTTGAGGAATAATGCTGTTAAGTAATTCCTTTAGACATGATTCAGCATTGTATGTTGCTGATATGATTGTTATTTTAATTGACAATTTGGTGTCTTTTTTTTTGTAAAGTGAGAGTGAGAAGTGTTTTTATCTCAAGGTCAGATATTGAAAGCATTTTTTTAGAAAATGTCATGCCTATAAAAATCCAAATAAAAACATTGTACAAATTAAACCAAGGGTATTCACCGATGCAAGAGACAAAGAATCTTGACGCTATAATAAGAGCTACAATCTGCATGAATTTGTTTTTTGAGAATTTTATAGCTCTAAATATAGCTGTCCATAGAATAAGTATATAGATAAGTAGGGCTAAAATTCCACCTTTTAATATGTATTGTAGAAATCCTACTTCCACTCCAACTCTGTTGGCATTGTCTGAATAGAGTCCTAAGCTTTGTGCCTTATCCATTATTTCTGAGTAATAGGACCCTAATAGTCCCTTCCCAAAAATCCATGATTGAGCGTG
Organism: Bacteroidales bacterium; assembly: GCA_963662365.2. Lineage (GTDB taxonomy): Bacteria > Bacteroidota > Bacteroidia > Bacteroidales > UBA7332 > CAXXIC01. The sequence goes on from CAXXPA010000046.1 coordinate 20,248, forward strand.
GTTAAAGTCCTCTCTAAATTCAATAAAAAGAAATGTCCTAGAGTCTTGTGAAATTTCTCCTGTAGTATTAGATAGTATTTTGGGGATTTCCTCAAATATAGATATTCCATAGTATAGAGCGAAGAGTGTGATGGAAATAGATAAAAAAACTAGTGTGAATGAGTATATCATCAATAACTTCTTAGAAGTTTTGTAGTGAACTAGCCAATAAGCAAAAAATGATAAAAGAAACATAAGAAATAAAGCACGTTCGGAGATTTGCCATAACCCGAGTAAGATTATGCCGCTACCAATGAATATTGGAGTTCTTAGGCCTTTATTTATTAGTCTATGTAAATAAATATGAAACATGCACAGTGTAATGTTGTGATTAGCGCAAATGAATCGCTGTTAAAGAAGAGCAAATGAAATAAATATATTATTGTTGAACAGGTGAAAAATAGTGATAATTATATTCTTTAATGTTGATAAAATAGTGAAAGAAAAACCATATAGTGAAAATAACGGCAAAGAAAAGGTAAAACTCCAAAACTAGTATTCCCAAATAAAGATAGGATAGGATTTCCTAAGATGGCATTGTTGCCGTCGAAGAAGATTGATCTTATCGTTAATAATATTGTGTAGCACAATGATAAGGATATCAAGTAGTAGCTGTACTTAGTATCCTTTCGAAGTTTATTAATGTTGTAGTAAGGCAATAAACAGAGCGTTAACCATATAATTGCTCTGACTAATACCTTTGAACTGGATTCTGGAAATATACCATCAATAATTAGAAGAATCGTTAATATGCATATTCCGTGTGTGGGGGTTAATGTTTTCATCAAACTATAAGGCAAATGTTAATTTTTAATGTCTTGCATATAATATAATTTTAAATATAAATTTACTGCAAAATGAACTTATATTCATAGGAAATGGAGGTATATGTCGTTTTTCAATGAAGCCATGTCATATTTCTGGGCAAGGACGGCAAGCTGTTTGTCTTTTACTCCTCTTCCGTATAACTTACCAGCATTACGAAAAGTTCTAAGCTCTCTGAGTTGATATAGATCAGGGTGTTGGACTCCACAATATGTTCCATATGTCTCAAATTCAGAGAATCCATTGGGTTCACTAGGGTCTGTTGAATTTATTATTTTTTCTACCCAATGATCTCCAGTTACCGGAGACGACTCTACTCGCTTAATAAGTTCTTTCATGATGGATGTTTTAATTACCATATGTTCAGAGATGAACGAATAGTCGAAAGTTTTACCTATTTGGATTAATGCTTTCATTGATGAGAAATACGGCTTGTGATATTCCGTTTTTGGGGTTATGTAGAATTTTTTATTATTCTCAACGACGAAATTTAATTTACGTAGAGGTATAGTGTCAGCGGTCCCATATTAAGTAATTGTCTTTGGCATATCCAGTTAATGCAAAACCCATTTTAAGAATCTGTTGAAAGTACCATCCACTCATATTAACTTTAAGTTGACAAAAATGATTGTCAACTAACTTTTTGATATAGGAAAAGTTTACGTTGTTAATTAGTTCGTTTTCGTCGATAATTGTAACTTTATTATTTTTTAGAAACGCATGAGAAAAAAAGATTTTGTTCCTCATGTCTGTTATGATATAAATATTATCAACATCTGTTATGTTGATATTGATGTATCGGATTGTTTTTTTTACAATAAAGCAATCTTTTGTTCCAAGTGAAATAATTATATCTAGTTTACTCATTGCAATTGTTGTTAAAGTATTCGCGAAAGAAAGAAGTCCAACATGACCAGTTTAGTTTATTCTGGTAATGTATTATTCCTCCTGAAGATAGTGTATCCCATTCGCCTTTATTGATAATTTCAATAATCTTGGTTGCAAAATCATAACCTGTGGCGTTGATTGGCAATCTATAACCGTTTTTACCATTAATAACATAGTTTCCCAACACCTCCGGTATCGTATGTAATGATAGGGATTCCCATCGAAGAACATTCGGAATAAACAACGGCTGAGCATTCTGCCTTTGTCGGTAGAATTAAGAAGTCGGTGTTTTGTAATATTTCGATAAGTTTTTGATATTCTACAGGTGAATTTTTGTCTAGGTACCCAATGAATTCAAGATTTCTTTCGTCCTTGTATGTATTGGGTAACTGCCTTATACCCAATATTTTTTATTTTAGAATTGTAATTCATGGAGTTCAGTGTCCTACAAGTGTCAACGGCAATGTGGCCTCCTTTTCTAATCCATTCAACACCAAAAAAAAGAAGTTGGATCGAGTTATTATCTTTGTGACTTCTATTATGTTGTTTGTTTGTTTCAATACATGGACCATATTCTAAAACTTTACAATTGTCAGCGTTTATTTTATAGTGGTTTATCAAGGATTTATTGCGCCAGTCAGATGAAGATAAATGCAATATACATTTATTTAATGCCCCGATTTCAATTTTCTCAGCTTGTTTTTCATTCCATTTCCACATGTTTTGCAGGTAGTAATTATTGACAATGTCAAATGTCGCATCGCTATGGTAAATAATCGGTGTATTCGTTCTTAGCCAGCCATACGCTGCATGAAATAATGTATTATAATTATATAATCATAGTTGCCCAGATCTGATTGATTAATCGTTCTGGCGCGTAAATATGAACCTAGATAAGTGCGGTCAATATAGATTTGTTTTTTGCAAAACAAACTTTGGAGAGTCGCACATCGTGCCAGGAATCTGTACATCTTAGACTCGGGGTTTTTGATCCAAAAAGTCTCACAACCTGCATTTTTTTAATGATTCATTAATTTTGAATAGTATCCCACTATGAGCTTTTCTGTCCGAATGCGGGTCGTATGTAGAAATAATTCCAATTTTCGTCATATTGTAATATTTTATTCACACAATGAGTTGAATATATTCACCCAGTTTTTTATGATATATCTACTTGAAAATCTGTCTATTATGTTTTGTCTGCCATTAATTGAAAAGGTTTCTCTCTGGCTATAGTTATCTAATAGATATTTGAGTTTTTGGCAGAAGCCTTTTTCATCACCATTTGGTATCAGAAAGCCTGATATCTGTTTTGGATTATTTCATTAGGGCCCGTATTTTCATAGGAAATTGCTGCCATTCCACAAGCCATAGCTTCTGCTAAGACCATTCCAAAACCTTCTGTTCTTGAGCA